>NZ_BAAAKK010000004.1:59726-101209 GCF_039527715.1 Agrococcus citreus
CGATCGCGAGCGCCGAGAAGAACGTCGCACTGCCGCGCCGGCTCGCGGCGATCGGCGAGATCTCGCTCGCCGGCGAGATCCGCGCCGCGTCGGCGGCGAAGCGCCGCGTCACCGAGGCCCGGCGGCTCGGCTACTCGCGCGTGATCGACGAGTCGGTCGCGCTCGTGCGCAACGCGGTGCCCGAGACCATCAGCGAGGGGCGCCGGGAGGCCGCGCCGGTCGTCGACCCGCTCGGCGTCCCGGCCTTCTGAGGCGCTACTGCGCCTTGTCCCCCGCCACCGGCTTCGGCACCTCGAGCATCGCCGTGTCGAGGTCCATGTCGCGGCCGCCGTCCGAGGCGCCGATCGCGATGCGCTCGCCGCGGAAGAACGCCGGCTCGCGGATCGACTGCACGACCATGATCACGACGCCGATGCCGAGCGTCACGACGCCCAGCACGAAGACGAGGCCCACGCCGCCGATGTTCGACCCCGAGCCGTACTCCGGGTCCATCGAGTCGATGAGCGTCGTGACGAAGAGGATCGCGAGCACGAGGCCGCCGATGCCCGGGAACACGAGCCGGTACAGCGCGGTGCGCCAGGAGGTGAACCAGGTGCGGCGGAAGTACCAGACCGCCGCGAACGCGGTGAGCCCGTAGTAGAAGCAGATCATCATGCCGAGCGCGGTGATCGTGTCCCACAGCACGTTCTCGCTGATGAAGCGCATCACCGCGTAGAAGCCGCTCGCGACGGCGCTCGCCGCGAGGGTCGCGAAGCCCGGCGACTTGAACCGCTCGGTCACCGACGCGAACCGCTTCGGCAGCGCGCCGTAGTGCCCCATCGCGAGCAGGGTGCGCGCCGGGCTCACGAACGTCGACTGCAGCGACGCCGCTGAGCTCATGAGCACGGCGAGCGAGACGAGCAGCGCGAGCGGGCCGAGGATGGGGCCGGCGAGCGCGAAGAACACGTTGTCCTGGATCTCGGGGTTGCCGAGGCCGAACTCGCCCTCCCCGACGCCCGCGTAGGCGATGAGCGAGATCGCCAGCAGCAGGTAGAGCACCATGATGACGACGACGGTCCACGTCGCCGCGAGACCGGGCGTCCTGTCGGAGCCGCGCGTCTCCTCGTTCATCGTGAGCGTGACGTCCCAGCCCCAGAAGATGAAGATCGAGAGCGAGAGGCCGGCGGCGAACGCCGTGAACGAGTCGACCGCGAAGGGGTTGAACCAGGATGCCTCGACGGGCGTCGCGTCGAACGCCGTGCCGTTCACGACGCGCACGATCGCGGCGGCCGCGAAGCCGAGGAGCACGAGCACCTGGATGCCGACGAGCCAGTACTGCAGCCGCTGCGTGGTCTTCACGTCGCGGTAGGAGATGAAGGTCGCGCCCGCCATGAAGAGCAGGCAGACGAGTACGTTGATGCCGGCCTCGCCCGCGAGGTCGGCGATCGCGGGCTGCCCGAAGATCTGCGACAGCAGCAGGAAGAAGAAGTCGACCGCGATGCCGGCGAGGTTGGAGAGCACGAGGATGGTGGCGGCGATGAGGCCCCACCCGCCCATCCAGCCGAGCCACGGGCCGAACGCGCGCGTCACCCACGTGAACGTCGTGCCCGAGTCGGGCATGGCGCTGTTGAGCTCGCGGTAGCCGAAGGCGACGAGCAGCATCGGCAGGAAGCCCACGAGCATGATGGCCGGCACCTGCACGCCGACCTCCGACACGGTCGGGCCGAGCGCGGCCGTCAGCGTGTACGCCGGCGCGATGCACGAGATGCCGATGACGATCGCGCCGATCAGTCCGACCGAGCCGGCCGCGAGCCCCTTGGAGCTGCGGGTGCGAGTCTCGCTCATCTGGAGTCCTTCCTCCGTCTCGGCGAGCCGAGATCCATGCGCCGGGACGGGCCGCCCCGACGCGAGCGGCGCTAGGCCGCGAGTGCCGCGACCGCTTCGGCGGCCGCCGCGCGACCGGAGCGGATCGCTCCGTCGACGTGCTGGTAGCCGTGCCCCGCGAAGTCGCTGCACGCCCAGTGGATGGGGCCGACGCTCTGGCGCTGGTCGGCGCCGTAGCGGTGGAGGCCGCCGAGGTCGTAGCTCGCGGCGTAGGCGCCGCGCGTCCACTCCTCACTGCCCCAGTCGCTCTCGTAGTAGACGACCGGCTCGAGCGCCTCGGGGCCGAGGTAGCGGCCGATGGACTCGAGGATCCGCCGACGGCGCTCCTCGTCGCTCCAGCGGAACGCCTCGTCGGCGTGCTCGTCCGATACGAAGCCGACGAGCGTGCCGCGCGGGTCGTCGTGGTTCGAGTTGTCGTAGAGCTCGTGCACGAGCTCGTCCGGCCCGAAGCCCGTGCCCGACAGGCCGGCGTCGCGCCAGAACGGGCGGTCGTAGACGGCGTGCACCTTGATGACGAGGCCGAGCGAGAGGTGCTGGTGCAGCTGGTGCTGCCGGCGCGGCAGCGGCGGCTGCACGTCGATGCGGGTGATGAGGTTCGGGGGCACGGCGACGATGACGCGGCGACCGCGCGCGACGACCCCGTCGGCGACGACCGTCACGGCGTCGTCGCTGCGCTCGATGCGTCGCACGGGCGCGCCGAGGTGCACCGCGTCGCCGAGCGCCTCGGCCATGCGCGTGCTGACCTGCTGCATGCCGCCGACCACCCGGCGGTCGAGGATCTCGTCCTCGTCGACGAGGTTCGAGAACCCGTCGGCGCTCGCGGCCATGAGCAGCGCCTGCAGCACCGAGAACGCGTGCGAGGGCTTCGTCAGCATCGCGGGGCCGATGAAGAGCGCCGCGAGGTGGGCCGCCGCGGCGTCGTCGGTCTGCTCGCGCAGCCACGCGTCGAACTGCACCGTGTCGAGCTCGCGAGCGCGCGGGTGCGACCAGGGCGCCTCGGGGTCGACCTCTGCGGCGAGCGCGTCGACGACGCCGATGAGGCGGTCGAGCTCGGCGACGGTCGCGGGCTCGATCGGGAAGTCGCCCGTGTAGCGACGTGCCTCGCCGTCGGGCAGCACGTAGACGGATTCGCCGTCGCGATACCGCTGGAACGTCTCGAGCCCGAGCCGTTCGATGGTCTCGAGCAGCACGGTCTGGTGCGGCGAGATCCACTGGCCGCCGAGCTCGAGCATGGCGCCGTCGACGTGCTCCGTCCACGTGCGGCCGCCGACGCGATCGCGCGCCTCGAGCACCGCGACGGTCATGCCTGCCTCGACGATCGCGGTCGCTGCGGAGAGCCCTGCGGGACCCGCCCCCACGACGACGACGTCGACGTCGACCTCTGCACCGCGAGCTGCCTGCTCGGCCATGGCCACCTCCGCATCACGAACCTGAACGAAACGTAGCGCCTGGGCGGCCTCGCTGGCTATTCGAGGATGAACTGCGCGCTCTGCCGGCTCGCGTAGTCACCCACGCGCACGCTCAGCTCGTACGTCGCGCCGCCTGCGGGCACCTGCGGCCGCTCGGCCGTGCAGGTCTCGATCGACGAGGCGGTGCGGTCCCACTCGACCGGCACGGTCGACTGCGGCTGGCCCGGCTGCAGCTGCACGACGTTGTCCTGCACGTCGGCGGCGCAGTCGGACCAGCGGTGCACGACGTCGTCGCCGGCGCGGATCTCGTACTCCTGCACGCTCGTGCCCGCGTTGAGCGAGCACGCGCCCTCACCGGTGTTCTCGATCGTGAACGACAGCTGCACGCGCTCGTCGGCCGCGTAGGCGGGCTTGTCGACGGCTGGCACGATGGTGATCTGCTCGGGCGCGCACGGCTCGGTCGGCTCTGCGGTCTCGTCGCTGCCGCCGACGGGCGTGAACGGCCCGCTGGGCGTGGGGGTGGGCGACTCGCTCGCCTCCGGGGTCGCCGACGGTGCGGCGCTCTCGCTGGGCGCCGCCGAGGGCGCCGCCTCGGGGGCCTCCCACGGCCGCCACACGAGCAGCACGACCGCCGCCGCGACGAGGATCGCGAGCAGTCCCAGCATCGTGCGGCGCCGGCGCACGGCGGCGCGGCGCTTCGCTGTCGATGCCTGGGTCACGGATACAGGGTAGGCGAGCGGCGGCTCACAGCCGCTTGAGCATGCGCGTGTTGCCGAGGGTGTTCGGCTTCACGTGGGCGAGGTCGAGGAACTCGGCGATGCCGCCGTCGGGCGAGCGCACGAGCTCGGCGAAGACGTCGGGGCCGACGACCTGCTCGGCGACCTCGACGAATCCGTGCCGGCTGAAGAACTCCGTCTCGAAGGTCAGGCAGAACAGGCGCGAGAGGCCGAGGTCGGCGGCGCGCTGCTCGAGCGACTCGAGCATGGCGTGGCCGACGCCCTTGCCCAGCACGCCCTCGGCGACCGCGATCGTGCGCACCTCGCCGAGGTCCTCCCACATGACGTGCAGCGCTCCGCAGCCCACCACCTGTCCGTCGCGCTCCGCGACGACGAACTCCTGCACCGCTTCGAAGAGCGTGACGAGCTCCTTGCCGAGCAGGATCCGCCGCCGCACGTACGGCTCGATGAGGTCGCGCATCGCCCGCACATCGCCGGTGCGGGCCGGCCGCACGGTCAGCGCGGAGGGGTCGGCGGCGGATGAGTCGGGTGCGGTTGCGTCGACGGTCACGCTCCCGAGCCTACGCCGATGCCTCCTGACCGACCCGGTACACGAGTCGGGCGAACTGCCCGACCTGGCGCGCCTCGATGAGCGTCAGGCGATCGGACTCCACGCGGCGCGGCAGCAGCGGCGCCCCGCTTCGGAGCGCGATCGGCGCGATCGAGATCGCGATCTCGTCGAGCGCGCCCGCGTCGAGGAACTGACCGGCGAGGTCTCCCCCGCCGACGACCCAGATGTCGCCGTCGCCCGCGGCCTCGCGGAGGGCCGGCAGCGCCTCGGCGACCGTCCCGCGCAGGAAGCGCACGTCGGCGCCCTCGGGCACGGGCAGCTCGCGGGTGGAGAAGACGAACACGGGGCGGTCGCCGTAGAACTCCTGCCACTTGCCCGGCTGCTCGACGATGTCCCACTCGCGCAAGCTCCACTCGTAGGTGTGCGAGCCCTCGACCATGACCGTCGCGCCCTGCGGCAGCAGCGTCTCGTCGGGGTCGTCGCCGCCGTCGACGGCGAAGAGCCAGGCGAGGGAGTGCTCGTCGTCGGCGAGGAAGCCGTTCAGCGTGGTCGCGGTGTCGAAGATGATCCTGCTCATGCGCGGCACGGTAGCGGCCGCCGCCCACACGCCGGAGGGGCGGAGCCGCAGCCCCGCCCCTCCGTGCCGATCAGCCGCGAGGCCGATCAGCCGATCGTGCGATCAGCCGCAGACCGTCAGCGACTCGAGCGCGGGGCTGAGCGTCGGCTCGCCGCCGATCAGCCAGACCGTCGAGACCTGCAGGCGCTCGAGCTCGTCGCGCACCGAGTCGGGCACGCACTGGTTGCGCGTGATGAGCATCGGCACGTCGGTCGCGCCCGCCACCGCGGCGCCCGCGAGGGCGTCGGGGTAGTGCTCGCCCGAGACGAGGTACGCCGCGTCGAGCGGCGCGGCGAACGCGGAGGCCGTGATGATGGCCGACGTGGCGAAGCGGTCGACGCCGCCGAGTCGGCTCACCGTGAAGCCGGCGTCGACGAACTCGCCCGCGACCGCCGAGGGCACCGTCTTCGACGAGCCCACGATGCGCACGAGGTCCGCGCCGAGCGCGTCGAGCGAGCCGAGCGTCGCGGCCGGGACCTGCTCGTCGGGGTCGACGAGCAGCAGCGGCCAGTCGAGGTGACCGGCGGCGGCACCGGCCGACAGCGCATCCGGGAAGCTGCGACCGGTCGCCACGTAGGCGCCCGACGCGGTCTCGAAGGCGTAGTCGGCGATGAGCTGCGCCGTCTCGTAGCGGTCGTCGCCCGCCACGCGGTCGACGGTCGTCACGGTCGCGAGCGCGTCGATCTGCGCCTGCGTCGCGGCGCTGATCGTCGGCTCGCCGCCGACGACCACGACGCGCTCGGCGCCGAGGCGCGCGATCTCGTCGAGCACGATCTGCGGTGCCTCACCCTTGCGGACGAGGAGCAGCGGGCCGCCCTCGTGCGCCGCGGCGGGACCCGCTGCGAGACCGTCGGGCCAGTTCTCGCCGCTCGCGACGTAGACGACATCCGCGCCGCCCGCGTACGCGCTCTGCGAGAGCTCGACAGCCGTGGCGAAGCGGTCGTCGCCCGCGATGCGGTCGGTCGGCGACACCTCGAGCTGGAACGGGATCATCGTGCCGTTGTCGGTGCGCACCGAGAGGGTGCGGACCGCCGCAGCGAGGTCGGCCGCCGGCGGCACCGTGAAGGTCACCGTCGCGGAGGTCGTCAGCGGAGCGCCGTTCGCGTCGGTGTTGACGACCACGTCGCCGGCGCCGAGCACCGTGCCGGCCTCGTCGACGATCTCGACCGTCGACGACGCGTCAGCACCGAGCGAGCGGATGCGGTCGACCTGACGCACCTCCACCGTCTGCTCCGAGCCGCCCGAGACCGTGCCGGGCAGGCCGACGAGGTCGACGTGGCGCACCGAGTAGTCGGGGGCGAGGCCGGGGTTGTCGGCGAGGTAGCCGAGCAGGGCGTCCTGGTCGACCAGGCCGGAGTCGCGCTCATCCGCGCCCTCCGCGAACGACCAGAAGTTGTCGCCCGGGTTCGAGCCCATGACGCCGATGAGGAACGACGCGCTCGCGACGCGGATCTCCTGCTCGGGCGTGATGAACTCGCCGTCGATCGCGATGTCGCTCACGCGGTCGTCGAGCGGCCGCGACGGGTCGGAGACGTAGGTGACGTTGTCGCTCAGGCCCAGCTGCAGGTAGGTTCGACCCGACGTGAACGGCTCGCCGTCGATCGAGCGCTGCCACTGCTCCTCGAGCACGGCGTCGAGCTCGGCGCCGGTGAGCGTGATCGTCCACAGGTTGTTGATGAACGGCAGCATGGTGTCGGCCTCGGCGAGGCGCACGACGCCGGGCTCGGTCTCGGGCGCGGTCGGCTCGTAGAGGAAGCTGTCGCGCACGCCGCCCGGGTTGACGATGCCGATGTCGGCGCCGCCGCGGGCGTCGCTCGCGAGCTGCTCGCGGTACATGTTCGCGACCATCTGCGCTGCGGTCGACTCCTCGCCGCGGTTGCCGTTCGACAGCGAAGGCACCGTGATGGGGCCGCTGATCGAGCCGACCTCGACGTTGCCGATGATGGCGGCCTGCGCGACCGCCTCGTCGACGATCGCCTTGACGGCGGCGACGCGCGGGTACGCGGCGACGAGGTCGGCGGCAGGCGTCGTGGTGCGGGCGTGGTTCGTGAGCCCCTCGACCGAGATGTCGCCGGTGGCGCGGTCGACGGCCAGGACGACCTGGCCGAGCAGGTTGGAGTACTCGTTCGACTGCACGACCGGGCGCGTCTCGCCCGGGGCGCCCGGGACGGGCGCGAGCCACGAGTACGTGCGGTGCGTGTGGCCGTTGAAGATCACGTCGACGTCTGCGGAGAGCCCGTTGACGATGTTGCCGAAGACGCCGCCGCCGGCCGCGTCAGGTCCGAGGAGCGCCTGCTGCTCGGCCTGCGGCGCGTTCGGCGCGAGCGAGAGCTGCGAGCCCTCGTGGATCTCGGCGACGATGACGTCGGCCTCGCCGTTCGCTTCGTCGCCGTCCGACAGCGCGGACGCGACCTCGTTGACCGCGACCACCGGGTCGCCGAACTCGACGCCGACGATGCCGGAGCCGTCGACGAGGCTCGGCGTCTGCTCGGTGACGGCACCGACGACGCCGACGGTGATGCCGTCGATCTCGAACAGGTCGTATGCCGGGCCGATCGGGGCGCCGTCGAGCGTGACGTTGGCCGACAGGTACGAGAACTCGATGAGGCCCGCGACGCGACCGGTGAGGTCGTCGACGCCGCGGTCGAACTCGTGGTTGCCGACCGCGGACGCGTCGAGCTCCATGGCGTTCAGCACGTCGATGGTCGGCTCGTCGTCCTGCGAGGAGGACGTGAAGTTGGAGGCGCCGATGCTGTCACCGCCGGAGAGCAGCACCGTCGACTCGGGGTAGTCGGCTCGCAGCTGCTCGATGGTGCCGGCGAACTGCACCGTCGAGGTCGCGTCGAGACGACCGTGAAAGTCGTTGAAGTGCAGCAGGTTGACCACCGCGGTGGTGGCCGGGTCGACGACGATGGGCGCGGCTGTCGCGACCGCCGGGCTGCTGACGAGCAGCCCTACGCCCATCGCGCAGGCCGCTCCGGCCGCGAGCGAGCGCTTCGCTTTGTTGTTCACAGGATCTCCGAGGTGCAGGGGAACAGAGGGAGGTGCTTCGTCGCACCGACTCTGACTCTATGGACCCCGGTAGCCGGTGGCGAGCCCCAAAGGTGACTTGCCGGTGAACTCCCGTCGACCGACGCAGAAGAGGGGGCCCCGTGGGCCCCCTCTCCTCGCTCTTGCCTACGCCGCGTCGGCCGGCGTGAGTGCCGGCTCGTGCGGCTCCGGGCTCGTGTGGGTGAACACGAACTCGTCGTCGGCGAAGTCGACGGTCACGTGCTCGCCACCCGCGAGTTCGCCGTGCAGGATCTTCTCGCTGAGCGCATCCTCGATCTCGTGCTGCACCGCACGGCGCAGCGGCCTGGCGCCGAGCGCCGGGTCGTGACCGATGTGGATGAGGCGGCGCTTCGCGGCCTCCGTCAGCTCGATCGTCATGTCGCGGTCGAGCAGTCGCTCGGCCAGGCGAGCGATGAACAGGTCGACGATCTGCAGCAGCTCGTCGGGGCTCAGCTGCGGGAAGACGACGATCTCGTCGACGCGGTTGAGGAACTCGGGCTTGAAGTTGCGCTTGAGCTCCTCGCGCACCTTGGCGCGCATCCGGTCGTAGTCGTTCTCGGCCGAGCCCTCGAGGACGAAGCCGACGGGGCCGCCGGAGATGTCCTTCGTGCCGAGGTTCGTCGTCATGATGATGACGGTGTTCTTGAAGTCGACCACGCGGCCCTGGCCGTCGGTGAGACGACCCTCCTCGAGGATCTGCAGCAGCGAGTTGAAGATGTCGCTGTGCGCCTTCTCGATCTCGTCGAACAGCACGACGGAGAACGGCTTGCGACGCACCTTCTCGGTGAGCTGGCCGCCCTCCTCGAAGCCGACGAACCCGGGAGGGGCGCCGAAGAGGCGCGAGACGGTGTGCTTCTCGCTGTACTCCGACATGTCGAGCGAGATGAGCGCGTCCTGGTCGTCGAAGAGGAACTCCGCGAGCGCCTTCGCGAGCTCGGTCTTGCCGACACCCGTGGGGCCGGCGAAGATGAACGAGCCCGAGGGGCGGCGCGGGTCCTTGAGGCCAGCGCGCTGGCGACGGATGGTCTTCGCCAGCACGTCGATCGCCTCGTTCTGGCCGATGACGCGCTGGTGCAGGGCCTTCTCCATGAAGATGAGGCGAGCGGACTCCTCCTCGGTGAGCTTGAACACCGGGATGCCGGTCGCGTTCGCGAGCACCTCGGCGATCACGCCCTCGTCGAGCACGCCGGTCGGACCGCCGTTGCCCGAGCGCCACTGCTTCTCGGTGCGGAGCCGCTCGCCGAGCAGCTCCTTCTCCTCGTCGCGGAGGCGCGCGGCTGCCTCGAAGTCTTGGCCGTCGATCGCGGCCTCCTTGCGCGTGCGCACGCCGGCGATCCGCTCGTCGAACTCGCGCAGCTCCGGCGGGGCCGAGAGGATCGACAGGCGCAGGCGGGCGCCGCCCTCGTCGATCAGGTCGATCGCCTTGTCGGGCAGGAAGCGGTCCTGCACGTAGCGGTCGGCGAGGTTCGCGGCCGCGACGAGCGCGCCGTCGGTGATCGTGACCTTGTGGTGCGACTCGTAGCGGTCGCGCAGGCCCTTGAGGATGTTGATCGTGTGGGCGACCGACGGCTCCTGCACCTGGATGGGCTGGAAGCGGCGCTCGAGGGCCGCATCCTTCTCGAAGTGCTTGCGGTACTCGTCGAGCGTCGTGGCGCCGATCGTCTGCAGCTCGCCGCGCGCGAGCAGCGGCTTGAGGATGTTGGCCGCGTCGATCGCGCCCTCTGCGGCGCCCGCGCCGACGAGGGTGTGGATCTCGTCGATGAAGGTGATGATGTCGCCGCGCGTGCGGATCTCCTTCGTCACCTTCTTGAGGCGCTCCTCGAAGTCACCGCGGTAGCGGCTGCCGGCGATGAGGCTGCCGAGGTCGAGCGTGTAGACCTGCTTGTCCTTGAGCGTCTCGGGCACCTCGCCCTTGACGATCGCCTGCGCGAGGCCCTCGACGACGGCGGTCTTGCCGACGCCGGGCTCACCGATCAGCACGGGGTTGTTCTTCGAGCGGCGCGAGAGGATCTGCATGACCCGCTCGATCTCCTTCTCGCGCCCGATGACGGGGTCGAGCTTGCCGTCGCGGGCGGCCTGCGTGAGGTTGCGCCCGAACTGGTCGAGGATCGTCGAGCCCTTGGGGTCGGCCTGCTGCGTGGTGTCGCCGCCGACCGTGGTCGTCTCCTTGCCCTGGTACCCGGCGAGGAGCTGGTTGACCGTCTGGCGCACGCGGTTGAGGTCGGCGCCGAGCTTGACGAGCACCTGCGCGGCGACGCCCTCGCCCTCGCGGATGAGGCCGAGCAGCACGTGCTCGGTGCCGATGTAGTTGTGGCCGAGCTGCAGCGCCTCGCGCAGGCTCAGCTCGAGCACCTTCTTGGCGCGCGGCGTGAACGGGATGTGGCCCGTCGTCTGCTGGCTACCGGTGCCGATCATGTCCTGGACCTGCGCGCGCACGGCATCGAGCGAGATGCCCAGCTGCTCGAGGGCCTTCGCGGCGACGCCATCACCCTCGTGGATGAGCCCGAGCAGGATGTGCTCCGTGCCGATGTAGTTGTGGTTGAGCAGCTTCGCCTCTTCTTGGGCGAGGACCACGACGCGGCGAGCGCGGTCGGTGAATCTCTCGAACATCGCTGGCTCCCTTCCTTGATTGCGAGCGTAGTCGCGGCATGAGGGACGGCGCGGCCGTGTTCGCTGTCGGCGCGACGGCTGAGGAGAGCCGTTCACGGTCGACCCTCACGGAACACCGAACTGTCGCCGATACGCTCGTCGCGACGACGAAGGAGCACGGTGACCGATCTGCCCCCGCAGCCGTGGAGCCGCCCCGAGCAGGCATCCGCGCCCCAGCCCCAGCCCGACCGCGATCCGCGCGACGGCCGACCCTGGTCGACGCCGGCGCCCCAGGCGTACGGGCAGCCCGAATCCGAGCGGCAGCAGCAGCCTGCCTACGGGCAGCCGCAATACGGGCAGCCCACCTACGGGCAGCCGGCCTACGGGCAGCCGCAGCACTCGCCGTACACGCCGTCGGCGTACGGGCCCGGCGCACCGCAGCAGCCGTACGCGCCCTACGGGCAGCCGGGCTTCGCCCCGCAGCCGGCGCCGCCGACCAAGCCGGCGCTGCTGCCGGCCGCCCTGCCGGTCGACGGCCAGTCGTACCCGATGGCGTTCGCGCCGCTCGAGCGGCGCGTCGGCCGCTGGTTCGTCGCCTGGGCGATCGCGATCGGCTTCTTCTTCGGCGGCCAGGTCGTCTCGCTCGCGCTGCTCATGCCCGGCATGGTCGAGTTCTTCTCGCAGCTGGACGTCGCGAGCGCGAGCGACCCGGACGTCGCGGCCGAGATGCTCGGCGACATCCTCGGCACGCCGCTCGGCATGGCCGGGGTGAACATGGCCTGGGCCGCGATGATCCCGGGCGCGATCGTCGCGATGGCGGCGTTCGGCAAGGGGGCCGCCGGATTCGCGTCGAGCGTCGCGGGGCGCTGGCGCTGGCGCACGACAGGTCGCGCGGCGATCGTGATCCTGCCGATCTTCGCCGTCTACATCGGCATCTCGCTCTGGCTCGACCCCTCGGTCGAGTGGCAGTGGAACCCCAACTGGGGACTCGTCGCGATCGTGCTGCTGACGACGCCGCTGCAGGCGACTGGCGAGGAGTTCACGTTCCGCGGGCTGCTGCCCCAGCTGATGGGCGGCTGGCTGCGCCACCGCTACGTGCCGGCGCTCGTGCTGCTGCTGCCGGTGCTCGCCGTGATGGTGCTGCAGCCGGCGACCTGGTACCTGTCGCTGCTCGCGCTCGTCGCTGCCGCCGTGGGGCCGTGGGTGCTGGCCGGCCGGCTCGGCAACGCCATCTGGATCGGCATCGCGACCGGACTGCTCTTCGGTGCGATGCACGCGCATCCGTCGATCTCGGCGACGCTCCAGCTCTCGCTCGTGGGCTTCACGTGCTCGATGCTGACGTACCGCACGGGCGGGCTCGAGTCGGCGTCGGTGCTCCACACCGCCAACAACGTCTTCATCATGGTGCCCCTCGCGCTCACCGGCACCTCGGCGTTCTCGTCGCAGCCCGTCGCCGGCGAGGACTGGCTGTCGTTCGGCCTCACGACGCTCGCGCTCGCGGCCGCCTACCTGGCGGTGCACTTCTTCCTCGCGAAGGACCAGCGCTCGACGGTCGGCGCCCCGGGCGCGGAGCTGCTCGAGCCGCGAGCGCCGCTCGCCGAGCCAATGCCGGAGCCGGTCGGGGCGCGCTGACCCGGCGCCCGCTCGGCGCGGGTCGCTAGGCCGAGGTGCGGTCCGGGCTCGACCCGCTCGCGGCGGGCGGCCGATCGGCGACGGTCTCGGCCGACGCGTCGGCCTCCGCCGTCGCAGCGCCTGCGGCTCGCGCGCGCTGCGGCTTGGCCGGGAGGCCGGCCTTCGCGCGCTCCTCCGCCTCGATCTGGTCGTACTTCATGCGCGCGGTGCGGTCGCCGCGGATGATCATGCGCATGACCATCCAGAAGATGAGGCCGAGCACGATCGTCGGGACGAGAGAGAAGATCGCGTTCCCCCACCAGCTCTCAGGCATGCGTCAAGGGTACCGCGCCCGCCCGACCCCTTCGCCGAGCTTCCCCGAACCGCGGGTTCCTGCACTCGAGACGCGCAGCTCAGCGAAGTTCGACGTCCGTCAGGCGGAGAGGAGGGCGCGGACCCGCTCGGAGCCGATCGCGAGCAGGAGCGTGGGGATGCGCGGGCCGGTCTCCCGGCCGACGAGCAGGCGGTACAGCAGCGCGAAGAACGCGCGCTGCGCGGCCGAGAGCTCCTTGTCGCCCTTGACGATCGCATCCGGCTCGAGCCCGCGCTGCACCTTCGCGACGCCGTAGGTCTGGTTCGTCAGCCCGTCGAGCGTCCAGGCCTCCTCGATCGGCGGCAGGCCGAGGCCGCCCTCGAGCAGCAGGCCGAGCGCCTCGCGCTCGACCTCGGTGAGCGCGTCGAGCGCCCCCCTGTCGGGCGATTCGCGCACAGTCGTGTGCTCATCGGCGGGCATGTGCGTCGCGACCCACGCCTCGACCTTGTCGAGCCTCGGCCGCAGCACGTCGAGATCGACGATCGGGTCGTCGGCGTCGAGCCCGCGCACGATCCGCAGCACCTGCGCCTCGTCGCCGAACGTGATGTCGACGACGGATGCGAGGGTGCGGTACGCGACGCGGCGCGGCGTCTCGGGCAGCCGCTCGTGCGCCGTCGAGGTCGCCCGCTCGAGCGCGGCGAGCTCGGCCGCCTGCGCGGTGCCGGCCGCCGCCTTCCGCTGCAGCGCATCCCACTCGTCGTAGGTGCGCTGGAGCTCGGAGCCGAACGCGACGTCGAACGACTGGTTCATGCGGCGGCGGGCGTAGAGCCAGCGCAGCACCGGCGCCTCCATGACGGCGAGCGCGTCGGCGGGCACGGGCGCGCCGCCGCGCGACGACGACATCTTGGCCACGCCGCCGAAGCCGACGAACGCGTACATCGGGCCGAGCGGACGCTCCCAGCCGAACACGGGCGCGAGCTGCAGGCCGACCTGGAACGACGAACCCGGCGACTGGTGGTCGACGCCGGAGGGCTCGAACACGACGCGCTCGAACGCCCAGCGCATCGGCCAGTCGACCTTCCAGACGAGCTTGCCCGAGCGGAACTCGCGCAGCAGCACGGTCTCGCGGTGGCCGCACTGGCACGAGTACGTCAGCTCGGTCGAGTCGTCGTCGTACGCCTCGATCGTCGTGAGGTCCTTGCCGCATGCGGTGCAGTAGGGCTTGTACGGGTAGTACTCGGCGCCGGCCGAGCCGTCGTCCTCGCTCGCGGCCCCGGAGCCCGCGTCGAGCGCCGCCTGCAGCGCCTCGTCCTCGTCCTTCGCGGCCGGCAGCGTGCGGTACTGCGCGAGGATCGCGTCGATCTCGCGGCGGTGGCGCATCGCGTGCAGGATCTGCTCGGTGTAGGCGCCCGCCCGGTACTGCTCGGTCTGGCTGATGCCGCGGTAGCGCACGCCGGCCTCCGCGAACGAGGCCTCGGCCTGCGCGCGGAAGTGGGCGGCCCACGAGTCGGCGGTGCTGCCCGGGGGCGGCGGCACGCTCGTGAGCGGCTTGCCGATGTGCTCGGCCCACGACTCGTCGACGCCGTCGATGCCGGCGGGCACCTTGCGGAAGCGGTCGTAGTCGTCCCACGAGATGAGGTGCTCGGCGTCGACGCCCCGGCGGAGCAGCTCGTCGGCGACGAGGTGCGGGCTCATCACCTCGCGGAAGTTGCCGAGGTGGATGGGGCCCGACGGCGAGATGCCGGATGCGGCGACCGGGCGGGTGCCGCGCCGCGCGGCCTCGGCGACGACCTCGTCGGCGAGGCGCGAGACCCAGTCCGCGCGCTCGTGCTCGACGGACTGCTCGGGCGAGGGCTGCTGGGAGTCGGTCACGACCCCCGAGCCTACCGGCGCGCATCCGCCCGGGCCTCGCCTACGCATCGGCCCCGCCGTCGAGGGTTCGCGTCCGAGTTGCCCCTCCGCTCGGACGAGCAGCGTCGACAGGGGTCAGGGGATGGTGAAGATGGCGTTGTCGATCAGGCGGACGGTGCCGACGCGGGCCGCGACGAGCACCTGCGCGGGACCGTGGTGCTGGTCGGTCGCGCTCGTGAAGGTGCGCGGGTCGACGACCGCGAGGTAGTCGAGCTGCACGCCGGTGTCGTCCTGGCAGACGGCCTGCGCGGCCGCGAGCATCGACTCGACGCCCCGGTCGGCCGCAGCGCCTGCCGCCTCGAGCGCGCGGGACAGCACGAGCGCATCCGCCCGCTCCCCCGGCTGCAGGAAGCTGTTGCGGCTCGAGAGGGCGAGCCCGTCGGGCTCCCGCACGGTCGGCACGCCGACGACCTCGACCGGGAAGTTCAGGTCGCGCGCCATGCGGCGCACGAGGAAGAGCTGCTGGGCGTCCTTCTCGCCGAAGACGGCGACGTCGGGGGCGACGATCGAGAGCAGCTTCGCGACGACCGTCAGCACGCCGTCGAAGTGGCCGGGACGGCTGCGCCCCTCGAGCACCGTGCCGAGGTGGCCGGCCGTGACGAGGGTCGCCGACCTGCCACCGTCCGGGTACATCTCGTCGACCGTCGGCATGAAGACGGTCGTGACGCCGAGCTCGGCGAGGCGCTCGGTGTCGGCCTCCGGGGTGCGGGGGTAGCGCGCGAGATCCTCGTGCGGCCCGAACTGCAGCGGGTTGACGAACACCGACGCGATGACGAGGTCGGCCCGCTCGAGCGCGGTGCGCACGAGCGCGACGTGGCCGTCGTGGAGCGCGCCCATCGTCGGCACGAGCGCGACACCGCGGCCCTCGGCGCGGGCGTCGCGCACGAGCGCGCGCACGCTGTCGATGGTCGTCAGGGTCTCGAGGGCTGCGGGCACCCGCCAAGCCTAGGCGCGCCCCCGCCCTGGACTCTCTTTCGTCGCGGGTGGTCGCTCATCCGGCATGCGCCGTCGTCCAGCCACCCCCGACGTTCAGATCAGCGGTGGAGGGGCGGGTCGGGGTAGCGGGCGAGCGCCGACTCGACGGCGGAGCGGACGACGCCGCCGAGCACGCGGGCGGGCCGGTCGACGCCGATCTCGTGCAGCTGCCGCATCGCCTGCGCGACGATCCCGTCGGCGAAGCTCGACGCCACCTCGATCGCCTCGGCGTACGCGGCGCGGTCCGACTCCTCGACGACGATCGGCTCCGCGCCCATCTCCACCGCGAGCGCCTGCCCGATCGGCAGCACGGGCCCGGGAGCGGTGACGGCGATCGTCGCGTCGAGCAGCCGCGAGAGGTCGAGCGACGTGCCGGAGAAGCTCATCGCGGGATGGAGCGCGATGGGGATGGCGCCTCGCGCGACCGCCGGCTGCAGCACACCGATGCCGTGCTCGGCCGCGGTGTGCACGACGATCTGCCCGGGCTGCCACGCGCCGGTCGCCGCGAGGCCGGCGACGAGCCCCGGCAGCTCGGCGGTGGGGACCGCGAGCAGGACGAGCTCGGCGCGCTCGACGATCGTCGGCGCATCGAGCAGGGCGACGCCCGGCAGCACTGCCTCGGCGCGCTCGATCGCGTCGGCGCCCGTCGCGTCGATGCCGACGATCGCGTGCCCCGCGCCCGCGAGCGCCGCGCCCAGCACCGGACCGACGCGGCCGGCGCCGATGATCCCGACGCCGAGCCTGCCCGGCTTCACGGCTCCTCGCGCGGCCGCTGCCAGCGCGGATCGGGCTGCTGCTGCGGGGGCGTCCCGAGCTGCTGCTGGCCCTGCCACTGCTGCGGCACCCGGCCCTGCGGCGGCGGCTGGCCCTGCCAGGGCTGCTGCTGCGGCTGCTGCTGCGCAAGCGGCGGCGGCCCGGCGTGCCAGGGCTGCTGCACGTGCCACTGCGAGGGCGGCCCGGGCTGCTGCGCCGACGCGGACGGCGGCGCCATCAGCCCGTCCTGCACGGCCGGCGCGGTCTCGAGCACAGCGTTGCGCGAGAGCGACGCGGCCCACGACTCCGACGCATCCCGGTCGATCGCCACCTTGACCGTGCGCATCGCGTGGTCGAAGAGGATGCGCGCGTCGCCCTGGTCGATCGCGCCGATGCCGGGCGAGAGCACGGTGTCGGGCACGTGGAACTGCACGCGGCCGAGCCGCGCGAGCCCGTAGATCGGCCCCTGCTGCAGCGCGACCGACTGCACGCGCGCCTGGGGCACGATCTGCAGCGACCGCCAGATGCGGCCGAAGCGCAGCAGGAACGCGGCGTCGTGCACGTGGAAGCCGTTGCGGCGCACCGAGAACCAGCGGAAGATCCGCGCACGGCGAGGGCTGACGACGAACGCGTCGGGCGCCTGCCCGAAGAGGCCGGCGTCGACGAGCGGCGAGTGCGCGAGCTCGGGCAGCACGAGCCCGACGACGGTGCGCACGTCGCGCAGGTCGCCGACGGGCAGCAGGTAGCTCGCCATCTGGCTGCCCTGGCCCTGGCCCGAGCTGTCGGGCTTCGACTTACCCGCGCGCGTGAACGTCACCTGCCACCACCCGAACGGGCGCCACAGCAGCGGCTGCTTCACGTGCAGGGCGAAGATGCGGCCGGGAGGCAGGATCTCGGTCGTCGTCGAGGCGAGCCCGTACGCCAGTCGGATGCCGTCGGGCGTCGTGGCGATCGAGTAGCGCAGCTTCGAGCCGAGCGAGCGCATGCCGGCCGCGAAGAACGCGATCGCACCGGGCAGCAGCGCGAACACGGCCCAGAACTGCTGGAACCCGACGATGAGCACGAGCGTGCCGATCGCGTAGGCGACCGCCCACACGATCCAGCCGTCGAGCAGCGACGAGGCGATGATGCGGCCGAGCGGGATGCGCACGAGCGAGTCGGGCGCGAGGTGCGCGATCTCGGCGTCGGGCCGCAGGAGCTCGTCGACGACGCCGCCGGCGCCGCCGCGCTCCGCCGCCATGCGCTGCACGTCGGCCGCCGAGCGCCCTGAGGCGCGGTTCATGACCTCGAACCGCAGCGCATCCGCGACCGACGAGCTCAGGTAGTTGAGATCGACGTTGGCGTCGTTGCCCGCTTGCTGCACCTCGAACTTGCACGCGCCGAGGAGCCGCGCGAACCACGGCTTCTGGATGTTGATGGCCTGGATGCGCGCGAGCGGAGCGCGGCGATGGCGCTTGACGAAGATGCCCTGCTGCACCTCGACGGCGTCGCCCGTGATGCGGAAGCGGTGCACGCGCCAGCTGAGCCAGAAGATGAGGATGCCGACGAGCACGGCCGCGATCGTGCCGAGCGAGACCCACAGCAGCTGGTCGAGCACGAAGTCGCCGAACGGGTCCTGATCGAAGTCCTCGACCTCGCCCGCCCACTCCGGCGGCACGAACATGCCGATGAGGCGGTCGCGAAAGGTCGAGATGATGACGCCGAGGAAGATGATGAGCGCGAGGCCACCGCGCAGGAGCGGGGTCGCGGGGTGGAGGCGGTGCCACTCGCCGTCGACGAGCTCGATCGCCTTCGCGCGCGCATCGGTCGCCGGCGGCCGCGGTCCGCCCGCGTGCTGCTGCTGCCAGGGCTGCCCGGCAGGCTGCTGCTGCCAGTGCTGCCTGGCGGGCTGCTGCTGCCAGGGCTGCCCGGCGGGCTGCTGCTGCGCCTGCTGCGGCGGCCAGGGCTGGGCCGAGCCCTGCGGCGGCCACGGCTGCGCCGGGCCCTCCGGCGGGTGGGGCGGGCGCGGGGCGTCGGTCACAGGCCGGCCCGTCGCGACTCCGAGACGGCGACGAGGTGGTCGCGCAGCTCCTCGGCGGTCGAGCCCGGCATGCCGGGGATCGTGATCGCGCTCGACGCGGCCGCGGTGACGAACTTCAGGGTGCTGAGCCCGAACATCCGCTCGATGGGTCCCTGGGTGATGTCGACGATCTGCATGCGGCCGTAGGGCACCGCGACGAATCGGCGGAAGAGCATGCCACGGCGCACGAGCAGGTCGTCGGCGCGCTGCAGATAGCCGATCGTGCGGGTGCGCAGGAACGACCACACGACTCCGACGATGGTGAGGACGGCGGCGGCGATGATCGGGATCCAGGCCCACAGCGGCATCTCGCCGTCGGTCAGGAACCAGAGCGGCACGGTCGCGCCGATGCCGACGATCGCCCACGCGATCACGGTGCCGATCGACTCGACCACGGCGTAGCGCATGCTGACGCGCTGCCAGTCGCCGGTGACGTCAAGGCGCTCGGACACGGTTCCTCCACTGCTCTTCCGGCGGTCGCCGGTGGCCGTCTGCGGCCCGCTCCAGGCTAGTGCGATGAGGCTGATGGGGCTGTCTGCGATACTGCCGCGGTGACTTCCGAGACCAAGCAGCGCACGCATGTCGGCCGATGGATCGCCGTCTCCATCGTCGGCGTCATCGTGCTGGCGCTGCTGGCGGCGATCGGCTGGTACTTCCTGCGCATCAATCCGTCGGTGCAGCAGGTGGAGACGATCGAGACCGCATTCCCCGAGGAGTCGCTGCGTCCGACGGCCGCGGCGACCGAGTCGGGCGCACCCGTGAACGTGCTGCTGCTCGGCAGCGACTCGCGCGCGACCGACGGCTCGCTGCTGACGAGCCTCGGCGACCGCGCCGACACGATCATGGTCGCCCACATCCCGCCGGACCGCGAGACGGTGCAGATCATGTCGATCATGCGCGACTCGTGGGTGGAGATCCCGGGGCACGGCACGCAGAAGGTGAACGCGGCGCTCTCGCTCGGCGGCGTGCCGCTCATGGTGCAGACCGTCGAGGGCATCATCGACCAGCGTATCGACCACGTCGCGGTGATCGACTTCGAGGGGTTCAAGGGCCTCACCGAGGCGCTCGGCGGCGTGACGCTGCAGAACGACATCGCGTTCAGCGAGGGCGCGTACAGCTATCCGGCGGGCGAGATCACCGTCGCCGGCGACGAGGCGCTGGCCTACGTGCGCGCGCGCTACCCCTTCTCCGACGGCGACTACCAGCGCTCGCACAACCAGCGCGCGCTGCTGCGCGGCGCGATCGAGCAGATGATGACGCGCGAGAACCTCACGAACCCCGACCGCATGGCCAACCTGCTCGCGACCGTCACCCCGCACATGGCGACGACCGACACGTTCTCGTTCCCGGTGGTCTTCGACCTCGGGTCGCAGCTCGCGCAGCTCGACTCCACGCGCATCCAGACCTTCACGATGCCCACGCTCGGCACCGGCATGGAGGGCTCGCAGTCGGTCGTCTACGTCAACTGGGAGGGCGTGGAAGCGCTGCGCACGGCGTTCGACGAGGAGTCGATGACGAACTTCCAGCCCGCACCGGAGCGCTGAGCCCGAGCGTCCTAGGCCGGCTCCGGCGCCGACGCGGGTGCCCTCGCGTCGTCCTCCTCGTCGGGCGGGAGCACGCACCAGTGCTCTGCGACGACCCCCGCGACGAGCTCGATCGCGGCGCCAGCTGCGATCACGGCGAGCGCGAGCACGGCGTCGCCCGCGACCACGGCGCGCGTGGCGAAGAACGCGAGCGCGCCGAGCGCCCCGCCCGTGAGCAGCGCGCCCACGATCGAGCTCGCCTTCGCGAAGCCGAGCACGCTCGTCGCATGCCGGTAGTCGATGCGGCGCTTGCCGCGCGCAGCCTGCCGCACCGGCCAGGCGAGCAGCAGCAGCACCCCGCCGAGCACCGCGAGGGCGACCCCGAGGGTGAGCGGCGGCACGAGCGCGGGACGGCCGTTCATCACGAGCAGCGCCTCGGCCATCCAGGCGACCGCCGCGGCGATGACGAAGGTGAGGATGAGCGTGGTGGCGGACGTGCGCGTCACGCGAGCCGCCAGACGTCGCCGTCGGCGTACTCGGCGAGCTCCGCGATCGAGCCGTGCCCGGGCAGCTCGGCGTGCGGCTCGAGCTCGAGCCACGGCTGCAGCACGAACTGGCGCTCGTGAGCCCGCGGATGCGGCACGGTGAGCTCCGCCGAGTCGACCTCGAGCGCGCCGATCGCGACGATGTCGATGTCGATCGTGCGGCTGCCGTAGCGCTCCTCGCGGACGCGGCCGAGCGCATCCTCGACCGCGCGGATGGCGTCGAGCAGGTCGAGCGGCTCGAGCGACGTGCCGACGATCGCGACGATGTTGGCGTAGTCGGGCGAGAGCCCCTCGCCGTCGGGATGCCACGAGGGCGACTCCCACGCGCTCGAGCGCTCGAGCACGCGGATGCCGTCGATGGCCCCGAGCGCGCGCACGGCCCGGTCGATGGTCGCGACGCGGTCGCCGAGGTTGGAGCCGAGCGAGAGCACCGCCCGGCGCTCGAGCGAGAGCCTCAACGGATGCCTCCGCCGCGACGCAGGCGCGCCCGCTGCACCGTCACCGAGACGTCGCCGAACGGCACGGCGATCGGCGCGCTCGGCTTGTGCACGGTCACGACCGCGTGCCCGACGCGGTGATCCTCGAGGCAGACGTGGGCGATCCGGTCGGCGAGCGTCTCGATGAGGTCGACGGGGTCGCGCTCGATCGCCGCGACGATGCGCTCGGCGAGCTCGCCGTAGTGCACGGTGCGCGCGACGTCGTCGCTCGCGACCGCGTCGCGCACGTCGAGGCCGAGCGAGACGTCGACGACGAACTCCTGGCCGTCCCTGCGCTCCTCGGGCAGCACGCCGTGGTGCCCGGTCGCGCGGATCCCGCGCAGGTCGATCGTGCCGTGGAGGCGCTCGACGTCGTCGAGCACGACGTCCCAATCGGGCCCCTCGGCGCGCCGGACGGCGTCGAGCGACCGCACGGCCGAGACCGTCGAGGCCACGTCGTGCACGCGCACCGCGCCGGCGCCGCGCTGGGCGGCGAGCAGCGAGGTCGCGGCTGTCGCCGCGTCGCGCTCCGAGGCTGGCGCGCCCTCCGGCACGAGGTCGCCGAGGAACCGCTTGCGGCTCGTGCCGACGAGCAGCGGGAGCCCCAGCTCGACGAGGTGGTGCAGGCCCGAGAGGAGTCGCCAGTTGTCGTCGGCGCCCTTCGAGAAGCCGAAGCCCGGGTCGAGGATGATGCGCTCGCGCGCGATGCCCGCGTCGACCGCGGCCGCGACCCGTTGCTCGAGGTGCTCGACGACCTCGCGCACGACGTCGTCGTAGTGGGTGTCCTGCGTCACGTCGATGCCGCGCGAGTGCATGAGCACGATGCGCGCGCCGCCCTCCGCGACCGTGCGCAGCATGTCGGGGTCGTGCTCGCCGGCCGTCACGTCGTTGATGATCTCGGCGCCCGCGGCGATCGCGGCTCGAGCGGTCGCCGCGTGGATCGTGTCGACCGAGACGCGGATTCCCTCGCGCACGAGTTCGGTCACGACCGGCAGGATGCGCCGTTGCTCCTCGTCGGGGTCGATGGGCGAGGCGCCCGGCCGGGTCGACTCTCCCCCGATGTCGACGACGCCGGCGCCCTGCGCGCGCATCCGCCGCGCGTGGGCGATCGCCGCGCCCGCGTCGATGTAGCGGCCGCCGTCGCTGAAGGAGTCGGGCGTGACGTTGAGGATGCCCCAGACCTCGGCGGCGGTCACCGACGCTCCCCGATCAGGGCCATGATCTCGGCGCGCTCGATCGGCTCGGCGAGCGTGCCGCGGCTCGCGATCGTCACGGTCGACGAGTTGGCCTGCCGGGCGCCGCGTGCCGCGACGCATCCGTGGGCCGCCTCGACGACGACGAGCACGCCGCGCGGATCGAGCCCGGCGACGAGCGCGTCGGCGATCTCGTCGGTCAGCCGCTCCTGGATCTGCGGCCGCGAGGCGATCGTCTCGACGACGCGGGGGATGCGGCCGAGGCCGACGATGCGGTCGCTCGGCAGGTAGGCGACGTGGGCGACGCCCGTGAACGGCAGCAGGTGGTGCTCGCACATGGAGCGGAACTCGATGTCGCGCAGCAGCACCATCTCGCCCGACTCCCCCGCGAGGTCGCCCGAGTCGAGGTGTCCGGAGGCGTCGACCCCCACGCCCGCGAAGTACTCCGCGTACGCCTCAGCGACGCGGCGCGGCGTCTCGGCGAGGCCCGGTCGCGCCGGGTCGTCGCCGATCGCCGCGAGCAGCTCGCGGACGGCCGCGGCGACCCGCTTCCCGTCGACCGCCATCAGACTTCGGCGACGGCTTCGGTGTCGGGCTCGACGACCTCGTCGACGTGCTGCGAGACGGGCAGCTCGATCGGCGGGACGTCGCTCACCGGGCGCTCGGGGTTCGACAGCCACTGCGGTCGCTCGGGCAGCTTCTCGACCTCGGCGAAGAGCTCGGCGAGCCGCAGGTGGTCGAGCGTCTCCTTCTCGAGCAGCTCGCCCGCGAGCCGATCGAGCAGCTCGCGGTTGGAGTTCAGCACCGTCCACGCCTCGGTGTGCGCCTGCTCGATGAGCGCCCGCACCTCGCGGTCGACGGCCTCGGAGAGCGACGGCGAGTAGTCGCGGTTGCCGCCCATGTCGCGGCCGAAGAACTGCTCGCCCTGCGCGGAGCCGAGCTTCACGGCGCCGATCGCGGCGGTCATGCCGTACTCGGTCACCATCTTGCGGGCGATGCCGGTGGCCTTCTCGATGTCGTTGCCGGCGCCGGTGGTCGGGTCGTGGAAGACGATCTCCTCGGCGACTCGACCGCCCATCGCGTAGGTGAGCTGGTCGAGCAGCTCGTTGCGCGTGACGGAGTAGCGGTCGTTGATCGGCAGCACCATCGTGTAGCCGAGCGCGCGGCCGCGCGGCAGGATCGTCACCTTCGTGACGGGGTCGGAGTGCCGCATCGCGGCCGCCGCGAGCGCGTGCCCACCCTCGTGGTAGGCGGTGATGAGCCGCTCCTTGTCGTTCATGATGCGCGTGCGGCGCTGCGGGCCAGCCATCACGCGGTCGACGGCCTCGTCGAGCGACTCGTCGGTGATCTGCGTCGCGTTCTGGCGCGCCGTGAGCAGCGCGGCCTCGTTCAGCACGTTCGCGAGGTCGGCACCCGTGAAGCCGGGCGTCTTGCGCGCGAGCACCGAGAGGTCGACGCCGGGCGCGATCGGCTTGCCCTTCGCGTGCACGCCGAGGATCGTCTCGCGCCCCTTCATGTCGGGGGCGTCGACGCCGATCTGGCGGTCGAAGCGGCCGGGGCGCAGCAGCGCGGGGTCAAGGATGTCGGGACGGTTCGTCGCGGCGATGAGGATGACGTTCGTCTTCACGTCGAAGCCGTCCATCTCGACGAGCAGTTGGTTGAGCGTCTGCTCGCGCTCGTCGTGGCCGCCGCCGAGGCCCGCGCCGCGGTGCCGGCCGACGGCGTCGATCTCGTCGACGAAGATGATCGCCGGTGCGTTCTGCTTGGCCTGCTCGAAGAGGTCGCGCACGCGGCTCGCGCCGACGCCGACGAACATCTCGACGAAGTCGGAGCCCGAGATCGAGTAGAACGGCACACCGGCCTCGCCCGCGACGGCGCGGGCCAGCAGGGTCTTGCCCGTGCCGGGCGCGCCGTACAGCAGCACGCCCTTCGGGATGCGCGCGCCGACCGCCTGGAACTTCGTCGGGTCCTGCAGGAACTCCTTGATCTCGCCGAGCTCCTCGACGGCCTCGTCGGCGCCCGCGACATCCGAGAACTTCACCTGCGGCATGTCCTTGGTGATCAGCTTGGCCTTCGACTTGCCGAACTGCATGACGCCCTTGTTGCCGCCCGACAGTCGCGTCATGAAGAAGTAGAAGAGCGCACCCAGCAGCAGCACCGGCAGCAGGATGCCCATGAGCGAGAGCAGCCAGTTGCCCTGCGGCACCTCGTCGATGTAGCCCTCAGACGGATCGGCAGAGGCGATCGCCTCGACGACCGCGGGCCCGCGGGGTGCGACGTAGTAGAACTGCACCTGCGCGCCGAGCTCCTCGTCGGGCTCGGTGAGAATGAGGTCGACGCGCTGCTCGCCGTCGACGATGCGCGCCTGCTGCACGCGGCCGTCCTCGATCATCTGCATGCCGACATCCGTCTGCACGGGACGGAACTGCGGCGTCATGAAGAAGCTGAACGCGATGCCGACGATGACGAGCGCGAGGACGATCCACGGGATCGGCCCGCGCAGGAACTTCTTGAAGCTCATGACGTCCTTCTGGGTCGGGAGGGCACCAGGCTATCCCCGGGCCCCTCCGCCCTCGGCCGCTGTTCGCTCAGGGCGCGGGCGGGCCGAGCAGCTCGAGCGACATCAGGATGGCGCGGATGGTGGCGTACTCGGGCGTGCCCAGGTACTCCTGCGCTGCGGCGACCGACGCGACCGCCCACGGAGCGCCGGGCCCCGTCCCCGTGACGTTCACCTCGGAGCCGAAGCTGATGGCGCCGTTCGGTGTCGTGATGATGTTCTCGATCGGGCAGCGCGGGGTCTGCGCGTCGGCAGCGGGCCGCAGGCCGACGCTCACGATCCACTGGTCGCCGAGCTGCAGGGCGGCCGCGCCGAAGGCGGTGCCCGTCGTGCCCTCGAGGGCGACGTCCTGCCGGTCGAGCACGGCGGTGCGCCAGGCGACGGGCGCGCCGGCACCGTCGACGCAGCTGCCGTCGCCGGCCGTGACGTCCTCGGCGTAGCCGAGCTGCCGCTCACCGTCCTCGCGCACGATGTCGAGGCCGCCCGCGGCCTCGCTCACGGTCCAGCCCTGCGGGATGCGGAAGGTCGCTGCGCCGCTCGGCACGGGGATCTGCTGCCAGTCGCTCGTGTCGACACCGGCGATCTCGGCGGGCAGCGACGACTCGACGGTCGGCGTGGGTGTCGCCGGGGCCGTCGGCGGCGGCGCCGTGATGCCCGGCGGGATCGAGGGCTGCGGGTCGGGCGCGGGCGTGCCGCCGGAGCAGGCGACGAGGGCCGACGCCGCGATCGCGAGCGCGATCGGGGCGAGCAGCCGAGCGGGGGACGTCATGCCGCCATCCTCCCAAACATCGGGTGACAGGGTCTGTGAGCGCGCCGGGATGCCCGAGACGGCGGCGCGTCAGGGAGCGGCATCGAGCATCGGGGCGTCGGTGAGCTCGAGCGAGGCGAGCACCTCGAGGATCGCCGCGTGCTCATCGCTCTGCAGCCATGCGCGTGCGGACTGCTCGTCGGCGAAGTCGATCGTCGTGTCGGGCATGCCCTGCTCGCCCTCCCTGTCGGCGACCGCGTCGATGAGGACGACGCGGCTGCCGGTCGCCATCTCGCTCACGACGGGGACGCACCCGTCCTCCTCGGCCAGCGTCCGGATGACCTCCATGCGCACCGCCCAGTCGCCCGGTCGCGCGTCGCCGCGGAACTCGGTTGCCTCGGCGACCCGGACCTGCACGTAGGTCGTGCCGATGTCGTACCCGTCGGCCTCCAGCGCGGCGACCAGCTCGGGCGCGAGCGGGGCGATCTCGGTCCGCTCGACGTCCGGCTGCTCGACGTCGCAGTCGTAGGTGTCGGTGCCGTAGTGCTCCCGGTACCAGAGCATCTGGTCGCCGTCCTCGTCGAGCACGACGAGATCGTTGAGCCAGCCCGGCCCGCGGCTGTACATCTCCGAGGCATCGCCCATCGCGCTGCGGTCGTCGACCGTCCAGCCCTCCGGCAGCTCGAACCGCACCGCGCCGTCCTGCGCCTCGAACCGCCGCGCGTCGGCGGCGGCGCTGGGCGACGCCGAGGGCGCAGCGGTCGGGGCGGGGGATGCGGATGCGCTGGGCGGCGGCCCGTCCGGCGCCACCGTCGGCTCGGCGGCCGGCTGCGCGCAGGAGGCGAGGGCGAGCGCAGCCAGGACGGCGACGGAGGCTCGGGCGGCGGCAGTGCTGGTCATCGTGACTCCTCGTGGTCGTCGGGCCGGACGGCCCTCGAACCGTCATGTCCGATGCTCACCCACGGGTCACATCCGGCGAGTCACGATCGGGTCACGATCGTGGACGGTGCCGCTCGCGCTCAGTTGTAGACGTGCGGGGCGAGCACCGCGATGCCGCGCAGGTTGCGGTACTGCTCGGCGTAGTCCAGGCCGTAGCCGATGACGAACTCGTTGGGGATGTCGAAGCCGCAGTACTTGACGTCGACCTGCACCTTGAGCGCGTCGGGCTTGCGCAGCATCGTGCAGATCTCGACCGAGGCGGCGCCGCGCGACTCGAGGTTGGCCTTGAGCCACGAGAGCGTCAGGCCCGAGTCGATGATGTCCTCGACGATGAGCACGTTGCGGCCCGTGAGGTCGGAGTCGAGGTCCTTGAGGATGCGCACGACACCCGACGAGACGGTGCCCGAGCCGTAGGACGAGACGGCCATCCAATCCATCTCGATGTGGCGGTTCAGGGTGCGCGAGAGATCCGCCATCACCATGACCGCGCCGCGCAGCACGCCGACGAGCAGCAGGTCGAGCCCCTCGTAGTCGTCCTCGATCTGCCGGGCGAGCTCCTCGAGCTTGGCGTGCAGCTCGTCCTCGGTGATGAGGGTCTTGGCGAGGTCACCCTCGACGTGCGTGAAGTCCATGTGCGCTCCTGCGGTCGGCGTGCGACCAACCTACCGGCCGCGGCGATCGTCGCTCCGCGTCCGAGCCACTGCTCGAGCGCGAGCCGGATCCGCTCGAGGGGCGCGCGGTCATGGGAGGGCCGGCGCCGGGATGGCGGTCAGGTCGAGCGTTGCGACGATCTGCAGCAGCAGCGCGACGTCGTCGCTCTCGAGCCAGGCGACGGCATCCGCTTCGCTCGTGAACTCCTCGCGGACGCCGAAGGACACCGAGCGCTCCCCGTCGATGACGATCGACGTCGGCTGGCTCTCGCCGAGCGGCGGATTCGCGAGGCCGGCATGCGCGATGTACGGCGCACCATCCCCCGCCGTCCACCAGGCGATCGCGTGGTGGTCGAGGTAGCGGGGATCCACGTCGTCGTGCGCCGCGCGCTCCGCCTCGTCGAGCGTCGCCACCGGCGCCGACCGAACGACGCCGAAGCTCGCGAGCGCGCCCACGTCGTCGTACGGGCCATCGCTGTAGCCCAGGCGCAGCTCGCCGGCGGCGTCGCGGAGCCCGATCTGGTTGACCCAGTGCGTCTCGCCGTCGTACTCGATCTGCTCGCCGCCGACCTCTGCCGTCCATCCCGGCGGGACGCGGAAGGTCGCGGTGCCGTTGGGCGTCGCGACCTCCTGCCAGCCGGCGAGCGGGTCGGCCGGTGTCGGAGACGGCGTCGGGGTCGGGGACGGGGTCGCGGAGGGGGACGGCGCCGCCTCGGCGGATGCGGTGGGCGACGACGACGGCGCTGCCGCAGGTTGCGAGCATCCGACGAGCGCGGCGACGGCGAGCAGCGCCGCGGGCACCAGGAGCGCGCGCATCACGCGACCTCGACCGAGCGGAGGATCTCGAGGATCGTCGCGTACTCGGCGGTCTCCATGTAGGCGCGCGCGTCGTCGAGGGTGTCGACGGTCCAGAGCGCGTCCTCGCCGCCGGCAGCGAGCTCGAAGTGCGTGCCGATCGAGACGCCGCCGTCGCTCGAGCCCAGGACGAAGGAGATCGCGCACGTCTCGGTGGCATCGAGCCACTCGTCACCGGTGATGCCGACGCCGACCCTCCAGCGGTCATCGACCGTCCCGAGCGCGACCGTCGCGATGCTCGTCGCGCTCGCGTCGGCGAGCGCCGTGCCTGCGCCCGTCTCGGTCGCGAGCACCTCGACCGGCTCGCTCACGTCGCCGCACGTGCCGCCGATGTCGATGAAGTCGGTCATCTGCAGCAGCTGCTGACCGTTCGGGGCGGTGAGCGTCGCGCTGTCCATCCACCGGACGAACGGGTCGTCGACGTCGTCGCGCCCCTCATCGGGGGCGAACCGCTCGGACTCGGCCTCGAGCGCCCAGTCCGCGGGGTAGCGGAACGCGATCGAGCCGTCATCGGTGGCGAACTCCTGCCACGACGTCGTGTCGATCACCCCCGCATCCGCCTGCGGGGTGCCGCTCGGCGACGGGCTGGGGCTGGGGCTCGCGCTCGGCGCCGGGTCTGCGCTCGGCGCCTCGCTCGGCGCGCCGGCGGCGCCGGCGCATCCGACGAGCAGGGCGCTCAGCAGCAGTGCGGCCGTGGCCGCGCGCAGGCGACCGGTCGGTGCGTGGGTGATCATCGTGGTCCTCTCGTGACGGGGACGCTTCCCGTATGCATCCCGTCAAGTCCGCCACGCGACCACGGTCACCGCCTGCAGGTCACGGTTCGATCACGGAGCGCTCCCAGCATCGAACCGCAGCGCGAGCGGGGGCACACGGCCCCTCGCCGGGCGAGGGATCACGATCGCGCAACGAAGCGGTCAGCGGCTCTCGAACGAGAGGAGCACCTCGCGGATGAGCGCGTACTCGCTCGTCGCGAGGTAGCCGCGCGCCTCGTCGAAGCTCGCGAACCGCGGGTACGACGAACCGGCGTCGTCGACGATCTGGAGCAGCAGGTAGTCGTAGTCGGACGGCCCCTCGCCCTGATAGAGCGCCAGGATCCCGGGCTCGCACGCCGTCGTGACGTCGTTCTCGGACACACCGGCGGCGAACGTCACGCCGTCGCGACCGCCGCGCGATTCGTGGAATGCGACCGAGGCGACCACGGCATCCGTGTCGGTGACCTGCTCGCCGAGCGGCGTCACCTCGAGCACCTCGGTGTCCGGTCGCTCGCACGGCGAGAAGTCGGTCGCATACTGCCCGCCGCTCGCGATCGCCTCGAACTGCAGCATGGGCACGCCCACCTCGTCGCGCACGAGCCCGCGGTAGTCGGTCCACTCGACTCGGCCCTCGAGCGCCTCTGCCTCGATGTCGGCGCTCCAGCCCGGCGGCATGCGCCAGCTCGTGTGGCCGTCGCCCACCTCGAAGCGCTCCCAGCCGTCGGCGAGCGGGCGCGGCGAGGCGGTCGCGGCGGGCTCGGCCGGTGACGCGGTGCCCGAGGTCGGCGCCGGGGCCGCGGTCGCCGGGGTCGCGGTCGCCGTGGGGCTGGGCTCGACGGATGCCGCGGGCGTCGGCGGCGCCGAGTCCGCGGGCGGCGCCGCGTCGGCGACGCAGCCGCTGAGCGCGAGCACGAGCAGGCCGAGGGCGGCCGAGCGGGTTCGGGTCATGATGCTCCTCTCGCGCCCGGATGCGGCGGCTCCGTCCATCGCGGTGCATCGTGACATGTCCGGCATGCGCCGGTAGGTCACACGGCGGTTCAGTCCGCCGTCCCCGCCGCGACGAAGACGAGCCGGCGCCCGTCGCGCGTCACGCGGATGCCGGGCAGGTGGATCGGGCCCTGGCCGTGCCAGTCGGTCACGAGCCGCGACACCTCGAGCGTCTGCTGCCGCGAGAGCGCGACGTGGAACTCGCTCTGCACCGCGAGCCGGATGATGCGCTGCCGCAGCGCGGGCGGGTTCGCCCCCAGCCCACCCACGTCGAGCGAGAGCCCGCCCTCGGCGTGCTCGACGAGGTCGAGGATCTGCTCCTGCGCGAAGTGCGCGAGCGCCTCGGCGTCCTCTCGCAGCGTGTCTGCGGTGCGGGTGAGCGCGAGCGCGACACCGCCGCCGAGCACCTCGTCGAGCATCGGCAGCACGCGATGGCGCACGCGCACCCGGAGGAAGCGGTCGTCGTCGTTGTGCGGATCGCTCCAGGCATCGAGCCCGAGGTCGCGGCACGCCTGGTGGGTCGTCGCGCGGCGCACCTGGAGCAGCGGTCGGCGCAGGAAGCCGATGCGCGGGTGCATGCCCCACAGGCTCTCCGAGCCCGAGCCGCGCGCGAGACCGATGAGCACGGTCTCCGCCTGATCGTCGAGCGTGTGCCCGAGCAGCACGACGGCGGCGCTCAGCTCCTTGCGCGCCTGCAGCAGCGCCGCGTAGCGGGCCTGGCGGGCGGCGGCCTCGGGGCTGCCGTCGGGCGCGACCTGCACCCGCATGACCCGCACGGGGTCGAGCCCCAGCTCCTGCGCCTGGACGGCGGCGCGGTCGGCGATGTCGGCGCTGCCGGACTGCAGGCCGTGGTCGACGATCACGGCGCCCGCGCGCATCCCCGCTCGTCCGGCCTCGAACGCGGTAGCGGCGGCGAGCGCGAGCGAATCCGGGCCTCCGGAGAGGGCGACGAGCACGAGCGCGCCTTCGGGGAGGTCGGCGATCGTCTCGCGCACCGCCCGGCGGACGTCGGCGACGGCAGGCGTCAGCCGCGGTCGACGGTCGCTTTCGGGCATGAAGTAACCTTATGCCGATTCCTCACCCCCACGAGAAGGAGCCGCCCTTGGCCGCCTACGACGTCGTCATCGAGATCCCCAAGGGGAGCCGCAACAAGTTCGAGGTCGACCACGAGACGGGGCGCGTCTACCTCGACCGCGTGCTCTTCACGACCTTCGTCTACCCCACGGACTACGGCTTCTTCGAGGGCACGCTCGGGCTCGACGGCGACCCGGTCGACGCGCTCGTGCTGCTCGAGTACCCGGTGCCGCCGGGCGTGTTCGTGCGCGTGCGCCCCGTCGGCCAGCTCAACATGGAGGACGACGGCGGCATCGACACCAAGGTCATCTGCGTGCTCGAGAAGGACCCGCGCTGGTCGCACATCCAGGACATCACGGATGTGCCGCAGCAGACGCGCAACGAGATCGAGCACTTCTTCCTGCACTACAAGGACCTCGAGCCCGGCAAGTGGGTCAAGCTCGGCGAGTGGGAGGGCGCGGAGGCCGCTGAGGCGACCGTCCAGGCCGGCTACGCCGCCTTCGACGCCGAGCACGGCGACCAGTCGGGCGAGGGCGTAGAGAAGCCCGAGGGCGGCCGCGACGTCACGGACTGAATCTCGACAGACGAAGGAGGGGCGCACCAGCAGGTGCGCCCCTCTTCGTGTCTCCGCCTGACGGCGGCGGTGCCTGTCAGCGGAGGCGGACGCCGCGCGCGTTCAGGAACGACTCCGGGTTGACGAGCGTGCCGTTGACGCGCATCTGGAAGTGCAGGTGGCAGCCCATGGCGTGGCCGGTGTCGCCCTCGTAGCCGACGACCTGGCCGGCACCCACCCGCTGGCCCGGATAGACGTGCGCGGGCTGGCTCATGTGGAAGTACTCGCTCTGCACGCCGCCACCGTGGTTGATGTAGAGCATGTTCGCGCCGTAGGTGTCGCGCGATCGCAGCGCGACGGTGCCCGCGGCGACCGAGTAGATCGGGGTGCCGCAGCCGGCGGCGATGTCGACGCCCGCGTGCAGCTTGCGGCCCAGGATGCCGAGCGGGTCGTTGCGCCAGCCGTAGCTCGAGGTGAAGCGGCCGTAGTGCGGGGTCTGCCAGCCGCTCGAGGCAGGCGGCGTGACCGGCACGGAGCCGCCGCCGGCACTGCCGCCGCCACCACCACCGCCGCTGCTGCCGCCCTGGTTGGCCGCAGCCGCTGCCGCGGCTGCCGCCGCGAGCCGCTGCTGCTCGGCGAGCCAGCGCTGCCGGGCCTCCTCGGCCTCGCGGCGCTCGCGCTCGATGCGGAGCCGCTCCTGCTCGGCGAGGTAGGCCTGCCAGCGCTGCCCGGCCTGGTAGTCGGCCTCGGTCGCGGCACGGTTCTCGATCAGCACGGCGAGCTGCGCCTCGAGCTCGACGCGGTGGTTCTGCTCGCGCTCCACGGCTGCCTGCGCGGCCGCGGCGGCCTCGAGCGCCACCTGGTACGCCGCATCCGCCTCCTGCTTCAGGCCGAGCAGCGCCTCGCGTGCGACGGCGGCCTGGTCCTGGAGCGCCTGTGCGGAGTTGGCGTCGCGCTGTGCCTGCTCGTAGAGGGAGTCGGCGGTGCCGGCGACGCGGTCCATCATGTCGAGCCGGTAGAGCCAGTTGTCGGCGGAGCCCGGATTGGCGAAGAGCTCGGCGCTCATGTCGCCCGTGCCACCCGATCGGGCGAGCTGCGCGGCCAGCTGACCCGCGGCGCGCTCGGAATCGGCGGCGCGCTCGGTCGCCTCATCGGCCTGCTGCTGCAGGCGCTCCGCGACGGCGACGGCCTCGTCGTAGCGCGCCTGCGCCTCGATGGCCTCGGCGGCGCGCTGGTCGGAGAGCGCCTGCGCGCTCTCGAGATCGGTCTGCAGCTGTGCGATCAGGCCACGGATCTGCTCGATCTGCTGATTCTTGGCGGCCTCGTTGCCGCGGGCGGCCTCGACCTCGGACCACGTCGGGAAGCCCCAGTCGTCGACGGCGTCGGCCGAGGGCGTGCCCGGCACGAGGATGACGAGCACCATCCCGGCGACCGCGGTCGACGCGGCGAGGACATGGCGCAATCGGCGCCAGCGTGGAGACATCGCCACGCGCGCGCCGGTGCTGTCAGGCCTCGCCATGTCACTCCCTGTTCGCAGCGCAGGGCGCTGCTCCGATCTCATGGTGCCACCGCGGTGCGCGAGCACAATGGGGGCAACGCTATCAACTTTCATGTTCCGGCTGAAGGTTTGATTGAGCCGGTGTTGAGGCGGCGTGTCGCAGAAGCAGCGCGCGAGGCGCGCCGGGAGGGACGCTCGGTTTGCAACCTGGCTCTCGCGTGCTGTAACGTCATCGCTCGGTAGTCATGTGCTTCGGCACACGGCCCCATCGTTTAGAGGCCTAGGACACCGCCCTTTCACGGCGGCAGCACGGGTTCGAATCCCGTTGGGGTCACTCACGGCAGATTCGTTCTGTACGATGGGTCTACCAGCATGGCCCTGTAGCGCAGTTTGGTTAGCGCGCCGCCCTGTCACGGCGGAGGTCGCGGGTTCAAGTCCCGTCAGGGTCGCCACGCCTCGGCCCTCTCGAAAGAGAGGGCCTTGTGCAAGGCAGGCTTCGGCCGGCCTGGCTCTGTAGCTCAGTTGGTAGAGCGCACGACTGAAAATCGTGAGGTCACGGGATCGACGCCCGTCGGAGCCACACTCAGAAGCCCCCGCCCAGCGGGGGCTTCGTCGTTGGTGCGGCGATCCTGAGCGGTCGCTACGCCTCAGCCGATGAGGGCTCGGAGCGTCGCAGCGTCCTCGTTCGCGCCGAAGGCCGGGTGGCCCGGCTGCAGGCGGAGCCCGTCGGCGAGCGAGTCGAGCACCACCGGGTCGAAGCCGAAGTCGTCGACGAGCTGCGCGACGACCGCGACGTCGCCAGGCTCGTCGCCGGCCACCGCGATCGCGCGCCGCTGCGGGTTGCCGGCCGGCCGGGGCCAGTCCGCGAGATCGTGGTAGCCCATGTGGTTGAAGGCCTTCACGACGCGCGACGAGGGCAGGAACTCCTGCACGATCACGCTCGTGGGACGCGTCGGGTCGGTGAACTCGTCGCGGATGCCGTCGGTCTCCCACCAGTAGTTCATCGCGTCGATCACGAGCTTGCCCTCGAGCGCCTCCACCGGCAGCTCCGTGTGCTGGCCGAGCGGCAGCGCGAGGATCACGACGTCAGCGCCGGCGGCCACATCCGCCGACGTCATCGCCTCGGCGCCGGGCGCCATGTACTCGGCGATCAGCCGGATGCGCTCGGGGATGCCGGAGCCTGCGATGAGCGTGCGGTGACCGGCCGCCATCGAGCGACGCGCGAGCGCCGTGCCGATCTTGCCCGCGCCGAGGATGCCCACGACGAGCGTGTCGGTCTCGACTCGCCCGCTCTCGAGCGTGCTCGTGCTGGACTCGACCGGCTGCGTCATGCGGATGCTCCCCTGCTGCGGCCGCGGCGTTCGCGGGCTCGCACCATCATCCAACGCGCAGCACGCCGCCGCGCATTCCCCACGGCCCGGCTGCGGACGCGTGCTGGCGCACCTCCAGCGGGGCGCATAGCCTGCCCCCATGCGCTACACGTGGGATGACGGCTCGGTGACGGCGGACGGCGAGCGCGTCGCCGGCACCGGTCCGGACTTCTGGGGACGCGCCCCGGAGGTCGAGATCGATGGTGCGCAGTGGACCTTCCGCGTGCAGCGCGACGGGATGTCGGGCGTGCGCGCGGGCGACGACCGGGATGCGCTGGTGCTCGAGCGCGGTGCGCCGTGGCGGGCACGCTGCCGCATGCTCGGCCCGAGCGGCTCCACGCTGCTCGTGCGCACCACGAGCTGGCTGCTGGGCAAGCTGCACTTCGACGTGCAGCTCCAGGGTGGGCTGGTCGGCGAGATCACGCCCGTCGGCCCGTGGCGCTACCGACCCGCGCTCGAGCTGCGGGAGCCGATGACGCACGCCGAAGCGGTCTTCCTGCTGTGGGTGGCGTCGCGCATCGACGCCAGCCGTCCGGTGCACACGGTGCGCGCGGGCGCGGGCCTCAGCCCCGGAGCCTCAGGGGCCATGTAGGAGCGCCCGCCATCAGTCCGTCGAGTCGGCGCCCGGCTCGGTCGACACATCCGGCTCGGCCTGCCGGTGGAACCGGCGGCCAGAGACGCGGGCGAGGTCGATGCGCACGAACTCGCGCTTCACCGTCGGGATGAGCGGGTGGATCGGCAACCGCTCGGCGGCCGCGATCTCGTCGCTCGACTCGAGGTGGCGGGCAGCGCCGTGGCCGATGACGCTCCAGGCCTCGCGCACGCCGATGTGGTCGATCTCGAACACGACGTCGTCGGCGAGCAGCACCCCGGCGAGCTTCGTGCCGGGCGCCGTGCGGAACGTGATGGCGTGGCCATCCGCGTGGTAGTTCACCGGGAACACCTCGAGCACGTCACCGACGCGGAACGCGATGCGGCCGAACTCGAAGGCGGCGAGCAGCTTGAGGCACTCGGCCTCGCTGATCTCGTGCACGGGGCTCTGGTCCATGGCCCCATGCTCGCATCCGAGCGCGACGGGCACCAGGGTTCGGTGCGCTCGCGCGCGGCCGTCGCACGACGCGAGCCCGGCGAGCCGGGGCCGAGCCTGAGCCCAGGGCGCCGGTCAGGGCAGCCGGCGCTCCTCGGCGAGCCGAGCGGCGAGCCCGGCCTCGTCGGAGAGCCGCGGCTCGGTCGTGCGGTCGGCGTTGATGCCGAGCTTGCCGGCGTAGAACGCGCGGATGCGGTCCATGTCGCCCGGCACATCCCCCGTCATCGTGAGGGTCGGGCCGAGGCCCGCGGTGCCGGTGACCCGGTCGACCCAGCCGAGCGTGACCGGGATCCTAGACTCGAGCGCGATCCGGTAGAAGCCGCTCTTCCACAGCGTCGAGCTGCGGGTGCCGTCGGGCGTGACGACGATCGCCGCGTTCGGATCGCTGCGGACGAGCTCGACGATGCGCGCGACGAGCCCCGCGGGATCGTCGCGGTCGACCGGGATGCCGCCGAGCCAGTGCATGACGCGGCCGAACGGCCCCTGGAACAGCTCGCGCTTGCCGAGCCAGCGCACCGGCAGCCGCGCATCCCACGCGATGCCGAGCATGATGACGAAGTCACGGTTGGACGTGTGCGGGGCGCCGATGAGCAGCCGAGGACCCTCGTAGGGCGGCTGCTCGCGCACGAGCCGCCACGGGCTCAGCCGCCAGTGGAGGGCGGCGAGCGCGTAGCGGATCGGCTGCCGCGAGCGCGGCGGGCGGGCGGCTGCTGTCACCGGCGCGCGTCGAGCATCGGGCAGTCGAACGGGTCGCGAGCGGCGAGGCCCACGCGGTTCAAGTACCGGACGACCGATGCGTACGCACCGACGAGGTTCGTCTCGGTGTACGGGATGTTGTGCTGGGCGCAGTGCGCGCGCACGATCTCGCTCGCCGCCTTGAGGTGCGGGCGCGCCATGTTCGGGAACAGGTGGTGCTCCACCTGGTAGTTCAGGCCGCCCATGAGCGTGCTCATACCCCAGCCGCGGATGTTGCGGGAGGTGCGCACCTGCTTCGTGAAGAAGTCGAGCTTCACGTCGCGGCCGACCGTCGGCATGCCCTTGTGGTTCGGCGCGAACGATGCGCCCATGCCCACGCCGAAGACGGCCATCTGGACGGCGATGAAGGCGAGTGCCATGAGCGGCGGCATGATGACGAAGAGGAAGGTGAAGAAGACCGCGAAGCGCGTGAAGATGAGGCCGAGCTCGAGCCAGCGGCCGACGACCGGTCGGCGCTCGAGGAGCGTCAGCACCGATCGCACGTGCAGGTTGGCGCCCTCGAACGTGAGCAGCGGGAAGAAGAGCCAGCCCTGGCGCTGCGTGACCCAGCGCTGGATGCCGCGGGCCTTCTTCGCGTCGCTCGGCAGGAACGAGATCGTGTCGATGTCGATGTCGGGGTCGCGACCGATCTGGTTCGGGTTCGCGTGGTGGCGGGAGTGCTTCGTCATCCACCACTGGTGGCTGATGCCCACGACGCCGGCTGCGAGGATGCGGCCGAGGCGGTCGTTGGCGGGGCCCGACTTCAGCACCTGGCGGTGCGAGGCCTCGTGGGCGATGAACGCGATCTGGGTGAACACGATGCCGAGGCCCGCGGCGATGAGGAGCTGGAACCAGCTGTCGCCGAGCAGCACGGCCCCGACCAGCAGGCCGACGAGGGCGACGCCGAGGACGATCATGACGCCGACGTAGAAGCCGACGCGGCGCTCGAGCAGGCCTGCGTCGCGGACGGCCTTGGCGACGACGCGGAAGTCGGCACGCTCAGCGCGCTCGGCGCGCTCGCTCGCGGGGATCGTGGAGCGAAGTGCCCCTGCGGTCATCGTGGTGGTCATTGTGCCCCTCTCGGGCCTTGCGCGACTTCCCAGCCGGTACGGGTCGGAGCATCGTTGGTTCCGAACCCCGGATAGTGACAGCGTATGGCGTACGCAATCCCGAGAGCGGAATACGACCTATGGGTCGTGCATGGAAAGAGCCCGGCCGCGCTGCGACCGGGCTCCTCCACGACGAGGCGTCAGCGGGCGTCGACCGCCTCGTCCGCGGGCTCGACGGACACGCGGTCGTCAGCCGCCTCGACCCGCTCGGCCGGTGCATCCTGGACGTCCAGGTCGTGGTCGATCGCCACGACCTCCTCGGGCGGCAGCGGCGACGACGCCGCATCCGCGAGCGGCTCTGCGCCGGCCGCGAGGCGCGCCTGCTTCTCGGGCACCGGCATGGCGCCCGAGGCGCGCAGCGCGTCGTAGTAGGCCATCGCCTCGGCCTGCCGCTCCCCCTCGGCGCCGCTGGCGATCTCCGCGCGCAGGTGCTCGTCGCCGAAGCCGAACGACGCCACGAGGTCGAGCGCGTGCGGGCGCAGCTTCTGCAGCAGGCGCTCGATCGTCGAGGTGACCGCCTTCGAGCGGGCGTCCGAGAGGCGACCGTTCTCGAGGTGCCAGGCGGCGTGCTCCTCGATGATCGTGAGCGCGAAGAGGTCGCGCACGTGCGTCATGACCTTCTTCGTCGCGTCGGGCATCCGCTCGACGGCCTCGTCGAGCGCGTTGTACTGCTGGAGCTCGACCCATGCGCGCGCGGCCTCGATGAGCTCGTGCTGCTCGGCGTTGAACGCCGCGGCCGCCTTCGCCTGGTCGCGCGGCGCGTGGCGCAGCCGGCCCGCGATCTCGGCGACCATCGTCTCGACCCGGTCCTCGAGCATGTCCCGCTGGAAGTCGCGGTCGCGGATGGCGACGGATGCGTTCTGCACGCGACGCAGGTCGCGCACGTCCTGCCCGAGCGCGCGGAGCCCGACGAGCGCGGTCGCGCGGTCGAAGAACTGGTCGGCGGCGAAGCGGGCGATGTCGGCCTTGGAGGCGCCCTTGAACTGCTTCGCGAAGTCGCCGAGCAGCCGCTTGCCGACGAGCTGCAGCAGCACGGTGTTGTCGCCCTCGAAGGTCGCGTAGACGTCGAGGTCGGCGCGCAGCTGCACGAGCCGGTTCTCGCCGAGGAACCCGGCGCCACCGCAAGCCTCGCGGGCCTCCTGGAGCGTGTCGAGCGACTGCCACGACGACAGCGCCTTGAGGCCGGCCGCGAGCGTCTCGAGGTCCTCGCGCTCCTCGGGGGTGTCGGTGCGGCCCGAGAAGACGCCGTCGAACTTCGTCAGCAGGATCGCGTGCGCGTAGGTCTGCGCGTACGCCTTCGACAGCCGCGTGAACAGGCGCCGCTGGTGCCTGCGGTAGTCGAGCAGCACCTCCTCCTGCGCCTCGCTCGAGGCGTTGAACTGCCGGCGCTCGGTGGCGTAGCGGATCGCGATCGCGAGCGCCGCCTGCTGCGCGACGACCGCGGCGCCGTCGAGCGAGACGCGGCCCTGCACGAGCGTGCCGAGCATCGTGAAGAAGCGACGGCCGGGGCTCTCGATGGGGCTCGAGTAGGTGCCGTCGGGCGCGACGTCGCCGTAGCGGTTGAGCAGGTTCGTGCGCGGCACGCGCACGTGGGTGAAGTGCAGCCGGCCGTTGTCGATGCCGTTGAGGCCGCCCTTGTAGCCGTCGTCCTCGCCGCCGATGCCGGGCAGGAACGCGCCGGACTCGTCGCGGAGCGGCACGTAGAACGCGTGCACGCCGTGGTCGACGCCGCCCGTGATGAGCTTCGCGAAGACGACCGCGTCGCGACCGTGCAGCGCGGCGTTGCCGAGGTAGTCCTTCCACGCGCCGCGGAATGGCGTGTGGAGGTCGAACTCCTCCGTGTCGGCGTCGTACGTGGCGGTCGTGCCGATCGAGGCGACGTCGGAGCCGTGACCCGTCTCGGTCATGGCGAAGGCGCCGGGGATGTCGAAGCGCATGATCGGCGGCAGGAAGGTGTCGTGGTGGTGCTGCGTGCCCAGGTGCAGCACCGCGGCGCCGAAGAGGCCGTAGTGCACGCCCGACTTGATCTGCAGGCTCGGGTCGGCGAGCACGAGCTCCTCGAAGCCGGCGATGTTGCCGCCGTGGTCGTCGTGACCGCCCAGCCGCGACGGGAACGCGCGGAGCACGGCGCCGTCGGCGGCGAGCGCGCGCATCTGGCCGAGCACCCGCTCGCGGTGGTCGGCCATCGTGAGGTCGTCGATGCGCTGGAAGGTGGGATCGGCGACCTTGCGGCGAGCGGCGAGGCGCTGCTCCGCCCAGGTGCCGAGCAGGTCGCGCCCGAGCCAGGCGACGTCGACCTTGGCGTGCTGGCGCGGTCCCTCGCTGGAGCGCGCGCGCTGGCGACGATCGAGGCGAGCGGATGCAGTGCGGTCAGCCATGGTTCCCCCATCAAGGTACGGATGCGTCCCCACGGTAGGCACGGGCCGCGGGCGTCGCCGAATGGCTTGGTCCCGACCGCAATGCGGCGCGTGACCCGCCCACCGCCGCTTGTGCCGCATCCACAACGGCCCACGGCATCCGCTGTCGGATGCGTCACCCCGGCGGGGGCGCGCTCAGTCGCGTCGCGGCACCGGGAGCGGCGGCAGGTCGGCGCGCTGGGCGACGATCTCGCGCACCTGGGCGTCGGCGACCCGGTCGGCCTCGGCGTCGAGCCGCAGCTGCGGCAGCGGGATCGCGTCGCCGTCGTCGCCGCGCACGACGTAGACCGACATGCACTGGGTGGCGAGCTCGAGCTCGCCCGTGCGGGGGTCGCCCGTGCGGGTGCGCGCGAGGATGTGCATCGAGTGCGGACCGGTGTGCAGCAGCCGGGCCTCGACCTCGACGACGTGCCCGATGTGGATGGGCCGGTAGAAGTGGATGCCGCCGGTGTAGACCGCGACCGGGTCGGCACCCGAGTGGCGCGCGGCGCACGCGGTCGCGGTCTCATCGATCCAGCGCATGACGATGCCGCCGTGCGCGTTGCCGCCCCAGTTGACGTCGGCGGGGTTCGCGAGGAAGCGGAACGTCTCGGACGGCGTCGTCAGCTCGGGCCCGAACGCGACGGCCGCCTGCAGGTCGTGGATGCGCTTCCGCGCCTCGACGCGCTCCTCGCTGCCGCGCGCGAGCAGCTCGTCGTTGCTCGTCCGCGGCCGCCACGGCGGCACGGGCTTGCCCTTGCCCTCGTCGTCGACCGCGACGAACACGAGCAGGCAGTCGAGCGCCACCTCGAACTCGCCCGTGCGCGGATCGGCCGCCTCGACCGTGACGAACACGTGCATGCTCGTTCGCCCCGTGTGCGTGATGCGGGCCGACGCCTCGACGAGGCTGCCGGGGCGGATGGGCGCCGTGTAGTGCACGTTGCCGACGTAGGCGGTGACGCAGTACGTGCCGGAGTAGCCGGCAGCGCACGCGAAGCCCGCCTTGTCGATCCACTCGAGCACGCGGCCCGCCTGCACGGTGCCGCCGTCGTGCGCGGCATCCGTCGGCGCGGCCATGAACCGCAGCGTGATCCGATCGCGCATCGTGACTCCCTCGTCACGGTCGATCCTGCCACCGAAGCGGCCGAGGTCACCCTTCGAAGATCGGCTCCCCCGCGACCATCGTCATCGCGACCGGCATCGACCGCAGCGCCGCCGCGACCGCGTGCGGGTCGTCGCCCTCCGGCGCGGGCGCACCCAGCACGGCGAGGTCGGCGGGCTCACCCGGCGCGATCCGCGAGCGCGCCGAGATCGCGACGGCCTGCTCGAGCGGGATCGCCTCCTCCGGCTGCCACGGCGTCTCGTCGCCGCGCGTGCGCGTCACGGCGGTCGCGATCGCGAGCCACGGATCGAGCGGCGTGACGGGCGCGTCGGAGCCGAGCACGACGCCGACGCCGGCCTCGAGCAGGCTGCGCACCCGGAACGCGTCCCGGCTGCGGTCGGCCCACAGCGCGGCCATGAGCTCGCGGTCGTCGAGCGCGTGCTCCGGCTGGATCGAGGCGACGATGCCGAGCCGCGCCATCCGCGGGATGTCGACGCCCGCGACGAGCTGCGCGTGCTCGATGCGGCCACCGCGCCCGCCGGCGCGCTCGAAGGCGTCGATCGCGGCGGTGACGGCCGCATCGCCGATCGCGTGGATCGTGGCGTCGAGGCCGAGCTCGGCGCCGCGCTCGAGCATCCGGTCGAGCTCGGCGTCGTCGACGTTGCGCACGCCGGTGGTGGGGCCGGTCGACCCGCCCCAGCCGTACGGATGCGCCGTCCACGCCGTGCGGGTGCCGAGCGAGCCGTCGGAGATGACCTTGAGGCGACCGACGCGCGCGCGGTGCGCGATCGGGTCGCCCGTGCGGATGCCCCGCTCGGCCGCGAGCTCGAGGTCGCGGCGGTAGATGCCCGCCTCGACGCGCGTCGGGGTCGCGCGACCGGGACGCATCCACGCACC
>NZ_BAAAKK010000004.1:101221-254421 GCF_039527715.1 Agrococcus citreus
CGACGCCGCGCTCGGCGGCCGCGGCGAGCGCGTCGACGACGTGACGGTCGAGCGCGTCGGGGTCGAGCATCCCCTCGATGATCGGGAGCACGTCGAACGCGGCCTCCTCGCGCAGCAGCGGCTCAGCGAGCTCGATCCCGAGCCGTCGCAGCATGGCCGAGTTCGGCCACGAGCAGTGGACGTCGCTCGAGATGATGAGCGTCGGCAGGTCGCCGGTCGCGGCGTCGAGCTGCGCGCGCGTGGGGGCGGTGGACCAGAGCCCGTCGCGCATGCCGGTGAGCACGAGCGGGTCGGTGCCGGTGTGCACCGACGCTGCGCGCGCGGCGATCGCCGCCGCCTCGTCGGCGGTCTCGGCGTCGAGCACGCTCACCCGAGTGCGGTGGCGCGCCCACTGGCCCAGGTGCGTGTGCTCGTCCCAGAGGCCCGGGACGACGGTCGCGCCCTCGAGGTCGCGCCGCTCCCCCACCGCCGGGGTCGAGCCGGCCGCGCTCACCCGCTCGATCTCGCCGTCGACGATGTCGAGGTCGGTCAGGGTCCCGTCGAGCAGTCGGGCGTTCGCGAGGCGCATGCCTCCATTGTGGGGTGGGCGCGGCACGACCGACGACGCGGCCGCCTGGGCAGCGGCCGCGTGGTGCGGGTCGGTCAGTGCGCCGGCGACCGCTGGCTCGCGGCGCGAGCGAGGTCGATCCGGGCGCGGGGGGTGCGCTGCCGCAGCAGCGCGACGATCGTGCCGACCGCGCCGGCGGCGCCGATCGTCGTGAGGAAGGTGAGCCACGTGCCGTCGAGCGGGACGCTGCTGAGCCAGGTGCCGTCCATGCGCCGATTGTGCGCCTGCGGGAGCGCGCGCGCCAGGGGTCGCTTCGGCGCTCGCGCGGCTCAGAGCCCGCCCGCCCAGAGGCGCTCGGTGCTGATGGGTGCTCGGCGCTGCGGCGTGCCAGCGCGGGCGTCGCGCTCCTCCGCGATGCGCTCCTCCACCTGCTCGCGCCCGCGCCGAGCGAGGTCGGCGGAGACGCGGTCGCGGAGCCGTGCGAGTCGCTCGGGGTCGGCGGCGACGCGCGGAGCGCGCTGTCCGATGAGGGCGTTGATCGTGCTCGAGATGGCCACGATCACGAGAGCCGTGATGACGATGATCCAGATGGTGTCCATGGCAGGAAGTCTGCGCTTGCCAAGATACAGCCACCAGTGGCAGGATAGCCAATGCTCGGCAAGATCCTGCCAGCCACGTGCGGACGGGATCGACGCGCCCGCGTCGGCCGAGGCATCCGCGCCCTGGAGGTCACCATGCTGAAGATCGCGTGCATCGTCGACGACGACGTGAGCGTGTTCGAGCTCGCTGTCGCTGCGGAGGTGTTCGGCACCGATCGCGCCGACCGCGGGGTGCCGCGCAACGACTTCCGGGTCGTGACGCCGACGCCCGGACCGATCCGGCTCGCGGGCGGGCTGGGCCTGCCGGTGATGGTCGACGAGGGGCTCGGGTTCGCCGACGAGGCCGACGTCGTGATCGTCACGCCCTACGACGAGTGCAGCATCGACGGCGAGTGCTCGCTGAGCATCGCCCGGGTGCTGCAGCGGGCCGTCGCGCGCGGTGCTCGCGTGCTGACCATGTGCACGGGTGCCTTCATCGCGGCCAGGTCGGGCGTGCTCGACGGCCGCCGCGTCGCGACGCACTGGGCGCACGCCGACCAGCTGGCCGAGCAGTTCCCGCAGCTCACGGTCGAGCGCGACGCGCTGTGGGTCGACGACGGCCCGGTCACCTCGAGCGCCGGCACCGCCGCCGCGATCGACGCGGCGCTCCACATCGTGCGGGAGCTGCAGGGCGCGCAGATCGCCGGCATCATCGCCCGATCGATGGTGGTGCCGCCGCTGCGCGACGGCGGGCAGTCGCAGTTCGCCGTGGGGCCCGTCGCGGAGCAGCGGGCCGAGACGCTCGCGCCGCTCATCGACTGGATGGTCGAGCACCTCGACGAGGAGCACTCGGTCGCGTCGCTCGCGCGCCGGGCGCGGCTCTCGGAGCGCACCTTCGCGCGCCGCTTCCGCGAGGAGCTCGGGGCGACCCCCGCGGCGTGGCTCGTGTCCCAGCGGGTGCAGCGGGCGCAGCAGCTGCTCGAGGCGACCGACCTCGCGCTCGACATCGTCGCGCAGCAGGCGGGCTTCGGCACCGCCGCGCTGCTGCGCCACCACTTCACGCGGCAGCTCGGCATCGCCCCGTCGGCCTACCGCCGCCGCTTCGCGTGTGTCGAGCCGAGCGCGATGGCGGAGGCCGCCCCCGCGGGCTGACCTGCGTCCCCGCGCTTCCGCCGGCGCTCGAGCGGTGGGTGGTCACGACACGCCGTCCTGCGGGCGGCGGGTGGTCACGACACGCCGTCCGGCGGTGCACGCGCGCGGCGTGTCGTGACCACCCCGCGCTGACCGGGGCGGGCTCAGGCGGCAGGGGTACGGTGGCGCGCATCCGTCGGGTGACGGAGGCGAGGGGGATCGCATGCGCATCGTCGTGATCGGCGCGACCGGCAACGTCGGCACCGCCCTGCTGCGGCGCCTCCAGGCAGCCCCCGAGGTCGACTCGATCGTGGGCATCTCGCGGCACGGTCCCGAGCGGCTCGGCGAGCCCTACGACCGCGTCGAGTGGCAGCACGCCGACGTCTCGCTGCCCGGCTCGACGTCGCTGCTCGAGCGGGCGATGCGCGGCGCCGATGCGGTCGTGCACCTCGCGTGGATCATCCGCCCGAACCGCGACCCGGGCCTGCTCGAGCGCACGAACGTCGAGGGCTCGCGGCGGGTGTTCGAGGCCGCGGCCGCCTCCGGGGTGCCGCACCTCGTCCATGCCTCGAGCGTCGGCGCGTACGGACGGGAGGACGAGCGGCCGCCCGGCCCCGAGCGCGCCGACGAGTCGTTCCCGCGCCACGGCGCGCCCGCATCCCACTACGGCCGGCAGAAGAGCGCGGTCGAGCGCATCCTCGACGACGTCGAGGCGGCGCACCCCGAGATGCTCGTCTCGCGCCTGCGGCCGGGGCTCATCTTCCAGGCCGAGGCCGCCCCCGAGATCCGCGACTACTTCCTCGGCGCCCTCGTGCCGCGCGTGCTGCTCCGCGCGCTGCCGCTGGTGCGCCTGCCCGTGCTGCCGTGGCCGGCCGGCATCGCCGCGCAGGTCGTGCATGCCGACGACATCGCGGATGCCTACTGGCGCGTCGTGCGCGAGCGCGCGCCGGGCGCGTTCAACGTCGCCGCCGAGCCGCCGGTGACGCCGCACTCGGTCGGGCCGCTCGTCGGCGCGACCCGGCAGCTGCCGATCCCCGTGCCGCTCGTGCGGGCGCTCGTCGCGATCTCCTACCGGCTGCGCCTGCAGCCGACCGACCCCGGGTGGGTCGACATGGCGCTGCTGACGCCCGTGATGGGCACCGACCGCATCCGGGCCCTCGGGTGGGAGCCGCGGCACTCCGCGACGGACACGCTGCGCGAGCTCGTCCACCGGCTCGGCGCCCGGGGCGGGCTCGGCAACGCGCTGCACCGCTCGCGCAGCCCGCTCGAGTGAGCCGGGTCCCTCGACGCGGGCGCGTGGCTCAGCCCAGCGAGCTCCAGCCCTCGGGCATGTAGCCCTCCGGCTGCAGCACGAAGCGCCCGATCGGCGTCGCGGGCCGCTTCTGGATCTTCGCGACCGAGGAGCGCAGCTCCTTGAACGGCTTGCCGTAGACCGTCACCTCGCGGCTGCCCTCGAACTCCTGGTCGGGGCGCTCGCGCGGGATCGTCAGCACCCGTCCCGCCGCCCATGCGGGCTCGTTCGGCATCACCGGCTGCAGCTCGATCTCGCGCTTCTCAGGGAACAGGAACCCGCCGAACGCGACCGGGTCGCGGCCGTCGACGGGCGTGAGCCAGCGCATCCACTGCCCGGGGTCGAAGTCGGGCAGCGGCCGCGGCGACCGGGCCTCGATCGCACGGCGCGTGCCGACGAGCCACCGCTCGTACTCGCGGTCGTCGTCGCCGTCGGGCACGTACAGCTGCAGGTCGAGCAGCGCGTCGTCGCGCTCGAGCACGTGCGGCTCGATCTCGAGCGAGTCGGCGCGGAACGCGCCGTACACCCACGGGTGCAGCGCCTTGCCGAAGCGGGTCGCCGCCTCGAGGACGAGGCCGCCCGACTCCTCGTCGCGCTCAGCCTCGACCCGGAAGGCGCTGCCCTGCGCGTCGAGCGCCCAGAGCCCGTACGGGTTGACGGGCTGCTCGCCCTCGCGCGTGGCGGGCGGCGCCTGCGGCTGGAAGAGCTCGGCGTGCGAGGCGATGAGCAGGTCGCGCTCGTCGGACTCCCACTCGTCGTCGAGCGTCGTGTCGCGGCGCACCTCCGCGCTCCTCGGCTCGGGCTCGACGTCGATCTCGACGATCCAGGCGCCGCGCTCGTCGAGGTCGACGACCTGCTTCACGAGCGTCGAGTAGATGCCGGGCGGCAGCTCGCCAGACCCCTCCGGGACGAGCACGTACGTGCGCGCGAGCCCGGTGGGCGGATTCGAGAGGGCGATCTCGACGATCGGCCCGCGCCGGGTCTCGAGGAAGCCGTGGAAGGGGAAGTCGAGCTCGCCGACGGTCTGCGTCACGCCTCCACGCTAGCCGTTCTTCTCGACCGGCCGGCTGGTCCTGCGAGGGCAGCATCCCCTCGCGCTGCCGACTGGCCGGTCGAGATTCAGGCGAGGAGGGCGCCGCTGCCGGGCGGGAGGGTGAGCGCGTCGGCGAGCGCGACATCCGGATGCGTCTGGAAGCGCAGGTCGCGCCGGGTCACCGGCACGGTCTGCGGCTCGGTGCCGAGGTTGAGGACGATCTCGACAGCGTCGGCCATACCGGCGCGACGCGTCAGCCGCAGCACCCGGGTCTGCTCATCGGCCTCGACGGCGTTCCGCGAGTAGTGCGGGTCGGTGAGCGCCTCGAGCTCGCGCCGCAGCGCCCCGAGCTGCCGGTAGCCCTCGAGCACGCGCGCGTGCCGCTCGCCGCGCAGCTCGTCCCAGTCGAGCTTCGAGCGCTCGAACGTCGCCGGGTCCTGCGGGTCGGGCACGACCTCCGGGTCCCAGCCCATCTGCTCGAACTCGGCGAGCCTGCCCTCGGCCGTCGCCTTCCCGAGCTCGGGCTCCGGGTGCGAGGTGAAGAACTGGAACGGCGTCGACGCCGCCCACTCCTCGCCCTGGAAGAGCATGGGCGTGAACGGGCCGCCGTAGAGCAGCAGCGCCGCGCACAGCAGCTGCGACTCGTCGAGCACGCCCGTGATGCGATCGCCGGTCGCGCGGTTGCCGATCTGGTCGTGGTTCTGCGCGCTCACGACGAGCCGCCACGACAGCGAGCGGTCGGTGTCGATCGGATGCCCGTGGTCGCGACCGCGGAACGACGAGTACGTGCCGTCGTGGAAGAAGCCGCGCTCGATCGCCTTCGCGAGCGCACCGATCGGCTCGAAGTCGGCGTAGTAGCCCTCGGTCTCGCCGGTGAGGGCGACGTGCACGCCGTGGTGGAAGTCGTCCGACCACTGCCCGTCGAGGCCGTAGCCGCCGCCCTCGCGCGGAGTGATGAGCTTGGGGTCGTTGAGGTCGCTCTCGGCGATGAGCTCGAGCGGCCGGCCGAGGTGCGCCGCGAGCGCGTCGGTCTCGATCGCCATCTCCTCGAGGATGTGCAGGTCGCTCGCGTCGACGAGTGCGTGCACCGCGTCGAGCCGCAGCGCGTCGACGTGCATGGTCTCGAACCAGTACCGCACGTTGTCGAGGATGTAGCGGCGCACCTCGCGCTCGGCGAGGTTGACGTGGTCGCCCCACGTGGAGCGGCCCTCGCTCGACAGGTACGGGCCGAACAGCGGCAGGTAGTTGCCCGAGGGTCCGAGGTGGTTGTAGACGACGTCCTGCACGACCGCGAGGCCCGCGGCGTGAGCGGCGTCGACGAAGCGCTGGTAGGCATCCGGCCCGCCGTAGAGCTCGTGCACCGCGAACCACGCGACGCCGTCGTAGCCCCAGTTGTGGGTGCCGTTGAAGCCGTTCACCGGCAGCAGCTCGACGTGCGTGACGCCGAGCGCGACGAGGTGGTCGAGCCGCTCGGCCGCCGCGTCGAGGGTGCCCTCGGGCGTGAAGGTGCCGAGGTGCAGCTCGTAGAGCACGCCGCCCGCGAAGGGGCGACCGGTCCAGTCGGCGTCCTGCCAGTCGTGGGCGGATGCGTCCCACACGCGCGAGCGCTCGTGCACACCCTGCGGCTGCCGGGTCGAGCGCGGGTCGGGCCGGACGCCCAAGTCGTCGTCGATCTGGAAGCCGTAGTCGCCGACCGGCGCGAGCGCGTGCCACCAGCCGCCCTCGCCCGCCGACATCTCGACGGACTCGTCACCGGCGACCACGCGCATCCGCGTCGCGTTCGGTGCCCAGACCCGGTACTCGTGCAGCTCGCTCATGTCCCCCATGCTCGCATCGGCTGCCTCGGAGCCGAGTGGGAGTGCGGTCAGCGTTGCGGCGCGGGAACGGTTCGCGGCACCGATGGCGTGCGGCGCGAGCGATACCAGGCGTTCGCCGCCGGGAGGAACAGCAGCACCACCCCGATGATCGAGAGCACCGACCCCGGATGCAGCGGCAGATCGGCGGTGACGGAGCTGACCGCACCGATCGCCGCGAGCACCGCCAGCACGCCGAGCAGGATCCGCGCCCAGTTGCGGCCCTTCGCGGCGAAGACGAGCACGATGCTCTGCACCGCGACGAGGGCTCCCGGGAGCACCGCGATGAGGGTCACCACGCCGAGCGCCCCGGGCAAGGGGATGCCGTCCATGACGGCGAGCGCGAGCAGGCGGATCAGCGGAATCGCCAGCGCGACGACGGCGAGCGCGATGGCGATCCACTGCAGGGCGAGACCACACACGACGACGACGGGCCGCCGCTCGTGCTGGCTGCGCTGCGATGGTGCCGGCGCGGCCGCCTGCGCGTGTCCGCCCGTCATGCGCGACTCGTCAGCGCTGACCGGAGCGGGCCCGGTACCAGGCCGTGGCGTCGGGCATGAAGAGCAGCGCGACGCTGAGGATCGAGATCGCCGAGCCGAAGTTGAGGCCCTGCCCGGTCGCGAGCGAGAGCACGATGCCGAGGATCGCGATCGCCGCGAGCGCGATGCGCGCCCAGTTGCGGCCCTTCGTCGCGAACACGAGGACGACCACCTGGATCGCGAGCATGATGGCGGCGACGGCGAGCATGATCCCGACGAAGCCGGCGACGGCAGCGTCGCCCGAGCCGGCGACCGCGAGCAGGCCGATGAGACCGAGGATGAGCGCGAAGGCACCGAACGCGACGCCCACCCACTGGATGCCGAGACCCCACTTGACGACGCCGGGCATCGCGCCCGAGTGCGCGCCCGGACCTGGCTGGTCGTATCGACCCGGCTCGCCGTACTGCGCGGGCTGGGCGTACTGCGCCGGTGGCGTGTAGTGCGCCGGCTGGGCAGGCTGCTCGTAGCCGCCCGACTGCCCGGGCTGCTACGGCTGACCGTACGCGGGCTGCTGCCCGTGCTGCTGCGGGTCGGACGAGGACGGCTGGTTCGGCTGCATGGGTGCAGGCTATGCGCCCGCTGTGCGCAAAGCCTGGCGGCCTGCTGGGAATGCGCCGGCCCAGCCGACCTCAGTCGGCGAGGGTGAGCAGTGCGACGGGCGCGGTGCCGAGCAGCTCGGCGAGCGAGACCTCGCCGCCGTCGACCTCGGCGCCCGTGAGCAGCTCGCGCCAGCGGCCCTCCGGCAGCTGGATGCGCGTGTCACCCCAGCCGCCGCGAGCCGCGAGGCCGATGGGCAGCCGGGTCGCGACCGCGACCGCTCCCCCGCGGTCGAACGCGACGACGTGCTCGGCGGCCGAGCCGCTCGCGAGCACCGGCTCGTAGCCCTCGAAGCGCTCGGGGTGCGCGCGGCGGAGGCGGAGCGCCTCGCGCACGAGCCGGGTCTTCGCGACCTCGAGGTCCCACTCGCCCGACAGCGGCTCCGCGGCCGCCGTCCGCAGCGCATCCATGCGCGCCCAGTCGACGGGCCTGCGGTTGTCGGGGTCGACGAGCGACTGCTCCAGCGCCTCCGAGCCCTGGTAGACGTCGGGGAAGCCCGGGATCGCGAGGTTCAGCAGCTTCGCCGCGAGCACGTTCGAGCGGAAGCCCTGCTCGGTCTCGGCGAGGAAAGCCTCGATGTCGCCCGAAGCGGGCGCAGCCGTCACGTTCCGCACGAGCTCGGCGAGGTTCGCCTCGAACTCCTCGTCGGGCGCCGTCCAGTGCGTGATGTCGTCGGCCTCGCGAGAGGCCTTCTCCATGTAGGCGAGCAGCCGGTCCTCGCTCGCCGGCCAGGCGCCGACGACCGCCTGCAGCAGCAGGTTCGCGAAGGCCCGGCCCTGGTTGGGCGCGAAGACGAGCAGCCGGTCGAGCAGCGCGTCCCAGCGCTCGGGCACCTCGGCGATCGTCGTGATGCGGGCACGCACGTCCTCGCCGCGCTTCGTGTCGTGCGTCGAGAGGGCGTTCATCGCGTGCGGCCACTCCGCCTGCCGGCCCGCCATGAACTGGTGGAAGTCGGGCACCGAGACCGAGAACACGTCCGGGTCGCCGCCGACCTCGTTGAGGCTCGTGAGCCGCGAGTAGCGGTAGAAGGCCGTGTCCTCGACGCCCTTCGCCATCACCATGCCGCTCGTCTGCTGGAACCGCAGCGCCGCATCCTGGCGGGCGTTGCCGAGCACCGGCAGCAGCGCGTCGATCGTCTCGGCGAGGTCGGGCCGGTAGTGCTTGGCGCGCTCGGCGGCGTGCCCGAGGTGCTCGAGCCCGTCGGGCAGGTACGAGCGGTAGACCGGGAAGCACGCGAGCAGCTCGGCGATCGCGTCGGCGGCGTCGGCCGGCGCGCCCTGCGAGCCCCACGCATCCGACGCCCGCACCTCGCGCTAGAGCCGCAGCACCTCGGCGCGCAGGATCCCGTCGGCGATGGCCCGCTTCGTGCCGCGGATCATGTCGGTCCAGTCGACGCGCTCGCCCTGCAGCCGCGCGTCGATCGCGTCGAGCGCCTCGACGGCGGATGCGTCGGTCAGCACCCGGTCGATCGCGCCGAGCGTGTCGTAGCCGGTCGTGCCGGCGGTCGCCCAGCGCGGCAGCTCCTCACCCGGCTCGAGGATCTTCTCGACGAGCACGAAGGCGCCGCCGGTCAGGCGGTCGAGGTCGTCGAGGTAGCGGGCCGGGTCGCGCAGGCCGTCCGGGTGGTCGACGCGCAGGCCCTGCACGAGCCGCTCGTCGAACCAGCGGGCGATCTCCGTGTGGGTGGCGTCGAAGACCTCGGGCAGCTCGACGCGCACCGCCGCGAGCGTCGTCACCGCGAAGAAGCGACGGTAGTTGAGCTGGTCGTTGCCCTGCTTCCAGTGGCCGAGCCGGTAGTGCTGGCGCTCGAGCACCTCCTGCGCCGTGCCCTCGCCCGTGCCGGGCGCGACGGGGAGCCGCGTGTCCCAGTAGCGCAGCAGGGGGCCGTCGGCACCATCGGCGTCGAGCTCGAGGTGTGCGACCGTGCCGTCCTCCGACCAGTCGTCGTCGCCGACGATCGGCAGCAGCAGCTTGCCGCCGCCCGCCTCCCAGTCGATGTCGAACGCATCCGCGATGGGGCTCTCCCGGCCCTCGCGCAGCAGCGTCCACCACCAGTCGTTGTGCTCGGGCACCGCGACGCCCATGTGGTTCGGCACGATGTCGACGAGCACACCCATGCCGAGTCGCCGCGCCTCGGCGGCCACGGCATCGAGCCCGGCCTCGCCGCCCCTGGCGGGGTCGACGCGCTCGTGCGAGATGACGTCGTAGCCGTGGTTCGAGCCGTGCTCCGCCTCGAGGATGGGCGAGAGGTAGACCCAGTCCACGCCGAGGTCGCTGAGCGCCTCGAGCCGCGCGGCGGCATCGAAGAGCGTGAACTCCTCGCTGATCTGCAGTCGGTAGGTGCTCTGCGGCGCGTGCACGGGTCTCCTCGTCGCGGTCAGTGCTGGGTGTCGGTCAGTGCTGGGTGTCGGTCAGTGCTCGGTGTCGGTCAGTGCTCGGTGTCGGATGCGTCGGACTCGTCGGAGCCGTCGGATGCCGCGGGCACGATGCCGTCGATGCCAGGCTCGACCGGCTGGCCGGGTGCGGCGAGCGGCGTGGTCGCGTGGAGCGGCCGGCCCTCGTGCTGCGTCTGCTCGAGCGTCGTCACCGGTCCGGGTGCCGAGGTGCCGGTCGCGGCGGCGACGGAGGCGGCGACGGAGAAGTCCTGGTCGACCGGCGCGATGTGCTCGCGGAGCACCGCGAGCGAGCGGGGCGCGAGACGCGCGACCTCACCGGCGCGGATGGCGCCCTCGACCGCCTCGACCGCACCCGTGTCGATGAGCACATCCCACGACTCGGCGTACTCGGCGGGCGGAATGGTGATCTCCCGCTCCTCCTCCGAGGCGTTCGTGTAGATGAGGAAGTGGTTGTCGATGATCCGCTCGCCGCGAGCGCCCCAACCGGCGATGCCGTTGCCGTTGAGGTACATGCCGAGCGTCTTCTCGGCCTCCGCGGCGTGCCAGTCGCCGGGCTCCATCGGGGTCGCGTCGGTGCGCAGCCACACGATGTCGTTCAGGCGCTCGCCGTCGCCGGTGCGGACCGTGTTGCCGTGGAAGAAGCGCTTGCGGCGGAACGTCGGGTGGTCGTGGCGCAGCTTCGCGATCGCCGCCGTGAACTCGATGAGCGGCTGGTCGATGCTCGACCAGTCGATCCAGCTGATCTCGGAGTCCTGTGCGTAGGTGTTGTTGTTGCCGTGCTGGGTGCGGCCGAGCTCGTCGCCGTGCAGCACCATCGGCACGCCCTGGCTCAGCAGCAGGGTCGCGAGGAAGTTGCGCTGCTGTCGCGCGCGCACCGACTGGATGTCTGGGTCGTCGGTGGGGCCCTCGACGCCGTAGTTGTAGGAGCGGTTGTGGCTCTCGCCGTCGTTGCCGTCCTCGCCGTTCGCGTCGTTGTGCTTCTCGTTGTAGCTCACGAGGTCGCGGAGCGTGAAGCCGTCGTGCGCGGTGACGAAGTTGATGGAGGCGACGGGGCGGCGGCCCGAGTGCTCGTAGAGGTCGGCGGAGCCGGAGAGACGGCTCGCGAACTCGCCGAGCGCCGTCGGCTCGCCGCGCCAGAAGTCGCGGACCTCGTCGCGGTACTTGCCGTTCCACTCGGTCCACTGCGGCGGGAAGTTGCCCACCTGGTAGCCGCCGGGGCCGATGTCCCACGGCTCGGCGATGAGCTTCACCTGGCTGATCACCGGGTCCTGCTGCACCATCTCGAAGAAGGTGGACAGCTTGTCGACGTCGTAGAACTCGCGAGCGAGCGCCGAGGCGAGGTCGAAGCGGAAGCCGTCGACATGCATCTCGGTGACCCAGTAGCGCAGCGAGTCCATGATCATCTGCAGCGAGTGCGGGTGGGCGACGTTGAGGCTGTTGCCCGTGCCGGTGTAGTCCATGTAGAACTGCTCGTCGCCCTCGACGACGCGGTAGTACGCGCGGTTGTCGATGCCGCGCCAGCTCAGCGTCGGGCCCATGTGGTTGCCCTCGGCGGTGTGGTTGTAGACCACGTCGAGGATGACCTCGATGCCGGCGGCGTGCATGGCCTTGACCATGCCCTTGAACTCCTGCACCTGCTGGCCGCCGCCCGCGCTCGCGTACTCGGCGTGCGGGGCGAAGAAGCTCAGCGTGTTGTAGCCCCAGTAGTTGCGGAGCCCCTTCTCGACCAGTGTCGCGTCGTGCACGAACTGGTGCACCGGCATGAGCTCGATCGCGGTGACGCCGATCTTCTGCAGGTGGGCGATGATCGACGGATGCGCGAGGCCCGCGTAGGTGCCGCGCAGCTCCTCCGGCAGGTCGGGGTGCGTCTGGGTGAGCCCCTTGACGTGCGCCTCGTAGATGATCGTCTCGTTGTAGGGCGTGCGCGGGTAGCGGTCGCCCGTCCAGTCGAAGAACGGGTTGATGACGACGCCCTTGGCCATGAAGGGTGCCGAGTCGTCCTCGTTGAAGCTCAGCGGGTCGCCGAAGTTGTAGCTGTGGAGCGGCTGGCCCCACTCGATCGTGCCGCTGGTCGCCTTGGCGTATGGGTCGAGCAGCAGCTTCGCGGGGTTGTGCCGCAGGCCCTGCTCGGGGTCGTACGGGCCGTGCACGCGGTAGCCGTAGCGCTGACCCGGCTGGACGGAGGGCAGGTAGGCGTGCCAGACGTAGCCGTCGACCTCGGTGAGCTCGACCCTCGTCTCGACGTCGTCATCATCGAACAGGCAGAGCTCGACTCGCTCCGCGGACTCGGTGAAGAGGGCGAAGTTCGTGCCGTTGCCATCGAAGGTGGCGCCGAGCGGGTAGGCCTCGCCGGGCCAGACCTGGAGTGCGGGAGCGGTATCAGTCACTCTGCTGAGTGTAGGCGGGGCGTGTACCCCGTGCCTGGGAGCGAGCGTGAAGGGCTCTGCGTGGGTCAGTCGCCGACGACGCGCGGCTCGCCGCCGGTGATCCGCAGCAGCTCGTCGTAGCTGAGCATGAAGACGGTGTCTGCGGTGCCGGCCGCGGCAGAGAGTTGCTCGTAGTCGGCGAGCGCGACGTCGACGATCGTGCGGATGGGCGCCGGGTGCCCGAGCGGGGCGACGCCGCCGATCACCTGCCCGGTCGCGGCGCGGACCTGTTCGGGCGTCGCGCGCTCGATTGCGCCCTCGCCGAGCTGCGCCGCGAGCGCCGCCGTGTCGACGCGGTGGCGACCCGACGTCATGACGAGCAGCGGCGCATCCGCCATCCAGAAGATGAGCGAGTTGGCGATCGCACCGACCTCGATGCCGAGCGCGGCGGCGGCGGCCTTCGCGGTGTGCGTGCCCTCGTCGAACCGGATGACCTCGCGGTCGATGCCCAGCTCACGGAGCTGCTGCTGGATGTGCTCGGCCCTCGTCGGAAGCGTCATGTCCCCATCCTGCCCTCCGCGAGCCAGCCTGACCGCACGGCTGGGGCTCGCGTGTGCGTCGGGGGCCGGATGCGTCGCCGCGGGTCAGGCGATGCGGCTGCCGGCGGCGAGCGTGCGGGCGGGGGCGCGCACGGCACCGACCGCGCCCCAGACGGCACCGCCGGCGATCAGCAGGTGGATGCCGAGTCCGACGAACCAGCTTGGCAGCGTGCGCTCGTAGATGTCGCGCGCCGGGTCCTGCCACTGCCCCAGCTCGTCGTAGTCGGCGCACGACTCCGCTCGCGGCGGCTCCTGCGCCGAGCGCACGGCCATGCCGATCTGCCCGAAGATGTCGTCGGGGTAGCCGGAGGCGTCGAAGCGCGGCGGGATCGCGTCGGCCATGATCACGTACGGGTTCGCGGCGAGCATGAGCCAGACGCGGTCCGGCCGCGGCACCGTCGTCTCGTACGTGCGGTCGGTCTCGACGCACGTCGAGCTGCCGGTGCGCTCGTCGTAGTCCCACCGGATCTCGTTGCGGGTCTCCTCCTGCTGGAAGGCGATCGTGCCGACGCCGAAGCCGATGAGCGTGCCGACGCTGAAGAACGCGACGACGAGGTAGGTCACGACCGTCGAGAGCACCGGCCTGCGGATCAGCCCGGAGAGCCCGACGCCGATCGCCGAGATGACGCCGATCTCGAGCACGAGGATCGGGATGGCGACGAGCACCGCCTCGAGCCGGAGTCCGCCGAGCATCGCCGAGCCGACCATGAACGGCGTGCAGACGGCGAGGAAGCCGAGCGAGGCGATCCAGGCCCCGATCACCTTGCCGAGCACGAGCTGCGCAGCGCTCACCTGCGTCACCTGGGTGGAGGCGAGCGTGCCCGCATCGCGGTCGCCGTTGATGGCGCTGCCGGAGAGGGCGGGCGTCACGAGCGACGTGACGAGCATCACGAGGAAGATCGTCATCGCGAAGATCGCGCCGCCGAGGTCGCGCTGGAAGCCCTCGAGCGACAGGAACAGCACCGTGATGACGCCGCCCACGACGACCGCGACGACGACGAGCAGCACGTACCAGGCGACGCTCCGCACGCGCTGCGCGAGCTCGAGCCCGATGACGACTCGGAGCATCCGGAACCACGCGCTCATCGGGCACCTCCGGCGAGGCCGAGGTAGGTGCGCTCGATGTCGCCGACGGCGGGCGCGAAGTGGATGATCGGCACGCCGGCGCCGACGAGGCGCGCGAGCACGTCGGCGGCGTGCTCGTCGCGGTCGAGCGCGACGTAGGCGACGTCGCCCTCGATGCGCACGCGGTCGAACGCGACGCCGATGTTCGCGAGCTGGTAGCTGAGGGCGCGGGGGTCGAGGGCGCGGATGCGCCACTCGCGCGCCGCTTGCCGCGCGAGCACGAGCCGCTCACCGCCGACGACCTCGCCGCGGTCGACGAAGACCGCGTCGTCGGCCATCTCGTCGAGCTCGCTGAGGTCGTGGCTCGAGATGAGCACGGTGCCGCCAGCCGCGGCGAAGCCGCGCAGCATGCCGCGCAGCTCGACGCGCGACGTGGGGTCGAGGCCCGCGGCGGGCTCGTCGAGCAGCAGCACGCTCGGCCGGTGCACGAGCGCGCGCACGAGGCCGAGGCGCTGCTGCTGGCCGCGCGACAGCACGCGGCTCGGTCGGCCCGCGAGCTCCTCGAGCCGCGCCTCGACGATGAGCTCGCTCGCGCGCTCCTTCGCCGCGGCGCGGGAGAGCCCGTGGAGGCGACCGACGGTCGTGAGGATCTGCAGCGGCGTGAGCGTGCGCCACGTGCCGAGCACGTCGGGCATCCAGCCCATCGCGCGTCGCACCGCGCGAGGGTCGCGCACCGGGTCGGCACGCGCGATGCGGATCGCGCCGGCGTCGGGCGCGAGCAGCGACGCGAGCATGAGCAGCAGGGTCGTCTTGCCCGCGCCGTTCGGCCCGATGAGCGCGGTGACGCGGCCGGGCCTCGCGTGGAAGGTCATCTCGCGCACGGCCTGCACGGTGCCGAAGCTGCGGTGCACGTGCTCGACGACGATGCCGTCGGCATCGAGCCCGGGCGCTGGCTCCACGGTGGCGAGCGGGTCGACGAACACGGGCGCGGCGGTTGCGGGGATCGGCTCGGGCGCGCCGTCGACGTGCGGGGGCGCGGGGCTCGGCACCGGCTCCGGCGCGCCCGCCGAGGGCACCGTCACGTCGCCGACTGCGGTGCGGCCAGGAGCGTCATGCCGCCATCCTGCCCGCGACCGCGATGAATCGCGCGAGCGACGCGGCCATACGCTGGAGCCGTGCAGCGCATCCCCCGACTCCCCACCGGCGGGCTGCTCGCGGGCGTGCTGCTGGTGCTGTGCTCGATCGCGTCGGTGCAGCTCGGCGCATCGATCGCGAAGACCGTCTTCGACCGCATCGACCCGGCCGCGCTCACGCTCCTGCGGCTCGCGTTCGCCGCGCTCATCGTGCTGCTCATCGCCCGGCCGCGCATCCGCTCGTGGGACCGCGCCGCGTGGCGCTCCATCGTCTTCCTCGGGCTGTCGCTCGCGGCCATGAACCTGCTGTTCTACCTCGCGCTGCCGCGCATCCCGATCGCCGTCGCGGTGACGCTCGAGCTGCTCGGGCCGCTCGTGCTCGCGCTCGTGCAGTCGCGACGCGCGATCGACGTCGCGTGGGTGGGGCTCGCCGCGATCGGCGTGGGCGTGATCGGCAGCCAGTCGATCGGCGGCGACCTCGACCCGGTGGGCGTCGTGCTCGCGCTCGCGGCGGGCGGCTGCTGGGCCGCCTACATCCTCGCCTCGGCATCGGTGGGCCGGCGCGTGCCGGGCGTCGGCGGGCTCGCGGGTGCGCTCGTGATCGCTGCGATCGCGGTGCTGCCGTTCGGCATCGTCGGTGCGATCGGTGCCGTCTCGGCCGACCCGTCCGTGCTGCTGCCGGCTTTCGGCATCGCGATGCTGTCGAGCGCGATCGCCTATGGCTTCGAGCTGCTGGCGCTGCGTCGCGTGCCGACCCGCGTGTTCGGCATCCTCATGGCGCTCGAGCCGGCGTCGGCGGCGATCTTCGGCTTCCTCATCGTCGGCGAGCTGCTGAGCATCTGGGACCTGCTCGCGATCGCGCTCGTGATCGTCGCCTCGGCCGGCGTCGCGCTCACCGCCGCCACGTCGCGGCGGCCNCCCCCCGCCGCCGACCGGACCGAGCACCGGACCGATCTCGGGGCTCGTGCCTCCCATCCCCTGACGGCTCCGCCCTGCCACGATGGATGCGTGGAGCGGCACGAGGACGACGACGCGCGGCGCTGGGCGCGGCCCGCCGCCGGCGAGCGCGGCGCGCGCGGCTCGGACGAGCCCGCCGCCGGCGATGCCGGCGCTCGAGAGGCGACGCCGCACTCCGCCGCCTCGCCGTGGACGCGCGGGCTGCAGCCGACGCGCCGGGTCGACGACGACGCATCCGGTGTGCCGATCCCCGCGCCGCTCGTCGACGAGCCGGCGCTCGCGGGCGCGGAGGCCGGGCGAGAGCCGCGGATGTGGCCGATCGCGGCCGGCATCGCCGGGCTCGCCGTGCTCGCGTGCCTGCCGCACTGGGTCGCCCCGACGGTCGCGCTCATGGTCTCGCTCGTCGGCATCCCCATCGCGTGGGGATTCCGGCGCATCTCGCACGGCCGCCGGCGCGTGCAGTACATCGTCGTGGTGCTGACGCTGCTGCTCACCGCCGCGCTCGCGGTGATCGCGCCGACCCTGTGGCTGCAGCTGGACGTGCTGCAGCCGCTGACCGTGCCCACCTGATCGGCCATTGACGCGCACCGGTCGGCTCGCCATGCTCGTGGCCAGCACGGACGGAGCGCCATGGCCACCATCACCGCGACCGAGAGCATCACCCTCGACGGCGTCATGCAGGCGCCGGCCGGCGCCGACGAGGATCGGCGCGGCGGCTTCGCGCACGGCGGCTGGGCGCTCCCCTTCGCCTCCGACGAGCAGATGGCCATCATGGGCGAGGGCATGGGCGAGACGGCCGGCATGCTGTTCGGCCGGCGCACGTACGACCAGCTCGTCGGGCACTGGCTCTCGGCGCCGGAGCCGAACCCGTTCGGCGGCTTCATCCGCTCGATACCGAAGTGGGTCGCGTCGCGCGCCGACGCACCGGTCGCGCATCCGGCATCGACGCTCCTGCACGGCGATGCCGCCGAGACGGTCGCGCGGCTCCGCGAGGAGGTCGGCGGGCCCATCTCGGTCCTCGGCAGCGGCGAGCTCGTGCGGTCGCTGCACGCCGCGGGCCTCCTCGACGGCTACGTGCTGCTCGTCCATCCGATCGTGCTCGGCAGCGGCATCCGGCTCTTCGGCGAGGGCGAGCGTCGCGACCTCGAGCTGCGCCGCGTCGATCGCACGAGCACCGGCGTCGTCATCCAGCAGCTGACGGTGCGGCGCTGAGCCTCAGCGATCCCCGCGCGGCTGCAGCCACGGCGCCGCGAGGCGCGTGATGAACGGCAGGATCAGCCCCACCATGATCGGCGTCAGGATCACCGTCGAGATGAGCAGCCGCAGCGGCAGCAGCAGCTCGATGAAGCCCGGGATGAGCGACAGCAGGAATGTCACGAGCACGTTCATCGGGAAGAACGCGAGCCAGACGATGATCATCTGCTTCCACACCGGCGGGGCGGATGCGACGGGTCGGATCTCGACCCGGTCGCCGTCGACCACCACGCCCTGGGGCGCGTCGAACCATCCCTCGATCCCGGTGCGGCGCTCCATCCGCGACTCGCTCGCGAAGCTCGCGCCCGAGGCGATCCACTGCTGCCGCTCGGGGCTGCGCTCCCAGGCCTCGAGCGTGGCCGGGTCCTCGAAGCGGTAGAGCATGTGCCAGCGCTTGCTGCCGCGCGACTCGCGCACCCACCCGGCGCCGAGGAAGCCCGAGAAGTAGGAGGCGAGGTCGACGCCGTGCCGCACCCACGCCTGCGCGTAGCGGTCGAGGTCGGAATCGACGGTGCGCTCGATGGCGACGGTGATGGGGCGGGGCTCCTGCATGCCTCAACGGTGGCAGATCGGGTGTTTCGCGCGCATGTCGTGCTCCCCTACGGTGGCGCGCATGACGAAGTACATGATCTCGTTCCCGAGCGGTGCGATGCAGTTCCGCCCGGAGGAGTTCCAGACTGTGGTCGACGAGTCGCACGCGGTGATCCAGGAGGCGAAGGACGCGGGCGTCTACGTCTTCGGCGGCGGCATCGACGAGGAGGTGCCACCGGTGCGGGTCTCGGCCGACGGCACCGTCACCCCCGGCACCTACCCGCAGACCAACCGGCTCGAGGGCGGGTACACGATCCTCGAGCTCCCGTCGCGGGCGGAGGCGGAGCGCTGGGCGGCGAAGATCGCGACGGCGTGCCGCTGTCCGCAGGAGCTGCGTCAGTTCGGGTACGACCCGATGTCGTGATGGCCGCCGAGACGGTGCCGGACGAGCGGTTCGAGGAGCTGCTGTCGGTCGCGTGCGTGCGCGACCGCGCGGCGGGCATCCGCTGGTACGAGGCGTTCTTCGGTCGTCCCGCCGACGAGGTCATCGGCGAGGAGGCACTGTGGCGCGTCGGGTCGGATGCCTATCTCGTGGTCGACGAGCGACCGGAGCGCGCGGGAGCGTGCACGATCACGTTCGCCGTGCGCAGGCTCGACGCGATGCTCGAGCGGATGGCCGCGGCCGGCATCCGGCCGGAGCACGCGGAGCGCTACGCCAACGGCGTGCACCACGTGACGATCGTCGATCCCGACGGCAACAGCCTGTCGCTCGCCGAGGCGCCGCCGGGCTCCGCGCCCTGATCGACCCCGGCGGTCAGCAGGTGCCGTTGGCCTGCATCGCCGGATCGTCGATGATGCGGCCGTCGATGTCGAAGCCCGCGACGAGCTCGTCGTCGACCACCTCGATCGACGTCAGCGTCAGCGCCGCGGGCAGCGACGACGCGACGCAGACGCTGCGATCCTGCAGCAGCGGCTCGAGCAGGCCGCCGAACTGCTGCCGCAGCTGCTCCGCGGTCACGGTCGCCTGGGCGACGGTGCCCTCGACGGGCGAGAGCACGAGCTGGCCCTCGGCCGCGTCGGGGGCGAGCTCGAGGGCGAGCGGGATCGACGCGCCGAGCAGCTCGACCTCCGTCGAGGCGGTGACGTTGGGCGCCGCGAGCTCGATGGTCTCGGCCGGGAATCCGTCGATCGTCGAGAGCAGCGAGCGCAGCTGCTCGGTCGTCATGCGCACCTCGGCGGTGCCTCCCGCGGCCGCCCGATCGCCGCGGATGGGAATGCCCTCGCCGTGGGCCGTCACATCGCCGCTGAAGGCGCCGACCGTCACGTCGTCGGATGCGATCCGCACATCCGCGAGCGTGCCGGCGATGAGCTGCGGGATGAGGATGCCGTCGACCGCCACGTCGACCGGGTGGTCTGCCGGCAGCTGGAGCTGCTCGACGACCGCGGCGCGGACCATCCCCGGCACCACCTGGCGGGCGACGAGCTCGGCGACGACCGCGAGCACGGCCACGACGAGGAGGATCGCGCCGAGCACGAGGAGGCCGCGTCCCCGCTTGCGGGGCGCGTGGTCGGCGGCGCTCACGAGCGCGCCCGATCGTGGTCGTGGTCGCAGCGCATCGTCGTCACACGCCGAGCGTAGACGCGCGGACGTCGAGCCGACCTGCACGCGCACCGTCGAGGAACGACGAAGGACCCCGCCGAAGCGAGGTCCCGTGGAGCGGATGACGGGAATCGAACCCGCGCTATCAGCTTGGGAAGCTGAAGTTCTGCCATTGAACTACATCCGCACGACCGCCGGAGCGGTGTGCCCATCCTACGCCACGACCGCGCGGGCGCACCTCCGGCCGGGCGTCATGGGCCGACCGCGGGGCGTTCCGCTCGCCAGAACGGGATCGCGAACAGGGGCCGCGCCACATCGCCGCGCGCCGCCGCGACCCAGCCGCGGATCACGTTGATGAGCGTCATGATGCCGCCGCCGATGTATGCGATGCCCAGCAGGCTCGCGGTGATGGCGAGCACGATCCCCTGGGGCGATGCGCCCGAGACGCTGCCGTCACCGGTGAGCGCGAAGAGCAGACCGAAGTGCAGCACGGCCGTCGCCACCACCGCGGTCATCCACGTGAGCGACCAGTTCATCGCGGCTCTCGAGTTGGCCTCGTCCACCCCACCGTTGCGCACGGCGCCGCCGCGCATGCCCAGGAGCACCGCCGGCACGACGAGCAGCGGCAGGATCGGGATCGGCACCCAGTAGAGCAGCTGCCACGCCCAGTGGCGCACGCCGGTCGACGGCCTGGGCGCGTACCCGCCTGCGTAGCCTGGCTGCTGCGCGTAGCCCGGCTGCTGCGCGTAGCCCCGCTGCTGCCCGTAGCCCGGCTGCTGCCCGTAGCCCTGCGGCGGCCCGTAGCCCTGCGGTGGCTGGTAGCCGTGCGGCGGCGCGTAGCCCCTCTGCCCCTCCGCGTCAGGAGTGCTGGCAGGCGGCTGCGGATGGGGGTCGTTCACGTGCGTCGACGCTACTCGCGCGTCGCGGCCGCGACCTGGGAGTCTCGGCTCGGAGGAAGCGCGCTCCGCTCAGCCGCAGCTCCGAAGCCCCGCAACTGCGCGGCTGAGCGTAGTGGGGCCTCCGAGCACGAGCACCCGGCTCGGTCGGTACTCCGTCGTCATGATGGCCAACGTCCCATCGGCGATGCACTCCCGCGGTGACAGCAGCAGCGGGCCGACGTCGCTTGCGATCGCCGCGCCGGCCAAGGCGTCGGGGAAGTTCTCGCCCGAGGCGAGGATGACGGCGGACTGCGCCTCCGTGCTGCCGAGGCGCGCGGCGAGCACGTTCGTCGCGTAGCGGTCGGCTCCCGACAGGCGGTCGGCGCGCACGGCAGCGGCGGCGTTGATCGCCCTCTCGGCCGCGCCCGAGACCGAAGGCGTCCCGCCGACGATCGTCACGTTCGAGAGCTCGTGGTCCCGGAGGTAGCCGTCGAGCGTCGCGGTGATATCGGCCGTTGGGGTGAGGAGCACCGGCGCGCCGCGTTGCGCTGCGATCGGTGCCGCGCTCAGCGCGTCGGGGAAGCCCTCACCCGAGGTCACGAACGCTTCGGTCGCGTCGGGGAACGCGTGGCGCGCGATCGCGACGCTCGTCGCGAAGCGGTCCTGCCCTGCGAGGCGAGTGACCGAGGCTCGCGGAAGGTTGCTCCTCACGGATGCGACGACCTCCGGCGAGATCGTGGTCTCGCCACCGACGACGACGACCGTGCTCGGGTTCAGCCGCCGAAGCTCCACCGCGACGTCGGCGGGGAGCCGGTCGGAGAGCGTCAGCAGGAGCGCGCCTCCTTGCTGCGCCGCCGCGGGTGCCGCGCTCAGCGCGTCGGGGAACTTCTGCCCCGACACGAGGTAGACGGTCCGGGTCGTCGAGGGCACGTTGTAGCGCTCCGACAGAAGCACTGCGGACTCGAAGCGGTCTGCACCCTCGACGCGCTCCACGTCCGGCGCGGATGGGCTGGGCGGCGGTGTGGGCGTCGGCGTCGGCGTCGGAACTGGAGTTGGGGTCGGGCTGGGCGGCGGTGTGGGCGTCGGCGTCGGCGTCGGAACTGGAGTTGGGGTCGGGCTCGGCGCCGGAGTCGGCACGCTCACGCATCGGGGGAAGGAACCCGTCTGCTGGCCCCAAGTTCCCGGCAGAGCTTCGCCGCAGACGGCGACCGCGCTCACCCCATCAACCACGCGCGGGATGACGGCACTGAAGCCGTGGTGCCCCTCGAACCCCGGCGCGACCGGCGCCGCGTCGTCGGCGAACACGGTGTATCTCGATGCCGTGCCTTCCACCCACACTCGCGCGATAGCCGGCCGCGACAGGTGCGTGGCATCGACCGCCCACCCCTGCAACTCGATCATGCCATTGCCCACGTCGACAACAGCGGTGATCGCGCCCCGAAGGTCGATGACCGGAGGTGCCGGCGTAGCGTGGATCGGGTGGCAGACCGGTGCGGAGTCGCTCCCCGACCCGTACATGTCGACGCCGGTCAAGCACACCATGACGTTGCGGGCCACCCCGAGGCCGTGCTCGAAGGTGACGTCGACCCCATGGTCGCCCGTCACGCCGAAGCGTTCCAGTCCCTGGTCCGGCGGGGTCGGCCCGTCCGCTTGGTACGTCCCCACGGACCTGCCATCGACCGTGATGCGCGCCTGCGACGGGGCGCTCCGCGCGGACAGGTCAACGGCCCAGCCACGGAGCCTGATCGTCCCGTCGCGCTGGTCGCTCAGCTGCGTCACACCGGCCAAGGCGTCCTCGCGCAGGTCGGCACCACCGGAGGCGATCCACTCGTCGACATCCGCGTAAGTGACGATGTCGCTCGCGCGATAGCGCGCGAAGTTGACGGTCCCGTACATCCGTCCGTCGCCGAACGCCACACCAACGCCCATGACACTGAATTCGCCGACCATGAGGGCCTCGTGGCCGTGCGAGTTGATCCACTGCCTGACGAGGGACTGTGGGTCGCGAGTCCCGTTGTACGCGATGATCTCGCCAGCGCTCATCCAGCCGGCCGGATACTGCTGAAAGTAGTCGGGATTGTGCTTGAACGAGTGCGTCTGCGCCATCGTGTCAGTCCACCGCCGGGCGACGTCGGCGATCTCCGGCGAGAAGCGAAGCGGCAACAGCCCCTTGCTGGCGCGGTAGGCGTTGACGCCATCGAAGACCACTGCGACCTGCTCGACGTTCTCAGGAACCGTGAGCGTCGGCGTCGCCTGCGCATCCGACACCGGCGCGACAACGATCCCCAGCGCCACGATCGCTGCGGTGGCGAGCGCGAGCAATCTCATCTTCATCGAAATGATCCCAACGGCCGGACGTGCGGTCGCCGAGTCGGCTGCACCTGAGTGCAACGTAGCAAAAGTGAGTGACGCTCGCGGTCGCAGGCGGATGCGACGACGTCGGCGTCCTCAGGGTGCCTCATGAGCCAGCGCTGCACGAAGGTGCCCTGGCACGATCCCGCGGCCCGCCTCTCGCGCATCCCGCATCGCGCACGTCGCGGACACGCTGCCGACGCCGTGCCCGCCGGACGCCTCGCCGAGGGCGGTGTGGGAGATCGTGCACTCGCCCACTAGTCCGGCGCCCGGCACCGCGCTCGCGCCGGCGGCCGACCGCTAGACGGTCTGCTCGCTCGTCGCCTCGCGCCGCGGCAGCACCCACCCCGGGCGGACGAAGTGGCACGTGTAGCCGTTCGGGATGCGCTCGAGGTAGTCCTGGTGCTCGGGCTCTGCCTCCCAGAAGGGCCCAGCCGGCTCGATCGTCGTCACGACGGGACCAGGCCACAGGCCGGATGCGTCGACGTCGGCGATCGTGTCGCGCGCCTCGCGCTCCTGCTCCGCCGACAGCGGGAAGATCGCCGAGCGGTAGCTCGTGCCGACGTCGTTCCCCTGGCGGTTCAGCGTCGACGGGTCGTGGATCTGGAAGAAGAGCTCGAGGATCTCGCGGTAGCTCGTGCGCGCCGGGTCGAAGACGATCTCGATCGCCTCGGCGTGCCCGGGGTGGTTGCGGTAGGTGGCGTGCGCGTTGCTGCCGCCCGTGTAGCCCACGCGCGTGTCCACGACGCCGGGGCGGGCGCGGATCAGATCCTCCATGCCCCAGAAGCATCCGCCTGCGAGCACCGCGGTCTCGGTGCCCGGGGTCTGCGTGATCATGCCGGTGTCGGTCATCTGCTGCTCCTTGGTGGTCTGTGCGGGCGTTCCGGGCGCATCGGCGCCCTGCCCTCTCCTCGACAACGCATCCGGGACCGGATCTGGTCCCGGATGGCCTTGCGAGTTGCTATGAGGCGGACGTCCCGTACGGGTGCGCGACGAGATCCGCGTGCTCAGGGTGCTTCACGAGCCAGCTCTGCACGAACGTGCACTGCGGCACGATCCTGCGGCCCGCATCCCGCGCATCCCGCATCGCGAACGTCGCGAGCGCGCTGCCGACGCCGTGCCCGCCGAACGCCTCGCCGACGACGGTGTGGCGCAGCGTGCGCTCGCCCGTCTCCTCGTCGTCGAAGTACGCGAGCACGCCGGCGAGGTGGTCGCCGATGTGCGCCTCGTAGCGAGAGCGGTCGGTGTCGTCGCCGACGACCACGTGCGAGTGCTGCTCCGTCATGGCCCCATCCAAGCCGGTCGGCCCGGATGGGGCAATGCTCAGGCGCGGCCGCCGCGCGGCGCCTGCGTGGCGCGCAGGGACGCCGAGTGTCGGGAGCCTTGCAGCATCGCCGCTCAGGGCACGCGGTGCAGCCACTCCTTGGTGCCGAACTTCGAGCGGATGCGCTCGTCGGCCTCGGCGAGCTCGGCCGCCGTCAGCTCGCCGTCGGCACCGCCGTAGAGCCTGCGGAACGTCGCCTTGAGCGCGTCCTGCACCTCGGCCTTCTCCATGCCGGTCTGCGACCGCAGCGGGTCGACGCGCTTCTTCGCGCTCGTCGTGCCCTTGTCGGAGAGCTTCTCCTTGCCGATGCGCAGCACCTCGGTCATCTTGTCGGCGTCGATGTCGTACGACATGGTCGCGTGGTGCAGCACCGCACCGCTCGCGAGCCGCTTCTGCGCTGCGCCGCCGATCTTGCCCTCGGCCGACGTGATGTCGTTGAGCGGCGCGTAGAACGCGTCGATGCCGAGCGCCTTGAGCGCCTCGATGACCCACGCATCCAGGAACGCGTAGGAGTCCTGGAAGCTCATGCCCTGCACGAGGTCGCCGGGCACGTACAGCGAATAGGTGATCGCGTTGTCGGGCTCGGAGAACATCGCGCCGCCGCCGGTGATGCGGCGCAACACGGGGATGCCGTGGCGCGAGGCAGCCTCGGGCTCGACCTCGTTCTTGAACGACTGGAACGAGCCGAGGTAGACGGCGGGGCCGGACAGGTTCCAGAAGCGCAGCGTCGGGCCGCGCGAGCCCTTGCCGACCTCCTCGGTGAGCACCTCGTCGAGCGCGACGTGCACGATCGGCAGCCGCGGCTCGTCGTCGATGATCGTCCACTCGTAGTCGCTGAACGAGCTCGCGTGCTGCAGCGCGCGGCGGATCGCGACGCCGACGGACTCGGGGGTGAAGCCGAGCAGCACCGCGTCGGCGGGCAGGCCCGCCTTGATCGCCTCGCCGATCTCGGCGGCGGATGCGGTGACGGGCAGGCCGTTCACGGCCGCGTCGATCGCCCCCAGCGCCTCGTCGGGCTCGAGGAAGAAGTCGCCCGCGAGCCGGAAGCCGGCGATGCGGCCGTCCTGCTCGTCGAGGTCGACCACCACGAGCTTGCCGCCGGGGACCTTGTACTCGCCGTGCATGGCTCCAGCCTAGGCGCGCCGACCGGACCCCGGTTCGGCAGCCGGACCCGCGATCGGGGGTCCGCGTGCCGTTCTCGGTCCGCGGGGGCCTCCGCGCAGCCGCCGCTACTCGCGGCGGGCGCTCGGCACGAGCTTGAGGTCGAGCCAGGTGACGAGGTCGTCGAGCACCTTGCCCTTGTTGATCTCGTTGAAGATCTCGTGGCGGGCACCCGGGTAGATCGTGACGGTGACATCGGTGAGGCCGCGGCGCCGGTACGCCTCGCCGAGTCGGCGCAGCGACTTCGGGCCGGCCATGGAGTCGTCGGAGCCGCCCGCGATGAGCAGCGGCAGCCCCGCCGGGATGCGCTTGCTCGGCACCTGGTAGAGGCGCAGCCCCTCGACGATGCCGAAGGCCTCGGCCGCCCTCGCGGGGAAGGTCAGCGGATCGGCGACGAAGGCGTCGATGACGGCCGGGTCGCGCGAGAGCCACTCGAAGCCCGTGTCGCCGAGGTGCGCGTGCCGCACGTTGAGGTCACCCGCGCGCACCCAGCCGGGCATCGAGTACGCGGTGCCGCTCAGCACCGCCGCGTCGACGAGCTCGGGGCGGGTGCTCAGCAGCATCTGCGTCACGAGCGAGCCCCACGAGTGGCCGATGATGCCGACCGGCAGCTCCGGGTGCTCGGCGCGGATGCGCCGCAACACGTTCACGAGGTCGCCGACGACCGCGCGCATGCCGCCCGGGCCGAGCCGGCCGAGCTTCGAGAGGTCGCCGCCGTGCTGCTCGATGCCGGTCGCGCCGTGGCCGCGCTGGTCGAGCGCCCAGACGGCGTAGCCGGCCTGCACGAGCCGCTGCGCGACGTGCTCGTAGCGGAGCGCGTGCTCGCCGAGCCCGTGGACGATGAGCACGACGCCGGTGGGCTTGCCGGGCTTCCAGCGGTACGTGTGGATGGTCACGCCCTGGAGGTCGACGAAGGTCGACTCCTCACGCAGGGCGGTGAACTGGGGCACGTCCGGATTCTACGTGCGGGGTCGCGGTGGGCTCGCATCCGCGCGCATCAGCATCCGCTCAGGCCGACCGGGGCGGGGTCGACGAGGCCCATGCCGACGACGCGCGGCCGACGACGCGCGGGCCCGTCCCTCAGCCGAGGGCGCCGCGCACCGCGACCGCGATCGCCGGCCGCGGGTCGGATGCGTCGTGGCGCGCGATGCGGTGCAGGATCAGGCCCTCGCTGAGGCCCATGAGCGCCTCGGCCGCGGCGTGCGGCTCGGCCGCGCCGAGCGTCTCGAGCGCGGCGACCATGGCGGCGACGTAGCCGGCGCGGGATGCGCTGAGCTGCACCCGGAGCACCGGGTCGTGCGCGGCCTCGAGGAACAGCACGTGCCGCGCGGTCGTCATCGTGCGCGCCGGGCCGGTGACGGCCTCGACGAGCGCCGCGATCGCGTCGACGAGCTCGTCCGCGCTGCCGGCGCGCAGCGCGAGCACGCCCGGGAGCTCGGCCGCGACGATGGCGTCGGTCGCGCCGGCGAGCAACGCCGCCCGGGTGCGGAAGTGGTTCGACGTCGAGCCCTCCGGGAGTCCGGCGCGCTGGTCGACGCGGCGGTGCGTCAGGGCGCGCACCCCCTCGGTGCCGAGCAGCTCGAGCGCCGCGGCGGCGATGCGGTCTCTCGTGGTGCTCATCCCGGTCACCCTACGTCGCGCATCCCGATTCGCCCCTCGTCAGATCACTACGATCGTAGTATCGTGCGCCCATGAACGTCGCAACCATCGCGCCCATGCCGGAGGTGGCAGGCGCGAGACATCGCTGGATCGCCGTCGGCGATCTCGACGTGCATGTCGCAGAGGCGGGCGCCGGCGTGCCCGTCGTGCTGCTGCACGGCTCCCCGCAGCACTGGTTCGAGTGGCGCAGCGTGGCCCCGCTGCTCGCGGCGGAGCATCGACTCGTGATGCCGGATCTGCGCGGCACCGGCTGGACGCGCGGGCCGAGCATCGGCTTCGACCTCGAGAGCCAGGTGCGCGACGTGTTGGGGCTGCTCGACGCGCTCGACCTGGATCGGCCCATCCTCGTGACCCACGACTACAGCTGCTTCATCGGCTGGCGGCTCGCGTTCGACCACCCGAATCGGATCCGGGGGCTCGTGGCGCTCGGATCCCCGCATCCGTGGACCCGGCCGTCGCTCTCGATGGTGCCGCAGATGTGGCGGCTGTGGTTCCAGCCCGTGATCGCCGCACCGGGGCTCGGGCCGCTCGCGGCGCGCTCGGGACGGCAGGGCACCGTGCGGTACATGCTCGACGGCTCGCGGCCGACGTTCGACGAGGCGGAGCGGGAGGTCTTCCTCGCGGTCCTGCGCCAGCCGGAGCACGCTCGCGGACTGTCGGGGATCTACCGGCGGCTCATCATCCCGGGCATGGCGCGGATGACGCGCGGCGAGCACGACGACCGGCACCTCTCGGTGCCGACGCGCATCGTGCTCGCGGGCGAGGACCCGGTGATCACCGAGGCGAGCCTCGGCCCCTGGCGCGGCACCGCCGACGACCTGCGCGTCTCGACCGCCGCCGGCGCGGGCCATTTCATCGCGAGCGACCGACCGGATGCCGTCGCGGCCGCCGTCCGCGGCCTCGCCGCGCACACCGCCTGACGTTGCCTCGACCGGCTATTGGGCAACGCGAGGGCGCTCGTCCCTCGCGATGCCAGCTAGCCGGTTGGGACCAGCCGCTTCGCGAGGTGGCGGCCGGTCAGCGAGTCGCCCGGCTCGGCGGCGAGCGCGGCGGGCGTGCCCTCGAAGACGACCGCGCCGCCCTGCGCGCCGGCGCCCGGACCGAGGTCGATGAGCCAGTCGGCGCGCGAGACCACGTCGAGGTTGTGCTCGATCACGATCACCGTGCGCCCCGCGTCGACGATGCGGTCGAGCAGCCCGATGAGGTTGTCGACGTCGGCCATGTGGAGGCCGGTGGTCGGCTCGTCGAGCACGATCACGGCGGCATCGGTGCCCATCTCGATCGCGAGCTTCAGCCGCTGGCGCTCGCCGCCCGAGAGGGTCGTGAGCGTCTGCCCGAGCCGGATGTAGCCGAGCCCGACATCGACGAGCCGGCCGAGCATCGGCTGCACCTGCTTCTCGGTGAAGAACTGCTGCGCCTCCTCCACCGACATGTCGAGCACATCGCCGATGGACTTGCCGCGCAGCTCGTACTCGAGCACCTCCGCGGTGAAGCGGCGGCCGCCGCACAGCTCGCAGGGCGTCGTCACGCCCGCCATGAACGCGAGGTCGGAGTAGATGACGCCGAGCCCCTTGCACTCGGGGCATGCGCCCTCGGAGTTGGCGCTGAAGAGCGCTGGCTTGACCTTGTTCGCGGTCGCGAAGGCCTTGCGGATGGGCTCGAGGATGCCCGTGTAGGTCGCGGGGTTCGACCGCCGGGAGCCCTTGATCTGCGCCTGGTCGACGAACGTGACGCCGTCGCGCGGGAGCGACCCGTGGATGAGCGACGACTTGCCCGAGCCCGCGACGCCCGTCACCGCGACGAGCACGCCGGTCGGGACGTCGACGTCGACGCCGCGCAGGTTGTGCTCGCGGGCGTCGCGGATCTCGATGCGGCCGGACGCCGTGCGCACCGACGCCTTCAGCTGCTGGCGGTGCTCGAGGTGCTCGCCCGTGCGCGTGCCCGAGGCGCGCAGCGCGTCGAAGGTGCCCTCGAACACGACGGTGCCGCCGTGCACGCCGGCCCCGGGCCCCATGTCGACGATGCGGTCGGCGATCGCCATCACCTCGGGCTTGTGCTCCACCACGAGCACGGTGTTGCCCTTGTCGCGCAGCCGGGTGAGCAGTCCGTTCATGCGCTCGACGTCGTGCGGGTGGAGGCCGGCGGTCGGCTCGTCGAAGACGTAGGTGACGTCGGTGAGCGCCGAGCCCATGTGCCGCACCATCTTCGTGCGCTGCGCCTCGCCGCCCGAGAGCGAGCCCGCGGGCCGGTCGAGCGAGAGGTAGCCGAGCCCGATCGCGTCGAAGGTCTCGAGCAGGTCGACGAGCTTCGCCCGCAGCGGCGCGGTCGCCGCGCCGCCCGCGTTCGGCGGGATGGCCGCGACGAACGGGGCGAGGTCGGTGAGCTGCATCGCGGTCGCCTCGGCGATCGTGATGCCCTGCACGCGCACCTCGCGAGCGGCTGCGTTGAGGCGCGAGCCGCCGCACTCCGGGCACGCCTCGAACGTCGCCGCCCGCTCGACGACCGCGCGCAGCGTCGGCTTCATCGAGTCGACGTCCTTGACGAACACCGACTTCCGCAGCTTCGGGATGAGGCCCTCGTAGGTCATGTTGAAGCCGGCGAAGTTGACCTTCTGCTCCTCGCCGTGGAGGAACAGGTGCAGCTCGTCGGCGGTGTAGTCGGCGATCCGCTTGTCGGCGTCGAAGAGCCCCGACTCGCCGTAGATCTTCCAGTACCAGGTGCCGACCGTGTAGTTCGGGAAGTCGATCGCGCCCTCGTTGAGGCTCTTCGAGCGGTCGACGATCACGTCGACGTCGATGGTCGAGACTCGCCCGAGCCCTTCGCACGCCATGCACATGCCGCGCGGGTCGTTGAACGAGAACATCACCGACGACTCGAGCCTCGGCTCGCCGACCCGCGACCAGAGGATGCGGAGCATCGTGTACGCGTCGGTCGCCGTGCCGACCGTCGAGCGCGAGTTCGCGCCCATCTGGTCCTGTCCGACGAGGATCGCCGCGGTGAGTCCCTCGAGGCTGTCGACCTCGGGCTGCGGCGCCGGTGGCATGAAGCCCTGCACGAACGCGTCGTACGTCTCGTCGATGAGCCGCCGCGACTCGGCGGCGATCGTGCCGAACACGAGGCTCGACTTGCCGGATCCGGAGACGCCCGTGAAGACGCTCAGCTGCCGCTTGGGGATGTCGACGTCGACACCCCGGAGGTTGTTCTCGCGCGCGCCGCGCACGCTGATGAGCTCGGTCACGGGAACACGGTAGCGGCGACCGCCCACACCCGCGCTCGCGCATCGTCCGTGCCGATCTCGGCGGATGCGCGACACGAGACGCGCGGGCGACTCTTGCCCCGGCGCAAAGACCGCGCGAAGTTTCGCGCCCGGTCGGTCCGCGGCGTCGCGGCGCGGTTCGTAGTGTCGAGAGCAGCTCGGCATGACCGATCCTCAGAGCCCGTCCGCCATCCCTGGACGCTCGGCTCGACCGATCCCCTCGAGAGCGATCGCGCGACGGCGCGCGACGCTCCATCCCCGCTTCTGCTCTGCCGAAACAAGGAGCCGTCTTGACGCAGCTCGACATCGCACCGCCGCTCTCCACCGACGCCATGCCCTCCCCCCTCGCCGCCGTGCGCTCCACGACCGAGACCGCCGGTCACGCGATCGTGCGCGTGCTCGAGGAGCACGGCATCCAGCGCGCGTTCGTCGTGCCCGGCGAGAGCTACCTCGAGGTGCTCGACGGCCTGCACGACTCGACGATCGAGACGGTCGTGTGCCGCCACGAGGGCGGCGCCGCCTACATGGCCGAGGCCGAGGGCAAGCTCGGGCCGCTCCCGGGCGTCGCGATGGTGACGCGCGGACCCGGCGCCGCGAACGCGCTCGTCGGCGTGCACACGGCGTGGCAGGACTCCACGCCGATGGTGCTCTTCATCGGCCTCATCCCGCTCGCGCACCGCCACAAGGAGGCGTTCCAGGAGTTCGATGTGCAGGGCTGGTTCGCCGCCGGCGCGAAGAGCGTCATGGTGCTCGACGTCGCCGAGCGCGCGCAGGAGGTGGTCGCCGACGCGCTGTTCCTCGCCCGCGCCGGCCGCCCGGGACCGGTCGTGATCGGTCTGCCCGAGGACGTCATCCGCGAGTCGATCGAGCACCACCCGCAGCCGCAGCTGCCGGTCGCCGACGGCGGCATGACGGGCCACGACCTCGCCGCGCTGCGCGGCGCGCTGCAGGAGGCCGAGAAGCCGCTGTTCGTCACCGGCGGCAGCGACTGGGACGCGGAGGCCTCGCAGCGGCTCACGCGCTGGCTCGAGCGGCACCGGCTCCCGGCGGTCGCCGAGTGGCGCACCGAGGGCATCGTGCCGTTCGAGTCCCCCTCGTACGCCGGCCCGATCGGCTACGGCCGGCCGAAGCCCACGCTCGACGTGCTCGAGGAGTGCGACCTGCTCGTCTTCGTCGGCACGCTCCCCGGCGACGTCATCACGAACGGCTTCCTCGTGCGCCAGGGCTGGCAGCGGCGCAACTTCCTCGTGTCGATCGACCCGACGCTGCGCGGCCGCTCGGGCGCCGTGAGCCACCACATCCTCGCCCGGCCGAGCGCCTTCGTGCGCGACCTCGAGCAGATCGAGCTCGCTGCCGACGAGCGCCGCGCGCGGTGGACGACGCGCCTCCGCGAGCAGCAGTCGGCGTTCAGCGCGCTGCCCGACCGCACCCCGGGCGACGGCATCGCGTCGATGGCGACGGTCATGGCGCACCTCGTGCCCGAGCTCGACGAGCACGCGCTCGTCACCTTCGGCGCCGGCGAGCACACGAACTGGGCGCACCGCTACTTCCCGACGCGCAGCTACCCCTCGATGGTCAGCTGCGGCAACGGCTCGATGGGCTACTCCATCCCCTCGGCGGTCGCGGCCTCGCTGCACTTCCCCGAGCGCGAGGTCGTCTCGATCGCCGGCGACGGCGAGTTCCTCATGAACGGCCAGGAGCTCGCGACCGCCGCGCAGGTCGGCGCGACCCCGCTCGTGATCCTCGTCGACAACCAGGAGTACGGCACCATCCGCACCCATCAGGAGCGCCGGCATCCGGGTCGCATCTCGGGCACGCAGCTCGAGAACCCCGACTTCGCGATGCTCGCGCGCGCGTACGGCGGGCACGGCATCCGGGTCGAGGCCGACCGCGACGTGCCGGGCGCGGTCGCCGCGGCGCTCGAGCTGTGGCGCGAGCGGGACCGCTTCGTGCTGCTCCACGTCATCACCGAGCAGCGCGCCCAGGCGTACTGAGCCCGGGGCTCCGCGTGGAGCACGGCCTGGCATGCTGGCCGCATGCCCCAGGTCGTCGCCCGCTCGTGGGTGCCCGTCGAGCCCGCGCTCGCGTTCGCCGTCTCGCAGACGCAGGGCGAGGTGCGGATGCGGTGGGACCCGTTCATCCGCCACCAGCGGCTCGTCGACGCGGCGCGACCGGCGAAGGGCGTGCGCACGATCACGCGCACGCGCGTGGGCCTCGGGATGCTGAGCGAGTACGCGTCGTACCTGCCACCGACCTCCGTCGGCATGACGATGGTGCACGGCCCCTGGTTCCTCGAGCGGTTCGGCGGCGGCTGGCGCTTCGCCCCCGAGGAGCGGGACGGCGTCGCAGGCACCGCGGCGACCTGGAAGTACACGTACACCGTGCGGCCCGCCTGGCTCCGCCGCGTCGCGGAGCCGATCGGCCAGCGGCTGCTCGGGCGCGAGATCCGGGCGCGCATCGACGCGTTCGCTCGCGCGTGCGACGACGCCGTCGTCCTGGCCGCGGCGCGCGACGACCTCGCGGGCGGCCGCTCCGCCTAGCGCCGCGCGGCGGCGTCGGCGGCCGTCGCCCGGTCGGGCGCGCCACGGCGCGGCAGCTGCAGCGCGATCACGGCGAGCACCGCCCCGAGCGCCGCGCCGACGGCGTTCGCGATCGCATCGTCCATCGCGCACGAGCGGCCGATCGCGGGCACGAGCGCCTGCACGAGCTCGATCGCCACGGTGAGCACCACCCCCGCGAGCGCGCCGAGCACCGGTCGCCGGCTGGCGACGCCGACGAGCAGCCCGATGGGCACGAAGAGCGCCACGTTCGCGAGCGGCTCCGGTCCCGCGAGCGTCCCGTCCCGTCCCAGCACGCACACGACCTCGACCACGCGGCCGGTCGGGTAGAGCGTCGCGACGAGCACGCCGGCGGCCGCGACCGCGGCGAGCACCCAGGCGACGCGGGACCGGGAGGCGACCCACCAGCCGAGCGGCAGCCCTACGACCACCGCGGCCACGACCGCCGCGATGCCGAGCCACGGGTACGCGGCGAGAATCGTGGAGAGCACTCCGAGACCGTACGCCAGCGGATGCGCGGCACGCGTCAACCGAGCGGATGACCCGCCGCCACCGGCGCGCGCGGCGCGAGCACCGCATCCGCGGCCGACTACGATCCGAGAGGCGGTCCGGCCGCCGATCCCATCCCCGCACCCGAGGAGCCGCATGCCCTGGCAGCGCCGCGACAGCCGAGGCCTCGCCGCCTCCGACATCATCTACCCGGAGGAGCGGCTCGGCTTCTTCCGCACCCTCGGGCTCGGCATGCAGCACGTCGTCGCGATGTTCGGCGCGACGTTCCTCGTGCCGTACATCACGGGCTTCGACCCCTCGACGACGCTGCTCTTCTCGGGTCTCGGCACGATCCTGTTCCTGCTCGTCACCGGCAACCGCCTGCCGAGCTACCTCGGCTCGTCGTTCGCGTTCCTCGCGCCGATCGGCGCCGCGACCGAGATCGGCGGGCAGGGCTTCGCGCTCTCGGGCATCATCCTCGTCGGCGCGCTGCTCGTCGTCGTCGGCCTCATCGTGCACCTCGCGGGCACGCGCTGGATCGCCGCCGTCATGCCGCCCGTCGTCTCGGGCACGATCGTCGCGCTCATCGGCTTCAACCTCGCGCCGGCCGCGCGCGACAACTTCAGCTCCGACCCGCTGCTGTCGGTCATCACGCTCGGCGCGATCATCCTCACCGCCGTGCTGTTCAAGGGCATGGTCGGCCGGCTCGCGATCCTCATCGGCATCGTCGTCGGCTACGTCGTCGCCGCGCTCACCGGCAAGCTCGACTGGAGCGACGTCGACGCGGCGCCGCTCGTCGGGCTGCCGCAGTTCGTCACGCCCACGCTCGACGCGGCGTCGCTGCCGGCACTGCTGCTGTTCGTGCCGGTGCTGCTGCCGCTCGTGGCCGAGAACCTCGGTCACGTCAAGGGCGTCGGGCAGCTGCTCGACCGCGACCTCGACCCGCTCGCCGGCCGCGCCCTCATGGCCGACGGCGCGGCGACGATGCTCGCCGGCACCTTCGGCGGCTCGGCGACGACGACCTACGGCGAGAACATCGGCGTGATGAGCGCGACGCGCGTCTTCTCGACCGCCGCCTACTGGGTCGCGGCGATCACCGCGATCCTGCTCGGCCTCTCCCCGAAGGTCGGCGCGATCATCAACGCCGTGCCTGCTGGCGTGCTCGGCGGCGTCACGACCGCGCTCTACGGTCTCATCGGCATCATCGGCATCCGCATCTGGGTCGAGAACCGCGTCGACTTCTCGGTGCCGAAGCACCAGTTCTCCGCGGGCGTCGGCCTCATCGTGGCGATCGCGAACTACACGCTCACCGCGGGCGAGCTCATCTTCGAGGGCATCGTGCTCGGCACGGTCGCGACGCTCGTGATCTACCACCTGATGGATGCGCTCGAGCGGCTGCGCGGCACCGGCCGCGACGCGGATCGCGACGTGCGCCCCGACCACGCGCCGCCCGCGACCGCGCCCGCCGAGTAGCGCCGCCTCGGCGCCAGCGGCGCCGCTGCGGCCCGCTCAGCGCCCGCGCGCGTGCCCGTCCTCGCCCTCGCCCTCCTCGAGCTCGCCGTCCTCGTGGGGCGGGTCGGCAGCCCGCTGCGCGGCGGCCAGCTCTGCCTCGAGCGCTTCCGCCTCTCTGCGGACGCCGGCCGCCGACGCGTCGAGCCGTTCGCGCTCGAGCGCGATGCTCGCTCGCACCTGCTCCGAGCCCGCGCGGCGGGCCTCGCGGTAGGGCCGCAGGATGCGCCCGAGCGCCCACTGCACGCCGAAGGCCACCAGCGCCGCACCGATCGCGAGCAGCAGGGGCGTCCACGACGGATCCATCCGAGCAGGGTAGCGAGGTGGAGGCCCCGGCGTCCGAGCGACGGCCCTGTCCCTCGTGCCGCCGCCGTGCCAGGGTGATCGCCATGACATCGGTCGCGGAGAACATGGTGCAGACGCTCGTGCGGAACGGGGTCCGGCGCATCTACGGCCTGCCGGGCGATTCGCTCAATGCCCTGACCGAGGCGATCCGGCTCGAGGACGAGCTCGAATGGGTGCACGTGCGCCACGAGGAGAGCGCCGCGTTCGCCGCCGGCGCCGAGGCGGAGATGACTGGCGCGCTCGCCGTGTGCGCCGGCAGCTGCGGACCCGGCAACCTGCACCTCATCAACGGCCTCTTCGACGCCAATCGCAGCCGCGTGCCGGTGCTCGCGATCGCCGCGCACATCCCCACCGTCGAGATCGGCACCGGCTACTTCCAGGAGACCCACCCGCAGGAGCTCTTCCGCGAGTGCTCGGTCTACGTCGAGTACGTCGCGACCGCCGAGCAGATGCCGCGGCTGCTCGAGATCGCGATGCGCACCGCGATCGAGCGGCGCGGCGTCGCCGTGCTCGTCATCCCCGGCGACGTCGCGCAGGCGACGATCCACGACGACCGCCGCACGCTCATCCGCAGGACGCGGTCGGAGGTCGTGCCCGCGGCCGCACAGCTGCAGGAGGCGGCCGACGCGCTCAACGCCGCGAAGACGGTGACCATCCTCGGCGGCGCGGGCGCTGCGGGGGCCCACGCCGAGGTGCTCGCGATCGCCGAGCGGCTCGCCGCGCCGACCGTGCACGCGATGCGCGGCAAGGAGCACCTCGAGCACGACAACCCGTTCGACGTCGGCATGACCGGGCTGCTCGGCTTCGCGAGCGGCTACCGGGCGATGGATGCGGCCGATGCGGTGCTGCTGCTCGGCACCGACTTCCCGTACCCGCAGTTCTACCCGGAGGGCACGACGTTCGTGCAGGTCGACATCCGCGGCGAGCAGCTGGGGCGACGGCACCCGGTCGACGTCGGACTGGTCGGCGGCGTGCGGGAGACGTGCGCCGCGCTGCTGCCCCTGCTCGAGCAGAAGCGCGACCGGCACCTCAAGGATGCGCAGCAGCACTACGCGAAGACGCGCGAGCGGCTCGACGACCTCGCGAAGCCCGCCCGCAAGGGCGCCCCCGTGCACCCGCAGCACCTCACGCGGCGGATCGACGCGCTCGCGGCGGACGACGCGGTGTTCATCCCGGACGTCGGGTCGCCGGTGGTCTACGCATCCCGCTACCTGACGATGAACGGCCGGCGCCGACTGCTCGGCTCGTTCTGGCACGGATCGATGGCGAACGCGGTGCCGCAGGCGATCGGCGTGCTGGCGCAGGATCGCGAGCGCCAGACCGTCACGCTCTCGGGCGACGGCGGGCTCACGATGCTGCTCGGCGACCTGCTGACGCTCACGCAGAACCGGCTGCCGGCGAAGATCGTCGTGTTCAACAACTCGTCGCTCAACTTCGTCGAGCTCGAGATGAAGGCGGCCGGGCAGCTGCCGTTCGCGACCGAGCTGCAGAACCCGGACTTCGCCGCGGTGGCCGAGGCGCTCGGCATCAAGGGCATCCGGGTCGAGGAGTCGGCCGACGTCGACGCGGCGCTCATCGAGGCCTTCGCGCACGACGGCCCTGCCCTCGTCGACGTCGTGGTCGATCCGCAGGAGCTCACCATCCCGCCGACGATCGCGCTCGAGCAGGCGAAGGGCTTCGCGCTCTACGCGATGCGCACCGTGCTCTCCGGTCGCGGCGACGAGCTGCTCGACCTGGCGCGCACGAACTGGCGCCAGCTGTTCTAGAGGAGGTCGCGCATGCGCGCCGCACCGACCGCTCGCCGGGTGCAGGGCACCTACTACGTGCTCACGCTCGGCAACACGCTCGCGGCCTCGTTCATCTGGGGCATCAACACGCTCTTCCTGCTCGACGCGGGGCTGACGAACCTCGAGGCGTTCGCGGCGAACGCGTTCTACACCGTGGGCGTGCTCGTCTTCGAGATCCCGACCGGGGTCGTCGCCGACACGCTCGGGCGGCGCGCCTCGTACCTGCTCGGCTCCCTCACGCTCGCCGTGACGACGGTGCTCTACTGGCTGCTCTGGGTGTGGGAGTCACCGCTCTGGGCGTGGGCGCTCGTCTCGATGCTGCTCGGGCTCGGCTTCACGTTCTTCACCGGCGCGGTGGATGCGTGGCTCGTCGACGCGCTGCAGGCGACCGGCTACACCGGCAGCCTCGAGACCGTCTTCGGCCGCTCGCTCATCGTGAGCGGCGCGGCGATGCTCTCTGGCTCGGTGCTCGGCGGTGTCGTCGCGCAGCTCACCGACCTGGGCGTGCCGTTCCTCATCCGCGCGGGCGTGCTGCTCGCGATGATCGTCGTCGCGGGGCTCCTCATGCGCGACCTCGGCTTCACCCCCGACCGCAGCGAGGGACCGCTGCGCGCGACCCGCACCGTGCTGCGGGCGGCGTGGCGGCACGGCCTCGGCAACGCGCCGGTGCGGTGGCTGCTGCTCGCGAGCCCGTTCACCGCGGGCGTCGGCTTCTACGTCTTCTACGCCCTGCAGCCGCACCTGCTCGTGCTGTGGGGCGACCCGGACGCGTACTCGATCGCTGGCCTCGCCGCCGCGCTGCTGGCCGGCGCCTCGATGCTCGGCGGCGCGATCGCGCCGCTCGTGCGGAGGCTCTTCCGCCGCCGCACCTCGACGATCCTGCTCGCGACGGCCACGAGCGTCGGCGTGCTCGTCGCGCTGGGGCTCGTGCAGGAGTTCTGGATCGCGCTCGGCCTCGTCGCGGTCTGGGGCGTCACGTCGGCGATCGACGACCCCGTGCACCGCGCCTACCTCAACGACCTCATCCCCTCGAAGCAGCGCGCGACGGTGCTGTCGTTCGACTCGCTGCTCGGGTCGGCGGGCAGCTCGGCGTTCCAGCCGGTGCTGGGCCGCAGCGCCGACCTGGGCGGCTACGGCTTCTCGCTGCTGCTGAGCGGCGCGCTGTCGGCCGTCGCGCTGCCGTTCGTGCTCCTGAGCCGGGCGCAGCGCGCGCCCGCCGATGCCCGGGTCGAGAGCGCCGACGACGCATCCGCCGCCGCCTGATCTGCATCCTTCCCGAAGCGGCGGGGGTCGAGGAAGGCGGCGTCGGTGAAGGGGGCCTCGTCGGCCGCGAGCTGCGCGGCGAGCTCGCCGAGCGCCGCCGCGTGCTTGAACGAGTGGCCCGAGCAGCCGCCGGCGACGATGACGCGGGCGGATGCATCCGTCGGTCCGACGACGAACTGGCCGTCGGGCGTGTGCGCCATGGTGCAGGTCGTGAGGTCGGCGGGCTCGGGGTCGAGGTCGGCGAAGGCGGCGTCGACGAGCTCGCTGATGCGGTCGGTCTCGCCCGCGTGGATCTCGCGATCGATCGCGTCGGGATCGGCGTCGTCGAACGGCCCGTCGAACTCCGGGCCCACCTTCGCCAGGTCGCCCGGCAGCGCGCCGTGGCCCCAGATCCACTCCGCGGTGCCGGGCACGCTGCGGATGAAGACGGGGATGCGGTCGATGGATGCGTCGTGCCCATCGCGCGCGCCGAACCAGCTCATCACCACGCGGTGCGGCCGCACCGGCACGTCGACGAGCTGCGACAGCCACGGCCCGGCGGCGACGACGACGCGCCGCGCGCGCACGTCGCCCCGCTCGAGCCGCACCGTGACGGCCGCGTAGCCCGCATCGCCGACGTCGTCGACCTCGATCGCGAGCACCCGCTCGCCCGTGCGGATCTCGGCGCCCGCCGCGCGCGCCGCGTCGACGGCCGCGACGATCGCGGCCTCGGGCCGCAGCACGCCCGCCTCGGGATCCCACAGGCCCACGTCGCCGGGATCGAGCCGAGCCAGCGCGGGCAGCCGCTCGGCGATCGCCGCGGCGTCGAGCCGCTCGACGGGGAGGTCGTGCTCTCGTGCCGCCGCGAGGGTGCCCTCGATGATGCGGGAGCCGGGCTGCCCGATCATGATGCCGCCGGTCTCGAGCAGCAGCTCCTCGCCGCTCAGCGCCTCGAGCTCGCGCCACAGCGCGCGGGCGCGGCGGGCGATGGGCGTGAGGCCGGGGTGCTCGAGGCACGCGACGCGGAAGAGCCGCGAGCGGCCGTGCGATCCGCCCCATGCGTGCCCCGGCTCGTGCTGATCGACGGCGACGACGTCGAGCCCGCGCGCCGCGAGCCTCCACGCCGCGCTCGACCCGATCGCGCCCAGCCCGACGACCACGACGTCGGCGACCCGCTCGCCCACCGCATCCACTCGCATCCCCCGCCCCTCGTTCTCAACGTCGCCGGTGGTCACTCGACCCGCATATGCACCCGAACTACCACCCGCGACGTTGAGAGGCAACGGGAATAGACTTGCAGAATCGAAGGTTGTGGATGTCGTTCAACTTTGAATAGATAGCCGGAGACGGAAGGGACACCATGAGCAGCATGCAGTTCGGCATCTTCTCGGTGAGCGACATCACCCAGGACCCCACGACGGGACGCACCCCGACCGAGCACGAGCGCATCAAGGGCTGGATCGCCATGGCGCAGAAGGCGGAGGAGGTCGGCCTCGACGTCTTCGCCGCGGGCGAGCACCACAACCCGCCGTTCTTCTCCTCCTCCCCCACCACGATCCTCGGCCACATCGCCGCCAAGACCGAGCGCCTCATCCTCTCGACCGCGACGACGCTCATCACGACGAACGACCCGGTGAAGATCGCCGAGGACTTCGCGATGCTGCAGCACCTCGCCGATGGCCGCGTCGACCTCACGCTGGGTCGCGGCAACACCGGCCCCGTCTACCCGTGGTTCGGCAAGGACATCCGTGACGGCATCGAGCTCGCGATCGAGAACTACGCGCTGCTGCGCAAGCTCTGGACCGAGCCGGTCGTCAACTGGCAGGGCAAGCACCGCACGCCGCTCACCGGCTACACCTCGACGCCCGCGCCGCTCGACGGCGTGGCTCCGTTCGTCTGGCACGGCTCGATCCGCTCGCCGCAGATCGCCGAGCAGGCCGCGTACTACGGCGACGGCTTCTTCCACAACAACATCTTCTGGAACAAGGAGCACACGCAGCGCATGGTGCGCCTGTACCGCTCGCGCTTCGCGCACTACGGCCACGGCGAGCCCGAGCAGGCGATCGTGGGCCTCGGCGGCCAGATCTTCATGAAGTCGACCGAGCGCGAGGCCAAGGAGCGCTTCCGCCCGTTCTTCGACGTCGCGCCGGTCTACGGCCACGGCCCGTCGCTCGAGGAGTTCACCGAGGCGACGCCGCTCACCGTCGGCACGCCCGAGCAGGTCATCGAGCGCACGCTGTCGTTCCGCGACTACGCCGGGGACTACCAGCGGCAGATGTTCCTCGTCGACCACGCCGGGCTGCCGCTCGAGGAGGTGCTCGAGCAGATCGAGATCCTCGGCACGGAGGTCGTGCCGGTGCTGCGCCGCGAGTTCGACGCGGTGCGCCAGGCGGGCGTGCCGGATGCGCCGACGCACGCCGCGCGCGTCGCCGCGGCCCGCGAGGCGGGCACGCAGCTCGGCGAGCAGGGCAACGCGTGGCAGCAGCAGAGCGCTCGCGACGACCTCGACACCGGCGCCTCGATCGCCCGCCAGGGGGCCGAGGCATGACCTCGCCACGCATCGCGGTCGTGTCGGCCGGCCTCGGCGATCCGTCGACGACGAAGCTGCTCGCCGACCGGCTGCGCGACGCGACGCTCGCGGCGCTCGCGGGCCACGGCCAGCACACCGAGGCGGTCGACGTCGTGCTGCGGCCGCTCGCGCAGGACATCGCTGCGCACATGCTCACGCACAACCCGTCCGACGCGCTCGCGGCGGCCATCCGCGAGGTCGTCGACGCCGAGGCGATCATCGCGGTGACGCCCACGTTCAACATGTCGTACTCGGGCCTCTTCAAGTCGTTCTTCGACGTGATCGAGGAGGGCCAGCTCGCCTCCATCCCGACGGCGCTCGGCGCGACCGGCGGCTCGGCGCGGCACTCGATGGTGATGGACACCGCGATGCGCCCGATGTTCACCTACCTCAAGGCGCAGGTCGTGCCGACGGGCGTCTTCGCCGCGAGCGAGGACTGGGGCACGGGCGCCGGGCTCGACCGCCGCATCGAGCGCGCGGGCAAGGAGCTCGCCGACCTCATGGTCGCGCTGCCCAGGCGCCGCGAGGCCGACCCGTTCGACGAGTCGGGCGACGCGTTCCTGTCGTTCGAGCAGATGCTGGGGCACGCGTGAGCGCCGGGGGGCTCGCGCCGCGCGCCTGGCGCTCCTACTTCGAGGGCTCCCGGCTGCTCGAGAGCGAGCTCGAGCGCCGCCTGAAGGCCTCGAGCGGCATCGATCTCGGCGACTTCAACGTGCTGCTCGTGCTCTCGGAGGCCGACGGCCTGCGGATGCGCATGGGCGACCTCGCGCGCACGCTCGCGTTCGCGCCCGGCCGGCTCACGTACCGCATCGCGGCGCTCGAGAAGGAGGGGCTCGTCGTGCGCGAGGCGAGCGCCGTCGACCGGCGCGGCACCGATGCGGTGCTGACGGATGCGGGTCGCCGGCGGCTGCGCAAGGCGCGGCCCGAGCATGCTCGGCACGTCGAGGAGCTCTTCCTCGGTGGCCTCGACACCGAGGCGCTCGAGGTGCTCGACCGGGTGTTCACCCCGCTGCGGACGCGGCTGCTCGACCGCCGCGCAGAGGCTCCGGCGGACGAGTAGCGCTCGCGCCCGAGGGCGCAGGGCACGGATGTTTGCTCCCGCGGCACGAGTTTCTCGGCGTGCCCCCACTCGATGCTGGGACGATGGACGCGTGCTGGAGCAGCGGCTGCTGGAGAAGGCGATCGGCGAGGCCGGTCGGCTCATCGCCGTCGAGCCCTTCGGCGAGGGCAGCATCGCGCGCTTCGGCATCGAGGGCGGCGAGCACGCGGGCGACTGGTTCGTCGACAGCTCGCGGCAGCACGTGGCGCACGAGACGGGATTCGTGATCCGCTCCCGCGAGGGCGTCACCGTGGCGCGCATCTGGAAGCATCCGCTCGACCCCCGCCTGCCGGCGCTGCGCACCGCGCTCGACCCGCAGCGGCTCGCGAGGATCTCGGCCGCCGCGGGCAGCGACGGGCCGATCGACGCGCGCGTGCTCGCCTACCGCCCCGGGCGGCGGGCGGTCGTGCGGCTCACGCAGCACGACGTGCACCTGTTCATCAAGGTCGTGCGCCCCGGCGAGGCGGAGGACCTCGCGGCGATCCACGGCGCGTGCCGCGCGGCCGGCGTGCCGGCGCCCGAGGTCGTGCACTGGACGCCCGCCGGCGTCGTGGTCGTGCGCGACGCGACCGGGGCACCGGGCCCGGTGGCCGCGAGCCGCATGCCCGTGGGGGAGCTGCTCGACGCGGTCGACGACCTGCGCGAACACCTGCTGATGGTGCGCACGCGGCGCATCGCGCGCGCATCCGTCGGGTCCCGCGTCGACTGGCACCTCGATCGGCTCGCCGCCGACCTGCCGGGCCGCGCCGACGACGTGCGGGCGCTGCTGCCGGCCCTCGTGCCGCACCTGCGCCGCGTGGGACCCCCGCGCGTCGTCCACGGCGACCTGCACATCGGGCAGCTCTTCTTCGCCGACGGGGCGGTCTCGAGCGTCATCGACGTCGACACCGCGGGGCTCGGCGATCCCGCCGACGACGCCGCCGCGTTCGTGGGGCACGCGATGGCGAGCGCTGCGCGCAACGAGGTCGCCGGCCGCACGGCGGACGCCGCGCTGCTGCAGGGCATCGCCGACGAGGCCGCCGATCGCTGGCTGCGCGAGCCGCACGCCGCGGCGCTGACGGCGCTGCACCTGGTCGGCCACGGCATCCGCGCCGTCGACCGCTCCCCCGAGGCGACCGACCTGCTGCTCGACCGTGCCCGCCGGGTGGCGGGCGTGCGCGCGCTGCGCTGACGCCGCCCGCCCCGCGTTCGCGTTCACGACCTCAGCGATCGCGCTTCCCGTGCGGCGGCCATCAGTCGAGGCGGTAGCCCATGCCCCGCACCGTCTCGATGCGGTCGGCGCCCAGCTTGTTGCGCAGGTAGCGGATGTAGACGTCGACGACGTTCGAGCCGGGATCGAAGTCGTAGCCCCAGACGCGGCTGAGCAGCTGCTCGCGGGAGAGCACCTGGCCGGCGTGGCGCACGAGCTCCTCGGCGAGCGCGAACTCGCGGCCCGAGAGGTCGACCTCGCGCCCGTCGATCCGCGCGCGGCGGGTGCGGATGTCGAGCTCGAGCCCTCGGTGCGAGAGCTCCGAGGCGACCGCGGCTCCCGAGGCGGCCGACGCCATCCGCAGCCGCACGCGCGCGAGCAGCTCGTCGAACCGGAACGGCTTCGCCATGTAGTCGTCGGCGCCACCCTCGAGGCCCGCGACGGTGTCGCTGCCGCCGCCGCGCGCCGTGAGGATGATGACGGGCATCGTCGAGCCCGAGCCTCGCAGCTGCGAGAGCACCTCGAAGCCGTCCATGCCGGGCAGCCCGATGTCGAGCACGAGCAGGTCGAACTCGTCGGTGAGCGCGAGGTCGAGCGCCTCTGGCCCCGTGGGCGCGACGCGCGTCGTGTAGCCGGCCGCGGTCAGGCCCTTCTCGACGAACGCGGCGATGCGCGCCTCGTCCTCGGCGATCAGGATCGATGCCACTGCTGCTCCTCGATGGGTGGCCGGTCGGCGGATGCGTCGTCGGCGGATTGCCGGTCGGCGGATGCGTCGTCGGCGGCCGGTCGGTCGGACGCCGGTCGGTCGCTGGGCGGGCTGGTGCGTGCCGCGTCCCGCTCGACCTCGGCGCTCGAGCGCGGCACGATCGCGCCCGGGAGGGTGAGGATGAACTCCGACCCGGCCCCCGCATCCGCGACCCATGCCCTGCCGCCGTGCGTCTCGGCGATGAGCGCGACGATCGCGAGGCCGAGCCCCGAGCCGCCGTCGCCGCGGCCGCCGGCGGCGCCCCGCCGGAAGCGCTCGAAGATGACGGCCTTGAGGTCGTCCGGCACGCCGGGACCGCGATCGCGCACGAACAGCTCGAGGTCGGTGCCGCGCACGCGCGAGCCGATCGCGAACGGCCCCCGCGCGTGCCGCACCGCGTTCGCGGCGAGCTGCAGCATCGCCTGCGTGATGCGGTCCGGATCGAGCCGGGCGACCACGGGGGTCGCCTCGACGTGCGGGTCGAGGTCGGCGCCCTCGATCGCTTGCCCCTTCACCGCGATCTGCTCGACGAGCGCTGCCACGTCGGTCTCGCGCACCGCGAAGGCCGCGGGGTCGCGCAGTCGCGCGGCGGCCCGCAGGTCGTCGACGAGCCGCGCCATCCGGTCGAGCTCGTCGATCGCGAGCTCACGCGTCTCGATCACGTCGGCGGGGCTCTCGGGGTCGACGAGCTCGAGGTGGCCGCGCACGATCGTGATGGGCGTCTTGAGCTCGTGCCCGACGTCCTGCAGCAGCTGCCGCTGGCTGTCGAGCGAGCGGCCGAGCCGGTCGAGCATGCCGTTGACGGTCGAGGCGAGCTGCGAGACGTCGTCCTTGCCGGTCACCGGCACGCGCTCCGACAGGTTCGACGCCGACGAGCGCTCCGCCACCTCGCGCATGTCGCGGATCGGGCGCAGCAGTCGGCCGGAGACGAGCAGGCCGATGCCGAACGTGGCGGCCGTCGCGACGAGCGCCGTGACGATGAAGACCTGCGCGGCGCCGTCGAGCTCGGCGAGCTCCGCGCCCACGTCGTAGCCGGTGACGAACACGGCTCGGGGCGCCTCGCCCGTCGGTTCGCCGATCGCGACCGGCGCCGCGAGGTAGCGGATGCTGCGCCCCTCGTCGACGTAGGTGCCGAGCACGACCTCGCCCGCCCGCGTCTCGTCGACGACGCGATCGACGAACCCCGGCAGCCGCTCGAGCTGCACGTCGGGCTGGATGCCCGGCCGCCAGGCCGCCGCTCCGTCGACGATGCCGAGGCTGCCGGTGTTGTCGTCCGGCGCGAGCCGCTGCACGATCGCACGGATCGCGTCGTCGCTCGAGTCCCACTGCTGCTCGGCGACGATGAAGCGCACCGAGTCGAGCGCCGCGCCGAGGTTGGCGTCGACCTGCTCGAGCACGCGCACCCGGTCGACGAGGTAGGCGACGCCGCCTGCCGCGATGACCGACACGAGCGACAGCAGCGTCAGCAGCCCGACGATCCGCGAGCGCACCGTCCAGGTGCGGAGTCGGGATCGCGGGGCATCGGGCACGCCTCCATGCAACCACTCGGTGCGACGCGATGGCAGGAGTGTGAGAGAAGCCTCACGTGGCCCCGCCGCCCGCCGGGATCTGGTGGGATCGAGTCGTGGAGCTTACCGATGACACCGCTGCCCGGATGAGCGACGAGGAGCGGCTGCTGCGCGACGCGCTCGGCGCCGACCTCGTCGGCTCGCTTCGCGTGCTGAGCCGCGAGCCCTCCGGGCACGGGGCGCTCACCGGCTTCGAGGAGGCGGGTGCGACGCCGCGCTACTGGTACGTCGACACGTCGGGCAAGCGGGTCGAGGTCGAGACCGGTCTCGTGCTCGGCGACCCGGCGCATCCCGAAGCGCGCATCTGGCTGCACCCGGCCGACCCGTGGCTGCCCGCGCTCGCGCCGGCCTCGTTCCCCGACGCCGCCGCGACGCTCATGGCGCGCATGGGCGTCGCGATCGACCGACGCCCCGAGCTGCTCGTCTACCGACCGTGCAAGCGCGCCATGTTCCGGATGCGCGCGGGCGACCGCGACACCTACCTCAAGATCGTGCGCCCCGCGTCGTCCGCCGCGATCGTGCAGCTGCAGGAGTCGCTGCGGGCCGGCGGCGTGCCCGTGCCGCCGATCACCGGCTGGTCGGAGCTCGGCATCGTGCTCACCGAGACGGCTGACGGCGTGCCGCTCACGTCGCGCCTCGACGCGCTCGACCCCGAGCGGCTGCTCGACTCGATCGAGGCGCTGCGCGAGCGGATGGGCGGGGTCGACACCGGGCGCGACGCCCGGCACTCGCTCGCCTCCCGCACGCCCTGGTACCTCGATCGCATGCGAGCGGCGCTCGACCGCGCCGGGGCCGCCGGCGACGACGCGAGCGCCGTGCGCGCCGCGCTCGCGACGCTCGAGCGCGCGCTCGACGCGACCGACGCATCCGCCGTCGACGACGCCGAGCGGCGCACCGTGCACGGCGACCTGCACGTCGGGCAGCTCTTCGTCGCCGAGGACGACGCGAGCCGCATCTCGGGCGTCATCGACATCGACACCGCGGGGCTCGGCGACCCGGCCGACGACGAGGCGGCCCTCCTCGGCCACCTGGTCGCCTCGATCGCGCTCGCGCGGGCCCACGCCGAGCGCGCGGCGGGCTTCCGGCGACTCCTCGATGCTGGGGTCGCGCGATGGCTCGCGCCGTCGCGGCCCAGCCGCGCGCGGGTCGCCCACCGCACCGCCGTGCACGTGCTCGCCCACGCGCTCGCGCCGACGGAGCGCGGCGACCTCGAGACGGCCGCGGTCGAGCTCGCGCTCGGCGCCGAGATCCTCGGACGCAGCGAGATGCCGAGCGTCGCGCCGCGCACATGAGAGAGCTCTCATCCGGCCCTCCTCGCGCGCTCACGGGCGACGCCGAGGCTGGATCCATGCAGCGCAACCAGTGGATCATCGCCGGCACTGCCGGCGTGCTCGGCATGGGCGCCCTCGCCATCGGCGCCGTGAGCCTCGCGAGCGCGATGACGGTGCAGGATGCGTCGGGACGCCCCATCGCGGGCGTCGAGGTGCGCGGCGAGGCCGCCGGCGACCCGGTGGGCGATGCGCCCGGCTCGACGCTGGGCAAGGCGATCGACCTCGGCGGGATCGTCGCGCCGTCGCCGACCGATGCGCCGACGGAGGTCCCGGCACCCGCGCCCGCGGAGGTGGAGCAGCCGGCACCGGCGCCGGTCGCGCCGGCCGGCTCCGTCTCCGCGCACTCCGCCGGCTCGGCCGGCTGACACTGAGGGCCGCCTCGGCAGCGGCCCGACCTCCCGCTCGGCACGCGGATTCGTCGGAGGCGAACGCGCTCAGCCTGGCCTGCAGGCATATCGTGAGGTAGACTAACGATATGCCTGCCATCGCCCTTGCCGACTCCCTCCGCGTGGCGCTCGTGCGCATGGGGCGCCGGATGCGCCGCGAGCGGGTCGACGAGAACCTGTCGCTCCACCACCTCTCCGCGCTCGGCGCGATGCAGCAGCTCGAGGAGCCCACGCTCGCGCGCATCGCCGCGGCCGAGTGCGTGAAGCCGCCCAGCATGGTGAAGACCCTGCAGCACCTCGAGTCGCTCGGCTACGTCGAGCGCAGCGATCACCCGAGCGACGGCCGCATGGTGATCTTCCGCATCAGCGGCAAGGGCGAGGAGATGATCGCCGAGACGCGCGAGCGCCGCAATCGTGCGCTCGCGGACGCCATCGAGCAGCTCGACGCCGACGAGCGCGCGACGCTCGAGCGGGCCGTGCCCATCATCGAACGGCTCGCCGAGCAATGATGTTCCGGTCCTTGCGGCTCTTCAACTACCGCACCTGGTTCACCGGCGCCCTCATCTCGAACATCGGTGCGTGGATGCAGTCCACGGCGCTGTCGTGGACGGTGCTGACCGTGCTCACGAACAACGACGCCACCGCGGTGGGCATCAACATGGCCCTGCAGTTCGGGCCGCAGCTGCTGCTCGTGCCGATCTCCGGGCTCATCGCCGACAAGTACGACCGGCGCAAGGTGCTGCTCGTGACGCAATCGGCGATGGGCGTGCTCGCGCTCATCCTCGGTGTCGTGGTGACGACGGGCATCGTCGAGCTGTGGCACGTGCAGATGTTCGCGCTCGCGTTCGGCATCGTGCAGGCCTTCGACGCGCCCGCGCGCCAGGCCTTCGTGTCGGAGCTCGTCGGCCAGGACGACATCGCCAACGCCGTCGCCCTCAACTCGGCCTCGTTCCACGGCGCTCGCCTCGTCGGCCCCGCCGTCGCCGGCCTGCTCATCGCGCTCGTCGCGCCTGGCCCGGTCTTCCTCATCAACGCGCTCACCTTCACGGCGATGCTCGTGGCGCTGCTGCGCATCCGCACGCGCGAGCTGCAGCCGAGCCCGCGCGGCGCGAAGGGCTTCGGCGACATCGTGCAGGGCTTCCGCTACGTGCGGAAGCGCGGCGACCTGCTCATCGTCTTCACGATGGCGTTCATCCTCGGCACGTTCGGGCTCAACTTCCCGATCTACATCTCGACGATGACGAGCGTCGAGTACCAGGCCGACGCGAGCACGTTCGGCATCCTCTCCTCCGCCATGGCGATCGGATCGGTGACGGGCGCGCTGCTCGCCGCCCGCTCGGAGCGGCCCCGCTGGACGTACATCATCGGTGGCCTCGGCCTCTTCGTGCTCGCGTGCGTCTTCGCCTCGCTCGCACCGCACATCATCGTCTTCGGCGTCGCCCTCGCGGTGGCGGGCTTCACGGCGCAGCTGTTCATGACGAACGCGAACTCGATGGTGCAGCTCACGAGCGCGCCCGAGATGCGCGGTCGCGTGATGGCGCTCTACGGCGCCGTCTTCATGGGCGGCACGCCGATCGGTGCGCCGATCGTCGGGTGGGTCGCCGACATGTTCGGGCCCCGCTCGGGCCTGCTCGTCGCGGCCATGACGTGCCTCCTCGCCTTCGCGCTCGGCGCCATCTGGTGGGCGCGGGCGCGTCGCAGCGACCGGATGACCCGCACGGGCACGCTCACGCTGCCGCCGCCGACGGAGCAGGTCGACGTCGTGAAGTAGCGGGCCTTCCCGCCGATCCGCGCAAGGGCTGGTCTCGACACGCTCAGCGCGCTGCGCGCGCGGAGCGGCTCGACCGGCAGCGGGGCGCGCTGCGCGCGCGGAGCGGCTCGACCCGCGTGGGTCAGCGCGACGAGACCGTGCCGAAGCGCTGCGCGATCGGCACGAGCAGCGACGGCCGGGCGGCGAACCACGCGGCGGCGATCACGAGCAGCGAGCCGGCGAAGAGCGCGAAGCCGAGCCAGTCATCCGCCTCCCGCGACGCGTACATGTGGTTGAGGTTGCGGAGCGCCCCCGTGGTCATGACGAGCAGCACGTGCGTGACGATGAACACGACGAAGTAGAGCATCACCGGGAAGTGCACCGCCCGCGCCCACTCGACGGGGAACGACCGGTCGAGGCCGGCGCGGCCCTGCGGCCACCAGCGGCTCATGCGGAGCCCCGTGATGATGGCGAGCGGCGCCGCGACGAAGACCGTCACGAAATAGGCGAGCTGCTGCAGCGCGTTGTAGCTCACCCAGCCGTGCTCGGTCGGCCAGTCGAGGGATGCGTACTGCAGCCCCGCGGAGACGGCGTGCGGGAAGACCTCGAGGCTCGTCGGCACGATGCGCATCCACTGACCGGTCGCGAAGAGCAGCACGACGAAGACGAGGCCGTTGACGACCCAGAGCACGTCGAGGCTCGTGTGCAGCCACACCGAGAGCGAGGTCTTCTTGCCGCCGCGCTTCGGGGTCCAGTACGCGTCGGGCTTGCGCTCGTACCGCACCTGCAGGCCCGACCGGATGATCAGCACGATGAGCAGCGCGTTGAAGAAGTGCGACCAGTTCAGCCACGGCGGCAGGCCGACGGGCGCTCCCTCGGGCAGCGCGTAGGTGCCCGAGTGCTGCTGCATGAACGCGGCGACGGGCTCGAGCCCGACGAACCAGCGCGCGATCGCGACGATGATGGTCGCGGCGCCGATGATCGCGAGCGAGACGAGCACGCCGGTCGCGATCCACTGGCGCGGCGTGACCGGGCGCATCGAGGGCTCAGCCGGGGCCGCGGATGCCGTGGGCCGCTTCGCTGCGGCAGTCGGCTTCGCTGCGGCGGCCGGCTTCGCTGCGGCGGAGGGGGCCGGGGCGGCAGTCGGCTGCGAGGCCGCAGCAGGCTCCCGAGGCGCAACGGGCTGGGGAGCGGCAGCGGGTGTCGGAGCGGCAGCGGGCTCCGCGGCGGCGACAGGCTCGGCGACGGGGACCGCCTGCGACGCGAGCGGTGCGGGAGCGGCCGCTGGCGTCTCGGCCGGCCGGCTCTCCTCCAGCGCTCGGGCAGCGGCGGGACGAGGCGCCTCGGCACCGCTCGAACGAGCGGGTGCCGTTCCGTGCGGTGGCCACGGCTCGCCGCCGCGCACGCGCGGGAGGCCGCGGCGGATCGCTTCGGCAGAGGCATCGACCGCGAGACCCTGCTCGGACGCTGCAGGTTCCGATGCCGGAGCGACCACGTCGGTCGCGGCAGCGGCAGCGGGCTGCCGCGACGGCACGGCCACGGCCGGCGCTGCGGTCGCTTCGGCACGCACCTCCGGCTCGGGTGCCGCGGCCAGCGCGGGCGCTCCTCCGGCGGGCGGCCAGGGATCACCTCCGGCGACGCGCGGCAGTCCGCGGCGGATGGTCGCGCCGCCCATCGCGGACGGGGCCTCGGCTCGAGCCTGCGGCGTCGCGGCCGGTGCCGAGCTCGTCCCGGGCGGCTCCTCGACAACGGCCGGGGCGGTCTCGGCGGCGATCGCCGTGCTGACGGGCGCCGGCTCCGCGGCGACCGACGCCTCGGCAGGCGCGAGCGCCGTGCCCTCCGGCGGCCACGGCTCTCCGCCGGGCACGCGCGGGAGCCCGCGCCGCACCACCACCGCGCCCGCCACCGTCAGCCCTTCCGCGCCTCGAGCGCGGCGACGAGCTGCGGCACGATCGTGAAGAGGTCGCCCACGACGCCGAGGTCGGCGATCTCGAAGATGGGGGCAGACCCATCCCGATCGATCGCGACGATCGTCTTGGCCGTCTGCATGCCTGCGCGGTGCTGGATCGCGCCCGAGATGCCGACCGCGAGGTAGAGGTCGGGCGAGACCGACGTGCCGGTCTGGCCGACCTGCGCACCCGGCTCGACGTAGCCCGCATCGACGGCCGCGCGCGAGGCACCGACCGCCGCGCCGAGCTGGTCGGCGAGCTGCTCGATGAGCGCGAACTGCTCCTTCGACCCGAGGCCACGGCCGCCCGCGACGATGCGCTTCGCGATGCGCAGGTCGGGCCGGCTCGACTCCTGCGCCACCGGCTCGAAGCTCTCGACGGTCGCCGCGCGGCGACCGGATGCCTGCACGTCGAGCGCCTGGACGTCGGGGGTCGCCGCCTCGGCGCGGTCATCGATCGAGCCGAGCCGCACGGTCGCGACGAGCGTGCCGAAGGTCGCTGCCGACTCGGAGTCGTAGGCTCCGCCGTAGACGGAGTGGCGCACGACGACGCCCTGCTCGTCGCGCGCGACGCCGACGATGTCGGAGGCGATGGGCGCGCGCAGGCGGGCGGCGAGCCGCCCGGCAGCCTCTCGTCCCTCGACGGTCGCCGGCACGAGCACGAGCTCCGGCTCCACGAGGCGGACGGCAGCCTCGAACGCGTCGGTGGCGGGCGCGCCGAGCTCGGTGCCGTCGACGACGGCCGTGTGCACGCGCGCGGCACCGAACGATGCGGCCTGCTCCGCGAGCGCGGGCAGCGCATCCGTCGGCCCGGTCACGACCGCGATGGGCGTGCCGACCGCGGCGGCGGCGCCGAGCGCCTCTGCAGCGCCGGCGATGAGCCCGCCCGCCGGGGCGGCGGGCAGCAGCACGAGGATGGGGTTCACGCGAGCCTCCGCTCGGCCAGGAAGGCCGCGATGCGCTCGCCCGCGTCGCCCTCGTCGGTGATGATCGTGCCGGCGGCGCGCGGCGGGCGCTCGGTCACCGCGGTCATGATCGAGCGCGGCGCCGCCGTCTCGTCGAGCGCGGCGCCGACCTCGTCGAGCGGCAGGTCGTCGAGCGTCAGCTGCTCGACGGGCTTCTTCTTGGCGTTCATGATGCCGCGCAGCGCCGGGAAGCGCGGGTCGGGCAGCTTCTCGGTGACCGAGACGACCGCGGGGAGCGATGCGTGGACGACCATCGACCCGCCGTCGGTCGCGCGGATGCCGCGCACCGCATCCGCCGTGATCTCGAGCGACTCGAGCCGCGTGATGCCGGGGGCGTCGAGCAGCTCGGCGAGCATCGCGGCCATGACGCCGCCGTTGCCGTCGGTGGATGCGTCGCCAGTGACGACGAGGTCGAAGCCGGTCCTGCGCAGCGCCGCGGCGAGCACCTCGGCGGTGCGCACGTAGTCGGCGCCCGCGAGCCGCTCGTCGGTGATGTGCACGGCCGAGGCCGCGCCCATCGCGAGTCCCTTGCGGAGCGCCGCCTGCGCGTCGCCGGGTGCCATCGAGAGCACGACCACCTCGGCGTCGCCGGCCTGCTCGGCGTGCTTGATCGCGGCCTCGAGGGCGCGCTCGCCGATCTCGTCGATGACCGTCTCGCTCGCGGCGCGATCGGCGAGCCCCGTCTCGAGGTCGAGCACGCGTTGCCCGTAGGTGTCGGGCACGGGCTTCAAGAGCACGACGATCTTCATCGAACAGTTCCCTTCGTGGTGGGCCGTTGAGCCCACGCTACGGTGAATCTCGAGGAGGACGCGATGCCGCACAGGCCGATGCCCATGGATCCGATCGCCGAGGCCCGCCGGCAGTGGATCGAGCACGGGTGGACCGACGCCGTTCCGGGCATGACGCTCGTGACGTCGGTGAACCGCGCGCAGCAGCTGCTGGTGGCGCCGGTCGAGGCGACGCTGCGGCCCTTCTCGCTGTCGTTCGCGCGCTTCGAGCTGCTGCGGCTGCTCGCCTTCACGCGCGACGGTCGGCTGCCGATGCAGTCGGCGGTGAAGCGGCTGCAGGTGCACTCGACGAGCGTGACGAGCACGGTCGACCGGCTCGTGCGCGACGGGCTCGTGACGCGCGAGCAGCACCCGACCGACGGTCGAGCGACCGTGCTGGCGATCACCGACGCGGGGCGCGAGCTCGTCGAGCGGGCCACGGTCGCGCTCAACGAGCAGGCGTTCACGGGCGTCGCGCTCGACGAGGACGACGCGGCGGAGCTCGTGCGGCTCATCGCGCGGCTGCGGAAGCGCGCGGGCGACTTCGACGACCCCCGACCGGTGGCCGAGCAGCTGTAGCGCCGCGCCTCGGGTCCGAGGGCACGCGTTCGTGCCGGCTCACCGGGCGCCGAGCAGCGAGCGGCCGACGATCATGCGCATCATCTCGTTCGTGCCCTCGAGGATGCGGTGCACGCGCAGGTCGCGCACGACGCGCTCGATGCCGTACTCGTGCAGGTAGCCGTACCCGCCGTGCAGCTGCAGCGCCTCATCGGCGACCCGGAAGGCGGCATCGGTGGCGAAGCGCTTCGCCATGGCGCACGCGACGGGCGCGTCGGCCGCTCGGCTGTCGAGCTTCCCCGCGGCCTGCTCGAGCAGCGCCCGGGCAGCCTGCAGCTCGGTCTCCATGTCGGCGAGCTGGAACATCACGTGCTGGCGGCTGGAGAGCGGGGCGCCGAACGTGGCGCGGTCGCCGACGTAGGCGATCGTGCGCTCGAGCGCGAACTGCGCGCCGCCGATCGAGCACGCGGCGATGCCCAGGCGCCCGCCGTTGAGGCCGCGCATGGCGATGCCGAAGCCATCGCCCTCCTCGCCGAGACGATTGCCCGCAGGAACGCGCACGCCGTCGAGGATGACCTGGCGCGTGGGCTGCGCGTGCCACCCCATCTTGCGCTCGTCGGGCCCGAACGAGAGTCCCTGCGCTCCGGCCGGCACGATGAACGCGCTGATGCCGCGCGAGCCCTCGTCGGAGGTGCGCGCCATGACGATGTAGACGGCGGAGGCCCCGGCACCCGAGATGAACTGCTTCGTGCCGGTGAGCACGTAGTCGTCGCCGTCGCGCACGGCCCTCGTCGCGAGCGCCGCCGCGTCGGAGCCGGCGCCGGGCTCGGTGAGGCAGTAGCTCGCGAGGTGCTCCATCGAGCACAGCGTCGGCAGCCACTCGCGACGCTGCTCTGCCGTGCCGAACTCGTCGATCATCCAGGCGACCATGTTGTGGATCGAGACGTAGGCGGCGACGGCGATGTCGCCGCGCGCGAGCTCCTCGTAGATCGCGCACGCGTCGAGGCGGGCGAGCCCCGACCCGCCGACGTCGTCCCGCACCACGATGCCGCCGAGCCCGAGCGAGCCGGCCTCCCGCAGCGTCTCGATCGGGAACTCGTGGTCGGCGTCACGCTGGTTCGCGAAGGGCGCGAGCCGAGCGTCGGCGAAGTCGCGCACCGCTGCGACGAGTGCCGCGCGATCCTCGGCGCTGATGCCGGGAGCGCTCGCCTCGGTCGGGTGGATCAGGCTGGCGGTGCTCACGCACGACCTCCTCGTCGATGCTTGCCTGTCCATCGAGTTCGATGGACATCCACATATCTACCATCCTTGCGGCGCGCCCCGCCAGACGGTTGAGGCACAGCGGATGCGGTCGCTAGGTTCAGGGGCGAGGGTGCCGACGGCGGCGCCGCGACGGCACCGAGGTAGGTCACGATGCGCTCCAGCTTCTACGACGACGAGCACGACGCGTTCCGCGAGAGCGTGCGCGAGTTCACCGCCCGACACATCACCCCCCACTACGCGGAGTGGGAGGAGGCGGGGATGATCGGCGACGAGCTCTACCCGCTCATGGGCGAGGCCGGGCTGATCGGCATCGCGGTGCCGGAGTCGCACGGCGGCATGGGCGTCGACGACTACCGCTTCCGCATGGTGATCAGCGAGGAGTTCGCGCGCGGCGGCGCGACGTCGGTGAACGCGACGCTCGGTGTGCACGACGACATCGTGCTGCCCTACCTCATGGACCTCGGCACGCCGGAGCAGCTCGAGCGCTGGCTGCCGCCGATGGCGGCGGGCACGTCGATCGGCGCGATCGGGATGACCGAGCCCGGCGCGGGCAGCGACCTGCAGGGCATCCACTCGAACGCCGTGCGCGACGGCGACGACTGGATCCTCAACGGCTCGAAGACGTTCATCACGAACGGCTTCCACGCCGACAAGGTGCTCGTCTTCGCCCGCACCGATCCGGCAGCGGGCTCGCGCGGGTTCACGCTCTTCCTCGTCGAGGACGGCATGGCGGGCTTCGAGCGCGGCCGCAAGCTCAAGAAGCTCGGCCTGCACTCGCAGGACACGGCCGAGCTGTTCTTCAAGGACGTGCGCATCCCGGCCGCGAACGTCGTCGGCGAGCCCGGGCAGGGCCTCGTCTACCTCATGCAGCGGCTGCCTCGCGAGCGGCTGTCGATCGCGTGCGGTGCGCTCGCGTCGGCGGAGGCCGCCTACCACTGGGGCCGCGAGTACGTCTTCCAGCGCCAGGCGTTCGGCGGCCCGATCGGCGACCTCCCGACGGTGCGGTTCACGCTCGCCGAGCTCGAGACCGAGCTCGACGTCACGCGCGCCTACGTCGAGCGCTGCATCCTCGCGCTCGACGAGGGCCACCTGTCGACGGTCGACGCGTCGAAGGCGAAGTGGTGGGCGACGGAGCTCGAGCAGCGCGTCATCACGCGCAGCCTGCAGCTGCACGGCGGCTACGGCTTCATGGAGGAGTTCCCCATCGCGCGGGCGTTCCGCGACTCGCGCGTGCAGACGATCTACGGCGGCACGACCGAGATCATGAAGGAGATCATCGCCCGCGACATCGCCAAGCGCTCGAAGGCGTAGGGCAACGAGTGGCATCCGGCCCGAGCGGCCGATCGAGCAAGGGAGCAGCATGCGTGAGGCCGTGATCGTCGACGTCGTCCGCACCGGGTCGGGCAAGGGCAAGCCGGGCGGTGCGCTCTTCGACGTGCACCCGGTCGACCTGCTCGCGAGCGTGCTCGAGCAGCTCGTCGCCCGCACGGGCATCGATCCGTCGATCGTCGACGACGTGATCGGCGGATGCGTGCAGCAGGTCGGAGAGCAGTCGGGCAACGTGACCCGCAACGCGCTGCTCGCGGCAGGGTTCCCCGAGCACGTGCCCGGCACGTCGATCGACCGACAGTGCGGCTCGAGCCAGCAAGCGGCCACCTTCGCCGCGCAGGCGATCATGGCCGGCTCGCAGGACGTCGTGATCGCGTGCGGCGTCGAGTCGATGAGCCGGCTCCCGCTCGGCACCGCGGCGATCGATCGCGACATCCACGGCTCGAGGCTCGCCGAGCGCTACCCCGAGGGCCTCGTGCACCAGGGCATCTCGGCCGAGCTCATCGCCGCGAAGTGGGGCTTCAGCCGCGCCGAGCTCGACGACTTCTCGGCCCGCTCGCACGAGCTCGCCGCCGCGGCGACTCGCGATGGCCGCTTCGAGCAGGAGGTCGTGCCGATCGCGACCGCAACCGGCGAGCACCGAATCGACGAGACAGTGCGCGCGACGACGACGCGCGATGGGCTCGCGGGCCTGCACCCGTCGTTCGAGCACCCCCGATACGCCGAGCGCTTCCCCGAGATCGAGTGGTGCATCACACCCGGCAACTCCTCGCCGCTCACCGACGGCGCCTCGGCCGCGCTCATCATGTCGAGGGAGAAGGCAGATGCGTTGGGCCTCCGACCCCGAGCCCGCTTCGTCGCGTTCTCGGTCGTCGGCGACGATCCGATCATGATGCTCACCGGCCCGATCCCGGCGACGGCGAAGGTGCTCGACCGGGCGGGCATGCGGATCGACGAGATCGACGCCTTCGAGGTCAACGAGGCGTTCGCATCCGTACCGCTCGCGTGGCTGCGCGAGACGGGAGCGCCGCTCGAGCGGCTCAACCCCCGCGGTGGCGCGATCGCGCTCGGCCACGCGCTCGGCTCCTCCGGCACGCGGCTGCTGACCACGCTCGTGCACGAGCTCGAGTCGAGCGGGGGTCGCTTCGGGCTGCAGACGATGTGCGAGGGCGCGGGCATGGCGAACGCGACGATCATCGAGCGCCTCGACTGACGCGTCGGCGCGAGACGGCGCGCGGCGGGCGCTACATTCGGCGATGTGAGCAACGTCGCCCCCTCCGCCGTCATCCTCGTGCGCTCGCGCCGGTTCCGCGTGAACCCCGCGACCGCCGCCGACAACGCGTTCCAGGCCGACCCGCCGGCGGTCGATCCCGCGGCGCTGTCGGCGCAGGCGACGCGCGAGATGGACGCCGTCGCCGGCGCGCTCCGCGCGGCGGGCGTGACGGTGCACGTGTTCGACGATGACGACCCCACACGCCCCGACAGCGTCTTCCCCAACAACTGGATCTCGACGCATCCGGGCGGCATGGTCGGGGTCTTCCCGATGTTCGCGCCCAACCGCCGGCACGAGCGCCGCGGCGACGTGCTCGAGATGCTGAAGGCGCACTACCGCGTGCAGACGATCGTCGACTACTCGGGACTCGAGGCCGACGGCATCTTCCTCGAGGGCACGGGCGCGATGGTGATCGACCACGACTCGCGCGTCGCCTACATGGCGCGCAGCCACCGCGCCGACCAGGTCGCGCTCGAGCGCTTCTGCGCCGACTTCGCGTACGAGCCGATGGCGTTCGACGCGATCGACTCGGGCGGCCTGCCGGTCTACCACACCAACGTGCTCGGGTGGATCGGCACCCGCATGGCGATGTTCGCGCTCGAGATGGTGCCGGATGCGTCGCGTCGCGAAGCGCTCCGCGAGCGCCTGTCGGTGCACGGCCGGGAGGTCGTCGAGCTCACCGAGGCACAGGTGGGCGAGTTCGCGGGCAACGCGATCGAGCTCACCGGTTGGCACGCCGACGGCAGCCCCCGGCCGATCGTGGCGATGTCGGGGCGCGCCTGGCGGTCGCTGCGCGACGACCAGGTGGCCGCGATCGAGCGCTCGGCCGAGATCGTCGCGGTCGACATCCCGACGCTCGAGCTCTCGGGCGGCTCGGTGCGCTGCATGGTCGCCGGCATCCACCTCGACCCTCGGCCCGGCGTCAAGCCCGGGCACGCGGCGGCCGATGACGCCATGGCCGCCGAGGGGACCCCCTCGATCGGCTGAGCCGACCGGTCGAGGCGTGCCTACGCGAAGCCGGGCACAGCAGCGGGCTCGGTCGACAGCACCTCGGCGATCGTCGTGATCGTCGCGAACCTGCCCGAGAGCGCCGCCGCCGTGCGCGTGATGACCTCGTCGGCGGTCAGCTCGCCCGAGCCGTCGTGCAGGGCGAGCGGATGCGTCGCGGTCGCGTCGAGCACGACCTCGACCCGGTAGCCGAGGTCGCTCGCGAGCCGCGCGGTCGTCTCGACGCACTGCTCGGTGCGGATGCCCGCGAGGCGCACCGCGCGGACGTCGCGGCGCTCGAGCTGCTCCTCCAGGTCGGTCGTCGTGAACGCGTTGTGGACGCGCTTGACGAGCACGGGCTCATCGGCGGCCGGCTCGAGACCGTCGATGAGGCGCACGGCACCCGACTCGGGGTCGAACGCGCCGCCCGAGCCGGGTTCGGCGTGCAGCACCCACAGCACGGGCTCACCGGCCGCGCGCGCGTGCTCGACGAGCCGCGCGACGTCGGCCGCGATGCCGGGGTTCGAGATGCGATCCCACTGGGGCTGCTGGCGGAACGATTCCTGCACGTCGATGACGAGGAGCGCGGTGGTCATGCTCAGAGTGTGCGCGCTCGTCCGCCGGCCCCGCGAGCGGCACGACTGCCGGTCTCGCACAAGATGGCGCCACGCGGGGTGCGAGATGCCCCGTCGCGGGGCTGCACCGAGCGCTCAGCCGGGGATGATCCGTCGCTCGACCAGCACCCGGAACCAGCGCCGGAACGACAGCTCGGTGTCGCGGACGCCGTGGAAGCCGGCCTCGTGCAGCTTCACCGTGCTCAGCAGCGCCGGTGGCGGCGGCGCCTTGGCACCCGCGGCGAACTGGAAGTCGGCGTAGAGGTGCGAGCGGCCGAGCAGCTCGGGGAGCGCGAGCGGGCGCAGGCCGCGCCTCGCCACGATCTCCTCCCAGAGCGCCGTCCGGCGCAGCAGGTACTCCGAGATCCGGAACCGCTCGTCGGGTCCCGCCTCGACGCCGAGCTCCTCGGCGAACGCCGGCCACAGGTCCCGCCACTGGAACACCTCGCCGTTGGAGATGTTGAAGTGCTCATCGCGGGCCTCGGCGGCGCGCGACGCCCACACGAGCGCTTGCGCGAGCACCTCGGTGTCGACCGCCTCGGCGACGTACGACGGCCCGCCCGGGTAGGTGAACGGCAGTCCCTCCGCCGCTCGGATGGCCGCGTAGGCGCCGATCACCGGCACGAGGTTCATGGCGACGCCGTAGGTGGGGCCGACGATGAGCGGCGGCCGGAAGATGGTCCAGGCGAACCCCGACCGCTCGCCCTCCTCGCGGACGTAGTCCTCCTGCAACCAATAGAAGTTCTCGTGCGCGTCGCGCGGCTCGCGCTCCCTCGCCGGCACGCGGATCGGGTGCAGGTGCGCGCCGTACGCCTTCGTGCCCTGCAGCAGGCTCACGTGCGCGAGGGAGCCGGAGGCGATGAGCGGCTCGAGCGCGCTGCGGATCATCCGCAGGTTCGTCTCCATCTGCTCGCGATCGCGCCAGCCCCGCACGAGGTCGGGCTGCTCGTGGACTGCGGCGTAGACGACGTGCGTGATGTCGCCGCGCCCGCCGATCGCCTCGCGGACGCCGTCGCCGTCGAGCAGGTCGAGCGGGAGGTGCTCCGGCTCGCCGCCGCCGAGCAGCTCGGGCGCCCGCCGCGAGACGGCGACGACGCGCTCGCCCGCCGCGAGGAACGCGTCGACGGCGGCGGCCCCGACGAGTCCGCTCGCGCCGAAGATGGCGACCGTCATCTCACTCCTCCTCGAGCGTCACGATCGCCTTCACGACCTGGGCCGTCGCGATGAGCTTGTCGCCGATGCCGACCTCGCTGCGCAGGAAGGCGGTCGCCCTCCCCCGTCGCAGGATCTGCGCTCGGGCCCACACGGCCGAGCCGAGGGGCGCCGGGCGCAGGTAGGAGATCGAGAGGGAGTTGGTCAGCACGACCTCGTCGTCGCCGAGCTCGGGGAAGATCGCATAGGCGGCGGCCACGTCGAGGGCGGTCGCGACCATCCCGCCGTGCAGCATCCCGGAGTTGTTGGCGATCTTCGGGTCGACCGTGAGCTCGAGGCCCCGCGACGGGTCGGCGGGATCGGCCTCGCGCAGGCCCATGTAGCCGTGCAGCGGCGTCGCCATCAGCACCTCGAGCCGATGGTCCTGGCGCTGCGGCCGGAGCCGGGCGCTCACGGCGCCTCCCCCGCGGCCGAGAGCGCGAGCCACGCGTCGTACTGCAGCTCCTCGGTGAGCGCCGGGACGAGCCCGGCGATCGCGGCTCGCTTGACCGCGGCCGCTCCGGGAGTCACGAGGGTGTCGGCGAGCCGCTCCGCGTCCGCGGAGCCCAGCTCCGCCGATGCGAACGAGAGAGCGGATGCCTCCTCGCCGGTCATCGGGACGCCCGTGTAGACGAGGTGGTCGGCCCGCGCGCGACCGAGCAGGCGCACGAGCAGGCGGTAGGCGCCGGTCTCGAGCGCGGATCCCGGCTCGGTGACCCGGAACGCGGCGTCGGCTGCGACGAGCCGCACGTCGGCCGCCGCGGCGAGCGCGAGGCCGAAGCCGGTCGCCTCCCCCGCGACCGCCGCCACCACCGGCGCGGGATGCGCGACGACGGCGAGGAGCAGCGAGTGGAAGTCCCGGTGCGCGGCGCGCGCGTCACCCGGCTGCCGCTCGTGCTGCCACGACCCGGGCCCGCCCGCGATCACGAGCGCGCCGCCGGCTCTGCCCGCATCCTTGAGCGCAGCCCGCAGCCCCCGGCGGGCGTCGGCATCGAGGGCCCAGCCGCCGAGCTCCTCCAGCGCGATCGCGTGCATGCTCGATCCCCTCTCCATCGCCTCACTCACCGGTGAACTCCGCGGGTCGCTTCTCGAGGAAGGCGTCGATGCCCTCGAAGTGGTCCTGGGTCGACAGCAGCACGCCGAGCTGCGCCTTCTCGTAGTCGAGCCCGGCGCTGACGCCGATCTCCTCCGACATCCGCAGCGACGCCTTGGCGGAGCGCTGCGCGACCGGGCTGAAGAGGGCGAGCGACTCGGCGGCGCGGATCCCGGCGACGACGACGAACTCGCTCGGCACGACCTCGCTCACCATGCCCATGCGCTTCGCAGTCCACGCGTCAACGTTCGTCGCGCCGAGCACGAGCTCCGCGGCCCGGAAGCGCCCGATCACGCGCGACCATCGCTGCGTGCCGCCCGCGCCCGGCAGGATCCCGAGGTTGATCTCGGGCTGGCCGAGCACCGCGGAGTCCGCTGCCACGATGATGTCGGCGCTCATCGCGATCTCGCAGCCGCCGCCGAGCACGTAGCCCGCCACGGCCGCGACGAGCGGCTTCGGGAACGCGGCGATCCGGGCGAACGCCTTCTGCCTCGGCGAGCGCAGGTAGGCCGCGGGCGTCAGGGATCGCAGCTCGCGCACGTCGGCGCCCGAGGCGAAGAGCTTCGTGCCGCCCGTCAGCACCACGGCTCGCACGTCGCCGTCGCCCTCGGCCTCGTCGAGGGCGGCCACGATGCCCGCGAGCACCGCGCTGCTGAGCGCATTGCGCTGCTGCGGCCGGTTGATCGTCGCCACGAGCACGTGGCCGTGCCGCTCGACGAGCACCGGTGCGTCGTCCGGCTGCTGTTCCTCTGCGGTCATGGCAGTTCCTCCCTCGGGGTCGGGTCGGCTCGATCGCCGATCACGACCAGGTTCATGTCGGACATCGCGATGCGCTCGCCGTCGTCAGCGGTGAACACCGTGCGGATGCGCGTGAAGCTGAGCGTGCGGCCGCTCGAGCTCGACCGCTCGTCGCGCGAGATGATCGCCGTCCTGGCGCGCAGGCGCTCGTCGACGAGGATCGGCCGCGCGAAGGCGAACTCCTGCCCCGCGTGCACCACGGGGCGATCCGTCCTCGTCCAGGTCTGCGAGTCGGAGACGGGCTCCGGCGCGGCCGAGCCGGCGTTCGCCGGGTCGTCGGCGAGGAAGCCGAGCACCGGCGCGGCGAACGCGAGGGTCGGCGCGGTCGGGACGGCCGGGTAGCCCGCGTCACGCGCGCGCTCGGCGGAGGTGAGGACGCCGCCGGCCCCCAGCACCCGCGCGAACCGGATCGCGTCGTGCTCGGCGATGCGCAGCACGAGGTCGGCGACGACCTCGGCGTCCTCCGGCAGCTCGGGCACGTCGACGGGCTCCCCGCGCCCCGTCTCGGCCTCCACGGTGAGCACCTCGGCGCCGTCCTCGCGCAGCACGCGCGCCTGCGCGCGTCGGGCGTCGCCGCCATCGACGAGGAGCCGGATCGTGTCGCCCACCGGCACCGGCGCGGCGAAGCGAGCGCGCAGCGCCCTGACCTCGCTCGCGCCGGCTCGCTCCATGAGCCTCGCGGCCGCCCAGCCGAGCGTGAGCATGCCGTGCGCGATCGCGCCGTCGAAGCCCGACTCGCGCGCGGCGTCGTCGCTCATGTGGATGGAGTTGCGGTCGCGGGCCGCGACGGCGTAGTCGTCGACCACGGCGCGACCGACCTCGAGCCGAGGCTCGGGTTCCGGCCGCACGCGCACCTCGACGAGCGGCGCCCCGTCGCGCTCCGCGATGCCGAGCACGCCCGCCGGCGCGTCCCAGCGCAGCTCGACGGTCGCGCCGACGCGCACGGGCCCGAGGAAGCGCACGGACGCGCCCCGCAGCCCCTGCACGCCCGCGTCCTGGAGCGCGTCGAGCGCGATGGCGGCGAGGAGGTGGCCGTGCACGATCGGCACGCCGAACGGCGTGGCCGCCGCGAACTCGGGATCGGTGTGCAGCGGATTCGCGTCCTCCGCGAGGCGGCCCCAGCCCGCGACGCGATCCGGGTCGAGCTCGATCGTCTGCAGCAGCTCAGGCATCGGCGGGCGCTCCCGACGTCCAGCGGAGCGCGAACGCGACGACCGACGGGTGCGCCTCGTCGGCTCGCGAGCGGAGCTCGACCGACACGCGGACGTCGACCCGGCCGCCGCTGCGGGGCCTCTCGGACACGTCGCATCGGTACTCCGTGTCACCGGAGGGCTCCCAGCTGCCGGGCTCGACGTCGATGCCGAGCAGCACGCCGCCCGGCGGCAGCGGCTCGCCGCGGGTGAAGGCGCGACGCGCGGCGACGATCGTCGCTCCCGCGGGCACGCGCGCCGCCGTCGCGGCGAGACGCCGGTACTCGTCGAGATCCGGAGCGGCGCGCGGCGCAGCCCTCCACGACCCGTGCGTGGAGAGCTCCGCCACCGACCGCTCCGCGCGCGTCACTTCTGGAAGCCCCGGATGTACTCGTGCACCTCGGGCTTCGTCGCTGCGGAGGCCTGGGCCCACGACTCGAACTCGAGCGTCGCCGAGAGCGTCCCGGACGCCGCGATCGCCACGGCAGCCTTGATGTCGCGCGCGAGCTGGGCGTCGAGGGCGGCGTAGCGCCCGCCGAGCTTGAGCGCCGCCGCGAGCGGCTCATCGGCGAAGTGCGTCGCCACCCCGCTCGCCACCGCGTCGGCCCCGCGCTTGGTGCCGCCGTCGAGCAGCATCTTGAGCGCGCGGTCCTGCCCCATCGCCTGCACGAGGAACCAGGTGCATCCGCCCCCGGGGTGCAGTCCGATGCGCGAGAACGTCGCGGAGAACGCCGCGTCGGGCCCCGCGATGCGGATGTCGCACACCATCGCGAGGTTGAGGCCGGCGCCGACGGCCGGCCCTTGCACCGCCGAGATCGTCGGGATCTTCAGCTCGCGGATCGCGAGGAACGACCGGTACACCTCGTGCAGGTCGTCGCGGATCTGCGCGACGGAGCGCTCGCGGTCGCCGAAGACGGCCGGCATGTCGGCGCCGCCGCAGAACGCCGTCCCGGCACCCGTCACGACGAGCGCCGTCGCGTCCGGGTCGGCCGCGACCTCCTCGACCGCTGCCAGGAGATCGGCGCACATCGCGGCGTCGAGGATGTTGCGCCGCTCGGGGTCGTTCAGCGTGATGACCCGCAGGCCGTCGTCGTGCCGCTCGATGTCGACCTTGCTCATCGTCGCTCCTCCTCGGTGATCCAGGCCCACGCCGCCGCCTCGTCGAGCCCGACGAGCTCCCGGCCGAGGCGGGCCGCCCAGGCACGCCCGGTGCCCTCCTCGTCCCGCCACGACCACAGGCGCCGGGTCGAGAGGTGGAGCGCGTGCTCGCGGGTGATGCCCATCGCGGCGTGCAGCTGGTGCGCGATCCGGCTGCCGGAGGTCGATGCCCGGTCGATCACGACGCGCGCGGCGGCGATCCGGGTGGCTGCGTCTGCCCCGCCCTCGCCTGCTGCCGCGACGGCCTGCTCGACCGCGACGCGCGCGAGCGCGTACTCGCTCGCCATCTCGGCGAGCAGGGCGGCGACCGCCTGGAACTTCACGAGCGGCCTGCCGAACTGGTGCCGGGTGGTGACGTGCTCGATGGTGCTCGCGAGCGCCGTCTCGAGCGCGCCGAGCGCTTGCGCGGCGCGGAAGAGCGAGAGCTCGAGCAGCGCGCTGCCGGAGTCGTCGACGACGGCCTCGGCGGGCAGGCGCACCCCGGAGAGCGTGAGCGCGTCGCGCGGCTCGCCCGCGATGCTGCGACCGGGCTCCCACGCGACGCCGGCGGCGTCCGCGCGGACCAGCACCCACACGTCAGCGCCGTCCGGGTCGCTCGCACGCACGAGCACCGACTCGGCGGCGGCACCCCACGGCACGCGGGCGATGCGGCCCTCGAGCTCGATCCCCTCCTGGCTCGCGGTCGCGCGCGCACCCGCGCCGGTCGCGACCGTCGCGGTGCCGATCGTCTCGAGCCCCGTCCTGCCACCACGGGCGAGCGCGCGCAGGGCGGCGACGCTCTCCGCGACCGGGGCGGCGACGGATGCGCGACCGAGCGACTCCAGGATCTCGACGGCGTCCTCGATGCCGCCGCCCTCGCCGCCGGCCTCCTCGGGCACCGCGATGCGGTACCAGCCGAGCTCGGCGAGCATCGCACGCAGCTCGTCCTGCTCCGCCGCCTCCCCCGCAGCGCCCTCGAGCACCTCGTCGGCGACGCTGCCGAGGTCGCCGCGCGACCTCCGCGCCTCCGCGATCACGTCGCCCGCGCCGCGGGCGATGAGCGTCTTCAGCACCTCTGAGGTGCCGCCGCGGATCGTGAATCCGGGCGCGGCCGTGATGGCGCTCGCGAGCAGGCCCGCGATCCCCTCCGCGCCCGGATCGGGCTCGACGTCCACGCAGTCGCGCGCGAACTCGATCACCTCGTTCTCGAACGCGGTCCCGAGGTCCTTCAGCACGGCCGCATCCGTCACGGGCGAGCCCCCGGCGTCGATGTCGAGCGCGACCCGCACGGCCATCGCGCGGAGGGCGCCGAGGCGCGCGAGCATCTCGCCGGCCCTCGCCGCCGCGCTCTCATCCACCTCCCCCGCCCGCATCGCCTCGAGTGCGGCGGCGAGCAGCGGATAGGTGCTGAGCACGCGCTCGATCCCGCCGCGCTCGAGCGAGAGCTGGCTCGTGACCTGCGCCCACCCGTTGCCGATCGTGCCGATGACGTGGTCGTCGTCCACGGCGACGCCGTCGAACGTCACCTCGTTGAAGTGGTGCTCGCCGCCGAGGTCGTAGATGGGCCGAACCTCGACGCCGGGCGCGCGCATGTCGACGATGAACTCGGAGAGGCCCTCGTGCTTCGCCTCCGACCGCTCGGTGCGCGCGAGCACGTAGGCGTGCGTCGCGTGATGCGCCTGGCTCGTCCAGATCTTGCGCCCGGTGATCGTCCAGCCCCCGTCGACGCGCGTCGCGGTCGTGCGCACGGACGCGAGGTCCGAGCCGGACTCGGTCTCGCTCATGCCGAGGCAGAACACCATCTCGCCCGAGGCGATGCCGGGCAGGTACTTCTGCTTCGCGACGTCGCTCCCGTGGCGCAGGATCGCCGGACCGATCTGCCGGTCGGCGATCCAGTGCCCGGCGACGGGCGCGCCGACCCGCAGCAGCTCCTCGGTGACGACGAGGCGAGCGATGCCCGGCTTGCCGGCGCCTCCCGCCTCGCTCGGCCACGTGATGCCGATCAGGCCGCGTCGGCCCATCTCGCGGCTGAAGTCGGGGTCGTAGCTCCGCAGCCACGAGTCGCACACCGCCGTGAGCCTGCCCGCGCGCCGCCACTCCGCGACGAGCTCGCGCACCTCGGCGCGGACGTCCTGCGTGCTGTCGTTCTCGGTCATGCGTGCTCCACCTTCGTCTCCATCTGCATCGCGCGGGACGCGACCTGGTACCCCCGCGCCGCCGCTTCCGTCAGCACCGCGACGGCTGCTGCTCGCTCGCCGTCGGTGACCCGCTCCCGCTCGGCGACGGACGCCGTGCTCGCGCCGAGCGCCTCGGCGTGCGCGAGGAAGGCGTCGGCCCCGGCGACCGGGGCCACCTCCTCGACGACCGGCGCGTCACCGAGCCGCACGACTCCCCATCGGGTGTGCAGCCGCACGAGCGTGCGCGGCCCGGGGGCGGCGGTCACGTGCTCGACCTCCGCCTGGAACCTCCGCAGGTCGGGGGCGCCGCACAGCCAGACGAGCTCGCGCGCCTGCCCGGCGATGTCGGGGGCACCGCCGCCGCCGGGCAGCCGCACCGTCGGATGCGCGCGATCGGCACCGATGAACGAGGAGTTCACGCGCCCGCGGATGTCGACGTTGCTCGCGTCGAGGACGACGCGATCGAAGCGCCGCGCGTTCGCGAGCAGGATGCTCGCGGAGTCGCCGAGGTAGCCGAAGGCGTCGGCGTACGCGGGGTAGTCGGTCGTGCTCGTCGCCACCTGGCGCCCGGGGCCGTGCGTGCTGACCCCGGCCTCGAAGACCTGCGTGAAGGGCGCGCCGTCGAGCGCGTGCGCGACGCGGCCGGCGAGCACGGGCCAGTGGAAGCCCGTGAAGACCCAACCGCCTCGGCGGAACTCGCGCGCGGCGCGCGCGAGGAAGTCGACCACGATCGTGTCCGCCATCATGCGCCGCCCTCGGACGACAGCGCCCGCATCCAGGCCGCGAAGCCCTCGCGCGTCGCAGCGGCCGATGCGTACGCGACGTATGCCTCGACGTCCCGGTCGTACCGGCCCACCGCACCGTCGGGCGCGACCGCGCCCGGTGCCTCGACGATCGCGGACACGAGCACGCCGGGCACGTTGATGCCTCGGGAGGCGAGATCGGGCCAGTCGACGATCTCCTCGGTGACCATCACGACCTCCGTCGCCGCGCTCGCCGCGACCTGCACTTCGCCGAGGGGACCGTTGATCCAGCCGTTGCCGTCGGCGTCGCATCGGTCGACGTGGACGAAGGCGACGTCGGTCGTCAGCGCCTCGACGACCAGGCTGTCGCCGAAGGGCGTGGTCGCGGTCGCGATGCTGCCGTCGGTCCAGTCGTCGGACACGAAGCCGGTGTCGCGCAGGCCGGGGAACGGCATGAACGGCACGCCCCACGCGCCGGCGGTGAGGGCGGCCGTCATCATGCCGAGGCTCATCTCACGGATCCGCACCGAGGTGTCGCCCGATTCGGCGAGCCTGCGGAAGTTCCACGCGGGACTGGGCCCGACCGGGCTCCAGCAGTGGCCGAAGGTGGCCGTCCCGACGCAGCCGGCGCCGAGCAGCTGGTCGACCAGGAGCCCGCCGGATGCGACGACGACGTCGAGATCCCGCCTGCCCTGCCGGATGATCTCGTGGCCGACGGCGAAGAGCTGCGCTCCGAAGTTGCCGAGGTAGACGGAGCTGCCGTCGTGCACCTTGGACTTCACGGCTTCGGTCAGCGTCATCACCGGCGGTCTCACTGGTATGCCTCCGGCAGCATGTGGAGGCCGCGACCGATGTGCGCGCCGCCGTCGATCTGGATGAGCTGGCCGGTCATGAGCGATGCAGCCGGGCTCGCGAGGAAGCAGACGAGCTCGGCGACGTCGGCGACGGGCGTCTCGCGCTGCATGGGCGTCGCCTTGCCCACGAGGTTGCCGAGCACGTGCTCGCTCGCCTCGTCGCTGAGGCCGCGCGTGATGACCGTCCCAGGCCCCAGGCAGTTGAGGCGGATGCCCTCCGAAGCCCACTCGAGCGCGAGCGACCGCGTGAGGCCCAGCACGCCGGCGCGCGCGGCGATGGAGTGCGACATGCCCATGCCGCCGCGGTCGACGCCGGAGAGCGAGATGTTGACCACGCTGCCCCGGGATGCGGCGAGGTACGGATGCGCCATCCGGGTGATGTGGAAGATCGCGGTGAGGTTGAGGTCGATGACGGAGTTCCACCCGTTCACCGAGATGTCGTCGGCCGGCGCGAAGAACTGCCCGCCAGCGTTGTTGAACAGCAGCCCGATGCCGTGCACGTCACCGGTCTCGCGCACGACCTCGCCGATCGCCTCGACGTCGCGGACGTTGCACGTGCGGACCTCGAAGCGCTGCGGGTCGAGTGCGAGCGCCCGCGTCTCGAGCAGGCTCTCCTCGTGCCGACCGACGCCCGTCACTCGGGCGCCGAGCTCGATGAGCCGCAGGGCGACGGCGCGGCCGATGCCGGATCCGGCGCCGGTGACGAGGGCCGAGAGCCCGGTCAGCGCGTCGTCGCGCAGCACGCGAGGACTCTCGTGGGCCGTGTCGTTCATGGGGTCTCCTCTGCTGGGGCGTCGGTTCGAGCGATGCGCTCGCCCGAGAAGGTCACGGGAAACTGCGGCACCGGGATGCCTCGATCGTCCGAGCGCACGACCGCGCCGGGACGCACGCGCTGCAGGGCAGCGAGGGCGTCCTCGACGCGAGCGACGGGCGCGGCGGCGATCCCGAGCCGAGCGGTCTCCTCCAGCACCTCATCGACCGAGCGGCGCGCGGTCCAGGACTGCACCGCGGCCTCGAACCGCTCCGGATCGGCCAGCCGCTCGGCGGCAGTCGCGGCGGGCCCGCCGACCGCGTGCCGGAGGAGCTCCCAGTGCTTGTCGAGGCCTGCGTAGATGTAGACCCGTCCGTCCTCGCAATCGAACACCGTCGACGGCGCTGTCGCGAGATCCCGGTTGCCCCTGCCTGGTGCGGGCGCCGCGCCCCCGGCAGCCGCGAGCACGGCCGTGCCGGCGAGCGCGGTCATCGCGACCTCGATCATCGGGACATCGATCAGCACGCCCCCGCTGCGCGCCGGATCGAGGAGCGCCATCGCCGCAGAGAGACCGCCGTAGAGCCCACTGAACACGTCGGTCGGGTAGCCGCCTGAGATCCTCGGCTCTCCGTGCTCGTCGGCGTTCAGCATCGCGAAGCCGCTCTGCGCCTGCACGACGGAGTCGAGCGCCGTCCGGTCGTCGTCGATGCCGTATGCGGTGATGCACACGACGACGAGCTCGGGGTGGTCGCGGTGCAGCCGCTCCCAGTCGAGACCCAGCTTGCGGCGAGTCCTTGCCGCGAAGTTCATGACCACGGCGTCGGCGTCGGCGAGGAGCACGGCCAGCGCGGCACGCCCCTCCTCCCCGGCGAGATCGAGCCTGATGCTGCGCTTGCCGGTGTTGTACTGGCGGAAGTAGACGCTGCCGAGGCCGGTGTCGCCGAGCGAGCGGGACGGGTCGCCGGCGAGCGGCTCGACCTTGATCACGTCGGCTCCGAAGTCTGCGAGCACCTGGGCGCACGCCGGCCCGGCGATGTACTGGCTGAGGTCGACGATGCGGCGACCAGCGAGGGGGCGCGGCGTCATCGCGCTGCCGCTGCGCTCTCGCGCCGCATGAGCGCCGACGAACGGTATCGGCTGTCGCCGAAGGCATCGCGCATCGAGCGCATGCTGGCGTGCACGGCGCCCACCCCTGCGCGGCGCACGTGCTCGAACGGCCCGATCGGGTGGTTCATGCCGAGTCGCAGGGCGGTGTCGATGGCGTCGGCGTCGGCGGTCCCCTCCTCGAGGACGAAGTAGGCCTCGTTGGCCATGCAGTGGGCCAGCCGGTCGGCCACGAGCCCGGGCAGTGCCGGCACCTCGACGCTGGCCGCGCCGAGTCCAGCGAGGAGCAGCTCGATGGCGGGTCCAGGCTGGATGCCCGCCACCGGGTCGACGACGACCTCGACGAACGGCCCGGCGCCTTCCGGCTGGTGCACGCGAGCCCATGCGGCGCCGTCCGGCAGCTGCTCGACCCACCCCGCGTCGGAGCTGTCGACGACGACGGGCGCGCGCTCGAGCAGCTCGCGGATGCGTGCCAGGCCGCTCTCGCTCGGCGCTCCGCAGGAGTAGACGACGACGTCCGCGCCTTCCAGGTCGGACGCGGGTGCGTCGGGGCCTGTGAAGGCGACGCGCCCGGTGGACTCGGCCGGTGCAGGATGCAGGACCCGCGCGATCGCCTCGCGAGGCTTCTCGCTCGCGTAGTCGTAGAACCCACGGCCGGCCGCACGCCCCGTCATCCCGTTGCGGACGAGCCCGCGCACGATCGGGATCGGGCGGTACTTGGGGTCACCGAACTCCCGCAGCGCCGTCTCCGAGGAGGCGAGATGCGTGTGGAGCCCGGTGAAGTCGAGCAGGGTCAGCGGGCCCATGCGGTGCCCGAGGGCGCCGCTCGCGGCGGCGTCGACCACCGCGGGCTCCACTCCCTGCATGACGAGCAGCTGCGCCTCGTAGTAGAGGGGCCTGCAGACCCGGTTGACGATGAAGTTGGGCGTGTCCGTGCACGCGACAGGCGTCTTGCCGGCGGCCTCGACCAGCGCGGTCACGCGAGCGAGGGTCGCCGGCGCCGTCGCGGCTCCGGCGATGACCTCGACGAGCCGCATCTTCGTCGGCGGGTTGAAGAAGTGGAGGCCGGCGACCCGAGCCGGGTCGCCGAACTCCTTGCCCATCTCGCCGATGCTGAGCGACGAGGTGTTGCTCGCGACGAGCAGCTCAGGACGGCCGGCCTGCGCGACCGCCTTGAGGAGCGATGCCTTCGCGTCCATCCTCTCGACGATCGCTTCGATGAAGAGGTCCGCTCGGGCGACCGCGTCGGTGAGCGGCATCCCGGCGACCGTGACCGGCTCGCCGTCGGCCTCCGACTCAGAGGCGATGGCGTCGACCCCGGCCTGCGTGAGCTCGGGCGTGAGATCGGAGACGATCACATCGGCGCCAGCAGCCCTGAAGACGCGGGCGATCCCACGCCCCATCGGCCCCATGCCCGCGACAGCGACCGTCACTCCTTCGAGCAGGCTCACGCGTCGACCGCCTCGATCACGGCGGCGATGCCTTGGCCACCGCCGACGCACAGGCTCGCGACGCCGTACCGCTGCCCGCGCGCACGCAGCTCGTGCACGAGCGACACGACGACGCGGGTGCCGCTCTGTCCTGTCGGGTGCCCCAGCGCGATGCCACCGCCGTTGACGTTGACCTTGTCGGGGTCGAGGCCGAGCTCTCGCACGTTCTGGACGATCTGCGCGGCGAACGCCTCGTTGATCTCGAAGAGGTCGATGTCGTCGACGGTGAGTCCCGCCTTCTCCAGGCCGGCGGGGATCGCCTTGGTCGGGCCGATGCCCATCATCGTGGGGTCGACGCCCACAGCGGCCACGCTCACGACCCGCGCCAGGGGCGTGAGGCCGTGCTCACGGACGTAGTCCTCGCTCGCGAGCACTACGGCGGCTGCGCCGTCGGACATCTGGCTCGAGTTGCCTGCAGTGACCGTGCCGTCGGTGACGAACGCGGGTCGCAGCCTGCGCAGCGCTTCGATGCTCGCGTCGGGGCGGTGCGTCTCGTCCTTCGCCAGGTATCCGTCCTCGTGCTCGACCTCGACGATCTGGGAGTCGAAGCGACCGGCCTGCCACGCCGCCTCGAGGCGCTGATGGCTCGCGAGCGACCACTCGTCCTGCGCCTCGCGGTCGATGCCGAACTCCTGAGAGATCTTCTCGGCCGTCTGCCCCATGTTCATCCCGCTGATGGGGTCGTTGCCGCCGTCGCGCCAACCGTCGGCCAGCAGGATGTCTCCGCGCCGCACCCCGTCCCACCGCAGGCTGTGCGACGCCAGGTACGGCATCGTCGACATGCTCTCCACGGCGACCGTCAGGTTCACGCGAGCCTCGCCGAGACGGATGGACTGCATCGCGAGCTCGATCGCCTTCATCCCGGAGGCGCACGCCATGTTCACCGTCTGGGCGGGGATCGGCTCGGGCACACCGGCCTTGAAGGCGACCTGGCGACCGGGGTTCGGTCCGTTGCCGGCCTGACGGCAGTTCGAGACGACCACTTCGCCGAGCTCGCCCGCATCGATCCCCGCCCGCGCGATCGCGGCTGCCCCCGCGATGCCGCCCAGGTCGACCGCGCGGACATCGCGGAGCGAGCCGCCGTACTTGCCGTGAGGGGTGCGGACGGCGCTGACGATGTAGACGTTCTCGCTCATGCTCGGTGTGCTCCTTGCGATCGGCGTCGCGGCCTAGGCCTCGTGGACGACGCGGCGTGACTTGTGTGTGCTGCGCTCGAGGGTCCCGAACGGGACGGGCTCGACGACGCATCGGACGGTGAGCTCGGTGCGGATGGCTCTCGCGAGCCGATCCGCGGCCCCGGGATCGTCGCTGGGCAGCTCGGCCCGCAGCTTGATCCCCGTGGGGAAGCCGGTCGCGGGATCCTTCGTCGAGCTGTCGATGACCAGCTGGTGCTCCCCCGACGCGCCGGGGAACCCGCGGACGACCGCTTCGACAGCGCTGGGGAACAGGTTGACGCCGCGGATCACGAGCATGTCGTCGCCTCGTCCACGGACGCCGCCGGGAAGGCGCGCGAGCGTGCGGCCGCATGCACAGGGCTCCGTCGAGCGCACCACGACATCGCCGGTCCACCAGCGGACGAACGGCGTGGCCTGCTTGTCGAGGTGGGTGAGCACGAGGACGCCCGGGGTGCCGTCCGGGACGGGCTCGCCCGTCTCGATGTCGACGACCTCGGCGAAGGCGAAGTCCTCCGCGATGTGGCCTCCCGCCTGCTCCTCGCACTCCCATGCGATCGGCTGGAACTCGAGCGACCCGTAGCCGTCGAAGACCTTCGCACCCCAGGCGCGCTCGATGAAGGCTCGGGTCTGCGGCACCGCACCGCCCGGTTCGCCGCCCACCTGGATGCGACGGACGCGATTCTCCGTCAGCGGCCGGCCGAGCCGCTCCGCGGTCTCGGCGAGATGCAGCATGAACGAGGGGGTTCCGCTCACCGCGGTGGTCCCGTAGCGGGCCATGACATCGATCTGGCGCTCGGTCTCGCTCGAGCCGCCCGGGATCACGGTCGCTCCGATCTCCGAGTACGCGGTCGTGACACCGAGGCCGCCGACGAACCACGCGAATCCGAACAGCACCTGGTAGACGTCGGAGCGGCGCACACCCTGCCCATACGCAGCTCGCGCGTACAGCTCCGTCCACCGGCGGATGTCCGGTGCGGTCCAGCAGACCGGGGTCGGCGCGGAAGTCGTCCCCGACGAGAAGTGCACGCGCACGACGTCGTCGAGCGGCGCCGCGAGCATCGATCCCCACGGCCCGTCCTCGGCCAGACTGTCGACGTAGTCGGACTTCCGCACCGTCGGCAGCGCACGGAGGTCTGAGAGCTCGCGGATGTCGCGGGGGTCGAAGCCGAGGTCCGCCCACTGGCGGCGGTAGAAGGTGCTGCGCTCGCCGACGCGGGCGAGCTGCTGCTGCAACGACGTGAGCTGCAGGGTCGCGATGCGCTCCCTGTCCCACGTCTCGACGTCGCTCCAGTAGCGCTCCGAATGCGGCTGTGCCATGCGCCTCACGCCCCCTCGGCCTCGAGCGACCGCAGCGCGGTCTCGCTGAAGAAGTCGGCGATGCGCGCGACCTCGTCGGCGCCTCGCCCCGGCCGGAACCACATCGGGATCCAGTTGAGCGACCCGAGCATCGACTTGGCAGCGAGCGACGGGTCGACGTCGAGGAAGGCACCGTCCGCGATGCCCTCGCTGACGACGTCTCGGAATGCGCGCTCGTAGCGCCGACGCAGCTCGATGATGCGCTCGGTCGTCTCGGTGTGCGTGGCGAGCTCGGGCATGCCGCGGTACTGCACGAGCTGCACAGCGACCCGCTGCGGGTTGCTCGCCTCCATCATGCACAGCGCGTGGCTCCGCACCATGCGCGAGAGCCGCTCTCGGGCGGGGACACCGCTCTCGGTCGCGATCGGCTCGATCATCAGCAGCAGGTCGTGCATGCCGTGCAGGACGACATCGAGGAAGATCTCGGCCTTGCCCCGGTAGTAGTGATAGACGCGGCCCTTCGTCGACCCGAGCGCGTCCGCGATGCCGTCCATGCTCGTCGCCGTGAAGCCGTGCTTGACGAACTCCTCAGCGGCGGCCTCCAGGACGGCGTCGCGACCGGCCTCAGCGGGCCCCGGCCGCGACAGCCGCTTCGATGTGGCATCGGTCATGGTGGGCACTCCTGTCATCCCTCGTCCGCGACGAAGGCAAGGGGCCGGATCGGTGACCCGGTTCCGCCGCGGATGGGCAGAGTAGCCGCGACGAAGAAGAACTCCCAGAGTTCGGCGTCCGCGAGCGGGCGCAGGTTCATCGCCTCCATGATCGGCACGCCGCGCTCCACCAGCAAGTGGCAGTGCACCGGCAGCTCCGGTGACGGCGACTGCTCGTAGGCGACGGTGTCGGCGCCGGTGGCGATGACGCCACGATCCGTGAGCCACTCCGCTCCGGAGAGCGTCATCCCTGGAGCGCCCGTCTGCGTGCCGAGGAAGGCGGCGTTGTCGCTCCAGTGGCGGTCCCAGCCTGTGCGCAGCAGCACGACCGAGCCCGCCTGCGGCGCTGGGCGGTCGGCGAACCAGGCTTCGAGCTCCGCGGCGCCGATCCCGTCCTCCGGTGTCAGCTCCCGCCCGTGGAGCACCGTGAGGTCGACGAGGTGCCCCTGCCCCAGCACCGGGGCCATCTCGTGCACCGACTGCACCGCGACGCCGTCGCCGTACGACTGGTTCGCGACGACGTCGTGACCGCCGTAGACCTTGCCGAGCTTCGAGACGTGGGCGAATCCGTCCATGTGCGTGCCGACATGCCCGCCGGTGGTGATCATCTCGGCCGCCGCTGAGACGCCCGCCGGATACATCACCTCACCGTGCTGCTTCGTGAGCGAGAAGGAGTACGGCGGGTGGTTCGGGTGGTGCGGGATGCCCGTGTGCAGCTGGTGCGACAGGTCGTAGACGCGCTGCCGTCCCGCAGCGGGCCACGCCACGTCCAAGTGCCAGAGGTTCTCGAACCCCACTAGGCCACCTCCTCCTGCGCGACGACGTCGGCCTTGATCGCGCGCCCCAGCACGAGGCGCTGGATCTCGGACGTGCCCTCGTAGATCTCGAGGATGCGCTGGTCGCGGTAGAGCCGCTCGGCGCGCGTCGGCTTGCAGAAGCCATCTCCGCCGAAGACCTGCACGGCGAGGTCGACGGCGTCGTGCGACGCCTCGCTCGCGTAGAGCTTCGCCATCGCGCCGAGCACCGCGACGCTCTCCCCGCGGTCGTACGCCTCGGCCGCGTGCGTCGTGATCATGCGCGCTGCGGTGATCCTGGTGGCGACGTCGGCGAGCGGGAACGCGATGCCCTGGTTGTCGATGATCGCCGTGCCGAAGGTGTGTCGCTTCACCGCCTCGCGGCTCGCCTCGTCGTAGCCGGACAGCGCGACGCCGACCGACTGGGCGGCGACCGAGATGCGGCCCGCATTGAGCGTCTGCATCGCCAGTCGCATGCCTCGGCCCAGATCACCGAGCATGTCCTCGTCGCGGACCACGGTGTCGAGCTTGAGGTTGCTCGTCTGGGTGCCGCGGATGCCCATCTTGTCCTCGAGGTGATCGATGACGACCCCGTCGGCCTCCTTGTCGACCATGAACGCGGTGATGCCTCGGGCCCCTGCCTCCGGGTCGGTGAGGGCGAAGACGACGTAGTAGCGCGACGCGCCACCGTTGCCGATGTAGATTTTCTCCCCGCGGATGCGCCACAGATCGCCCTCGCGCGTCGCGGTGGCCTTGATCTGCGCGGCGTCGCTCCCGGCACCGACCTCCGTCAGCGCGAAGCTCACCGCTTCTCCCGCAGCGAGGGCGCCCAGGTACTTCGCCTGCTGTGCCTCGGTGCCCGCGAGCACGAGCGGCGTGCCGCCGAGCGCGTAGGCCGTGAGGATGGCGCCGGTGGACGCGCAGCCGCGCGAGATGCGCTCGATGACCGCGCAGGTCGTGGCGAACGACGCTCCTTGGCCGCCGAACTGCTTCGGCACGAAGAGCCCGGCGAGCCCCGAGTCCACGAGTCGCTCGACGCTCTCCCAGGGGTAGCGCTGATCGCGGTCGAGCTCGCCCGCGAGCGGCTCGAAGTGGCCCGTGGAGAGCTCATCGGCGATGGCGAGCCAGCGCTCGGATTCCTCGGTCGACGGGGGTGCCCAGATCACGCTCATAGAAGGTTCCTCTTGTCTCTTCATCGATTCAGTTCACGGATGCGGGAGCGGCCGGCGCTGGCTCGTCCCGTCGCTTGCGGCGCGCGCTGGCGATCCCGCGGAACCAGCCGGCGAGGCCGTCCTTCGAGGTCAGCAGCACGACGGCCAGGACCCCGCCGAGCACGATCTTGTCCACGTCCCCACCGAACGAGAAGTGCTGCTGCTGGATCACCAGGATCGCCGTCGCGATCAGCGGGCCGAACAGGATGCGCTTGCCCGGCAGGATCACCGCGGTCAGCATGAGCAGCAGGAAGAACTGGTCGAGCAGGTCCGGCCCGACGTAGCTGCGCTGGAACGCATAGAGCCAGCCGGCGAGGGCGCTCGCCGGCGCCGAGATCATGAACACGATCGCGCGCGTCTTGCGCACGTCGAAGCCCATCGTGGTCGTGAGCTCGGGATTCATGTGCGTCATGCGGGCCGTCAGACCGAGGCGCGAGCGGCGGAACCGGGCGACCGCATAGATGACGAGCACGACCGAGATGAGCGCGACCGGGTAGAAGTTCTGCGCGCTGCCCGCGTTGTACGGGCCGATCTCGAGCACCGGCATGCCCACGAGGCCGTCGGACCCGCCGAAGAGCTCGACGTTCGTGACGATGGCCATGGCGATGATGGCCGAGGCGTACGTCACGAGCGAGAAGACGAACTCGCGCGTGCGGATCGTGATGAGTCCGAGCACGATCGCGATCGCCATCGAGACCGCGATCGCCGCGACGAGCGAGAGCAGCGGATCCCACTGCAGCTTGATGACGAGCAGCGCCGTCGTATAGGCACCCGCGGCCCAGAACACCGTCTGGCCGAGGCTGACCTCGCCGAGGTCCGAGAGGATGATGTCCATCCCGTACGACATGATCGCGAAGATCGCGATGAGCGCGAAGGTCGTGTAGATCTTGTTGCCCCCGCCCAGCAGCTGCGGCAGGAAGAGCGCGAGCACGATGGCGGCGACCGCTCCGACGATCCGCACCACGGGGTTCGACAGCAGCGACTTCATGACTTGACCTTCAATCCCTGGGGGCGGACCACGAGCAGCACGAGCAGCACCGCGAATGCCGCCGGCATGGCGTAGGCGGGCGAGACGTACGCGCCGAACAGTGCGACGAAGAGCCCGAGCCCGAAGCCGGCGACGAGACCGCCGATGATGCTGCCGATGCCGCCGAGGACGACCACGAGGAAGGTGATGATCACTTCCTCGAAGCCCATGGAGGTGAGGATGGGGTGGCGCGGCCCGATGAGGGCGCCCGCGAGCGCGGCCGACGCTGCCGAGAACACGAAGACGCCGGCGTAGACCTTGCCCGGGTTGATCCCGTAGAGGCGAGCGAGGAATGGGTCCTCGGCGACGCCGCGCACCTTGCGCCCGGCAGTCGTCTTCTCCAGCACGAGCCATGTGACGCCGTAGAGCACGAGCGCCGCGATGATGATGACGACCTCCTGCATCGTGATGTAGGTGTTGAGGATGTAGATGCGCTCACCCATCGCGGGGCTCGCGATCTGGCGCGGGTTGCCGCTGAAGATGAGCGAGGCCCCGCCGGTGATGATGTAGCCGAACGCGAGCGTGACGAGCATGAGGCTCACGAGGTTCTGGCTGATGATGAGCTTCGACATCAGGCCCTGCATGAGGAATCCGATGAGTCCGACGGCGATCACCGCGATCGGCACCGCCGCGTAGTACGGCAGGCCGAGCGAGCTCATCGACCACCACGTCACGAACGCGCCGATCATGTAGAGCTGTCCGTGCGAGAAGTTCACGAGCCGGGCGGCGCTCAGCAGCACCGACCATCCGACCGCGAGGAGCGCGTAGCCGGCGCCGAGCGCGACGCCGTTGATGAGCTGCGACAGGAACTGGTTCATGGTGCGCGCAGCCCTCCCAGGTAGGCACTGATGGTGCGATCGTCTTCCCGCATCTCGTCGGCCGTGCCGGTCGCGGTGATCTCGCCCTGCTCGATGAGCGAGAGCCGATCCGCCACCTCGAGCGCCGCCCGGACGTTCTGCTCCACGAGCAGCACGGCGAGTCCGTCCTGCGTGAGCTCCTTCACGTGCTGGAGCACCTCGACGACGAGGCGCGGGGCGAGGCCCACCGAGGGCTCGTCGAGGATCAGGAGCGACGGAGCCGCTCGGAGCGCGCGGCCGATCGCGAGCATCTGGCGCTCGCCGCCGCTGAGCGTGCCCGCCTGCTGCGAGCGGCGCTCCTTGAGCCTCGGGAACAGGCCGAAGATGTCCTCGATCTCGAAGTTCTTGCCCTCGTCGTTCTTCGCGTCGACCATCGAGAGGTTCTCGTGCACGGTCATCTCGGCGAAGGCGCCGCGCGACTCGGGCACGAGCGCGATGCCGCGTCGGGCGCGCATCTCGGCACGGAGCTTGCTGACGTCGTCGCCCTTGAAGGTGACGGTCCCGCTGACGCGGGGCGTCGCTCGCGACCAGCCCGCGATGGCGTTGACGAGCGTCGACTTGCCGGCGCCGTTGGCTCCGGCGATCGCGAGGAGCTCGCCCTCCTTGACGGAGATGCTGATGTCCTTGACCGCCACGGAGTGCCCGTACCGGACGTGCATGTGCTCCGCTTGGACCACGTAGTTCATGTTGTCTTCCCCAGGTACGCCTCGAGCACTGCCGGGTCCCGCTGCACCATCGCAGGGGCTCCGTGCGCGATGGTGGCACCGCGGTCCAGCACGAGGATTCGGTCGCAGATCTCCATGACGAGGTCCATGTGGTGCTCGATGAGCACGAGCGCCATGCCCTGCCGCTTGAGCCGCACGAGCAGCTCAGCGAGGTCCTTCATGTCCTCGCCGCCGACGCCTGCTCCTGGCTCGTCGACGAGGAGCACTCGGCTGCCCGAGCCATAGGAGACGACGATCGACAGCACGCGCTGCAGGCCGTGCGGCAGGTCGTCGGGCTGCATGGCGTGGTAGCGCTCAGGGATGCCGAACTCGATCAGCAGCGCCTTCGCCGAGGCGCGGCGGCTCTCCCGTTGCCGCGCCTCGACCCAGGGCGTCAGCGTGCTCTTGAGCAGCGACGAGCCCTCCGCCAGTTGGAACGAGGCCATCGCGTTCTCGAGCACGGTCAGCTCCGCGAAGAACGAGTTCTGCTGGAACGTGCGGCGGAGTCCGAGCCGCGAGAGCCGCTGCGTCGAGGCCCGGTCGACCTCTTCTCCGTAGAGCGTCACCGAGCCGCTGCGCTTGACCGAGTTGGTGATGGCCGCGAAGCTCGAGCTCTTGCCGGCGCCGTTCGGGCCGATGATGCCGAGGATCTCGCCGTCGTCGACGTGGAACGTCAGGTCCGTGAGCGCGGTGAAGGCGCCGTACTTGACCGAGACACCCTCCACGCTGAGCGCGACAGCGCCACTCTTCGACTTCCGCTCGTCTCCCATCACCTGCTCGGGCGTGGAGGGTGTCACCGAGGTCACTGCTCCCAGACCTCCTCGGGGATGGCGATCTCGTCGAGCACGGTGATCTCGCCGTCGCTCACCGAGAAGGCGAACATCGGGAACATCTGCTGACCGTGGCCGGTGAAGCTCACCGAGCCGAGGATGGTGTCCTCGAAGGTCTGGCCGTAGATCGCGTCGGCGACCGCCTGCCGCTCAGCGCTGCCGGCGTTCGCGACGGCCTGCGCCCAGACATCCACCGACTGGCCCCCGAGGGCGGCGAACTTGTCGGGCATCGACCCGACCTGCTCCTCGAACCGCTCCATGAAGGTGACGTTCTTCGGGTAGGACGCCCACGGCTCGACATCGCCGAAGTAGAGGTCGGCGGACATCGTCTCGACCGAGCCCTCACCAGCGGCGTCGATCACGGTGTGCGAGACCGTGCCGGTGCCGGCGAAGTACGGGAAGTCGATGTTCGAGGCGCCGAGCTGCTGCATGAGCGCCGGCTGGCCCGACGACTCCGCGGCGTTCGCGGTGTACAGGGCGTCCGGGTTCGAGGCCACGACGTTCGAGATCGCGACCCGGAAGTCGGTGTCGGTGTACTCGAAGAGCTCCTCGCTGACCACCTCGACCGAGTCCGGGAGGTTCTGCCGCACGAAGGCGCCCGCGTCGATGCCGTAGGCGTCGTTCTGCAGCATCATCGCGACGCGCTGCGCGCCGAGCTCCTCGGCGATGTAGGTCGCCGCGGTGTACCCGCCGATGGCGTTGCCGGCGTTCATCCGGATCGCGGTGGGGTCCGCGCCGCCGAGGATGCTCGCGTTCTGCGGGATGCTCGTGATGTTCAACACGTCGGCACGCACGAGCACGGGCTGGATCGCGAGCGTCACCGGGCTGTTCCAGCCGCCCATCACGACGTCGACGCCCTCCTCGACGAGGTCGGTCGCCGCCGAGACGCCCGTTGCGGGCGTGCTCTGGTCGTCGCGCGAGACGACCTCGATCATGCGACCGTCGATGCCCCCGGCGTCGTTGATGAGCGAGACCTGCGCCTCGATACCGGCGAGCACGTGCCCGCCGTTCGGGCCGGCCGCGCCGCTGAGCGGCACGATGACGCCGATGCGGAGCGGATCCGCCGGTGCGGCCTCTCCGTCGTCGCCTGCTGCTGAGCACCCGGCGAGGGTGAGTGCTCCAACGGCGGCAATAGCGAGTGCCGCTCTCCGAGTGTTCGCGAACTTCATTGTCTGCTCCCGTTCTCGCAACCTACTACGCCGTATGTTGCTGTCCTGACAGTGCCACAGACCGGAGGGGAACTCAAGAACATCCGCCGACGATCTTCCTCCCGCGTGCTGCGCTGGCACGGGAGGTGCCGGATCTAGCGCCGAGCGAACCGGAGCCGGGCCGGTGGATCGGCCGAGTCTGCGCCGCCGGTCAGCGGTCATCGGACCGCGTTGCACGCCGCAGGGCAGGTGCAAAGCCGCGCTCCCTAGCCTCGACGCATGACGACGCATCCGATCGAGAACGTCTGGGACTACCCGCGCCCGCCGCGCGTCGAGCCGAGCGACGAGCTCGTGCACATCGTGCTCGGCGGCGAGGTGATCGCCGAGACCCGCGCGTCGCTGCGCGTGCTCGAGACGAGCCATCCGCCCACCTACTACCTGCCGCGCGAGGCGTTCCGCGAGGGCGCCCTCTCGAGCGCGAGCGGCGCGAGCGTGTGCGAGTGGAAGGGCCGGGCGGGCTACCTCACGATCTCGGGCGGCGACCGGGCCGAGGAGGCCGCCGGCTGGCACTACCCGACGCCGCGCGCAGGCTTCGAGGCGCTCGCCGGGCACGTCGCCGTCTACCCCGCGCGCATGGACCGCATCGAGGTCGACGGCGAGACCGTCGAGCCGCAGCCGGGCGGCTTCTACGGCGGCTGGATCACCTCGCGCGTGACGGGCCCGTTCAAGGGCGCGCCGGGCACGATGGGCTGGTAGCCCCTCAGGCTCGCGTCACTCCTTGTGGCCCATCTTCACGGCCTCGACGACGAGCCGCACGATGAGCACCACGAGGAAGGCGCCGAAGAGGATCGATGCGGTGCGCGGGTCGAGCGCGATCGCGGCGGCCGCGCCGAGCGCGGTCGTGACGCACGCCGAAAGCCCCACGATGAGGGCCGACGGCAGGTCGACGTTGTGCTTGCGGAGGTTGCCGATCGTGCCCGAGATCGCCGTCGGGATCATCATCGCGAGCGACGTGCCCTTCGCGACGACGTCGCTCTGCCCGAACAGCAGGATGAGCATCGGCACGATCACGATGCCGCCGCCGACGCCGAGGATGCCCGAGAGCACGCCCGTTACGAAGCCCAGCACGATGAGCCCGACGATCGACAGCACCTCGAGCGCGACCTGCCCGTCGCGCGACGGCACGACGAGGAAGAGGCTCACGGCGACCGCCGCGAGGAAGACGATGAACGCCCAGCGGATCGCGAGCACCGGCAGCTTGTGCAGCAGGTGCGCGCCGACCTGCGCGCCCACGATCGAGCCGGCGACGAGCAGCAGCGCGACGAGCCAGTCGACGTGCCCGGCCGCGGCGTAGCTGCCCACGCCGACGAGCGCCGACGGCACGATGGCGGCGAGCGAGGTGCCCGCGGCGCGGCGCCTGCCGAAGCGCGCGGCGAGCACGAGCAGGGGCACGATCACGATCCCGCCGCCGATGCCGAACATGCCCGAGAGGAAGCCGGCGACGAGGCCGATGCCGACGAGGGCGAGGATCGGGCGGCGCTGGACGGTCTCTTCGCTGTCGGTCACCGGTCCATCCTGCCGTGCTCGGGCCGCTTCGGCGTGCCGCGGCCAGCCATGGAGGACGCGCTGCCGGTCACTCCAACCTGGCGTGCTCGTGCGCCTCGTCCGGCGCGCGCACCACGAGCACGAGCACCACGATCGCCAGGATGATGGCCGAGACCGCGACCGGGAACGGCAGCAGGGGGTCGAGCAGCACGAGCAGCGCGCCGAGCGGCACGACCGTGTTGACGACCCGGTCGCGCTGATGCCGCAGCGCGATGCCCCAGATGCCCATGACGAACACGGCGATGGGCACGGTGACGGTGAAGGATGCAGTCAGCGGGTCGAGCGCTGACGTCTCGGTGAGCACGTCGATCTCCACCTCGATGCCGGCCGAGAGCGCGCCGGCGGCGGCGAAGACGAAGAAGTGCGCGTAGCCGTGCCGTACCGAGCTCGCGTAGTCGGTGATGAGCCGGTGGTGGGGCGACCAGAAGTAGATCCACCAGAGGGCGCACGTCACGACGAGCGCGAGCGTCGCGATCCAGAGCAGCGGGCCGAGCTCGTCGACCTCCTCGATCGCCACGATGACGGCGTTCGCCGAGGCGAGCAGGCTCTCGCCCAACAGGATGAGCGTGAAGAGGCCGAAGCGCTCCGTCAGGTGGTGCGGGTGCCACGGCGTCTCGCCCTGCCGCTCGGCGACGATCGGCACCGCGAGCTCCGCGAGGATGAGCACGCCGATGGCGATGAACGACACCGGCTCGGGCAGCAGCAACGACAGCAGCCAGAGCGCCTGCACTGCGGAGATCCCGACCGCGTACAGCTGCGTCGCGCGGCGGCTCTCGCCCGCCCAGCGCGAGGCGCGGAGCCACTGGGCGACCATCGCGACCCGCATCACGACGTAGCTGAAGATGAGCAGCGAGAAGTCCTGCTCCTCGAATGCCGGCGCGACACCGGCGGCGAGCACGAGCACCCCGCCCATCTGCACGAACGTCAGCAGGCGGTAGAGCCAGTCGTCGGTCGCGAACGAGGTCGCGAACCAGGTGGAGTTGATCCACGCCCACCAGATGCCGAAGAAGATGACGCCGTAGACCAGCAGCCCCTCGACGACGTGCCCCTCGCCGAGCGCGTGGTGCAGGTTGACCGACGCGATGCTGACCGCGACCACGAAGACGAGGTCGAAGAACAGCTCGAGGGGCGTGGCCGACCTGCCCGCCTCCTCCGGATCGCGCGGGCGCATCTGCAGCAGTCGGAAGCGGCCGGCCTCCGCCGCAGGGACGACCTCCGGACCGTCGCCGTCGCGAGCGCCAGCGTGGTTCGACATGCTCATGTCGGCGAGCCTAGGGTCGCGGATGCGCGACGCGCGTCACGCAATGGCGCTGCGGCCGCGCGCGGGAGCCTGTCAGGCAGCGAGCGCCCGCTCGATGTCATCCCGCAGCTGGTCGGGCGTCGTCGTGGGGGCGAAGCGCTCGAGCACGGTGCCGTCGCGACCGATGAGGAACTTCGTGAAGTTCCACTTGATCGCGCCGCCGAGCATCCCCTTCTTCTCGTCCTTGAGCCACTTGAAGAGCGGGTGCGCCTCGGAGCCGTTGACCGCGACCTTCGCGAACATCGGGAAGCTCACGCCGTAGTTCTTCTGGCACGCCTCGGCGATCTCGTCGGCGGAGTCGTGCTCCTGGTTGAAGGTGTCGGAGGGGAAGCCGAGCACGACGAGGCCCTTGTCGGCGAGTTCCTGGTGCAGCTGCTCGAGCCCCTCGAACTGCGGGGCGAGCCCGCACTGGCTCGCGGTGTTGACCACGAGCACGACCTTGCCCGAGTACTCGGCGAGGTCCACCTCGCCGCCGGTGAGTGCTTCTGCCTGGAAGTCGCTGAGCGTCGTCATGCCGCCATCCTGTCGCGGCTTGCTATGCGCGCGCCGAGCGCCGGCGTCAGTCGGAGTGCGTCGCCTCGGGCCGCTCGAGACCCTCGAAGGGCGCGGTGCCGTCACGGTAGGCGGCCTCGTCGGCCGCATCGATCACGGTCGCGCCGACCATGAGGGCGAGCAGCTGCGGCGACTGCCGGTCGACGTCGGGCGGCGCGCCGACGCCCCTGTCGACGTCGACGAGGATCACCGAGACCCACATGGCGCCGTCCGAGGCGGAGCCCAGCCAGCGCCACATCTCGGCGGGATCGAGCGAGCCGTGCACCTCGACGACCTCGGCGTCGTGCTCCGCCGCGGTCTGGTGCGCGAACGGCTCCCGCTCGAAGTCCCAGATGATCGCTTCGAAGCCGTGCTGCGCGAGCTCGGCGTCGAGGGCCGCCGTGAGCGCGTCCCAGTCGTCCGGCACCTCCGCGGTCGACACGTCGGGCGAGTTGTACGTGCGATGCAGCGACGGGCCGCCGTAGCCGTTGCCGCCGTGCTCGGAGACGCCGCCCTCCGCGCCGGTCTCCCAGGCGAGGCCGGGCGCGACGTCGTCGACCGAGCGCTGCAGCTCGTCGAGCAGCTCGTCGCCGAACCGCTCGACCTGCTCTGACCGCGGGGCGGCGAGCACGTCGGCCGGCTCGTGGTGCTGCTCGCCGGGGAAGTCGGCCCACGAGAGCGTCGTCTCGTGCCCCGACGCATCCGTCACCGTCGTGGTCGGCGACGCGGGCTGCAGCAGGCCGCAGCCGGTGAGCAGCGCCCCGACGAGGCAGAGGGCCGCGAGAGGAAGGGCTCGTTGGATGCGTCGCACGGGCCGAGCCTGGCAGGCCGCGGCGCCGCGCGGTGCCGCGAGCGCCGAAGTCATCCCCGGGGGTGACCCTGCCTGGCCGCCGCCGCATCGGGTGGTCACGACACGCCGTCGGTCGCGCGCCGGGTGGTCACGACACGCCGCGCGCGGCCACCGCCACGCGGCGTGTCGTGACCACCCATCGTGCAGCGGCTCCGCGCTGCAGCGCCTCCGTGGTGCAGCGGCTCAGTCGTGCAGCGGCTCGTGGTGCGGCGGCGGCGCGGTCTCGCGGTCGAGGCGCCGGCCGAGCGCGACCGCGAGCGCCGCGGCGAGCACGCCCAGCGCGGTGACGGCGATGAGCCAGCGGTAGTCGACGACGCCCAGCAGTGCGCTGCCGAGCGCGAGCAGCAGCATCTGCGGCACGTTGATCGAGACGTTGAGCGCCGCCGACGTGCGGCCCTGCAGGCGGGCGGGCGTCAGCCGCATCCGCAGCGTCACGACGCCCACGATGACCCACGGCACGCCGAACCCGATGAGGCCCTGCACCACGCCCATGCCGGCCCAGCGCATCCACGCCTCGGCGAGCGGCCACTGGACGAGCACGAAGGCGGCGAGCGTGCCGAGGCCGACGAGCGCGAGGCCCCACGCGACGAGGCGTCGCTCGCCGATGCGGCGCAGCATCCATGCCGAGCACAGCCCGCCCGCGAGCGCGCCGATGCCCTGGATCGCCTGCGCGGGGCCGAGCGCAGCCGGCCCCTCCTGCAGACCGTGCTCGACGAGCGGGAAGATCGTCGCGTTCAGCAGCCCGGTCAGGCCGAAGCCGACCGCCGTCGCGACGGTCAGCAGGCGCAGCAGCGGGTCGGCGAGCAGGGCTCGGAAGCCGGCCGACAGCTCGTGCCAGTACGTCTCGCCGTCGAGCCGCGGCTCGGGCGCCGACTCCTCGATGCGCACGGTCGTGAGCACGATCGCCATCACGAGGAAGCCGGCGGCGGCGAGAGTGATGACCGCCCACGGGCCGGCCGCGACGTAGAGCGCGGCGCCGAGCGCGGGACTGACGATGCGCATCCCATTGTCGATCGAGGTGAAGATGCCGTTGGCGCCCGCGAGCTCGTCGTCGGGCAGCAGGTCGCGCAGCAGTCCCGACTGCGCGGCCGCGGTGAGGTAGGCGGCGAGGCCGTAGCCGAAGGTGGCGGCGTAGATGAGCCAGACCTGGTCGGGGCCTCGCACGAGCAGGAGCGTGAGCACGACGGCAGCGGTGCCGAGGTTCGTGCCGATGAGCAGCGGGCGGCGGTGCACGCGATCGGCGAGCTGGCCGGCGAACGGGGCGAGCAGCGCCGGCAGGCCGATGAAGAGGAAGACGAGCGCGCCCGCGGCATCGGAGCCGGTGAGCTCCTTCACCCAGATGGCGAGCACGAGGTAGAGGGCGCTGTCGCCGAGGTTGGTCGCGACCCAGCCGACCATGAGGCGGCGGTAGGCGGGCCGGCGCATGGGCGACGGCGGCTTGGCAGTGGCGGGGGATGCGGTGGTGGTGGTCATGCGGACTCCTCGGGTGCGAGCGCGCGACGGTGCGCGCCGCCGGGCAGGGGGTGCCGTGAGCGGGATGAGGGTGCCGAGCGCACGGGTGGCGTGCGCGGGCGGGGCGTCAGCTGGCGCTGGGCTCCCCGGTGACGGGCGCGTCGAGGTCGGGGTTCAGCGTGGCGAAGAAGTGCGACTTGTGGCTGCCGACCGGTCGCTGCGACGGGTCGTCGTGGCGGCCGCGGAAGCGGTCGGCGAGGTGGGCGATGTCGTTGGCGAGCTCGGCGAGCTCGGCGGGCGTCGCCCAGAAGGTGGAGATGTTGACCGTGACGCCGTCGACCCAGTCGGGCAGGCGGCCGTTGCCGTGCGCCTGCAGGAAGCGGATCATGCGGTCGGCCTCGTGCTGCACGTAGAGGGCGCCGATCGTGCTCGAGGAGCGCACCGACTCGACGTCGTCGGGGTCGGGACGCAGGTCGCGGCTGCGGTGCGCCGACCTCCAGGGCTTCGACGTGCCCTTGGCCTCGGCGCGCACGATGAAGCCGGCCTTCTCGAGCGTGCGCAGGTGGAAGGAGCAGTTCGAGGGGCTCTCGCCGACGCGCTCGGCGATCTGCGTGGCGGTCGCCTCCTCGAGCTCGTCGATGACGGCGAGCATCTCGACGCGCAGGGGGTGCGCGAGCGCCCGCAGCACAGCGGGATCGCTGCTGCGGAGTGCCGGCAGCGACTCGTCGTCCGCCGCGGCACTCCCCTGGGCGCGCTCGTCGGTCATGCTCAGATCAAACCACGCTGGATGCTGAGCTCGGCGCGAACGCGGTCGTAGTAGCGCTCGCTCGCCTCGCGCTCGAGTCGAGCGCGATTGCGCTCGTCGGCCGCGCGACGCGGGATGCGGTGGATGCGTCCCATGGTCTTCCTCCTCTGGCTTCGGCGGTGCGGTGATGCGCTGCCGTTGCCTGAAAGAGTACCTTCGAAGCATCCGCTTCGCAATAGTTCTTTCGAAGCGTTTGCTTCGGCGTGTCGCGTGCGGTGTCTGCGGCGGGTGGGACGCGGATGGCCCTGCCGATCGGCAGGGCCATCCGCGTGGAGGTTCCTACATGGACACCAGGATCTTGACCTCGTGGTCCTTGTTCTCGATGAGCCGCGTGAATCCCTGCTCGACGATGTCGTCGACCGTGATGCGGCCGGTGATGAAGGGCGCCAGATCGACCTTGCCGCTGCGTGCGAGCTCGATGGCCTCCTCGTGGTCGTTGGCGTAGCCGATCGACGAGCCGAGGACGCGGTCCTGCATCGTGAGCTGCGCGGTGATGTCGAGCTGGACGGGCTTCACGTGGATCGCGACGACCTCGAGCCGGCCCCCGCCGCGCAGCACCGAGAGCAGCTGCTCCACCACGACCGCGACGCCGGCCGCGTCGAACGCGACGTCGGCGCCGGCGCCGCCCGTGTGCTCGGCGACCACTGCCGCGAGGTCGTCGTTCGCAGGGTCGACGACGACATCCGCCACCCCCGTCGACGCGGCCTTCTCTCGCCGGGCGGTCGACATCTCGCTCACGATGACGGTGAAGCCCTTGGCCTTGAGCACTGCGGCGACCAGCAGCCCGATCGGGCCGGCGCCCCCGACGACCGCGGTGCCCGACTCGACGCCCGAGTGCTTGACCGCGTGCAGCGCGACCGAGAGCGGCTCGATGAGCGCAGCCTGGTCGAGCGGCAGGTCGCCGACGGGGTGCACCCAGCGCGACTCCACGACGATGTGCTCGCTGAGACCGCCGCCGAGGCCGGAGATGCCGATGAATCCCATCTGCTCGCACAGGTTGTAGGCGCCCGCCTTGCAGGCCGGGCACGTGCCGTCGACCATGAGCGGCTCGACCACCACCGAGTCGCCGACGGCGAGGCCCTCGACGCCTTCGCCGACCTCCTCGACGACGCCCGAGAACTCGTGGCCCATCACGACGGGCAGGGTCTCGCCCGACAGCGGGTGCGGGTCGGTGTCGGACGGCGCCGGGGGCATGGGTCCGTCGTGGAACAGGTGGAGGTCGCTGCCGCAGATGCCGTTGAACGCCGGCGCGATCTTCACGGTGCCCGGGCGCAGCTGGGGCTCCTCGATCTGCTCGATGCGGACATCTTCCTTGCCGTAGTACATGGCTGCCTTCACGGTGCACTCCCTCTCGTTCGTGTCCCTCCATCGTACCGTTCGATTTTGAAGCAGACTAGGGAACGATGCGCACAGTTCAGTCTTGACGTATATAAGCTGTTGTGCAACCATCGCTCCATGCACGCACTCGACGTCCTCGGCGACCCGGTTCGACGACGCATCCTCGAGGTGCTCGCCGAGGGTGAGACGAGCGCCGGCACCGTCGCGGCCGTGATCGGCGCGGAGTTCGGCATCAGGCAGCCGGCGGTGAGCCAGCAGCTGCGCGTGCTGCGCGAGCAAGGGTTCGCGACCGTGCGCCCCGACGGGCAGCGGCGGCTCTACGCCGTCGATCCCGTCGGCCCGCGCGAGGCGCGCGAGTGGCTGTCGGCCTTCGACCGCTACTGGATGCCGAAGCTCGCGGCGCTCGACACCGAGCTCGCGCGCGGCCGGCGGCAGCGACGGCGCGCCGACGACACCGGCGAGGCCGACCTCCCCGCCGCGCCCACTTCTAAGAACCCGAAGAACCCGAACACCACGAAGGAGAAGTGACCATGGTGGATGTCCTCGCCCAGCTGGGCGCCGTGACGCGCGAGGTGCGCGTCGAGCAGATCGACGGCACCGAGTCGCACGTGCAGTCGCTCTCGCAGACCTACCGCTCCCCCATCGACGACGTGTGGGACGCGGTGACGAGCGCCGAGCGCATCCCTCGCTGGTTCATGCCCGTGTCGGGCGAGCTGCGACTCGGCGGCCGGTACCAGCTCGAGGGCAACGCCGGCGGCGAGGTGCTCGAGTGCGACCCGCCGGAGGGCGACGCCGCGCGCTTCCGCGTGACGTGGGAGTTCGGCGGCGGCGTCACCTGGCTCACCGTGCGCCTCGCGACCGAGGGCGACGGCACGCGGCTCGAGCTCGAGCACGTCGCGCATGCGGCCGACGTGCCGGCCGAGATGTGGGAGACGTTCGGGCCCGGCGCGACCGGGGTCGGCTGGGACGGCGGCCTGCTCGGCCTCGCGCTGCACCTGCTGCCGGGCGACACCCCCATCACGCCCGGCCAGGCCGAGGCGTGGACCGCGACCGACGAGGGCCGAGCGTTCTACCGCGGCGCGGCGGATGCGTGGGCGGCAGCCGCGGTCGACGGCGGCGCCGACGCGGAGGCCGCGAAGCGCCAGGCCGACGCGACGTACGGCTTCTACACCGGCACGTAGCGGCCGACGGAGGCGCGACCACAAGTCGCGCCGATGGTCACCTCGACGCCCGATCGCCCGGCGAGCACTACTCGCCCAGCAGCCGGTTCACTCCGTCGCTGAGTGGTCGATCAGCACCGGCGCCGACTGCCCCTGCTTCGCCATCGCGCTGCCCGCGGCGTTGCCCTGGGCGCTCGCGTTGATGATCGCCTGCAGGTCGATGCCCGTCGCATCCTTCATCATCTGCGTCATGGAGGCCATGTTGCCGACCATGTCGCCCGTGAGCTTGCCGGTGCCGTCGGCCGAGATGACCGTGATCTCGGACGACGCGTAGGCCTTGCCGAACGCCTCGGCCACCTGCGGCAGCACCTTCAGCAGCTCCTGCGCGAGCACGACCTGCGCGTTGTCGGAGAGCGCCTTCGCGCGCGCCTCGATCGCCTGACCCTCCGCGAGGCCGCGGGCGCCGATCGACTCGGCCTCGGCGCGACCGCGAGCGGCGGTCGCGACGGCCTCCGCCTCGCCCTCGGCCTTCGCCGCCTCGGCGGCGGCGATGCGGGCGGTGCGCTGCGCGTTGCCTCGCGACTCGGTGACCGCGGCCTCGGCGACACCCTCGGCCTTCGCCGCGAGCGCGCGGGCCTCGCGCGCGGTGCGCTCGGCGTTCGCCTCGATCTCCTTCGCCCGGGCGTTCGCCTCGGCGGTGACCTGGATGCGGTACGACTCGGCGTCGGCGACCTTGCGGACGTCGGCGTTCAGCTGCTGCTCGCGCAGCTCGGTCTGCCGCTGCGCCGTGATCTCTTCCTGCTTGACGATCGCCTGGCGCTGCACGGCGTCCTCGAGCGGCTTCGCGGCGGCGGCCTGCGAGACAGCCTTGTCGGTCTCGGCCTGCACTGCGGCCTGCTGCAGCTGCAGCACGCGGTTCGCCTCGAGGATCTGCTTCTTCGCCTGGATCGACGCCTCCTCGGCCGCCTTCTGCGCCTCGGTGTTGGCGATCGCCGCGGCGCGCTGCACCGCTGCCGACTCGGGTACGCCGAGGTTGACGAGGTAGTTCGAGGTGTCGTTGATCTCCTGGATCTGGAGCGTGTCGACGACGAGGCCCTGCTTGCTCAGCGCATCCTCCGCCGCCTGCAGCACCGCTGCGGCGAGCGCCTGGCGGTCGTGGATGATCTCGAGCACCGTCAGCTGGCCGATGATCCCGCGCAGCGAGCCCGAGAGCACCTCCTGCGTCGACGACTCGATCTCCTCCTGCTGCGAGAGGAAGCGCTGCGCGGCGTTGCGGATCGACTCCTCGGTGCCGCCCACCTTGATGACCGCGACGGCCTGCGCGTGGATCGTGATGCCGTCCTTCGCCTGCGCGGTCGTGTTGAACAGCAGCCGCCGCGAGCGGAGCGACATCTTGAACGACTTCTGCACGAACGGCATGACGAAGACGCCGCCGCCCGTGACGACCTTCTGACCCGAGAGGTCCTGGGTCGTGTGCCCCTCGGCGTCGATCGTCTTCTTGCCCTTCCGGCCCGTGACGATGATCGCCTCGTCGGGTTCGGCGATCCGGTAGCGACGGATCGCGCCGAAGACGAGCGCGACCACGACGATGACGGCGAGCGCGACGAGCAGGATGAGCGGGCTGAAGAGATCGGGCACGTGCGGCTCCATCGACGGGGGGTGGTCCCGTCAGGATACGGGCCGTCGCGCAAATTTGCCGATCTTGCCTCAGATTCTCCCTCGGGTCGTCGCCAGCGCCTGCGCCCTCAGATGATCCAGGCGGTGGCCGCCACGTCGGCGGCCAGGTCGCGGTGCTCGGACAGCAGCCGCTGCCGCTCCGTGCGCTCGATGCTGAGCGTGTGCCGCTCCTGCCAGCTGAGCTGCTCTGCTGCGCGGCGCGTGCCGCGCTGACGGCGTCCCATGATCACTCCTCGGTGCTCGTGTCGGTGTGTGGTCGCCGCCCGACGCTCGTCGTCGAGCGGTTCGCACCCATCCGATCACCGACCACCCACATGCCCGCCGCCCGGGGATCGATCGCTCGCCGTCAGCGGACGAGCACGATCTTGCCGCCGGGCGACTCGTCGCCGCCCATGAGCGCGAGCGCCTCGTTCGCGTGCGTCAGGCGCAGCTTCGCGCCGATCACGGGCGCGATCGTGCCTGCCTCGAGGAGCGGCCACACCTCGCGCCGCACCTCGTCGATGACGTCGGCCTTGCCGCCTCGGCCGGTCCTCGGCCGCGCGCGCAGGGTCATCGCCCGCAGCGTGATGCGCCGCTGCATGAGCCAGCGGAGGTCGATCTCGGCCTCGGTGCCGCGCTGCGCAGCGATGACGGTGAGCGTGCCGTCGAGCGCGAGCGACGCCAGGTTGCGCTCGAGGTAGTCGGCACCGATGACGTCGATGATGAGCTCGGCGCCGCGGCCCTCGGTGGCCCGGTGCACGGCGGCGACGAAGTCCTCCGACCGGTAGTCGACCGCCACCTCGGCGCCGAGCATCCGCACCATCCGGTGGTGCCGCGCGCTCGCCGTCGTCGCGATGCGGTACCCGCGGGCCGTGAGCAGCTGCACCGCCATGGTGCCGATGCCGCCGCTGCCGCCGTGCACGAGGGCGAGCCCCTCGACCGCGGGCTCGGCCACATCGCGGATGGCGGTCCAGACGGTGCAGACCGCCTCGGGCAGCGCTGCCGCATCCGCAAGGTCGATGCCGCGCGGCACCGGCAGCAGCTGCGTCGCGGGCACCGCGACCCGCTCGGCGTAGCCGCCGCCCGCGAGCAGCGCGCACACCTCGTCGCCGACCGCCCAGCCCTCGACGCCGTCGCCGACGTGAGCGATCACGCCCGAGCACTCGAGCCCGATGATCGGCGACTCCCCCAGCGGCGGCGGGTAGTGCCCAGCGGCCTGCAGCCGGTCGGCGTTGTTGACGGCGGTCGCGACGATGTCGACGACCACCTCGCCGTGCCCCGCGACCGGGTCGGGCGCATCCGTCCACTCCAGCGGCCCTCCGGGCCCCTGCTGCTGCATCGCCTTCACGGTCTCGCTCCCAACGTCGACGCCGCATCCACCCTAGGAGCCGCGCCGCTCGGCGCGCTGGGTCAGCGTGCGGCGGCGCATTGCACGCCCATGCGCACGGTGGCTCCGGGCATAGCCTCGAGGCAGGAGGTCGGCATGGCGGATGCGGCAGGCGAGCAGGCGGGCGACGAACCGGCGCACGACGGCGGCGAGGGCGGGCGCAGCGGCGCCGAGCCGCGCAGTGTCGCCGAGCCGCGCATCCTGGCCGACTCGGGCGTGCTCGCGGCGGCAGTGGGCGAGCCGGACGAGCGGGGCGCCGTCTGGCGACTCGATGAGGCCGAGCGCCATCTCGACGCGAACGTCATCGCGCTCCCGCCGGGCGAGCGCATCGACGAGCACGTCGGCCCGGACGAGGACGTGCTGCTGCACGTGATCGCCGGCGCCGGCACGCTGCGCTCCGCCGGCGTCGAGCTCGCGCTCGCGCCGGGTGCGGTCGTCTGGCTGCCGAGGCGCGCGCGGCGCGAGATCACGGCTGGGGCCGAGGGCCTCCGCTACCTGTCGGTGCACCGCCGGAAGCCGGGGCTGCAGGTCGGTCGGCGCGGAGCCTGAGCAGCAGCGCGGAGCCGACCGCGAGCCCGACGGCGACGCCGACGATGTCGGCCACCGCATCCCACGGGTCGCCGCCGCGACCGGGGAGCAGCAGGTGCTGCACGACCTCGGAGACGATCGCGTGCGCGATGAGCAGCGGGGCGAGCACGACTGGCCGCAGCCCGGCGAGCACGCCGAGCAGCGCCGGTGCGAGGAACACCGCAGCGTGCACGGCCTTGTCGGCGCCCGGGATGCCGCCACCCGAGGGCGGGTTCGGCAGGTAGAGCGCGATCAGCTGGACGACGACGGCGAGCGCGAAGAGCACCGCCCACACGCGCCGATCCCGCAACCACCTCATGCGTCGATCGTCGCACCTCCTGCAGCGCTGCGGTCACCGGGCAGCCGTCGACGCGTGCACGAGCAGAGGTGCAGCGCCGCCGATCGGAGGGGAATCGCCTCTCCCTGTGCTCAACACCCCAGATCGCCTCGACTCGAGGCGCGTCGACCCGCGCGCGCGACGACAACCGCCTCGCCGAACGCGCATCGCTGGGATACTCGAGCCGATGAAGGTGCACGAGACGGTCATGGACTGGGTCACCGCCGAGCTGCGGAGCGGCCGGCTCTCCATCGGCGACCACCTTCCCGGTGAGCGGGCGCTCGCCGAGACGCTGCAGGTCTCGCGCGGCTCGCTGCGCGAGGCGCTCCGGGTCCTCGAGGCGCTCGGCACGATCCGCACGTCGACAGGTTCCGGTCCGCGCTCCGGCACCATCGTCACGGCGGCGCCCGAGCAGGCACTCGCTCTCGCGCTCGACATGCAGCTCGCGACGCGCCACGTCGAGCACGAGCACATCTACGAGGTGCGGCTGCTGCTCGAGGCGTGGGCCGCAGAGCACGCCGAGGTCGAGGCCGCCGACCTCGCGGCGGCGGAGCAGCTGCTCGAGCGGATGGACGAGGTCGAGCTGCCGGTCGAGGAGTTCCTGCAGCTCGACGCCGCCTTCCACGCATCGCTGTCCCGCGCGGCGGGCAATCCGCTCATCAGCACGCTCATGGACGCGCTGCGATCGGCGATCGCCGACCACACGCTCGCCCGCGCGCAGGCCCTCCCCGACTGGTCGAGCACCGCCGTGCGGCTCCGCGCGGAGCACCACGGCATCTTCGAGTGCGTGCGCGATGGCGACCGCGCGGGGGCCGCGCAGCTGCTCCGCGAGCACATCGAGGGCTACTACCGCGAGACGGCTGCGGCCGCTGCGGACGACGCCCGCGCGTAGCGCGGTCGGTGGCGAGCGCCTGCCGTCACCCGGCCGGCACCGCCGTCGACGGACGCCCGCCGACACGCCCGAGTCGACATCGCGCATCCGGCGCAACCTTGACGGCCTCCGCGCGACTGCCCTATCGTCATGTGGTCCGACCACATGGTCTGACCACACGCGTCGCCACGATCGGTTCGGCGCCGAGCGATTCTCGAAGGAGAGAACATGGCAAGCAGCACCTTGGCCGCAGAACCGAAGCAGGAGCGGCTCAACTACCGCGTGCTGCTCGGCAGCCTGAGCGGCAGCGTCATCGAGTGGTTCGACTTCCTCGTCTACGGCACCGTCGCGGCGCTCGTCTTCAACAAGATCTACTTCCCGACCGAGGATCCGTTCATCTCGACGCTGCTCGCCTACGCGTCGTTCTCGCTCACGTTCTTCTTCCGCCCCATCGGCGGCGTGATCTTCGCGCACATCGGCGACCGCATCGGCCGCAAGAAGACGCTGTTCCTGACCCTCATGCTCATGGGCGGCGGCACGGTCGCGATCGGCCTGCTGCCCGACTTCAACACGATCGGCATCTGGGCGCCCATCCTGCTGCTCCTCTTCCGCGTGCTGCAGGGCATCGGCATCGGCGGCGAGTGGGGCGGCGCGCTGCTGCTCGCCTACGAGTACGCGCCGAAGCACCGCCGCGGCCTCTACGGCGCCGTGCCGCAGATGGGCATCAGCCTCGGCCTGCTGCTCGCCTCCGCCGTGATCGCGCTGCTCACGCTGCTGCCCGAGGACCAGTTCCTCTCGTGGGGCTGGCGCGTGCCGTTCGTCGGCAGCATCGTGCTCGTCTTCATCGGCCTGTGGATCCGCAACGGCCTGGACGAGACGCCGGAGTTCAAGCGCATCCGCGAGACCGGTGCGCGCCTGCGCCTCCCCATCAAGGAGGTCGTCACCAAGCACTGGGGCGCCGTGCTCGTCTCGATCGGCATGAAGGCCGCCGAGACCGGGCCGTTCTACATCTTCGGCACCTACGTCGTCGCCTACGCGACGAACATCCTGGGCGTGCGCCAGAACACCGTGCTGCTCGCCGTCGCCGCGGCCGCACTCGTCGCGACCCTCTGGATGCCGTTCTTCGGGCACCTCTCCGACCGCGTCGGCCGAGCGGTCCTGTACCGCTGGTCGGCGATCACCACGATCGTGCTCGTCGTGCCGTACTACCTCGTGCTCAACACGGGCGAGGCATGGGCGGTCTTCGCCGCCACGATCGTCGCGTTCGGCCTGCTGTGGGGCAGCGTGAACGCGATCCTCGGCACGCTCATCGCCGAGAGCTTCAGCCCCGCGGTGCGCTACACCGGCGCCACGCTCGGCTACCAGGTCGGCGCCGCGATCTTCGGCGGCACCGCGCCGCTCATCGCCGCGTGGCTGCTCGAGATGAGCGGCGGCCAGTGGTGGCCGATCGCCGTCTACGTGGCCATCTGCGCAGGCATCTCGGTGGTCGCGTCGTTCTTCGTGAAGCGCGTCGCGCACGTCGAGGCCTGACGCGGCGCTCCCGCACCGCATCCATCCGCACCGCATCGCTGTCTGAGAGAGGACCGACCATGAAGCGTCAGCTGCCCAAGGTCCGTGAGCTCGCCGAGCTCATGCAGTTCAAGAAGCCCGAGCTCGACGGCCGCAAGCGCCGCCTCGACGCCGCGCTCACCATCGACGACCTGCGATCGATCGCGAAGCGGCGCACGCCCGCGGCCGCGTTCGACTACACCGATGGCGCCGCCGACGGCGAGATCTCGCTGCAGCGCGCGCGGCAGGCGTTCGAGGATGTCGAGTTCCACCCCGACATCCTGCGGCCGGCCGCGAACGTCGACACGTCGACCACCGTGCTCGACGGGCCGAGCGCGCTGCCCTTCGGCATCGCGCCGACCGGCTTCACGCGCCTCATGCAGTCGGAGGGCGAGACCGCCGGCGCCGGCGCGGCAGCCGCCGCGGGCATCCCGTTCACGCTCTCGACGCTCGGCACCACGACGATCGAGGACGTCAAGGCGACGAACCCGCACGGGCGCAACTGGTTCCAGCTCTACGTCATGCGCGATCGCTCGATCTCGTACGGGCTCGTCGAGCGGGCCGCGGCCGCGGGCTTCGACACGCTCATGTTCACCGTCGACACGCCGATCGCCGGCGCGCGCCTGCGCGACAAGCGCAACGGGTTCTCCATCCCGCCGGCGCTCTCGCTGAAGACGATCGCGAACGCGATCCCGCGCCCGTGGTGGTGGTTCGACTTCCTCACCACGCCGAAGCTCGAGTTCGCGTCGCTCTCGACCACCGGCGGCACCGTCGGCGAGCTGCTCAACTCGGCGATGGACCCGACGATCTCGTACGACGACCTCGAGATCATCCGCTCGATGTGGCCGGGCAAGCTCGTCGTCAAGGGCGTGCAGAACGTGCCGGATGCGGTGCGACTCATCGACCGCGGCGTCGACGGCATCATCCTGTCGAACCATGGCGGCCGGCAGCTCGACCGCGCACCCGTGCCCTTCCACCTGCTGCCGCAGGTCGTGCGCGAGGTGGGCGCGGATGCGACCGTCATGGTCGACACGGGCATCATGAACGGCGCCGACATCGTCGCCTCGATGGCGCTCGGCGCGAAGTTCACGCTCATCGGCCGCGCCTACCTCTACGGGCTCATGGCCGGCGGCCGCCAGGGCGTCGACCGCACGATCGCGATCCTGCGCGACGAGATCGAGCGCACCATGGCGCTGCTCGGCGTCTCGTCGCTCGAGGAGCTCGAGCCGCGCCACGTCACGCAGCTGACGCGCCTCACGCCGATCGCACACGACGCCGCGGAGCACGCCGGGCTGTAGCGCCGCCACCCGTCGAGGGTCTGCGTCCGAGCTGTGATCGACTCGGAGGCAGACCCTCTTCTCGTTGCGGGCGTGGGTGCCCGCCTCGACCCTCGCTCTCGATCGTGAGCTGCTTGGTCGAGCTGCGGATGGCCATGCGCGATGCCTTGCAGCAATACCCCCCTGGGGTATACCGTGAGTGCATGAGCACCCAGCGGATCACTGCCACCTGCTCGCGGAGCGCCTCGTGAACGCTCCGGCTCGCCTGAGCCTCTACGGCCTCGGCCTCATCGGCGCGTTCGCCGCCGCGTTCCTCGTCGCCGGCGCCGTCGCGCCCGGCGCGGAGGTCGCGGCGCGGACGACCACCACAGACGGCGACCGCGCGACGCACGACGAGCCGTCCGCGGCGCAGAACGATGCCGCGATGCTCCCCGGCCTGTCGATGGAGGCGGACGGCTACCGCTTGAGCGAGGTGGAGATTCCTGCCGCTGTGGGCGAGACCGGCGAGCTGCGCTTCTCGGTGCTCGATCCCGACGGCCAGCCGCTCCTCGACTACACCGAGGAGCACGAGAAGGACCTGCACCTCATCGTCGTCCGCGAGGACGGCAGCCGGTTCCGGCACGTGCACCCCGAGCTCGACGCGTCGGGCACCTGGTCGCTGCCGTGGACCTGGGATGCAGCGGGCAGCTATCGCGTCTTCGCCGACTTCACTGCGGCGGCAGCCGAGCGCGGCGTGACCCTCGCCAGGACGATCAGCGTCGCCGGTGACTTCACGCCCGTCCCGCCGCAGGACGAGGTGCGGGAGGCGCGCGCCGGCGAGTTCGACGTCGCGCTCTCGGGCGACCTGGTCGCGGGCGGCAGCTCCACCCTCACGCTCGAGGTGACGCGGGACGGCGAAGCGGTCACCACGATGCAGCCCTATCTCGGTGCGTTCGGCCACCTCGTCGCGTTGCGCGACGGCGACCTCGCCTACCTGCACGTGCACCCCGACGGCGCCGAACCCGAAGCAGGCCAGCGCTCCGGCGCCAGCGTCGACTTCGCCGCCGAGGCGCCGACCCCCGGACGCTACCTGCTGTACTTCGACTTCCAGGTCGACGACGAGGTCCACACCGCATCCTTCGTCGTCGCCACGGGCGACCAGGCCGCTCCGGCCGAGTCCCACGCGCCCGCCGACGACGGCCACGACGACCATTGAGCCGCGCTCGGTCCCCACGCATCCCACGAGAAGGAATCCACAGCATGTCGACCACCGACGTCGTGAGCGAGTCCCCGGCGAGCACGTACGAGCTCGAGATCGGCGGCATGACGTGCTCGTCGTGCGCGATGCGCGTCGAGAAGAAGCTGAACAAGCTCGACGGCGTCGCGGCGTCGGTGAACTACGCCACCGAGAAGGCCAGGGTCACGGCGCCCGCCGACTTCGACCCGGCGCTGCTCATCGCGGAGGTCGAGAAGACCGGCTACACCGCCGTGCTGCCGACGCCGAAGGCTCCGGACACCGTCGACGATGGCGGCGAGCCCGTCGACCGCGAGCTCGTGTCGCTGCGGCAGCGGCTCATCGGCTCGATCGTGCTGTCGGTGCCGGTGATCCTCATGGCGATGATCCCCGTGCTCCAGTTCACCTACTGGCAGTGGGCGTCCCTCGCGCTCGCAGCACCGGTCGTGGTGTGGGCGGCATGGCCGTTCCACCGCGCCGCGTGGATGAACCTGCGCCACAGCGCGGCGACGATGGACACGCTCGTCTCTGTGGGAACCGGCGCCGCGTTCCTCTGGTCGCTCTTCGCGCTGTTCTTCGGCACCGCGGGCGTCCCCGGCATGACGCATCCGTTCGAGCTCACCATCGCGCCGAGCGACGGCGCCGCGAACATCTACCTCGAGGTCGCCGCGGGCGTGACGATGTTCATCCTCGCCGGCCGGTACTTCGAGAAGCGGTCGAAGCGGCAGGCGGGCGCGGCGCTCCGCGCGCTGCTCGAGCTGGGCGCGAAGGACGTCGCCGTCGTTCGCGGCGGCACCGAGGTGCGGATCCCGGTGGAGGACCTCGCGGTCGGCGACGAGTTCGTCGTCCGCCCGGGCGAGAAGATCGCGACCGACGGCGTCATCGTCTCGGGGATGTCGGCCATCGACGCCTCGATGCTCACCGGTGAGTCGGTGCCCGTCGAGGCCGCGCCGGGCGACGGCGTCACCGGAGGCACGGTCAACGCGAGCGGCAGGATCGTCGTGCGCGCCACTCGCGTCGGCTCCGACACGCAGCTCGCGCAGATGGCGCGGCTCGTCGAGGACGCGCAGTCGGGCAAGGCCGAGGTGCAGCGCCTCGCCGACCGCGTCTCGGGCATCTTCGTGCCCATCGCGATCGCGATCGCGGTCGTCACGCTCGGCGCATGGCTCGGCGCCGGCTTCCCCGCCGCGAGCGCGTTCACGGCCGCGGTCGCGGTGCTCATCATCGCCTGCCCGTGCGCGCTCGGCCTCGCCACGCCGACGGCGCTGCTCGTCGGCACCGGCCGCGGTGCGCAGCTCGGCATCCTCATGAAGGGCCCGGAGGTGCTGGAGTCGACGCGTCGGGTCGACACCGTCGTGCTCGACAAGACCGGCACCGTCACGAGCGGGCGGATGACGCTCGTCGACGTCGTCGCCGCGGCGGGCGTCGACCGCCGCGAGCTGCTGCGGCTCGCCGGCGCGATCGAGGATGCCTCCGAGCACCCCATCGCCCAGGCGATCGCGAAGGGCGCATCCGAGGAGCTCGAGGTCGACCTGCCCGACGTCGAGGGCTTCCGCAACGTCGAGGGCAAGGGCGTCAGCGGCATCGTCGACGGCCATGCCCTCGTCGTCGGCCGCGAGTCGCTGCTCGACGAGTGGTCGATCGCGCCGGATGCCGAGCTGCACCGGCGCAAGGAGGCCGCCGAGCACGAGGGCAAGACCGCCGTGCTCGTCGCCTGGGACGGCGAGATCCGCGGCCTGCTCGTCGTGGCCGACACCGTGAAGCCGACGAGCGCCGAGGCGATCCGGCAGCTGCGCGAGCTGGGCCTGACGCCCATCCTGCTGACGGGCGACAACCAGACCGTGGCCAGGCGCATCGCCGCCGACGTCGGCATCGACGAGGTCATCGCCGAGGTGCTGCCCGGCGACAAGGCGGAGGTGGTCGCCCGGCTGCAGGGCGAGGGCAAGGTCGTCGCTATGGTCGGCGACGGCGTCAACGACGCAGCGGCACTCGCGCAGGCCGACCTGGGACTCGCGATGGGGACGGGCACGGATGCGGCGATCGAGGCATCCGACATCACCCTCGTCCGCGGCGACCTGCGCAGCGCCGCCGACGCCATCCGCCTCGCCCGTCGCACGCTCGGCACCATCAAGGGCAACCTCTTCTGGGCATTCGCCTACAACGTGCTCGCGATCCCGCTCGCCGCGCTCGGGCTGCTCAACCCGATGCTCGCCGGTGCGGCGATGGCGTTCTCGAGCGTCTTCGTCGTGGGGAACAGCCTGCGGCTGCGCTCCTTCCAGAGCCGTGCCGTGACGGCGGGTCGCTGACCCGACCTCGCGACGCAGCGGTGCGTCTGCCACTATTTGCGCATGAACGCAGATACGCAAGCAGCGGATGAGCACGTCGAGCTCGCCGTCGAGGTCTTCTCGATGCTCGCGGACCGCACCCGTGTGAAGATCCTGCTCGCGCTCCGCGACGGCGAGCAGTCGGTGGGCGACCTCGCCGCAGCGGTGCACAAGCCGACGCCCGGCGTCTCGCAGCACCTCGCCAAGCTGCGACTCGCGCGCATGGTCGTGGCTCGACACGAGGGCACGCGGGTCTACTACCGGCTCGCCGACGACCACGCGAGCGAGCTCGTCTCCGTCGCGATGCACCAGGCCGAGCACATGCTCGGCACCGCGGCCGAGCACATCCTCGTCACCGACCGGGCCACGAACGATCGTGCGTGACGTCCTCCGCAACCCCGCCTACGCGAAGCTCTTCAGCGCGCAGATCGTCGCGCTGCTCGGCACCGGACTGCTGACCGTCGCACTCGGACTGCTCGCCTTCGACCTCGCGGGCGGGGATGCGGGGCTCGTGCTGGGCATCGCGCTGACGATCAAGATGCTCGCCTACGTCGGCGCCGGGCCGCTGCTCATCGCGGCGACGAACCGGGTGCCGCGCAAGGCGCTGCTCATCGGTGCCGACGTCATCCGAGCCGCGATCGCGCTGCTGCTGCCGCTCGTGACCGACGTGTGGCAGATCTACGTGCTGATCTTCCTGCTCCAGTGCGCGTCGGCGACGTTCACGCCCGCGTTCCAGGCCGTCATCCCCGAGATCCTGCCCGACGAGCGGCAGTACACGCGGGCGATGTCGCTGTCGCGGCTCGCGTACGACCTCGAGTCGCTGCTGAGCCCGGCGATCGCGGCCGCGCTGCTGCTCGTCATGTCGTACTCCAACCTCTTCCTCGGCACGGTCGCGGGCTTCCTGCTCTCGGCGACGCTCGTGGTGGCCACGACCTTCCCGCACATCGAGCCCGACACCGGGTCGTCCTTCGCCGAGCGGCTCACGCGCGGTGTGCGCGTCTTCGCCCGGAACGCCGAGCTGCGCGCGCTGCTCGCGCTCAACCTCGCGGTCGCGGCGCCGACCGCGATGGTCATCGTCAACACGGTCGTCGTCGTGCAGGAGCGGCTGCAGCGGCTGCAGCCCGACGTCGCGATCCTGCTCGCCGCCTACGGCGCCGGGTCGATGCTGATCGCGCTCGCGCTCCCCCGCCTGATCGAGCGGATCCCCGAGCGCACGGTGATGCTGGCCGGCGCCGCGACGGTGGCGGTCGGCCTCGGGGGCGTGGCGGCCGTGCTGCTCGCCGGGCCCGCGTGGTGGCTGCTGCTCGTGCTGTGGGCTGTGCTCGGCGCCGGCAACGCGGCGATCCTCACGACCGCGCCGAGGCTCGTGCGCCGCAACGCGTCGACGCCCGAACGGCCTGCCGTCTTCGCCGCGCAGTTCGCGCTGTCGCACGCGTGCTTCATCCTCACCTACCCGCTCGCGGGGGTCGTCGGGGCGGCGCTCGGGCTCGGGTGGACGGCGCTGGTGCTCGCCGTCATCGCCGCCGTTGCGACCGTCGCCGCGAGCGCGCTGTGGTCGCGGAAGGTGCGGCAGCCGATCGGCTGATGGCTGAGCGTCCGGTCAGCGGCGCGGCCGCAGGACGGCACCCATCCACCGCCACGCGCCGGCGCCCGCCGCAGCCCCGACCACCGCACCGACGAGGCCCGCGACGAGCGCGATGATCGCTATGCCCGTCGACTCGTCGAGCTCGGGCTGCAGCGCGAACGTGATCGCGAAGATCGCGATGTTGACGAGGTGCACGGGCACGCTCGCGATCGCGGCCGCGGCAGCGGTGACCCCTGCGGCGCGGCCGCCGCCCCACCGGCGCAGGCCGAACCAGCTGAGCACGAGCGCGAGCAGGCACAGCACCGAGCCGCCGGCCAGGACCGCGACCGTGAGCGGCGTGACGACCGCGGCGACGCCCTCACCCAGCGGGTCGCCGCCGCCGAAGCCGATCACGAGCGGCGCGACGAGCGCCGAGATGCCGAGGACCGTCGCCCAGAGCAGCAGCACCGTCCCGCCGAGCCCGGTGCCGAATCCGAGGAGCGCGCCTCTGCCGGCGCCCAGCCGCAGCAGGCGCCGGCGCTCCGCCTCCGGCAGCGGCGGGCGCGGCGTGCTCAGAGGGAAGGGGACGCCCTGCTGCGGGTATGGCTGCGGCTGGGGCTGCCACGAGGGTGCGCCGAACGGCATGGGTTGCGGCGGCGTGCCGTGCGGCGGAACACTCATGCGGCGACGGTAGGTCGGCCATCCTGCGAGCTGGCTGGCAGCGCGTGTGCCGCTCTCCACAGCCCACGCGCTGCCCCGCACCTCCGCGGCGCGAGCTGCGGCATCCTGCCCGGCATGAGAGCGGATGCGACCCACCGATTCGAGTTCCAGGTCGACGGCGGCAGGCGCCCGCCGTTCGTCTGCCTCGCGCGCACGCGTTCCGAGGCGGAGCAGATCGCGCGGCATGCGGGCGCTCCGGTGCGCTTCCGGCGCCGGCTCGCGATCGGTTCGGACGACGGCGATGACACGGCTCGGCTCGAGCTGCGCAAGCACGGGTTCCTGCGAGCCCCGTGGCGCGACGACGTGCTCGAGCTCGTCAGCGTGCTCGACCACGTGCGCTTCTCGGGCGGCGCCATGTCGGTGGTGCCTGTCGCCTTCCTGCCGGCTGCCGAGATCCTCGCGCGCGGCCTCCGGGCCTGCGAGTGCGGGAAGCACGGGAGCGAGCGAATTCCGACGGGGCTCCGAGCGGTCGAGCCGGGTGCCGCGATGACGGCGCGCATGGTCGAAGACGGCGGATGGGAGCTGCACCTGTGGCAGGGCGCGGGGCGTCCGCGAGTCCGCCACCTGCCGGACTGGGGGCGGTGCTCGACGGACCCCGGAGCGCTCGCGCTCGGCTTCCGACCGGCGACCCCCGTCTGGGTGGTCGCGCACCGGGTGCTGGTCACGCTCCTGGCCGTCGCGGACCTCCGCCCCGGCGAGCTCTCCGCCGTGCGCGTCGACGCACGCGCGTGATCACGAGGCGAGGAGTCGACGGGAGGAAGATGCGGCGGCCTCCGGTCGTGACGCGGCAGCCGGATCTCCTCGTTCGGCGGCCGGCGCTACGCGTAGTAGGCCGCGAGCCGGCGCAGGCCCTCGTCGATCGACACCGTCGGCGCCCACGCGAGGTCGCGGCGGGTGTCGCGCTGGTCGAACCAGTGCGCGGTCGAGAGCTGCTCGGCGAGGAACCGCGTCATCGGGGGCTCGTCGGCCCCCGGCCGGATCGCCCAGGCCCGCTCGACGAGCGAGCCCGCGGCACGGCCGAGGGCGGCCGGCACGCTGATGCGCGGCGGCGGGACGCCGGCGGCGAGGCAGATGCCCGCGAGCAGGTCGCCGACCGGGCGCGGCTCGCCGTTCGTGATGACGTAGGCGTTGCCGTGCGCGACGTCGGCCCGGTGCAGCGCCGCGACGATGCCGGTCGCGGCGTTGTCGACGTACGTCGTGTCGATGAGCGCCGTGCCGCCGTTCAGCAGCGGCACGCGGCCACGACGGGCCCGCTCGACGACGCGCTCGATGAGCTGCGTGTCGCCCGGCCCCCAGACGATGTGCGGGCGCACGGCGATGACGCGCAACGCGGCGGAGTCGCGTGCGAGCGCGAGCAGCTCGGCCTCGGCCTTCGTGCGGGCGTAGTCGCCGCGGGCGTGCTCGGGCGAGGCCGGCTCGGCGCCGACGCCTGTGAGCGAGGCGCCGACGTGCGCGACCGACGGCGACGACACCTGCACGAAGCGCGAGACCCCTGCGTGCTCGGCGGCGTCGAGCAGCGCACGGGTGCCCTCGACGTTGACGGTGCGGAACTCGGCCGGATCGCCCGCGAGCGAGACCTTCGCGGCGAGGTGGATGACACCCTCGACGCTGCCCTCCGCTCCGGGCTCATCACCGGCCCCAGCGCCGGCGACCGCCCGCGCGACGACGGCCGGGTCGGTGAGCGAGCCGAGCACATCCGTCACGCCCGGCACGCCCGAGGGCCGCCGCTGCAGCGTGCGCACGTGGTGGCCCGCGGCGACGAGCTCGGCCGCGACCGCGCGACCGAGGAAGCCGGAGGCGCCGGTGACGAGCACCTTCACGGCGTGCCCGGCTTCTCGCCGGCGAGCGTGCGCTCGGCCCACTCCGACAGCCGCGAGCGGTCGATCTTGGAGTTGTGGCGCACGTCGGTCGGCAGCTGCGGCACGACGAGCACGGCGGCGAGCGGCTGCGTCGTGCTCGCTCGCACCGCGGCGGTCAGCAGCGGGTCGGCGAGCGCTGGCCGCGAGCTCGCGGGCGAGGTCTCGACGACCGCGACCGCCTGCCGGAGCCGGTGCGGACCGATGCCGACGACGGCGGCGCGACGCACGGCATCCACCGTCTCGACGGCCTGCTCGGCCTCGACCGGAGCGATCGGACCGTCGGCCGTGACGATGACGTGCTGGCTGCGGCCCTCGATCCAGACGCGGCCCTGCGCGTCGAGGTGGCCGAGGTCGCCCGTGCGGTGCCAGCGGGTGCCGGGCGTCGCGGAGGCGAGCGGCTCGGTCTCGCGGGTCGCCATGCGGTCGGTGACCCACAGGCGGTCGTAGTGGCTCTTGAGGTGCGGCGCGGAGACGACGATCTCGCCGAGCACGCCGGGCTCGGCGCTCGGGGCGCCGGTCGCGCGGCCGTCGGCGTCGAGCGCGCTCACGAGCACGCGGTTGCCCGCGATCGGCGAGCCGACGCAGACGCCGGCGTCCGGCGCCTCCGCCGCCGCGAGCACGCCGTCGAGCGTGACGTCGGTGACGAGCAGGCACTCCGTCATGCCGTACGGCGTGTGCGGGGTGGCGTTCGGCATGAGCTGCGCGATCGCGGTGAGCATCGGCGCGCCGATGGGAGCGCCGGTGGAGAGAAAGGTGTGCACGCGCATGAGTGCGGCCTGGTCGGCCGCGGTGAGCGCATCCGACGTCGCGACGACGTTGAGGATGGCCGCGGGCGAGAGGAAGACGATGCCGGCGTCGGATGCGCGCACGGCGGCCGCGACCGCGGTGGCCGTGAGGGTGCGGGGCGAGGAGACGTCCATGTCGGGCGTCGCCGAGCGAGTGCCGAGCGCCGGGCCGAGCAGCGCGAAGGGCGCGAAGCCCGTGACGAGGCCCGTCTCGGGAGTGATCTCGAGGTGCGCGGCGAGCACGTCGCGCAGGGCGCTCAGCTGCCCGTGCGTGTAGACGACGCCCTTCGCGGGACCGGTCGAGCCGGAGGTGAAGAGGATGGCGGCCTCGTCGTCGGGACCGGGCTCGGCGGGGAAGTCGGCGCCGGCGCCCAGAGCGGCCACGTCGTGGACGCTGTGCGAGACGCCGAGGGCCGCCGCGGCGGCGCGCGGGAGGCGCTCGGCGGAGATGCGCATGCCGGGCCAGCGGAGCGCTCGGGCGGCGGTGAGGCCCAGCCGCTCGCCGATGATGACGTCGGGCCACGAGCCGCGCACGGCGCGCGTCAGGCCCTTCACGCCGAGGCCGGCGTCGGCGACGACGACGATCGCGCCGATGCGGAGGCACGCGTAGAGGACAGCCGTGAGGGTCGGGCCGGGCTTGACGAGCAGCGAGACGCGGTCGCCGCGACGCACGCCGATCTCGTGCAGTCCGGCGGCGATGCTGCGGGTCTGCGCCTCGAGCTGGCGCCAGCTGACGCGGCGCGGGCCGCCGCGTCCGGCCATGTCGATCACGGCGACGTCGTCGTCGCCGGCGCGCTGGTCGAGCCCGTGCCAGAGCGGGACGAACGCCTCGCCGCTGCCGCTGGCCGAGCCGGTCCGCGCCCGCCGCGCGCTGACCGTGTCGAGACCATCCCAACCGGGCAAGTGGTCTCGCGACGCGGCCTCCGGCTGCGCCTCGACCGGCGGAAGCGGCTGCTCCTCGACCAGCGAAGACCCCAGCCACTCGAGCACCGTCGCGGCGTACGGCTGCTCCTCCGCGACCAGGTGGCTCGCACCCTCGTAGCGGTGCACGTCGGCGTGCGGCATGCGGTCGACGAGGTCGTCGAGGTAGCGGTCGCCGAACACCGGGTCCTCCGGCCCCCATTGCAGGAGCGCCGGCACCCGGAGCGCGGCGACACCCGTGCTGATGCGGGCCAGCTCGGCGAAGCTCTCGTGCTGCTCGTCGACGGGGATGTCGGCGACGAAGCCGCCGATCCCGGCACGGCGCGCGGCCGAGCGGTAGGGCGCGCGGAAGGCGTCCTTCACCTCGGGGGCGAGCGAGGGCGTCGCGAGCGTCAGCGTCGTCTCGAGGAAGCCGGTCGTCGCGACGGTCGCGGCGGAGAGCACGCCGCGAGCGCGCGCGAGCCGCAGCGGCGCGGGGATCGGCACGCCGGCCGGATGGTGCACCGCGGTGTTCAGCAGCGCGACGGCGGCGAGCCGCTCGGGGTGGTCGACGGCCCAACCGAGCGAGATGACGCCGCCCCAGTCGTGCCCGAGGGTGACGACGGGGCCGTCGAGGCCCAGCGCATCCGCGAACGCCGAGAGGTCCGCGACCCGCTGCGGCAGCGGCCGGTGCAGTCCGGTGCGCTCCGAGAAGCCCATCTCGAGCTGGTCGACGGCGACGACGCGCCACGCGGGCTCGCCGCGCCGGGCAGCCGCGAGCGACTCCGCCGCGATCCGCCGCCAGAGGTAGCTCCAGGTGGGGTTGCCGTGCACGGCCAAGATCGTGCCGGCCACCGGTGCGCCCACGCGCGAGAGCGCATCCGCCGTGTCGAGGCAGTGCCACTCACGGGTGCGGCCCTCGTCGAGACCGCGGCCGGGCACCGCGACGATGCGGCTCCAGTGCGGGTCGAGGCCGGGGAGGCCTGCTGGCGGCAGCGATGCGGGGGCGTCGCGCCCAGTCACCAGGCGAGCTCCATCATGGCCGTGTTGAGGCCGGAGCCGACGCCCATGAGCAGCACGCGGTCGCCGCGGTTGAGGGTGGCCTGCTCCTCGGCGAGGGTGATGGGGATGGATGCGGGGCCCACGTTGCCGTAGCGCGGGAACGTCGTGGGCACGCGCGCCGGGTCGAGCTTCGCGGCCTTCACGATCGCGTTCGTGTGCACCGACGAGACCTGGTGGGTGATGTAGCGATCCATCTCGGACCACTTCCACTCGGGCGCGGCTTCCTTCCAGGCCGAGACGACGAGCTCGAGCCCGCCCTTCAGCAGCGCCTTCGCGTTCGTGTACATGCCCTCGGCGCTGCCGACGCACAGGTCGTGCCACTGCGTGGCGGCGCGCGTGACGCCGCCCAGGATGCGGTGGCCCTCGGGGTGCTCGTCGGCGCGGCCGAGCACGGCGGCGGCCGAGCCGGAGCCGAGCGTGAGGGTGGCGAACTCGCTGAGGAAGTCGTCGCGGTCGATGTCGCTGCCGAGCAGCCGGTCGATCGTGTTGACCTGGATGTCGTCGGCGTCCTCGCCGTTCACGACGATCGCGTAGCGGATCTGGCCCGATTCGATCATGCCGGCGGCGAGGCTCATGCCGTTGACGAAGCCGAGGCACGCGTTCGCGACGTCGAAGTTGACGGCCGAGGTCGGCAGTCCGAGCTCGTGGTGGAGCCGCACGGCGACGGAGGGCTCGAGGTGCTTGCGCGTGACGCTCGTGTTGATGAGGAGGCCCACGTCGCCCGGCTTGACGCCCGCCTCGGCGAGCGCCTGCTCGCCGGCGCGGACGGTGGCGGTGTCGGCCGACTCGCCCTCCGCCCAGTTGCGGCGCTCGAGCACGCCGGCGACGCGCTTGAGCAGCCCGCCGCGCAGCTTGAGGCGGTGGAGCGCCGACTCGAGGCGATCCTCGATGTCGACGGATGTCGTGACCCGGCTTGGCAGCGTGCTCGCGACAGACAGCAGTGCGACGTTGCTGAAGCGGGTCGTCGCGTTGCCTGTCGGAGGAGCTCCATCGAGAGCCGAGGACGATTGACGCATTGCTGAAGCGTAGCGAGCCGACCTATGTCGAAACTGGTTGTTGGGGGACGAGTTCGGCACCGACTCTCCGCTGGTCGAGCCGCAGCCGGCGAAGCCGGCCGCGAGTCGAGACCACCCGGCTACCGCACCGCCACCGTCAGCAGCACGGCCGCGTCAGTCAGCGCATCCACCGCGTGCCGCGCATCCGGGATGTCGACGACATCACCCTCGGCGAGCTCGACCGACTCGCTCCCCCAGCGCAGTCGCACGCGGCCCGTGAGCACCTGCAACGTCGCCTCGCCGTTGGCCTCGTGCTCGTCCATGCCGTGGCCCTCGGTGAGCGCGAGCACCGTCTGGCGCAGCGAGAGGGCGCGGCCGGAGCGGGTCGAGCGCCCGGCGCGACCGCTCGTGGCGTCGCGGGCGATGGCGAGCAGCTCGTCGGCGAGCGCGGGGAGGTGTGCGGTGTCCATGGGGCCAGCATGGCGGGTCGATCGCCGCTGGTCGAGGGTCACGCGCTCACAGCAGTCGGCGCACTGCCTCGCCGATGGCGTGCATGTCCTGCATGACGGCGTCGGTCAGCGCGAGCTCCGCCGGCCAGTTCGCGATGGCGCAGTACACGAGCGTGCCCGAGCCCGACTCGACGAAGCCGACATCGGCGCGAACGCCCGCATCGGTGCCGGTCTTGTTGACGACCATCGGCCCCTCGTGCCCGACCCCGTGCGACAGCGGGTCGAGGTGCAGCGGCGCCGCGACCATGCTCAGGTCGAGCGAGTTGGCGAGCCATCGGCGCACGCGCGCGCTCGTCGGAGCGTCGCCGAGCGTGCCGTTCGCGACGCGGGTGATGAGGTCGAACAAGCCGCGCGCTGTCGCGGTGCCGAGCGTCTGCGGATGCGCGCTCGTGCGCTCGTCGCGGACCCGGTCGTGCAGGTGCACGCCGGTGATGCCGAGCGCCTCGGCTGTCGATGCGACCCGGTCGAGCCCGAGCTCGTGCAGCAGCATGTTGGTCGCGAGATTGTCGCTGGCCGCGCCGACGAGCGTCGCCACGTCGTGCACCGTCAGGAGGTCCTGGTCGAGGTGCTGCCAGATGCCGCTGTCGGCAACCGGGTCGACCGACCTGCGGTCGAGCCGTCGACCCGGGTCGAGGTCGCCCGACTCGACGGCTGCCGCGCAGGCGGCGAGCAGCAGCAGCTTCGACGCCGACGCGACGCGCAGCTCGACGTCGGCGCCGATCTCGAGGAGCGGCTCAGCATCCGAGGCCCAGCCCATCGCGATTCCCCAGCGGGCTCGATCGGTGAGCCGCAGCGGCGGGTCGCTCGCGCTCGGCGCTCGGTGCTCGTCCGGTGTCGTGCTCACCGTTCGAGCATGGCGGCTGCGTGCCCAGTCCTCCGACAGCGACTCAACGCACGAGCAGGATCTTGCCCCCGGGCGCCTGCGGCGAGCCCATCAATCCGTGCGCTGCGTCGGCGTCTGTCAACGGCATCGTCGCGCCGATCACCGGCCGCACCTCGCCCGATTCGATGAGCGGCCAGATGTGCTCGCGCACCTGCTCGATGACGGTCGCCTTCGAGCCGCGGCCCGTGCGGGGCCGAGCCCGGAGCGTCATGGCGCGCAGCGTGACGCGCCGGCGCATGAGCGCGCGGAGGTCGACCTCGGCCTGCGTGCCGCCCTGCACGGCGATGACGGTCAGCGTGCCGTCCGGCGCGAGCGCCTGCACGTTGCGGTCGAGGTAGTCGGCGCCGATGACGTCGAGGATCGCGGTCGCGCCGTGCCCGTCGGTCGCGCCGAGCACCACCTCGACGAAGTCGTCGGTGCGGTAGTCGATCGCGAGCTCCGCGCCGAGCGACAGGCACAGGGCATGGTTGCGGGCGCTCGCCGTCACGGCCACCCGGTAGCCCCGCGCGCGCAGCATCTGGATCGCCATCGTGCCGATCCCGCCGCTGCCGCCGTGCACGAGCGCGAGGTCGCCCGGCTCGGGCAGCGGCAGCTCGCGGATCGCCGTCCACACCGTGCACACCGCTTCCGGCAGCGCCGCGGCCTCCGCCAGGCTCACGCCCGCCGGCACCGGCAGCAGCTGCGTCGTCGGCACCCCCGCTCGCTCCGCGTAGCCGCCGCCCGCGAGCAAAGCGCACACCTCGTCACCGACGGACCAGCCGGTGACGTCCTCCCCCAGCTCGACGATCGTCCCCGAGCACTCGAGCCCGAGCACCTCCGACTCCCCCGCTGGCGGCGCATAGCCGCCCGCCCGCTGCAGCAGGTCGGCCCGGTTCACCGCCGTCGCCGCGATCTCGACGACCACCTCGCCCGGAGCTGCCGAGACGTCGGGCACCTCCGCCCACTCGATCGGTCCATCGACCTCGAACTGCATCGCCTTCACGCCGTGCTCCCCTCTCCGCTGAGACCCATCCGTGTCACCCACGCTCGACTGACCGCGACCCCGATCGCCCCGAGGGCGAGCGCGGTCGACATCCACACGACACCCACCCAACCGAACCGGTCGTACAGCACGCCGCCGAACCATCCCCACAGCGCCGCGCCCGTCAGCCAGCTGAGCTGGTACAGCGCCGTCGACTGCGCGCGGCCCCGATCCGCCTCCATGCCCGACAGGGTGCTCGACATCGGATGCGCCATGAACGTGCCGATCGTCAGCAGCGTGATGCCCAGCAGCAGCACCCAGAACGACGAACCGAGCATCGGCAGCGCCGAGAGCGCCACGCACGAGCCGCCGAACGCGACGACGAACCAGGGCGGGATGCGCGTGGCGAGCTCGCCGGCGACGCGGGCAGCGAAGGCGCCCACGAAGTAGACGAGGAAGAAGAGGCTCGCGAGCGCCGCGGGGATGAAGAACGGAGCGCCGGTCAGGTGGAAGCCGAGGTAGTTGTAGACGGCGGTGAACGACCCCATGATGAGGAAGCCCTGCACGTAGATCGACGCGGTGCGCCAGCGCGAGAGGTGGTGACCGACGTTCGCGAGCGACGCGGCGAACGTTGTCGGTCGCGCGACGCGCTCCTCGATGCTGCGCGGCAGCAGGATGAAGAACAGCAGGCACGCGACGACGCCCAGGGCCGCGACGATGAGCAGCCCGAGGCGCCAGTGCCACAGCTCGCTCACCGGGCCCGCGATCAGGCGCCCGGTGACGCCGCCGATCGTGTTGCCCGTGATGTAGACGGCCGCGGCCGCCGGCACGCGGTGTCGGGGCAGCACCTCGACGAGCAGCGCCATCGCGACCGCCTGGATGCCGCCGAGCGCGATGCCCGTCACCCCTCGCATCGCGATGAGCACCTCGAGCGTGGGCGCGAGCGGCGCGGCGAGCGCCGACACGGTCGTCGCGATGAGGCTGATGCGCATGACGGCCGTGCGGCCGATGCGGTCCGACAGCCATGCCCATGCGAGCACCGACACCGCGATGCCCGTCGTCGTCGCCGAGACCGCGAGCGCCGCGGTGGCGCTGCCGACCTGCAGGTCGCGGGCGAGGCTCGGGAGGATCGCCTGCGCGTCGAACAGCTGCGAGAAGGTCGCGAACCCCGACACGAACAGTGCCGCGATGAGCGACCGCTCGCGCCGGTCGGCGCTCACGGCCGGGGTGCAGCGGTCTCGTCCGCCTCCTCGGCCTCGTCGACCACCGCATCCGATCCGGCGGCGTCATCCTTCGGCACCGTGACCGCCTCGGTCATCGGAGGGATGTGCCGTGCCTGCTCGATCACCTCGGGCGTGCCCTTCATGATGCGCCGCACGACCGCGTAGCCGAAGCCGAGCACGAGCGCGGCGTAGATGGTGATCGCGATGGGGTCGGTGACGAAGATGCCGAAGTCGCCGCCCGAGATGAGCAGGGACTGCCGCACGGATGCCTCGAGGATCGGGCCGAGCACGAAGGCGAGCACGAGCGGGCCCGGGTCGAAGCCGGTGCGCTTCATGAGCCAGCCGAGGATGCCGAAGCCGAGCACGATCCAGATGTCGGTGGGGTCGTTCGAGATCGAGAAGGTGCCGATCAGCACGATCGCCATCGCGAACGTGACGAGGATCCCCATCGGCACGCGCAGCAGCTGCACGAAGACGCCGACCATCGGCATGTTCAGCACGAGCAGCATCGCGTTGCCGATCACCATCGAGGCGACGACGCCCCAGAAGATCTCCGGGTGGTCCGGGATGAGGCTCGGCCCGGGCGTGATGCCCTGGATCAGCAGCGCGCCGAAGATGAGCGCGAGCACGACGTTCGAGGGGATGCCGAGCACGAGCAGCGGCACGAAGGCCGACGTCGAGGAGGCGTTGTTCGCCGTCTCGGGACCGGCGACGCCCTCGATCGCGCCCTTGCCGAAGCGCGAGGGGTCCTTCGCGCTGCGCTTCTCGAGCGCGTACGAGGCGAGCGACGAGAGCACGCCGCCACCGCCGGGCAGGATGCCGATGAAGAAGCCGAGCACCGAGCCGCGGGCGATCGGCGCAGCCGACTGCTTGAGGTCGGAGCGCGTCGGCATGATCTTCGTGACCTTCTTGGCCACGCGCTGCAGGTGCCCGCCCTGCTCGAGGTTGTGCAGGATCTCGCCGACGCCGAACAGGCCCATCGCGATCGCCACGAAGTCGAACCCGTCGAGCAGCGAGGCGGAGCCGAAGTTGAAGCGCGGCATGCCGCTGATCTGGTCCTGGCCGACGGTCGCGAGCAGCAGGCCGACGGCGGCCATGACCATGGCCTTCCAGGTGGAGCCCGTGCCGAGCGAGGTGACGAGCATGAGCCCGAGCACCATCAGGGCGACCATCGCGACGGGCCCGAAGGCGAGCGCCGCGTTCGCGAGCATGGGCGCGAAGATCGCGAGCCCAATGACCGAGACGATGCCGCCGATGAACGAGCCGATCGCGGCGATGCCGAGCGCGGGGCCAGCTCGGCCCTGCTTCGCCATCTGGTAGCCGTCGAAGGTCGTGACGACGGATGCCGCCTCACCGGGCATGCGCAGCAGCACGGACGTGATCGTGCCGCCGTACATCGACCCGTAGTAGATGCCGGCGAGCATGATGATCGCCGTCGCGGGGTCGAGCGCGTAGGTGAGCGGCAGCAGCAGCGCGATCGTCGCGGTCGGGCCGAGGCCGGGCAGCACGCCGATCGCGGTGCCGACCACGACGCCGACGAAGACGTAGAGCAGGTTCATCGGGTCGAGCGCGACCCCGAAGCCTAGGACCAGACCATCGAACATGGCGGCATCACATCCAGGACGTCAGTGGCGTCATGAGCAGGTCCCGAGGCATCGGGACGCCGAGCAGGACGTCGAACAGCATGAAGAGGGCGACGGCACCGACCACGGCGAGGGGCACGGCAGTGGCCCAGCGCATCTGGCCGAACATCCGCAGCCACAGGAGCATGAGCAGGATCGCGGGTACCGTGAAGCCCAGCAGTGTGAAGAGCACGGCGAAGACGACGAGCGAGGCGAGCGCGACGAGGGTGCGCACCGACTCCTTGCCCCAGGGCTCGTAGTCCTCGAGGGTGTCGGTGATCGCGACCACGACGGTCGAGCCGAGCATCAGCACGGCGGCGATGAAGGGCCACAGCCCCGGTCCGGGGCGGGTGCCCGTGCCGAGCCCGTAGCCGATGCTCAGGACGATGGCGACGACGCCGACCGCGGCGAGCACGGCCACCGCACCCCAGCGGGCGATCTTCCGCCCGCGGATGCCGACGGTCGAGTCGGACGCATCCGGCTCTGCCGGGTGCTCAGCACCGTGCTCGGTGCGGTCGGCGACGTCGGTCATGGTCAGCTCCCGAGGATGCGGGTGTAGACCTCCTCGGCCTCCGTCAGGAAGCCGTCGAAGTCCTCTGCGGTCTGGTACTCGGCCGGGACGTAGTCCTCCCCGATGGCGTCGACCGTCTCGGGGTTGGTGAGGCAGCCCTCGAGCGCGTCCGAGAGCGTCGTCACGACATCCTCGGGCGTGCCTGCCGGAGCGGCGAGCGCGTAGATCGTCACGGCGAGCGTGAGGTCCTCGTAGCCGAGGTCGACGAGCGTCGGGACCTCGGGCAGGTGCGCCTGCGGCTCGGGCGACGAGACGGCGAGCGCGGTGAAGTCGCCCGACTCGATGCGCTGGACGACGTCCTCCTGGTCGTTCACGAAGACCGAGTCGACGTGGCCGCCAAGCAGGGCCGTGATCGCACCGGCGCTGCCGTCGAACGGCACGACCGTGACCTCGACGCCGTACTCGTCGGCGAGTCGCTGGAGCTCGATCGCCTGCGGCGTGGAAGCGCCAGAGACGCCGACCGTGAGGGTGCCCGGAGCCTCCTCGGCTGCCGAGAAGAACTCCTCGCCGGTGCTGTACGGCGAGTCGGCGCCGACGACCAGGATCATCGGCGAGTAGGAGATGACGCCGATCGAGGCGACATCCTCGCGCGAGTAGTCGAGGCCGTTGGCGATGGGCGAGAGCGCCACCATGCCGGGCGAGACGATCGCGACCGTCTGACCGTCTGCAGGCTTGGAGATCATGTCCTGGAGGCCGACCGAGCCGGAGCCGCCGGTGATGTTCTCGGCGATCACGTTCGTGCCCAGCGTCTCGCCGAGGCACGGCGCGAGGGCCCGCGCGGTCACATCGGTGGGGCCGCCAGCCGCGTAGGGGATGACGAAGCGGATGTCGCCGGCCGGGAAGCTCGACGCGTCGCCCGCCTCGGGCGCGGTGGAGGTCTCCGGGCCCGCGGCGCTGCTGCAGCCGGCGAGCAGCGCGACCCCCATGATGGCGCCGACCGCGATCAGCGACCGGTTGTGGTTCCTGCTCATGCTGCGCATGCGAGTTCCTAACCTCGTTGTTAGTAGAGAAGTGCAAGTTTCGAGAGTGCACTCTCAGTATGGCCTGACGCGACGCTATTCGTGAGCACGGGGGAACGTCAAGCGGCGATAAGCATCGGCGATCGGTCGGCGGGCATCGGCCCGTCGGCCGCGCCCATCAGTCGCGCGGGAGGAGCACGAGCGGGCGCAGCTGCGCGTCGAGCCGCGGTCCGAGCCGCTCCCAGATGCGGTCGGGGTCGAAGCCGCGCACGGGGGTGCGGTCGATCTCGTGCATGTAGATCGCGTGGCAGTTCGTCCCGACGTGCTGCGCTTCCGCCCGCCGGTCGAGCAGGCCACGCTGCTGGCCGTCCTCGACGATGCTGCGCGTCATGCTGATGGTGCGGTCGCCCTGCGCCACGTTGCGCGCGCTGAGGGGGCTGAGGCTGAAGCCTTCACGGAGGTACCGCGAGGCGTTCTCGGGGTTGCGCCGGTAGAAGGCGGAGCGCTCGAGATAGATCGCGCGGATGCGCTCGACGAAGTGCGTGCCGGTGAGCGCATCGCCCTGCGCGGCCGAGAGTGCCGCGTCCTGCTCGTCGATGCGGTCCAGCACGGCATCGAGCTCGTCGCCGAAGACGACGTGCAGCAGGTCGTGCTTGTTGGGCACGTAGCGGAAGAGGGTCGCCTCGCCCACGCCCGCGAGCTGCGCGATCTCGCGCATCGTGATGTCGTCGAAGGACTTCACGTGCATGAGCTCCGCGGCGGCAGAGCGGATGGCGTCGCGCTTGCGCTGCTTGCCGAGCTGGCGCGCACTCATCTCCGGTGCAGTGGTCACCGCGTCACCTCTTCGTCGGTCGCGCCCTGGCTGCGCTGCCACGGCCGCAGCACGATCTTGCCATCGAGCCCGCCGCGCTCCCCCACCCGGTGTGCTTCTGCAGCCGCGGCGAGCGGCAGCTCGAGCGCGACGCGCGGCCGGAGGCGCCCATCGGCGACCCAGTCGGCGATGCGCTGCATGTCGAGCTCGGACGGCTCGACGACGACGCGGCGGAGGCCGATGCCGCGCGCGCGGGCAGCCTCCTCGACAGCGAGCGCCGTGCGCGGGATGAGCGTGACGACCGTGCCACCGGGCGCGCACCAGTCGAGCAGGGTCGCGGTGCGCTCGCCCCCGAACGGGTCGATGACGACGTCGTGCTGAGAGGGCGCAGCCGGCAGGCCGTCATCCCCGGATGCCACCACCCGCGCGCCTGCGGAAGCCGCTTCCTCGAGCCTCGCCGACCGAGCGCACGCCGTCACGACGGCCCCGAGCGCGAGCGCGATCTGCACGGCGAGTCGCCCGACCCCGCCGCCCGCGGCACAGATGAGCACCGAGGCTCCCGGTCGCACTCGGCCCGCGCCCTCGAGCGCCTGCAGGGCGGTGAGGCCCGCGAGCGGGAGCGACGCCGCCGCCGCGAAGTCGAGGCGCTCCGGCATGCGCACGAGCTGCCGCGCGGGCGCGGAGACGTACTGCGCGTAGGCCTCCGCCGGCAGCGGGAAGCGCGGCATGCCGAACACCCGGTCGCCCACGGCATGCCGGAAGGAGCCGTCGGCGACCTCCTCGACGATCCCCGCGACGTCGAACCCGAGGATGGCCGGATCTCGCCAGTAGCCTCGACCACCCGTCGCGCGCGACTTCTGATCGGTGGGATTGACGCCCGCAGCCTCGACGCGGACGAGCACCTCGCCCGGCAGCAGGGACGGGACGGGCACCTCGACGGGCCGCAGCACCTCCGGCGCGCCCCACGCGGTCGCGGCGACCGCTTGCATCATGCGTGGCACAGCGCCTCCCAGGGGGCGATGCCGTCGAGCGCCTCGATGAGCCGTGCGACGCCGTCCGACTCGTCGAGACCGGCGATGAGGGTCGGCAGCCGCTCCGCAAGCGCGAGCGGCAGCCCCGCGGCGGGCAGCAGGTCGAGCGCCATGCGCGCCGACCGCCGCGCGTCGACCTCGACCCGCTCGGCCGCGCCGTCGAGGCGACGTCCGTCGGCGAGCTCGATCTCGATCGCTGCACCGTGCGCCGCTGCGGCGGGCAGCCCGCCCGCGACGTCGACGAGCGCTCGGAGCCGCTGCGACTCGGCGCTGCCCGGGTGGAGCGCGTCGGCGTCGACCCGACCGTCCGCGAGCGCGATCGCGACGCCCTGGCGCGCATCCATCATCGCCTGCGCCCACGACGAGGGCGGACGTGCGATGTCGATGCCGGGGTAGGCGGCGTCGGCGTCGCTCAGTCGAACGCGCACCCGCACGATCGTCGAGGGGTCGGCGTTCGGCAGCTCGGCGCGCAATCCGATCGCGACCTCGACCGCCGCTTGGTTGATCGCGCAGACCGGATGCGCCTTCAGCAGCATGTGCGCGATGACGGGCTCGTCGGCGAGCGCCCCGGGAAGCGCATCGACGATCGACGTGACGCCTTCGGCATCGATGCCGAGAGCGTGGAGCAGCCCCGAGCGTCCCTCGATCGCGGCCGTCGCGCCACGCGCGCCGCTCGCCGCCCACATGGCCGACTCGAGCCCGTCGCGCGCGGCCGCGGCGGTCTGCAGCCGCCATTCGTCCGTGCCCTCGAGCCACACCTGGGTGAAGCCTGCGGCGCGGTTCGCGGCGAGCGCGATCGCGTGCGCGGTCGCGGCCTCGTCCAGCCCCAGCACCACGGCCGCCCCGGCGGCGGCAGCGATCGGCCCGACGACGCCGGTCGACCGCATCCCTCGAGCGCGCGCATGGGGCAGGAGCGCCGTCCCGAGGACGCCACCGACCTGGTAGCCCGCCGCGATCGCGAGGCACGCGGGGGTCACGGCGCTGCCGAGGTGCGTGACGGAGCGCGGGTGCTCGTCGTGCTGCGCTCGCGCGCCCATCCGCAGCGCGGTCGCGAAAGCGAGGTCGGGCGCCGTCTGCGGCCGCTCCGTCCACGGCAGCGCCCATGAGCCCGAGATCCCCGGGAGCGGCATGCCGTGCGCCCCGAGACCGACGATGAGGTTGTGCAGCAGCACGGCCTTCGCACCCCGACGCGTGCGCTCGGGCAGCGGCTCCCCGGCGGCGCGCACCACGTGGCGCGCGAGCAGCGCCGCGGCGGTGGTCACGATCGGCGCGGCGGGGCCGACGCTCGTGGCTCGGCGCTCACAGCGGCGCGGCGCCGACGGTCATGCCGCCGCAGACGTTGAGGTTCTGCCCGGTGATGAAGCCGGCCTCGTCGAGCAGGAAGGTCACGGCCGCAGCGACGTCGGAGGGCTCACCGACGCGCTTGACGGGGATGGCGTCGATGATCTGCTGCGTGCGCGGCTCGCCGGCGGGGTTCGCCGCCTCGAACATCGCGGTGCGGATGGGGCCGGGGCTGACGGCGTTGACCGTGATGCCGTGCTCGCCGAGCTCGAGCGCCCACGTGCGGGTCACGCCGATGATCCCGGCCTTCGAACCCGAATAGGCCGTCCTGCCGGCCTTGCCGAGCGCGGCTCGAGAGGCGAGGTTGACGATGCGGCCGAAGCGCGCGTCGCGCATCCCGGGCAGCAGCGCCTGCGCGCATCGCATGGCGGCGACGACGTTGATCTCGTAGGTGCGCAGCGCATCCTCGATCTCGAGGTCGGCGAGCTCCGCGACGCGGATATAGCCGACGTTGTTGACGAGCCGGTGGATCGGCCCGTCCGCGAGCGCCTCCTCGAGGGCCGCCGCGACCTGCGTCGCATCGGCGAGGTCGGCCTGGATGCCGCCCGGCTGCTTGTCGATCACGACGACGTCGCGACCGAGCCGGCGCTGCTGCTCCACGATGGCGGCGCCGATGCCGCTCGCTCCGCCCGTGACGAGCACGCGCTCCTTCGACTCGCCCATGGCGCTCCTCCATCCGCGGCCCACGGCCGCTGTCAGCTCTGCAAGTGCGACGGGCGCTCAGGGCGTCGTCGCCGCACGCCGATCGTACGAGGGCTCGTGAGAGTGGGCAATCACATCCCCCTATTGGCATGGCCCCGGACGCCGTGTACGCTCGCCTCAGAGCACATTTTGATAGTGCACTCTCAGAATCTTGATCACGATGGAGTGAGGTGGCAATGGTCACGGAGCAGGCAGAGCGCCAGAGCGTCTGGCATGTCGACGGCACGCTGCGGGAGCCGCTGCTGGTGCAGCCGACCGGGCACGTGGCGCAGAGCGACCGGTCGATCCCGATCTACGACAGCGGCAACGAGTCGAGCGCCGCGACGATCGTGCTCGTGCATGGCAGCTCCGGCACGGCCCGCGGCAGCTTCTGGGCCGTCTACCCGATCCTGTCGTTCACGCGCCGCGTCGTCGCCTTCGACCTGCAGCTGCCGGCCGACGACGCCGAGCTCACGCTCGCGGACGCCGTCGACCAGCTGCGAGCAGTCGTCGCGCATGCATCCGCCGACGGCCCCGTCGCGCTCGTCGGCTATTCCTTCGGTGCGGTCGTCGCGGCCGCATACGCCGCCGAGCAGCCCGGCACGATCGAGTCGCTCACCCTCGTCGCTGGGTGGTCGAAGACCGACCGGCACCAGCTCGTGCGCAACGAGCTCTGGCAGCGCCTGCACGACAGCGACCCCGAGAGCCTGCAGCGCCTCACCCTTCTGATGGCCTACTCGCCGGGCTTCGTCGTCGGCCGCAACGCGCGCGACTGGGCCGAGCTGCAGGCGGCGGTCACGCGTCCGTACCCCGCGCAGATCATGCGCCTCAACCGCGAGATCGACATCACCTCGGGCCTCAGCCGCATCGACGTGCCGACCCTCATCGTCGGCTGCACGCATGATGCGATGGTGCCGCTGCACCACGCGCGCGTGCTCTTCGGCGCCATCTCCGACGCCCGCTACCTCGAGATCGAGTCGGGCCACGCGGTCTCGGTCGAGCGCCCCGCGCAGCTCGCCGTCGCCATCGACGACTTCAGCGTCGACCCCCGCGAGCACCCCGCGGGCACCATCATCCCCGTCGACCACGCGTGATGCAGAACCAGGAGCAGACCATGAACACCGCATCCGCCACCCGGGCCGCTGAGCGCCCGTCGACCACCCACGCGAAGGTCGCGATCATCGGTTCCGGATTCGCGGGCCTCGGCCTCGCGATCCAGCTGCGCCGCCGCGGCGAGCACGACTTCATCGTGCTCGAGCGTGCCGGTGACGTCGGCGGCACTTGGCGCGACAACACCTACCCCGGCGCCGCGTGCGACATCCAGTCGCACCTCTACTCCTACTCGTTCCGCCCGAACCCCGACTGGTCGCGCGTGTACGCGACGCAGCCCGAGATCCACGCGTACCTGCGCGAGGCGGCGATCGACGAGGGCGTCATGCCGCACATCACCTTCGACGCCGAGCTGCTCGAGTCGACGTGGCAGCCGGAGGAGCAGCGCTGGGCACTCGAGACGACCGCCGGCTCGTTCACCGCCGACTTCGTCGTCACCGCTGCCGGGCACCTCTCTGACCCGAAGCTGCCCGACATCCCGGGGCTCGAGAAGTTCGACCGCCCGATGTTCCACTCGGCGCAGTGGGACCACTCGTTCGACCCCGCCGGCAAGCGCGTCGGCGTGATCGGCTCCGGCGCATCCGGCATCCAGATCGTGCCGGAGCTCGCGAAGGCCGCCGAGCAGCTCACCGTCTTCCAGCGCTCGGCGCCGTACCTGATCCCCCGCGTCGACCACGAGTACAGCGACGCGCAGAAGACGATTTTCCGGCGCATGCCCGAGACGGCGCAGGCGCTTCGCGACGAGCTCTACTGGGGCAACGAGGCGCGCTTCCCGCAGCGCCGCGGCATCGCCGACTTCATCGCCAAGATCGAGGCGACCGCGCGCGACCACCTGCAGGCGCAGGTGCCGGCGGGCGAGCTGCGCGACAAGCTGACGCCCGACTACATGATCGGCTGCAAGCGCATCCTCATCTCGAACGACTACTACCCGACGTTCCTGCGCGACAACGTCGCGCTCGAGACGAGCGGCATCGTCGAGGTGACCGAGACCGGCATCCTCACGAACGACGGCGAGGTCGAGCTCGACGCGCTCGTGCTCTGCACGGGCTTCGAGGCTGCCGACCTGCCCATCACGCACCGCATCTTCGACGAGCACGGCCGCTCGATGGCTGAGTCGTGGACCCGTGGCGGTGCCGCCTACGCGTGCTCAACGGTCGCGGGCTACCCGAACCTGTTCATCATGAACGGCCCGAACTCGGGCCTCGGCGCGGGCTCGATCATCTTCATCATCGAGTCGCAGATCCGTTACATCCTCGGCGCCCTCGACCACATGACCGACACCGGCGCCGCCGTCATCGAGATCACGCAGGACGCGCAGGACGCGTTCATCGACTCGGTCGACGCGCGCGCCGCGGACACGGTCTGGCTCAACGGCGGCTGCCACTCCTGGTACGTCGACCACCGCTACGGCCGACTCACGACCGTCTGGCCCGACTTCATGCACAAGTTCCGCCGCGAGGCGGGCACCTTCCGGCCCGACGAGTACCGCTTCGACGGCGAACTCGCCATGGCCGAGCGCGAGCGCGAGCTCGAAGGGGTGCGTGCATGAGGGGCGTGAACCTGTGGCGGCTCGAGTGCTTCGTCGCCCTCGCCGAAGAGCTGCACTTCGGTCGCACCGCGACCCGGCTGTTCATCACCCAGCCGGCGCTCTCGCTGCAGATCAAGCAGCTCGAGCTCTCGCTCGGCTACGAGCTCGTCTGCCGCGCGCGGCAGGTGACGCTCACCGAGGCGGGCCGCCGGCTGCTGCCGTACGCCCGCCACGTACTGGCCGCCGCGGAGTCGTTCTCCACCGCCGCAGCGGTGCGCGGCCGGCTGCAGGCAGCATGACCGTGCCCGCGGTCCTGCCCGAGCGGCTCGTGCGCACGGTGCGCGAGATCCTGACCGCCTCCGGGTGCACCGACGAGGTGGCGGATGCGGTCGCGCTGGGCCTCGTCGACGCCGACCTGCACGGGGTCGCGTCGCACGGCGTCTCGCGCCTCGGCATCTACCTCGAGCGGCTGCGCGCCGGCGCCGTGCGCGGCGACGACGCCGTCTCGGTCGTCACCGAGTGGCCGACCGGCGCCGTGCTCGACGCGGGGCACAGCTTCGGCGCGTGGTCGGCGTCGCGCGCGACCGACCTCGCGATCGCGAAGGCGCGCGAGTCGGGCATGGCCATCGTCGTCGCCCGGCAGGCCGACCACTTCGGGCGTGCCGCCGCGTTCAGCGAGCGGATGGCCGACGCCGGCATGGTCGCGATCGTCGCGGCCAGCACGGCGCCCCTCATGCCCGCCGTCGGCGGCGCCGAGCCCGTGATCGGCAACAACCCGATCTCGATCGCCGCGCCGGGCACGGCGGGCGCTCCGTTCGCCGACATGGCGCTCTCCGCCGTCGCGCTCGGCAAGATCATCGAGGCCGAACGGGCAGGGCGCGACATCCCGACCGGTTGGGCGACCGATGCGGAGGGCGCCGCGACGACCGACCCGAGCGCCGCGCGCGGCGGCCTGCTGCTGCCGGCGGCCGGCGCGAAGGGCTTCGGGCTCGCATTCTTCATCGAGGTGCTCACGAGCATCCTCGGCGGCGGCGAGGGCGGGGAGGCGCGCAGCCTCTACAAGCAGCGCGACGAGCCCAACGACTGCTCGCACATCTTCATGGCGATCGACGCGAACCGCTTCGGCGCGGCCGCCGAGGCGCCGGTCGCCGAGCGCGTCGACCGCTTCTCCGAGCGCATCCGATCGAGCCGTCGCGCCCCCGGCGTCGACGCCATCTACGCGCCGGGCGACCTCGAGCGCGCGGCCGCCGACCGCAACCGCGAGGGGCTCGCGCTCGCGCAGGCGACGATCGACGAGCTCGAGGCGCTCGCCGCGGACGCGGGCGTCGCCTCGCCCTTCGACGAGGAGACGACGTGATGCTGCAGCGCGTGCAGACGACCGACGGCCGGGACCTGCTCGTGCGGTGCGAGGGCGACGCCCTCGTCGTGCTCGGCCCGTGGGACGCCGGTCGCGTCCTCGACGCCGTGCCGGATGCATCCGGTGAGCGCCTCGACCCTGGTGCGACGACGCCGCTGCCGTTCCTCCGCGACGGCGCGAAGATCCTGTGCGTCGGCCTCAACTACCGCCCGCACATCGAGGAGATGGGGCGCGAGGCGCCCGAGTTCCCGACCCTCTTCGCGAAGTTCGTCGACTCGTTCGTCGGCCCGGCCGACGACATCGTGCGACCGGCCGACGTCGACCAGCTCGACTGGGAGGGCGAGATCGGCGTGGTGATCGGCGCGGAGGTCCGCGCGGCATCCGTCGACGACGCAGCTGACGCATCGCTGGGCGCGGTGGCGCTCAACGACGTCACCTCGCGCGGCCACCAGTACCGCACGACGCAGTGGCTGCAGGGCAAGGCGCTCGACAGCCTCTCCCCGATCGGCTCGACCGTCGCGCCGCTGCACGACGACCTCACGATCGAGACGCGCGTCGACGGCGAAACGGTGCAGCACGGCAGCCTCGACGAGCTCGTCTTCGGCGTCGCCGACCTGATCGCCTACTGCTCGAGCATCGTGCGGCTGCGGCCGGGCGACATCATCGCCACCGGCACGCCGGGCGGGGTCGGCCACGGCATGCGCCCGTCGCGGCACCTCCAGCCGGGCCAGCTGCTCGAGACCGAGCTCGGCGGGGTCGAGACGCTGCGCAACCGCGTGCGCTGAGCAGGCCAGCACGGGCCGCCCGCGCGGCCTCGGCTCAGGTGTCGGACCGTGGCACGCTCGCGTGTCGCGCGTGATCACCGGATGCCCACCGCAGCGCGAGGGCGGTGCCGACGAGGTCGTCGAGCTTCAATGGGTCGTAGCCCGTGATCTCGTGAATCCTGCGAACCCGGTGCGCAACCGTGTTGACGTGGACGAAGAGCGATCGCGCGGCAGCCGACTGCGACAGGTCGTTCTCGATCAGGGCCTCGAGCGTCTCGAGGAGGTGCGGATGCCCGCGAAGCCCGTCGAGCCTCGTCGCGACGAGCACCTCCGAGATGCTGGGGCTCGCGCCGAGGAGCACATCGACGAGCGCATCGGAGTAGCGGAGGACGCGTGCTCCACCGCTGCGGCGGAACGCAGCCGCTGCGCTCTCGATCGCCTCGTGGCTGGACGAGTGGGCGCTCGGCAAGTCGCCGACAGCGCGGCCGATCCCGACCACGATGCGGCCGCCGCCCTCCTCATCGACCACCCGTTCGACGGCGGCTGCGACCGCATCTACGCCCCGACGCGGCGACACGATGCCGACCGCAAGCTCCCCGATGTCGCCGAAGACGCTCGGTCCGACGACGTGCGGCTGGATCACCGAAGCGATCCTGCGGCGCAGCCGATGCAGCAGCGCGAAGTCCGTCGCAGCGCTCGCCCCGACCGCGAGCGCGACTCGCGGAAGCCGCGGATCGATCCCGAGCGTCCTGACCCGTGCATCGAACTCCTGCGTCCGCGTCTCACCGTCCACGACCGCCCGGACGAGCTCGTTCTCCACGCGACGATTCGCTGCTTCGACCGAGGCCGCGGTCTCGCGGTACGCGTCGATCATCTCTTGGGTGAGGAGATCGAACGTGCTGATCACCAGATCGGCGTAGTGGCTCGTGAGGCGCACCGGCCAGGTCTGCGCATCGGAGAAGAGGTCGAGGATGATGGTCCGCTCTGACGAGCGGTAGGCCTGGATCACCGACTCGAGCGGCACCCCCTGGCTCGCTCGGCTGGCGCCGAGCACTCGCCCGTTGCCGAGCTCGTCCGCTCGCGGCGCCGCGCCACGCCGCAGGACGCGCACGGCGAGCGACAGGTTCTCTCGCACCGATGGGATGAGCTCGCTCTTCGGGAACACGTCGGCCGAATACCCCGGGTACTGATCCCAGATCGCATCCACCGCCCGCGCGGTGAGGCGATCGACGTTCGGCGAGTAGACGAGCCGAGATTGTGGGGACACCACAACAGAGTAACCCGAACGCCATGATTCTTCCCTCGTGGCCGTGAATTGCCACATGTCACGCTGAGTCCAGGAAGACAACGACGTCACCACTGGAGGTCTCATGCCTGCGCGTTCTGCCACCGCTCCACCGACACCGACCGCTGCGGTCCCGACGGTCGCACCCTCGAGGGGACGTGTGCGCCGACCGAGGCTGTCGACCGGGTGGCTGGTGCCGGCCGGCGTGGGCGTCGTCGTCCTCGTCGCGTGGCAGCTCGCCGTCGACCTGCTCGACATCCCCACCTACATCCTGCCGAGCCCGCTGCAGACGGTCGAGTCGCTGTGGTCGAACCGCCTGGAGCTCTGGGGCGCGACACTCGTGACGACCGGCGAGGTGCTTGCCGGGTTCCTGCTCGCTGTGCTCGTCAGCGTTCCCATCGCGATGCTGCTCGTGTCGTTCCGCTGGTTCGAGCGCATCGTCTACCCGTTCCTCGTCCTCCTGCAGACAGTGCCGAAGATCGCGCTCGCACCGCTCTTCGTCGTCTGGTTCGGGTTCGGACCGGGGCCGAAGGTGCTCGTGACGTTCCTCATCTGCTTCTTCCCGATCCTGCTCGACACGATGACGGGCCTCCGGTCGTCGAACCCCGACATGGCGAGCCTCGTTCGCACGATGGGCGGCGGGCGCTGGGCCGTGTTCAGCAAGGTCCGCCTGCCCTCGGCACTGCCGCACCTGTTCGCCGGCGTCAAGGTCGCGATCACCCTCGCGGTGGTCGGTGCGGTCGTCGGCGAGTTCGTGGGAGCGACAGAGGGGCTGGGCTACCTGCTGCTCCGAGCCAACGCCAACCTCGACACCCCCCTCCTGTTCGCGAGCATCGTGATCCTCACGGTGCTCGGACTCGCACTCTTCTACCTCGTGGCGCTCATCGAGCGCCTCGTCATCCCCTGGCACGTCTCGCAGCGCTCCGAGACCGCCGTCACCGCCGCTCCTGCCATCTGACCGCCTGGTCAGCACCCTTCCGCGATCTCAAAGGAGAGATTCATGCACACACGACGCCGCACGACCGCACTCGCCATCGCCGCGGGCGCAGCCCTCGTGCTCACTTCCTGCGCCGGCTCGCCCGCCGCAGAGCCCAGCAGCACTTCGAGCGGTGAGCTCGACACCCTTCCGATCCGCCTCAACTGGACCTACGAGGCCGCCGACCACCCGTGGTTCTTCGCGGGCATGGCGCAGGGCATCTACGAGGAGCACGGCATCGAGCTCGAACCGCTCGAGGGGACCGGTTCCGCGTCGACCCTCCAACTCGTCGCGTCAGGCAGCGACCCCGTCGGACTCGTCGACGCCGGCACGATGATGGGCGGCGTCGCACAGGGCCTCCCGGTGCAGATGGCGTGCGTCCTCGCACAGCGCAACCCGATGGCCGCGATCTTCCCCGCGAGCGCCGGCATCTCGACGCTCGAGGACCTGCGTGGCGAGACGGTCGCCGTCACCCCGGGCGACTCCCTCTCGCAGATCTTCCCCGCGGTGCTCAACGCGAACGACATGAGCGAGACCGATCTCGAGCTCGTCGGGCTCTCGGACCCGGCCGCGAAGCAGAACTCGGTGCTCACGGGCGCGTCCACGGCCTTCCTCGGCTACTACACGCTCCAGCTGCCAGCGCTCGAGGCGTCGTCGGGCGAGGACATGGACTACCTCTCCTTCTCGGAGCTCGGGGTCGACACGCTCAGCATGGGCATCGTCGTCAACCGGTCGTGGGCCGAGCAGAACGAGGACCTGCTGACGCGCTTCATCCAGGCGACGCAGGAGTCGGTCGCCTACGTGGTCGAGAACCAGGAGGCCGCGGCGGATGACTTCGTCGCGGGCGTCCCGAGCTTCGACCGGGACCTCGCACTCCAGCAGATCGAGGCGACCGTGCCGCTGCTGCACACGGAGGCGAGCGAGGGAGAGCTCCCGTGCGTGACGACCGAGGAGGACTGGCAGACGACCGAGGACATCCTCGCGGAGTACTCCGGCCTCGAGCGCGCAGAGTCGATCGACGACTACTTCACCAACGACTACGCGAGCGCGGAGGCCGGCCGATGACCGCGCAGGCTCCACAGGCCGCTGCGACCGGCGCGGCGACGACGATCGAGGTGCGCGATCTGACGATCGAGTACCAGACCGGCTCCGGCTCGGTGCACGCCCTCGGTCCGGTGGACCTCGACATCGCCGCAGGCGAGTTCGTCTCGATCGTCGGCCCGTCGGGCTGCGGAAAGTCGACGCTCCTCAAAGCGGCGGCGGGCCTCATCTCTCCGACCCGCGGCTCCGTCTCGATCGGCGGCAAGCCGGTGCAAGGACCGCAGAGCGACCTCGGGATCGTGTTCCAGAACCCGCTGCTCATGGACTGGCGCAGCGTGATGAGCAACATCCTGCTGCAGGCCGAGATGCGCCGCCTGCCCAAGGCGGAAGCGGCCGAGAAGGCGCGCACGCTCCTCGCGCAGGTCGGGCTCGCGGGCTTCGAGCAGCACCGCCCCTACGAGCTCTCGGGTGGCATGCAGCAGCGCGTCGGCATCTGCCGCGCGCTGGTGCACGACCCGCCCCTCATCATGATGGACGAGCCGTTCGGGGCCCTCGACGCCCTCACGCGAGAGCAGATGTGCTACGACCTGCAGGACCTGTGGATGACGCGCCGACCGACCGTGCTGTTCATCACCCACTCCATCTCCGAGGCGGTCCTCCTCTCCGACCGGGTGATCGTGATGTCCGCTCGCCCGGGCCGGATTCTCGAGGAGTTCCGCATGGAGCGGCCGCGACCGCGGCTGCTCGACGACGACCACCAGGAGGTCGACGAGGCGTCGCGGCAGATCCGACGACTCCTCGGCGTCCAAGACCACGCGAACGAGGCAGCAGCATGAAGCTTGTATCCATCGATCACTCCGGCTTCCCTGCCGCGGCGATCCTCCGGCACGGCGAGGACGGCACCGACGAGCTCCTGCCCCTCCACATCTCCCCCGCCGACTCCGACGACCTCGTGCCCATCTCCATGCGCGACCTGCTCGACGACTGGGAGCACTGGAAGGACGAGCTCCAGCGGCGCGTCGCGACGAGCACCCCCGACGCCTGGGTCCCCGCCTCGAGCCGAGCGCTCGTCGCGGCGGTGCCAGAGCCGCGCACTTTCGTGTGCGTGGGTCTCAACTACCACGACCACGCAGAGGAGACGGGAGCCGAGCTCCCCGTCGCACCGATCGTCTTCGCGAAGCACCCGGCGAGCGTCGTCGGGCCGGATGCCGATATCCCACTGCCGCCTGAGAGCGACGAGGTCGACTACGAGGTCGAGCTCGCGGTCGTGATCGGCAAGCGCGTGCACCGCGCGACGCGCGAGGATGCGCTCGACGCGGTCGCCGGCTACACGATCGTCAACGACGTGAGCGCGCGGGACTGGCAGCGTCGGACGAGCCAGTGGATGACGTCGAAGTCGTTTCCGGGCTTCGGCCCCGTCGGGCCGGCCCTCGTGACGGCGGACGAGTTCGACCTCGCGTCGGGCCGGCGCGTGCAGCTCCGGCTCAACGGTGAGACGATGCAGGACTCGACGACCGACCAGCTCATCTTCGGCGTCGCCGACCTGATCGTGCATCTGTCGTCCGTCTGGCCGCTCGAGCCGGGCGACCTCATCGCCACCGGCACGCCCGGCGGCGTCGGCTTCACCCGCGAGCCCGCCGTCTTCCTCGCCCCCGGGGATGTCGTCGAGGCTGAGATCGAGGGGATCGGCACCCTCCGCAACACCGTCGTCGCCGCACCGGCCACGCAGCAGCAGCAGTTCGAGACCACGAGGAGCGCATGACCATGGACGTGATCGAGAAGATCGAAGCAGAGCTCACCACGCCGACCCAGGCGCTCATCGACGACATCGCGACGATCGAGGGAGACATCGTCGTGCTGGGCGTCGGCGGCAAGGTCGGTCCGAGCGTGGCGATCCAGGCGAAGCGCGCCCGCGACGCGGCGGGCATCGACTCGCGCGTCATCGGCGTCGCCCGCTTCAGCGACCCGGCCGCTCGCGCGTCGCTCGAGCGGTACGGCGTCGAGACGATCGCCGCCGACCTGACGGATGACCTGGAGCTCGACGCGCTCCCCGACGCACCCAACGTCATCTACATGGCGGGGCACAAGTTCGGCACCACCGGCAACGAGCCGTTCACCTGGATGATGAACGCCTACCTGCCCGGCCGCGTCGCGCAGCGCTACCGCGACTCGCGGATCGTGGCGTTCTCGACGCTCGTGACCTATCCCCTCGCGGACGTGACGCGCGGAGGCTCCCGCGAGAGCGACCCGTCGGGACCCATCGGCGAGTACGCCGCATCGTGCCAGGGCCGTGAGCGCGTCTTCGAGCACTTCTCCAAGAAGAACGGAACGCAGGTGCTGCTGTTCCGCCTCGGCTACTCCATCGAGACGCGGTACGGGGTTCTGCAGGAGGTCGCGCAAGCCGTGCTGGACGGCACGCCCATCCCCCTCGCCATGGGGCACACGAGCGTCATCTGGCAGCGCGATGTCGCCGAGTACGCCATCCGCTCGCTGAAGCTGGCGACCTCGCCGGCCCGCAAGCTCAACATCACCGGCCCCGAGATCGTCTCGGTGCGGTGGCTCGCGGAGCGCTTCGGCGAGAAGCTCGACCGGACCCCCGTCTTCGAGGGCGAGGAGACGGGTACGGCCTACGTGCTCGACGGCTCCGCGCTGCAGTCGGAGTTCGGCTTCCCTTCGACCACGCTCGCACAGATGATCGACTACGTCGCCCAGTGGGTGCGCGAGGGCGAGCCGACGATCGGCAAGCCGACGAAGTTCCAGCTGCGCGACGGCGCGTTCTGACCGGTGAGCGCGATGACTGCAGCGTCGGCCGTCGGCGCGGAGACCGAGGCGTCGGCGTGGGGCGGCGAGGCCGCCAGCTTCGGCGGCGCCCTCGTCAACCTCATCTCGGTCACCGCCGCGCATCTCGAGGACTTCGAGGACTGGTACAGCTTCGAGCACTTCCCCGAGCGGCTCGCGATCCCCGGCTTCCGTCGCGCGCGCCGGTACGTCGAGGTCGCCCCGGAGCCCGGAGCCCGACCAGTCCAGTTCCTCTCCATCTACGAGACGGATGACGTCGCGACCCTGACGAGCGACGCATACCTCGCGGCGCTCGACGCTCCCACCGACTGGACCCGTCGCGTCGCGCCGACATTCATCGGCAATGAGCGGTCGGTGGGCAGGCTCAACGCACTCGAGGGAGTCGGCCGCTCGGCCCGCGTCGCGGTCGCGCGCCTCTTGCCGGGGACGGGCTCCGAGGATCTCGTGCGGGAAGCCATCGGCTCGGCGCTACACGCGGCGCTGCGATCCCGAACGCTCGTGCGAGCGTCGCTCATCGAGGACGACCGCGCGGCCACTGCGGCGAAGGACGCGACGCAGGAGGGCAAGTCGATGGCGGGCTCGTCCGCCCCAGCCGGCTCCGGCTGGTTCGTGGTCGCCGAGCTGCACGGTGTCACCTCGCGCGTCGAGGGAGCCGAGCTCGAGGCGCTGCTCGTGCCTGCCAGCATGCATGACCACGTCTCCGAGGTGCGCGTAAGCGAGTACCGACTGATCGTCGACCGGACAGCGGACCCGAGCTGAGCCGAGCGCCCGGGCGTCGCGACCGACCGCTGTCAGCCGGCGGCGGGTCGCGGGGGCCCGGGCGCGACGTCGTGCGCCGACAGCTGCGGATGCGCAGCGGCGAGCGCGCGGATCGCATCGGTGATCGCGCGCACGCGCAGCAGCTCCGTCAGGTCGCTCGGCACGACGAGCCAGTAGGTGCGGCTGATCCGCAGCTCCTCCGGCAGCACCTCGACCAGCTGCGGGTCCGCGGCCCCGATGTAGGTGGGCAGCAGCCCCACGCCGAGCCCCGCTCGCGCAGCGCTGTGCTGCCCCGTGATGTTGTTCGTCTGCACGCGCGCGTGGGCGCGCGGCAGCAGCTCGTCGAGCACGCGCAGCGGCACCACGTCGAGCAGGGCGTCGACGTACCAGATGAGGTCGTGATCGCGGCGGAGCTCCTCGACCGAGCCCGGCATGCCGTGCCGCTCGATGTAGTCGCGCGACGCGAAGCACCGCAGCTCGTAGTCGGCCAGGTGCGACACCGCCGCAGCCCGGGGCGAGGGCCGCTCGAGCGTGACCGCCACGTCGAAGTCCCGCGCGGTGATGAGGTCGTGCGTCGTCGCGGTGATCACCTCGAGCGAGAGCCCCGGGTGCGCGTCGAGCAGCGGGCGCAGCCCCGGCACGAGCACGTTGGCGCCGAAGCCGTCGGGGGCGAGGATGCGCGCGGTGCCGCTCAGCTCCCCGGCGCGCGAGACGACGGCCTCCATCGCCCGCGAGACGCTCGACTCGATCGCCTCGGCGTGCGGGATGACGAGGCGACCGGGCTCGGTGATCCGCCAGCCCTGGGGCGTGCGGTCGAACATCCGCACGCCGAGGTCCTGCTCGAGCCGGCTGATGCGGCGGGAGACCGTCGTCTCGTCGACCTGGAGCCGCGCGGCGGCGTCGCGCAGCCGTCCCGTGCGAGCGACTTCCAGGAGGAAGCGCAGGTTCTCGGTGTCCATGAGCCCAGTCTGCACTCCTGCAGTCGATCCTGCGTCATTGGCCGTTGACGCCTGCATCTGTGCATCCGATGCTGGAGGCATCCCCTCCCGTTCGCGGGACGATCACAAAGGTGTGCACGTGAGCTTCGAGATCAACACTCCCCCCGTCCTCCGCTTCAGCGCGGGCAGCGTCGACTCGATCGGCGAGCTGCTGACGTCGATCGGCGCAGCCAGGCCGCTCGTGGTGACCGACTCGTTCCTCGTCTCCACCGGGGTCGCCGACCGCGTCGCCGACGCCGCGCGCGCCGCCGGGCTCGACGCCGCCGTCTTCGGCGAGACGATCCCCGACCCCACGACCGACTCGCTCGAGGCGGGCCTCGCCGCGATCCGCGCCCACAGCGCCGACAGCATCGTTGCGCTCGGCGGCGGCAGCCCGATCGACACCGCGAAGGCCCTCTCTGTGCTCGCCGTGCGCGGCGGCCACATGCGCGAGCTCAAGGCCCCGTACCGGTTCGTCGGCGAGGCGCTCCCGGTGATCGCCGTGCCGACGACCGCCGGCACGGGCTCGGAGGTGACGCAGTTCACGATCATCACCGACAGCGAGACGAACGAGAAGATGCTGTGCGCCGGTCCCGGCTACCTCCCGAGGGCCGCGGTCATCGACTTCGAGCTCACCGTCTCGATGCCGCCGCGGCTCACCGCCGACACCGGCATCGACGCGCTCACGCACGCGATCGAGGCCTACGTCAGCAAGAAGGCCAACCCCGTCTCCGACACCTACGCGCTCGCCGCGATCACGCGCATCGGCCGCTTCCTGCGCACCGCGTTCCACGACGGCGCCGACCGCACCGCTCGCGAGGAGATGATGATCGCGGCGACCCTCGCCGGCATGGCGTTCTCGAACGCGAGCGTCGCGCTCGTGCACGGCATGAGCCGGCCGCTCGGCGCACACTTCCACATCGCGCACGGCATGGCCAACGCGATGCTCTTCCCCGAGATCACCGCCTTCTCGGTCGAGCATGCCGTCGAGCGCTACGCGACGTGCGCGCGCACGCTCGGCGTCGCGGAGGCCTCCGACACGGATGCCGTGGCCGCCGACGCGCTCGTCACCGAGCTGCGGGCGCTCGCCGCCGAGCTCGAGGTGCCGACCCCCGCCACGCGCGGCATCGACCGCGCCGCCTGGGACGAGCTCGTCCCGCTGATGGCGCAGCAGGCGCTCGCCTCGGGCTCGCCCGCCAACAACCCCCGCGTGCCGACCGCCGAGCAGGTCGAGCAGCTCTACGCCGCGATCTACGCCTGACCCACCCCCGCTGGCTGACCCGCTCCGCTCGCGAAGCGCGCCGAGCGGGACGAAGCCCCCACACACCTCAACGCAACCAGGAGCATCCATGAGCATCATCGAAGAGACCGGCACGGAGCAGGCGACTGCGACCGTCCACCACTGGATCGACGGCCGCCACCACGAGAGCGCCAGCGGCCGCACGGCCCCCGTCTACGACCCGGCCCGCGGCGTCGTGACGAAGCACGTCTCGCTCGCCGACGACGCCGACGTGCGCGCGGCGATCGCGTCGGCGCATGCGGCGTTCCCGGCCTGGCGCGACCTGTCGATCGCGAAGCGGCAGGCGATCATGTTCCGCTTCCGCGAGCTCCTCAACGCCAAGCGCGGCGAGCTCGCCGAGATCATCACGAGCGAGCACGGCAAGGTCATCTCCGACGCCGGCGGCGAGATCGCCCGCGGCCTCGAGGTCGTCGAGCTCGCGACCGCGTTCCCCAACCTGCTGAAGGGCGCGTACAGCGAGAACGCCTCGACCGGCGTCGACGTCTTCTCCATCAAGCAGCCCCTCGGCGTCGTGGGCATCATCAGCCCGTTCAACTTCCCCGCGATGGTGCCGCTCTGGTTCTTCCCCGTCGCGCTCGCATCCGGCAACACGGTCGTGCTCAAGCCCAGCGAGAAGGACCCCTCGGCCGCCATGTGGATGGCCGAGCTCCTCAAGGAGGCCGGCCTCCCGGACGGCGTCTTCACCGTGCTGCACGGCGACAAGGTCGCCGTCGACGGGCTGCTCACCGCGCCCGAGGTGCAGGCGATCTCGTTCGTCGGCTCCACCCCGATCGCGCAGTACATCTACGAGACCGCGGCGAAGCACGGCAAGCGCGTGCAGGCCCTCGGCGGCGCGAAGAACCACATGCTCGTGCTGCCCGACGCCGACCTCGACCTCGTCGCCGACGCCGCCGTCAACGCCGGCTTCGGCTCGGCCGGCGAGCGCTGCATGGCCATCTCGGTCGTGCTCGCGGTCGACTCGGTGGCGGATGCGCTCATCGAGAAGGTGCGCGAGCGCGTCGCGACGCTGAAGATCGGCGACGGCCGCCGCGAGACCGACATGGGGCCGCTCATCACCGAGCAGCACCGCGACAAGGTGGCCGGTTACATCGCCATCGCCGAGGAGGACGGCGCGGAGGTCGCGATCGACGGCCGCGGCATCGAGGTCGACGGCGACGCCGACGGCTTCTGGCTCGGCCCGACCCTGCTCGACCGCGTGCCGCTCACGAGCCGCGCCTACACCGAGGAGATCTTCGGACCGGTGCTCTCGGTCGTCCGCATCGAGTCGTACGCCGAGGGCGTCGACATCATCAACTCGGGCGTCTTCGGCAACGGCACCGCGATCTTCACGAACGACGGCGGCGCGGCCCGCAAGTTCCAGAACGAGATCCAGGTCGGCATGGTCGGCGTGAACGTGCCGATCCCCGTCCCGGTCGCGTACCACTCGTTCGGCGGCTGGAAGCAGTCGCTGTTCGGCTCGTCGAAGGCCTACGGCGCCGCCGGCTTCGACTTCTTCACGCGCGAGAAGGCGATCACGCAGCGCTGGCTCGACCCCAGCCACGGCGGCCTCAACCTCGGCTTCCCCGAGAACTGAGGCGGGTCGGCATGCGGCTCGAGCAGCTGCGCGGTCGTGCCGCGGTCGTCACCGGAGGCGGTGGCGGCCTCGGCCGATCGATCGCGCTCACCTTCGCCCGAGCCGGAATGGATGTCGTGCTCGCCGATGTCGAGCTCGACGCGGCCGAGCGCGTGCGCGATGACGTGCGCGCGCTCGGCCGCGAGGCCATCGCGGTGCGCACCGACGTGTCGCGACTGACCGAGGTCGAGGCGCTCGCCGACGCGGCCTACGACGCGTTCGGCAACGTCGCGGTGCTCGTCAACAACGCGGGCGTCACCTGGCGGCCGTACCGGGCCAGCTGGGATGCTTCGGTAGACGACTTCGAGTGGATCATGGCGGTGAACTTCTGGGGCGCCTTCCACGGCCACCGGGCGTTCGTGCCGCGCATGGGCCGCTCGAGCCTGCCCTCGCACATCGTGAACACCTCATCGATCGCCGCGCTGAAGCCCACGCCCGGCCACGCGGCGTACACCGCGTCGAAGGCGGCGATCGACGGCTTCTCGCTCGCGACCCGCGCCGAGTACGAGACGGCCGGCCTCGACATCGGCGTGACGGTGCTCTACCCGGGGCCTGTGAGCACCGGCTTCGCGACCAGCGAGCGGCTGCGGCCGGCCGAGGATCGTGCTGACGCCCGCGGCGTGGTGCCGTGGGAGACCTATACGGATGGCGCGCCCATGCGGGCCGGAGCCGAGGCTCCCGGAGCGATCGACCCTGACACCGTCGGGCCGCTCGTGCTCGACGCGATCGTGCAGAACCACCCGTATGTGCTGACGCATCCGTTGCCCGACCATGTCGCGGTCCGGACGCGCCAGCTGACCGAGCTCGCCGCCTCCCGCCCCGCTCCGATGGTCGAGTAGCTGCCGGCGGAGCCGGCGCGTACCAAGACCATCACTCCACGCGGAGCAGGACCTACCCGCTCCCCTGGCGGCAAGAGGCCAGCGCAAACGTCGACGTCACCGACGTGCCTCGTCAGCCGCGATAGCGCCGTACTGCTTCGCGGATCGCGTCCGCGTGCTCATAGATCCCGTCGAGCGACTCAATCGCGTGGCGAACCTCGACCTTGTTCTCGTCGAAGAGCCCGAGGTACTTCTGCTTCTGCCCGTTGAAGTGCAGTCGCGCGATCGGCTTGCGATTGTTGTCGTCAAGCAGCACCGCAAAGTACGACTTCGCGTCCCGGTTCGCGATCCGTGACGGCTTGACCTCACTGCAGGCGATCGCCTTGACGATCTGATACCCCTCGAGTTCTTCGAGCGTGGTCTCGACCTCCGTGTCGCGATCGAGGTCCTTCTCGGCGACAGGCGCGCTGGTGACTGCCGCTGGCTGCGAGTCCAATGAGGGCGTGTATCCGCTCGCGCCGAGCGCGGTCTTCAGGCGATCGTTGACCTGATCGCTGAGGAACTGCTTGCTGGCCTTGCTCACGAGTGCCGTGAACTGCTCTCGCACCTTCTGAGTGAACGCGCCTCCGTAGACCCGTGAGGTGAAGAACTTGATCCAGTCGTCGGACGGCTCTCGGAACTGCTCGCCGATTGCGCGCTTGATGGCGCCGACGTACTTCAGCTCTTCAGCGGCGCTGATGATCGAGTCAAGGTCGAAGTTCTCCTTGGTGAGCTTCCGGAGCTCCGGAACGATCGACTCGTCGATGTCCGCGAGATCCAGCACCAGGAAGGGCTTGTCGTCCATTCGATTCGGCGCGTCGAGGTCGGTGTAGAACTGGTAGACCTCGCCGTTGGTCAGCACTGCAACGCGCGCGTTCGTCACCGCGAAGTACCTGAAGAGCTGCGAGGCGTGCTCGAACTTGAGATGTCCGACCGACGCCTTGCACTCCAGCAAGATCTGCACTTCGCCGTCGCGGAGAATCGCGTAGTCGATCTTCTCGCCACGCTTCAGCCCCACATCAGCGGTGAACTCCGGTACGACTTCCAGCGGGTTGAAGACGTCGTAACCGAGAATGGACGAGATGAACGGCATGATGAACGCGTTCTTCGTGGCTTCCTCGGTCTGAATCGCTGACTTCTGATTCGCAACCTTCGCGGCGAGCGCGTTGAGCCGATCACTGAATTCCACTGTGCCTCCTGGGATTCGCTCGACCATATCGCGCGCACCGCTCGATGGTGAGTGCGACTCAGTGACCGTTTAAGTATGTTCAGCGCGCATGGTCGGCGAGGCCGCTCGAGGTTGCGCTCACTCCACGCTGAGCAGCGCCGTCCCGCTCTCGTCCCCGCTGTAGCTCGACACGACCACCACGATGTCCTGCGGCTCCTCTCCGAGCAGCGAGACCAACGGGTTGCCGTCGCCGCCGGTGTCGTCATCGAAGTCCGGGAACAACGACCCCGGCACCTGCGTCCACAGCACCGAGTCGAAGTCGGCCACGGCAGCGATCGTCTCGTCGCCCGTCGAGAGCGAGACCATCATCACCGCCGGCCGCCCCGGTGCGACTTGCACGTCGATCGACTGGCCCGCCGTGATGAACATCGGCGAGGCGATCACCTGCAGCTGGAAGCTCGTGCGGTCACCGCCGTACTCCTCGAGCTCGATCGCGTAGGTGCCGGGATCGAGCACGGTGCCGATCAGCGGATTGCGCGCCCTCATGTCGAAGGCGAAGCCCTCCGGCCCCTCGTCGTTGTCGTCGTTGTCGAGATCGACACCCTCGCCGACGAGCCGCATCGTCAGGTCCTCGTTGTCCGGCGATGCCGCGGTGAGCACGACCGCGGACCGCTCCTCGATCTGCAGCTCGACCGTCGTCGTGCCGCCGCTCGCAATGAAGCCCTCGCGCAGCTCCTCCGCTCCGGGCGACCCCTGCACGATCGGATCGGCGTTCGGCGGTGTCGGGACGGGCGGGGGCATGGGCACGAAGCATGCCGAGAGGCCGAGCACCGTGACGGATGCGGCGAACGCGGCTCCGAGCATCCGACCGGTGTGTGCTCTGCGCATGCTGCGGCTTCCTCTCCACGTGTCCGTACGGCCGATCCGATCGTAGGCGCAGGGCTTGAGCGAGCGCCCGCTGTAGGGTCGGCCCATGACCGAGCGCTCCACCTATCTCCTCGTCGACGGCGAGAACATCGATGCGACGCTCGGGATCTCGCTGCTGGGTCGGCGACCCGAGCCGCAGGAGCGGCCGCGCTGGAACAAGGTGCTCACCTTCGCCGAGCAGGCGTGGCAGCAGCCGGTCAAGGGACTATTCTTCCTCGCCGCGCCGGGCGAGCTGCCGGCGACCTTCGTGCAGGCGCTGCTTGCGATCGGCTACCGGCCGGTGCCGCTGCGCGGCGAGGGCAAGGTCGTCGACATCGCCATCCAGCGGATGACCGAGGCGCTCGTCGGGCGCGACGCCGACGTCATGCTCGTCAGCCACGACCGCGACTTCGCCCCGCAGATGGAGCAGCTCGCCGCGAACGACCAGCGCGTCGGCATCCTCGGGTTCGGCGAGTTCATGGCCGGCGGCCTGCGCGACATCGATGGCATGGAGTTCTTCGACCTCGAGTACGACGTCGCCGCCTTCACGAGCCGACTGCCGCGCGTGCGCGTCATCCCGATCGACGAGTTCAACCCGCTCGACTTCATCTAGGCCCGCACCGACAGCGGGCGACCGGTCGGGCGGCCGCGTCGCGCTGTCCCCCAGCACAGCCTCTGGGTGCGATAATGGTGCGTTGGCGTTCGTGCGATCCGCGAGGCGCCACGCACCTCACATCCACGCCGCCGTGCCGATGCGCGCGCGGTGTGCTGCGCGCGCATCCGCTCAGCGCCCGCACCCAGGGAGCATCACCATGAGCACCACTCACGCCACCGACACCGCAGCGTCGACCGCCGAGCCGACGTCGACGCCGGCCGCCTCGAAGCCGGCACGCACGGTCCGCCGCTGGCCGTGGATCGTCGCGCTCGTCGTCGTCGCCGCCCTCGGCGCGATCGGCACCGGCATCGGCGCCTCGTCGGCCGCCAACGCGCAGTCCGAGCTCTCGACCGTGCAGGCCGAGCTCGCTGCCGTGCAGGAGGACTACGCCGACCTCGAGACGCGCGAGGGCATCGCGCAGAGCAGCCTCGAGCTGATCCGCGACCACCGCGACCGCCTCGAGCTGCAGCTCGAGGAGCTGCAGGGCACCGAGGGCTGATCCCTCACCGCTCAGCGACCAGACGCGGCCCCAGCCTTCCGGCTCGGGGCCGCGTCCGTTTCTAGGACTGGCCGAGATAGCTCGAGGGCGAGAAGCCGAGCGCCCGCAAGCCGCGCAGCTCGTCGGCGTACACGCGCATCGCCCAGGACGCATCTGCCCGGCGAGCACGGCGCGAGAGCTCGATGAGTGCCAGCACGCCCGGCTGCGTCGGTGGCCGGCGCACGAAGGCGACCGCCCACGCGAGCTCGTTGCGAGCGTCGTGCAGGTCGACGCCTGGGAGCGGTGACAGTGGCAGCACCAGGTCGCACAGCACGCACTGGTCCCGGTCGGAGTAGGGATCGGCAGGCCTCAGCCCGCAGTCGTGCGGGCAGTCGCGCTGGGCGCGAGCGATCGCCTTGAGCATCGAGATGCCGGACCCGCGCGACGGGTCGGGCCAGGCGGGCGGACGGCCGCTGTGGCTGTGCTGCTCGCCCTCGGCGAGTGGTGGCTGGACGTGCATGAGGACTCCGTTCCCTCGGCGGGGGACGGCGTGCCGATCCCGCTGACTTGCCGCGCGCGGGTGCGCGAGGCCGGCTCTTCCCCTGGGGCACCCCGCTCAGCGGAGGGGTTGCCGTGCAGCCGGCCAGGTACCGATGGCTGCAGCTCTTGAGCCTGGTTGCGAGTGTAGGCGGATGCGGTGACACCGCCGTCGCGCACTCGCCAACGCGCCGAAGGCGGATCTCGTCATGTCAGGATGACGCCGGAGTTCGAGCGCGCCTGACTCAGTGCTGGTCGCGCGGCGTCACGCGCGCGATCGCCCGAACCGGCGACCCGTCGAGCCCGGCCAGCCGCAGCGGCAACGCGATCAGCTCGCACGTCTCCCCCGGCACCCCGTCGAGACCGCGCAGGTTCTCGATGATCAGTCCGCCCGAGCCGAGCCACCGCTCGTGCACCGGCAGCGACGCGGGCTCGTCCGTCGAGTCGCCGGATGCCAGGTCCGACAGGTCGGGGCTGAGGGTGTCGACGCCCAGGACGTCGACGCCGAGGGCGAGCAGTGCATCCGCCAGCTCGATCGACACGGCCGGGTGCTGCAGCATGCGCGCGGTGCCCCAGTGCGCGTCCCAGCCGGTGTGGACGAGGGCGATCCGCTCCCCGTCCCACGCGCGCAACTGCTCCTCGAGCCCGGCGACGCCGATGGTCTCGCCGTCGCCGACCGAGACCCGCAGGATGCGCGCTCGCCCCATGAGCCGCGCCGGGTCGATCTCGTCGATCGCGGTGCCACCCTCGACCGAGTGCGACGGCGCGTCCACATGGGTGCCGGAGTGCGTGCCGAGCGCGAGCGCGGTCACGGCGAAGCCGTCCATGGCGATGGACGTCGCCGGCGCCGTCGCGACCTCCGGGTCGCCCGGGTAGACAGGCATGCCGGTGGCGATCGGATGCGACAGGTCGACGATCACGCCGCATCCGCCTCGACGCCGTCGACCTCGGCCAGGTGCCGCGACTCGACCTTCTCTCCCGAACCGACCTTGGTCGCCCGCGCCCACACCCAGTAGAGGACGAACGCGACCGCGAAGGTCGGCAGCGCCGCGCCGACCGGTGACGACCACCAGAACGCGAGCGCGAGGTAGGTGAGCGCGCCAATCGCCCAGGAGACGATCGCCGCCCAGTGCACGCCGCCGGTGAACCAGTAGCGCCCGCCGGAGCGCTCGAGGATGTCGGGCGAGTAGGCACGGCGGCGGATCAGGTAGTAGTCGACGATCATGATCGCGAACACCGGGATGAAGAGCGCCCCGATGGTCGACAGGAAGGTCGTGAACTGCTCGAGCAGCCCGAGGAAGGTCGAGCCGATGATCGCGATGGCGCCGACGGCGAGGGCGGTCGGCAGGAACCGCAGCGGCTTGCGCGTGGGCAGCGCGTTCGTGAGCGACAGCGTCATCCCGTACATGACCATCGTGTTCGTGGCCATCACCGACAGGAAGATCGCGATCGCGAGCGGGGCGCCGAACGCCTCGATGATCGTCACCGGGTCGAACGCGATCGCCTCGCCCCCGGCGAGCAGCACGAAGGCGATGGCGACGGCGCCGAGCGTCATCGTCAGCACGGTCGAGAGCGTGTAGCCGACGAAGGCGCCGACGCCGCCGGCGCGCTGCGAGCGGGCGACGCGCGTGAGGTCGGCGGAGAGCACCGTCCAGGAGATGGCGGTGGCGAAGACGATGTCAAACACGAGCGAGCTCGTCATGCCGGCTTCGGGGTCGGGCTCGATGGCGGCGAACTCCGCCGGAGCGTAGGTGGTGAGCGCGACGACGAAGATGTAGGCCATGATCGCGAGGATCACGAGCGCGAAGTACGGCTCGATGCGCGCGATGCCCTCGTGGCCGAAGATCGCGAGCGCCACCACGATCGCCTGGCAGATCGCCGCCCACATCGCCGGGTTGGAGTAGCCGGTCGCTTGCGCGACGAGCCAGTCGATCGAGATGCCGGCGAGCATCGCCTGCACCCACGACCAGCCCATCAGCACGATGAAGTTCGAGATGGCGGGCACGATCGAGCCACGCAGGCCGAAGGAGCCGCGCGTGAGCGACATGGTGGGCAGGCCGGTACGCACGCCCATCACTCCGATGAGCGTCAGCACGATCGCGCCGAGCAGCGTGCCGACGACGATCCAGGCGATCGCCTCCCCGAGGCTGACGCCGGGCACGAAGAGCGTGCCCGTGAGGAGCGTCGTGACGACGAGGTTGGCGGCGAGCCATATGAGCAGCACGCGGCCCGTGCCGCGATGACCGCGGATCGGGCCGAAGCCACCGGAGCCCTCCTCGATCCGGTCGATGAAGCGGCGGCGGTTGGTGTCGGTCATGGTCGCTCCTCGGTGCTGTGCTTCTCCGTTGGTCGAGGAGCACCCGAGGGGCGCGTCTCGAGACCAGTGTCAGCCATCGGCGGATGCGTCGGCCCGCGCCACGTCGCCGTCCTGCGTCGGGATGGGCGACAGGTGCTCGTGCACGGCGACGAGCTGGCCGTGACGGCGGGTGAAGACGATGGACTCGCGCTCCCGGTACGTCTCGATCGCGCCGGGCTCGCCCGCCGTCGTCTCGACCTCGTGCAGGTAGACGCCGCCGTCACCGACCGCCTGCACGTGGTCCCAGAGCGTGCGGCAGTCGACCACGCGCCATCCGGTCGCCTGAAGCTCGCGCCAGGCGGAGCGCCAAGCGGCGGTGCCCAAGAGCGGCTCCGGGTCGGTGTGGAACGCGAACGAGCAGTCTGCGACGAAGCCGGCGAAGTAGGCCTCCTCGTCGTTGTCGCGGAACGCGCGCACGATCGCCTGAGCGGCTGCGCGGATCTCGTCATCGAGGGGCATGCACACGGTCTAGTGCACATCCGGCCCCGTTCGCTACGACGCACCGACACTCGCGCGATCACTCCACCGAGTCCGACGGTCAGTCGCTGGAGAAGTAGGGCCGAAGAGCAGCACGCAGTTCCGGGTCGACGACGTGCACATACGTTCCGAGCATCCCGCGCGTGAGGAGCACCGCGTATATGTTCAGCACGAACGTCCGCAGGTCCTCGTCCGAATAGGAGATACCCCGGATGTTGTTGTTCGCCTTGCCGCGGGCGTCGAAGTAGTGTTCACGGCGAAAGACGACCCTTCCCCGCTCGGCATCCCATCCGAGATCGCGGCCGATGAGGACACCTGCATAGTTCAGATCGTAGCCCTGCACCGTGTGGATGGAGCCGACCTCGTCGCGTGACGTCTTCGACCGGATCCACTCGGTCGCTGTCCGGTTCCACTGGAGGCTCAGCCCGTCCAGCTCGATGTCGGGTGCCGCCCGATCCTTGTTGCTCCGCCACTTCCAGGCGTAGCCAGCCAGCAGCCTCGACAGGCCGACCTCTTCGTCGCGCTGCAGGATCTCCGCACGCATCGCAGAGGCGTCTTCGAAGAACCGCAAGTCGTATTCGCCGAGCGGCGGACGCTGGGGACGCTCGTCTTCGCCACTCAGGACGTCGCGGATGTACGCGACATAGTCGCTGCCAGCTGCGACACGCATCTGCGTCGCAAGTCGGTGCACACGAGCATCGGCTTCCGCACGCGCGACCAGCGGGCCGACGACTGACGCAGGAAGGTCCGCCGGCCTGACCGACTGGAGCTCATCCAGCATGAGGATGCGGTGGTCCGCTTGCGCTTCGATCCAGTCCAGTTGCGTGCGCCCATGGTCATCGGCCCCGAACAGTCGCTCGGTGATGAGCCGGAAGTCGCGCGTCTGCACCCCGACGGCTTGAGCAGCACGCTGGGACAGCCGGTGCGCCTCATCGACGACGAGGACATCAAAGCGCTCGAGGCTATGGCCGACCTGAAACGGCGAAAGCACCATGGCCGGATCCAGGTTGGGCGTGTGCTCGAACACACGCCGGATCGACGCCCGCAATGACTGCTGCGGGATGACAAGCCCGATGCGCGGGGATGCGAGCAGATCGCGATGGCCGTGCGTGAAAAAGTCGTCGAACACCGACTCGCCTGTCGGCTCCTCGTCACGGTCCTGAGACGCGATGTCAGCGAGCAGCTTGACGAGGTAGATCGCCACGATCGTCTTTCCTGTGCCCGGATTGCCCTGCACGATGCTCGTGCTCTCGATCCCCGCTTCGATGTCGTGGAACAGCGACTCGACGATGTCAACCGTCGCAGCAGCCTGATCGTCGGTCAACGCCTTGAACGGTGACAGCTTGAAGAGGTCTGAGTTGCGGATCTCGGGGATGCTGCGTGTAAACAGACCGCGAGAGCGAAGCTCCTCGAAGATCGCATCGAATTTCGCCTGGTACTGCGGGCGCTGGTAGTACTCGGCGTTGACGATGCCTGTATTGCGATTCAGCACGGTCCTCGCGGCATCACCGCTGAAGAGGCGGATCAGGTAGGACTCGAGATCGAGGCAGGCTGATTTGTGGAACGTCTCATCGACGACCACGTGCGCCCGCTCGAGGCGTGCTCGCTCCCCGTTCGCCAGGTGCTGGCGTGCTCGCGCCGCCATGTTGAGGGTCTCGCCCACATACACCTCGGATCCACCCTCGAGCGTGTAGACAACGGGCCAGTTCGTTGCGCGCGGATCCGCTTGAGCCCAAAGCCGAATCGACGCATCGTCGAACGGCAGCGCATGGATGCTCGGCACGCCGTCAGCGCCGGTCGTACTTGGTGATGGAACCCTTTGCGAGCTCGACCGGGTACTTGCCTCGCGTCTGCTCGAGTTTCGCGAGCACGAGTTCGCTCGGGTCAGCGCCGATGCGGTCCGCGAGGAGAAGACAGTACGTGAGCACGTCGGCGAGCTCTTCGCGCACCCGCTCGTCATCGGCTGCATCGCTCCACTGGAAGCACTCGAGAAGTTCAGCAGCCTCGATCGAAACACTCTTCGCGAGGTTGGCGGCAGTGTGGAACTGCGCCCAATCTCGCTCAGCGACAAACGTGCGCAGAGCATCGCGAACTCGGACATCCGTCATGGCTTCACGGTACCGACCGATCGGCGCTGGCAACCCTAGACACGATTGAGGGCGCACCATCGGGTCCGCATGCCATCGCACCGCGTGCCTGTGCCATGGCTAGGACTCGCAGGCGACCCCATCGCCATCGCGGTCCAGACCAGAGCGGTAGCCCGGCGAGCCTGCGCGGAGTGGCGCTGCACCAGCGGCCCGCGCGGCGGCACAGTTCGCATAGTGCGCGGCTGCAGCCGGAGCAGCGGCGGGCGCTGGCTGAGCAGCGGGCTGGGGCTGCGCGACCGGAGCAGGTCGCGCAGGCACGGCTGCCGCGTCGGCCTCGAGTGAGGCAATTCTCGACTGGAGTTCCGCGACAGCGGCCAGAGCATCGTCTCTCTCTTGCTGCATGGTGACCACTGCCGCTCGCTCGTCCTCGAGCGAAGCCTGTAGCGTCTCGACCTCGCCCGCCTGCGGCTCGAGCTCTCGCACCTCCCGTTCGAGATCGCGGGCTTCGGTCTCAGCGCGCTCCTGAGCGATCAGCGCTGCGCCGAGCTCCTCTGCAACAGCCTGCTGTCGAGCGTCGAACTCCGATCCACTTGTTGCGCGCCCAGCGCAGTTGCTGAGGAGCAGAGCAACGAGCGCCAGCAGACCGAGCACTATCCAGAAGCGCTTCGACCGCTGCTGCTGACGCTCGGGCGCGGCCGATTCATGTACAGCACCAGCGAACACCGGGCCCAACGGCTCTGTGAGTGGCGTGATCCGCTTGCTGCGGAAGCGCGCCATCGGGTTGGGAACGTTGCGTTTCATCGAGGCTCCAGTCGAAGCGTCCGCAGAGCTTGCGGCCGCGCAGCGAGGAGCCTCCACCCGCTCGATCGGGGCGAGGTTCCATTAGCGGAAGGAGTTGTCACGACTGAGGACCTGACAACGACTCAACAATATGCGACTTGTCCCCCGCGACGCTAGAGCGAAATGAAGAGCGTCGAAGTGCTCTCGAGGCGAGAACAAGCAATCGTCTGGTCCGCCCGCGGAGCAGCCATCGTCTCGAACGCCGGGTGCGCAGCATGAACGGTGTTCCTCATTATCGACGCGGTCGTGCTGGGCTCGGCGAGGGATGCGGCGTCGCCGGTGCCGCTGTGGCGGATCGATGGGCACGAGCTGCCGGAGCTGCGGGCGGCCGCGGCTGGCGGCGACGACGAGGCGCGGGCCCCGGCTGGATTCGTGCTCGGCGTCGAGGCGGTCGTGGCCGCTGTTGTTCAGCTGGCGACGGGCGCGACGATCACGGCCGACGTTCGCGGCTGAAGGGGCGGGTCCGATGGACCCGCCCGACACTCGGCCGGTGCCGAATCGGCCTGCTCGGCCAACGGAAGCAGGCTCAGCGCTCCGGCCAGGGCAGGTCGATGGGCGCAGCGAAGTCGGTCGGGAGCAGCGCCGGCATGGGGTCGGCCGCGGTGCGCTCGTCGAACTCCGCCTTCGCCGCCGCGAGCTCGTCGGGCGAGGTGAGCAGCCGCAGGAACGTGCCGGCGATCGTCTTGCCGGCCGTCTCGATCGTCGGGTCGATCGTGGCCGGGATGCCGCCCATCGCGTTCATCGTCCACGCCGGGTAGGGCGTCGACGCATCCGCCTTCAGGGCAGGCCGCGAGACGTAGAAGCGCACGGTGGGCGCGTAGTGGGTCATCTCGACGTAGTCGTCGCTCGTCCAGTTGCGCTGCCAGGCGGGCATCATCTCGCGCAGCTTCGCCTCGGCGTCCTGCGGCGTGATGAGCTGCTCGACCTCGTCGAGGAACGGGCGCTCCATCGGCTCGATGCCGATGCTCCGCTGGATCTCCTGCGCGACCTGCACCGCATCCGCCCCGTAGGACGGCGCGCCGACGGCCGACAGCTCCTCGAACAGTGCCGTCGACAGCACGTGGTTCGTGCGGCCGGGTCGCGAGCGAGCGACCCAGGTCTCCTCGACGGTGCAGTGCGCCATCGTCGCGACGGCCGCGGCGTTGCGGTCGAGCGCGGCGAGGATGTGCTCGGCCATCTGGATGTCGGGCGTGCGCCACGAGAACTGGATGCGCGCCGACCGGGCCGGCAGGTTGTCTGCCGTCGCCTGGCCGTCGGTGAGGATCGCGTCGGTGAGCGACCAGCCGCCCGACGCCGGCAGGATCGCATCCTGCATCGCCCGCGACGCGGAGTACATCTGCGTCAGCGCCAGGTTCGCGCCCGGCGCGCGCGCCGCCGAGTGCGAGGCGGGGATGGGCGAGTCGCCGTGCCCCAGCTGCCACGTCTCCGGCTCCTCGCAGAGGAACGTGTAGACCTTCGAGTAATAGGCGCCGCACTGGGTGTCCCACCGCGCCGTGTTGCACAGCGGCAGCATGTAGAAGGGGTGGAACGACACGATCGCGTCGACGTCGTCGTAGTAGCCGCGCAGCCCGTGCACGACCTTCGAGCCGTGCATCTTCTCGGCCGGCTCGCCCGTGTAGCGCAGCGTGCCGGGGATGCCGTGCTGCTCCATCGCGTGCTTCGTGGCGAGCACGCCGGCGAGCGTCGAGATGCCGAGCGCCGAATGCGGGTCGGTGTGGCCGCCGGCGAACCTGCTGGAGCCGTCGCGCGGCTGCTGGTGCGTGACCGGCGCCTGCGAGTTGCCGGGCACCGCGTCGTACTCGGCGTACGTCAGCAGCGCCGGCCCCTCCCCCTGCGACCACGTGGCGGAGAACGCGGTCGGCATGCCGGCCGATCCCTCCTCCACCTCGAAGCCGTGCTCGCGCAGCTTCGCCACGTACCAGGCGACCGAGCGGTACTCGCGCCAGGCGGGCTCACCGTAGCCGAAGATCTCGCTGTGCCAGGCGGAGAGCTCGGCCATGTGCTCGTCGATCCAGGCGCGGGCGGTCGCCTTCGCGGCCTCCGAGAGCCCGGCGGTCGTGGTGCCGGCGGCGGTGACGTCGGTGTGGGTCATAGTCATGCTCCGAAGATGCTCAGTGGGATGTGGATGAGGCTCACGCCGGGCTCGGCGATCGCCTTCGCGACGGCCGAGGGCACGGCGGATGCGTCGCTGACGCTCGTGCCGGATGCCCCGAACGCGCGCGCTAGCGCGGGCCAATCGGGCTGGTGGAGGCGCACACCGATCGGGTCGATGCCGCGGTCTGCCTCGTTCTGCTCGATCTCGCCGTAGCCGCCGTTGTCGACCACGACGACCGCGAGGTCGAGCCGCTGCTCGACAGCGGTCGCGAGCTCCTGCACGCTGAACATCAGCGCGCCGTCGCCGGTCACGACGAGCACCGGTGCGCCGGGCGTCGCGATCTTCGCGCCGATCGCGGCGGGCAGCCCGTAGCCGAGCGTCGCGTATGCGGGCATGTAGGGCATCGACGCTGGCGCGTCCTGCCGCACGGCGCTCGTCATGCCGTAGTAGGTGATCTGCGACGAGTCGCCGGTGACGACGGCGCCTCGCGGGATGCCCTGCGCAATCGCCTCGGCGGCCGCCATCTCGATCGGCGCGAAAGCGCGCGCCGCTTCGACGAGCGATGCGCGCACCGCGTCGAGGCCCTGCGGCTCGGCGGGCTCCCGCTCGACGCGGGCGGCGACCGCCCGGATCGTGGCGCGCGCGTCGCCGTGCAGCCGGATCGTAGAGGCCAGATTCTTGTCGAGCTGCGCCGCGTCGATGTCGATGCGGATCACTGCTCCGGTCGGCGCAAGCTCGTTGCCCCACAGCTCGGCCTCACCGAGCTTCGAGCCGATGACGAGCAGCGCATCCGACGCGTTGGCGATCTCGATCGCGGGCGCGAGCCGCAGCTCGCTGCCGAGCGACAGCGGGTGGCACTCCGGCACGGCGCCCTTGCCGTTGAGCGTCGTGAGCACGACGGCGCCGAGCCGCTCGGCGATCGCCTGGAGCGTGGCACCGGCGCGGACGGCGCCGCCGCCGGCGATGATCACGGGTCGAGCCGACGCCGAGAGCGCGTCGGCGGCGGCCTGCAGCGCGGCGTCGTCGAGCGTCGCGGTGGGCGTGACCGCCCGGGGCGCCAGCAGCGCCTCATCGAGGTCCGTCTCGGCCTCGAGCACGTCGAGCGGCACCTCGATGTGCACCGGTCGCGGCCGGCCGGAGCGGAAGAGCGCGAACGCGTCGTGCACGGCCTCGACGGCTTCCGCGGCCGAGCGCACCCGTCGGCTCCACAGCAGGATCGCGCCGGCGGCGGCCGACTGGTCCTTCGTCTCGTGCAGCGCGCCGCGGTCGGCGAACTCGTCGCCGATCGCGACACCGGGCGAGAGCACGATCATCGGCCGCGACTCCGCGAAAGCGGTGCCGCCCGCCGAGAGCGCGTTCAGCAGGCCGGGGCCGCTCGTGGTGATGACGACGCCGGGAGTGACCTCACCGGCGGCCGAGCGGCGCTGCGCCCACGCATCCGCCGCGTAGCCCGCGCCCTGCTCGTGCCGGGTGGTGACGGCCCGGATGCCGAGCGCCGGCGGGTGCCGGTAGAGCTCGAGGTTGTGGGTGCCGGGGATGCCGAAGACGGTGTCGACGCCATAGCCGGCGATCGTCTGCAGCACGGCCCAGCCGGCGTTCCGGCGATGCTCGGTCATCGGACCGTCTCCAGGCTCGAGGCGGCGTCGACGGATGCGTCGGCTGCGGATGCGTCGGATGGGGCCTGAGTGCGGTGCGCCTCCACCCCGCCGACCCATGTGGCCAGCACCGTGATCTCGGCGATCTGGCCGACCGGCGTCTCGACCGGGTCGGCGGCGAGCACGGCAAAGTCGGCGGCCTTGCCGACCTCGAGCGAGCCGAGGTCGCGCTCGCGGCCGAGTGCCCGGGCGCCATTGATCGTGTGGGCGCGGAGCGCGAGCTCGGCGCTGATCGCGAGGTCGTCGCCGCCCAGCTGCACGCCGCGCCGCGTGATGCGCGAGGCGGCCGCCTGCACGGCCTCGAGCGGCGTCGGGTCGGCGACCGGCGCATCCGACGAGATGACGAGCGGCAGCCCGGCCCGCTCGAACTCGCCGAGCGGGTTGAAGCGCTCCCCCGGCGTGCCGATCGCGCGCGTGACGCCCTCGCCCCAGTTGAAGTGGTGCTGCGGCTGGTTGACGGGGATGATCCCGGCGGACGCCATGCGCTCGATCTGCTCGGGCGTCGGCAGCCCGCAGTGCTCGATGCGGTGGCGGGCGTCGGCGTCGGGACGCTCGGCGAGCGCCGCCTCGAGCCCGGTCAGCACCATCTCGATCGCGTCGGGCGACTGCGAGTGCGTGGCCGTCTGCAGCCCGACCGCGTGCGCGCGGGAGACGAGCGAGCGGTACTCCTCGGGCGAGTGGTACAGCTGGCCCGTGCGGCACGGGTCGTCGAGGTAGCCCTCCGGGAACCAGGCGGTCTCGCCGCCGAGCGTGCCGTCGGCGTAGAGCTTGATGCCCTGGATGGCGAGCCGCTCGTTGCCGAGGGGGCCGTGCAGGCCCAGCTCAAGCGCCGCATCGAGCAGGTGCGAGAGCAGGTAGCCCGAGACGCGCATCGTGAGGCCGCCGGTCTCGGCGAGCCGCAGGTAGGTGTCGAGCTCGCGCTTCGTGACCTGCGCATCGCCGATCGCGGTGACGCCTCCGGCGAGGAACTGCGCCTGCGCGCCCTCGAGCTGCCGCACGAGCTCGGCCGGTTCGTCGCCCAGGTGAAAGTTGGGGCCGTGGTGGCCGATCTTCACGCCGTGGAGCCCGGTGAGCACGTTGCAGGCGGCGTCGGAGAGCTCGCCGGTGAGCTCGCCGTCGGCGTCGCGGAAGAACTCGCCGCCCTCGGGGTTCGGGGTGTCGCGGGTGACGCCGTAGCGCTCGAGCGTCCACGAGTTGACGACGCCGCCGTGGCCGGAGGCGTTCATCAGGTACACCTCGCGGTCGGTCGCGACCTCGTCGAGCTCGAACCGCGTCGGGTGGCGCAGCTCGGCGAGGTTGCGCTGCTCGTAGCCGTAGCCGCGCACGGGTGCGCCGGCGGGCAGCCGCTCGGCCGCAGCGCGCAACAGGGCGACGATGCCGGGGATGTCGCTCGCGGCGGCGGGGCCGCAGTCGACCCACGTGCTCAGCTGGCCGAGCATGAGCGGGTGCGCGTGGGCGTCGACGAAGCCGGGCACGACGGTGGCGTCGCCGAGGTCGATGCGCTCGACGTGCTGGTGCTGGTGCTGGCGGGCGGCGCGCTCGACCTCAGCGGCGCCGCCGATAGCGGCAATCCGGCCGTCGACGACGAGCATCGAGCTGGCGATGCCGCCATCGGCATCCATGGTGCGGATGCGCTGCGCGGTGACGAGCAGCGGGTGCTCGTTGCGAGCCTCAAGCGGTGGCAGCGTGCGCATCGGCGGTCTTCCTTCGGGAGTCGATCGGGGAGTTCACGGGGGTGGCGGGGCGCCCGGTGGCGAGCCACGCGAGCGCGTTCTCGGCCTGCAGTCGCACGTAGTCGGCCATCGACGCATCCGACAGGAACGCCGAGTGCGGGGTGACGATCACCTTGGGATGCGTCACCAGCGGGTCGTCTGCGGCCGGCGGCTCGGTCTCGAGCACGTCGAGCGCGGCACCGGCGAGGTGCCCGGCGTCGAGCGCCTCGATGAGCGCGGTGGCGTCGATGAGGCCGCCGCGGCTGACGTTCACGACGGTGGCGCCGCGCGGCATGCGAGCGATGCGCCCGGCGTTGAGGTAGCCGGCCGTCTCGTCGGTGAGCGGCAGGTGGAGCGAGAGCACGTCGGCGGCGGCGAGCACCTCGTCGGCGGTCATCCGCTCGATGCCGGGCGTATCGCCGGCGTACGAATCGAAGCCGACGACGCGGCCGAAGGTGGCGGATGCGCGCTCGGCGAGCGCGAGCCCGATGCGGCCGAGGCCGACCAGGCCGAGCGTCTGCTGGCTGAGGCGCCGCGGCGTCGGTGCCGCGCCGAGATCCCAGCCGCCCGCGCGCACTGCCACGGCGTGGTCGACGATGCCGCGGGCGCTCGCGAGCGCGAGCCCGAAGGCGTGCGTCGCGACCTCCTCCGTCGCGCCGCCGAGCACGTTGGCGACCCAGACGCCGCGCGCGGTCGCGGCCTCGACGTCGACCATGTCGAAGCCCATCGATGCGGTCGCGATCATGCCGAGCCGCGGCAGCCGATCGAGCAGCTCGGCGTCGATGCGGGCGTAGCCGATGAGGAGCACATCCACGTCGGCGGCCTCTCGGGCGACCGTGTCGGGGTCGTCGGCGCTCAGCCGCACGACGCGGCACCCTGCCGCCTCGAGCATCCGCACGCCCGTCTCGATGTCGAGCTCGTCGAGATCTCGGGCCACCGCCACGACGCGGCCAGCTGCACCGGCCCCGCCGCGGAGGTCAGTGGACATGGCTCAGGAACTTCTTCGTGCGCTCGTGCTGCGGGTTGTCGAAGAACTCGTCCGGGGCAGCCTGCTCGACGATGACGCCGCCATCGAAGAGGGTGACCTCGTCGGCCGCGCGGCGCGCGAACCGCACCTCGTGGGTGACGACGATCATCGTCATGCCGTCGCGGGCGAGCTGCTCCATCACCTCGAGCACCTCGCCGACGAGCTCGGGGTCCAGCGCGCTCGTGCGCTCGTCGAAGAGCATCACCTTCGGCGCCAGCACGAGCGCGCGAGCGATCGCGACGCGCTGCTGCTGGCCCCCCGAGAGCTGCGAAGGGTGGTGGTCGGCGCGGTCGGAGAGCCCGACTCGGTCGAGCATGGCGTGCGCCTGCTCGAGCGCGTCGCCGCGGCTGACCTTCTTGACGGCCGTGAGCGCGAGCGCCACGTTCTTCGCAGCGGTGAGGTGCGGGAAGAGGTTGAACTTCTGGAACACCATGCCGACCTCACGGCGCTGCACGGCGAGCTGCGCCTCCGGCAGCGCACGGCCATTCGCGGCGACGCCGATGCGGTCTCCCTCGAGCAGGATCTCGCCCTGGTCGGCGGGCTCGAGCAGCGCCATGAGGCGCAGCATCGTCGACTTGCCCGAGCCCGAGGGTCCGAGGACGGCCTTCACCTGACCCTGCCGCACCTTGAACTCGACGCCCTTGAGCACCTCGTTGCCGTGGTACGCCTTGTGGAGGTTGCGCACCTCGAGGGTGGGCACATCCGTCACCAGCGCGCCGGTGGGCGTGTACGTCGGAGTGGACTGATTCATCGTGCGGCTCCCACCAGCTTGAGTGCGCGGCGCTTCTTCGTGGGCAGCGACGAGGCCCAGTGGAAGCGCTTCTCGATCTGCATCTGGATGACCGTGATGATGCTCACGATCACGAGGTAGTAGATGATCGCCACGGTGTAGTACTCGGCGTAGCGGAAGGTGATGTTGACCCCTACCTGCGCGGTCGTCAGCAACTCGCGCAGCGAGATGACCGAGGCGAGCGACGAGTACTTGATGAGGCCGATGAACTCGTTCGTCGTCGGCGGCAGGGCGATGCGGATGGCCTGCGGCACGAGGATCTTCGACATCACGGTGCCGGGCTTCATGCCGAGCGCGCGGCCGGCGAGGCCCTGGCCCTCGTCGACGGACGAGAGCGCTGAGCGGATGATCTCGGCCATGAAGGCCGCCTCGACGAGGCCGAGGCCGATCGATGCTGCGATGAACGGGTTGTAGCCCCAGTCGCGCAGGTTCGGGATGAGCTGCGGGAGCGCGTTCCACATGATGAGGAGCACGAGCAGCGCCGGGAGCGCCCGGAAGAACCAGGTGTAGGTGAGGGCGAGCCACTGAGCGACGCGGTTCTTCGAACCGCGTCCCATCGCAACGATGAAGCCGATCACGGTCGCGATGATGAGCGACGTGACTGCGACGCCGAGCGAGAGCATCGCGCCCTGCAGGTACACCGGGCTGAACAGCTGCTCGATGAAGATCTGGAAGTCGAATCCCAAGATGGGCTCCTCTCGCG
>NZ_BAAAKK010000004.1:254434-262640 GCF_039527715.1 Agrococcus citreus
GGCCGCCGGGCACGCTCAGTGGTGGAGGGGTCGGGTCAGTAGACGTCGACGATGGTGGCGTCGAGGTTGTACTCCTCGGCGATCTCGGCGAGCACGCCCTCGTCGTACAGGGCGCGCAGGCCCTCGGCGACGGCCTCGCTGATCGGACCGTCCTTCACGGTGAAGACGCCGAACGTGGTGTCGGTCGGGAAGACATCCCCGGCCACGGCCAGGCTGCCCTCGTTCTGGGTCTCCATGTATGCGGCGGCGACGTTCGTCTCGATCAGCGCGTCCGCGAGCCCGTTGATCACGGCGAGCACCGTCTCGGCGGTCTTCGGGTAGCTCTGGATCGTCATCTGGTCGTCGGCGCACTCGCCCTCGTTGAGCGCCTGCAGGCTCGCTTCGTTCGAGCTCGCGGCCTGTGCCGCGACCGTGAGGCCGCAGAGGTCTGCCTGCTCCGAGATCGAGTCGGCGTTGTCCGGCGTGGTCAGGATGGCCGGGCCGGCGTTCATGACCGGGGCCGCGTCGGCGACGGCGAGGCGCTCCTCGCTCATGTAGAGACCGCCGAAGATCATGTCGCACGTGCCCGACTGCAGGCCCGGCATCAGGCCGTCGAAGCTCGTCACGACGAAGTTCGTCGCGACGCCCCAGTGCTCCGCCAGCGCGTTGATTCCGTCGGCGTCGAAGCCGATGATGTCCCCGTCGCTGCCGTTGGCGTAGTACTCGAGCGGAGCGTACTCCGGGTCGATGCAGGCCGAGAGCTGGCCCTCGTTCACGAGACCCTCCGGTGCGGTGCTCGCCGCGCCTGTGCCTGCGGGCGCGGTGGACGTCGGAGAGCCTGCAGAGCAGCCCGCGAGCAGGACGATCGCTGCTGCGGCGGCGGCGAGAGCGCCAAGTCGGTTCTTCATCTTCACTCCATCGGGAAGGGTCGGCGCCGGGTGGCCGCCGAGACCCATGGTGCCGCGAACGCTGCGGCCTGTCAAACAACTTTACGCAGATCGCGCGTTTCTCGCGCATTTCTGATCGGTTACATCCGCCCGGTAGTGCCTGATTCGCCCGGAGTGGCGGTTCTCTGTGCATATCTGCGGTCGGACATCAGGCGCATCCTCTACTGTGGCGACATGGACGCCCTCACCGAAGCAGCCGTCCAGCTGCTGCGCCGCGACGGCCGCCTCTCGTTCAGCGAGATCGCGCGCCAGCTCGGCACGACGCGCACCGCGGTCACCGCGCGCGTCGGCCCGATGCTCGAGTCAGGCGCGCTGCGGATCCTGGCCGCCGTCCACCCCCGCGTACTGGGCCTGCACTCGCTGGCCCACCTGTCATTCCGCGTCGCAGGATCGACGACACCGCTCATCAAGCGCATGGATGAGCTCGGCTCCCCCGTCTTCATCTCCGAGACCGTCGGCCCGTTCGAGGTGGCCGCAGAGGTGCACACCCGCGACCGGCGCGAGCTGCAGTCGGTGATGCGCACGCTGCGCGGAGCCGAAGGTGTCGTCGACATGCAGCTGGCCATCTACGAGCACGTGCTCAACAGCTTCTTCCTCGGTGCCGAGCCCACGGACGAGCAGCACCTCGACCAGGCTGACCTCGCTCTCATCTCGGAGCTGCAGCGCGACGGCCGGCTCGGCTACGCGGAGCTCGCCGCAGCCAGCGGGCTCTCGATCACAGGCGCGCGCGGCCGTGTGCAGCGGATGCTCGACCACGGCATCATGCGGATTGGCGCGGTCGGGCAGCGGTCCGATTCGTCGCGCAACCTGGTCTTTGGCCTCGGCATCACGGTGCACGACGGCGGCGAGCGCGTCGCCGATCTGATCTCCGCACGGCCCGGCCTCGAGTTCCTCGCCCGCACCTACGGCAGGTTCGATCTCGTCGCCACCGTGCCCTTCGCATCCTTCGACGACTTCCAGGCGCTCGTCGACACCCTGAGAGAGATGGAGGGCGTGCGAGCGGTCGACGCGTGGCTGCACGCGCGCATCCGTCAGGAGCGCTACCAGTTCGCGCAGCAGCTGCCACTGCCAGAACACCCGCACTGACAGGCTGACGCTCGCCGTTCTGGAGCCGATCGAGCTGACGCGCGGTGGCGGGCACCGACGTTTCAGCGGGCGGCCGGGGATCTCGCCGCGTCGACCAGCTTGGTGAGCAGCGCTCGCAGCTGCGCACGCTCCCTCGCGTCGAGGGCTCGCATCGCGGTCGACTCCGAGGTGACCGCGTCGACGAGTCGCGCACGGGTCTCGGCGCCAGTCGGCGTCGGCGCCAGCAGCTTGACGCGGCGATCCGATCCCGTGGCCCGCTTCGCCATCCCGCACGACTCGAGCTCGTCGGCCACACCTGTCACGTACGAGGCGTCGACCCGCAGCCTGTCCGCGATGCGCCGCATCGGCATCGGCTCCTCCAGCAGGAGCAGCACGCGCGCCGTCGACGCCGTGAGCCCCATGGGCTCTGCGGCACGCGTCAGGTCGGCGCCCGCGAGCGCCGCGGCTCGGTGCGTGAGCATTGCCAGCTCGCGCGTCTCCTGCAGGGCGTTCAGGTCCGTCACGTCGTCAGGGTACTTGGGGAAGTCAATGCTTGATCTGGTCAAGCATCTGCCAGATCATGGCGTCCTGACGACCTCAGCCGTTGGGGCCGACCGAAGGAGGAGCCATGACCAACACATCGGAGCCCCAAGCGCCTGCAGCGCGCACCGTGCCGCCATCAGCGCATGAAGCGCCCCGGGAGCGCACGCGCGGGATGCCCGAGCTCGTCAGGCGCGGCCTGATCGCCGCCGGCATCGCGACTGGCGTCAACCTCACGATCCTCGGAATCGCAACCGCTGCTGGCGCATCCATGGTCGTGGTGCAAGGCGGAACGGAGATCGCCGTAGGCATCATGCCCGTGCTCGTCGCGACATTCGCGCCCCTCGCCCTCGCGACAATCGCGGCATGGCTGCTCGCCGAGCGCTGGCCACGCTCGACCCGGATCCTGGCGTGGACGGGACTCGTGGCCGCTGCCGCGTCGACCATCCTGCCGCTCTCCGGGGCGCTCGACGCGGGCACTGGCATCGCGCTCGCAGTCATGCATCTCGTCGCGGGCGCGAGCTGGTTCGCTGCCCTCGTCTCGCACCGCCGACGGTGAGCAGACGGCGGCGCCCATTCGATCCCGAAAGCGCGATGGGCCGGCGATCGCTCGCCGGCCCATCGCTGCGGTCGTCCTAGAACCAGCCGAACAGCACTGGCAGGTAGGTGACGCCCGCGAGGAACGCCAGGCAGATGCCGAACCAGGGCAGCATCGCCGGGATCGCTTGCGAGATCGAGATCTTCCCGATCTTGCACGACACCAGCAGGCAGAGGCCGACGGGCGGCGTGAGCAGGCCGATGCCGAGGTTCACGACCATCACGAGGCCGAGGTGCACGGGGTCGATCCCGACCGCCGTCGCCACGGGCAGCAGCAGCGGCACGAAGACGATGAGCGCGGCGTTCGTCTCGATCACGGTGCCGACCAGCAGCAGCAGGATGTTGATGAACAGCAGGATCAGCAGCGGGTTGTCGGTGATGGCCAGCAGCGCCCGCGTGATCTGCTGCGGGATCTGGCCCGAGATGAGCGCCCACGAGTACATCTGCGCTGCCGCGATGACCAGCATGATGACGCCGACGAGCATCCCCGACTCGCTGAGCGAGTGCACGAGCTTCTTCCACGTCATCTCGCGGTGGAGGAAGAACCCGACGATGAGCGCGTAGACCACCGCGACGGCGCCGCCCTCGGTCGGCGTGAACGCGCCGATGCGGATGCCGCCGATGATGACGACCGGCAGCAGCAGCGACCAGCCCGCGCGGCCGAAGGCCCGCATGACGTTGCCGAAGCTCTCGCGTGCCTCGGCAGGCTGCTTCTGGATGACCGCGAAGATGTATGCCGCGAGCATCAGGACGATGACGAAGACGACGCCGATGATCAGCCCGTAGAAGAAGAGGTCGGCGATCGACGCCTGCGCGAGCACCCCGTAGACGATGAGGTTGATGCTCGGCGGGATGGTCACGAACATCGCACCGGCGGTCGCCATCACCGACACCGCGTAGGTGCGCTTGTAGCCGCGCTTGACCATCTGCGGGATCATCAGCCGGCCGACGTTCGACGTGTCGGCGACCTGCGAACCCGAGATGCCGCCGAAGATCGCGGTCGTGAGGATCGTCACATGCGCCAGCCCGCCTCGGATGGAGCCGACGATCGCATATGCGAAGTCGACCAGCCGCTGCGTGATGCCGGAGGCGTTCATGAGCGCACCAGCGAGGATGTAGAGCGGGATGGCCATCAGCGGGAAGCTGCGGATGCCAGCGATCATGCGCTGCGCGGTGACCTCGAGCGGCACGGCCGAGAAGAACTCCAGGCCGAACATCGAAGCGAGCCCGAGGGCGACACCGATGGGCGCGCCGATGAGCAGGAGGAGCGCGAACGCGCCGAGCAGTGCGTACGGCATGGTCAGTCCTCCTTCGAGCGGTTCGGGGCGGATGCGTCGCCGGGCTCGCCCGGATCGCGCCTGCCGCTCGGCTCGGCCGCCAGCTCGTGCTCGAGCTCCTCGATGAGCAGCTGGTCTGGGTCCTCGAAGAGCACCGTGATGCGCCCCATCGTGAACAGCACCGAGCGCTCGATCGAGAAGATCACCGACAGCGCACCGCCGACGATGACGGCTGCGTAGACCCACGAGACCTTCGCCGGGATGCCCAGTCCACCGGAGATGCCGGCCAGCAGCTGGCGGTCGGCAGGAGGGAGCAGGTTGATCGTGAGGACGATCAGCACCGCGAACATCAGCACGTTGAGCGCCGCGACGGCGATCGCGATGGACTTCGCGACCGTGCCGGAGAAGCGCTTCGTGACGAAGTCGAGCGTGAGGTGCTCACCGCGGCGCAGGCCGAGCGGGATGGCGAGCATCGTCACCCACACGAAGATGCTGATCGCCAGCTCCTCCGACCACACGGTCGGGCTGTTGAGCACGTAGCGAGCCGCGACCTGGATGAAGATCACCAGCGCGATCAGCGCCAGGCCGATCGCGACCATCCACGAGACGACCTTGTCGACGAACCCCAGGATGCCTCCGGAGAGCCCTTCCGGGCTCGGCATCCATCTCCGCTCTTCCATCGCGGCCTCTCCCTTGAATCCACGGCTGCGCAGCCAGCGCTCGGATCGAGGCGCGACATGCGAAGTGCTCACTGGTCAACCAGTACTGAGTGACTGGTCTACCAGTGAGAGGAGAGAACGCGCAACCAGCGGGGCGAGATTGGCCGAAATACTGCTCGTTTTGAGCATTACTGGTTGACCACTTGACATCCGCGGTGCGCATCTTCCACAATCAGACAGCGCAGCCACCCGCACACGGGTCACGCAGGAACGCCACTCAAGGGAGAGACATGCAGCTCGACGCGATCACCATCGCCATCGTCGGATCCGGGTACATGGGCGGCGGCATCGCTCAGGTGTTCACCCAGGCTGGCGGACGCTGCGTGCTGATCGACGCCGACCCGAGCCGCGCCGAATCTGGGCATGCTCGCGTGATCGCTGAAGCCAAGGAGCACGCCGCCCGCGGGTACATCTCCGACGCGCAGGCGGCCGCGGTCGAGTCGAACCTCTCATGGGCCCCCTCGCTCGCCGAGGGCGTGCAGGGCGCCGACATCGTGCTCGAGGTGGTGTTCGAGGAGATCGGCGTGAAGCATGCCGTGCTGCGCGAGATCGAAGCCGCCGTGGCCGAGCACGTCATCATCGCGACGAACACCTCCGCCATCCCGATCGGCGACCTCGCCGAGGTGCTCGAGCACCCGGAGCGCTTCCTCGGCGTGCACTTCTTCAACCCCGCCACGCTGCTGCCGGGCGTGGAGGTCATCCCGCACGCTGGGACGGATGCAGCCCTGCCCGACCAGCTCGTCGAGCTGCTCGCGCAGACCGGCAAGGAGCCGGCCGTCGTGGTCGACTCCCCCGGATTCGTCTGCAACCGCCTGCAGTTCGCGCTCTTCCGCGAGGCTGCGCGCATGGTGGAGGACGGCGACGCCACCGCGGAGCAGATCGACACGATCGTCCGCGCGTCCTTCGGCTTCCGCCTCGCCCTCTACGGCCCGTTCGCGGTGGCCGACATGGCGGGCCTCGACGTCTACGCCAACTCGTACGTCTCGCTCGAGAAGGCGCTCGGCGAGCGCTTCTCCGTGCCGCCGTCGCTCAAGGAGCGGGTCGACGCCGGCGACCTCGGCATCAAGACCGGTGGCGGCTACCTCGGACTCAGCGAGTCCGCGGCGCAGGAGATGATCGCCGCTCGCGACAACGCCTACAGCGAGCTCGGCAAGCTGCGTCGCAGCCTGCAGGCGGCAGAGCGCTGAGAGCATGACGCCATGAACGAGACCGAAGCCCAGCCACCGTCCGCCTCGACCGGCAACGTCCGCGCGGAGATCATCCATGCGCTCTCAGCGCGGATGTTCGCGGGCGACGACCTCGCCGGCTCGAAGCTGCCCAGCGAGCGCCAGCTCGCCGAGGAGCTCGGCGTCGGACGAGCGCAGGTGCGGGAAGCGATCCAGTCGCTCGGCCTGCTGGGCATCGTCGACATCCGGCACGGTGACGGCACCTACTTGCGTGAATCTGGTTCCGACCTGCTGCCGCGCGTCATCGAGTGGGGGCTGTTCCTCGGCGAGCCTCGCGTGCTCGACCTCATCGAGGCCCGCCAGTACATCGAGGTCGCGCTCGCCGGCCTGGCGGCTCGACGCGCGACCGACGAGGAGATCGAGCAGCTGCGCGCGTCGCTCGACGCCATGGATCGAGCGTCCGGCGACGAAGCCGCCTTTGTCGAGCTGGACGTCCAGTTCCACCGCGTCATCGCATCCGCAGGCCGCAACACCGCGCTCGCGGACGTCCTCTCGAACATCACCTCCCTGCTGCGCGTCTGGATGGCCCGGTCGCTCCGTGCCGCCGGAGAGACCACGAGCTCGCACGGCGAGCACGTCGCGGTGGTCGAGGCGATCGCCTCCCGAGATCGACGTGCCGCGGAGTCCGCGATGCGTCAGCACATGCGCCAGGCCGAGCGCCGGCTCAAGCGCACCCTCGGCGACGCACCGTCGCAGATCCAGGCCCGACACCTGCCCGACTAGACCCCAACACGACACCGGCTCGGGTGGTTCGCCTGCCGAGGTGGCTGCGCCGCGCCCTTCGGGGCACCAACACACAAGGAGAAATCAATGAAGATCCGATCCAACCGAGTCGCGACGGCCGCCGTCGCCACGCTGGCGGTCGGCGCTGTCGCGCTCACCGGCTGCTCGTCGTCCCCCGATGCGGCGGCCCCCGCGGCAGACGGCTCGATCACGCCCATGGCCCTCACGCTCGGACACGCGTACGCGGTCGACAGCCTGCAGCACCGTGCCGCTGAGCAGCTGGCCGAGGAGGTCTCGACGCTCAGCGACGGCGCCATCACCGTCGAGGTGTTCCCAGCCGCGCAGCTCGGCAGCTGGGAGGAGATGCAGGAAGGCCTGGAGATCGGCTCGGTCAACATGGTGATCGAGAGCCTCGGCTCGCTCGAGCGCTACACCGACCTGGCCGCGATCGAGGGCGTGCCGTTCCTCTACGAGGATGCGGAGCACTTCTTCGAGGTCTGGGACGGCCCGATGGCTGAGGACATCCTCTCGACCGTCCGCGAGGACTCGGGCTTCCAGCTGCTCGGCGCGCTCTACCGCGGCGGCCGCCAGCTGAACTCGACGCGCCCGATCGAGTCGATCGGCGACCTCGCCGGCCTCAAGCTGCGCGTGCCGAACCAGCAGACCTACATCGACACGTGGCAGGCGCTCGGCGCATCGCCGACGCCGATGGCGCTCAACGAGGTCTTCTCCGCCATGGAGCAGGGCGCCGTGGAGGGCCAGGAGAACCCGATCGACGTGGTCCGTTTCTCGTCGTTCTACGAGGTCGCGCCGTACGTGACCGAGACGAACCACCTCTACGGCAACTTCCACTTCCAGATGTGGGGCGACACCTTCGACGGCTACCCGACCGAGGTGCAGGACATCCTGCGCGAGGCCGCCGACACGGTGTCGGCCACCTACCGCGAGACGTCCATCGCCGAGGCCGAGGCGAACCGCCAGTTCCTCGTGGATGAGGGCGTGGAGTTCTTCGAGATCGACCTCGAGGAGTGGCGCGAGCCGGTCGCCGACCTCGTCGGCGCTGCCGACCCGCAGGTCCAGGAGTGGGCCGAGGAGATCCAGGCCCTCCGAGGCTGACCAACCGTCGCGCGGCC
>NZ_BAAAKK010000004.1:262677-334300 GCF_039527715.1 Agrococcus citreus
TCCTGGGCGGCCGCGCGATCCCCTACCCCGGCGCCCGCCAGGCGCAGAAGCAGAAGGAGCCCGAGATGCAGCTCGGCGTCATCGCAGACGACTACACCGGAGCGACCGATCTCGCGGGCATGCTCGCCAGGCTGGGGCTCAGCGCTGTGCAGCACCTCGGTGTGCCCGACGAGCCCGACACGAGCGGCGCGGATGTTGTCGTCGTCGCGCTGAAGTCGCGGAGCATCCCCGCCTCGGATGCGGTGGCGCAGTCCGTCGCGGCCGCTCGGTGGCTGCTGGAGCAGGGCGCGCCGCAGCTGTTCTTCAAGTACTGCTCCACCTTCGACTCGACCGACCGCGGCAACATCGGCCCCGTCGCCGTCGCGCTCGCCGATCTCGTCGATGCCGAGTCCGTCGTCTTCGCCCCGTCGGTGCCCGAGAACGGCCGCACCGTCTACCGCTCCCACCTCTTCGTGCACGACCAGCTGCTCTCCGAGTCCCCGCTCCGCGACCACCCGATCAACCCGATGCGCGACGCCGATCTGCGTCGAGTGCTGCGCGCGCAGGTCGACGAGCCGGTCGCCGCAGTGCACCTCGACGTCGTCGCTCAGGGTGCGACCGCGGTGCGCGATGCGCTCACAGCCGCGGCGGATGCTGGCACACGCTTCGTCATCGCGGACGCCGTCGACGACGCCGACCTCGTCACCTGGGGAGCAGCGCTCACCGACGCGAGGCTCGTCACCGGTGGCGCGGGGCTTGCCGTCGGCATGGCTCGCGCATCCCTGCTGACGGCGGATGCCGCGTCGCGCGCCTTCACCGTCCCCGCGGGCCCCGCTGCCGTACTCTCGGGCTCCTGCTCCGCGGCGACGCGACGGCAGGTCGCGCACCATCGAGACTCGCACCCGTCGTTCGAGCTCGACGTGCGCGCGCTTGCCGAGGGCGACGTCCCGATCGACGAGGCGATCGCGTTCCTCCGGTCGCACGTCGATGAGCGACCGCTCGTGTACTCGTCGAGCGACCCCGACGTCGTCGCGCAGATCCAGGCCGACCTCGGCGTCGACGCATCCGCCGCCCTCGTCGAGCGCGCATTCGGCCGCATCGCGGCGGCCGCCGTCGACGCAGGCGTCCGTCAGATCGTGGTCGCGGGGGGCGAGACGAGCGGGGCCGTCGTCAACGGCCTCGGCGTGCGCTCCCTCGCGATCGGCCCGGAGGTCGATCCCGGTGTGCCGTGGACTTCGAGCGGCGGCGAGGTGCCCGTCGCGCTGCTCCTCAAGTCGGGCAACTTCGGCCAGGACGACATCTTCACCCGCGCCCTCGACACCGCACCGATCGGAGACACCCGATGACCGCCGTCGCGAACGACCTCGTCCACTACGGGCAGCGCCTCGACCGGCTCGGCATGTGCCCCGGCACGAGCGGCAACATCAGCGCCCGCATCGACGACCGCATCCTCGTCTCTCCCACCGGGGCGCTGCTCGGAGCGCTCGACGCCGACCACTTGAGCGTCATCGACCTCGAGGGCCGTCACCTCGACGGGCCGAGGCCGACCAAGGAGGCGGTGCTGCACGCGGCCGTCTACCGGGTTCGTGCGGAGGCGAGCGCCATCGTGCACCTCCACTCCCCGTGGGCGCTCGCTGCCTCCTGCCTCGACGATCTGCCCCGTGATGACGCGCTCCCCGCCTACACGCCGTACTACGCGATGCGCGTCGGTGTCCTCCCCCGAGTGCCCTACGTCGCGCCGGGGCAGCCGGGTCTCGCAGACGCCTGCGCTGCCGGCTTCGAACCGGATGCGCGAGCGCGCGGTGTGCTGCTCGATCGCCATGGACTGGTGACTGTCGGCAGCTCGGTGGGTGATGCGACCGCGATCGCCGAGGAGCTCGAGCTCGCGGCGCGCATGCACTTCCTGCTCGACGGCCGGGCCGTCACACCGCTGACCGAGGCTGAGCGGGCTCTGCTCGCCTGATCGCAGCGCCGACTGGTGGGAGCCGGCTGAGCAACGCCCGTCCCGGTGACCTGGTCAGACCGCGAGCGGCTCGCCGCAGTCTCGGCAGGTCGCAGCGACGGGCACGACCATGAAGCAGTTCGGGCAGGTCGTCTCGCGCATGACCGCTGCGGGCGGCGGAGGGGGCGTGGCGGCCGCACGGGTGCGGGCCGGTCGGGTGGCCGGCCGGGTCTGCCGAGTAGGGATCGACGCGAGCACCGTCGGCGTGCCCCCATCGGCCGGCATCGTGGCACCGAAGGAGCGGTAGCACTCGAGGCGGTCCTCTGCGGCGACGCGTTCGCGAGTGCGGACGTCGGTGCCGGCGGGAACGTCGGGGTGGCCGTCCTCGACCAGTCGCTCGGCAGTCACGCTCAACGAGGTCAGCCGCGGCTCGCCGCGCTGCTCCGCGTCCGCCGCCACTGCGCTCAGCACTCGGCCGATCCACTCACCCACGGGCTGCCTGGTGGTGATGCCGGTCCTCGCCTGGATGCGATCGCTCAGCTCGTCGTGGCTGATCCAGGCGCCGTACTCGCCGGCGACGTCGATGAGCACCGCGCGAGCGGCAGGACACCACTGGCGAATCGCGTCGGACTGCGAGACGTACTTGCCGTTCGCGAGCTCTGGCATGGTCCTCCTCGATCGATGACCATCAACCGTATCGACGATCGCGCCCGCCACACGCGGGTCGGAGCGCGCTCGACGGCTCTGCGGCCCGACCGGTCGCCTGCCCGGCAGATCAGCGGATCACGCCATCCCCGACATACCCGACCACCTCGCGGCTCTCGAGCATCGGAATGATCTGCATCTTCCCGATCGACGCGAAGTGGGCGCTCTCGCGGTGCACGGTGAACGCATCCACGTCGTCGTAGATCTCGACGACCGTGAAGACGTTGGGCCGCTCGAGGTCGCGGGCGATGGAGTAGGAGCGGTTGCCCTCCTCCTGGCGGCTCTCGGCGGCGAGCGCCGGCAGCAGCTGCGCAACGCGGTCGGCCGTCTCGGGCTTGGCGGTGTAGGTCGCGATGACGACGTAGTGCTCGTTCTGCTCAGCCATGTCAGCACGGTAGCGCGGGCGCCCGCCTCGGATCCGAGTGCGGGCGCCCGCGCCGTGCCGAACCGAGTCCTAGTCGCGCGCCGTCTCCCCCATCGTCGGCGCCTGCGTCTCGAACGCCGCGTGCGTGGCGTGCGTGCGGTAGTCGGTGTACATGTACGGGTTGTCGAGCACCTTCGTCTCGGGGATCTCGGGGTTCATGCCCGCCGCCCACTGCTCCTCGCCGAGCGTCGACCGCAGGTGCTCGACGGTGTCCTCGAGCTTCGCGCGCAGCGGTGCGAGGTCGACGCCGACGAGCTTGCCGTCGTACTTCTTCGCGTCGCCGTTGACGAGCACGGTGTGCACGTCGCCGCGGCTCGCCTGCATCGCGATGTGGCCGTAGACGTTCACGAGCGGGAACATCGTCGGCGAGTGGTCGTTCTTGAGCAGCACGACGTCGGCGAGGCGGCCCTTCTCAAGGGCGCCGAGCTCGGAGTCGCGGCCGATCGCCTTCGCGCCGCCGCGCGTCGCCCACTCGACGACGTGCTGCGAGCGCAGCCGCGAGTGCGTCACCGTCTCGCCGAGCTCGTGCGCGCTCAGGTGCTCCCACGAGCGGTCGGCGCCGAGCGTCGTGCGCATCGCCGAGAACAGGTCGGCGCTGAACCACACGCTCGTGTCGACCGAGAGGGAGACGGGGATGTCGTGCTCGCGCAGGGCGTGCGAGGGCGGGTAGCCCTGGCCGCAGCTCTGCTCGCTCTCGGTCGAGAGCGAGACGATGCCGCCGGTCGCCGCGATGCGCTGGTACGAGTCCTGGCTGAGCGTCGCCGCGTGCACGTAGACGGTGCCCGGCTCCATGTACCCGTGCTCGTGCATGAGGCGCACGCCGTCGTCGTTCGTCGCGCCCCACACGCCGGCGTGTGTCGTGACGCGCACGTCGAGCTCGCGCGCCACCTCGAAGGCTGCCTTCTCGGGGAAGGCCGGGTCGCCGGTGACGTCGAAGGCGAGCTGCACGCCCGCGAGCCGCGGGTCGCGGATGGCCGCCTCGACCGTGCGGCGGTAGGCGGGGTCGGCCGTCCACTCCCACGGGCCGGCGAAGATGTTGCCGAAGCCCATCACGTAGCGGCCGGGCGACGAGACGAGCGCGTCGATCGCGGCCTCCGCGTGCTCGATGGTCTGGAGCCCGTGCGACCAGTCGACGGTCGTGGTGATGCCCGACTCGATCGCGTCGAGCGTGCTGAGCGCGTTGCCGGCCCAGTAGTCCTGCGGCCGGAAGGCGCGGCCGTGCTCGAGGTAGTACCAGACGAAGTACTGCGTGAGCGTCCAGTCGGAGCCGTACGCGCGCATCGCCGTCTGCCACATGTGGCGGTGCGAGTCGATCATGCCGGGCATGACGATGCCGCCCGCCGCGTCGATCTCGAAGGTGCCGTCGGGCACGGTGAGCGACGGCCCGATCTCGGCGATGCGCCCGTCGACGACGAGCACGTCGGCCTTGTCGTGCACGGTGTGGGCGTCGTCCATCGTGACGACCGTGCCGTTGCGGAAGACGATCGGGCGGCCGGGCTCGGGCGCCTCCGTCGGTCGGGGCGCTGCCCCTGTGGTGTCGGTCATCGCGTGCTCCTCGTCGAGTCTGCGTGGTTGATCTGCGTGGTGATGCGGGTGGTGGATGCGCGAGTCAGCACTCGACGCCGGGATAGTCCTTCCCGAGCCAGTGCTCGAGCTTCTTCGCGTACTCGCGCTGGAACGCGAGCGGCCCGCTGCGGGCCATGTAGTCCTCCTCGTAGACGCCGATGAAGATCGTCAGCGTGAGGAAGAAGTGCGCGCCCATCTCGAAGAGCTGCACGTAGTCGTGCTCGACGAGCGCGAGCCGCTCGGCCGGCTCGAGGTGCAGCCACGTGGTGCGCTCGACGCGCTGCCCCTGCGAGCCGAGGTACGGCATGTAGTCGGCCTCCCAGCGGGCGACGAGCGCCTCCGGGTCGGCCTTGTAGGCGGCGAGCATCTCGGGGTCGCGGTCGACCTGGAAGAGGAACTTGTTGAGGGCGTACCTGCTCATGCCGACACCGCCTCGCGCGACTCGGCCGACGCATCCGCCGCCGCCGCCTGCTCGCGCGGGTCGCCGTTCGGGTACCAAGTCATGTACATCTCACGCGTGTGATAGAGGTCGAGGTCGTCGACGTAGGCGGCCTTCTCGGGCCCCGCGATGCCGAGCATGAGGATGAGGTCGAGGAACCCGGGCGTCGCGTTGCCCGACTTCACCATCGACTCCCACGTGACGTTCTCGAGGATCGCCTCGATGTCGCCGGTCGCGAGCCACTCGATCGCCTGCAGGTCCCACTCGGGGTCGGGACCGTGCTCGCCGAACATGCGCGGGCCACCGAGCTCGAGCGAGAGGTGCCCCGAGCCGATCGCGGCGACGCGCTGGTCGCCGGGCCACGCGTCGATGACCTCGCGGATGGCTCGGCCTAGGTCGTAGAAGCGCTTCGGGCTGGGCAGCGGCGGAGCGAAGATGTTCGTGTAGATCGGCACGACCGGCAGGTCGGCCTGCGGCCGCGTCGTGATGATGGGGCAGATGATCGAGTGGTCGATCTTCAGCTCGCTCGAGACCGAGAAGTCGAAGCCGCGGTCGAGCAGCCCCTGCAGCATGTAGCTCGAGAACTCGACGTGCCCCTCGAGCTCGTACGTCGGCATGCTGAACTCGCGCACCTCGTTGTAGAAGGTCGCGTCGTAGCGCGGCTGCCTGCCGATCAGGAAGGTCGGGTAGTTGTCGTAGAAGAACTGGTGGAAGTGGTCGGAGCCGACCATCACGAGGATGTCGGGCTCGGCCGCCGTGAACGTCTCGCGGTAGGCCTCGACCTTGGCCTTCCACTCCGCCGCCTGCGGCATCTGCTCCTCGACCGGGGTGAGCTCGGTCGCCTTGTAGAAGAAGGGGTGGTGCGTCGTCGCGAGCACCGCACTCAGATGGGCCATGGGTTCTCTCCTTCGAGCGTCAGGCCTGGCTCGGCGCGGACGCCGGCGGCACGTATCGGGCGTTGCGGTCGACCTCCATGTAGATGGAGGGGCCGACGGGATCCTGCTGCTCCTCGGCGAGGTGGCCGATGAGCCCGGCGGTGCGGGCCAGCAGGGCGAAGCCGCGCAGCAGCCCGATGGGCAGCCCGGCGTCGGCGAGGGATGCGCCGGCGACCCCGGCGCCGTTGAGCGGCAGCGTGCGGCCGAGCACCTCGGCGTGCACGCGGCCGATCGCCTCGAAGAGCGACAGGTGCGGGCCGAAGACCTCCGCCTCGCGGGCGATGCGGAACATCACGGGCGTGCGCGGGTCGCCGTTCTTGTGGACGGGGTGGCCGAGGCCGGGCACCTTGCGCCCGCTCGCCTTCGCCGCGCTCACCGCGTCGCGCGCGACCGCGTCCCAGCGCTCGTCGTCCCACTCGGCGGTGTCGCCGAGGCCGGCGACGATCTCGTGCAGGAAGACGCCGGTGTCCTCGGTGACGCCGAGGAACCTCGAGCCGCCGCCGAGCAGCCCGGCCGCGATCGCGCCCTGGATCGACTCGGGCGCCGAGTAGTAGGTCATGCGCGCGGCGATCGCCGTGGGCGTGTAGCCGTGGTCGGCGAGCGAGACCAGCGCGGCCTCGAACACGCGCAGCTGACCGGCGGTCGGCCGGCGCTTCGTGGCGAGCCAGTAGGCGAGCTCGCCGAAGCTCACGGTGCCGAGCACCTCGGAGGCGAGGTCGAGCCCGAGCAGCTCGATCGTCTCGCTCGTGGAGGTGCCGATCCCGGTCGGGTAGGAGCGCTCGTCGGTCATCGGTCGTCTTCCTCTCGCTCGCGCAGCCACGCACGCACCTCGTCGCTCTGCTCGCCCAGGGTGGGCGGCGGCATCCGGTACTGCGGCTTGGAGCGCGAGAACGTGATGGCGTTGCGGATCATCGGCACAGCACGGTCGCCCTCGCCGACGGTGATGATGGGGTCGAGCCCGAGCTTCTCGGCGAGGCGCACGCCGCCGTCGATCGTCTGGATGGGCCCGCACGCGATGCCGGCCGCGGTGAGCCGCTCGAACCACTCGTCGATCGTGCCCTGCTGCAGGGCCTCGACGAGCAGCGGCCGCAGCTCGGCGCGGTTGTGGTTGCGCGCATCCGTCGTCGTGAAGCGCTCGTCGTCGCCGACCTCGGGGATGCCGAGGGTCTCGACGAGCGCCGTGAACTGCCGGTCGGTCGCGGCGACGATGATGATGTCGCCGTCCTTCGCGGGCAGCGGCTCGTAGGGGAAGAGGCTCGGATGCGCGTTGCCCATCCGGTAGGGCACGGTGCCGCCCGCGACGTAGGTCGACGAGTGGTTCGCCATGCCGGCGAGCGCGGTGGAGAGCAGGTTGACCTCGACGTGCTGGCCCTCGCCGGTCGCGTCGCGGTGGCGGAGGGCGGTGAGGATGCCGATGACCGACTGCAGGCCGCTCATGATGTCGAAGACCGAGACGCCCGAGCGGTAGGCGGGGCCGTCGGCGTCGCCCGTGAGGCTCATGAGGCCCGACATCGCCTGCACGATGAGGTCGTAGCCGGGCAGCCCCGCGCCGCCAGCGCTGCCGAAGCCGCTGATCGACGCGTAGACCACCGACGGGTTCGTCGCCGCGACGCTGTCGTAGTCGAGGCCGAACTTCTCGAGCCCGCCGGGCTTGAAGTTCTCGATCACGATGTCGGCGCGGCGCGCGAGCTCCTGCGCGAGCGCGCGGTCGTCGTCGTCGCGGAAGTCGAGCACGACGTCGCGCTTGTTGCGGTTGATGCCCAGGTAGTAGGTGGAGACGCCGTCGCGCTCCGGCGGCCGCCATCCGCGGGTCTCGTCGCCGACCGGCGCCTCGACCTTGATGACGTCGGCGCCGAAGTCGCCGAGGATCTGCGTGGCGAAGGGGCCAGCGAGCACTCGGGAGAAGTCTGCGACCAGCAGGCCTGCGAGGGGACCGGTGGTGACCTCTCCCAGCACGGCGCGAGCCTGCTCGGGGATGGGGGCGCTCATGCCGCGACCCTACGCTTGTCGATCATCGTGCTGGAGTCGACGAAGAGCATGAGCACCGCGCCCACGACCGAGACGCCGACGATCTGCAGGAGTCCTGCGCCCGACCATCCGATGCCGCCCACGAGCGCGCCGAAGGCGGTGCCCGAGAACGCCGCGGCGACGTAGTACGTCAGGACGAAGACGCCCTGGCCGCGGCCGACGCTCTCGGGGCGCACCGATCGCTGCAGCGCGGTGGAGAAGTTCGTGAAGAGGCCGCCGGACGCGAACGCGCCGATGAGGAACGAGAGCACGTACTGCGCCACGGGTGCGGTGGCGATCGTGTACATCGGGAGCGCGACGAGCGCGGTGCCGGCGAAGCTCACCATGAGCACCCACTTCTGCGGGTAGCGGTCGCCGAACCAGCCGAACAGCAGCGCGAGCATCGCGCCGAGGCCGCCCATCGCGACCGCGAGGCTCGACTGGCCCGGGTCGAAGCCGAGGTTCTCGACGAGGTAGGTCGGGTAGAGCCCGAGGTAGCCGTAGAACACGGTGCCGGCGAGCGCGGCGCCGATGCCGAAGACGATGACGTTGCGGTTGACGATCGCGGTGGGCATGTAGTCGAAGGCACGCAGCTCGAGCGCGCCCGTGCGGCCGGCCTCCGCCTCGGACATCTCGCGCTTCACGAAGACGGCGATGAGGATGACCATCACGATGCCGAGTGCGGCGAACAGCAGGAACGGGGCGCGCCACGTGCCCCACTCGGTGGCGAACGGCACGCCGACGAGCGGGCCGAGGAAGATGCCGGCGCCGAACGCGACGCCGACGAACCCGGCGGCGAACGCGCGGCGGTGGAAGAAGTAGGCGCCGATGATCGCGTAGAGCGCCGTGGCCTGCACGCCCTCGCCGAGCCCCGAGAGGAGGCGGTAGAGCGCCATGTCGACGAAGCCGGTCGAGAGGGCGACGAGGCCCGTGCCGACCGAGAAGACGATGACGCTCACCATCATGACCGTCTTGCGCGACCAGCGATCGACGAGGAAGCCGGCGGTGAAGCCCGCGATCGCGAGGCCGAGCGTGAAGCTCGTGGCCAGGAAGCCCGACTCGGTGAGCGAGAAGCCGAGCTCCTCGCGGATCTGCGGCAGCAGCGGGTAGAAGACCTGGCGGTCCATCGCGTTGAGCATCCACGATGCGCACAGCACCGCGAAGCCGACGGCGACGAGCACCGGAGTGACCTGCTTCGCCTTGGGTACGACCCCTCGCGGTGCTTCGACGGTGCCAGTCATGCGCGTTCTCCCTTGAACGGTGTCCGTGTAGCGGACAGATGCCCGCTGTGCGGTCGTCCACTGAGGGGTCACGCTAGCGGGCACGCTCGCGCGTGTCAACGTGGCGCTCCCGGGCCCTACCGGCGGCCGTGCGTCGCAGGCTCCGGGCAACGCGAAGCGCCGCGCCAACGTCGATCGGACGCGTGGGCGCGCGCGGAGCGGCCTACACCGAGGCGGCGGGGATGCGCGCGCGGAGCGCGTAGTCGACGCTGAGGTCGGATGCGGTGCGGAGCAGGTGCGGGAGGTGCTCCTCGGTGAGCCGCTCGATGGAGGTCTCAGCCGCGTGGGCGTTGACGTTGAGGGCGGCGAAGACCGAGCCGTCCTCGCTGCGGATCGGCGCGGCGATCGAGCGGATGGCCGGCGCGAGCTGCTGGTCGGACATCGCCCAGCCCTGCGCCCGCACCGTCGCAAGCACGTCGTCGAGCTCGGCGCGCGACGGCGTCCAGACGGGGGCGATGCCCGAGCGGGAGGGCTCCTCGAGCACGGCGGTGACGACGTCGGCATCCGCGTAGGCGAGCAGCACCTTGCCGAGCGACGTCTGCGCGGCCGGGAACCGCGTGCCGACCGCGACCGACAGGGTCACGAGCTTCGGCACCGCGACGCGCGCGACGTAGACCACGTCGGCGCCGTCGAGCTGCGCGATCGACGACGACTCCCCCGTGCGCTCGACGAGCTGCCGCAGCCGCGGCATCGCGTTCGCCCAGAACTCCGAGCCGGTGAAGTAGGCGACGCCCAGCTCGAGCACACGCGGCGTGAGCTCGAAGCGGCCGCCGTCGGTGACGACGTAGCCGATCTGCTGCAGGGTGATGAGGATGCGGCGGGCGGTCGGGCGCGCGAGCCCGGTGCGCTGCGCGACCTCGGCGAGCGTGAGCGACGGCGCACCCTCGAAGCTGCGGACGACGTCGAAGCCGCGGGCGATCGCCTCGACGAAGTCGGGGCTCGTTCTCTCGCGCATCCGCGTGCCTTCCCTCCGGCCCCGCTGACTGCCCGGGGACGCCCAGTGTAATCGGCGCTCGCGCGAGCGCTTGGTTGACCGAAGCGCCAGACGCGATTACTGTGCGGACAACTGTACGCATGCCGGTTGGTCGGCGGAGGCAGTGAGCTGGAGGCTGCGATGGAGATCGATCTCGGACTGCTCGTGCTGCGGCTCGCGCTCGCCGCGCTGCTGGCCGGCCACGCGACGCAGAAGCTCTTCGGCTGGTTCCGCGGCCGCGGCATCCAGGGCACCGGCAAGCTCTTCGAGGCCGACGGCCTGCGACCCGGCGCGGTGATGGTGACCTTCGCCGGTCTCTCGGAGCTCGCCGCCGCCGGGCTGCTCGCGCTGGGCCTCGCGACGCCGCTCGCGAGCGCCATGGTGATCGGCGCGATGCTCGCCGCCATCTCGACGCTGTGGCCGAAGGGCCTGTGGGCGCACCTCGGCGGCTTCGAGGTGCCGCTGACGTACGCGATCATCGCGTTCGTGCTCGCCTGCACCGGCCCCGGCGCGATCGCGGTCGACGCGCTGCTCCCGTGGCAGCTGCACGGACCCGTCTGGGCGCTCGGCGCCGCGGTGCTCGGCGTGCTGTCCGCGGCACCGCTGCTCGCCATGGTCGTGCGGCACCGGCGCGCGACCCGCGAGGGGAGCCAGCCGGCCGCTGGCTAGGCTGGCGCGGTGCCGCTCCCGTCGCCCCTCACGCTCGCCGGCAGCGCGTCGACCTGGGGACCGCTCGACTGGTGGCGGCTCGAGATGCACGCGCTGCGACCCACCTCGGCCGCCGCGGAGGTCGCGGTCATCTCGCCGAAGGCAGTCTGGTCGAAGGCCGGCAAGGGCCCGGTGCCGTGGCTCGGCTGCCTGCTCGTGCCGCTCTTCATCACATCCTTCGTCACGCCGCTCATCGGCGCCCTGCTCATGGTGGCTGCGGTGGTCGAGGACGACGGTTTCGACTGGGCGCTCGCCGCCGCGGGCTGGCTCACGCTCGTGAGCGCCGCCGTGACCGTCTACGGCGAGTGGCAGGAGCGGCGGCAGCCGCGCGCGCTCACGACCGGCACCGTGCTCATCATCGCCGGGTTCCACCTGCTCCCGGGCGTCGTCACGCTGGGCATCGGCCTGCTCGTCGCGCTGCCCACCATCGAGGGCCCGGCGGGCTGGTGGCTGCTCGTGGTCGTGGCCGACCTCGCAATCCACATCGCCATGCTCGTGCGCGGCCGCTCGCGCCGCGGCGGGCCGCAGCATGAGATCGACAACCTGCAGCGCGCCGTTGCCGAGCTGCCGGCGGACGTCGCCACGACGGTCACCGCCGAGCGCCGAGCGGCGATCGACCTGCTCGTCGAGCGCGGCCTCGTCGACGGCGAGACCGCCGAGCGCGCGAAGGCGGCACCGCTCGGACTGCTGGGCCCGACGATGGCGCCGGCGCTCATGCCGGAGCACATCCGTGCGTCGGTGGAACGGCACGACTGATCGCGAGCGCCGTCGTCGCGCGCCGTGTCACCCGCGCTCCGTAGGCTCGAGCTGCTCGAGGAGGCGACGATGATCCTGGAAGACCGCGCGGTGCTGCTCACCGCGAGCGACCTGACCCGCGCCAGCGCGTGCGAGTGGCAGGTGCTGACCGCGCTCGACGCGCGCCTCGGCCGTCGCGAACCGGTGCCCGACGAGGGCGACGCGATGCTCGAGCGCACCGCGATGCTCGGCGATCGCCATGAGGAGGCACTGCTCGCCGAGCTGCGCGCCCGCACCGATGTGGTCGAGATCCCCAAGGGCCTCGACGCCGAGGGCCGCTCGCTCGCGGTCGCACTGACGCAGCAGGCCGTCGACGCCCGTGCCGGCGCGATCTTCCAGGCCGCCTTCGAGGGCGAGCGCTTCTTCGGCTACGCGGACTTCGTCGAGCTCGACGAAGAGGGCCGCTACGTCGTCTCTGACGCCAAGCTCGCCCGCCGCGCGAAGGTGACGGCGCTGCTGCAGCTCGCCGCCTACGCGCGGGCGCTGCGCACGATGGGCGTGCCGGTCGCCGACGAGGTGCGGCTGCTGCTCGGCGACGGCACGGTGAGCGTGCACGAGCTGCGCGACATCGAGCCGGTGCTGCTCGAGCGGCGCGCTCGGCTCGAGCGGATCGTCGACGAGCGGCTCGCGGCCGACGCCGCCATCCCCTGGGGCACCGACGGCATCCTCGCGTGCGGCCAGTGCGCGGCGTGCGCCGAGCAGATCGCCCTGCACGACGACGTCTTCCAGGTGGCAGGCATCCGCAAGCAGCAGCGCGACCGGCTGCGCGCGGTCGGCATCGAGACGATGGCGCAGCTGGCGGATGCGTCGGAGGGCCCGAAGGGCATGGCGGCGGCGACGTTCGCGGCGCTGCAGCGGCAGGCGAGGTCGCAGATGCGCTCGCGCGACGCATCTGCGCCGACCGTCGACGTCGTCGACGACGCCGCGATCCGGGCGCTGCCCTCGCCGTCGCCCGGCGACCTCTTCTTCGACTTCGAGGGCGACCCGCTCTGGCAGCACGGCGACCACTGGGGCATCGACTACCTCTTCGGCGTGCGCGACGCCGCGGGCGAGTTCGCGGGCTTCTGGGCGCACTCGCTCGCCGAGGAGAAGCAGGCGCTCATCGACTTCCTCGCCTACGTCGACGAGCGGCGGCAGCGGCATCCCGACCTGCACATCTACCACTACGCCTCGTACGAGCGCACGCACCTGCTGAGCCTCGCCGCGCGCCACGGCGTCGGCGAGGAGCAGATCGACGACCTGCTGCGCGCCGGCGTGCTCGTCGACCTCTACCCGGTGGTGAAGCGCTCGCTCGTGATCGGCAGCGCGAGCTACTCGCTCAAGAAGCTCGAGCCGCTCTACATGCCCGGATCGCGGATGGGCGAGGTCACGAACGCGGGCGACTCGATCGTGTGGTTCCAGCAGGCCACCGAGCTGCGGGAGGCGGGCGATGAGGAGGCGGCTGCCGCGCTCTTCGCGCAGATCGAGGAGTACAACGCGTACGACGTCGAGTCGACGCATCGACTGCGTGACTGGCTGCTCGAGCTCGTGGCCGCGCCTGCCGCGAGCCCTGCTGGTGACGGCGCCGTGCCGCCGAAGGAGGTCTCGGCCGAGCGCGCCGAGGTCGTCGCAGCGCGCGAGGCGCTCGTCGAGCGGCTGCTGGCGCCAGCGGGCGACGATCCCGCGCAGCGCACGCCCGACCAGCTGGCGCTCGCGCTCGCCGCGGCCGCGGTCGGCTACCACGCGCGCGAGCGCAAGACGTTCTGGTGGGAGCACTTCTCGCGGCTCGATGACCCGCTCGACGACTGGCGCGACCAGCGCGACGTCATCACGGTCGACGAGGTGCTCGAGGTAGGGCCGTGGGAGCAGGCGAAGCAGAGCCTGGTGCGCCGCGTGCGCTTCCGCGGCACCGTCGGGCCCGGCACTCGGCTCTCCGACGAGACGACGCAGCAGTTCGCCGTCTACGAACCGCCGCACGTGCCCGGCGACGACCCGAACGCGTGGCGCTCGACGCATGCGAAGACGACGCTCACGCAGGCGGAGGACGTGTTCGAGCTGGTCGAGAGCGCCGGCCGCCACACCACCGCGATCCCGTGGGAGGCGACGCCCATCGCGCTCGCGCCGGCACAGCCGCCGAACAGCGGGCCGCTCGAGCAGTCGATCGAGCGCTGGGCGGGGGCGGTCGCCGACTCGCTCGCGGCCGACGGTGAGCTCGCTGCGGCGCTCCCCGACGACGCCTCGCTCGACGTGCTGCGTCGCCGTGCGCCCGCGCGCCTGGCCGCGGTCGAGGGCGACGGCACGACCGACGCGATCGTGTGCTCGCTCGCCGAGCTCGACGCATCCTTCGTCGCCGTGCAGGGTCCGCCCGGCACGGGCAAGACCTACACGGGTGCGCGCGTGATCGCCGCGCTCGTGCGGCGCGGCTGGCGGATCGGCGTGGTCGCGCAGTCGCACGCGACGGTCGAGCACATGCTCGACGGCGTCGTGAAGGCGGGCGTGCCGGCCGAGCGCGTGTTGAAGAAGCTGCGCGAGGGCGACAAGGGCGAGCACCCGTGGACCGCGGCGAAGGACGCATCGGAGGCGCTCGGCAGCGAACCCGGCGTCATGGGCGGAACGGCGTGGGCGTTCGCCGGGCACGCGAACAAGGGCTTCCCGCCGCTCGACCTGCTCGTGATCGACGAGGCGGGGCAGTTCTCGCTCGCCAACACGATCGCGGCCGGGGGCGCAGCGCGACGGCTGCTGCTGATCGGCGACCCGCAGCAGCTGCCGCAGGTGAGCCAGGGCACGCATCCCGCGCCCGTCGACGGCTCGGCGCTCGGCTGGCTGTGCGACGGGGAGGCGGTCATCCCCGAGCGCTTCGGCTACTTCCTCGGTACGTCGTGGCGGATGCATCCGGCGCTCTGCGAGGCGGTCTCCGACCTCGCGTACGACGGCCGGCTCGGCGCGCACGGCTCCGAGCGGAGGCTCGTCGGCGTCGACCCGGGGCTCGAGCCGGTCGCCGTGCGGCACGCGGGCAACACGACCTCATCGGCCGAGGAGGCGGATGCGGTGGTCGCCATCGTGCAGGGCCTCGTCGGCCGCGAGTGGCACGACGGCACGGCCGCGCGGCCGCTCACGGCGGGCGATGTGATCGTCGTCGCGCCGTACAACGCCCAGGTGGGGCTGCTGCACGATCGGCTCGCGGCGGCCGGCTTCGATGCGGCGTCGGTCGGGACCGTCGACCGCTTCCAGGGGCGGGAGGCGGCGATCGTGATCGTGTCGATGGCGGCGTCGAGCGCGGTCGACGTGCCGCGCGGCATCGAGTTCCTGCTGTCGGTGAATCGCCTCAACGTGGCGATCTCGCGGGGGCAGTGGCGGGCGTACCTCGTGCACTCCCCCGGGCTGCGCGCGCACCTGCCGCCGACGCCCGAGGGCGTGGCGCAGCTGAGCGCGTTCCTGCGGCTGCTGGGGTGACACGCCGCACCCTGGTGACGCATGGGCGCCTCTGTGAGACTCGAAGGGCGCGCCGGGGCGCGACCGACTCGGTCGTGACGCTCCGGCGCCACCGACGAGAGGAAGCACCATGACCGTGAAGCTCGAGGACGCCCGCCGCATCATCGCCGCCGCCGAGGCGAAGGCCGACGAGATCGGCCAGCCCATGAACATCGCCGTCGTCGACGCGGGCGGCAACCTCGTCGCGCATGTGCGGCAGGACGGCGCCTGGATCGGCAGCGTGGACATCTCGATCAGCAAGGCGTGGACGTCGCGCGCCTTCGACATCACCACGAAGGACCTCGGCGACAACGCGCAGCCGACGCAGCAGTTCTTCGGCATCCACACGACCAACGGCGGCAAGGTCGCGATCTTCGCCGGCGGCATCCCGCTCTCGCGCGACGGCGTCGTCGTCGGCGCCGTGGGCGTCAGCGGCGGATCGGGCGAGCAGGACCACTCGGTGGCCGAAGCGGGCGCCGCGGCGTTCTGAGCGACCTCAGGTGAGCCGTTGGCCCGGCTGACCTCGGCAGATGTTCGCCGGAGCGGGCTGCCGGCTGCATCGTGCAGTCGGCGTGCCGCTCCGGCGAACAGATTCTGAGCCGAGCCTCGTGCGTCGGACTTGCTCGACCGGTGTCTCCACGCAAGGCTGGCCCTGTACCCCGAGCCCGAGGAGGCAGCGATGACCGACGAGCGCCGCAGCGAGGCCGACGAGAACCTCGCGACCTACCTCAACGAGCACCTGCTCGCGTCGGAGGGCGGGGTGCAGGCGTTCAAGGCCGCCGCGCACACGTTCGAGGGCACGAAGCACGAGGCGGCGCTGCTGGCGCTCTCCGACGAGATCGAGCGAGACCGGCGGGACCTCGCGAAGATCATCCAGCAGCTCGACTTCCGGCCGAAGGGCTGGAAGCGCGTCCTGACGCTCGCCCTGCGCGCCGGCGGCCGCGCGAACCCGGTCAACCTCCTGCGACAGCGCCGGAGCTCGCTCGCGCAGTTCGAGCTCGACTTCCTCACCGGTGCCGTACGCGCGAAGCGCTCGATGTGGGATGCGCTGCTCGAGCTCGCGGAGGACGACCCGCGCCAGGATCGCAAGCTGCTGCTCTCGCTCCAGCTGCGCGCCGACCAGCAGATCGCCGAGCTGCAGCGCATCAACCGCGAGACCGTGCGCGAGCGCTTCCTGTCTCGAGAGGCGTGAGCAGCCGAGCGGATCGGCTCGCGAGTCCTCACGTCGGCGTCAGCGCCGCCGCTGTCGCCCTCATGGCCGCGGTGCTCGTCGGCTGCAGTCCGGCGGGCGCGACACCGCCTGCGGCGTCTCGCGCGTCACCGTCGTCCACCGCGACACCCGCGCAGACCACGCCCGCGGCGCAGCCCGCCGAGTCCCCCGCCGCGTCGCCGTCGATCACGCCGCCCGCATCCGAGCTCCAGGAAGCCGCTCTCGGCCTCCCGCTCATCGACGACTCGGCACAGACGCCCCAGTATCGCCGTGACGACTTCGGTGACGGGTGGGTCGACGTCGACCGGAACGGCTGCTCGACGCGGCAGGACGTGCTGCTGCGCGATCTGGTCGCCGAGACCTTGGCCGAGGACGGCTGCACGGTGCTGACCGGCACACTGGCCGTCGATCCGTACACCGGCGCGACCATCGCGTTCACCCACGACCGCGTCGGCGGCGACAGCCAGGCGGTGCAGATCGACCACATCATCAGCCTCTCTGCCGCGCACCGCGGCGGCGCGTGGACCTGGACCTACGACGAGCGCGTGGCGTTCGCCAACGATCCCGAGACCCTGCTCGCCGTCGACGGTCCCACGAATGCGGCGAAGAGCGACCGCGGTCCGGCCGACTGGATGCCTGAGGACCCCGCCTCCTGGTGCGACTACGCCGCCGACTCCACGACCATCGCTCGCGACTACAGCCTGGCCGTCTCGGCCGCCGACCGGCAGATGCTCGTCGACGTGCTCACCGCGTGCGCGTGAGGGACATCACCCCGCGCCCTGAGGAGGTGGCGCCTCAGCGCGCCATGACGGTCCTGACGATCTCCTTCGCCCACTCCGCCGCGCGCTGCAGCTCGCCGTCGAGCAGCGGACCCGCGTAGTCGTGCACGCGGAACGTCTTCTGCTTCGCCACGATGTCGAAGCCGAGGCTGTGCAGCTCCTGCTTCGCGGCACGCGCCGCCGAGCCAGGCAGTCTGGGCCGGTCGACGCGGGTGTCGAACGTGGCCGCCCGCGTGCCGTGCGGCGCGTGCTCGAGCGCCGCCAGCCACTCCCGGATGCCGCGCGCCGGCGCCCAGGGCGCGCCGTGCTGCGAGACCGCGTTCCCCCGGGTGGACGGGCGCGACATCGAGAACGCGTGCGTCGGTCCGCCGACGAGCACCAGGTCGAAGCCGTCGACGTTGGTCGGCGCCGCATCCGCATCGACCACGTCGACGGACATCGCGGTCTGCAGCTGCTCGGCGATGGCTCGCGCGACGCCTTCGGTGTTGCCCCACAGCGATTCGTAGACGATCAATGCGCGCATGCGTGCCTCCAGGGCCGTTGCTCGTGAGCGTATGCCCGTGGGGTCGCGTCCGCGCTACCCGATCTGCGGCGGAGCCACGCGCGGCGCCGCAGGCTGCGCTCTGCGCGCGATCTCCGCGGCGACGATCCACTCGACGATGAGGCCGACGTAGCCGGTCAACCAGGCGACGGCCGCGACCCACCCGATCGTCTCGGAGAGCGCGTGCGCCGCCGACGGGCTCGTGGGCGAGCCGAGCATGATCGTCAGGGTCGACTGCACCGACTCGCGGGTGTCGCCGCCGTCGACGAGCGTGAGGCCCAGCACCACGATGCCGATCGAGGTGAGCAGCGCCCAGATGATCGACCGGGTGCGGCGGGCGCCGACGCGCATCGCTCCCCGGCTGCGCAGCATGCCGCGCGCGACCGCGATGATCAGCACCGCGTAGCCGGGGATCCACACGAGGAAGCCCCACACGATGACGATGAGCATGAGCCACCCGAACGACGGCAGCTTGGCGAGCACCGCCACGATCGGCGCCACGATCGTGACGATGCCGACGACGATCATGAGCGGGTCGGATGCGCGGGGTCGCGGGCTGTCGAGCGGTGGCGGCGCGGAGGTCATGGGAAGAGCATGGCCCCCACGCGTGGGGAACGCACCGGCGCGATCGCGGTGCGTCGCCGCACCGCTTGCTCTCCTCAGGTTGGCGCGGGAGGGTTGCGGTGCACCCGCACCACCCGACGTTCCAGCTAGGAGGCCGCATGACCACCGCCGTCATCGTCGGCGCCGGCCCGAACGGGCTCACCGCCGCAGCGGTGCTCGCTCGCGCGGGCCTCGACGTGACCGTGCTCGAACGGCTGCCGTACGTGGGCGGCGCGAGCTCGTCGCGCCCCGCTTTCGGCGACCAGGCGGTCATCGACCCCGGCGCCTCCGGGCACCCGTTCGGCATCACGAGCCTCGCGTTCCGCGCGCTGGGTCTCGAGCAGCACGGCCTCGAGTGGCTGCACGCGGAGGTGCCGATGGCCCATCCGCTGCCCGGCGGTCGTGCCGCGATCCTCCACCGCGACGCCGAGCAGACGGCGCGCGAGCTCGGCGTCGACGCGCGCGCGTGGCTCGCGCTCCACAAGCCGGCGACCGACGACCCCAACGGCACGGCCGAGAGCATCCTCGGGCCGCTCGTGCGCATCCCGAAGGATCCGGTGCTGCTCGCGCGCTTCGGGCTCCGCGGCGCGTGGCCGGCGACGCTGCTCGCGCGCACGGTCTTCCGCTCGGGAGCCGCGCAGGCGCTCTTCGCCGGCTCGGTCACGCACGCGACCCTGCCGCTCGGGCTGCCGCTCACGAGCGCGTTCGGCATCGCCTTCGGCGGCGTCGGTCACAGTGCCGGCTGGCCGTTCGCGAAAGGCGGCTCCCAGTCGATCGCGGATGCGCTGCGTCGCGTCGCCGAGGCGGCCGGCGCCCGCATCGAGACGGGTGTCGACGTCACCGATCTGCGCGATCTGCCACCTGCCGACCTGATCCTGCTCGACGTGACCCCGCATCAGCTCGCGCGCATGGCCGGCGACCGGCTGACCGGGCGCTACGCGAAGCGGATGCGCTCGTGGAAGTACGGGCCGGCGGTCTCGAAGCTCGACCTGCTCCTCGACGGACCGATCCCGTGGGCCGATCCGCGCGCCGAGGGCGCCGGCACCGTGCACGTCGGCGGTCCGCTCGCCGAGGTCGTCGAGGCGGAGCACGCCGTCGCGGTGGGCCGCATGCCCGAGAAGCCCTTCGTGCTGCTCACGCAGCCGACCGCCGCCGACCCGGATCGGGCGCCGGCCGGCAAGCATCTCGTGTGGGCGTACGCGCACGTGCCGCACGGGTGGCCGGGCGACGCATCCGACATCATCGAGTCGCGCATCGAGGAGTACGCGCCGGGCTTCCGCGACCGCGTGCTCGAGCGGCAGTCGATGCCGCCCGCCGCGCTCGAGCTGTGGAACCCCAACCTCGTCGGCGGCTCGATCGGCGGCGGCACGCTCGCCGGCACCCAGCAGCTGCTGCGGCCCGTGCTCGCGCACCCCTACCGGGTGCCGATGCCCGGGCGGGTGTTCCTGTGCTCCTCGTCGACGCCGCCGGGCGGCGGCGTGCACGGCATGAGCGGTTGGCACGCGGCGCACGCGGCGCTCAAGGAGATCGGCGTGCACGAGGGCTGAGCCGTCGTGGCTCCGGGGCGCGCAAAGGATGTGCGCCGCCGCTCAGGGCAGCAGCACCGTGATCAGCGTCACGTCGACGTCGTCCCAGAGCCGCCCGAGCGCGCTCTGCTCGTTCGCGAGGCCGATCGGGTGCACCTCGACGCTCGTCGTGCCGTCGCTCAGCGTGGTCGTGTCGTAGCCGTCGGCCGGCTCCGTGCTCGCCGACCAGCCCTGCGCTTCGAGCCCCTCGACGACGGCGGGTCCGGTGCCGGGCGCGTCGAACCAGGTCATCACGACCGTCCGCCGCCCGTCGTCCTGCAGGTGCGAGATGCCGCAGGTCGCCACCGTCGGCAGCAGCATGTCGATCGCCTCGTAGACCTGCACCTGATCATCGATGCGGCCGCGCTCCGGCTGCTCTGCCGAGAAGGCGTCGAGCAGGCCGCTCTCGCACGATGCGAGCAGCCTCCGCTCCTCGTCCGCCGCCGTCGTGTCGGCATCCGCCCCCGCGTCGGCCGCGCTCGTCGGCTCGACGACCGGCTGGGTCGAGATGGCGGGGTCGGATGCCGCGCCGGCGTCGGGCCCGGATCCCCCGCCGCACCCCGCGAGCGCCAGCGCCGTCGCGAGCGCGGCTGCCACCGCGAACGTGCTCGTTCTCGTGCGTCTGCGCATGGGGCACCTCCGTCGGGGATCGACGCTCGGATGCCCGAAGCGTATGTCGCGGGCCACCGCTCCGCTGCGGGTCTCGGGCGATCTGTTGCAGAACTTGAGCGGGCGGCCAGCCGGCGGCTGCCCCTTGCCTCCGCCGCTCGCGCGCGCGACGCTGGCCGGGTGAGCACCCTCGAGGCGAGGGCGCCACAAGCCGAGGGGCGAGGTGAGGCATGGACTGGACGGGCCTGATCGCCTGGTTCGACGCCCCGCACGCCGAGCTCGCGCGGCAGGTGCTGCAGCGCGGCACCGCGGCGATCTTCGCGGTCGCGTTCCTCTCCACCTTCATGCAGTTCCCGGCGCTGCTGGGCGAGCGCGGGCTCTCCCCCGCGCCGCGCTACATCGCGGCCGGCGGGCTCGAGGGCCAGCCCAGCATCTTCCGGTGGCACTACTCCGACCGGTTCCTGCGCATCCTCTGCCTGGCCTGCATCGTCATCGCGCTCACCCTCGTGACCGGGTTCCTGCAGTCGGGGCCGCCGTGGGCGCCGATGCTCGCGTTCCTCGCGCTGTGGATCGTCTACCTGTCGATCCTGCCGATCGGCCAGGTCTTCTACGGCTTCGGCTGGGAGCTGCTGCTGTGCGAGGTCGGGTTCCTCATGGCGTTCCTGGGCTCGGACGATCACGCGCCGCCGACCCTCGCGCTGCTGCTCGTCGTGTGGCTCGTCTTCCGGCTCGAGTTCGGCGCCGGGATGATCAAGCTGCGCGGCGGCCGCGAGTGGCGCGACCTGACCGCGTTGACGTTCCACCACGAGACGCAGCCGATGCCCGGCCCGCTCAGTCGCCTCGCGCACCTCGCGCCGCTCTGGTGGCACAAGGCCGAGGTGCTCGGCAACCACGTCGCGCAGCTCGTCGCCCCGTGGGTGCTGCTCGTCTGCGCGGTGGGCGCGATCGGCGCCGTGGACCGGCCGGCCGGCGCGGTGACCGCGGTGCTCGGCGCGATCGCGACGGCTGCAGCCGCCGTGATGATCCTCACGCAGGGCTGGCTCGTGCTCACCGGCAACTTCGCGTGGCTCAACTGGATCACCATCGTCGTCGCCTTCGCCGCCGTCGACGACCGCGCGGTGGCCTGGCTCGTGCCAGCCTGGCCCACCGACCACGCCTACGAGCCCACGCCGATCTGGTTCAGCATCCTCGTCGGTCTCGTCTTCTTGAGCTACATGTGGCTGTCGATCCCGTCGGCGCGCAACCTCGCCTCGAAGCGGCAGCTCATGAACGCGTCGTTCAACCGGCTGCGGCTCGCGAACGCGTACGGCGCGTTCGGCACGGTCACGAAGCGGCGCGACGAGATCGTCATCGAGGGGTCGATGGCGGATGCGCCGGCTGACGACGACTGGGTCGAGTACGGGTTCAAGGGAAAGCCGGGCGACGTCCGGCGAGTGCCGGGCTGGTTCGCGCCGTACCACCTGCGGCTCGACTGGCTGATGTGGTTCCTGGCGCTCGGGCAGTACGGCAGCTGGTTCCGGGTGCTGCTCCAGCGGCTGCTCGAGGCCGACCGCCCGACGCTTCGCCTGCTGGGGCACGACCCGTTCGACGGCGAGCGGCCGCGGTGGGTGCGAGCGCGCGTCTACCGCTACCGCTTCGCGACGCGCGCCGAGAAGCGGGCGACCGGGCAGGTGTGGATGCGCGAGGACCGCGGGCTGTTCGTCGCACCGATGCGCGGTGGCGGCTGAGCCCGCCGGTCCCGCACCACGCAAGCCTGAGCCGCCGATCCAGCGGTGAGCAGCCGGCCGACTCGGGGTGGCAGCAGCCGTCCGTGGATCGGGCTTGCGTTGTGCGAGCACCGCGGCGCATCCGGAGGTCGCGAAGCCCGTGCCGCGAGCTCGTGTCAGTGGGTCGACCTACGTTGCAGATAAGGCCGAGGGGATCTCAACTTTCGGCCCGTTCCTCGCTCGCTGGCTCCCCAGGCCGGAGGGCATCCCTTGCATCGAGAGAGACTCCATGTCCAACCTTCCCCCGCAGGGCTACGGCGGTTCGCCGCAGCCTCCCGCCGCGCAGTTCAGCGCACCGACCTACGCGCCCGCACCCGGCTACGCGCCCGCACCCGGCTACGCCCCCGCCTCGCCGTTCGGCGGACAGCAGGCTCCGCTGAAGAGCTTCCTCGTCACGTGGCTGCTCGCGCTGCTGCTCGGTGCGCTGGGTGCCGACCGCTTCTACCTCGGCAAGATCGGCACCGGCATCGCGAAGCTGCTGACGCTCGGCGGCTTCGGCGTTTGGTGGCTCATCGATCTCATCATCACGCTGGCCGGCAGCCGCACGGACAGCCAGCGCCGCCCGCTCGACGGCTTCGAGCACCACAAGAAGATCGCGTGGATCGTCACCGCCGCTTGGGTCGTGCTGGGCATGATCCTCGGGGCGGTGAACGGCGCGACGGCGGCCACCCGCATCCCCGCAGCGGCGCCGGCAGCCCCGACTCTGGTCGCTCCCGTCGCGCAGCCGACGTCGGCAGCCGCGGCGGCGCCGGAGGCTGAGGCGACGGAAAGCGCCGAGCCCGTCGTGGAGACAGCCGCGCCCGTCGAAGAGGCCGCCCCGGCGCCTGTCGTTCCCTCCGCTGCGCCCGCACCGTACGGCAGCCCGTACCCCGCGGCGCAACAGCAGTTCCTCGACCGCATCCAGCAGGCATCCGATCAGTACGACGCGGCGACGACGGACCTGCAGCGCGATCAGGTGCTCGTCTCGCGCAACGCCGACCTCTGTGGGATCACGGGTGGTGCGATGCAGAACTGGGTCGGGCGGATCACGATGATCGGCTCGACCGGCGACGGCAACGCCTACGTCGACATCGAGATCGCCGACAACGTCGTCGTGAGCACCTGGAACAACGAGTTCTCCGACATCGGCGATGACACGCTCATCCCTGCCAACTCGGAGCTCTTCAACCAGCTGCTCGCCATGCCCGAGGACTCGCTCGTCGAGTTCAACGGCGCTTTCGAGCCGGCCGACGGTGTGTGCCTGAAGACCGACAACCTCACGACGATCTTCGACGTGCTGGATCCGAACTTCGTCAGCAGCTTCACCGCCATCGTCGTGAAGTAGGTCACCGCGCTCGGTGGGGTGGCGGCTTCAGCGCCTCCAGCCCACCGAGCCGCGGGCCGTCACGGAGTCGGCGGCGGCAGCGTCGTGAGTGCGCTCGACGCAGGGATGTCCGCGAGGACGTGCAGCCCAGCGAGGCGGCAGGCCTCGATCCCGGGGATCGCCTCGACCACGCGGCCCAACGGATGCGCACCGGCGGGCCCGAACACCGCCCAGGAGTTCGCGGGTCCGGGCGTGAACCGCGCCGTGTACCGGATGCCGTCGAAGCCTGCCGCAGCGAAGGCTTCTGCCCACATCTGCGGCACGGTGTACATCGGCATCGACGTCAGCTCGCTCGTGACGCCGAAGCGTGCAGCTTCGGGCACGCTCACCGCGGCGAATCGACCCGCGACGCCCACCACGATGCTCGCAGCACGCAGCCGCGCTTCCGCGACAGGCACGCGCCCTTGCCTCGCCAAGCCTCCCAGCGCCTCACGGAGCGCCACAGCGAGAGCGTCGCCCGCGTAGCTCGTCCCTCGAGGCGCCGTGAGATCGAACCGGCCTCCTTTGTCGGACGAGAACCATCCGGGACCATGGCCAGCGCCATGGACACGCACGAGGCGACGGTCGACTGCGAGGTCGACAGCGGGGAAGTCGTCGAGCCGCAGGTCGGTGCCAGGCGCTTCCTGCGCGATGCGCTGCCGGCTCATGCGGACGCTGGTGCGCCCGTGCGCGAGGCGAGGAGCGTGGCAGCGTCCTCTGTCGCCCGCAGCCGCACGCTCTCCTGGTCTTCCGCAGAGCCGCGGAGCATCTCCGCCGGCGTGCGACCCTGCCACTCATCGATCGGAGTGTTGAACCACAGCGCCACGCTCCAGTCGTCAGCCAACGCGGGCTGCAGCAGCGGCACGATCCCGTCGAGCGCCGGTGTCAAGCCGCCGTCAGTGTCGAACTGGAACGACGGATGCAGCGTCACGCCGTCCCGCGTCCGGACACTCAGCAGGCGGTGCTGCCGACGCAGGATCGAGAGCCGTTGCCGGGTCACCCGCTTCCACGCGACCAGGGCGGCAGTGTCATAGAACGGACCGATCAGCTCGTCCCACTCGCTGTGCTGAGTCGACGGCACGGAGGCCACGAGTCGATCGGCAACCCGGCCGACGTCGAGCGCGTCAAGCGCGTCGTCGCCCTCAGCGTCGAGACGCTGCTGGAGCTTTGCGGCGAACTCGACGACCAGCGCACCCGCCACTGGTGACAGCTCGACCGGGCTCCTCACGCCCGCCCCCAAGGACGCGGACTCGCTCGCCGCGATCCGCAGCTCCACGCGGCTGACAGCCTCGCGACCACTGTGCGGGGAGCTCTGGGTTCGCTTCGACATCGCGTCCTCCCGTCAACAGCGTCAACCCATCGTAGGACGAGCCATCGAAGGCGTCAACAGCGTCAATAGCATGAACACCGATCGGAGGAGCGAGCATCTCGGCCTCCTGAATAGTTCAAGAGACCCGCCTCACGGGGGCCGGCGGTCACTCGGCCCGGGACTCGGGCTTCGCCGCCGCCGCGGCAGCCGCCCAGTCCACCCGCTCGCGCATCGCGCGCAGGGCGAAGATCACCGTCGCGACCCCGGACTGCGGCTCCGCGTCCTCGATCGAGCGCCGGTAGAGCGCGTCGATCGCGTCGAGCGAGGCGGTGGACGCGGCATCCACTCCCTCCTGGTCGTGCCAGGCGTGCAGGTGCGCGGCGAGCGCCTCGACCGCGTCGGCCGCGAGCCGGCGCTCGTCCCGCTCGAGCTCGATCGTGATCGGCCGATCCCACGCCGCGGCCGCGAGCGACTCGAGCACGTCGTCCATCCGGTGGACGACCGAGCGCAGCGCCGAGACCGCCCGCACGTCGACGTCGAGGTCGTGACGGTGCCACAGCATCCGCAGGTTGAAGCGGCGCGCTTCACGGGCCTCGTCGACCTGTGCGTCGAGCGCGACGACGCGGTCGCGCAGCTCGGGACCCCAGCCGGCCCAGTCCTCGCGCTCGGGCGGCCAGTCGCCGCGCAGCGTCTCGGCGAGCACCTCGGTGCGCTCGGCGAGGTCCTGCACGGTCTCGTGGATCTGCTGGCGCGTCTCCCGGTCGTACAGCGGCGGCAGCGCGACGGCGTTCACGAGCACGCCGATCGCCATGCCGAGCGTGAACTGCCCGACGTAGCCGATCGCGTAGCCGTCGGCGTCGACGCCGCCGAAGATGATGACGAGCAGCGCGACGACCGGCACGACCGTCGCCGCCTGACCGAAGCGTGGGATGCCCTGCATGAGCACGGCGACGCCCGCGATGAGCCCGATCTTGGCGATGCCGGGCCACTCGACGGCGAGGATGCCCATGCCGATGACCGCACCGACCGTCATGCCGATCGCCTGGCGCAGCGCCGTGCGGGCGACGGTGAAGATCGTGGTGCCGGTGGCGACGAACGCTCCGAGCGGGGCCGCGTAGGCGTAGGCGGCGAGCTGATCGCCCAGCTGGTTGGCCAGCAGCCAGGCGGCCATCGCCGCGAGCGCCGCGCGCACCGCGATCGCGACGCGGAACAGCGGGAGCGCCCGGGCGACCGAGCGCTTCGCGACCTGGGCGGCAGCCTTCGCGTCGGGCGCGACGGCGGCCATCATCGGCGAGAGCGCGCCCTCGCCTGTCACCTCGGGGTCGGCGACGGACGCCGGGCCGGTCGTCGCCGCCTCGTCTCGCTCGCGCACCTCGTCGGGCGCTTCGTCGTGCGATTCGTCCGGTCGGGCCACGGTGCCACCGTAGCCCCGGTCGCGCCGAGGCGTCAGCGGGCGAACGCGAAGCGGGGCCGGCCCGGTGGGAACGGCCCCGCTGGTGCTGCGGTCACGACAGCAGGTTGCGTGCGAGTGCATCCATGTGCGCGCGGTCGCGAGCGGTGACGGCCTGCTCGTAGGCCGCAGCCTCGCGGCGCTGCTGCTCGGTGACGACGGGCTGCATGGCCCAGCGCTCGAGCAGTCGCGATGCACTCAGGGCGAGCCGGCGAGGAGCCGGCAGCGACAGAGTCAGCGTTGACATGATGGTGTTCTGCTTTCTGGCATGGCGATATCGCCCCTGGAATGGGCGTGGGATATCGCACGAGCAATTGCGAGGAATGGGCGCACTGAATTGCACCGAGATGGTGCGGATGCGCGGAATGCGACGGATGCGGCACGGCAGTCGCGTCGGACGCGGGGCCGTTGCAGCCGCTGCAGGTCAGCGTGCGGTGAAGGGAGGCGCAGGGCTCAGATGCCTGCTGTGGCCTGGCGAGTGCGATGCCTCGAGAGGCATCGCGAGCCGTTGGCCCGTGCGCTCCGCGCTAGCGGATCCCGCCGGGGAGGAGGGCTCCAGTGATCTGGATCTTGTCGGTCATGAACACGAGCTCCTCCTTTCTCGACGTGCGGGAGTTCGCAGGAGAGACGCTATACCGACGTCATGGCGGAATGCAAGCGCATTCACAAGATTGCTCGGATCGATTCTCGAATGGGGGACATCGGCGACGCTTGCCGCGTCGCCGGCTCCGGGGAGCCTGTGGATACGGCTGACCGCGGGGCCTCCTCCTGACGTACTCTGCCGCCATGCTTCGGAGGCTCGCATCGGGTGCCGCGCTCGCCGCGGTCGCTGCGGTGGTGCTCGCGGGGTGCACGCCGCCGGAGCCGGTGGAGACGACGCCAGTCCCGACTCCAACAGTTTCCGCTACGGCATCGGGCAACTCTGAGGAAGAGCTGCTCGCGAGGTCGTTCGAGGTGTCCGTCCAGTTGCTCGCGCTGGTGGACCGGGGTTTCCGCGAGGGGTCACTCCCGAGCGATGACCTCCGGGAGATCGCATCCGCGGAACTCATCGCGATGATCGATGCAGATCTTGCCGAGTTCCAACAGCAGGGCCTGCAAGTCTCCGGCTCTTCGGGACTAGACAGTCCGTCACTCATCTCAAATGATCCCGACGATGACGGCGGTGGAGCGCTGGTGCTTGCAACCTGCTGGGACACGTCGGGCACGCGCACGACCGGTCCAGACGGGGAAGTCGTCTCTGGTGGAGTCACGAGACAGCCGCGGCTCTTCGAGATTCAATACTCAGCCAGCGACATGCTCGTCACTCGCACTGGTCCCCCCGCTCAAGACCTGGAGCTGCCCGCATGTGGTTGACGAACGCTCTTGTCGTGGTTGCCACGAGCTTCGCCATACTTCCGCAACCCCTGTCCGGATCGTCAGTCCAGCCGATCTGTGATGCACCCGGCACCGGGTTCGGACCCGGGTACGTTGCGGTCGAGGTGAACTGCGCCGCTTCGCCTACACCTGGCGATGACGGTGCTCCGCCGGGCGGGGGAGCGGCAATCTCGGCGCCGTTAACTCCTCTGTGCGATGCGTTCGCGCAGATGGGCCGCGACTGCATCGGCGCGGTCGACAATCGGCCTGGCGCTGCAGACGTGGGCCAGCCGATCACGATGGCTGACCTCGCCCAGTTCCGCCCGATCGTCGGCGAGCTTGTCGTCGAACCCGACGGCTGGGGCGTGGTCGGGACACCCACGAACTTCTACGCGACAGCCGAGACGCACACCATGCCGGGCGAGCTGTTCGACACCCCGATCCAGGTGCGGTGGACGCCGACCTCGTACGTGTTCGACTACGGCGACGGCACCGAGGAGACGAGCGAGGCATCCGGCACTGCTTGGAGCGGCACGGAGGAGTCGTGGACTGAGACCGCGACGAGCCACGTGTACGCGGCGCGAGAGGACGTAACTGCATCCCTCACCGTCGTATTCACCGCCGAGGTCGACGCGGGCGGCGGCTGGTTCGTGGTGCCGGGCACGCTGCCGGTCGCTGCACCGAGCGTCGGAGTGAAGCTCTTCGAGGTGGACACCGTGCTGACGAACGGCGACTGCATGGCGAACCCGAGCGCTGCCGGCTGCAGCTGATCAGTTCTCCGACTCGTCCTCTTCCTCGCCACCGCTCGCGCCGAAGGCGACGCCCAGCGCCACTCCGATCACGAGCCCCATGCCGATGCCGAGCCCGAGGTCGTCGAGCGCGATGCCGAATCCTGCACCGAGACTCAGCCCGAGCGCGATGCCGACGCCGATGCTGATGCTGCTCCGCTGATCGCCCTGCATGCCGCCACCGTAGGCTCGACGCCGCAGCGCACGCCTCCACCGCGAGGCGGAGATCACCGCACTAGAGTCACCGCATGACGACCTCTTCGCCCGCTTGGGGCATCCTGGCGCCCGGCGGCATCGCGGGCGCCTTCGCGCGCGACCTCGCCGTCGGCGGGCACCGCATCGCCGCAGTCGGCAGCCGCGACCAGGGCCGCGCCGACGCGTTCGCCGCGACCCACGACATCCCGAAGGCGCACGGCAGCTACGAGGCACTCGTCGCCGATCCAGACGTCGACATCGTCTACATCGCGTCGCCGCACTCGCACCACCGCGAGCACGCGCTACTCGCGATCGAAGCCGGCAAGCACCTGCTCGTCGAGAAAGCCTTCACGACGACCGGCGACGACGCGCAGGCAGTCGTCGACGCGGCGCGCGCGAAGGGCGTCTTCGTCATGGAGGCGATGTGGACGCGCTTCCTGCCGACGATGGTCGCCGTGCGCGAGCGCATCGCCGCGGGCGAGCTCGGCGAGCTCGTCAGCGTCACCGCCGACCACTCGCAGATGCTCGACCTCTCCCCCGGCAGCCGCATGATCGAGCCGTCGCTCGGCGGGGGCGCGCTGCTCGACCTTGGTGTCTACTGTGTCTCGCTCGCGCATGCGCTGCTCGGGCCGGTGACGCGCGTGCAGGCGGCGGGCGTTGTCGACGCAGCGGGCGTCGACCATCGGGGCGCCGCGATGCTCACGCACGAGCGGGGCGGGATGTCGACGGTGACGTTCTCGATGGAGACGCTCGGCTCGAACCGCGCCACGATCGCCGGCACGCAGGGGGCGATCGAGCTCGATCCCGCGTTCTACACGTGGACGGGCTTCACGCGCCGCCACGCATCCCTCGAGAAGGAAGCGTTCGTGCCCGAGATGCAGGGGCGCGGCATGCAGTTCCAGGCAGCGGAGGTCGAGCGCTGCGTCGCCGCGGGCGAACTCGAGAGCGCCGTCATGCCGCTCGACGAGACCGTCGCGATCATGCGGGTCATGGACGAGATCACGGCGCAGATGCGCGGCTGATCGCTCAACGTCGCGGGTGGTCGTTCGGCGCGTGGAGCGGCACGAGCGACCACTCGCGACGTTGAGAACGGGGTCAGCGGGCGGCTGCGGCGGCCTCGCGCTCGGCGATGCGCGCGCGCACCTCGGGGCGGCGCAGCGGCGGGACCGTCTGCGGCGGCTGGCGCCGCTCGGGCAGCTCGTCGAGCAGGTGGTGCGTGATGTGCGCGACCTCGGCAACGACCCGCTCGAAGACGTCGCGCGTGCGGTCCGTCGGATGCGTGATCCCCGAGACCTTGCGCACGTACTGGCGGGCCGCGGCCTCGATCTCTTCGTCGTTCGCGGCCGGCTCGAGACCGCGGAGCTCGGTGATGTTCCTGCACATGGCGTCGACTGTAGGCCGCTCAGCGCGGCGCCGCCAGACCCTTGCGGTCGGATCCCGCGTGCCTTACTGTGCCGTTTATCGATATAGCGAAGAACGATAGGGGTAATGATGAGGAAGCTTGATCCCGGCCGCAGCGTCGGCCTCGTGCTGGGTCGCGGCGGCCTGATCGCCGTCATCGTCGTCGCCGCGGTCGGCATCGTCGGCGCGCTCGTCACCTTGGCGGTGCACTTCGAGTACTCGATCAACAACTTCGTGTCGTACGAGGTGCCGATGGTGAGCCCCCTCGACACGCGACCCGACCTCGTCGCCGATGCCGACATCCAGTACGCGACCGTTCACGTGGAGCCGCTGATCGCTGACTCCTCCGCGATCCTGCTCGAGTCGATCGGCGTCAGCTCCCGCTATGCCGTCGCCGTGCTGACATGCGTCGTGGTCATCTGGCTCGCGGTGCAACTGCTGCGCAAGCGGAGCTTCGGCGTCGGCACCGCCATCTCGCTCGGCGTGCTCGCGGCGGCGATGGCGGCCGTGGCGATCGCTGCACCGCTGCTGGAGGCGCAGGCGACGGTCATGGCGGTCGAGGCCCTCGGGCTGCCGACAGCGCCGGACCCCGTCGGCGGTTCCGAGGAAGCGGCGACGTGGCTCATGCCTGCGGTGCCGCACTGGCAGAGCTCGGAATGGTCGCTGCTCGCACTCGGACTGGTCACCGGCCTCTCAGCGCTGCTGCTCGGCCGAGCCGCTCGGCTGCAGGACGACGCGGAGGGCCTCATCTGATGGCGCGGAAGGCCGAGGAGCCGACCGGAGTGCACTGCCGCCTCGACGAGCTGCTCGAGCAGCGCGGCATGACCCTCACCGAGCTCAGCCGCACGGTCGACATCACCTTCGCCAACCTCTCCGCGCTCAAGAACGATCGCGGCCGTGCCATCCGCTTCTCGACGCTCACCGCCATCTGCCGGGCGCTCGGCTGCGAGATCGGCGAGCTGCTCGTGCTGGATCCCGCTCCCAAGCCTGACGAGCTCAACGTCGCCGGTGGTGGCTCAGCCGCCACCACCGCTGCAGCTCCCACCCGCGACGTTGAGGAGGCTAGGACTCCTTCGTGATCTCCACGCTCACGAAGAGCTGGCTCTTGCCGGCGCCCGCGTAGACGCCACGCAGCGGCGGCACGTCGTTGTAGTCGCGGCCGAGGCCGACCTTCACGTGGCGCTCACCGATGTCGATGAGGTTCGTCGGGTCCCACGCGTTCCACTCGCCCGTGAACCACTCGACCCACGCGTGCGACTCGCCGCGGATCGTCTCGCCGATCTGCGCGTTGGGGCGCGGGTGCAGGTAGCCGGAGACGTAGCGGGCGGGGATGCCGACCTGCCGCAGCGCGCCGATGGTGATGTGCGCGATGTCCTGGCAGACGCCCTTGCGGCTCGTCCACGCCTCGGAGGCGAGGGTGTGCACGTGCGTGACGCCCGACATGTACTCCATCTGCTCACCGACCATGCGGGCGATCGCCGCGGCCGCGGCGCCCGGCGTGGGTGACGCATCCTTGATCTCCTGCGCCGCGACGACGAGGTCGTGCGTCGGCCGCGTGCGCACGGTCTGCCCGAGCTGCTCGACGTACTGCGTCGCGCGCATCGAGACCTTCTCGAGCTGCTCCCACGACAGGTCGTGCCCGCCGATGAGGCGCGGGCGCACCTCGACGAGGCTCGTCGCGGTGAGCTGCAGCTCGGTGTGCGGCGCGAGCACGTCGAACGAGACGACCTTCGTGCCCCAGTAGTCCTCGTACGTGTTGATCGAGGTGTTGGGGCGGATGTCGAGGTTCGAGTAGATGACGAACTGGCCGTCGGCGGTCGACGGCAGCATGCGCGACTCGTTGTACGAGGCGACGGCGGGCTGCTCGTAGCGGTAGCCCGTGGTGTGGCGGATGCGGATGCGGCTCACGATGCCTCCCTCGTCCAGGCGGGCATGTTGTGGGTCGGGAAGTAGCGCTCCCGCACGGCGTGCGAGACGGCGGTCGTGGTCGTCTGCACCTTGTCCATGACGACCGGCAGGTCCTCGATGATCTCCTGGATGGGTCGGAACTCGAGCTCCGCGCGGATCTGCCCGAGCATCCGCTGCGCCTGGTCGACGTAGCCGATGCGGTCCTGCCGCGGCTCGATGTCGAGCAGGCACTGCTCGGCGCCCCGCACCGAGAACAGGATCGAGCGCGGGAAGAGCCGGTCGAGCAGCAGGAACTCCGCCGCGTTCGTGCTCGACGGCACGCCGCGGTAGGTGCGGAGGTACGCCTCGTAGGCGCCGACCGAGCGGAGGATGGTCGTCCACGACGGGCCGGACGCCTCGGTGAGCGCTCGGGTCGCCAGCAGCCGCGCGACCATGTCGGCGCGCTCGATGAAGCGACCGAGCGTGAAGAAGCTCCACGCGTCGTCGCGGCTCGCGGTCGAGTCGGCCATGCCGCCCGCGAGCGCCGCGCGCTCGCGCACCCAGCCGAACATCTGGTGCACCTGCTCGGGGTTCACGCGCCGCGGCATGTTCGCGTAGGTCGCGTTGAGCACCTCCCACAGCTCGGTCGAGATGATCTCGCGGGCACGGCGGGCGTTCTCGCGCGCGGCGTTGACGGAGTAGGCGATGGAGGCGGGCTGCGTGCGGTCGGTCGCGAGCGAGTTGACGACGTCGACGCGCGTGAGCTTGCGCTCCGGCGGGGCGTCGTGGCCCATGACACCGAGCAGGGCGCGGCAGGCGGTGTCCTCGTCGACGGCGACGTCCTCGAGCAGCAGCTGCAGGTAGACGTCGAGGATGCGCGCGGTGCCGTCCGCGCGCTCGATGTAGCGGCCGATCCAGAACAGGCTCTCGGCGATGCGGCTGAGCATCATGCGTGGGAGCCTTCCGTGTCGGGGCGGTGTCGTCTCGATACGCGGTCGGCTTCGCCGACTGCTGCTCGACGAGCGTTGGAGGACTGCGACTGCGACTGCGCCTGCCGCTGCGAACCGGAGCCGCGCTGGGACTGCGACTGCGCCTGCTGCTGCTGCTCGCCCTGGCCGCGCGGCGCATCCTGCGGGGACTGGTCCTGCGGGTGCTCGTGGCCCGTGATAATCGCCATCGGTCGCGTCATCGGCTCGCCCGAGGCGCCGAACTCGGCGTCGTGGTCGACGAGCGGCAGCTGCTCGCGCGCCCCGGCGATCACCCAGGTGTCCTTCGAGCCGCCGCCCTGGGACGAGTTCACGACGAGCTGCCCCTCGGGGAGCGCCACGCGGGTGAGGCCGCCCGGCAGCACCCACACATCCTTGCCGTCGTTGACGGCGAAGGGGCGCAGGTCGACGTGGCGCGGGCGCATGCCGTCCTCGACGAGGGTCGGGATGGTCGACAGCTGCACGACCGGCTGCGCGATCCAGCCGCGCGGGTCGTCGAGCAGCCGCTGCTTGAGCGCCTCGAGCTCCTCGGGCGTCGCGTCCGGGCCGACGACGAGGCCCTTGCCGCCGGAGCCGTCGACGGGCTTCACGACCAGCTCGTGCAGGCGGTCGATGACCTCCTCGAGCGCGCCCGGATCCTCGAGGCGCCAGGTGTCGACGTTCTTCAGGATCGGCTCCTCCGACAGGTAGTAGCGGATGAGCTCGGGCACGTAGGTGTAGACGAGCTTGTCGTCGGCGATGCCGTTGCCGACCGCGTTGGCGATCGTGACGTTGCCGAGCCGGGCGGCGAGCATGAGGCCCGGGCTGCCGAGCATCGAATCGGCCCGGAACTGCAGCGGGTCGAGGTAGTCGTCGTCGACGCGGCGGTAGATGACGTCGACGCGCGCGGGGCCCTCGGTCGTGCGCATGTAGACGCGGCCGCCCGAGGTGAACAGGTCGCGCCCCTCGACGAGCTCGACGCCCATGAGGCGCGCGAGCAGCGTGTGCTCGAAGTAGGCGGAGTTGTAGACGCCGGGCGTGAGGACGACGACGCGGGGGTCGTCGACGCCGGCGGGCGCGGCGGCGCGGAGCGCGTGCAGCAGCTTGTCGCAGTAGTCGCCGACCGGGCGCACGCGCATGGTGGCGAACATCTCGGGCAGCGTCTGCGCGATCACGCGGCGGTTGGAGATGACGTAGCTGACGCCCGAGGGCACTCGCACGTTGTCCTCGAGCACCCGCCACTCGCCGTCCTGGTCGCGGATGAGGTCGATGCCCGAGACGTGGATGCGCACGCCGTTCGCACCGACGACCCCGGCCGCCTGCCGGTGGAAGTGGTTCGAGGTCGAGATGAGCTTCGCGGGGACGATGCCGTCCTCGACCGCGCGCTGCGGCCCGTACATGTCGGCGAGGAACGCCTCGAGCGCGCGCACGCGCTGCTGCACGCCCGACTCGACGTGGCGCCAGTCCTCCGCCGTGATGATGCGCGGGATCGCGTCGAGCGGGAAGGGCCGCTCCTCGCCCGCGAAGTCGAACGTGACGCCCTGCGCGAGGTAGGAGGTCGCGAGCGCGTCGGCGCGAGCCCGCAGGTCGTCCTTCGTCAGCTCCGAGAGCGCGTCATGCAGCGGCTTGTAGGGCCCGCGGGCCTTGCCCTTGCTCTCGAACATCTCGTCCCACGCGAGCCCCTCGCGCTTCCGGGGATTCGCGAAGGGCTTGTCGTAGTCGTCGAACAGATCGCCCATGCCGCGAGCCTAGTGGCGCGCTGTTTCGCGCAGATCAACGCTGGCTCGCGGCGCGCAGGATGCGTGCGGTCGCCGTGACCATGTGCCGGGCCATCGCCTCCTGCGCGCCCGCGCTGTCGCCGGCGGCGATCGCCTCGGCGATCGCGTCGTGCTCGGCAACGGCCGTCTCGATGTCGTCGGGAGCATCGACCGCGTGCTCGAACCAGATGCGCAGCAGCGCGCGGGAGGTCGAGAGGAGGTCGCTGAGGATGGGATTGCCGGCCATGGCGGCGAGGTGCTGGTGGAAGGCGATGTCGTGCTCGACGTAGTCGCCGGTGCCGGCCGCCTCCCGCTGCGCGCGCACGAACCCGCGGAGGGTCGCGGCATCGTCGGGCGTCACCACTTCGGCGGCGCGCTCCGCCGCCGCCCGCTCGAGCGCCCCGCGCACGAACGCGACGTGCTCGGTCTGCTCCTGCCCGACGAGCATCGACCAGGAGAGGGTCTGCGGCAGGAGCTCCGACGTCGACGACCGCAGGTAGGTGCCGGATCCGGCGCGCGTCTCGACGACCCCGAGCACCTCGAGCGCCGCGAGCGCCTCCCGCACGGCGGAGCGCCCCACGCCGAGCGCCTCGGTCAGCTTGCGCTCCGAGGGCAGGCGATCGCCGGCCTCCATGCTGTCGCCGAGGAGCAGCTTCAGCAGCTGCTCGGCGACCGACCCGCTCACGGACTTCGAGGCGGTCGCTGATCGTCGGAGCGCGTCGAGGATCGGATCGTGGGTCACGGGACGAGCGTACCCACCCGTCCCATCCAAATTGGTCAACCGGTTGCGCGGTTGTCGTTCTCGGACTACGGTGGCGCAAGGCCCCGAGGACGACGGCGGCCCAGGCACACGACGGAGTTTGCGAATGGACATCGGGATCGGCTCGTACGCGCTGTTCTGGGAGTGGCAGGACCACCCGGACCCGCTCTCGATCGAGGCGATGGTCGACCGCGCCGCCTCGCTCGGCTGCACGGTCTTCGAGATCTGCGACGACCCGCGCATCGAGGACCTCTCGCCAGCCGAGCTGCTCGCGCTGCGCGATCGGGCGGATGCCCTCGGCCTCCGTCTGCAGCTGGGGACGCGCGGCATCGCGCCCGAGCACCTCGACCGCTACGGCGCCATCGCCGAGGCGCTCGGCGCTCGGGTGCTGCGCTCGATGGTGCTCCGCGACGACGCCGAGCGGGGCGTGGACCACGTCGTCGCGACCCTGCGCCGCTCGCTGCCGCGGCTGGAGTCGACCGGGCTGCGGCTCGCGCTCGAGACGTACGAGCAGATCCCGACCGCGACCCTCGTCGCCGCCGTGCAGGCGATCGGCTCGCCGCTCGTCGGCATCTGCCTCGACCCCGCGAACTGCATCGCGGCGCTCGAGCGACCGGCCGACGTCGTCGACGCCGCGGCGCCGTATGCGCTCGACCTGCACGTCAAGGACTTCGCCTTCGCGCGGCAGGACGGCTGGGTCGGCTTCACCCTCACGGGCGCCCGCATGGGCGCGGGCCAGCTCGACCTCGCGCACGAGCTGCGGGCGGTCTACGCCGACGGCCGCTCGCCCGCCGCGATCGTCGAGCACTGGCTGCCCTGGCAGGGCGACAGCGCGACGACCGTCGCGCTCGAGCGCGCCTGGACCGAGGCGACGCTCGCAGCCCTCACCGCGGCCGCCGCGGCCGCATCCGCTTCCACCACATCCACCACCACATCCAACGAAGGAGCAGCACCGTGAGTTCTCGTGCACTGAATCCGCTCGGCGACAAGCAGGTCGAGCTCGACCCGTCGCTGACCGTCGCCGTCATCGGCGCGGCCGGCAAGATGGGCATGCGCGTGTCGAACAACCTCGACCTGACCGACGCCACCATCCACTACTGCGAGGCGTCGGAAGCCGGGCAGCAGCGCATCGCCGACCTCGGCCGCACCGTCTCGACCGTCGACGAGGCCGTGCCGAACGCCGACGTCGTCATCCTCGCGGTGCCGGATGTCGTGCTGGGCAAGGTCTCGGAGCAGCTCGTGCCGATGATGCAGCCCGGCGCCGTGCTGCTCACGCTCGACCCGGCCGCCGCCTACGCGGGGCTGCTCGCGACGCGCGACGACGTGCACCAGGCGTGCGCGCACCCGTGCCACCCCTCGGTCTTCCTCGAGCGCACGACGGTCGAGCAGTACGGCGACACCTTCGGCGGCATCGCCGCCGACCAGGACGTCGTGGCCGCCTTCGAGGGCGCCGACGACGCGGCGAAGGCGCGCACCGAGGCCGTCATCCGCGCGATCTATGCGCCGGTGATCGACGTGCACTGGGTGACGATCAAGCAGCTCGCGCAGCTCGAGCCGACGCTCGTCGAGACCACCGCGTGCATGATCGGGCAGTTCCTCAAGGACTCGATGGACCACGCGATCGAGGAGGTCGGCATCCCGGAGGACGCCGTCAAGGCGATCTTCTTCGGCCACATCGGCATCGCCCTCACGAACGCGCTGCGCGGCTCGAACCCCTTCTCCGAGGCGTGCCACCTCGCGATGGACTACGGCCGCGAGGCGATCATCAAGGACGACTGGAAGCGCATCTGGGACGACGAGGACCTCGACCGCGTGCTCACCAAGATGCTCAAGATCGAGAAGATCGAGAGGAGCTGACGATGGATCCCATCTACCTGATGATCGTGGCGGTCGTCGCGATCGCCCTGCTGCTGTTCCTGGTCATGAAGCTCAAGTGGCCCGCCTACCTCGCGCTGCTCGCGATCGCCGTGCTCACGGCACTCGTCGGCGGCATCCCGGTGCAGGAGGTCATCCCGACCGTCATCGCCGGCATGGGAGGCACGCTCGGCAGCGTCGCGCTGCTCGTCGGCCTCGGCGCGATGCTCGGCGGCATCGTCGAGAAGACCGGCGGCGCAGAGCTCATCGCCACCAAGGCGGCCAACGTGCTCGGCAAGAAGCGCCTCGGCCCGGCGCTGCTCATCGCCTCGGCGGTCGTTGCGATCCCGATCTTCTTCGACGTCGCCTTCATCATCCTCGTGCCGATCATCTTCAGCTTCGCCAAGGCCGCTGGCCACAGGTCGCCCATCTACCTGGGTGCACCAGTCGCGGTGCTGATGGTGTTCATCCACAACGCCGTGCCCCCGCACCCCGGCATCGTCGGCTCGACGACGCTGCTGAACCCGGATGTCATGGGGCTCGTCACGATCCTGGGCCTGCTGCTCGCCGTGCCGATGGCGTTCGTCGTGTGGTTCGTCAACAAGCGCCTGGAGCCCAAGGGCGGCTGGGAGATGTCTCCCGAGGTCGCCGAGAAGTACGAGCACGCCGGTGCAGCCGACTTCGACGAGATCGAGAAGCACCACGGGGAGGTCGGCGACGCGCACGGCCACACGGTCACCAAGGTCGCGAAGGACCCCACGGTCACGCACATCACGAAGCCCAGCGCGGGCACCGTGATCGCGCTCATCCTGCTGCCGATCCTCATGATCGCGGTCGGCACGGTCGGCAAGCTCATCGTCGAGCCGGAGACCCCGGTCGCGAACGTGCTCGCCTTCGTCGGCGCGCCCGGCTTCGCGCTGCTCGTGGCGTGCATCCTCGCGATGTACATCCTCGGCATGCGCCATGGCTGGGGACGCCAGGACATGAGCGACATCATGGACTCGGCGCTAGCGCCGGCCGCGATCGTCGTGTTCGTCACCGGCGCGGGCGGCGTCTTCGCCCGCGTGCTCACCGAGTCGGGCATTGGCGACGCGGTCTCCGGGATGCTGATCTCGGCAGGTGTGCCGATCATCCTGCTCGCGTTCCTGCTCGCGCTCATCTTCAAGGTGGCGCAGGGCTCTGGCACCGTGGCGACGCTGACGGCGGCCGGTCTCGTGCAGTCGACCGTCATGTCGGGCGGCTTCAGCGAGTTCCAGGTGGCGCTCGTCATCCTCGCCATCGCCATGGGGTCGGTGTCGCTGTCGCACATCAACGACTCCGGCTTCTGGATCGCGACGAAGTTCCTCGGCCTCTCGGTAGGCGGCGGCTTGAAGACGTGGACGCTCATGTGCACGATCGTCGGCTTCCTCGGCATGGCCATCATCACCGTGGTCTGGTTCCTGACGGCCGCGCTCGTCTGACCATCTCGGAGCGGACGGCGGCGGGGAGCGGGCTCGACGCCGCCGTCCGTCGTCGGGGCTGACAGCGACGGCGGTCGGGTGCACCCTGTCGCCATGGATGCGATCACCCGACTCCGCCCGGACGGCCTCGTCCGCTCCCCCGCCTTCAGCCACGTCGCGGTCGTGCCGCCCGGCGCGACCACCATCTACCTCGGCGGCCAGAACGGCGTCGATGAGACCGGCGCGATCGTCTCCGCCGACGCCGCCGAGCAGTCGGCACGAGCGATCGACAACGCGGCCGTCGCACTCGCCGCGGCAGGCGCGACGCTCGCCGACGTCGTGCAGTGGACGGTGCTGCTCGCCGAGGGCGCCGATCTCGGCGCCGCCTACGGCGCCGTCGCGCAGAAGCTCGCCGGCGACGGCGAGCCGGCACTCGTCACTGCCGCGATCGTCTCGGCCCTGGGCGCGCCGGGCGCTCTCGTCGAAGTGAGCGCGGTGGCGGCGCTCCTGCCCGACTGATCTCGACGTCGCCCGTGGCGGCTCACGCGCCAGAGCGGCTCGAACGACCACCCGCGAGGTCGCGCATGCTCGGGAGTGAGGCTGCGGTCGACGCGACGACCGGTCGACGCGGCGCCGACAGTAGCCTGATGGGATGCCCACGCCCAGCCCCGCAGCGCTCGCCCGCGCCGAGTCGCTCATCGCGCTCACGCCCGACTTCCCAACGCCGGGCGTGCTCTTCCGCGACGTCGGTCCCATGCTGACCGACGCGGATGCGCTCGCCGACGTCATGCAGGCACTCGCCGCGCCCTTCGAGGGAGCCTTCGACCTCGTGGCGGGCGTCGAGGCGCGTGGCTTCCTGTTCGCGGGAGCACTGGCGGCATCCGCACGGACCGGCCTCCTGCCCATCCGCAAGGCGGGCAAGACACCGCGACCCACCGCATCCGTCGACTACGCGCTCGAGTACGGCACCGCGACCATCGAGGCGGCCGGCGACCTCACCGGCCGCCGCGTGCTGCTCGTCGACGACGTGCTCGCGACCGGCGGCACGCTCGTCGCCGCCGCAGCGCTCATCGAGCAGCTGGGCGGCGAGGTCGCCGGCGTCGCGGTCGTGCTCGAGCTCGTCGCGCTGAGCGGGCGCCGGCGCGTGCCGTCGGCGCACGCCGTCTTCACCGCCTGACGCCCGTCGGGCCTTCGCCGTCGCGACGGCTCCGATGCTCAGGATGCGGGGCGCATGCGGGTGCCGGCCGTGCGGTTGCGCGCGGTGACGGGGATGACGCCGACTGCCCGCGCGAGACCCGTCGGCGGCATCGATCCGTAGAACGACTCAGCGCGGGCGACCTCGAAGCTCTCGAGCCAGATGCCCACGGCTGCCGCCGGGCGAGCGCACGAGCGCGACGCAGGCGCGGTACGGCGAGGCGCACGTGCAGCGGCTGCAGCTCGTGCGGGCGCTCATCGACGTCGCGGGTCTCTCGATCGACCGCGTGAGGCGCATGCTCGCGGTCGTCGACGAGCCGCCATCGACGATGACCGAGCTGCTGCACCTCGCCACGGACCCCGAGGGCGGAGCCGCCGCCCCGCGCGCCGCCGCGTTCGTCGCCGACCTCGGTTGGGACGTGCCCGACGGCCTCGGTGCGCTCGAGGATCTCGAGCGCGGTCTCGCCGGGCTCGACGCATCCGGGCTCGAGATCCCCGCCACGCAGCTCGCAGCGCTCGCCGGCGCGATCGACCGGGTCGCTGAGATCGAGATCGACGGCGTGCCCACCGCCTCGAGCGAGGCGGCCGTCGCCTACGCGGTGCTCGGCACCGAGCTCGTGGCGCCGATCCTGCTCGCGCTCCGCCGCGTCGCCCACGCGCGCCACACGATCGCGCGCTTCGGCGACGGGCACGCCTGACGCATCCGAGCGATCAGTGGAGGGCGATCGTCTCCACGCTGCGCAGCTGGTCGCGGATGAACCGGTTCGCGTGCGCGGCGAGGTCGGCGGAGTCGTCCCACAGGTTGCGCCAGATGCCGAGCGTGTTCGAGAGCGACGCCGAGACCACCGCGCTCGAGAACGACTCGAAGACGATCGGGCCGTCGTAGCCGAGCCGCGCGAGGCCGCGGAAGAACGAGCCGAAGTCGACCGAGCCGGTGCCGAGGTAGCCGCGGTGGCTCTCGCCGATGTGCACGTACTTCAGGCGCTCCCCCGCGTCGAGCACGGGCTCGAGCATCCCCGACTCCTCGATGTTCATGTGGTACGTGTCGAGGTGCAGGTGGACGGTGTCGTGCCCCACCTGCTCGAGGAAGCGCAGCCCGCCGCGCGCGGTGTTGGCGATGTTCGTCTCGTAGCGGTTCACGATCTCGAGCGAGAGCGTGACGCCCGCGGCGGCGGCCCGGTCGCCCAGTCGCCCGAGTGCTGCGGCGGAGTTGGCGCGCCCCGCCTCGGTGGCAGGCGCCATGTACTTCTGCATCGCTGAGTAGATGACGCCGCACAGGTGCTGGCCGCCCGCCTCGGCGACGACGTCGATCGCGCGCTCGAGCAGCGTCTCGCCCTCGCGGCTGACCGCCGCGTCGTCGCTCGAGAGGTCGTGGGCGGCGTCGAGCCCGAGGCTCGAGCTCATGGCGACACCGTGGTCGTCGAGCATGCGCCGCACGAGGGCGCCGTCGATGGCGAACGGATCCATGAGCGGCAGCTCGAGCAGGTCGAAGCCCGCCGCCTGGGTACCGGCGATGGCCGTCTGGAGGCCCGCCTCGTCGAATGTGCCGGTGAAGACGAGGCCGTGGACGCCGATCTGCATGGGAGCTCCTTCGCTCAAGTGGTTCAGGTGGAGGGTCAGCGCGCCGTGTCGAGCAGGGCGCGGCGGAGGTGCTCGTCGTCGCGGCCGTCGATGCGGTCGAGCACGTCGTCAGGGAGGAAGCGCGGCTCGCCCGCTGCGAGCGCGCCGAGCAGGATGCGCGCGAACTTGTCGGCCATCTCGGTGATGCGCAAGCACTCCGCGGGGCTCGCGCCGATCGCGAAGATGCCGTGGTTCTGCAACCACACGACCTTCGGCAGCGCCCCGTGGCGGTCGGCGAACGCGCGCAGCTCGACGCGCATGAGCCGGCCGAGCGTGAGGCCCGGGTCGACGTAGTGCACGAGCAGGCTGCGGGTGCCGAGCACGACGATCTGGTCGGGGAAGAGCGCCCCGGCCGCGAGCAGCTCGGCGCGGTCGGAGCACAGCAGCGCGTTGGCGGCGACCGGATGCGTGTGGCACGCGGCCGCCGCGCCGCTCGTCAGCACGACGGCGTGCAGCAGCGCCTCGACGCTCGGGCGCTTCGCAGCCGGGTCGACGCGCGCGGCCATGAGCGCGTCGGCGACCCTCGCGTCGCCGGCACCGCCCTCGAACGCGGTCGGATCGTCGAGCAGCTCGAGGATGGGCGCGAACCGGCACTCGACGAGGTCGTCGGGGCGCGCGTCGGCGAGCGACGAGCCCGTCGCCTTGACGAGCATCCGCTCGTCGTCGAGCCGCGCCGAGACGTTGCCCTCGGCCAGGATCGCGAGCTCTCGCCGCGGCTCCCCCACGTCGTGGGCGAGCCGCAGCAGGGCGTCGGCGATCCCGAGCGGCATGCCGCTCACCTCGAGCCTGGCGCCGTGGCCGGCACCGAGACCGGCTTCGTCAACCCGCTCGCCTGCCGTCGGCGGATCGTCGCGTTCGAGAGCAGCGAGGCCCCGAGCAGCACGACGCCGAGCGCGAGCAGCTGCGCCTGGGCGCCCTCGTTGCCCGGCACGACGAGCAGGATCGACGCGTTGAGCCACACGATGAGCAGCGCCGCGAGCAGGATGCCTCCCAACCGGCCGATGCCGCCCGTGATGGCGACACCGCCGAGCACGGCGATCGTGATGGCGGGCAGCGCCATGCCGCTGCCGGCAGTGCCCGCGTCGGGTCGTGCCGACGCGAACTGCGCGACGGTGTAGACGCCGACGAGGCCGGAGAGGGCGCCGGCGGTGACGAACGCCATCATGCGCGTGCGCCGGGTGTCGATGCCCGCCCACTGCGCCGCGGTGTCGTTCGTGCCGATCGCGTAGAGCTTGCGACCGAAGGTCGTGCGGTTGAGCACGAACCACGCGACGATCGCGACCGGTAGCAGGAACGTGACGACCCCGAGCGGCACGAGCGGGAGCGATCCGCCGATGACGGGCAGCTCGACGGCCTTCGCGGCGTCGTAGAACGCCGAGATCTCGGGGCCCGAGATGGGGCGCTGGTCGCTCACCACGAGGGCGATCGAGCGGTAGGCGTAGAAGGTCGCGAGCGTCGTGATGAGCGCCGGGTAGCCGAGGTAGGCGGTGAGGAAGCCGTTGATGGCGCCGAGGACGGCACCGAAGAGCACGCCGAGCACGATCGCGACCGGCAGCGGCAGCCCCACCTGCTGGTAGAGCATCGCGAAGACGATGCCCGTGAGCGACACCATCGAGCCGACCGACAGGTCGATGCCGCCTCGGCCCGAGACGATCACGAAGAGCTCGGCGAGCGCGAGCAGGGCGAGCGGCACGAAGGCGATGAGGCTCGAGGCGAGGTAGTCGCTGTTGAACCGGCCGCTCGTGGCGCCGACCGCGTCGAGGATCGACATCACGACGAGCAGCACGATGATGAGCCCGAGCAGCAGGGCCGCGCGGTCCTTGAGCACGCCCGAGGCGAACCAGTCGCGGATGCCTCCGGCTGCGCCGCGACGCTGGTCGGTCGGGGTGGTGGTGACGGCGGTCATGCGCGCCTCCTCGCTCGCTCGCGGATCAGGTCGGTGCCGACGGCGATCAGGATGAAGATGCCGACGAAGAGGAAGCCGAGCTGGGTGGGCCAGCCGAGCTGCGTGACGCCCGAGACGACCGTCTGCACGAGGATCGCGCCGAGCAGGGTGCCGACGACGCTGCCGCGACCGCCGATGATCGACGTGCCGCCGATGACGACGGCCGCGATAACCTGCAGCTCCTTGCCCGAGCCGACCGACTGGTCGAGCGTCGAGGTGCCGCTCGCGATCATCATGCACGCGGCGAGGCCGGCGAGCGCGCCGGTGACGGCGTAGACCACCACGAGCCGCGGCTGCACCTTGATGCCCGCGAGCCGCGCGGCGTTCTGGTTGCCGCCGATCGCGTAGAGGTTGCGGCCGGCCTTCGCGTAGCGGAGGAACCACCACGCGACGGCGACCGCGACGACCGCGATGACGAAGGCGTGCGGCACGCCGAGCGTCGATCCCTCGCTGCCGCGCCCGAGGAAGTCGAGGGTGCCGGGGATGCCGTTGACCGTCGACGAGTCGAAGACCCGGAGCCCGATCCACTGGAAGATGTTGGCGGTGCCGAAGGTGATGATGATCGGATGCACGCGGCCGTAGCCGACGAGCACGCCGTTGAGCGCGCCGAGCGCGAGGCCGACGGCGATCGCGACGAGCAGCGCGAGCACGGCGGGGAGGTCGAAGGCGACGAGCAGCTGCGCGGTCGTGACGGCCGAGACCATGATCATCGCGGCGACCGACACGTCGATCCCCGCGGTCAGGATCACGAAGGTCATGCCGACCCCGACGAGCGCGATCGGCGCCACCTGCACGAGCAGCGGACCGATCGAGCCGGGCGTGAGGAACGCGGGCGTGAAGATGCCAAGCAGCACCCACAGCACGACGAGCACGCCGAGGAGCACGATCTCCTGGCCGGTGACGACGGGCGGCAGGATGCGCCGCAGGCTCAGCTGCGCGGGCCTCTCTGGCGCGGCGGTGGCGGTCATCGGGGCTCCTCCCCGGTCTCGGTCGAACGGATGTCGGTGGGCGCGTCGGGCTGCGCCGCCGGGGCGGGCTGCCCGGTGAGGGTCTCCCCCGGCTCGTCCACGGCACCCGCGGCGGCCGCGAGCAGCGAGGCCTGGGTGGCGCTGGGCGGGAACTCGCGCGCGACGCGGCCGGAGCGGAACACGAGGATGCGGTCGGCGATGCGCTGCACCTCGGCGAGGTCGGTCGTGATGACGAGCACCGCGGCGCCGCGCTCGGCGAGGTCGGCGATGATGCGGTGGATCTCCTCCTTGGCGCCCACGTCGACGCCCTGCGTCGGTTCGGCGAGGACGAGCAGCTCCGGCTGCTCGACGATCTGCCGCGCGAGCACGACCTTCTGCGCGTTGCCGCCCGACATCGCGCCGATCGGCTGCTTGCCCGAGGGCGTCTTGACCGCGAGCCGGCGGATGAGGTCGTCGGAGACGCGGCGCTCGGCCTTGGGCGACACCCATCCCGGGAGCCTGCTGAGCAGGCCGAGCGAGCCGATGGTGATGTTGAAGGCGATCGACTGGAACGAGAACGAGCCCTGCGAGGAGCGGTTGGCGGGCACCATGCGGATGCCGCGGCGCTTCGCCTCCGACGGGTTCGCGGGGTGGCGCTCGTCGCCGGCCGCGCGCATCCGACCCGACGTCGCGCGGCGCATGCCGTAGACCACCTCGCCGACCTCCGCGGCGCCGGAGCCGACCAGGCCGTAGAGCCCGACGACCTCGCCGGCGCGGACGGAGAAGGAGACGTCGGTGAACGCGCCCTCGAGCGTCAGGTGCTCGAGCTCGAGCACGGGCTCGCCGTGCTCGCGCGCCTCGCGCACGCCCTCGGCGATCTCGCCGCCGACCATGCGCTCGGCGATCTCGCGCACGCTGAGCTCGCCGATCGGCTGCGACGACACCGTCTCGCCGTCGCGCATGATGGTGACCTCGTCGGCGATGCGGAACAGCTCGTCGAGGCGGTGGCTGATGTAGATGATCGAGACGCCGTCGGCGGCGAGCCGGCGGACGACCCCGAAGAGCACCTCGATCTCGGCGTCGGTGAGGATGGCGCTCGGCTCGTCGAGGATGAGGATGCTCGCCCGCTCGAGCAGCGCCTTCGCGATCGAGACCTGCTGCTGCTTCGCGATCGAGAGCGCGCCGAGGGGCTGCGAGGCGAGCGAGCGGTCGAGACCGACGGTGTCGAGCAGCTCGAGCATGCGCGGCGCCTGCGCGCGCCAGTCGATGGTGGGGCCGCGGGTGATCTCGCGGCCGACGAAGAAGTTCTCGGCGACGGTGAGCTCCGGGAACAGCTGCGGCTCCTGGTAGACCGTCTGCACGCCGAGCGCGATGGCGTCGGTCGTGGCGTGGATCGAGACGGGCTCGCCGTCGATCGCGATCGTGCCGGTGTCGGGGCGCTCGGCGCCCGCCAGGATCTTGATGAGCGTCGACTTGCCGGCGCCGTTCTCGCCGACGAGCGCGTGGACGGTGCCGGGCCGCACGGTGATGTCGGCGTGGCGGATGGCGCGGACGCCGCCGTAGCGCTTCGAGATGTCACGCATCTCGAGCCGGGGCGTGGCCTGCGGCGCGGGCTCGAGCCGTTGCGCGGTGTCGGTCATGGTGCTCCTCGTCGGCGCCGTCGCCGTGGCGGTGGATGCGGTGGTCGGGGTGCCGGGGGGCGGGGNNNNCCCCCCCCCGGCGTCGGGAGCCGTGCGGCCCCCCGGTCAGCCGATCGGGCGATCAGTAGTCGTAGTCGCCCGCGTTCTCGGCGGTGAACACGGTCGGCGGGCCGAGCAGCAGGACGCCCGACGCCTCGTCGTACTCGACCGCCGTGAGCGCCTCGTTGTCGACGCCGCTCAGGTCGCCGAGGTCGCCGTCGTTGGCGAGCTGCATGCCCGCCCAGCCGGTGAGGTAGCCGAGCGCCTCGACGTCCCACAGGATGGAGCCGCTCGACGAGCCCGACTCGAGGTAGGGCAGCATCGACTGCGGCGTGCCGAGGCCCACCGTGAAGACCTCGCCGGTGCGGCCCGCGTCCTCGACGGCCTGGGCGACGCCCGGTGCGCTCGAGGTGCACTCGCCGACGAGGCCGGTGAGGTCGGGGTTGCTGTTCATGAGGTCGGTCGCCATCTGGGTGGCCATCGCCTGGTCCTCGCCGGCGTAGACGACGTCGACGATCTCGGCGTCCGGGTACTCGGAGGCGGTGTACTCCTCCTGCACCTCGATCCACGCGTTGAGGTTGGCCGCGGTCTCGCCGCACGACACGATCGCGTACTTGCCGGAGCCGCCCATCGCCTCGAGGAGCGTGTCGGTCAGCGCCTGCCCGATGCCCTCGACCGACGCCTGGTTGACGAACACCTCGCGCACGGAGTCGGGCGCGTCGGTGTCGGTCGTGGCGACGTGGATGCCGGCGTCCTGCGCCTCCTGGAGCAGCGGCGCCATCGAGTTCGGGTCGTTCGGCGCGACGAAGAGCACGTCGACCCCCTGCTGGATGAACGAGCGCACGATGTCGGCCTGCGCGGCCGCGTCGGCGGTCGTCGGGCCCTGGTAGAGCCACTCGAAGCCGAGCTCCTCCGCCGCCTGCTGGCCGCCGGTGTTCATCGCCTCGAAGTAGGGGATGCCCTGCAGCTTGGGGACGAACGCGATGGTGAGGCCCTCGGCGCTCGCGCCGTCGGTGGCGCCCGGGGCGGCGGTCTCGCCGGTGTCGTTGCGCGACGTGCAGCCGGCCAGCACGACGGCGGCAGCCGCCGAGAGCGCCAGCGCACCCGCGATCTTGCGTGAGATCTTCATCGATGCTCCTTCTGGGTGGGGCGACGGGTGGTTCCCGTCCGCGCCTGGACCGGCGCCGTGCCGGTCGTCGTGCCGCCGGGGATGGGGACGCGCGTGACGGGCACGCCGACCGCCTCCCAATCCCCGACGAAGTCGTCGGATGCCTGGACATCCGTGATGAGGCTCGTCACCTGGTCGGCGCGAGCGAACGAGTGGAGCGCGAAGCCGCGCGTCTTCGTCGAGTCGAACAGGCCGTGGACCGCGTCGCTCGCGGCGACGAGCGCCTGCTTCGAGACCGCCTCGTCGGTGGCGAGCTCGAGCAGGCCGCGCTCGGGCGACAGCCCGACGACGCCCACGAAGGCCTTGTCGATGCGGCCGCGGCCGACGAGCGCGTCGGTGATGGGGCCGACGAGGCCGGAGCTCTCGCGCCGCAGCGTGCCGCCGGGCATGATCACGCGTGCGTCGGAGCGCTCGAGCAGCACCATGGCGGTCGGCAGCGACTGGGTGATGACGACGAGGCTCTGTCGGTGGAGCAGCTCGAGCGCGAGGTGGTGCGCGGTCGACGAGGTGTCGAGCGCGATGACGTCGCCGTCCGCGACGAGCTTCGCGGCCTCGGCGGCGATGGCGAGCTTCGCCGCCGACTCGCGGTGCATGCGGTCGCGGAACGCGCCCTCATCGCCCCGGTCGGGAAGCACGGCGCCGCCGCGCGTGCGCCGCAGCAGCTGGCGGCGCTCGAGCGCGTCGAGATCCTTGCGGATCGTGACCTCCGAGACGCCGAGGTCGCGAGCGAGGTCTGCGACGAGCACGGAGCCCTCGGCTCCGAGCGTGTCGAGGATGCTCGCCTCGCGACTGACCACAGCGTCTCCCTTGTCGGTGATGCTGGCGACAGTACGCATACGAAACCCGCTTCGCAAGTGAGCGATACCGAATCGCAACATTTGCGCTTGCGTTCGAAAGCATCACCGGGCATGCTGGCTCGCAGCGAGGACCCTGGTGCTGCGCGCATCGGCAGCACCGACGTCGACGAGGACAGGAGCGACCATGGCCAGCACGCCCGCTGCCGCGCCGGCGCCCGTCTGCTTCCGGCTGCGCGTGCGACCCGAGCTCGTGACCGCCTACCGCGAGCGCCACGCCGCCGTCTGGCCCGAGATGCTGCACGCCCTCGCCGAGACCGGCTGGCTCGACTACCGGATCTTCGTCGCCGACGACGGCACCTGCATCGGCACGTTCCGCGCGGTCGACCTCGAGGCATCCCTCGCCGGCATGGCGGAGCGCGACGTGAACGCGCGCTGGCAGGCCGAGATGCAGCCGTTCTTCGAGGGGCTCGAACGGCCCGCCGACGAGTCCTTCGAGCTCATCCCCCTCGCCTTCGACCTCGACGCCCAGCTCGCGGCGCTCGACCCCCACCCAAGGAGCTGACATGGCCGTCACCCCCACCAGCGAGCAGCTCGACCGGCTGCGCATCGAGGTGCCCAGCTGGGCCTACGGCAACTCGGGCACGCGGTTCCGCGTGTTCACCACGCCCGGCACGCCACGCGACCCCTTCGAGAAGATCGCCGACGCGGCGGAGGTGCATCGTCACACCGGGCTCGCGCCGACCGTCGCGCTCCACTACCCCTGGGACAGGGTCGACGAGTGGGATGCGCTGCGGCGGCACGCCGAGGACCTCGGCGTCGCGCTCGGCACGATCAACTCGAACACGTTCCAGGACGAGGACTTCAAGTTCGGCTCGCTCGCGCATCCCGACGCGCGCGTGCGCCGCAAGGCGGTCGACCACCACCTCGAGTGCATCGAGGTCATGCACGCGACCGGCTCGCGCGACCTCAAGGTCTGGCTCGCCGACGGCACGAACTACCCCGGCCAGGACTCCATCCGCGAGCGGCAGGACCGCCTGGCAGCCTCGCTCGCCGAGATCTACGCCGCGATCGACGAGGAGCACCGGATGGTGCTCGAGTACAAGTTCTTCGAGCCGGCGTTCTACCACACCGACATCCCCGACTGGGGGACGAGCTACGTGCACTGCCTCGCGCTCGGCGACCGCGCGAAGGTCGTGCTCGACACCGGCCACCACGCGCCGGGCACGAACATCGAGTTCATCGTCGCGCAGCTGCTCCGGCTCGGGAAGCTCGGCGCGTTCGACTTCAACTCGCGCTTCTACGCCGACGACGACCTCATCGTCGGCGCCGCCGACCCCTTCCAGCTCTTCCGCATCGTCACCGAGCTCATCGCGGGCGGCGGCTACGGCGACCCCGACGTGCAGCTCGTGCTCGACCAGTGCCACAACATCGAGGCGAAGATCCCCGGTCAGATCCGCAGCGTCCTCAACGTGCAGGAGGCCGTCGCGAAGGCGCTCTCGATCGACACGGAGGCGCTCGCCGCCGCGCGCCGCGACTGCGACGTGCTGCTCGCGAACGAGATCCTCATGGACGCCTTCGCCACCGACGTGCGGCCGCTGCTCGCCGAGCACCGCGCGGCCAAGGGGCTGCCCGAGCAGCCGATGCGCGCCTTCCTCGACTCGGGCTACCTCGAGCGCACCGCTGCCGAGCGCGTCGGCGGCACCCAGGCCGGCTGGGGCGCCTGAGCGGCGCCCCGACACCTCCGAACCAAGCAGGCGACCAATGCACAGCACTGAGACGAACAGCAAAGCGACGAACGACGACGTCGCGGCCCTCATCGCACGCTCCAACCGGCTCGGCAGCGATCCGAAGAACACGAACTACGCCGGCGGCAACACGTCGGCCAAGGGCACCGACCTCGATCCCGTGACGGGCGAGGAGGTCGAGCTGCTGTGGGTCAAGGGCTCCGGCGGCGACCTCGGCACGCTCCAGCCCAAGGGTCTCGCCGCGCTGCGGCTCGACCGGCTGCGGGCGCTCGAGGGCGTCTACCCCGGCGTCGAGCACGAGGACGAGATGGTCGCCGCGTTCGACTACTGCCTGCACGGCAAGGGCGGCGCGGCGCCCTCGATCGACACGGCGATGCACGCGCTCGTCGAGCAGCCGCACGTCGACCACCTGCACCCCGACGCGGGCATCGCGATCGCGACCGCGGCCGACGGCGAGGAGCTCACGCGCCGCATCTACGGCGAGCAGGTGGTCTGGGTGCCGTGGCGCCGACCGGGCTTCCAGCTCGGCCTCGACATCCGCGACATCCAGCGCGCCAACCCCGGCGCGATCGGCTGCGTCCTCGGCGGCCACGGCATCACCGCGTGGGGATCGACGAGCGACGAGGCCGAGGCCAACTCGCTCTGGATCATCCGCACCGCCGAGGCGTTCCTCGCCGAGCACGGCTCGGCCGAGCCCTTCGGCGCCCCGCTCGAGGGCTTCGGGCCGCTGCCCGAGGCCGAGCGCCGCGAGCGCGCCGCCCAGCTCGCCGCGCACGTGCGCGGCATCGCGAGCCTCGACCGGCCGATGGTCGGCCACTTCACCGACGCCGACGTCGTGCTCGACTTCCTCGCGCACGACGCGCATCCGCGGCTCGCGGCGCTCGGCACGTCGTGCCCCGACCACTTCCTGCGCACCAAGGTGAAGCCGCTCGTGCTCGACCTGCCGGCCGACGCGCCGCTCGAGCGCGCCGTCGAGCGGCTGCGGGAGCTGCACCAGGCGTATCGCGCCGACTACGCCGCGTACTACGACGCGCACGCGACCGACGACTCCCCCGCGATGCGCGGCGCCGACCCGGCGATCGTGCTCGTGCCGGGCGTCGGCATGTTCTCGTTCGGCAAGGACAAGCAGACCGCTCGCGTCGCTGGCGAGTTCTACATCAACGCCATCAATGTGATGCGCGGTGCCGAGTCGGTCTCGACCTACACGCCCATCTCCGACGCCGAGAAGTTCCGCATCGAGTACTGGTCGCTCGAGGAGGCGAAGCTGCAGCGGATGCCGAAGCCGCGCTCGCACGCCGGTCGCGTCGCGCTCATCACGGGTGCCGCATCCGGCATCGGCAAGGCCATCGCGACGCGCCTCGCCGCCGACGGCGCGTGCGTCGTGATCGCCGACCTCGAGCTCGAGAAGGCGCAGGCCGCCGCGGCCGAGCTCGGCTCGACCGATGTCGCGATCGGCGTGCAGTGCGACGTGACGAAGGCCGAGCAGGTGCAGGCCGCCGTCGACGCGACCGTGCTCGCGTTCGGCGGCGTCGACCTCGTCGTCAACAACGCGGGGCTGTCGCTGTCGCGCTCGCTGCTCGAGACGAGCGAGGCGGATTGGGACCTGCAGCACGACGTGATGGCGAAAGGCTCGTTCCTCGTCTCGCGCGCCGCTGCCCGAGCGCTCATCGACCAGGGCATGGGCGGCGACATCGTCTACATCTCGTCGAAGAACGCGGTCTTCGCGGGCCCGAACAACATCGCCTACTCGGCGACGAAGGCCGACCAGGCGCACCAGGTGCGGCTGCTCGCGGCCGAGCTCGGCCAGCACGGCGTGCGGGTCAACGGCATCAACCCCGACGGCGTCGTCCGCGGCTCCGGCATCTTCGCCGGCGGCTGGGGCGCCTCGCGCGCCGAGGTCTACGGCGTGAAGGAGGAGGAGCTCGGCAAGTACTACGCGGGCCGCACCCTGCTCGGCCTCGAAGTGCTGCCCGAGAACGTCGCCAACGCGGTCTCGGTGCTGACCGGGCCCGACCTCAGCCACACCACCGGCCTGCACGTGCCGGTCGACTCGGGCGTCGCGGCGGCGTTCCTGCGATGACGGCGACCGTCGCCGCGATCGACCTCGGCGCGACGAGCGGCCGCGTGCTGCGCGCGGAGGTCGGCCGCGACACGCTCCGGCTCGACGAGGTCGCGCGGTTCGAGAACCGGCCGGTGCGCGTCGGCGACGGGCTGCACTGGAGCGTGCTCGGGCTCTACGACGCGGCCCTCCACGGCGTCGCGGTCGCGTCGAGGGATGCGTCGCTCGCGTCGGTCGCGGTCGACTCGTGGGCGGTCGACTACGGCCTGCTGCGCCGGGGCAGCCTGCTCGGCATCCCCTACTCGTACCGCGACGACCGCACCGCCCGCGGGCTCGAGCTCGTCGACGCCGTCATCGAGCAGCCCGAGCTGTGGCAGCGGTGCGGCCTGCAGCGCATGCCGTTCACGACCATCAACCAGCTCATGGTCGACCGCGAGCGGGGACTCCTCGAGGCCGCCGATCGACTGCTGCTGCTGCCCGATCTCTTCGGCTACTGGATGACCGGGCGCATGGTGATGGAGCGCACGAACGCGTCGACCACGGGCCTCATGCGGCTCGACGGCTCGTGGGACCTCGAGCTCATGCAGCGGCTCGGCATCCCGGCGTCGCTGCTGTCGGAGGTCGTCCACCCGGGAGCCCTGATCGGCCCGATCGACGCCACCACGCGGGCGCACTTCGGCATCCAGGGCGCACCCGACGTGCTCGCCATCGGTTCGCACGACACCGCATCCGCCGTCGTCGCCGTGCCGATGGAGCCGGGCGGTGCCTACATCTCGAGCGGCACGTGGTCGCTCGTGGGCATCGAGACGCCCGCACCGATCGCGACGCGGGAGGCGCTCGAGGCGTCGTTCACGAACGAGGGCGGCGTCGACGGCCGCACCCGGTTCCTCAAGAACGTCATGGGGCTGTGGATCCTGAGCGAGTCGATGCGCACGTGGCAGGCCGCGGGCGAGCGGATGGGGCTGCCCGAGCTGCTCGACGCGGCCGCGGCCGTCGACTGGCGGGTGCCGGTGTTCGACCCGACCGACGCGAGCTTCTACCCGCCCGGCGACATGCCCGCGCGCATCCACGCGTGGTTCGAGGATCGCGGGCAGCGGCCGCCGCGCGGGCGGGCCGAGGTGGTGCGCTGCATCCTCGAGTCGCTCGCCGAGAGCTACGCCGTGACCCTGCGGGATGCGGCGCGGATCAGCGGGCAGCCGATCGAGCGCGTGCACGTCGTCGGCGGCGGGTCGCGCAACGCGCTGCTGTGCCAGCTGACCGCGAACCGCACCGGGCTGCCCGTCGTCGCGGGGCCGGTCGAGGCGACCGCGATCGGCAGCGTGCTCGTGCAGGCTCGTGCGCTCGGCGCCGCGCCCGAGTCGCTCGAGGAGCTGCGCGCGCTCGTGCGCGCGACGCAGTCGCTGCAGGAGTACCGCCCCCGCTGAGTCCTCGAAGTCAGCCGGCGGAGTCGCCGGCCGACTGCGCCGCGACGTCCGCCTCGCGCTCGACCTTCTCCCACGGTGCGGGGATGGGGAAGTACGACTCGAGGAACTCGCGCACGGCGGCGGTGCGCTCCTCCACCGAGATCTCGGGGAACGAGCCGTCGTTGAGGCAGAACATGTCCTGGTTGCGCTTGCGCAGCAGCCGCTGCATCGCCGGCAGCGACTCGCGCAGCGTCGTCTCGATGTACTGCACCTTCGCGGCCGTCTGCTGCACGGCCCGCCCGGTCATGAGCGCGTAGTAGTGGTACAGCGAGTTCGTCACCGAGATGTCGGTCGAGGAGCGGAATCGCGAGGCCGCCGTGCGGCGGAACTCCTCGGGGAACTCGCGCTCCATCTCGGCCATCACGCCGCGCGTGAGCGGCGCGGCGCAGTGCTCGAGGTGGCGCGTGGTGACGGCGCCGAAGCGCCGGCGCAGCACCTCGCGGTTCGTGCGCGCCGCGTTGTCGTGGCCCGATCGCTCGGGGGTGGTGTCGCCGAGGCCGATGCGCGTCGTCGCTTCGACGAACTTCGTGATGCCGCCGGGCGAGAAGAAGACGTCGGGCTTCAGGGGCCGGCCGAAGAACATGTCGTCGTTCGAGTAGAGGAAGTGCTCGCTGAGCCCCTCGATGTGGTGCAGCTGGCACTCCACGGCGTGCGAGTTGTGGGTCGGCAGCACCGACGGGTCGGCGAACATCGCCTCGGCGGGCACGATCGTCACCTTGGGGTGGTCGGCGAGCCACGCGGGCGCGGGCGAGTCCGTCGCGATGAAGATGCGCCGCACCCACGGCGCGTGCATGTGCACCGAGCGCAGCGCGTACCGCAGCTCGTCGATCTGGCGGAAGCGCGCCTCGGAGTCGTCGCCCCTGCCGACGACGTAGGTCTGCATCCGCTTCGCGCGCTCGCGCTGGAACTCGTCGCTCGAGCCATCGACCCACGAGAAGACCATGTCGATGTCGAAGCCGACGTCGCTCGCGAGCGGCTCCCACATGTCCTGGATCGTCGCCCACTCGCGGCCGTAGCGCTGCACGGTGGCCTCGACCGCCTCGTGCCGGGGCATCGTCGCGCGCATGAGCGCGTTCGGCTCCGGCGCGGTGAGCGACTCCTCGCCGAACCGCCACAGCTCGAGCTTGACGGCCGTCTCCCTGCCGTAGCGCAGCCGGCCGGCCGGCTCGACCCGCGGGCGGTAGATGCGCATGACGGATGCCTTGGAGTGGCCGGCGAGGCGGCCGTCGGCGAGCAGCACGGGGCCGCGCACGGCCTTGCGCGGGGCGATCGCCTCGGCGTAGAACGGCTCGGCGTCGAAGGCCGCGGCGAGCGCGGCCGCGAGCGCCTTGCGCTTCGCGCGATCGACGGCGATGATCGGCCGACCGTCGTCGTCGCGCACGAGCAGGAACGGGATCCCCGCGTCGTCGAGCGCCCGGCCGATCGCGAGCAGATCCTCGACCATCGACTCGTGCGGCGTCATGTGGCCGTTCGCGAGCGCGTACAGCCCCTTGCGCACCACGACGTCATCCCGATCGAACCGAGAGAGCCGCCCGTCGATGTGCACGAGCACGAGCTCGGGCGCGGTCGAGACCTGGGGGTCGATGCTGTCGGCGTCGGTGCCGCGCACGAACGCCGGGGCGTCGGCGGGCTGCAGATCGGGGAATCGGTGCTTCACGTGCGGGGTGGCTCCTGTCTGCCGGTGTCACCCCATGGTAGGGCCGTACCCCTCTGGCAGGGATCCGCCCGTGTTCACCTTGTGTACACGCCGCATGCACGGCGCGTTCGGGTGGGTGCCCTGGACTAGGTTTCGACCAGCGCCCGATGCAGAGCGCACCCGACGCCAACGGAGGGGAAGCACCGTGCAGATCCGATCGGCCGAGCACCCGAGGCCGAACCACTTCCTGCTCCACATCTCCGACACCCATCTCCTCGCCGGCGGCGGCCGCCTCTACGACCGCGTCGCGAGCGAGGAGCACCTGCATCGCCTCTTCGAGGAGTTCGAGGCCTCGGGCGCGCGCCCCGACGCGATCGTCTTCACGGGCGACCTCGCCGATCGGGGCGAGCCCGACGCGTACCGCCGGCTGCGCGCCATCGTCGATCCGGTCGCCGACGACCTCGGTGCGCGCGTCGTCTGGGTGATGGGCAACCACGACGATCGCCGGGCATTCCGCAGCGAGCTGCTCGATGAGCCGGCCTCCGACGCCCCGGTCGACGCCGTGCTCGACGTCGACGGGCTCCGCATCGTGACGCTCGACTCGACCGTGCCCGGCCGCCACCACGGCGAGGTCAACCCCGCGCAGCTCGAGTGGCTGCGCGACGTGCTCGCGACGCCGGCGCCGCACGGCACGATCCTCGCCATGCACCACCCGCCCATCCCGAGCGTGCTCGACCTCGCCGCGAGCGTCGAGCTGCGCGACCAGTCGGCGCTCGCCACCTCGCTCGTGGGCACCGACGTGCGCTCGATCCTCGCGGGGCACCTGCACTACTCGTCGACGGCGTCGGTCGCGGGCATCCCCGTGTCGGTCGCGTCGGCGACCTGCTACACCCAGGACCTCAACGTGCCGGTCGGCGGCACCCGCGGGCGCGACGGTGCGCGGGCGTTCAACCTCGTGCACGTGTACCCGACGACGGTGGTGCACTCGGTCGTGCCGCTCGGCGAGTTCGCGGCGCTCGACTGGATCGACGCCGACGAGTCGGCGCGGCGGCTCGAGGCGGCCGGCGTGCGCCTGGCGGAGCGTCGGCGTCGAGCGGCGCTCGTCAGCGCCTGACGCCCGGCGGCCTAGACCAGCCGCGCCTCGACGATGACCTCGTCGGTGACGCGCACCTGCACGTCGGCGAGGCGGATGCCCTCGGGCAGCTCGGCCGCGACGTCGATGCGGCGCCCCTCATAGCCCTGGATGCGCCCGCGGGTCGCAGCGAGCAGCGCAGCGACGATCGGGTTGCCGCTCTCGAGCTTGATGTCGGTCAGCGTGACGCCCATGCGGTCGTCGATGCTCGCGGTGGCGGAGCCGTGCACCGAGGCGCCGAGGAGCCCCTTGCGCACCTTGCCGTCGACGGTGAACCGCAGGCTGCGCGGGCCGAGCGCCTCGACGTCGAGCTCGAGCTTCGAGACGCTCACGCCCATGTCGAGCAGCGACGACTCGGTGAGCGCGAGCACCGCGGCTCCGAGCTGGTGCTTCGGCACCGACACGAGCGCGTGCCCGTGCAGCGGGTGCTCGTTGCTGGGCCGGGCCAGCTCGACGGCGAGCTCGCGGTTGTCGGTCTCGATCCAGCGGAACGGCAGGTCGTTCAGCTGCGCGTCGAGGGTCACCTCGGCGCCCGAGACGCGCATCGGCGACGCCTTCACCGTGAGGTGCCGCAGCACGGCCGACTCGCTCGAGACGGCGGCGCCCTGCGGCTCGAGCCGCGCTCGGTCGCGGTCGACCTCGCCGGCGAGGATGAAGTCGGTGAGGTCGAGGTGCAGGCGCGCGATGTCGGCGCCGTCGAGCTCGGCGTCGATGATGGAGGTGCAGGCGATGCCCGCCGGCTCCGCCGCGATCACGAGGGTCCGGATGCGCTTCGCAAGCTGGGCCCCGTCGGTGGGCCTGGGTGCGTGCCCGAGGAGGATGCTGTCAGCCACCCCGTGAGCGTACGCCCGTCTTGCTCGGAAGGCCATTCAGCCCCGCAGCGCTGTGCAGAGCCCCCGCTCCGCCGCGCGCATGACCGCGCCGTGCTGGTGCGCGAACGCACCGTGCAGCAGCGGGCTCGCGGCACGCAGCAGCGGCTGCCGCGCCTCCACCTCCTGCGCGAAGTCGACGCGGGTGCCCGCGCCCTCGGGCGCGACGCGCCACGAGCACCAGCCCTCGAGGTCGCCGCCGATCGCCGCGCGCAGCTCGCTCGGCGATCGCTCCCGCTCGGTGAGCGCGATGCGCAGCCGGTAGCCGAGCGGGGCGCGCACCTCGAGGTCGGCGGTGCGGTGCTCGGCCGCGAGCGAGCCGCCCGTCACCCGCACCGACGGCCACCACGCGCCGTAGCCGCGGACGTCCTCGAGGAGCGCGAGCACGGCATCCGGACTCGCGTCGACGTGCCACGAGTGGTCGAAGCGGTAGTGCGCGCGCATGCCGACAGTGTGCACGCTGGCGGCTCGCACACGGTCGGCGTAGCGTCGCGTGCACCAGCAGCGCCGTGCGCAGACCCGATCGATCGCAGAGCAGAGGAGCCGGCATGAGCCTCGTCGTCCACTTCGAGATCCACGCGAGCGAGCCGCAGCGGCTCATCGACTTCTACTCGCAGCTGCTGGGCTGGCGCTTCGAGCGCTTCGGCGAGTGGCAGTACTGGTCGATCTCGACCGGCGAGGCGCCGATCGGCGCGGAGGGCCCCGGTGCGGGCATCGACGGCGGCCTCGCGCAGCGCGAAGGACCCGCCCCCGAGGCGGGGGCGCCCATCAACGGGAGCACGATCGTGGTCTCGGTCGACGACGTCGACGCGACGTTCGCGCGAGGCATCGAGCTCGGCGCCGCCGAGGCTGTCGCGCCGGAGGACCTGCAGGGCGTCGGCCGCGTGGGCTACGTGCGCGACCCCGACGGCAACGTCTTCGGCATGATCTCGGAGGTGCTCTCCGACGGCACGGATGTGCGGGCCGTCGCCGTCGACCCGATGCAGGTCACCCCCGAGCCGTAGCGCACGCCCCAGCCGCAGCGACGGCGCTCTGCGGACCCCGCCCACCGACGCGGACCCGGTGCACCGGGTCCGGTTCGGTGGACGGGGTCCGCGGGGCCGGGACGGCCGAGGCTACGCGCCGACCGCTGTGCGGAACTCGCGCACGAGCATGTCGAGGTCTGCCTCGTCGATCACGATCGGCGGCGCGAGGCGCACGGTCTGGCCGTGCGTGTCCTTCGCGAGGATCCCGCGCTCCATGAGCCGCAAGCACACGTCGCGCGCCGTGCCGACGGCGGGATCGATGTCGATGCCGGCCCACAGCCCCACACCGCGCACGGCGGTGACGCCGTGCCCGACGAGCTCGCCGAGGCCCGCGTGCAGTCGAGCGCCGAGCTCGCGCGCGCGAGCCTGCATGTCGCCCTCGGCGAGCATCCGCACGACCTCGAGGCCGACCGCCGCGGCGAGCGGGTTGCCGCCGAAGGTCGAGCCGTGCGAGCCGGGCGTCAGCACGCCGAGCACGTCGGCATTCGCGACCACGGCCGAGACCGGCACGACGCCGCCGCCGAGCGCCTTGCCCAGCAGGTAGACGTCGGGTACGACGCCCTCGTTGTCGCACTGGAAGGTCGCGCCCGTGCGACCGAGGCCCGACTGGATCTCGTCGGCGATGAGGAGCACCCGCTCGCGCTCGGTGATCTCGCGCACCCGCTGCAGGTAGCCGGCGGGGGGCACGAGGATGCCCGCCTCGCCCTGGATGGGCTCGAGCAGCACGGCTGCGGTGCGCGGCGTGATCGCGGCGGCGAGCGCGTCGGCGTCGCCGTACGGCACCCGCACGAAGCCCGGCGTGAACGGCCCGTAGCCCTCGGTCGCATCCGGGTCGTCCGAGAACGACACGATCGTGGTCGTGCGGCCGTGGAAGTTGCCCTCCATGACGATGATCTCGGCCTGCCCCGCGGGCACGCCCTTCACCTGGTAGGCCCAGCGGCGGGCGACCTTGATGCCCGACTCGACGGCCTCCGCGCCCGTGTTCATGGGCAGCACCATGTCCTTGCCCGCGAGGGTCGCGAGCGCCTCGACGAACGGGCCGAGCGCGGCCGAGTGGAAGGCGCGGCTCGTGAGCGTGACGCGGTCGAGCTGCGCGTGCGCCGCGGCGAGCAGCCGCGGGTTGCCGTGCCCGAAGTTCACCGCGGAGTACGCGGCGAGGCAGTCGAGGTAGCGGCGCCCGTCGACGTCGGTCACCCAGGCGCCGCTGGCCTCGACGACCACCACGGGCAGCGGGTGGTAGTTGTGCGCGGCGCTCGACTCGACCTGCGCGATCGCGGCCTGCGTGGCCGAGCTGAGGGCATCCGGCATCGTGGACTCGTGCGTCATCGTCGTCTCGCTCATCGTCGCAGCTCCAGCGTGCAGCACTTGATGCCGCCGCCGCCGAGCAGCAGCTCGGAGAGGTCGAGGCCGACGGTCTCGTAGCCGCGCTCGGTCAGCTGGCGGTCGAAGTCGGTCGCGCGGCCAGCGATGAGCATCGTGCGGCCGTCGCCGAACGAGTTGAGGCCCAGCACGGATGCGTCCTCCTCGTTCACGTGCAGGGCGTCGGGGTAGCGGCGCTCGAGCTCCGCGCGGCTGCCCTCGTCGAACGCCTTCGGGAGGTACGCGATGTTCTCGTCGTCGAGGATCGCGATCGCGGTGTCGAGGTGGTAGAACGCCGGGTCGACGAGGCGCAGGCTCACGACCTCGCGGTCGAAGATGCTGCGCAGCTCGTCGTGCGACTCGAGCGAGGTGCGGAAGCCGTGGCCGGCGAGGATCGCGCCCTGCGAGAGCAGGAAGTCGCCCTCGCCCTCGTTGATCTGCTGCGGCTCGTGCACCTCGAAGCCGTGCTCGGCGAACCAGGCCATGTAGGCGGGACCCTCGGGCACGCGCTGCTCGTAGGTGAACTTCGCGCCGTAGGCCTTGCCGTCAAGCGTGAAGCCGCCGTTCGCGGCGTAGACCATGTCGTTGAGCCCGGCGATGGGATCGATGAGCTCGACATCGTAGCCGAGGCCGACGTAGGCGTCGTAGAGCGACTGCCACTGCTGCACGGCCGTCGCGGTGCTCGTCGGGATCTCCGGACGCATCCAGGGGTTGATGCGGTACGTCACGGTGAAGTGCTCCGGACGGCACATGAGCACCGTCTTGTGGGCGGCGGAGCGGGTCGGAGCGGGTGCGGTCTCGGGGCGCGCGATGATGGTCGTCTCAGGCTGCATATGGCCATGGTCGCAAAGAATCGACGCATGAGGACCCGTCGGAGCGCAGGTTCTTTGCGAGCACCAGCCTGTTCGTCGTAGATTCGTGCGCATGGACCGCACCGATCACGGCATCATCGACCAGCTGCGACTCAACGCGAGGGCCGGCTACGCCGACATCGGCAGCGAGGTGGGGCTCTCGGCCTCGGCCGTGAAGCGCCGCATCGATCGGCTGGTCGCCGACGGGGTGATCCGCGGCTTCACCGTGCAGGTCGACCCCGCCGTCGAGGGGCTCGCGACCGAGGCGTACGTCGAGCTCTTCTGCCGCGGCACCGTGTCGCCCTCCGACCTCAAGCGCATCCTCTCGGGCATCCCCGAGATCGTCGAGGCCGGCACGGTGACGGGCGAGGCGGATGCGTTCGTCATCATGCGGGCGCGCGACGTCATCGCGCTCGAGGAGGCGCTCGAGAAGGTGCGTGCGGCCTCGAGCGTCGACCACACGCGGTCGGCGATCGTGCTCTCGAAGCTCATCACGCGGAACGCGGGCTGACTAGCCTGGCTGCATGCGCTCCATCACCGTCTCGGCGATCTGCTTCGAGCGCGAGGACGGCGCCGTGCTGACCGTGCGCAAGCGCGGCACGTCGGCGTGGATGCTGCCCGGCGGCAAGCCGGAGGGCGGCGAGACCGCGGCCGAGTGCGCCGTGCGGGAGGTGCTCGAGGAGCTCGGCGTCGAGATCGCGCTCGACCGGATCGAGCCGATGGGCGAGTTCGAGACCCGCGCCGCGAACGAGGCCGGCTTCGCGCTGCGGGCGAGCGTGTTCCGCACGCACGACGCGATCGCGCCGGAGCCGCGCGCCGAGATCGAGGCGGTGCGCTGGATCGACCCGGCGGTCGGCATCGACGACGAGGCGGAGGCGCCGCTCAACCGCGAGCTCGTCTTCCCCATGCTGCTCGCGGAGCGAGCCCGCAGCTGAGAAGGGGGCCCGACCGGATCGGTCGGGCCCCTCTTGCATCAGCGGGCGGCAGCGTCACGGCTGCCGCAGAGCCTCGCTCCATGGTCGAGGATCCCGCTCGCATCCCGGAGCCGTGGCACCGGGATCCTGTCTGGCCCGATTCCCCTCGACCTCTCGGCGTCGGGGCCCCAGCCGGGCCGTTCGCTCACGGTAGGGGCGCTGCCTGGGCGAGCGCGATGGGGAGAACTACCCATGGCTGGGAACGGCTGCGACGGGCATGTCGGCTCAGTCGCGCAGGAAGCCGGGCCCCTCCCCCGTCGATCGCCGCGGCACGTATCGCCGCCACGCCTCCCGATAGTCCCGGTAGCCCAGCCACATCGACACGAGCACCCACGCGAGGCCTGCGACGACCCCGGCCGCGACGGCCCAGCCCACGGCGCCGGTGAGCGTCACCACCACCGCGCCGACGAGCAGACCGTCGACGCAGGCGTTGACGACGACGATGAGCACCATCGAGCTCGCCAGCAGGTGGCCCAGCGCACTGCGCCGCACGATGAAGGAGTACGTCTGATCCATGCCGGCCGCGTCGTCGGTCACGGCGGCGAGGAAGTACTGCGCCACCTGCGGGTCGAGGTCGACGTAGCCGCCCCGCAGCCGGTTCATCCCGACGACGTACATCATGTCCTCGCTGCCGACGTCGATCACGCGCAGCTGCGTCATGAGGCCGATCGCGGCGACGAACGCGAGGATCGCGAGCATCGCGGGCGAGAACCACTCCGCGTAGCCCGAAGCCTGGCCGAGGAGGCCGATCGTGACGAGGCCGGCCGAGACGAGCGTCAGGAAGATGGTGATGCGCGTGAGCACCTCGCTCTGGGCGGTGCCGCGAGCGGCGAGCAGTCCCCAGTGCTCGGTGGCGAGCATCTGCACCCGGCGGGCGAGCACGGCGTCGCCCTCGGCAGCGGCGGGCGTGCCCGCCGCTCGCCTCGGCTGCTCAGGCGGCGGATCGGCGGCCGGGTCGTCGGCCATGCCTCATTGTGCGCCCGATGCCTCGGCGCCGCCAGGGCGCACCTGCGAGCGTCGGCGCATCCGCGTCAGTCGGTGTGCCGCGGCGACCGCCAGCCGAGCATCCAGTCGGCGACGACCTCGGCGGCCATCGTCGGCACGAGGTTGTACGCGCCGTTGCGAGCGGCGACGAGCACCGGGTTGCGGGCCCGCACCGTCGTGCTGGCGAGTCGGCGCGAGCGCTGCTGGAAGCGCTGCGTGCGGCCGACGCGCGCGCGGTCGTAGCGCCGCAGCGCCTCGTCGAGCGAGTGGTCCTCGAGCAGGATGCCGAGGGTCGCTGCGTCCTCGAAGGTCAGGTTGCCGCCCTGGCCGAGCGTCGGCAGCATCGCGTGCGCGGCGTCGCCGAGCAGCACGACGCCCGGTCGGGTGAACCCCCTGAGCGGCGTCGCGAGCGACCACAGGTCGCGACGGACGATGGCCGCTTGCGGCGTGGCCGCGATGTGGTCGCGCACCTCGGGCGCCCACGAGTCGAACCTCGCCCTCGCTGCCTCGACCTCGTCGCCCGCGGTCTGACCCATGCGCGCGTGCGCCATCGCCCACCAGTAGACGCGGCCGCCGTCGATCGGCTCCATGCCGAACTCGGCCGCGCGGCCGAGGTACTGCCGCACGCCGGCGGGCGAGTCGGCCTCGGCCTGCAGCACGCCGTACCAGCACGTCGCGCCCGAGTAGTCGGTGCGCGCCTTCGGCCACAGCGCCTTGCGCACCGCGGAGTCGATGCCGTCGGCGCCGACGACGAGGTCGGCCTCGATCGTCTCGAAGCGGGCCGCCTCGACGGCGCGCACCTGCGCGCGGCTCGCGCGCGACTCCGCCTTGCGGTCGATGGGATCGTCACCGGGCTCGAGGACGCGGTGGATGCGTCGACCCAGCTTCGTGCCGCGCGCCCGGTCGCGTCGCCGTTGGCGCTCGTCGCGCGCGTCCGCCGAGTCGGGGTCCGCGGCGCCGTGCTCGACGGTCACGCTCGGGCGGCCCTTCGAGCCGTCGGTGACCCCGACCACCCGCATGCCCGTCTCGACCTCGCGGCCGTCGCGCAGCGCGTCGTGCAGCGTCGAGCGGTGGATGGCGTGGACGGCGCTCGACGGCAGCTGGAACCCCTGCTGGAGCGGCGAGCCCTGGTCGGTGAAGACGCCCTCGGGGAGCGCGCGCACGGCGCGCTCGCGCACCGCGTCGCCGACGCCGAGCTCGTCGAGGGCGGCGAGGCCGTTCGCGGTGATGCTGATGCCCGCACCGAGGCCGCGCACGGCGGGCGCCGCCTCGAGCACCCGCACCTGCCAGCCTGCGGCCTCGAGCCCGCGGGCGGCGGCGAGGCCGCCGAGTCCTGCACCGACGATGATGGCGGTCTGCGTCATGCCCCCGAGGCTAACCCTTCGGCCCTCAGTCCTGCTGGGGCGCATCCGCCTCGCCGGCTCGCTGCGATACCCGACGGTCCCAGACGAGCCACTTCTCGTCGATCGCCTGCTCGATGTCGACCCCCGTCGCCTCCGCGAGCGCGAGCAGCATCCCCACGGCATCCGCGAGCTCGAGCGCGAAGCGGCGGTCGATCTCCTCGGGGCTGTGGCCCTTGTCGCGCTGCCGACCGGTCTTGGCGAGCCAGGCCTGCACGACCTCGCCGACCTCCTCCTGCAGCTTGAGCACGAGCCAGTCGGCGTCGCGCTCGAAGCCGTAGACGTCGGCGTACCGGCGCGAGATCGCGTCGATCTGGCGGGCGGTGGCGCGGATCTCCATGCGGCCAATGCTGGCACGCGCAAGGCGTAGATTCGGATGCATGGAGAACGCCTTCGACGACCTGCTCGCGCACAATCGGGACTTCGCCGCCAACTTCGACCTGCAGGGCTTCGACGGCGTCGCGAAGTCGGGGGTCGCGATGGTGACGTGCATGGACTCGCGGATCGACCCGCTCGGCATGATCGGGCTCGTCCCCGGCGACGCGAAGATCCTGCGAAACCCCGGCGGCCGAGCCACCGAGCGCACGCTCGTCGCGCTCGTGCTGGGCGTCAACCTGCTGAACGTGGACCGCGTGCTGCTCGTGCAGCACACGCGCTGCGCGATGGCGTCGAAGTCGGAGCGCGCGCTGCTCGTCGACATCTCGGAGGCCTCAGGCACCGACGCGTCGTGGCTCGACCTCGGTGCGATCGAGCACCAGCGGCTCTCGATCATCGAGGACGTGCACCGCGTGCGCTCGCACCCGCTCATCGGCGACCGAGCACGCGTCGGCGGGTTCCTCTACGACGTCGACACGGGCCTGCTCGAGCAGGTCGCCTGACGCTCGACCGGGTGGCTGGTCGCGGGCCGTCGGCCGTTGCAGGGGGTCGTGCCCTCGCGGTACCGATCCGCCGGTCGAGACCCCAGGATGGGGACATGAACCCGTTCGAGCAGGTGCCGGTGGCCGATCTCCGCGAGCGGACGAGCATCAAGTGGCGGTTCTTCGAACCGGACGTGCTGCCCATGTGGGTCGCCGAGATGGACGTGCTGCCCGCTGAGCCGATCGTCGAGGCCGTGCACGCCGCGATGCTGCGGGGCGACACCGGCTACCCGCACGGGCGCGGCTACGCGGAGGCGTTCGGCCGGTTCGCCGACGACCGCTGGGGCGCCGCCGTCGACGTCGCCCGCACCGCGCTCGTCAGCGACGTCATGATGGGCGCCTTCGAGCTCATCCGCAGCCTCACGCCGCCCGGCGGCTCGGTGATCGTCACGAGCCCCGTCTACCCGCCCTTCCACGCCTACTCGCAGCATGCCGAGCGACAGGTCGTGGAGGCCCCGCTCAGCGCCGACCTGCGGCTCGACCTCGAGGCGGTCGAGGAGGCGTGCCGACGCGTCGGCGCCGGCCAGGGTCAGCCCGGCGCCGTGCTGCTGCTGTGCAACCCCCACAACCCGACCGGCACGGTCCACACGCGCGCCGAGCTCGAGTCGCTCGCCGAGATCACCGCCCGCCACGGCGTGCGCGTGATCTCGGACGAGGTGCACGCGCCGCTCCTGTTCGACGCGACGTTCACGCCCTACTGGTCGGTCGACCCGCGCGGCTTCTCGCTCACGAGCGCCTCGAAGGCGTTCAACCTCGCCGGCCTACGCACGGCGCTCATCGTCGGCGGCGCCGAGACCGCGGCCGACCTCGCCGGCATCGCGGAGGTCGTGAGCCACGGCCCCTCGCACATCGCGTCGATCGCCCACATCGCGGCCTTCGACGACGGGCGCCCGTGGCTCGACGCCGTGCTCGGCGGGCTGCGCGAGAACCGGGCGCTGCTCGCCAGGCTGCTCGAGGAGCACGCCCCCACGATCCGGTGGCGGCCCGGCGAGGCGACGTTCCTCGCGTGGCTCGACTGCCGGGGCACGCGCGCCGCCGACCCCGAGGCGACCGCCGACGCCGGCTACATCGGCCTCTCGACCGGGCCGGCGAAGCACTTCCTCGAGCACGCGCGCGTGGGCCTGAGCGCCGGCGAGGCGTTCGGCACCGGCGGCGAGAACCACGTGCGCTTCAACCTCGGCACGCGCCCCGACCTCATCGAGGAGGCCGTGCGGCGGATGGGCGCGGTCGCGTAGGCCATGACGATGCGGTTGCGGCTCCTCGAGGACGCCGACCTCGACGCGGTCTTCCGCTGGGAGCGCGACCCGGCAGCGGCGGCGATGGCGGCGTTCACGCGCGACGATCCCGCCGACCGCGCGGCCTTCGACGCCCACTACCGGCGCGTGCGCGCCGACCCCGCCAACCTGCTGCTCGTCATCGACGACGACGGGCAGGCCGTCGGGACGATCGGCAGCTTCACGATCGACGACGAGCGCGAGGTCGGCTTCTGGATCGACCCGGCGCGCTGGGGGCGCGGCATCGCGTCGGCGGCGCTCCCGCTCTTCCTCGACGTCGAGCGCGAGCGGCCCCTCCACGCCCGCGCCGCCGCGCACAACCTCGGCTCGGCGGCAGTGCTGCAGCGGGCCGGCTTCGAGCGCGTCGGCTCCGAGCGCTCGTGGGCCGCCGCCGTCGGCGAGGAGATCGTCGAGCACCGCTACCGGCTCGACTGACGCCGCTCGGAGTGCGCGACCGATCAGCGCGCGGCGGCCAGCAGGTCGACCATGCGCTCCTCGAAGCCCGGCTCGACCTCCATGACGACGCGGTGCCGCGCGCCGTCGCGGTCGGGCCACGTGCCCCACTCGCCCTCGAGCCGCGTGACGGTGCGACCGCGCGTCGGGCCGTCGGAGCAGTCGACCGTCACGTCGACGATGGGCGACAGCGTCGTGCGCACGAGCCCCGTCGCGACCGCGAGCGCGAGCGCGTCGTGGTTGCCCGAGGCCCGCTCGCCCGAGAAGCTCTCGTAGTAGGCGAGGTAGAAGTCGAGGATGTCGGACGAGAACCGCCCGACCGCGCCGCCGGCCGAGAGCCGAGCGCGGTGCGCGTCGGTGATGAGCGACGTCATCGTCACGTCGAGCCCGACCATCGTCAGCTCCCAGGGCGCGTCGAACACGACCTGCGCGGCCTCGGGGTCGTGCCAGATGTTGGCCTCCGCGGTCTCGCTCACGTTGCCGGGCGCGAGCGCCGCGCCGCCCATGATCGTCACCTGTCGGATGCGCTCCGGCAGCGTCGGGTCGGCGTCGAGCGCCGCGGCGAGGTTCGTGAGCGGCCCGACCGCGACGATCTCGAGGGAACCGGCGTGCTCGTGGCTCAGCCGCAGCATGAGCTCGACCGCGCTCTCGGGCGCGAGGGTCGGCTCGTGGGCCGTGTCGGCGCATCCGCCCAGCCCGTCGTCACCGTGCACCTGGGGCGAGAAGACGGCGGCTCGGCCATCGCGCGGACCGGCCGCGCCGACCGCGACCGCCACGTCGCCGTGCCCGGCGAGCCGCAGCACCTCCGAGGTGTTGCGGGCACCCTGCTCGACGTCGACGTTGCCCCACACGATCGTGCAGCCGACGAGGTCGATCTCGTTCGAGAGCGCAGCGGTGAAGAGGGCGAGGGCGTCGTCGATGCCCGTGTCGACGTCGAGCAGCACAGTGGTCACCCGTCGAGCCTAGGGCGAGCCTCCCGCCCCGGCTTGCGCGCCGGGGCGACACTGTCGCCATGGCCGACATGCCGGATGTGCCGCAGCGCGACCGCGTGCAGCTGCGGGCCGCGTGGGCGGAGGCGCTCGGCGTGCCGGCGACGGCGTTCGACGGCTCGGGCGTCACGTGGACTCGGCGCGAGGACCTCGACTCGGTGATCGTCGTCGAGCTCGGCGCGGCGATGGCCGTCGCCGCGCCCGCACGCGCACTCTCGACGCTCGAGACGCAGCACCGGGTCACGCTGCGCGACGCGGCGGCGATCGCCGCGCTGCTGCCGGGCTCGCAGCCGATCGGCTCGGCGCACCTGCTGTTCACCGGCACCCGCCCCGCGGCGGCGTCGCACGAGGTGGTGCTGGGCGAGGATCGCGACCTCGTGAAGGTGCGCGAGGCCGTCCCGGACGACGAGTGGGCGGAGGCCGGCGTCGAGCCGATGGCGCACCACTGGGCCGTGCGCGAGGACCGGGAGCCCGTCGCGGTCGCCGGCTACCAGCCGTGGCACACGACGATCGCCCACATCGGCGTCGTCGTCGCATCGCGGCACCGGCGCCGCGGCTACGCGGCCGCGGCGGCGACGGCTGCGGTGAGCGGCGCGATCGACGCGGGGCTCATCGCCCAGTGGCGGTGCCGGAAGGGCAACGCGGCGTCGCTGCGGCTCGCCGACCGGCTCGGCTTCACGCGGCTCGGCTCGCAGTCGGCCGTGCTGCTCGGCCCGCACTGAGCGACCGCCAGCCCTGACCGACTCGCGCCGACGGTTCAGCTCGAGCAGAGGCAGAACGGGTGGCCCGCCGGGTCGAGGAAGACCCGGAAGGTCTCGCCCGGCTGGTGCTCGTGCTTCGTCGCGCCGAGCTCGAGCACCGCGCGCTCGCCCTCGTCGAGGTCGTCGACGACGACGTCGACGTGCATCTGCTGCGGGTGCTCCTGCCCGGGCCAGTCGGGCGCCCGGTACTGCTCGACCTGCTGGAAGCACAGCATCTGCCCGTAGTCGGCCTGGATCTCGACCCAGTCGTCGTCGGACCTCGTGACGGGCCAGTCGAGCAGCGCGCTGTAGAAGCGCGCGAGTGCATCCGCGTCCGGGCAGTCGATGACGAGCGTGGGGAAGCGAGCGATGGCCATGGCGGTGACGCTACGCTCCCCCGCCCACGTCCCTCAACGTCAGAGGCCGTGGATGAGGGGGAAGATCGGGAGCGCCTCCTGGTGGTGCGCGTGCACGATGACGAGGAAGACGACCGCGTCGAACAGCAGGTGCACGGTGACGACGTAGAAGAGGTTCTTCGTCCACGAGAAGATCGCGCCCTGCACGAGCGCGAACGGGATCGTCAGCAGCGGCCCCCACGACTGGTAGCCGAGCTCCCACAGGAACGACACGAAGATCGCCGCCTGCAGCAGGTTCGCGATCCAGGGCCGGAAGTGGCGCAGCAGCAGCGTGTAGACGGTGCAGATGAAGAACAGCTCGTCCCACAGCCCGACCGCGTTCACGCCCATGAACAGGCGCGCGATCATGTCCCACTCCGCGACCGGCGGCCAATTGCGGTAGACGCCCGAGGTGAGGAAGTAGAACGGCAGGATCAGGTAGGCGGCGAAGACGACGATGACCAGATAGGTCCACATCCGCCGCGACCAGCGACCGCCCTTCCACGGGAACCGCACCGCGTGGTCGCCGTACGCCCAGCGCGAGATCGCGTACGGGATGAGCACGGCGCCGCCGAGCGCGACCGTGAAGCGCAGGATGCCGGCGTTCGAGATGTCGGCGTGCAGCGAGATCATGCTGATCCAGGTGAGCGCGATCGCGATGATCGCGAGGTCCTGGCCGAGCTTCGACGACCGGCCCGCGCGGTCGGTGAGGATGCCGCCGATCACGCCGGCGACGAGCGGCACGTAGCCCCAGTCGGTCATCACCCAGAACTGCAGCACCGCGCCGAGCGACACGAGCGCGGCCGGGATGATGGCGATCGGATGCGTCGGGGTGCCCTCCGCATGGATCCCCCTGGCGCGGATCCCCCGGGCTGCGATGCTCACGCCCCCAGCCTACGGATGCCCGCCTGTCAGCCCAGCGGATGATCCTGCATCCGCCTGCCGATGCAAAGCGGCCGGGATCGCTGGGATGCGCGGCGCGGGACTGCTCGGATGGAGACATGCAGACCAACAGACTCGACGCCCAGCGCCTCACCCACACCTACGGCGAGGGCCAGGCCGCCGCGCCGGCGCTCGCCGACGTCTCGCTCTCGATCGGCGCCGACGGCCCGGAGGCCGTCGCGATCATGGGGCCCTCCGGCTCCGGCAAGTCGACCCTCCTCCACGTGCTCGCGGGCATCATCGCCCCCGCGCAGGGCACGGTCGTCTGGCGGGGCCGCGACCTCGCGACGATGCGCGACGGCGAGCGCACGAAGCTGCGCCGCAGCGACTTCGGCTTCGTCTTCCAGTCGGGCCAGCTGCTGCCCGAGCTGCCGGCGGTCGAGAACGTCGCCCTGCCGCTCATGCTCGGGGGCGGCTCGCGCGGGGCGGCCGAGGCGCAGGCCGGGACGCTGCTGCACCGGCTGGGCCTCGGCGGCATGCTGAGCCGCCGGCCCGGCGAGCTCTCGGGCGGGCAGGCGCAGCGCGTCGCGATCGCGCGCGCCCTCGTCGGCTCCCCCGGCATCGTCTTCGCCGACGAGCCGACCGGCGCGCTCGACCGCAGCACCGGCGGCGCGGTCATGAGCCTGCTGATCGGCGCGACCCTCGGTCACGGCGCCTCGCTCGTCGTCGTCACCCACGACCCGGAGGTGGCAGCCGCGTGCTCGCGCATCGTGCGCCTCGAGGACGGCCGGATCGTCAGCGACGAGCCCGCCGCAGCGCACGACTCCGCAGCGACCGCGGCGCCCACGGGCGTGCAGGCACCGTCGTACGACGCGCCCGGCCCCGCGTCCGTGCCGATGCACGTGCCCCATGAGGCGCCGCAGCCCGCGTCGTACGGCGCGGCCCGCACCGACGCGCAGGTCGCCAACCCGATGCAGCGCAGCGCCCAGCCCGACGCGCAGCAGCAGCCCTGGATCGAGGTCTCGCGATGAGCACCCTCCGGCTCTGGATGCGCCTGGCGCGCGCGACCGGCGCGCGCGCGACCGACGTGCTGAGCGCGATCGCGTTCGCGTTCGCGACCGCGGCGCTGCTCGCCGTGCTCGGCGGCGTCAACGCGTTCCGCGTGCGGCTCGAGACCGGCGTCGTGGAGCCCGCCGACGGCGGGCTCGTGCTGACCCTCGCCTTCATCGCGGCCGCGCTGCTGCTGCCGGCGGTCTGGACGCTCGCGCAAGCGGCGGTGCGGCTCGCGGTCGCGCGCCGCGACGACCGGCTCGCGGCGCTGCGCCTCGCCGGTGCGACCCGCGGCCAGGTGACGGCGATGGCCGTGCTCGACGCGCTCGCGCAAGCGGTCGTCGGTGTCGTCGTCGGCGCCGGGCTCGCGCTCGCCGTCACGCCCGCGATCGCGCAGATCCAGTTCCAGGGCATCCCGTTCGCGCCCGGGGAGCTGCTCCCGCCCGCGTGGGTGTGGCTCGCCGCCGCCGGCGCGGTGATCGCGACCGCGCTCGCCGCGGCGCTCGCGTCGCTGCGGCGCGTGCACGTCACCCCGCTCGGCGTCGCGCAGCGCGTGCGCCCCAAGCGCCTGTCGCTCTGGCGCATCGCGGGCTTCGGCCTCGCCGCGGTCGCGTACGTCGCGGTCGTCGTGCTCGACCTCATCCCGGCGGAGCTCTCGGTGTCGATCGCGCTGCTCGCGATCGTCGTGCTCTCGTACTCGCTCATCGGGCCGCTCGTGATCCAGGGGATCGCGTGGCTCGTCGCGAAGGCGGCGCGCAGGCCCGCCACGCTGCTCGCGGCCCGTCGGGTGGTCGACGACCCCCGCGGCGCCTTCAACATCGTGGGCGCGATGGCGATCGCCGTCATGGCGGGCGGCTTCGCGTCGCTCGCGCCGGTGATGGCGGCGCCCGGCGACGCGCTCAGCGTCGACATCTCCACCGGTGCCGCGCTCACGATCGCGATCGCCGGCGTGCTCGGCGCGGTGCTCGCGGGCATCGCGCAGTCGGCGAAGGTGCTCGACCAGCGCCGCGAGCACCAGGCCATGCACCGGATGGGCGTCGACCTGCCCGTCATGCGCGCGGCGCTCGTGCGCCAGGTGGCGATCCCGCTCGTCGTGGGCGTCGGGGGCGCCGCCGTCGTCGCGCTGCTGCTGATCCTGCCGATGTTCATGTTCTGGATCGCGAGCCCCGAGTCGGTCGTCACCTGGGTGGTGCTCACGATCGGTGCGGTCGCCGTGACCCTCGGCGCGACCGCCGCGGCGCTGCCGCTCGTGAAGCGCGTGGCAACGGAGACCGCGGCCGCCTGACCCGCTGCCCGGACC
>NZ_BAAAKK010000004.1:334325-339473 GCF_039527715.1 Agrococcus citreus
AGCCGGACCCCCGATCGCGGGTCCGGCTGCCGATCCGGGGTCCGGTTACCGGGTCAGCGCGTCGGCAGCAGCGGCAGCACGTCCTCGGAGAACTGCTCGAGGAAGCGCCGCTGGTCGTGGCCGGGGCCGTGGAACACCAGGTGGGTGAAGCCGAGCTCGACGTAGTGGGCGATCGCGCCCGCGACGGCCGACGCATCCGACCCGACGATCCAGCGCTTCGCGACCTGCTCGATCGGCAGCTCGTCGGCGAGCCGCTGCATCTCGATCGGATCGTGCACCGCGTGCTTCTGCTCCTGCGTGAGCGAGAGCGCCGCCCAGAAGCGGGTGTTCTCCAGCGCGGCGTCGGCATCGCGGTCGTACGAGACCTTGATCTCGATCATGCGGTCGACGTCGGTGGAGTCGCGGCCCTCCTTCTCGAGGCCCTCCTCGAGGTTCGCGACGATCGTGTCGCGGTAGTACTCGTCGCCCTTGCCGGAGGTGCAGATGTGGCCGTCGGCGAAGCGCGCGGCGTAGCGCGTCGTCGCGGGGCCGCCGCCGGCGACGTAGATGGGGATGGGCGACGCGGGCCGGTCGTAGATCGTCGCGCCGGCGGTGCGGTAGTAGTCGCCCTCGAACTCGACGCGCTCCTCGCGCCACAGCTGCTCGATGAGCCGCACCGCCTCGCGCAGGCGCGCGAAGCGCTCCTTGAGCTCGGGGTACTCGACGCCGATGATCTGCTCGTTGAGCGCCTCTCCCGTGCCGATGCCGAGGATCAGGCGACCCGGGTGCACCTGCCCGAGCGTCGCGAACTGCTGCGCGACGACCGCCGGGTGGTAGCGCAGCGTCGGCGTGAGCACCGAGGTGCCGAGCACGATCCGCTCGGTGCGCTCGAGCGCCATGCCGAGCCACGCGACCGCGTTCGGCGCGTGCCCGCCGTCGTGCCGCCACGGCTGCAGGTGGTCGGAGATGAACGCGCTGTCGAGGCCGACCCGCTCGGCGAGCTGCACGAGCTCGAGCAGCTCGGCGGGGGCGAACTGCTCGGCGCTGGCCTTGTATCCGTACCGCATGGGAGCCAGTCAAGCACCCCCGCCCCGCGCCCCGCTGGTCGAGACGGGCCGGCTCAGACCTTCAGCGCGAGCATCGCGGTGTCGGGCATGCCGAAGCGGTGCGCCGTGATCGACACCGACTGCTCGCGCAGGAACGGCAGCAGCTCGATGCGGCCCTCGGTCGTCACCGGCCCGTCGTAGACCGCCACCCGCACGCTGCCCGCGAGCGCCTCGCGCAGGCCCGGATCGGTGCCGACCACGCGGATGCGCCGCACCGGCTCCGAGACCCGGACGAGCCCGAGCGCGTCCTCGTTGTGCACCGGCTCGAGGGCCTCGCCGGAGCGCACGCGCTCGTGGAACTCGGCGTCGGTCTCGACCACGACCTCCTCGATCCGCACGTGCGGGATCGGCAGTCGCGCGAGCTTCAGCACCCCGCTCGGCAGCTCGATCGCGGTCGACACGCGCACGACCGAGCGGGCGCGCGCGGCTGCCGCAAGCATCCGCACGGCGTCGCCGATCTCGCCGTCGTCGGCGACCCGGATGAGCACCTCGGCGGGCCGGTAGCGGAGCACGTTGCGCTCGACGCCGAGCTCGGAGACGTCCTTCGAGACGCCGAACTCGCCCTCCCACCAGCGCTCGTCGCTGTTGGCGCCCGCGCGCACGCGGTCGAACTCGAGGAAGTCGAGCTGCGGCGTCGCCGCCTCGATCAGCCCGGCGACGCGCTTGTGCAGCCCGTGGAGCCGCACCGACTTCTTCGGCTCGGCGTGCACGGGCTGCCAGTCGACGAGCGTCGCGAGGTGGTTGGGGCCGCCGGCCTTGGCGCCGGGCCCGACCTGCGACAGCTTCCAGCCGCCGAACGGCTGGCGCCGCACGATCCCGCTCGTGATGCCCCGGTTGACGAAGAGGCTGCCGGCCTCGACCTCGTCGAGCCAGTGCGCGACCTCGTCGGGGTCGAGGGAGTGGATGCCCGCGGCGAGCCCGAGCTCGGCCGCGTTCTGCACCTCGATCGCCTCCTCGAGCGTGGGCACCTCGATGAGCGACAGGTGCGGACCGAGGATCGTCGCGACGTGCGCCTCGGTGCCGGGCAGCACCGCGTCGCGGATGCCGGGCGACCAGAGGCGGCCCGACTCGTCGAGCTGCCGCGGCTCGAGCAGCCACTCCTCGCCGTCGCCGAGGGTCGTGAGGGCGTGCAGCAGCTGGCCGCTCGCGGGCTCGACGAGGGGCGCGAGGTGGGTGCGCGCGTCGAGCGGCGAGCCGACCCGCAGCGCCGATGCGGCGTCGATGAGCTGGTGGCGGAAGCGCTCGCTGTCGCCCGCGGTGCCGACCAGGATCGCGACGGAGGCGCGCGAGCGCTGCTGGCCGGCGTGCCCGAACGCGCTGCGCACGATGTCGGCGGCAGCGAGGTCGAAGTCGGCGGACGGCGTCACGACGATGCTGCTCCCGCCGCCGGTCGCGGCGAGCAGCGGCAGGTCGCTGCGCCACGACGCGAAGCGCTCGGCGGTCTCGGCGGAGCCGGTGAGGAGGACCCTGCCGACGGCCGGATGCGCGACGAGCCGCTGCGGGAGCTCGCCCTCGTCCATGTCGCACAGCACGAGCACGTCGCGGGGCACGCCCGCCTCCCACAGCGCCTCGAGCAGGACGGCGGTCGAGCGGCGCGCTTGCGGCGCGGGCTTGACGATCACGGCGGAGCCGGTCGCGAGCGCCGCCGCGATGCCGCTGCTCGCGATCGCCACCGGCGAGCGCCACGACGGCGCGACGACCGTGAGCGCGACGGGCACCGGCGTCGCCGCCTCGACCTGCTCGAGCAGGATCGCCTGCTCGGCGGCGTGCCGAGCCGCATCGATCGCTGCCGACACTTCGGGGTCGGCCTCGGCGAGCGTCATGCCGATCTCGGCGATCATGACCTCGACGAGGCGACCCCGGTAGACGCCGAGCGTCTCGCCCGCGTCGCGCAGGATCTCGGCCCGACGCTGGGCACCCAGCCCCGCCCATCCGCCGGCCGCCTGCGCGGCCCTGTCGATGCGGCGCTCGAGCGTCGGCCAGTCGTCGATGCGGTTCATGTCGAGCGTGCGCGCGCCGAGCCGGGACTCGGCGGCGCGCCCGACGACCTGCCGCGCCCAGTCGCGGTTCGGCGCGAGCGACGGGTCGGTGTCGGGCTCGTTCTCGAACGCGAGCGGATGCGTGACCGAGACCGAGAGGTCTCCCAGCCGGTCCTGCGTGCGGTTCGGTCGGGGCTCCGCCCCCTCCTCGCGCTCGAGCAGCTCGAGCGACGCGAGGAAGCGGTCGCGCTCGCGCTGCAGCATCGCGGGATCGCGGAGCTCGAGCATGCTCGCCATGAAGTTCGTGCTCGTCGCGTGCTCCTCGAGCCGCCGGACGAGGTAGGCGGCCGCGGCGTCGAACCGATCGGGGCGCACGACGGGCGTGTAGAGGATGAGATTCGGGAGCACCTCGCGCACGGCGTCGCGGTGATCGGCGGCCATGCCGAGGAACATCTCGGCGTCGACGCGCTCGAGGGTGCCGTGGTGGCGCGCGAGCTCGGCGGCATAGGCGAGGTCGAAGAGGTTGTGGCTCGCGACCCCGAGGCGCACGGCGAGCGCGTTCTCGGGCTGCAGCGCCTCGCGCAGCACCCGCTTGAAGCTCGCGTCGCTCGCCGCCTTCGAGGGGAGCACGGCGAGCGGCCAGCCGTGCATCGCCGCGTCGACGCGCTCCATGGGGAGGTGCCCGCCCTTGACGAGCCGCACCCGGATGCCGGCGCCGCCGTCGGCGCGACGCTGCGCGGCGAAGGCGGCGAGGCGGCGGTAGGTGGCGAGCGCGTCGGGCAGGTAGGCCTGCACGGCGATGCCCGCCTCGAGGCTCGCGAGCTCTGGCCGCGTGAGGAGGCGCTCGAACACCGCGAGGGTCAGGTCGCGGTCGCGGTGCTCCTCCATGTCGAGGTCGACGTGCTTGTGCGGCGTCGACTCGGCGGCGAGCCGGTACAGGGGCAGCAGCCGCTCGACCAGCTGGTCGACGGTCTCGTCGAACGCCCACAGCTGCGGCCGGAGCGCGATCGCCGACAGCCGCACGGAGACGTGGTCGACGTCGTCGCGCTGCAGCAGCGCCATCGTGCCCTCGAGGCGGCTCTGCGCCTCCTGCTCGCCGAGCACCGCCTCGCCGAGCAGGGTGACGTTGAGGCGCGTGCCGTCCTCGCGGAGCTTCGCGAGCGGCCGCCCGAGACGGTTCGGGGATGCGTCGATGACGAGGTGCGAGAGCAGGTCGCGCATCGCGCGCTTGACGATCGGGATGACGAGTCGAGGCGTCACGATGCCGAACCCGCCGCCGACGGTCACGCCGAGCTTGAGGTACCAGTCGAGGAATCCGGGGATGTCGCGACTGAGGATCTCGAAGTTGTGGGCGCCGACCCGGGGATCCTCGGGGCGCACGACGCGATCGACGAAGCCGATGGCGAAGTCGAGGCCAGCGGGATCCTTGAGCAGCCCCGCGAGCCGCTCGGCGGCCTTGTCCGGCTTCGACGGCGTGCGTGCCGCCCAGCCGCGCACGCGCTCGATCGCCGCGAGCGCGATCGGGTCGTCGGTGGCGGGCTCGGTCAGCGCGACGGGCTCCGGCGCGGCCGGGGCGCTCGCCGAGGCCGGGTTCTGCACGGCCTCGGGTGCCGGGCGCGCTGCGGGAGCCTCCGGCTTCGCCTGCGGCGACGGCGCTGGGCGGCGACGGGTCGAGGCGGCGAGGGGTGCCGGTGCCGGCTCGGACTCCGGTTCGGGCTGCGGTTCGGGTGCCGGCTCCGGCTCGGGCTCGGGCTCGAGTGCCGGTTCGGGCTCCGGCTCCGGCTCCGGCGCGGGTTCGGGTGCGGGCTCTCGCTGCGGTTCGGGTGCCAGCTCGGGCTCGGGCGCTGCGATCGGCTCGGGCTCCGGAGCAGCCTGCCGCTCCGGCTCGGGCGCCGACCGCTCCTCGTCCTGGGCGGCGGCCGCAGCCGCCGCGGCTGCCGCAGCCGCTGCCTTCGCCGAGACGGCCGCCGCGAGCCCACCGATGCGGGGGCGATCCGATGGCGGCAGCGACACCGCCGCATCGGGCATCGGCGCGTCGGGCATCGGCGCGGCCGGCATCGGCGCGGCCGGCGGCGACGGGATCG
>NZ_BAAAKK010000005.1:0-16109 GCF_039527715.1 Agrococcus citreus
GAGCGGATTCGGCCCGCGGAGCCGGAGCGGGCACCGGCGCCTCGGCGCGCGGCTCGTCCGGCGGCACGACCACGGGCGAGACGGTGTGGTGCTCGCGCACGGCGGCATCGCGCGCATCCGACGGCAGGATGTGGCTCGCGGCACGCAGCTCGGCCTGCAACTCGGACGCGTCCATCTGCACGGTCGGCACGTCGGCCACCTCGCGCGAGAGCGACCAGCCGGTCGCGGGCACGGTGGTGCGGTCGATCCCGGGCATCTCGACGGGCTCGTAGGGGTTGACGGCGGCGGCGAAGGTCGCGTCGTCGACCTCGAACGCGGGGAGCGAATCGGCCGCCCGGAAGACCGAGAGCGGATCGTCGTCGGCGCGCTGCTCGTCGACGACCTCGACGTCGTCCGTGGGCGGCGACGCCGGCTGGGCCGTCGCGTGCTCGGCGTCGGCGTGCGCGATGGCCTCGGCGATCAGGGCGTCGAAGTCGTCCCTGCGCTGGTCGCTCATGCCGCATATCGTATGCGTGCGGGCGCTCGATGCCGATGGACGCCGCGCGCTTGCGCGACCTCGGCCCGACGCATCCGCCGAGTCGGGAGGAAGCAGCATGCCACGCGTCGCCATCATCGGCGGGGGCCACAACGGCCTCACCGCCGCCGCCTACCTCGCCCGCGCCGGGGTCGAGGTGACGGTGCTCGAGCGCCTGCCGCACGTCGGCGGCGCCGCCGTCTCGGCCCAGGCGTTCGACGGGCTCGACGCGCGGCTGTCGCGCTACTCCTACCTCGTGAGCCTCCTGCCCGCGCAGATCATCGCCGACCTCGGCCTCGACGTGCGCCTCGCGCGGCGCCGCTACTCGTCGTACACGCCCGAGCCGGGCACCGACCGCGGCCTGCTCATCGACGCGGGGGACGAGGCCGCCTCGCGGGCGTCGTTCGCGGCGATCGGCGCCGCGGGCGACGCGGATGGATTCGCCCGCTTCTACGACCGCACCACCCGGCTCGCCGCCGCGCTCTTCCCGACGCTCACCGGCCCGCTGCCCACCCGCGAGGCGGCGCGCGCGGCCGTCGGCAGCGCATCCGCCTGGTCGGAGGTCGCCGACGCGCCCATCGCCGACGCGATCGAGCGTGCCGTCGCCCACGACCTCGTGCGCGGGGTGATCGCTACGGATGCGCTCATCGGCACCTTCGCGCGGCTCGACGATCCCGGCCTCGAGCAGAACCGCTGCCTGCTCTACCACGTGATCGGCGGCGGCACCGGCGACTGGGACGTGCCGATCGGCGGCATGGGTCAGGTCTCGGGCGAGCTCGAGATCGCCGCCCGGCAGGCCGGCGCGACCGTGCTCACGGGCGTCACCGTGACGCGCGTCACGCCCGACGGCGAGGTGACGTGGGAGGAGCGCATCGGCGGGCTCGCGACCGACGGCGAGGGGCTGCCGACGGGCACCGAGCTCACGGCGCAGTTCGACCTCGTGCTCTCGGCGGTCGCGCCGCACGTGCTGGGGCAGCTGCTGGGCGATGAGGCCGGTGCCGCGCCGCGGCCCGAGGGCGCGCAGGTGAAGGTCAACATGCTGCTCTCGCGGCTGCCGCGGCTGCGCGACGGCGTGAGCGCCGAGGCCGCGTTCGGCGGCACCTTCCACATCAACGAGGGCTACGCCCAGCTCGATCGCGCCTACGCCGAGGCCGTCGCCGGCCGCATCCCCGACCCGCTCCCCTGCGAGATCTACTGCCACTCGCTCACCGACCCGTCGATCCTCGGAGCGTCGCTGCGCGATTCCGGAGCGCAGACCCTCACCGTCTTCGGCCTGCACGTGCCCGACCGGCTGCTGACGCCCGAGACGAACGAGCGGATGCGCGGCGAGCTCGAGCGCGCGGTGATCGCGTCGCTCGACTCGGTGCTCGCCGAGCCGATCGAGCCACTGCTGCTCGAGGGCGCCCACGGGCCGGCGATCGAGACGAAGACGACGCTCGACATCGAGGAGGCGCTCGCGATGCCGGGCGGCAACATCTTCCACGGGCCGCTGTCGTGGCCGTGGCTCGAGCACGAGGCGGCCTCGATCGCCGAGACGTGGGGCGTCGAGACGGCGCATCCGCGCATCCTCATGGCCGGCTCCGGTGCGCGCCGGGGCGGCGCCGTCTCGGGCATCGGCGGGCACAACGCTGCGCACGCGGCGCTCGAGCTGCTGCGCCCGTAGCCGCACACGGGTCAGCGGGGGATGCGGCCGTTCCAGTCGGATGCGTGGGTCGCGCGAGCGGGCGGCAGCGCGTTGAGGCGCGCCCACTCGGCGACGCGCTCGTCGAGCTCGGGCAGGTGCACCTCGATGCTGGCCGCCTCGAGCACCTCGACGACGCGCGCGATCTTCGCCGTGCCGACGCCCCTCTCGATGAAGCGGCCCTGCACGACGCCGCGCGCGTGCAGCTCGCCGTCGACGACGAAGCGCTGCTGCAGGTAGATGGCGCGCTCATCGCCGCCCAGCACGGCCGTCTCGATGTCGAAGCGCTGCCACAGGTCGAGGCTGCGGCGGAACACCATCGACGACTGCCCGACGACCGCGTAGATCCCGGCCTTCGAGAGCGCCTCCGACATCCCCGTGCGGTTCGTCATGTCGACGCGCGCGAGGTCCATGTACGACGGGTAGCGGCCGTTGTTCATGTGCCCGAGGAAGTCGATGTCGCTCGGCAGCACCCGGAACGACGTCTTCGCGACGTCCCCGATCGCGAGCGCCGGCTTGCCCTTGCTCTTCACGGTCATCGCCATCAGCCACTGCAACCACATGTTCACGAGGAGCCATCCTGCCCGATGGGGCACGCGCATCCGCTCTCGCTTGGCGCTCTCGCACAACCGGGGCCCCGATCCCTGGGAGGATCGATGGATGCACAAGGTGCTGCTCTACTACCGCTTCACGCCGATCGCCGACCCCGAGGCGGTGCGGCTGTGGCAGCACGCGCTCGCGTCGTCGCTCGGGCTCACGGGCCGCATCCTCATCTCGCCGCACGGGATCAACGGCACCGTCGGCGGCGAGCTGGATGCGTGCAAGCGGTACGCGCGCGCCACGCGCGAGTACTCGGGGTTCGCGGGGCTCGACATCAAGTGGTCGACCGGCACGGGCGACGACTTCCCGCGGCTCACGGTGAAGGTGCGCGACGAGATCGTCACGTTCGGCGCGCCCGACGAGCTCCAGGTCGACGCGGACGGCGTGGTCGGCGGCGGCACGCACCTGCAGCCCGCCGAGCTGCACAAGCTCGTCGAGGAGCGCGACGACGTCGTCCTCTTCGACGGCCGCAACCGCTTCGAGGCCGACATCGGCCGCTTCCAGGGCGCGATCGTGCCCGACGTCGACACCACGCGCGACTTCGTCGAGCTGCTCGACTCGGGCGCCTACGACCACCTCAAGGACAAGCCGGTCGTCACGTACTGCACCGGCGGCGTGCGCTGCGAGGTGCTGTCGTCGCTCATGACGAAGCGCGGCTTCTCGGAGGTGTACCAGCTCGACGGCGGCATCGTCCGCTACGGCGAGACGTTCGGCAACGCGGGGCTGTGGGAGGGGTCGCTCTACGTCTTCGATGAGCGCCGGACGATGGACTTCGGCACCGGCGCCGCCGTGCTCGGCAGCTGCACGCGCTGCGGCGCCGCGACGAGCGGCATGGGCAACTGCGCGGACTGGTCGTGCCGCAAGCAGGTCACGACGTGCGAGGCGTGCGAGCCGGCGTGCGCCGCGCACGCGGACGCGGCCTGAGGCCGCTCGCAGACCCCGCCACTACGCTGACGCCATGGGCGACGGCGACACGCATGGTGACGGCATCGGTGATGGCGGCATCGGCATCCGGCGGGCGACGACCGCCGACGCCGCCGCGCTGCAGCCGCTGTTCGCCGCCCACCGCGGCGCCGACGAGCCCGACGAGAAGGTCGACCGCTACCGCGAGCGCCTCGACGCGCTCGTCGAGAACCCCGCGCACCACATCGTGGTCGCCGAGCTCGACGGCCGCGTGATCGGCTACGCCGCCGCGCAGGACTACGGGCCGGCCCCGCACCGCGACTGGTCGATCGCTCGCATGCACGACCTCTGGGTGTCGCCGGATGCGCGCGGCCACGGCGCCGGCACCGCGCTGTTCGAGGCGGTCCGGGAGTGGGCGCAGCTGCACACGCGCATCCGCGTGCTGGAGTGGCAGTCGCTCGACGTCGCGGCCGACTTCTACCGCAGGCTCGGGCTCGCGGGCGAGCGCGCCGACGACGACCCGCGTGCGCGGTACGAGCTCGAGGTGCACCTGCCCTCGCGCGACTGAGCGCGCTCAGCCCCGCGCGGGATCAGGCCCGAGCGCTACTGGCCCGAGTGCCACTGGCCCGAGCGGTCAGACCCGGCCGGTCGCCTTGTCGATCGCCATGCGTAGGACGACGCCGTGGGGGCGGACGGTCGCGAGGTGGGCGAAGAGCGGCTGGTCGGTGAGGTAGCGGTAGCGCGCGGGGATCGCGGTCATGCGCTCAGCCTCGCACGTCGGGCGCGAACGCCGTCTCCCCGAGTCCGTCGAGCTGCCAGACGAGCGTGCCGGCCGGAAGCGTGACGGTCGTGACCGAGCAGTTCGGCAGGATCGTGTCGGGCGTCAGCTCGGGCACGAGCTGCCGCAGCAGCGAGGTGATGAAGCCGCCATGCGAGACGACGAGCACCTGCGCCTCGTCGTCGCCCGGCACGGCGGATGCGGCGCGCACGATGCGCTCGAGCGCCGCGTCGGCGCGCACGACGATCTCGGCCGCCTGCTCCGCCTGGCCGCTCGCGTCGAGCTTCGCGATGGTGTCGAACAGGCCGCGCCAGCCGACCTGCTCGCCGATCGATCGCAGCGCGCTCAGCTCGCGGTCGACCTCGAAGCCGTGCTCGACGATCACCTCGCGCCAGACGTCGGCCGCAGGCCGCTCCTCGTGGCTGCCGAAGCTCCACTCGCGCAGCAGCTCGTCGTACTCGATCGCCGGCTTCGGCTGGAGGCGGGCGAGGATGCCCTCCGCCGTCGTGCGCGTGCGCTGCAGATCGGAGGAGAAGGCGAGGTCGAAGCGCTCGCTCGAGAGGCGCTCGGCGACCGCGGCGATCTGCTCGCGACCGCGCTGCGTGATCGGCGAGTCGGACCAGCCCTGCATGAGGTGGTTGGTGTTGTGCTCGGTCTCGGCGTGCCGCACGATGCGCAGCCGCAGCGCGCGCCCCTCGGCGAAGGCGGCGAGCTCCTCCGGCAGGCGCTGCTCGCCGCGCTCGGCCGCATCGCGCATCCGGTCGGTCGTGTCGTTCATCGCTTCCCCATCCGCTCGAGCATGTCGTTGTAGGCGTTGAGCTCGGCGTCGCCGTCGCGCACGGCGGCGCGGTCGGTGCGCCGCTGCTCGCGCTTGTCGCTGCGCCACCAGAGCACGACGGTGACCATCGCGAGGATGACCGTCGGGATCTCGCCGATCGACCACGCGATGCCGCCGCCGACGCGCTGGTCCTCGAGCGCGTCGACGCCGTTGCCCATCGCGCCGAACCAGTCGGCGAGCAGCAGCGCGTCGCCCGTCATGAGCGTGAGGCCGAAGAAGGCGTGGAAGACCATCGCGCCGAGCAGCAGCACGAGCCGCAGGGCGTACGGGGGGCGCGCGGGCCCCGGGTCGATGCCGATGATGGCCTGCACGAACAGGTAGCCGGAGCCGACGAAGTGCACGACCATCCACACGTGGCCGAGGTGATCGTCCATCGACCACTCGAACAGCGGCGTGTAGTAGAAGACCCACAGGCTCGCGACGAACAGCCCCGCCGAGATGAGCGGCGAGCTGAGCACCTCCATGTACTTCGAGTGCACGATCGCCATGAGCCACTCGCGGCCGCCGCGCGAGCCGTCGCGGCGTCGGCGGATCGCGCGCATCGCGAGCGTGATCGGCGCGCCCGGCACGAGCAGCACCGGCACCGCCATGCCGAGCAGCATGTGCACGAGCATGTGGAGCGAGAACTGGAACTCCTGGTAGAGGTTGAGCGCACCGCTCGTGCACCACCACAGCAGCGCGACGCCCGCGAGCCACGAGATCGTGCGCCCGACCGGCCACCGGTCGCCGCGGCGCGCGAGCCGCACGACGCCGGCGATGTAGAAGAACGCGAACATCGCGCAGATCACGGTCCAGAGCGGGTCGAGCGCCCACTGGTCGACGAGCCGCGCGGGCTCGAACGTCGGCGGCAGCGGCCGCCCCGTGAGGATCTCGGCGGGCGTCGCCTCGGTGCCCGGCGGCACCTCGGGCACCGGCGTCGGCGTGCGGGCGAGGCCGGCTGCGACGCCGGCGGTGACGCCCATGACGGTGAGCTCGAGCGCGAGCAGCAGCGCGATCGCGCGGCCCGGCATGCGCGGGGCGGGCGCCTGCCGCGAGGCGCCGCCCGTCGTCGCCGGCGCGAGCATGCGCATCCGCTGCCACGCGCCGAAGGCGCCGAGCACGACGAGCAGCGCCGCCTTCGTGAGCGAGAGGATGCCGTACTCGCTGAACCAGTCGCCCTCCATGCGCACCCACGCCGAGACGATGCCCGAGAACGCGACCACGAGGAAGCTCGCGAGCGCGAGCGAGGAGTAGCGCAGCAGCACGTCGCCGTAGGCGGCGTCGGGCGCGGCCGCGTCGGCCGGGGCGTCGGCGGCGGCGATCGCGTCGCGACCGCGGGCGAGCAGGCCGACGTGGAGGAGCCCGCCGAGCCAGATCGAGACGAAGAGCAGGTGCAGCAGCAGCGACGACACCGCGAGCGTGTGGTTGGCGGTGCCGCCGGCGTGGCCGCCCGAGGCGATGAGCCAGAACGGCACGGCCCAGAGCGCGACCGTGAAGCCCGCCGCGACCGGGCTGCGGGCGACGAGCAGCAGCACCGTGAGTAGCGCGAGCGAGAGCAGGGTGCCGAGCAGCAGCCTGCCCGTCTCGACCTCGACGAAGAAGAACTGCAGCAGCTCGCCGAAGTCGTTGGTCGCGGTGACCGGGCTCGACACGACCTGCCGGAACGAGCCGAAGGCGATGAAGCCCTGCGCGACCGTGGCGATGCCGGCGGATGCTGCGGCCACGTCGAGCGTGCGGTGCCAGTCGCGGCTGCGGGGCACGAGCGCGAAGCAGGCGAGCACGATGCCGCCGAACGCGGCGGCGATCGCGACGTTGCGCAGCATCGAGGCCATGGGCACGCCGTAGCGGACGGCCGGGCCCGGGTCCTGGAGCGTCGGCGCGGCCGCGCCGCCGCCGAACTCGAGCGCCGCCCACGTGGCTGCCAGCCCCGCGAGGATCGCGAGCGCCGGCGCGAGGAGACGGATGCGCTGCACCCGACCAGGGTAGTCGCCGCCCCTATGGGCGAGGCCTGGTGCCCCGGCAAGGCAGGAGGGGCCCCGCCTTGCGGCGGAGCCCCTCCTGGTGCTGCGGTGGTGGGAACTACTTGACGGCAGCCTTGAGCTTCGAGCCGGCCGTCAGCTTGACGCGGTGGCCCGCGGCGATCTGGATCTCGGCACCCGTCTGCGGGTTGCGGCCCGTGCGAGCGGCGGTCTCGGTGCGCTCGGCGCTGAAGAAGCCGGGGATCGAGACCTTGTCGCCAGCGGCGACGGCCGCCGAGACCTCGTCGAACAGCGCGTCGAGCACTGCGGTGACCTTGGCCTGCGAGAGGTCGGTCGTCGCTGCGATCTTCGAAGCAAGGGTGGTCTTGTTGATGGTCTCAGCCATGATGTCCTCCTGATGGTGGCATGTCCGTCCCGCCTGGGGCGGGCATCCGTCGGTGCCCGATGGGGCTCCGACCAACCCCGAACGTAGCCCCGCCGCCCCGCAACCGGCGGCAGATCTCGGCCGACACGCCGCAGTTTCCGCGGTTTTCCGCGCTTCGCGAACGGATTCGGGGCTGCGGGCGGCGCTCAGCGGCCGGTGAGGTGCGCCACGCGCGCCTCGCGGCGACGCGTGAAGATGGGGAGGAACAGCCCGATGAGCGGGCCGATGCCGAACGCGAAGATGACGGTACCGACCCCCACGGGGCCGCCCAGCAGCCAGCCGATGAGCAGCGCCGTGCCCTCGATGAGGGTGCGCACGATCCACACCGGCCAACCGGTGATCCCGACGAGCCCGGTCATGAGGCCGTCGCGCGGACCGGGGCCGAGCTGCGCCGCGATGTAGATGCCGGTCGCGAGCGCGAGCAGCACCATGCTGCCCGCGAGCAGCAGCGCTTGCGCCCACAGCGCATCCGCCGCGGGGATGAGCAGCAGGCCGAGGTCGGCCGAGGGGCCGACGAGCAGGGCGTTCGCGAGCGTGCCGATGCCCGGTCGCTGGCGCAGCGGGATCCAGACGAGCAGCACGAGCCCCGAGACCACGATCGTCGCCGTGCCGTAGCTCATGGGCAGGTGCGACGCGATGCCGAGCGAGAGCACGTCCCACGGGCCGACGCCGAGGTCGGCGCGGATGAGCATCGCGAGCGCGATGCCGTAGAGGAAGAGGCCGACGAGCAGCTGCACGACGCGCGCCGTCGTGTCGGCGGGACCGAGCGAGCCGATGGGGAGGAGCAGGCGTCGGATGCGCGGCGCGCTCGTGCTCGTCGCCTGCGGGGTGCTCAGTGGTCCGGTCGTCACTGCTCCATTCCATCGCACGCGGCATGCCGGGGATGCGGGCCACTCCCCGGCAAGTGGCTCGGCGAGAGCAGTCCACTGGCGGGCAGAATGGGCGCATGGCATCCCGGCTCGGCACCCAGCTCGGCGAGTGGCGCGCGACGACCGCGGTCGCGCAATCGCTCGCCGACCGCATCCGCATGCTGCTGCTCGACGGCCGCATCACCGTCGGCGAGCGGCTGCCGAGCGAGCGAGCGCTCGCCGCCGAGCTGGGCCGCTCCCGCGCGACCATCGCGCGCGCCTACGAGCTGCTCGAGGCGCGCGGCTACGTCGTGCGCACCCACGGCTCCGGCACCCGGGCCTCGCTGCCCGCGCGGCGCATCCAGCGACCGGCCGCCGCGGGCGACGACGTCATCGACCTCACGATCGCGTCGGTCGGCTCCGCGCCCGGCCTGCACGCCGCGACCGTGCGCGCCCTCGACCGGCTCGCCGGGCTGCTCGGCACGCCCGGCTACTCGCTCGACGGACTGCCCGAGCTGCGCGCGCGCATCGCCGAGCGCTACACCGAGCGAGGGCTCCCGACCGATCCCGAGCAGATCATGGTGACGAGCGGCGCGATGCACGCGCTCACCGTCGTGCTCGCGGCGTTCGGCGAGCGCGGTCGCGCCGCGGTCGTCGAGCAGCCGAGCTTCCCGCACGCGATGGATGCGCTGCGCCGCACCGGCCACCGGCTCGTGCCGACCCCCGTGACGCCCGACGCGGGGTGGGACGCGAACCACCTCGTCGAGTCGCTGCGCTCGCAGCGGCCCGCGCTCGCCTACCTCATCGCCGACTTCCACAACCCGACCGGCGCGACGATGCCCGAGCTCGAGCGCGCCCGCCTCGCTGCCGTCGCGCGCGCGACCGGCACGCTGCTCGTCGTCGACGAGACGTGCGCCGAGCTCGACATCGACCGCGGCTGGACGCCGCGCCCCTTCGCCGCGCACGGCCCCGCGATCCTCATCGGCTCGATGTCGAAGATCGCGTGGGGCGGGCTGCGGATCGGCTGGATCCGCGCCGAGCGCGAGCAGGTCGCCGCGCTGCTCGGCGCTCGGCCGTCGATCGACCTCGGCACGCCGCTGCTCGAGCAGTGCATCGCCATCGAGCTGCTCGATGAGATGGACGCGCTGCTCGCCCGCACGACCGAGCGGCTGCGCGAGGGGCGCGCGGCCGTCGCCGACGGGCTCGCCGCCCACCTGCCGGGCGTCGCGATGCCGCCGATGCCGGGCGGGCTCGCGGCGTGGGTCGACCTCGGCGGTCCGTGGTCGACCGCCCTCTCCCTCGGCGCGCGCGATCGCGGCCTGCTGCTGCCGCCCGGGCCCCGCTTCTCGGCGTCGGGCGTGCTCGACCGGTTCGCGCGCATCCCCATCACGTGGGAGCCCGAGCTCACCGCCGAGGCGATGGCGCGCCTCGGCGCCGCCTGGCGCGCGCTCCACGCGGGCGAGCTGCCGTCCGCCACGCGCATGGCCAGCACCGCCGTCGTGTGACCTCCTTCGGGCAGTCGGCAGCGCGAGGGGATGATGCCCTCGCGGTGCCGAGAGGCCGGTCGAGACCGCGGTGCCCTTGACGGGTGGCCGCATCCGCGCTTCGGTAAGGCGCATGTCTGTCATCGGCTTCCACTGCTCGCACGAGCAGATCCCGCCCTCCACGCTCCTGCGAGACGTGATCCACGCGCACGAGGCCGGCTTCCACGCGGCGATGTGCTCCGACCACCTCGCGCCGTGGCTCGACGCGCAGGGCCACAGCGGCTTCGCGCTCTCGTGGCTCGGGGCGGCGCTCGCCTCCACGCCCCTGCGCTTCGGTGTCGTCCACGCGACCGGGCAGCGCTACCACCCCGTCATCACCGCGCAGGCGATCGCGACCCTCGGCGAGATGTTCCCCGGCCGGTTCTGGGCGGCGCTCGGCTCGGGCGAGAACATGAACGAGCACGTGACCGGCGACCCGTGGCCCGACAAGCCCACTCGCGAGCGCCGCCTCGTCGAGTCGGTCGACGTCATCCGCCGGCTGCTCGCCGGCGAGGAGGTGTCGCACGAGGGCACCTTCACCGTCGACCGCGCGCGCGTCTGGTCGCTGCCCGCCACCCCGCCCCCGCTCATCGGCGCCTCGGTCACACCCGAGTCGGCGGCTCGGCACGCGGCGTGGGCGGATGGGTTCATCACCGTCGCGGGCGACACCGCGGCGCTGCGCGACGTCGTCGGCGCCTACCGCGACGCGGGCGGCCGCGGCCCGGTCGCGGCGCAGCTGCACCTGTCGTGGGCGCCCGACGAGGCGGAGGCGCTCGCCATCGCGCGCGAGCAGTGGCGCAGCGGCACGCTCTCGCCGCCCGAGACGTGGGACCTCGCGTTCCCCGACGACTTCGACCGGCGCACGGTCGACGCGACCGAGGAGCAGCTCCGGAAGGCGGTGACGGTCTCGAGCGACCTCGGCGCGCATCGAGCGCGCATCGCCGAGATCCTCGAGGTCGTCGACGAGATCTACCTCCACCACGTCGGGCAGCAGCAGACCGCCTTCATCGACGCGTTCGGCGAGCACGTGCTCCCCGCGGTCGCGGGTGCGCGATGAGCCCGCGCCCGATCGAGGCCGCCGACAGCTGGTGGCGCAACTCGGTGCTCTACTGCCTCGACGTGCAGGTGTTCCAGGACTCCGACGGCGACGGGGTGGGCGACTTCCAGGGGCTCGTGTCGCGCATCCACACCCTCGCCGACCTCGGCGTCACGTGCTTGTGGCTCATGCCGTTCTTCCCGACCGCCGACCGCGACGACGGCTACGACATCACCGACTTCTTCGGGGTGGATCCGCGGCTCGGCACGCTCGGCGACCTCGTCGAGGTGATCCGGGTCGCGCGCGCGCAGGGCATGCGCGTGATCGTCGACTTCGTCATGAACCACACCTCGGCCGATCACCCGTGGTTCCGCTCCGCCCGCTCGTCGCGCACCTCGCCGCACCGCGACTGGTACGTGTGGCGCGATGCCCCGCCCGCGGTGCAGGACGCGCCGGTCTTCCCGGGCGAGGAGGACTCGACCTGGACCGAGGATCCCCGCACGGGCCAGTGGTACCTGCACCACTTCCGCGCGCACCAGCCCGACCTCAACATCGCGCATCCGCCCGTGCAGGAGCAGATCGAGCGCAACCTCGGGCTGTGGCTCGAGCTGGGCGTCTCGGGGTTCCGGGTCGACGCGGTGCCGTTCCTCTTCAGCAGCGCGCCCGCGCACGGCACCGAGACGACCGGCGCCGCGCCCGACTATCGGGGCGCCGACCACTTGCGCGCGATCCAGCGCTTCGTCTCGCGCCGCAACGGCGACGCGATGCTGCTCGGCGAGGTCAACCTGCCGCACGAGGAGCAGCTGCAGTGGTTCGAGGCGGAGGGCGACGCGAACGGCCTGCACCTGCAGTTCGACTTCGTCTCGATGCAGCAGCTGTTCCTCTCGCTCGCGCGGAAGGACGCGCGGCCGCTCGCGAACGCGCTGCGCGACCGGCCGGAGCTGCCGCCCGCGAGCCAGTGGGCGAACTTCGTGCGCAACCACGACGAGCTCACCCTCGACAAGCTCGCCCCCGACGAGCTCGAGGAGGTGTTCGAGGCGTTCGCGCCCGACGAGGGGATGCGGCTCTACGGCCGCGGGATCCGGCGGCGGTTGCCGACGATGCTCGGCGACGAGCGCGCGGTGCGGCTCGTCTACACGCTCATGTTCTCGCTGCCCGGCTGCCCGGTGCTCTTCTACGGCGAGGAGATCGGCATGGGCGAGGAGCTCGAGGTCGAGGGCCGCTACGCGGTGCGCACGCCGATGCAGTGGGAGCCGGATGCGAGCGGCGGGTTCTCGACGGCGCCGCAGGGCCGCTGGTCGCGGCCCATGCCCGGAGGGGACTTCGGCCCGCAGCGCGTGAACGTCGCCGACCAGCAGCGGGATCCGACGTCGCTGTGGCGGCACATCCAGCGGCTCACCGACCTCTACCGCGGCAACCCCGAGCTCGCGTGGTCGGCGCTCGAGGTGATCGGCGTGCGGCAGCGCTCGGTGCTCGCGCACGTGTGCCGCGGTCGCGAGTGGACGATGCTCGCGCTGCACAACCTCGGCGACGATCGGACGGCCGTGAAGCTCGAGCTCGCCTCCGAGGACGGGCCCGTGACGTTCGTCGACCGGTTCGATCGCTCGACCATGACGGTCGAGGGGCGGCTCGAGATCGAGCTCGATCCCTACGGCTGGCGGTGGCTCGAGGTCACGCCGCCCGACGCGATCATCCGGCGCGTGTAGCGGCAACCGGCGGGCGCATCCGCCCGGGAACGACGAAGCCCCCGACCTCGCGGTCGGGGGCTTCGAGCGAGTCAGGTGCTTACCAGCTCGACTTGGTCACGCCGGGCAGCTCGCCCCGGTGCGCCATGTCGCGGAAGCGGACGCGCGAGATGCCGAACGCGCCGACGTGGCCGCGGGGGCGGCCGTCGATCGCGTCGCGCTTGCGCACGCGCACCGGCGAAGCGTTGCGGGGCAGCTTCTGCAGCCCGATGCGAGCGGCCTCGCGCTCCTCATCGGTGCTCTTGGGGTCGACGAGCGCCTTCTTGAGCGCGGCGCGCTTCTCGGCGTAGCGGGCGACGATGATCTTCCGCTGCTCGTTCTTGGCGATCATGCTCTTCTTGGCCATTACCGCTCCTCTCGGAACTCGACGTGCTGACGCACGATGGGGTCGTACTTCTTCAGCACAAGTCGGTCGGGGTTGTTGCGACGGTTCTTCTTCGTCACGTAGGTGTAGCCGGTGCCCGCGGTGGAGCGGAGCTTGATGATCGGACGGACGTCCTGGGACTTCTTCGCCATCAGAGCTTCACCCCTCGGGACTGCATGTCACGGACGACGGCCTCGATGCCACGGGCATCGATGACCTTCATGCCCTTGGCCGAGACGTTGAGCGTCACGTTGCGCTTGAGCGACGGGACGAAATAGGTCTTGCGCTGCACGTTCGGGTCGAAGCGTCGCTTCGTGCGCCTGTGCGAGTGCGAGATGTTGTGTCCGAAGCCGGGAACGGCTCCGGTCACCTGGCATACGGCTGCCATCGGTGCCTCCATGTGGTTACCGTGGGCCGAGGCCCACCCAAGATCACTTGCCTGCGCACGCTGAACCCGATCCTTGCGGGGTGGGAGGCACGTGCGCGATGCGGCCGGGGCCGCACCAAAGAGCAATCCTACGCCATTGGGCGGCCGCGCGGCAATGCCGACGTGGGATGCGGCTCAGCGACTGGGCGGGAAGACCGGCTGGCCGTCGGGTCCCATCGGCAGCGGCGTGCCGTCGGCGTAGGTCGGCCACGGCAGCAGGCCGCTCGACTGCTGCTGGCTCGGCTGTGCAGGCAGCGGCTGGGCCGGCTGCTGCTGCTGGCCGGGCCACTGCGTCGCCGGCTGCGCGGGCCACGGCTGCGCGTGCTCGCCGCGAGCCTCCGCCTCCTGCCAGTCGATGTTGCGGCGGTTCCAGTAGAGGAGCACGGTGATCGAGGCGGCGAGCGCCGTCACCACGATCGCGGCGACGGTCGCGCGCCAGTACCACTCGCCCACGTCGATGCCGAAGGCATCGATCGCGAAGTGCAGCGTCAGGAGCACGCCGACGAGGCCGAGCAGGATCGCCGCGATGAGACCGATGACGCGCGCCATCGACGCGCGGCCGCGGTTGCCGAGCAGGATGAGGCCCCACGCGCCCGCCGCGGCGGCGCGCACCACCAGGATCGTCAGCAGCACGATGCCGAGCAGCTCGGCGAAGAGGAAGTCGTCCTCCCAGGGCTCGCGGTCGACGGCGCCCGTGCCGTTCATCCAGATGGAGATCATGAGCACGGCGAGCAGGTAGACGTTCGCGGCGACGCCGATGATGAGCGGCGTCGCGGAGCGGCGCGCGAGCACGAGGTCGAGCGCGAGCAGCGCCGTGAAGGCGAGGAACACGACGACAGTCCAGACGACGCGCGACGCCTGGCTCTCGAAGTCACCGACGAAGATGAGCACGACCGTGATGATCGTGACGATCGCCAGCAGGCAGATGCCGACGAAGAGCACCGGCTGGATGCCGAGGATGCGGCGCGGGGCCGCGGTCGCGCGCGTCTGGGGCGCGGGCTGCGACTGCAGCGGCGCTCGCCGCTGGGTGTCGGCGGGGACGCTCGGGGGCTGCTGCGCACCGTAGGCGCTCGAGGAGTTGCTCACGGGGTCAGTCTCACAGCAACCGCCCCGATCGCGCGACGGTGATGGTGCACCCCGTGGACGGTCAGCGCTGGGCCGCGCACACCGCGCACAGGCCGAAGACGTCGACGACGTGCTCGATCTCGACGAAGCCGTGCGCCGCGGCCACCTGCCCAGCCCACCGCTCGACGGCGGCCGCCTCGAGCTCGACCGTGCGGCCGCAGCGACGGCAGATCAGGTGGTGGTGGTGCGAGGGGGTGCAGGCGCGGTAGAGCGCCTCCCCGCCCGACTGCAGCGCATCCGCCTCGCCGTCCTCCGCGAGCGTCGCGAGCGCGCGGTAGACGGTCGCGAGCCCCACGGTCGAGCCCGCTTGGCGCATCGACTGGTGCAGCGCCTGCGCCGAGACGAACTCGGCGCTCGCCTCGAGCGCCTCGCGCACGGCCTCGCGCTGCTTCGTCGTGCGGCGCGGGATGGGCTCGGGCTGCGCGAGCGCCGCGTCGTGGATGGGGTCGGTGTGGGTCATGGTGTCTCCGCTCCGATCGTCCCACGGACGCGCGGTGCCGGTGCCGGGCGGCGGTCTCGCGGTCCACCGACGATCCACGCGGCGCCGTAGAGCAGCGCGGCGACGAGCGCGATCGCGCCGCCCGCGGCGATGTCGAGCCAGCGGGAGGCGAGCAGGCCGACGACGCCCGACGCGATGCCGACGACGGGGGCGAGCACGAGCATCCAGCGCCAGTCGCGCACGACGAGCCGCGCGGCGGCCGCCGGGGCGACGATGAGCGCGACGCCGAGGATCGCCCCCACGACCGGCATGATCGCGACGACCGTCGCGGCGATGAGCGCGAGCGACAGCGCCTCCGGCACCCACGGCGCGAGCCCGGCTCGGCGATAGCCGCGCTCGTCGACGCTCGAGAAGACGAGGTGGCGGCCCGCGAGCGCCCAGACGGCGGCGGCGACCACGAGCAGCGCGGCCGTGAGCGCGATGTCGGCGCCCGTGACGGCGAGCACCTGCCCGACGAGGAACGACTCGACATCGATCGGGAGCGGCGCGAGCGACTGCAGCAGGGCGCCGAGCGCGAATCCCGCGGTGAGCATGACGCCGGATGCGACGGCCGGTCCCTGGGAGCGGATGCGCCCGATGCCGACCGCGACGGCGATGAGCGCCACGGCGGCGACCGCCGCGCCGAGCGGCACCGAGACGCCGAGCATCGCCGCGGCGACCGCGCCGGGGAAGGTCGCGTGCGTGAGCGACATCGTGAAGAACGCCCGCTCGCGCAGCACGACGAGCACCCCGACGACGCCGGCGAGCGCGCCCGCGAGCACCACCTCGAGCATCGCGAGGCCGAAGAAGTCGAGCTGTGGCATCAGCGCCCGCCCGCCGCTCGGTCGGCCGACGCTGCGGCGGCCG
>NZ_BAAAKK010000005.1:16114-34313 GCF_039527715.1 Agrococcus citreus
CCCCCCCCCGCCGAAGGGGCCGCGCCCGCGCGACGACCGGCGCGCCCTCGCAGCGCCCCCGCGCCGAGCATGAGCACGTAGCCGACGATCATCGTGAGCGCGACGGTCGCACCGGGCGCGGCATCGACGCCGAGCTCGGCGAGCTGCACGACGAGCCACAGGCCGAGCCAGCCCGTGATGGCGCCGAAGGCGATCGCGACGACGACGGCCGTGCGCAGCGACCGCGTGACGGCGCGGGCCGCGGCGGCGGGCACGATGACGACGGCGAGCGCGAGCAGCGTGCCGACCGATGCGGATGCGGCGACCACCACGAGCGCGACCGCGACCGTGCCGACCATCTCGAGCGCGAGCACGGGCAGTCCCGCGCGGCGGGCGCCGGCCGCGTCGAACGCCGCGAACAGCTGCTGACCGGCGGTCGCGACCACGAGCACGACACCGACCGCCACGAGCGCGACCGCGATCCACAGGCCGCTCCACGTGATCGTGAGGAGGCGGCCGAAGAAGAAGTCGGAGAGGCTGCCCGCGACGCCCTGCGACGCGGAGACGAGCACGACGCCGAGCGAGAAGAAGCTCGTCAGCACGATCGCGACCGCGGTGTCGCGGGGCTGGCCGCGCCGGGCGATGAGCGCGAGCACGACGGCCGCGACGAGCGCGGCACCGAGCGCACCGGGCAGCAGGCCCGCCGCCCCGCCGAGGGCCGCGCCGATCGCGAGCCCGGGGAAGACCGCGTGCGTGAGCCCGTCGGCCGAGAACTCGAGCCGGCGCAGGTGGACGAGCATCCCGACGGTGCCGGCGGCGACGGCGAGCGCGATGAGCAGCAGCAGCGGCCGCGCCAGGAAGGGCACGGCGAAGGGCGTGAACGGGTCGAGCAGTGCCGCAGCGGCGGGCGTCATCGGGCGTCGAGCGGGGCTCGCGCGCCGTCATCCGCCTGCATCCGCGGGTGGTGCGCAGCGTGCTCGACCTCGTGGTGCTCGGTGGTGGCGAGCGTGTGCCCGTCGATCTCCATCACGTGCGAGGCGAACGCGGCCTCGACCCGCTCGAGGGTCAGCACGCAGCCGGTCTCGTCGAAGGCGATCTGACGCTGGTTGACGAGCAGGGTTCGGTCGCAGACCGCGCGGGCGAGCTCGAGGTCGTGGGTCGTGATGACGAGCGCCACGCCCTGCGCCTTGAGCGCGCCGATCGTCTCGAGCAGCGCCTCGCGCGAGCCCTGGTCGAGCCCGTTGAACGGCTCGTCGAGCAGCAGCAGCAGGGGCTCGCTCGCGAGCGCCCTCGCGAGCAGGCCGCGCTGGCGCTGCCCGCCGGAGAGGTCGCCGAAGCGGGTGCGGCGATGCTCGGTGAGCCCGACGGTCGCGAGCGCGTCGGCGACGACGCGACGGTCCCGGCCGCCCGGCCAGCGCAGGCCGAGCCGAGGCGTGCGGCCCATCGCGACGACCTGCTCGAGCGTCACCGGGAAGGCCGGGTCGATCTCGCTCGACTGCGGCAGGGCGCCGATCTCGCCGCGGCCGCTCGGCACGCGGAAGACGCGCGCATCGTGCTCGGCGAGCCCGAGCAGCCCCGCGAGCAGCGTCGACTTGCCGGCGCCGTTGGGGCCGATCAGCGCGACCGCCTCGCCCGCGCGCACCTCGAAGCTCACGTCGGTGAGCACCGGTGCGCCCCCGTACCCGAAGGAGGCGTCGGCGATCTCGACGATCGGGGTGCTGCGCTCCTGGGTCACAGGAGCGATTCTGGCACCGCGAGCGGCTCCGCGCCCCAGCCGGTCACGAGCGCGGTGGTGTTGTGGATCTGCGAGCCGATGTACGTGCCGGTCGCCGAGCCGTCGACGCCCAGTGCATCGGCCGCGAGCGCGTCCTCCCCCTCGCGCAGCTCGACGCCGGCCTCGCGCGCGATGGTGGCGGCGAGCTGCGGGTCGATCGCGTTCTCGCTGAACACGACCGGCGCGCCGCTCTCGCGGATCTCCGCGACGAGCTCGTCGATGTGCGCGGCGCTCGCGTCGGCGCTGTCGTCGATGCTCGGCAGCACGGTGCCCACGACCTGCACGTCGAACGCCCGCTCCATGTAGCCGAACGTGTCGTGCGTGGTGACGACGAGGCGCTCCTCGACCGGCACCTGCTCGATCGAGTCGCGCATCCACGTCTCGAGCTCGCGCAGCTGCGAGAGGTAGGCGTCGGCGGATGCGTCGATGCCGGCGTCGGGATCGGCGGCGAGCACCGCGTCGCGCACGGCCTCCGCCTGCACGATCGCGTTCGCCGGGTCGGTCCAGACGTGCGGGTCGAAGTCGCCGTGGTCATGGCCCTCGTGCGCGTCCTCGTCGGCGTGCTCGGCGTGCTCCTCGGCCGTCTCGCCCTCGTGGCCGTCCTCGGCCTCGTCGCCGTGATCGTGGCCCGCATGCGGGTCGTCCTCCGTCGCGATGAGCTCGATGCCGGCGGACGTGTCGACGACGGTCCCGGCGAACCCCGCCGCCTCGACGGTGTCGTCGAGCCACGTCTCGAGGCCCGCGCCGCTGATGAGCAGCAGGTCGGCGCGCGCGAGCGCCGAGAGCGCCGAGGGACCGGGGTCGAAGGCGTGGGCGGAGCTCCCGGGCTCCAGCAGGCTCGTCACGGTCGCCGCGTCGCCGACGACCTCGCGCGTGATGTCGGCGAGCTGCGTCGTCGTGGCGACGACCTCGAGCCGGTCGTCGACGACGGTGCCCGACGCCGCGCCGGCGCATCCCGAGAGCGCCAGTGCCATGACGCCGACGGCGCCCACTGCGGAGAGGTTGTGCATGAGGTCCTTGTCCAGCACGGGCTCTGCCGTGCACGCCAACGCTAGGGGTTGTTGAGAACGATTGTCAAACTCGTCCACGCAACACATCCGCAACATCTCGGGGCTAGGCTTCCCGCCATGGATCGCTCCACCGGTACGACGCAGTCCGACATCATCGCCGCCCTCGGCTCCCAGCCGTCGATCGACCCCGCCGCGGAGCTCGAGCGCCGCGTCGCCTTCCTGGTCGACTACCTCGCGGCGACGGGCGCCAAGGGCTACGTACTCGGCATCTCGGGCGGGCAGGACTCGACGCTCGCGGGCCGGCTCGCACAGCTCGCGGTCGAGCGCCGGCGGGAGTCCGGCCACGACGCGTCCTTCGTCGCCGTCCGCCTCCCCTACGGGGTGCAGCACGACGAGGACGATGCGCAGCTCGCCCTCGACTTCATCAGGGCCGACCGCGAGGTCGTCGTCGACGTGAAGCCGGGCGTCGATGCGCTCGAGGCGTCGATCGAGGCGGGCGTCGGCGAGGTGAGCGACTACCACAAGGGCAACGTGAAGGCGCGAGCCCGCATGATCGCGCAGTACGCGATCGGCGGCCAGCTCGGTCTGCTCGTGCTCGGCACCGACCACGCCGCCGAGGCGGTGACGGGCTTCTACACGAAGTTCGGCGACGGCGGCGCCGACGTGCTGCCGCTCTCGGGACTCACGAAGGGCCAGGGCAAGCAGCTGCTGCGGCAGCTCGATGCGCCCGAGCGGCTGTGGCAGAAGGAGCCGACCGCCGACCTGCTCGACGGCAAGCCAGGGCAGGCCGACGAGGCGGAGCTCGGCCTCAAGTACCGCGACATCGACGCGTTCCTGCAGGGTGAGGAGGTCCCCGCCGAGGCGGCGGAGGCCCTCACCGACCGCTTCCTCCGCACCGAGCACAAGCGGCGGATGCCCGTCGCGCCCGACGACGACTGGTGGCGCCGCCCGCTCGCCGAGTAGCACGCGGAAGGCGTCGTCGGGGTTCGACTGCATGAGCGCCCATGCCTCCACGTAGGCCGCGCACTGCTCCGAGAACGGGCGAACCTCGGGCGCGATGAGCGGTGATCTCGGCTCGCGGCCGGCTCCGCCGGCTACGGCTCGATCCGCGGGGGTCAGTCGAGCAGCAGCGCCGGCTCCTCGAGGATCGACGCGACGTCGGCCACGAACCGGCTGATGACGTCGCCGTCGATCGCGCGGTGGTCGAACGAGCCGCCCACGGTCGTGACCCAGCGCGGGCGCACCTCGCCGTCGACGACCCACGGCTTCTGCCGGATCGTGCCGAGCGCGAGGATGCCCGTCTCGCCCGGGTTGAGGATGGGCGTGCCGGTGTCCATGCCGAACACGCCGATGTTCGTGATCGTGAACGTGCCGTGCTGCATGTCGCTCGGCTGCGTCCTGCCCTCGCGCGCCGTCGTCGTCAGCTGCTGCAGCGCCTTCGCGAGCTCGAGCAGCGACATGCTCTGCGCGTCCTTGACGTTCGGCACGAGCAGCCCGCGCGGCGTCGCGGCAGCGATGCCGAGGTTGACGTAGTGGTGCACGACGAGCTCGTCGCCCGTGAAGGTCGAGTTCACCTGCGGCGACCTGCGGATCGCCCACAGGATCGCCTTCGCCATGATGAGCAGCGGCGACACCTTGACGTCGGCGAAGTCGGTCGACGCCTTCAGCCGCTGCACGAACTCCATCGTGCGCGTCGCATCCACGTCGGTGAAGACCGACACGTGCGGCGCGGTGAACGCGGAGTCGACCATGCCCTGCGCGATCACCTTGCGCACGCCCTTGACGGGGATGCGCTCCTCGCGCCCGCCCGACCACTCGGGTGTCTCGAGGTTGCGGAACACGCTCGCCTGCTGCGCCGACTGCACGACGTCGTCGCGCGTCACCTCGCCCGCGAGCCCCGTGCCCGCGACGGCCGAGAGGTCGACGCCGAGGTCCTTCGCGAGCTTGCGGATCGGCGGCTTCGCGATCACCGGCGAGGCGGATGCCGCGGGCACCGAGGCGGGCGGGCTCGGCCGGCCGCCGCTCGCGCGCGCCGGCGGCGGCACGTCGCGCACGGTGTGGGGCTTGCGGCGGCGCGTCTCGGCACCGCCGCGGACGCCGTAGCCGACGAGCACCGCGCCGCCGTCCTCGTCGCGGTCGACCGTCTGCTGCGTGTCGAGCGTCGTCTCGACCGCCTGCCGATCGCCGCCGGAGACGCGGATGATGGGGGTGCCGACCTCGACGGTCTGCCCCTCCTCGACGAGCAGCGCCTCGACGGTGCCCTCGAAGGGGCTCGGCAGCTCGACGAGCGACTTCGCGGTCTCGACCTCGAGCAGCACGTCGTTGACGTGCACCGTGTCGCCCGGCTGGACGCGCCACGTGACGATCTCGGCCTCGGTGAGGCCCTCGCCCGGATCGGGCAGCCTGAACTCCTGCATGGATCGTCCTTCGGTCGGTCGGGTCAGTAGGCCAGCGAGCGGTCGACCGCGTCGAGCACGCGGTCGGCGTCGGGCAGGTAGATGTCCTCCAGCTGCGCGGGCGGGAAGGGGGTGTCGAAGCCGGAGACCCGCAGCACGGGCGCCTCGAGCGAGTAGAAGGCGCGCTCGGCGATCGTCGCCGCGACCTCGGAGCCGACCGACGCGTGGCCAGGCGCCTCCTGCGCGACGACGACGCGGCCGGTGCGCTGCGCCGACTCGACGAGCGGCGCCCAGTCGATCGGCGACAGGGAGCGCAGGTCGAAGACCTCGCACGACGTGCCCTCGCGCTCGGCGATCTGGGCCGCCTGCAGCAGCACGTGCACCATGGCGCCGTGGCCGATGAGCGTCACGTCGCGGCCGGGCTTCGCGATCACCGCGCGATGCAGGTCGGCGGCGGGCGCCGAGAGCACCTCGCCCTTCGACCAGTACTTCGACTTCGGCTCGAGGAAGATCACCGGGTCGTCGTTCTCGATCGCCTGCCGCAGCATCCAGTGGGCGTCGTTCGCCGTCGACGGGCTCACGACCCGCAGCCCCGCGGTGTGCGCGAAGTACGCCTCGGGGCTCTCCTGGTGGTGCTCGACCGCGCCGATGTGCCCGCCGTAGGGGATGCGGATGACGACGGGCATCGACAGCCGGCCGCGGTGCCGCGCGGTCATCTTCGCGAGCTGCGAGACGATCTGGTCGAAGCCGGGGTAGACGAAGCCGTCGAACTGGATCTCGATCACCGGCCGGTAGCCGCGCATCGCGAGGCCGATCGCGGTGCCGATGATGCCCGCCTCGGCGAGCGGGGTGTCGAGCACGCGGTCGCCCCCGAACTCGGCGTGCAGCCCGTCGGTGATGCGGAAGACGCCGCCGAGCGGGCCGATGTCCTCGCCCATGAGCAGCACCTTCTCGTCGGCGCGCATCGCCTCGCGGAGCGCCGAGTTCAGCGCCTTCGCGATCGGCATGGTGACGGATGCCGCGGGCTGCGCCGGGCGGGTCGGGCCGGCCTGCTCGATCTGCGTCATGCCTCGCCTCCGAAGCCGGCCTCGAACTCGGCGAGCGCCCGCTTCTGCTCGAGCATGAGCGGGTGCGGCTCGCTGTACACGTGGTCGAAGATGTCGTCGCTCGCGGCCGATCCCGCCTCGAGGGTGCGGCGGCGCATGTCTGCGGCGAGCTCGGTCGCCTCCCGGTCCTGCTCGGCGAGGGTCGCGTCGTCGACCCCGAGCTCGCGCAGGTGCGCCGCGAGCCGCGCGATCGGGTCGCGGCGGCGCCACGACTCCTCCTCCTCGGAGGGCCGGTAGCGGGTGGGGTCGTCGCTCGTGGTGTGCGCCCCCATGCGGTAGGTGTCGGCCTCGACGTAGCCGGGGCGTCCCTGCCTCGCCGCGTCGAGCATCCGCCGGGTCACCGCGAACGACGCGAGCGGGTCGTTGCCGTCGACCCACGCGGCGTCGAGGCCGAAGCCGCGGGCGCGCTCGTGGAGCGGGAAGCGGCTCTGCCGCGTCGACGGCACCGAGATGGCCCACTTGTTGTTCTGCACGAAGAAGACGACCGGCGCGTCGTAGCTCGCGGCGAACACGAGCCCCTCGCTCGCGTCGCCCTGGCTCGCGGCGCCGTCGCCGTAGAACGCCATGACGGCCTCGTCGGTCGACGGGTCGCCCGTGCCGCACTTGCCGTCGAAGCGGATGCCCATCGCGTAGCCGGTCGCGTGCAGCGCGTGCGTGGCGATCACGAGCGAGTAGATGCGCATGCCGCGCGTCTCGAGCGGGTCCCAGCCGCCGTGGACGGCCCCGCGGAAGATGTCGATGATCTGCAGCATGTCGACGCCGCGGTGCAGCGCGAGCAGGTGCTCGCGATAGGAGGGGAAGAGCGTGTCCTGGTCGCGCGACGCCCAGGCGGCGCCGACCTGCGCGCCCTCCTGACCGATCGAGGGCACCCACAGGCCGAGCTTGCCCTGCCGCTGCAGGTGGCCGGCCTCGATGTCGAAGCGGCGCGTGCGCAGCATCTCGCCGTGCATCGCGAGCCGGTCAGCCGTCCCGAGCTGCGCCGCGAGCTCGCGCCACTCGGCGTTCTCGTCGGTCTCGACGAGCGAGCCGTCGGCGTCGAGCAGACGGATCGGCTCGGTCGCGACGTCTGCTCGGGTCACTGCAGCGCCTGGATGTCGACGGCGGCCGCGACGATGTGGTCGTCGGCCTCCGGCTCCCCCACCGAGATGCGCACGCCGTCGGCGAAGACCTTCGCGACGATGCGGTGGGCGAAGAGGATGTCGTGGATGGCCTCCTCCTGCCCGGCGCGGGACGGGATCCACACGAAGTTGGCGAACGGCCGCGGCACCGGCACGCCGGCGTCGACGAGCCGCTGCCACAGCGCGTCGCGCTGGGCGACGAGCACCTCGATGCGCGCGTACGTCTCGTCGCGGTGGGCGAGCGCCGCGATGGCGGCCGACGACGCGAGCGCGGTCTGCGACAGCGGCACGCCGGTGAGGTCGGCGCCGCGCAGCACGCCCGGGTCGCCGACCGCGAAGCCGACGCGGAGGGCGGCGAGGCCGTGCGCCTTCGAGAAGGTGCGCAGCACCACGAGGTTGTCGTGCGCGCGCTGGAGCGCGATGCCGTCGACCTTCGGCCCCTGCACGAACTCGATGTAGGCCTCGTCGAGCATGATGAGCACGTCGGAGGGCACCCGCGCGATGAACGCGTCGAGGGCCGCGGGATCGACGACGGTGCCGGTGGGGTTGTTGGGGCTGCAGACGATGACGGCGCGCGTGCGGTCGGTGATCGCGTCGGCCATCGCGTCGAGGTCGTGCGCGTGGTCGGCGTCGACCGGCACCTCGACGGGCGTCGCGCCGCCCGTGCGGACGAACAGCGGGTACGCGTCGAACGATCGCCAGGCGTAGACGACCTCGTCTCCGGGGCCGGCGACGGCGTGGATGAGCTGCTGCAGCAGCGAGGCGGAGCCGTCGCCGATCAGGATGCGCTCGGCGTCGACGCCCAGCTCGGTCGCGAGCGCCGCCTTGAGGGCGGGCGCGCCGGGCGCCGGATAGCGGTTGACCCGCAGGGCCTCCCGCTGCACCGCCTCGACCACCGCGGGCAGCGGTGGGAACGGGTTCTCGTTGCTGGAGAGCTTGAAGCCCCCCTCGGGCGCGGGCCGTCCCTGCTGGTACGGCGGCACGGCCGCGATCTCGGCTCGAAGTCGCACAGTCACCGGTTCAGGCTATTGCGCGTGAAGGCCAGGGTGGGGATATGGGCCCGTCTCGGCCGATGGATGGGATGATCGCCGCATGCGCTTCCTGCTCCGCGTCGCCTTCACCGCTGTGGCCATCTGGCTCGTCACCCAGTTCGTCCCCGGCGTCAGCATCGTGCCCATCGGCGACGCGTGGTGGGAGGTCGCGCTCACGACCCTCGGCGTCGCGCTCGTGTTCGCGATCGTGAACGCGACGATCGGCAACGTCATCCGCATCGTCGCCTTCCCGCTCTACATCCTCACCCTCGGCATCGTCGCCCTCTTCGTGAACGCCTTCCTGCTCATGATCGTCCACTGGCTCTCGGAGCTCGTCGGCTACGGGATCCAGGTCGAGTCGTTCTGGTGGGGCATGCTCGCGGCGGTCTGCATCGCGTTCCTCACCTGGCTCATCACGATCGTGACGCGCCCGATCTTCGGCAAGGAGCGGCCGCGGGAGCGTTGACCCTCGGGCGGGCGTGATCTCGATGTGGGGAATCAGGAGCGCCGGACCTCCACGCTCCACCCCGCGACCCCCGTCGCACCGGCGTTCGCCTCGCGCAGCCGCTCCGCGTAGCTCGAGACGTAGAAGTCCGGCGGACGCGAGAGCGACTCGGCGTACTCCTCCCCCGAGTGCCGAGCGCCGAAGCCCGTGCCGTGACCGCCCGCGCTCTCGAACAGCACGGTGGTCGGCCCGTCGCCGTCGCCGATCCCGTCCATCGCCGCTGCCGGGTCGCCCTCGTGCGCGACCGAGAGCACCGCGACGTCGCGCGGCAGCTCGGTGCCCGCGACCGGTCCCGCCACGAGCAGCGCCGTCTCGACGCGGAACCGCTCGCTCGCAGCCACGTTCGCCGCGGCGGCTGCACCCTGCGAGTAGGCGAAGAGGTCGACCGGGTCGTCGGCGCCGATGCCCGCCGACTCCATCGCCTCGGCGAGCGCCGCGTCGGAGCCGAGCAGCGCGCGCGGTGTCGACCCTGCGTTCTCGACGTTCGCGAGACCGTCGAGGCCGGTGGAGTCGTCGGGCAGCCACGCCTGCGTGCCCCGCACGAACACCTGGAAGCGCCGACCGCCGTCGGGCATGCGGTGCTCGTGGATCGTGATCTGCTGGTCCTGCGCGAGGATCACGCGCATCGCCTCGCCCGGGGAGGTCACCGGCCGCGGGCGCAGCGGCGCGGCGCGCACGGCCGTCGCCCGGACGGGCTGCAGGCCCGCGCCGGCCCGCACGCCGAGCCCGATGCCTGCGGCGAGCGCCGCGAAGAGCTCGTCGTCGCCGATCGTCGCCTCGAGCTGCGCCGCGACCGGCTCCGGGATGCGCAAGAGGCCCGCGAGCGCCTCGTCGGTCGACTCGACGGCGATCGCGAGCGCCGGCACGAAGCCGGGCGTCGCGAGCAGCGCCTCGCCCGCCCGGTCCCAGAACCCCGCGGCCTGCGCCATGAAGCGGTCGAGCGGCACGCCCGCCGCGCGCGCGTGGGCGACGACGGCGGCGACGTGGTGCGGATGCGTGGCGGCGAGCTGCGCGGCGAGCGGCACGACCACGAGCCCGACGGACAGCGCGGCGCCCGCCCCGAGCAGCAGCGCCGCCGTCCAGGGCGCGGCGACGCCCGCGGCGGCCATGAGGAGCGCGGGTGCGGCGGCGCCGAGCGCGTGCGCGGCAGTGCCTGCGACCTCCTCGACGAGCCCGAGCACCGCGTCGGAGGCGAGCTCGTACGCGCGGCCCGCGAGCATCGTGTCGTCGTGCAGCCGATCGAGCTCGGCGACGAGCGCGCTGATCGCGACGATGCGCGCGTCGATCTCGGCGGCGCACGCGCGCAGTCCGGCGACGTCGACCCCGGGGGCGGCCGTGAGCCCCAGCATCGGCGCCACCCGCAGCGCCAGCATCGCTCGCCGCGCCAGCCACGACGCATCGCGCAGCCGCGCGCACGCGACGCCCGTCACCGTGCCGTCCCACGCCGCGACGCTCGGCTTCGCGCCGAACCCCGCGGTGGCGCCACCGATCGCGCCGCCGCCGCCCGACCGGCTCGCCGCCGCACCGAGCGCACCGGCGCCGCCGATGTCGCCACCCCCGCCCTCCCAGTCCTGACCGCCCACGCGCACCCCTCAGACCGAGCCGCGGATGGCGAGCGCCAGCAGCCGGAGGTCGTGCTCCTCCCCCGCCAGGCGGTCGTGCAGCCGCAGCCCTCGAGCATCGAACGCGTCGCGCGCCGGCCCGAGCCAGCCGTCCTGGCCGCGCAGCACCACGAGCGCCGCCGCCTGATCGACGAGGCGCGCGGCGCGGAGCACCGCCGCCTCGGCCGCATCCGCTTGCGCGACCGCCTTCGCCCGTTCCGCCGCAGCCGCATCCGTCATCGTCATGGAGGCCTCCCGAGCACGCACCATGGCACCGGTGCAGCGGCGCCGGTGCTGCACCAGGAGCGGGCTGTGGAGAGATCCGCTCGAGACTCGCGCTCGGCGCGCCCCAGGGTTTGCGAGAATGAGCGCGTGACCATCGACCGGGAGCTCGCCGATGCGACGCGCTTCCGCGTCTGCTTCGTCTGCACGGGCAACATCTGCCGCTCCCCCATGGCCGCGATCGTCTTCGAGCAGCTCGCGAAGCGGCACGGCGTCGCCGACCGGCTGCACATCGCGAGCGCCGGCATCAGCGACTACCACGTGGGCGAGATCGCCGACCCGCGCACGCTCACGGTGCTCTCGGAGGCCGGCTACGAGGGCGGCGCGCATCGCGCCAAGCAGTTCAAGCCGCGCTGGCTCGAGGACTTCGACCTCGTCATCGCGTTCGACCGTGGCCAGGAGCGAGCGCTGCGCTCGCTCGCGAGGGGTGACGAGCAGCTGTCGAAGATCCGCCTGCTGCTCTCCTTCGACCCCGACGCCACCGCATTCGACGTGCCCGACCCGTACTACTCGGAGGACGCCTTCTTCGGCACCGTCCTCCGCCAGATCGAGACCGCCGTCGGCAGGCTGTTCCGCCAGATCCAGCCCGCCATGCGCCCCTGAAGGAGTCCCATGCCGCTGCCCATCCAGCCCCTCTCGCCCCTCGACGGCCGCTACCAGCGGCAGACCGCCGGCCTCGCCGAGCACCTCTCCGAGGCGGGCCTCAACCGCGCCCGCGTGCACGTCGAGGTGGAGTGGCTGCTGTGGGTCGCCGAGCACCGCCTCTTCGGCGCAGCGCCCGTCGACGCCGCGGACGCCGAGGCGCTGCGCACGTGGGCGGCGGGCTTCGGGCAGGCCGAGATCGACTGGCTCGCCGAGAAGGAGGCCGTCACGCGCCACGACGTGAAGGCCGTCGAGTACCTCGTGCGCGACCGGCTGCAGCAGCAGGGCCTCGAGCGGCTCTCGGAGGCCGTTCACATCGCGTGCACGAGCGAGGACATCAACAACCTCTCCTACGCGCTGACGATCCGGGCCGCGGTCGCCGACGTGTGGCTCCCCGCGCTCCGCGCCGTCATCGACCGCCTCCGCGAGCTCGCGCTCGAGCAGCGCGACCGCCCGATGCTCTCCCTCACGCACGGCCAGCCCGCGACGCCGACCACGCTCGGCAAGGAGCTCGCGGTCGTCGCCTGGCGGCTCGAGCGGCAGGCGAAGCGCATCGCCGAGGTCGAGGTGCTCGGCAAGTTCTCGGGCGCGACCGGCACCTTCTCGGCCCACCTCGTGGCCGAGCCGCACGCCGACTGGCCCGCCACGGCATCCGCGTTCGTCGAGCACCTGGGCCTCACCTGGAACCCGCTCACGACGCAGATCGAGTCGCACGACTGGCAGGCCGAGCTCTTCGGCGCGATCTCGCACGCCGGCCGCATCCTGCACAACCTCGCGACCGATGTGTGGACGTACATCATGCTCGGCGCGTTCACGCAGATCCCCGTCGCGGGTGCGACGGGCTCATCGACGATGCCGCACAAGATCAACCCGATCCGCTTCGAGAACGCCGAGGCCAACCTCGAGATCGCATCGGCGCTGCTCGAGTCGCTCTCGGCGACGCTCGTCACGAGCCGCCTGCAGCGCGACCTCACCGACTCGTCGACGCAGCGCAACATCGGCGTCGCGCTCGGCCACTCGCTGCTCGCGCTCGACAACCTGCGGCGCGGCCTCTCCGAGATCGCGGTGTCGGATGCGGCGCTCGACGCCGCGCTCGACGGCAACTGGGAGGTGCTCGCCGAGGCGATCCAGACCGTCATCCGCGCCGAGGTGCTCGCCGGCAGCTCGTCGATCGACGACCCCTACGCCCAGCTCAAGGAGCTCACGCGCGGGCAGCACGTCGGGCAGCAGCAGCTCGTCGCGTTCGTCGACGGCCTCGACATCTCGGATGCGGCGAAGGAGCGGTTGCGCCGCCTCACGCCCGGCACCTACACGGGCGTCGCGAGCGAGCTCGTCGACCGCCTGCCGTAGGCCGTCGCGACGGCTTCAGCAAGCCTGGGTGGCGTCAGCGCTTGCCGTCGGAGACGGTGACAGAGCGCACGCTGCCGTGCAGGAACGCGATCGTGACGGTCGCGCCCGCAGTCGCGTACTGGAGCGCCGTGCGTCCGCGCTTGCTCGGCTGCCCGAGCCGGGCGACGACCGCGTCGGCGGTCGCGGTCCGCAGATCGAGCCCGTCGATGAGGCTGTCGGGGCCGGTCGTGGCGTCGAGCTGCGCGCTGCCGGCGACCTCGACCGATGCCTTGGCGAGCGCGCCGCCGCGGAACTGCAGCCGGATCCCGTCGGCAGCGCTCTCGATCACGATCCACTCGTCCCCGCTCGCGGGGTCGACGAAGGGCGCCGCCTCCCGGAAGTGCGGGGAGGCCTGCAGCAGCTCGAGCACCCGGGGGTCGTCCTTCGCGGCTCCCAGCAGCTCCGCGTAGCGGCCCAGCTCGCCGGTGATCGTCGTGCTCGTCACTCGTCCTCCTGTCGCGGCGGATGCCGTCAGATGTCGTTGCCCTTGGCGTGCTGCTGCGCGACGAACCGCGACATGAGCTCGCTCTCGAACGGCGCCTCGTCAGCCGGCGTCGTGAAGGCCTCACCGGTCTCGAAGCTTTGGATCAGCGAGAGCGCGCGGTCGCTCAGCAGCAGGTCGACGCGATCCTCGAGCACCACGTCGTCGGCCGGCCGCGATCCGGTCGGCACGAGTCGCTCCCAGCGCTCCGGGAAGGGGCGAGCGAGCGGCAGCATGTCGAACTGCTGCTCCTTCGTCACCACCGCATCCTCGAGCTCGAACCCGGTGAGGTCGGAGGCGCGCAGGGCGTCGGCGAGCGGTCCGGAGACGAGCCAGTAGCCAGAGGTCGTGACGATGTCGTCGCCGAGCCAGCCGGCGAACTCGTAGTGCAGCGGACCGGCGAGTGCGGGCTCGCGGCGAGGGTCGAAGTCGATCCCCTCGCCGAGCCCGCCGGCGACCTCTGCTTCGAAGCGGTGGTGCACTGCGCTGACCTCCGATGTGCGTGGCGTTCACCGTACCTCCAAGCTCCTGCGTGCAGAGGCTCCCGCATGTCGCGTGGCACGCTGGTGGCATGCGAGCGACGATCCTCCACGCCCCCGGTGACATCCGCGTCGAGACGTGGGCCGACCCGACCATCGAGCGCCCGACCGACGCGATCGTGCGCGTCGTCGCCGGTTGCGTGTGCGGCTCCGACCTGTGGTCGTACCGGGGCATCAACCCGGCATCCGACCCGCGCACGGTGGGCCACGAGGCGATCGGCGTCGTGGAGGCCGTCGGCGCCGATGTCGAGCGCGTGCGCGAGGGCGACTTCGTGATCGTGCCCTTCGACCACTGCTGCGGCCGCTGCGTGCACTGCCTCGCCGGCCAATCGCAGGGCTGCGTCGAGCTCGCCATGACGGCGAGCGGGCAGGCCGAGCTCACGCGCGTCACGAACGCCGACGCCACGTGCTTCGTGCTCGACGAGGCGCCCTCCCCCGATCGCCACGCCGCGGTGCTCGCGCTCAGCGACGTGCTGCCCACCGGCTACCACGCGGCCGTCTCGGCCGGCGTGCAGCCGGGCACGACGGCGGTCGTCGTGGGCGACGGCGCCGTCGGCCTCTGCGGCGTGCTCTCCGCCCGCCGCCTCGGCGCCGAGCGCATCATCGCCCTCTCGCGCAACCCCGAGCGGCAGCGCATCGCCACGGTCTTCGGCGCGACCGACCTCGTGCCCGAGCGCGGCGACGACGCCGTCGAGGTCGTGCGCGAGCTCACGGGCGGCGTCGGGGCGGATGCCGTGCTCGAGTGCGTCGGCACGGAGCAGTCGATGCTCACCGCGTTCTCCGTCGCCCGCCCGGGCGCGACGGTGGGCTTCGTGGGCGTGCCGCACGGCACGCAGATCCCCTGGCCGACGGCGTTCCGCGGCAACATCGGGCTGCGCGGCGGCATGGCGCCGGTCGTGCGGTACCTCCCGGAGCTCGTGCCGGCCGTGCTCGCGGGCGAGCTCGACGCATCCGCCGTCTTCGACCTCGAGCTGCCGCTCGCGGACGCCGCCGAGGCGTACCGCGCGATGGACGAGCGGCGAGCCATCAAGGTGCTGCTGCGGCCCTGAGGGACGGCCTCGACCCGGACGGGCAGTTCTGCCCATCGCCCTTCCCCGCGTCGTGGCCCTACCGTGAGCGCAACGCTAGACGGAGGTGATGTGTCGTGGCGATGAACCTGCCCGGTGAGCTGGTCTGGGTGCTCGACATGCTCGGCTACGACTGGCCGCCGCTCGACGAGGACGAGATGCGTCGCGCCGCCCAGATCATGCGGCAGTTCAAGGACGACATCGAGGGCACGATCGATGTCGCCGAGACGCGCGTGAAGGAGGGCGTTGGAGCTGCCCTCAAGGGGCAGGCCTCGACGTCGTTCAAGAGCGCCTGGGACTCCGACAGGTCGACGAACATCCAGAAGATGGTGGATGCGCTCGACCCGGTCGCGGGCGGCGTCGACATCGCGGCCGACGCCGTGGTGGCGCTCAAGGTGAAGGTGATCGCCGAGCTCGTGATCACCGCCGCGCAGATCGCCGCCGCCGCCGCGAGCGCGATCTTCACGCTCGGGGCGAGCCTGGCCGCGAACGCCGCGATCATCGCGCTGCGCAAGAAGGCGCTCGACGTGCTGACGAACATCATGGTCGACCAGCTCGCGCAGCAGCTGCTGCCCATGATCATCGAGCCGCTGCAGGGGCCGATGATGGACGGACTGACGGCGATGCTCGAGGCCGAGGTCGTCGAGGGCGCGATCGGCGACGTGAGCGAGTTCGAGGCCGACCTCGACGCGCTCGACCAGGCCGCCGGCGACCTCGAGTCGAACGCCGCGGACCAGGAGCGGCTCGCCGACGACTTCATCGCCCAGATCTCCTCCTGCCAGATCGTGACGGGGTAGCGCCGCATGTCGACCATCAAGATCATCGTGAAGGAAGCGATCGACACCATCCAGGAGATGGTGCCGAAGGTCGCTCGCGGGGTCGCCGAGAAGTCGGGCAGGCTCAGCACGAAGACCCGGCAGATCAAGCAGCAGATCGAGGCGAAGGACGCCGAGCTCGCCGCCGGGCAGAAGAAGCCCGACAAGGCGCCCGACCACGACGCTCCCGACCGCGTGACGCCCCAGGCGGACCGGCTCGAGGGGCCGCGCCTGCCGGAGCAGTACGAGGTCTACTACGAGATGACGCTCGACGAGGTCGACTGGGCGCGATCGCGCAGCGTGCACTTCAACCGCGCGAACGCCGCCCTCGACGAGGCCATGCAGACGGATGCCGACTTCCAGGACTGGATGGAGTCGGTCTCGCCCGGCATCGCCGATCGCGTGGCGCAGCCGGGCGGCCGCCGCAACCCGTCGCCGGCCGACTTCATCTGGCACCACGCGCACCCCGACACGGTGCTCGGACGGGACGGTGTGATGCAGCTCGTGCCCACGCCGCAGCACACGCCCGGATCGCTGTGGTGGGGTATTCTGCACCCGGGAAACCGCGGCGGCTTCGCGATCTGGGGGAAGAAGTGACGACGGAACGAGCGGTCTGGTTCACCGACGCGAACGGCGCTGAGCTCGAGGGAGCCGCGTCGATCGAGGTGCTCGACGCCCTGCTCGCCGACCTGCGCGACGCCGACGAGGAGCACGCCACCGTCTCGGTGACCGACTCCGACGAGTGGAACCTCGAGTTCGGCGCCGAGTCGGTGCTGCTCGAGAACGTGGGCCCCGACGGCGAGGAGGTCGGCACGCTGCCGCTCGCGGATGCCGCGGACGCTCGAGCCATCGCGGGCGAGTTCCTCGCGGGCGACTTCGCGGCGCTGCGCGCGCGGCCGTGGGAGCGCTGAGCATGGCCGAGACGATCGATCGCTACGCCGGTGCACCGATGGTGCGCTTCCTCGACGCCTACGTGCTCGACGCGATCGGCGCCCTCGACGACGCCACCCGCGCGACGATGGCGGGCAATGTCGCGCGCATCCGTCAGGCGCTGCGCGTCGACGGCGAGACGTGGCAGGACGTCGTCGAGACGGCCATGGCCATGCCCGACGATGCCGCCGAAGGCGTGCGCACGTCCTGGGCGATGTTCGTCGACGAGTGCTTCCGCACCGGCCAGACCCCCGACGCGCTCGCCTGGTCGCACGCGCTCGTCGACGCGCGCTTCCGGAGCTGACGCGGACGGCTTGCGGCCGAGCGATCGCGAGATCCGCGACCTCTACAACAGCGCGCTGAACCGGGAGCGAGGCATCGGATGACACCGCACGGCGAGATCACGACGTTCACGGATGCGCTGGGCAGCGCCATGAGTGACGAGCCCGCGCTCAGGGCCTTCGCCGCGGTCGATCTCCCCACGTCGCGCAGCGACTACGACCTCGGCGACAGCCATCGGACCTACCTCAAGGCCGAGGACAAGGGCGTCGAGTTCGTCTTCGAGGACGGACTGCTCCGCACGGTCTTCATCGCGACGGTCGACAGCCCGATTCGCGCGGCCTACCCCCGACCCGACGCGCTCATCGATGGCCTCTCCGGGACGGCCTCGCGCGCCGAGGTGCTCGCCCGCTTCTGCGAGCCGGAGTGGACGAGCGACGAGGCCGACCGCTTCCAGTGGGCGGCGGCCTGCTACGCGCGCATCGCGTACGAGGACGGCCGGGTCGTCAAGATCAGCGTGATGCGCGAAGTGCCGCAGTGATCGACGGCGAGATCCGGGCCTCGCTGAGCAACCTCGTCTTCCAGCATCCACTCCCGCTCGCTCGTCGATAGGGTCGCTCCGTGATCGCGATCCCGGACTTCGTTCCGCATGCGCCGGTGCCCGCCGATCTGATCGACGCCTATCGCGACAGGGTCCCGGAAGAGCTCGTCGAGCTGTGGCAGGAGTACGGCTTCGGAACCTTCGGCGAGGGGTTCGTGCGCGTCATCGACCCGCGCGCCTACGAAGCGGGCATCGGCGACGTGCTCGGCAAGGTCACGAAGCAGCACATCGCCATCCCGATCATGGTGACCGGGTTCGCCGACGTCGTCACCTGGGATCCGGGCGACGGGGTGACGGGCATCATGTACCGCGTGGAGGACACCACCGGCCTCGGCTCGACGGTCTCCACCTTCGTGAAGCTCACGGTCGGGGACGGCGCGAAGCACCTGGACCGCAAGTTCGACTGGGGACTCTTCCCACGAGCCGTGGCGACGCACGGCGCCCTCGCGTTCGACGAGTCGTTCGTGTTCGTGCCGCTGCTGTCGCTCGGCGGGCCGAAGGACGTCGCGCACCTCCAGCCGCGCAAGACCATCGAGGCGATCCGCACGATGGTCGAGCTCCAGGGCGTCATCGAGCACTGAGCCGCTTGGCGAACCGCGTCCATCAGGGCGCGCGGTGCGCGAGGCGAAGCGACACGACGCTGCCCGCGCCGAC
>NZ_BAAAKK010000005.1:34345-103548 GCF_039527715.1 Agrococcus citreus
CGGCGCGGGCAGCGTGGGTCGAGCGGCTAGAAGACGGCGGGCGTGCGCACCGGCTCGGACGCGAGCGTCGTGCGCGCGTCGGTGATGGGCGTGAGGCCCGCCTCGACCCGTGCCCCGAGGCCGGCGTCGACGTTCTTCCAGTACTGGATGGCGCGCTCGCGGATCTCGGGCACGCGCGTCTTGCCGACGTGGCCGACGATGTTCGCGACGAGGCGCTCGCGCTCCTGGTCGCTCAGCACCTCGCGCACGAGCGTGCCGGCCTGGCCGAAGTCGTCGTCCTCGGGGTGGAGCGTGACGGCCGAGCGCACGAGCTCGCCGTCGTTCTGCCAGCCGCGGTCGTCACTGGCCGCTACCGCATCCGCCGCGGGTCCGCCGAACGAGTTCGGCGCGTAGACGGGCCGGCTCGGCGAGCGGAACGTCTGGCGCAGCTGGCCGTCCTTGTCGTACGAGTCGACCTCGGCCGCGCGGGCGCGGTTGACGGGCAGCTCCGCGTGGTTGGCACCGATGCGGTACCGCTGCGCGTCGGCGTAGCTGAAGATGCGCGCCTGCAGCATCTTGTCGGGGCTCGCCGCGATGCCCGGCACGAAGTGCGCGGGGCTGAACGCCGCCTGCTCGATCTCGGCGAAGTAGTTCTCGGGGTTGCGGTCGAGCGTCATCTGGCCGACCTCGATGAGGGGGTAGTCGCCGTGCGGCCACACCTTCGTGAGGTCGAACGGGTTGAACCGGTAGGTCGCCGCGTCCTCGTAGGGCATGACCTGCACCGAGAGCGTCCACGACGGGAAGTCGCCGTCCTCGATCGCCGAGTACAGGTCGCGGATGTGGTGGTCGGCGTCGCTGCCGGCGAGCTGGTCGGCCTCGGCCTGCGTCAGGTAGTCGTTGCCCTGGTTGGTCTTGAAGTGGTACTTCACCCAGAAGCGCTCGCCCGAGGCGTTGATCCACTGGTACGTGTGCGAGCCGAAGCCGTCCATGTTGCGCCACGTCTTCGGCAGCCCGCGGTCGCCCATGAGCCAGGTCACCTGGTGCGCCGACTCCGGCGAGAGGGTCCAGAAGTCCCACTGCATGTCGTTGTCGCGCAGGTTCGAGCCCGGCAGGCGCTTCTGCGAGTGGATGAAGTCGGGGAACTTGATGCCGTCGCGGATGAAGAAGACGGGGGTGTTGTTGCCGACGAGGTCGTAGTTGCCCTCGGTCGTGTAGAACTTCAGCGAGAAGCCGCGCGGGTCGCGCCACGTGTCGGGGCTGCCCTGCTCGCCGGCCACGGTGGAGAAGCGGGCGAGCATCTCGGTCTCGGCGCCCGGCTGGAAGAGCGCGGCGCGCGTGTACTGCGAGACGTCGTGCGTCGTGACGAAGCGACCGTAGGCACCGCCGCCCTTGGCGTGCACCACGCGCTCCGGCACCCGCTCGCGGTTGAAGTGCGCGAGCTTCTCGACCAGGTAGTGGTCGGTGAGCGCGATGACGCCGTCGGCGCCGACGGTCTGGGAGTGGGCGTCGCTCGCGATCGGCGTGCCGACGCTGTTCGTAGTGGGAGTCGTCATGCTTCCTCTTCCTCTTCTGGTCTGTGCGGGTCCGCGTGCGCGGGGCTGTGGGCACGGCGCAGTCGGCCGTGCGGGTCTCGGGATGGGCGACGCTGCCCGGGTGGATCGGTGCTGTGGTTCGGTGCTGCGGTCAGGTCGCCGGTGCGCAGTCGGCGCAGAGGCCGACGAACGTCACCTCGGCCGCCTGCACGGTGAAGCCGGCCGGCGCATCCGCGTGCATGCACGGCGCTTCGCCGACCACGCAGTCGACGTCGTCGACGCGGCCGCAGCTCGAGCACACCGCGTGGTGGTGGTTGTCGCCGATGCGCCGCTCGTAGCGGGCGGCGGACCGCGCCGGCTCGAACCGGCGCACGATGCCCGCCGCGGTGAGGTCGCCGAGCACGTTGTGCACCGACTGCACCGACGTCTCGGCGCCGTCGTCGGCGAGCGCGCGGTGCACGCCGTCCGCGTCGGCGTGCGGGAGCCGATCGAGCACGCCGAGCACGGCGAGGCGCCCCTGCGTCACGCGCAGTCCGCGCGTTCGCAGCAGCTCGGCATCCGGCTCGGTCATGCCTCCACCGTATCGCTTATCGTGAATCGATCAAATCAAGCGAGACGGTGCGGCACGCAGCGGGGCATGCTCCAGCAGCTGGCGAGCGGCTCAGTCGCCCGTGGCGATCGGGCGGCCGGAGTCGGCGCGGCCCCAGTCCGACCACGACCCGTCGTAGACGGTCGCCTCGCGGCCGGTGAGCGTCGCCGCGAGCGCGACGACCGCAGCCGTGACGCCCGATCCGCAGGTCGCGACGATCGGCCGCTCCCCCGCGGCGCTCGCGAGCAGCTCGGCGAGCTCGTCGGCCGGTCGCAGGCGGCCGCCGGGTGCGACGGTCGCGTAGTGCAGCGATCGCGCCCCCGGCATGTGGCCGGGGCGCACCCCGGCGCGCGGATCGGGCTCCGCGCCGCTGAAGCGAGCGGGCGACCGCGCGTCGAGCACTGCGGCAGCACCGCTCTCGAGGGCCGCGGCCGTGGTGTCGGCGTCGACGAAGGCCGACGCATCCCACCGCACGGCGACGTCGCCGGCGCGGCCGAGCGACTCGGCGACGGGCGCGAGCGGATGCCCCGCCGCGAGCCAGGCGGGCAGGCCGCCGTCGAGCACGGCCGCGTCGACGCCCGCGGCACGCAGCATCCACCAGGCGCGGGCGCTCGAGAACATGCCCGCGGCGTCGTAGGCGACGACGCGGTCGCCGGCGCGGATGCCGAGGTCGCGGAGCGCGCGCTCGAAGTCGTCGGGGGCGAGCATGTCATGCACGCCGACGGGACCGAGCCCGTCGGCGTCGCTCTGGCGGGACATGCGGCCCTCGACGTCGAACCGCACCGCGCCCGGGATGCCGTCGGTCGGCAGCGGATCGTTCGAGCCGGGCGGTGCCATGCTCGCGTCGACGACGACGAGCGCGTCATCGTGCAGGTGCTCTGCGAGCCAGTCGACGTCCACGAGATCGCGCATGCGCCCCATGGTGCCAGTCGTGGCTACGTCTTCTTCTTGTCCTGCTTCTCGTCGACGATGCCGCCGATGAGCCCCCCGATCGCGCCGCCCAGCGTCGCGCCGGCCGGTCCGCCGATCAGTGCACCGATGCCCGCGCCGATGCCCGCGAGGCTCGAGCCGTAGCTCTGCCGTGCCATGGTGACCGTCGGCGATCCGTCGTCGCCCGGCGAGATCTCGAACGAGCCGACGGCCGCCGATGCGACGACGAGCGCCACGGGGCTCGCCGTGCCGCTCGCGGCGAGCCGGTCGTAGATGCTGCGCGCCTCGAAGAAGGCGCGCTGCGCGTCGGCCTTGCCCTCGCCTGCCTCGAACCCGATGCGGTAGAGGTCCAGCAGCGTCCGGGCCTCGTCGCCGCTGATGAGCTCCGCCGTCTGCAGGCGGTCGAGGATCGCCTCGTGATCGCTGATCAGGTCGCCCTTCGACGACTCCATCACTCGCCGTGCCTCCGCGCGCGTCGCATGCATCAAGCCAGCGATGTCGGTGCCCAGGTACGGCGACTGCTCTCTCATCATGACGGCCTCCTCCTCGAGCGGACGACGACGTCCACCCGTCGTCTGATCGCCCGTCATCCCGGGGCTCAGTGAAGCACCGCGGCCCCGCGGCGGATAGGGGCGAGTCGTCAGCGCTGCTCGTCGGGGAACGACGTGATGATCTGCCCGGAGCCGATCCCGACGCCGACGGTCACCATCCACGACCGCTCGACCTGACCCTGGTCGACGAGCTCGACGAGCACGTCGTAGTTCACGATGTCGTCGCGGTAGCGCTCGACGGCGGTGGGAGCCTCGAGCGCGCGATCAATCGCGAACCACGCGACGTCCTCCCAGCCGGCGCCGACGAACGACGCGAGCTCGCCGAAGTCGCCGGTGTGGCCGTCGGCGATGTGCCGCCAGCCGGCGCCGTCGGCGTTGCCGCACCGGAGCACGGCCTCACCCGCGGCGACCCCCAGCTCGGCCCATCCCGCGCGGTCGAAGGTCTCGAGCGCCTCGCGGCCGTCGCGGCCGTCGCACACCTCCGTGCCGCCGACGTCGTCGGCGACCGGGTCGAACGCGCGACCCTCGGCGCTCAGGTGCGGACCGCTCGGCGCGGGCTGCTGCTCGGGCGACGGCGCACTCGTCGGTGACGGCTCGGGCTGGCCGCTCGGCGCGAGCTGCGGCGAGCATCCGCCCAGCGCCGCGACGGCGAGCACGCCGAGCAGCGCCGCGAGCCTCACGGCTCGAAGCCCTCGCGCTTGTCGAGGTCGGCTGCGGCGCGGCCCTTGGGCTTGATCGCGAGCATGAGCGTGGCGGTGATGAGCAGCGTGCCGATGAAGGCGACGCCGAAGAAGATGAGGGCGAGCACGACGTCGCGCACGGTCAGCATCACGACGAGGCCCGTGAAGAGGCCCGCCACCGCCGCGAAGGAGAGGTACTCGAACGGCTTGAGCTGCTGCCGACGCGTCGGCTGGACGGGTCCGTCGGGACGGCGGTGATCCTGCCCGTCGGGGCGCTGATGGTGGGTCATGCCTTGCTCCGCTCCGTGGTGGTCCGCGCCGGGCGCGCGGAGAGGGCCGCGAGCGCGAGATAGACGCCGAGGATGACGGCGTAGGCGCCCAGCAGCCCGGTGAGCGTGACCGCGTCGCGGACGAACAGGAAGACGACGCCGAGCACGATCGTGAAGACGCCGACCGCCCGCCAGTCCTGCGCGAGCCGAAGCGTGCGCGGCTCGGTGACGCTGCGCATCCGCGACCATCCGAGCAGCTCGAGCACGCCCGCCGGGACCGCCCACGCCGCGACCGCGAGCGCGAAGGTCAGCTCGGTCGCGCCGAGGATCGCCACGCCGAGCGCGACGACCGCGAGCAGCGCCGTCCAGGCCGCGGCGAGCGCGGGCCAGCGGCCGGCTGCCGCCGGCACGAGGCCGCGCCCGAGCCAGAGCGCGACCGCGGTGCCGGCGAGCAGCACGAAGAGCGCGATCGTGCCGACGATGGGCGAGTGCAGCTGGATGAACGGCAGCGGCAGCCCGACGACGAGCGCGGGGACGGCTCGCATCGCAGGGAGGTGCCAGGGGTGCCATCCCTGCGAGGGGCTCGGCGTGGCGGTCACGGCTCTCCTCACAGTTCCCCTCGATCCTACCCGTCGCGGCACGGCGGACCCCGGGCGAGCGCGGCGTAGCCTGACCGCATGACGCTCGAGAGCCACCGCCCGTTCATCGAAGACCTCTACCGCGAGCTGCACGCGAGCCCCGAGCTCTCGAACCGCGAGCACCGCACCGCCGCGCGGATGGCGGAGCTGCTGCGCGAGACCGGCTTCGACGTGCACGAGCAGGTCGGCGCATCCACCGGCGTCGTGGGCGTGCTCCGGCGCGGCGACGGCCCGACGGTGCTGCTGCGCGCCGACATGGATGCGCTGCCCGTCACGGAGGTGGAGCAGGTGCCGTACCGCTCCACGGCGACCGACGTCTTCGACGGGCAGAGCACGGGGGTCATGCACGCGTGCGGGCACGACACCCACATGGCGGCGCTCCAGGGCGCCCTGCGCATCCTCGCCGACCAGGACGACTGGTCGGGCACGATCCTCGCGGTGTTCCAGCCCGCGGAGGAGACGATGGATGGCGCGCTCGGCATGCAGGAGGCGCTCCGCGAGCGCTTCCCCGAGGGCATCGACGTCGCCCTCGGCCAGCACGTCATGCCGGGCGCTGCCGGCGAGGTGCGCAGCGCACCCGGTCCCGTCATGGCGGCGAGCGATCACCTCATCGTCACGGTGCACGGTCGCGGCGGCCACGGCTCGCAGCCCGAGAAGACGATCGACCCGATCGTGCTCGCGGCGAGCATGGTGGTTCGGCTGCAGACGATCGTCTCCCGCGAGGTCGCGCCCTCCGACCGCGCCGTCGTCACGGTCGGCACGTTCCACGCCGGCACGAAGCAGAACATCATCCCCGAGTCGGCGCGCTTCGAGGTCAACACGCGGTCATTCGAGGAGCCGGTGCGCCGGCGCATCCTCACCGCGATCGAGCGCATCGTGCAGGGCGAGTGCCAGGCAGCGGGCGCTCCGCCGGCGACGATCGTGCGCGGCGACATCGCGCCGCTGACGATCAACGACGAGGCGGCGGCCGTGCGGGTCGGCGAGGCCTTCGACGCCGTCTTCGGCGAGCAGCACCAGCTCCAGCAGCCGCTGCTCGGCTCGGAGGACTTCAGCTACCTCCCCGAGGCGTGGGGCGCGCCCTACGTCTACTGGATGTACGGGGGCTTCGACCCCGCGATCGTCGCCGCGGCGCGCGAGCGGGGCACCTTCGACGTCGACGTGCCGTCGAACCACTCCCCTGACTTCATCCCCGTCATGCAGCCGACGCTCGACACCGCGACGACCGCCATGGTGACCGCGGCTCGCGCGTTCCTCGCCTGACCGGCGGTCGCCGGGCCGCGACCACCGAGAGCGACGCCGGGAATATCTGACAACGGCCGGGGTTGGCTCGGGGTGGCGCGCAGTCGCGCCCAGTCCCCCACCGCTTCCTCGAGGAGCGCCATGTCCGCACGTCCCCAGATCGGCATCATCGTCGGCAGCACCCGTCCCGTCCGCGTCGGCCGGCCCGTCGCCGATGAGATCGCGACGCTCGTCGAGGCGGCCGGCGGCGACGCCGTCATGCTCGACCTGGCCGAGATCCGGCTGCCGCTGCTCGACGAGGCGCTGCCCCCGGCCACGGGCGTGCGCACCCAGCCCCACACGATCGCGTGGGCCGAGCAGATCGATGCCCTCGATGGCGTCGTCTTCGTGACGCCCGACTACAACAGCGGCTACCCCGCGGCGCTCAAGAACGCGATCGACTACCTCAAGGCCGAGTGGAGCGGCATGCCCGCCACGATCGTCTCCTACGGCTGGGCGGGCGGCGCGTCCGCCGCGGCGCAGCTCGCCGCGGTGCTGCGCTACATCGGCCTCGAGCTGCAGGGCGAGGGCGTGCAGATGCCGTTCGAGCCCGCCGACTTCGACGAGGCGAGGGGCATGGCCGACCCGGCGGCGTTCGTCGGCCGATCGGTCGAGGCGCTCCGCGCGGCCGTCGCGCAGGTGGTCGCGGCGTCGGCGCAGGCGCTCGTCTCCGCCTGACCCGAGCACGCTCGTGGGGCGGATGCGCGGCCGGTCGGCCGGCGCATCCGCCCTTCGCCGTCGCGGCGCCGCCTAGGCTGAGGGCATGATCGCCGTCACCCTCTCGTTCTCCGACGACCCCGCTCGCCTCGAGCTGCGCCCGCGCCACCGCGAGCTGCTCGCCGAGATGCACGAGGCGGGACTGCTCGTCGCCGCGGGCCCGTACGCCGACCAGTCGGGCGCGCTGCTGCTGTTCGCGAGCGACGACGTCGCCGAGGTGAAGACGGCCCTCGCCCGCGACCCGTACTACCAGGCGCCCGGCGTGCAGATCGTGACGATCCAGCCCTGGAACGTGGTGACCGGCGGCGTCTGACCGGCGCAGGCGCGCGTCAGCGGCGCACGCCGAGCCGCGAGAGCACGCGGTCGGCGAGCGGCTTGCCGCCCGTCTGGCACGTGGCGCAGTACTCGAGCGTGCTGTCGGCGTAGATGACCTGGCGCACGACGTCGCCGCACACCGGGCACGCCTCGCCCTTGCGGCCGTGCACGCGCATCCCCTGCCGCTTCTCGCTCTTGATCGACGACGCCTGCACGCCGTGTGCCCGCTCGACCGCATCGCCGAGCACCTGCCGCAGCGCCTCGAAGAGCCGGTGCACGTCGTCGGGCGGCATCGATGACGGGTGGAACGGCGACATGCGCGCGACGTGCAGGATCTCGTCGGAGTAGGCGTTGCCGATGCCCGCGATCCGCTGCTGGTCGCGCAGCACGCCCTTGATCTGCGCACGCCCCGCGTGGGCGAGGATGCCCGCGAAGCGCTCCTCGGTGAAGGAGGCCTCGAGCGGCTCGGGGCCGAGGGTCGCGATCGACATGACCTGCTCGGGGTGCGCGACGACGTGGATGGCGAGCCGCTTCTGCGTGGCCTGCTCGGTCACGTCGAACCCGTCGCCACCGAGCCCCTCGTCGCCGTCGGCGCGCTCGAGGACGAGCCGGGCGGCGAGCGGCCCTCGCCCCTTGCCGGCCGTCGGCTTCGGCGCGGCATCGCGCCAGCGGATCCAGCCCGAGCGGGCCAGGTGCAGCACGAGGTGCAGCCGCCGCGGCTCCTCGTCGCGGCCGACGTCGATCACGAGGTGCTTGCCGCGACGGCCGACGCCGGTGACCACGGCGCCCTCGAGCGCGTCGACCGGTGGGTCGAAGGTCTTGAGCGCCGCGACCTCGGCGATCTGCACACGACGGATCGTGCGACCGATCAGGCGTTCGCGCAGGTCGGTCGCGAGCGCCTCCACCTCTGGCAGCTCCGGCATGCGGTCATCCTGCCCGATGCGGCTGACACGCGCATCGGGCTGCGACGTCAGGCGCCCTTGAGGCGCAGCAGTCGAGCCTGGCCCTCTTCGCGCATGTCGACGAGTTCGCCGCGTGCGGTCGCGAAGTCGGTGAACGAGCGGTGGCCGAGCGACTTCTCGTTGAAGACCGGGTCCATGCGCTTCATCTGCTCCTTGACCACGTTGGCGTGCAGCCACTCGTCGTCGTTCTTCTGGTGCAGGATGCGCATGGCGCGCTCGAGCAGGCCGGTGGCGGCGTCGCCGCGCTGCTCGGTCGTCATCGCGACCTCGTCGTTCTCGGCGGCCACGGATGCGCTCGACGCGCGGCGGCTGCGGCGCCCGCGCTTGGGCGTCTCCTCGGCGACCTGCTCGGCCTCGGCCTCGATGACCTTCGCCTCGGCGGGCGTCGGCGCCGGTGCGTCGACCTCCGGCTCGGGCTCGTCGATCTGCACCGGCTCGATGCCCGGCAGCGCGTCGTAGTCGGCGAACTCGTCGCACGCGGCGGCGAGCGATTTCGACGTGGAGCCTGCGACGCCGATGCCGACCATGAAGCGGCCGAGCCGCTTCGTGCGCTGCGCGAGCGCGATGTAGTCGCTGTCGCCCGCGACGACGACGACGTGCGTGATGTTGTCGAGCCGGAAGAGGTCCTCGACGACGTCGATCGAGAGGCGGATGTCGGCGCCGTTCTTGAGCGAGCGGGTCGTGGGGAACATCTGCACGAGGTCGACGGCTCGGGCGAGCAGCTGGTCGCGATAGGCCGCGTGGGCGGGGACCGACCAGTCGGCGTAGGCGCGGCTCAGCACGATCGAGCCGTAGCTCGAGGCGTAGTCGATGATGGCGCCGAGGTCGACCGTCGCCTGCGAGAAGCGCGTGCGGACCTTCGACTCTCGGCCGTCGGTCGCGAGCGTGCGCACCTTGTCGGAGTGGAAGGCGCCGCGACCGTGGATCTGGTCGTAGCGCGAGATGAGGATGTTGTCGAAGTCGATGTAGACGGCGACACGCGCCTCGGAGTCAATGGGCATGCAGCCAGTCTGACAGGCGCTCGGGCACATCTGCCCGGCGGCATCGACACGCCCGGGCCCCCGCCACGGGTTGCGCGGCGCCCGCATCCTCGGCATCGTGGCCCGCTCGCCAACGGAAGGAGCAGCCATGCTCACCCTGACCGAGAACGCCCAGACCATCATCACCGGCATCGTCGACAGCGCGCAGGTGCCGCAGACCGGCGGCATCCGGATCGCGCAGGACGCCCAGGGCGAGGGGCTCAACGTCACGGTCGCCGAGCTGCCGGAGGTGCAGGACCAGGTGGTCGAGGCGGCCGGCGCGAAGGTGTTCCTCGACCCGTCGGCCGCGGTCGCGCTCGACGACAAGGTGCTCGACGCATCCGCGAGCCCCGACGGCCGGGTCGACTTCGCGATCAACCCCACGGGCTGAACCGACGCACGCTCGAGGGCCCGGTCGCGACGACCGGGCCCTCGTCGCGTCTCAGCCCTCGACGGGCGGGGGCGGGCCGTACGGGATGCCACCGAAGGGCGTGCCGCCGGGCGCCATGCCCGGCCCGCCGTCGCCGCCCATGCCGGGGGCGATGTCGACGAAGCGCGCGAGGTGGCCGTGGAAGGCGACCGGGATCGTCTTCGTCGGTCCGCCTCGGTGCTTGGCGACGATGATGTCTGCCTCGCCCGGGCGGATGTCGCGGTCGTACGCGTCCTCGCGGTGCAGCAGCATCACGATGTCGGCGTCCTGCTCGATCGAGCCCGACTCGCGGAGGTCGCTGATCGCGGGCTTCTTGTCGCCGCGCTGCTCGGGGCCACGGTTGAGCTGCGAGAGGGCGATGACCGGCACCTGCAGCTCCTTGGCGAGCAGCTTGAGCGATCGCGAGAACTCCGAGACCTCCTGCTGGCGCGACTCGACCTTCTTGCCGCTGGTCATGAGCTGCAGGTAGTCGACGACGACCATCTTGAGCCCGACCTGCTGCTTGAGGCGGCGGCACTTCGCGCGGATCTCGACGAGGGTCAGGTTGGGGCTGTCGTCGATGTACAGCGGCGCGTCGTTGATGCGACCCCGCACCTGCGCGAGCGTCGTCCAGTCGCGGCCCTCGATCGCTCCCTTGCGCAGCTTCTGCAGCAGGATGCTCGACTCAGCCGAGAGCAGCTTCATGGCGATCTCGGTGCGGCCCATCTCGAGCGAGAAGAACACCGAAGGGAGGTCGTGCTTGATCGATGCGGAGCGCACGAGGTCCATCGCGAGCGTCGACTTGCCGAGGCCGGGTCGAGCGGCGACGACGACGAGCTGGCCGGGGTGCAGCCCGTTCGTCAGCTCGTCGAGCTCGCGGAAGCCCGTCGGCACGCCCGTCATGACGCCGTCGAGGCCCTTCGCGGCCTCGATCTCCTCGATCGCCGACTCGACGGCGAGGCTGAGCGGCACGTAGTCCTCGGACTGGTCCTCGCCCATCACCGAGTAGATCTCGGCCTGGGCGTGGTTCACGAGGTCGGTGACCTCGCCCTCGGAGGCGTAGCCCATCTGCACGATGCGCGTGCCTGCCTCGACGAGCCGTCGCAGCACGGCCTTCTCGGCGACGATCTCTGCGTAGTAGCCGGCGTTCGCCGCGGTCGGCACCATCGAGGTGAGCGAGTGGAGGTACTGCACGCCGCCGGCGCGCGAGAGCATCGCCGTCTTCGTCAGCTCATCGGCGACCGTGATGACGTCGGTGGGCTCACCGCGCGAGTACAGCGAGAGGATCGCTTCGTAGACGATCTCGTGCTTCGGCTGGTAGAAGTCGTGGCCGCGCACGGTCTCGAGGCAGTCGGCGACCGCGTCCTTCGAGAGCAGCATGCCGCCGATGGCCGACTGCTCGGCGAGCATGTCGTGCGGCGGGGTCCGCTCGCTGTACCGGCTCTCGTCGAGACCGATCTCTGCAAGGTCCGTCATCTGCATCCCCCTAGTCCGCTCGACGATGGCGCAGGCCACCCACGCCGATCGATCGAGGGAGCCTCGCACAGGCTAGAAGGGCTCATGCACCACGTCGAATCGCCCTTGTGGAGAACGCTGTGGACAGATGTGGACAGCAGCGCGAAACGCCGCACGGCTCGCCGAGCCGACGCTCCACCCCTGTGCACAGATCTGTGGAATGCAAACGGTGATACGACGGAAACCCGGCTCTGACCGGGCATTCCTCTTTCCACATCCGGTGTGTGCAGACTGGCTTCAAGTGCACGTTGAGACTTGTGTGCACGCGGTGCTGAGCACCCCTTGAGCGTCGATCGAGGGCACGCGAAGAGGCCCGCATCCACAGGGGATGCGGGCCTCTCCACAGGGGCGCGGAGCGTCACTTCGCGGCAACCACCCGGAGGGTGATCGTCGCGATGATGTCGTCGCGCAGCCGAGCCGTCGCCTGGTGGTCGCCCACCGAGCGGATCGGCGAAGAGATCTCGATGACGCGCTTGTCGACGGTGCCGTGACCGGCAGCCGCGACAGCGTCAGCGATGTCCTTCGTCTGGATCGAGCCGAAGAGGCGTCCCTCGGTGCCGGCCTTCGCGGTCAGCGTGACGGGGTTGGCCTCGAGACGGGCGCGCAGGTCCTGCGCCTCCTCGATCGTGGCGTGCTCGCGCGCTGCGCGACCGGCCTTGATCTGCTCGACCTGCTTCTCGCCACCGCGCGACCACATGACCGCGAGGCCCTGGGGAACGAGGTAGTTGCGCGCGAAGCCGGTCTTGACGTCGACGACGTCACCGGCGGAACCGAGGCCCGAGACCTCGTTCGTGAGAATGAGCTTTGCCATGTCCGGTCCCCTCAGCGTCCGGCGCCGGAGTAGGGCAGGAGCGCCATCTCGCGCGCGTTCTTGATCGCCTTCGCGATCAGGCGCTGCTCCTGCACCGACACGCCGGTGATGCGACGGGCACGGATCTTTCCGCGCTCCGAGATGAACTTCTTGAGCGTCGCGACGTCCTTCCAGTCGATGACGCCGACCTTGATCGCCTTCGCCGGGGCGAGCGGCTTTCCGCCCTTCGGGCCCCGCGGCTTGCGGTTGTTCTGCGGCTTGCCAGCCATGTGTCCTTCTTTCGTGCTCGGGACTGCCGTCCCGTGAGTGCTTGGAGCCGAGATGCCCTAGAAGGGCGTCTCGTCGTTGTACGAGGTGCCGGGAGCGCCCCAGACGTCGCCGCCTGCGGCGGGCTGCGCCTGCTGCTGCGCGGGCTGACCCCACGGCTCGTCGGCGACCTGCTGCGGCTGGCCGAAGCCGCCGCCCTGGTTGCCGCCGCCCTGGCCGCCCGAGCTGCGGCCTGCGCCGCCGCCCTGCGAGCGAGTGACCTGCGCGGTCGCGTAGCGGAGCGAGGGGCCGATCTCGTCGACCTCGAGCTCGATGACCGTGCGCTTCTCGCCCTGCTGCGTCTCGAAGGAGCGCTGCTTCAGGCGACCCTGCGCGATGACGCGCGAGCCCTTCGACAGGCTCTGCGACACGTGCTCGGCGAACTCGCGCCAGACCGACGCGCGGAGGAACAGCGCTTCGCCGTCCTTCCACTCGTTCGCCTGGCGGTCGAACGTGCGGGGGGTCGATGCGATCGTGAAGTTCGCGACCGCGAGCCCGTTCTGCGTGTACCGCAGCTCCGGGTCGGCCGTCAGGTTGCCGACCACCGTGATGATCGTCTCGCCTGCCATGGCTACTCGGCCTCGACCTCTGCGGGTGCCTCAGCGGCTGCCGGGGCTGCGGGGGTCGCGTCGACGGGGGTCGCGGGAGCGGCGGGAGCCGCGGCGGCCTTCGCAGCGGCCTTGGCGGCCTTCGCGTCGTTGTAGCGCTTGGAGTCACCGGTCTGCGAGACCGCGGTCTCGGCACGCAGCACCTTGGTGCGCATGACGGCCTCGGACAGGCCCAGCTGGCGGTCGAGCTCGTCGGTCGTGGCGGACTCGGCCGAGAAGTTCACGACGGCGTAGATGCCCTCGGTCTTCTTGTCGATCTCGTATGCCAGGCGACGACGGCCCCAGATGTCGATCTTCTCGATCGTGCCGCCATCGTTGCGGATGACGTTGAGGAACTTGTCGAGCGACGGAGCGACAGAGCGCTCGTCAACCTCCGGGTCGAGAATCACCATGAGTTCGTACTGCTGCATGCTTCACCCACCTCCTTCGGACTAGAACGGCTGCAGACGATCTGCAGCAGGAGGGTATGCATGTGCGGGATCAGAGTCCGCGCAACCTGGCGATCCTACCGCACCCAGCGCATCCGCCGCCATGCCGATCTCTCGACCGGGTCAGGGGCGGGAGGACCACCAGTCGCGCAGGACGGCCTCGGCGCGCTCGGCGCCCAGCGGCCCGTGCTCGAGGCGGTGCTCGAGCAGCATCCGGTAGGCCTCGCCGACCTCGCGGCCGGGGCGGATCCCGAGGATCGCCATGATCTGCTCGCCGTCGAGGTCGGGCCGCACCGCCTCCATCTCCTCCTGCTCGCGCAGCTCGGCGATGCGGCGCTCGAGGTCGTCGTAGGCGAAGTCGAGCCGCTCGGCCTTCCGGCGGTTGCGGGTGGTGACGTCGGAGCGCGTGAGGATGTGCAGCCGCTCGAGCAGCGGCCCCGCGTCGCGGACGTAGCGGCGCACCGCCGAGTCGGTCCACGCCTGCTCGCCGTAGCCGTAGAAGCGCAGGTGCAGCTCGACGAGCCGGGCGACCGCCTTGACGGTGTCGTTGTCGAATCGCAGCGCCTTGAGCCGCTGCTTCGCGAGCCGAGCGCCGACGAGGTCGTGCTGGTGGAACGTGACGGTGCGGCCCTCGATCCGGCGGGTCGCCGGCTTGCCGATGTCGTGGAGCAGGCCCGCGAGCCTCGACACGAGGTCGGGCGCCGCATCCGGGTTGCGCGACGCCTCGAGGTCGATGCCCTGCTGCAGCACCGTGAGCGAGTGCTCGAAGACGTCCTTGTGGTGCGCGTGCTCGTCAGCTTCGAGCCGCAGCGCCGGCACCTCGGGCAGCACGATGTCGAGGATGCCCGTCTCGGTGAGCAGCCGGAGCCCGGGCACCGGGCTGCTCGTCAGCAGCAGCTTCGACAGCTCGTCGCGCACGCGCTCCGCGGAGATGTCGCGGATGCGCTCGGCGAGCGCCGTCATCGCCGTCACGACCCGCGGTGCGACCTCGAAGCCGAGCTGCGCGGCGAAGCGAGCGGCGCGCATCATGCGGAGCGGGTCGTCGTCGAACGAGCGCTCGGGAGCCATCGGGGTGTCGAGCACGCCCTGCAGCAGGTGCTCGAGGCCCCCGCCGACGTCGACGAGCTGCGGCACCGTCGACTCGCCGTCGTCGCGCCGCGGCGTGATGACGAGGGCCATCGCGTTCACGGTGAAGTCGCGGCGCTCGAGGTCGTCCTCGAGCCGGTCGCCGAAGGCGACGGATGGCTTGCGCGAGACCCCGTCGTACGTGTCGGCGCGGTAGGTGGTGATCTCGATCGTGTCGCGGCCGATGCGCGCGGCGATCGTGCCGAACTCGCGCCCGACGTCCCACGTGGCGTCGGCGAGCGGCGCGACGAGCGCGAGGATCTCGTCGGGGGTCGCGCTCGACGCGAAGTCGAGGTCGGTGACCGGTCGGTCGAGGAACGCGTCGCGGACGGGACCGCCGACGAGCGCGAGCTCGTGGCCCGCGGCGGCGAACGCCTCGGCGAGCCGCGCGGTGGGCGCGGACGCGACGAGCGCGTGCATCCGCTCGGTCGCCTCAGCCATGTCGGTCACGACCGATCATTCTGGCACGGCGCGAGCGGCCCGGCCCGGCGGCCGCCGACGGCGCCCGTGGCATGGCGGCTTACACTGTCACCCATGCTGTCGGCAGGTCGCCTCGCGCGCCGGCGCGCGACCGCGTGCGCCGCCGCAGCAGTGGCGACGGCTGTCCTCGCCGCTCCCCTCGTCGCCTCCACGCCCGCGCAGGCGACGACCGCGACCGACGAGGCGCCGAGCCTCATGCTCGCGCCCGTCGACCCGCTGCTGAGCACCGGCGAGGCGCTCGAGCTCGAGGTGCTGCTGGACAACCCGACTGGCGAGAGCGTGCCCGCGACGACCATCGAGGTGCTGCTCACGACCGCACCGATCAGCACGCGCTACGGCCTCAGCCGCTGGTTCGAGGGGCAGGGCATCCTCGCGAGCTCCGCGATCGCGACCGTCGACCTGCCGGCCGTCTCGGCGCTCGGCCGGACGTCGACCACCGTCACGATCGACGCGGATGCCCTGGGCCTCGACGGCGCGGGATGGGGCGCGTACGGCCTCGCGGCATCCGCCCCCGCGATGCAGGGCGGCACGAGCGTCGTGGTGCGGGACGAGCCCGGCGACGCGAGCCCGACCCGGCTCGCCCTGTCGGCGCCGATCGATGCGGGCGTGGACGAGACGGGCCTGCTCGACGCCGAGGAGCTCGAGTCGCTCACCGAGCCGGGCGGAGCGGCGAGCGAAGCGCTCCAGGCGGCGCTCGACGCCGACGCGACCATCGGCGTCGACCCCGCGTTCGGCGCGAGCGTCGAGGCGCTCGGCACCGACGTCCCCGAGGCCGCGGTGGACTGGCTCGACCTCGCGGGCCGGGCCGACTCCTATCCGCTGCACTACGCCAACGCCGACACGATCGCGCAGGTGCGTGCCGGCGCCTTCCCGGTCGATCCGCTCGGCATCCCGCGCGAGGACGACGACCCGCTGCCGCCCACGACCGGCACGATCGGCACCCGGGTGCCGGTGATCGACGCGACGCGCGCCGTGCTGCAGCAGGAGGAGCTCACGACGCTCGCCGACATCGGCACCGTCGTGCTGTCGACGAGCAACCTCGACGAGACACTCGAGGGCCGGACCCCGAGCGCCCACGCGAGCATCGGCGGGGTCGAGGTGCTCGCGGCCGACGCCGAGGTGCAGCAGCGGCTGCAGGATGCGACGGCCACGAACGCCGACGTCGCGGCGCAGGGGCGCGCCGAGCTCGTCGCGCTGCTCGCCACGATCACGCGCGAGCGACCCAGCGATCCGCGCACGCTCGCGGCGGTGCTGCCGGCGATGACGCAGGGCTCGTCGGCCGCCGTGCTCGAGGTGCTCGCCGACGCGGGCTTCGTCGAGACGGTCGGCGTCGACGATGCCCTCGAGCTGCCCGCGCGCGAAGCGGTGCTCGCCGCTCCGGAGGATCCCGAGCGCGACGCGGGCGCCGAGCTCGTGACCGCCGCGCTCACGCAGGAGGCCGACGCGGCGCGCGTCGCGAGCATCGTCGACGAGCCGGCATCGCTGCTCTCGGGGCTGCGGCTGACGCTGCTCGCCGCCCTGCCGGATGCGGGGCGCCCGGTCGCCGAGGCGGATCGCGTCGCGATCGAGGGACTCGGCAGCGAGCTCGGCCAGGTGCGGGAGGCCGTCCACATCGTGAGCGGCAGCGACATCCGGGCGGTCGGCGAGAGCGTCGGCCTGCCGATCACGGTCGCGAACGAGCTGAGCGTCGCGGCGCGCGTCGTGCTGTCGGTGCGACCGCTCAACGCGCTCGTCACCGTGCCGCAGCCGCGCCTCGAGATCACGCTCGCCCCGAGCACCCAGCAGCGCGTGCAGGTGCCGATCGACGTCGTCGGCACCGGTACCGTGCTCATGGTCGCGCAGCTGCACACGCCCGACGGCGTGCCGCTCGGCCAGCCCCAGACGATGCGCGTGACCGCGCAGCCCACCATCGAGACCGCCGTCGCCGTCGCGCTGGGCATCGCCATCGTGCTGCTCATCGTCTTCGGCATCTGGCGGTCGGTGCGCAAGCGCCGCCGGGGCGATGCCCACGGCGACGCCGATGACGCCGGTGACCGCGAGGCTCGCGAGCACCCAGTGAAGGAGACCCTGTGAACACAGGCAAGGCAAGCGCCATCATCGCGGCGGGCACGATGGTGTCGCGACTGCTGGGGTTCGCGAAGATGGTGCTGCTCGCGATCGCGATCGGGCAGTCCAGCTCGGAGGCCGCGGAGGCCTTCGGCATGGCGAACCAGCTCCCGAACAACGTCTACGCGCTCGTCGCGGGCGGTGTCATGAGCGCGGTGCTCGTGCCGCAGATCGTCAAGGCGTCGAGGGGCTCGGACGGCGGCGAGTCCTACGTCTCCAAGATCGTGACGCTCGGCGGCACGGTGTTCCTGCTGCTCACGGTGGTCGCGACGATCCTCGCGCCGCTGCTGGTCGACATCTACGCGGTGAGCGCGGGCGCCGATGGCCGCGGCTTCTCACCCGAGCAGATGGCGCTCGCCGTGGCGCTCGCCTACTGGTGCATGCCGCAGATCCTCTTCTACGCGATCTACACGCTGCTCGGCGAGATCTACAACGCACGCAGCCAGTTCGGGCCGTACACGTGGGCGCCCGTCGCCAACAACCTCGTGTCGATCGCCGGTCTTGCCGTGTTCATCCTGCTGTTCGGCAACGACCAGGTGAACCGGAGCGTCGACGTCTGGGACTGGGACCGCGTCACGCTGCTCGGCCTCGTGACGACCGGCGGCGTCGCCGTGCAGGCGCTCGTGCTCGTGCTGTTCTTCCGCAAGACGGGGCTCAAGTTCCGCCTCGACTTCGGCTGGCGCGGGGTGGGGCTCGGTGCGACGGGCAAGGCCGCGCTGTGGCTGTTCGGCATCGTCATCATCGGTCAGATCAAGGGCATCGTGCAGTCGCGCGTCGCCTCGCTCGGCGAGGGCGCGAACATCGCGACGATGCAGAACTCCTGGTACATCTTCTCGCTGCCGCACTCGATCATCGCCGTGTCGATCGCCATCGCGTTCTTCACGCGGATGTCGCACCACGCGGCGCAGACGAACCTCCCGGGGATCCGTCAGGACCTGTCGAGCGCGCTGCGATCGGTCGGGATGCTGACGACGATCTCGGCCCTCGTCCTCGCGGTGATCGCGGTGCCGTTCTCGCGCATCCTCGAGGGCGGCTTCGACCCGACCCTCGCGATGCCCTACACGATCTGGGCCTTCCTGCTGTGCCTCGTCGCATTCAGCGCCGAGTACGTGCTCCAGCGCGTGTTCTTCGCCCTCGGTGACACGCGCACGGCGTTCGTCTACTCGTGCTTCGGCATGTTCGTCACGTTCTCGCTGCTGTGGTGGGCCTCCACCCTGCCGGCGGTGTGGGTCATCGCCGGCACGGCGCTCGCGGTGTCGATCGCGAACCTCATCTCGTGCGCGGTCTGGCTCGTGCTCGTCCGCCGCAGGATCGGCCCGTTCGGCTTCAAGCTCATCGGCCTCCGGCACATCCAGTACCTCGCATACGGGCTGGTGGCAGCGGCCGGCGGCTTCGGTGTGGTGCTCGCGCTCGGCGGGTACGGCGCGGGCGGGTTCGGCACGGTCAACATCCCCGGCGCTGTGATCACGTGCGTGGCCGCGGGCATCGTCATGGGAGCGATCTACTTCGGCCTGCTCTTCATCACCCGCAACCCCGACTTCCGCGCGACCGTCGACATCGTCGTCGCGCGGTTCCGCCGCGGCCGCACCGCCCCGGAGAGCGTCGAGCCCGTCTGAGCCGCGCTGGGGGCGCTGGGCAAGCGCACAAGCTCCGCGTCTAGCATGGGCCGCCCGGGCAGCCGCGAAGGCGCTCGGGCACGTCGCAGGGGGTACCGCATGGCCAGCTCGCTCATCCGCGTCGCCGCACCGCTGCTCGTCGGGGTCGCCGCAGGCATCGGCGCGATCGTCGGCGCGAGCCTCACTCGAGAACGCAAGCACCTCGAGCTCGAGACCGGCCCGCGGCCGCTCGCCGTCGAGGGATGGTGGTCATCGGATGCGTCGTCGTCGCTCGCCCACGCGCATCCGGCCGTGCTCATCGTCGACGCCGATACCGCCCAGCTCGTCGACTCGTGGGACCGCCGCACGCGCGGTCGCGTGCAGCGCCCGGTCGTGCGGAGGACGCCGGAGTGGCCGGCGGGCGGACTCATCGTGGTCGACGCCGCGACCGGCGACCTGCTCACCGTCGTGGGCGAGGCCGGCCGAGCGGGAATGCCCGCCACCTAGAATCGGTTGATCCCCAAGCATCCGCCATCGACTCAGGAGTTCTGCGTGCACGACCTCATCATCATCGGCTCCGGCCCCGCCGGGTTCACCGCGGCGATCTACGCCGCTCGCGCGAACCTCAAGCCGATCGTGCTCGCCTCGAGCGTCGAGATGGGCGGCGACCTCATGACCACGACGGACGTCGAGAACTTCCCCGGCTTCCCCGAGGGCATCCAGGGCCCCGACCTCATGTTCGCCATGCAGCAGCAGGCTGAGCGCTTCGGCGCCGACGTGCGCATGCAGGACGTCACCGAGCTCGAGCTCGACGGCGAGGTGAAGCGCGTCCACGTCGGCGACGAGGTGCTCGAGGCCCGCGCCGTGATCTTCGCGACCGGATCGGCCTACCGCAAGCTCGGCGTCGAGGGCGAGGAGCGGCTCTCCGGTCACGGCGTCTCGTGGTGCGCGACGTGCGACGGCTTCTTCTTCAAGCAGAAGCAGCTCATCGTGGTCGGCGGCGGCGACTCGGCGATGGAGGAGGCCAACTTCCTCACGAAGTTCGCCGACAAGGTCACGATCGTGCACCGCTCCGAGCACTTCCGCGCGAGCGAGGTCATGCTCGACCGCTCGCGCGCGAACGAGAGGATCGAGTTCCTCATGAACACGGTCGTCGAGTCGATCGATGGCGACGCGCAGGTGAACGCCGTCACGCTGCGCGACACCGTCTCCGGCCAGGTCCGGGCCATGCCCGTCGACGGCGTCTTCGTGGCCATCGGCTCCGATCCCCGCACGCATCTCGTGCACGACAAGCTCATGCTCACCGCCGAGGGCACGATCGCGGTCGACGGCCGCACCTCGCGCACCTCGGTCCCGGGCGTCTTCGCCGCCGGCGACGTCATCGACCCCACCTACCGCCAGGCCGTCACGGCTGCCGCGTCGGGCACGGTCGCCGCGCTCGACGCCGAGCACTACCTGACCGCGCACGCCGTGCCGGTCCTCGTCGCAAGCCCTGAGGAGGCAGCACTGTGAAGGAAGTCACCACCGCATCGTTCGAGCAGGACGTGCTCAACGCCGACAAGCCCGTCCTCGTCGACTTCTGGGCTGCCTGGTGCGGCCCCTGCCGCGCGGTCAGCCCCATCCTGGAGCAGATCGACGGCGAGACCGAGAAGCTCGACGTGGTCAAGGTGAACGTCGACCAGGAGCCCGACCTGGCCATGCGCTACAACATCACGTCGATCCCCGCCATGAAGCTCTTCCAGGGCGGCGAGGTCGTGAAGGAGCTCATCGGCGCTCGACCGAAGCCGGCGATCGAGCAGGAGCTCGCGGCGTTCCTGTGATCTGACACGACGAAGGGCCCTCGGACGCGTCCGGGGGCCCTTCGTCGTGCGGTCGCTGCTCGGTCAGTCCGCCGAGGGCTCGAGCGCAGCGCCGACCCCCTGCTCGCCCAGCTCGCTCAGGATGCGGTTGAGGTCGCCGACGGTGGCGAAGTCGATGGTCAGCTGTCCCTTCGAGCGGCCGAGCGCGATGCGGACGCGCGTGTCGAGGCGGTCCTCGAGGCGGGTGGCGATCTCGTCGAGCCCGTGCTGCACGGCGCCCTTCGTCGGCGTCCGGCGCGGGTTGCGCGTGTGGACGAGTCCAGCTGCCACTTCGGCCGCACGAACTGAGAGATCTTCATTGATGATCTTGGCGGCGAGCTGCTCCATGGCCTCGACCGTGGGCAGCGAGAGGATGGCACGGGCATGGCCAGCGGACAGCACACCGCTCGCCACCCTCGCCTGGATCGATTCCGGCAGCTTGAGCAGCCGGATCGTGTTCGAGATCTGCGGTCTGCTGCGGCCGATCCGGCGAGAGAGCTCCTCCTGGGTGATCGAGAAGTCGTCCATCAGCTGCTGGTAGGCCGAGGCCTCCTCCAGCGGGTTGAGCGAGGCTCGATGCAGGTTCTCGAGCAGCGCGTCGCGCAGCATCGCGTCGTCGGGGGTGTCCTTGATGACGGCCGGGATCGTCTCGAGCCCTGCGCGCTGGCTCGCGCGCCAGCGCCGCTCCCCCATGATGAGCTCGTAGTGGGTGCCGTCGTCGCCGAGGGACACGGGGCGCACCACGATGGGCTGCAGCACGCCGAACTCGCGGATCGAGTGCTCGAGCTCCGCGAGGTCGTCCTCGTCGAACACCGTGCGGGGCTGATTCGCGTTGGGCCGGATGTCGCCGGGCGCGACCGCCCCGAACGTGGCACCGGGGATCGCGAGCAGCCCCTCGCCCTCCTCCTCCTCGCCGGAGAAGAAGACGTCGACCGGACGACCGCCGGGCTTCGGAGCCCGACGCGCGCGACGCTGCGGCTGTGCGCTCGCACCGTCGGGCTGCGGCTCGGCCGGCGCTCGCTCGTCGTCCGCGACGACCGACGGTCCTGTCGGGATGAGCGCCCCGATGCCGCGCCCGAGTCCTGCTCTCTTGCTCATGCCGCTCCTCTGCGTGCGATCTCCGCGGCCGCCTCGCGATACGAGAGCGCGCCCGGTGAGTTCGGGTCGTACGTGATCACCGTCTGGCCGTAGCCGGGCGCCTCCGAGACGCGCACCGATCGGGGGATGACCGAATCGAGGGTCTGCTCCGGGAAGTGCTTGCGCACCTCGTCGACGACCTGCCTCGACAGCAGCGTGCGGCCGTCGAACATCGTCAGCAGCACGGTCGACATGTCGAGCGTCGGGTTCAGGTGGGCCTTGATGCGCTCGATGGTGTCGAGCAGCTGCGAGACGCCCTCGAGCGCGTAGTACTCGCACTGGATGGGCAGCAGCACCTCGGTGGCGGCGGTGAAGGCATTGATCGTGAGCAGCCCGAGCGACGGGGGGCAGTCGATGAACACGTAGTGCGGCGGCTCGGGCAGGTCGGTGAGGTAGGCATCCAGCGCCATGCGCAAGCGGTGCTCTCGGCGCTCCATGCCGGCGAGCTCGAGATCGGCGCCAGCCAGGTGGATCGTCGAGGGCACGACGTGGAGCCGCTCGTTCTGCGGACTGACAGCGATGGCGGAGGCGAGCGGCTCCCCATCGATGAGCACGTCGTACGTGCTCACGACGTCGGCGTGGTGGTCGATGCCGAGCGCCGTGGAGGCATTGCCCTGCGGGTCGAGGTCGAGCACGAGCACGCGCGCGCCGCCCTGTGCAAGCGCAGCCGCCAGATTGACGGCAGTCGTCGTCTTGCCGACCCCGCCCTTCTGGTTCACGACGGTGAAGATGCGAGTGCGACGCGGGAGAGGGAGCTCTGCGGCCGACAGCGCCTGTCGACGACGGGCCATGGCGGCGAGCTCGCGGGCGATGGGGGTCGTGTCGAACTTTCCCGTGGTCACGCATGCCCTCCTGATCGATGTTTCACGTGGAACATTGAGCGCGCGGAGCGACGTCCCCTGTGTGTGTGCTGCAATCCAGTGCGGTGTGCTGCAGTGCGGTGTGCTGCATCGCGGTGCGGTGCAAGAGTCCAGTCTGACGCCTCGCGCCGCGAACGCAAACTCCGCGCGATCTGCCCCGGGGGCAGCCTTGCTGGCGGGGTCGACTTGCCGAGTTGTACACAGGCCTGTGGAGAACCGTGTTACGGATCACTGGCCCTCAAGTGGAGCGTGAAGCAACTGGGGTACAGGCAACTCCCTAGTGTTTGCGCGGGTTCTGAGCAGTCCAGCGCGCCGCGCTGCCTGGGTGCGCCTGTCGCCGACACGAGGTTGTCCACAGTTCTCCACAGGGCGGTCGACATGGCCGACGCCCTGTGCGCGGGGCGCGCAGCATTGCGCCGGTGCAGTCGGCATCGCCCTCTCTCGTCGACGATGACAAAACATCACCTGGTCCCGGAGGCGTCGCGTCGCGGCCCGCACACCTTCCCCCGGTGTTTCACGTGAAACGTTCGCTTCCCGTGTCGAGCCGGGCGCCTCGGACCAGCGCGCAGCGCCGCTGCCCCGAGCAATGCCCACGGGAACGACACGGCGCCGCTGATCTCGAGCTCGAGAGGCACGGCGGGGTCTCACCTGACTTGCTCCTCCCGCACGGGCGCAGCGGGCACAGCATGTCGGCGCGCGCGAGCACCCGTCCCGAGGCGCCAGGCCCGGGCGAGCGGGCGACGCATAGGTGACCGACAGCGTGCCTTCTCTCTCCGGCGCGACGTCAGCACGGGAATCGACAAGCGACCTGATCGCTGACCCGTACACCGCGGCTCGCCCGTGTCCCACGACGGAGTCGATGTTTCACGTGAAACAGGCGACCGTCGCACCCATTGCGGTCGAGACTCCGGCGACGCCCGGTGAGCAGTGATCGCGATCCGACACGAACGGGACATCAGGCCTTGGATAGACCTGCCGGTTTCACGTGAAACAGCCCGCTGCGCCGTGAGCCGGCAAGGAGCACCGGCTCAGGATGGGCACCGCAGGTGCTGAGCACGATGGCGCATGGAGCGTTCGCCTCGCACCCAAGGGCTGTGTTTCACGTTAAACGTCCCGCCGGCGAGCCAGCCGTCGATGAGCACATTCTCGTGGCGCCAGGAGAGCGATCGTACGGGTCACGCCGGCACCGTCAGCGTGGCCCTCAGATGCCGATCTGAGCCCTGTGTTTCACGTGAAACAGGCCGATCCGCGAGAGACTCCAGCAGCCGCCCCTTCCGGGAGGTCTCGGAAGCACCCCCGCGCCTCGCGGCATACCCGGCGGCCCATCCAGGTGACGGCATCGTCGTCGCGACTCGACGACCGACGTTCGGCGCGAAGCGCTTCGCATCGTCCGCCGGCACTGATAGCCCGCGCGCTGCGCGAGTCGCTGCACGTGAGACAGCGCGCCGTCATCGACGCCGTCCCTGGGCTCAGGGGTCGACGACCGCCCGCACCACCCGCGTGGTCTCCAGACCGTGCTCAGCGCCCAGCTCGAGCACTTCGACGTGATCGAGCCGGTGCTTGCGGATCGCCTTCTGCGCGGCGACGATCTCGTCAGCCGCGCGTCCGCCCTTCATGAGCAGCAGCTCGCCGCCGCTGCGCACGAGCGGCGCCGTCAGAGGGATGAGCGTCCGCAGCGCGGACACCGCGCGGGCGGTCACCTGGTCGAGGGGGAGGAGGTCGCCGGAACCCCGCACGTCCTCGGCTCGTGCGCGGAGCACCGCCACGTTCGTCAGCCCCATGCGGTCGGCCTCCGACCGCAGCCACTCCGTGCGACGCTCCATGGGCTCGATGAGCGTGACATGGACGTCGGGTCGCGCGATCGCGAGCACGAGTCCTGGCAGGCCGGCACCAGAGCCGACGTCGCCGACGCGTCCACGGAGCAGCGGCGCGAGCAGCGCAGAATTGAGGATGTGTCGACTCCACAGCTGCGGCAGCTCGCGCGGTCCGATGAGGCCGAGCGTCTCACCGTTCGATGCGAGCGACACCGTATAGGACCGTGCGAGCTCGATCCGATCGCCGAACAGGGCTGCGGCCGCCGCGGGCTCTGCCTCCAGCGATGGGGGAGTGGTCACGGCGTCAGGCGGGCAGGACGACGATGTGCCGGCCGGAGCCCTCGCCCTCGGAGTCGCTGCTGAGCCCCGCCTCGCGCACGAGGTCGTGCACGAGCTTGCGCTCATAGGACGACATCGGCTCGAGCGCCACGCGCTGCTCGCCACCCTCGATGGCGGCGACCGCGTCGTCGACGATGCCCTGCAGCTGCTCGGCCCGGGCGTCGCGGGAGCCCGCGACATCCAGCACGAGGCGCGAGAACTCACCGGTCTGCTGCTGCACTGCGAGCCTCGTCAGCTCCTGGAGCGCCGCGACCACCTCGGGCTTCGCGAGCCCCGCGAGATCGTCGCCCGCCTCACCCACGACGATGGTCGTGCGCGTCTCGGTCTGCTCGATCTCGATGTCGCCGTCGAGGTCCGCGATGTCCAGCAGCCCCTCCACGTAGTCCGCCGCGACCTCGCCCTCATCGGGCTGGTCCTGCACATCGACCTCGACGGTCGGGTTCTGGTCGCTCATGCTCAGCCCTCTCGCTGCGACTTCGGCTTCTTGCCGCGCGGCTGCTGCCGCTGGGTGCGCAGCTCGATCTCTGCGGCGGTCTCCACGTGCTCGTCGTCGGTCGCCGGCAGCCCCATCCGCTGGCGCTTGCGGGCCATGCGCGCCTCACGGGCGAGGGCGGCCTCCGAGCCCGGCGTCGGCAGCTTGTTGATGATGATGAGCTGCTGCACGAGCGTGTAGATGTTGGAGACCAGCCAGTAGAACATCGTGCCGAGCGGGAAGAGCCACGCCGAGACGAGCAGGAACACCGGGATGATGTACAGCAGCACGCGCTGCTGCTTGTACATCGGCGACTCCTTCATCGCCGGCGTCTGGTTCTTCGTCATGATCTGCAGCTGCGTGTAGAACTGCGTCGCGCACATGATGAGCGTCAGCACGATCGCCGTGATGATCACGGGGATCGATCCCTCGGCGAAGCCGGCCTGCATCGTCATGTGCAGGGGCACCACGCCGAACAGGGTCGACTCGCTGAACAGCCGCGCGAGCTCGACGGTGAGCAGGCCCACGCCGGGCTTCACCGCGTTCGCGTCGGTCAGCACCTGCACGAGACCGAGGAAGATCGGCATCTGGATCAGGAGGGGGAGGCACGAGGCGAAGGGGTTCGTGCCGGCCTTCTTGTAGGCCTCCATCGTCTCGCGCTGCATCGCCTCGCGCGAGAACTGGTCCTTCTTGCCCTTGTACTTCTTCTGGATGCGCTGGATCTCGGGCTGGATCTCGAGCGACTTCCGGGACGACACGATCTGCCGCACGGTCAGCGGGATCATCGCGCTGCGGATCACGAGCACGAGGCCCACGATCGACAGCACCCAGGTGAGACCAGAGCCGGCGTCGCCGCCGAGCATGGTGACCAAGGTGTGGAACCCGACCAGGATCGCCTCGATGACGAACTTGATGGGCCACATCAGCAGGGCGAAGATGTCCAAGCTGTCACTGCTCCTTGCGAGCGAGGACGAACCCCGCTCGAGTCGTTGCGAGCCGCGACTGCGGCTCTGGGATGTCGTCCACTCCGCCGGCCGCCCAGGGGTGGCAGCGGAGGATGCGTCGAGCGCCCAACCAGATGCCGCGCACCATCCCGTGCTGCTGGATGGCCTGGAGGGCGTAGCTCGAGCAGCTGGGGTAGTAGCGGCACACGTCGCCGTAGAGCGGTGAGATCACCGCTCGGTAGACGACCAGGATCGCGACGCAGACGTTGCGCGGGATGAGCCGCAGCCTGAGGAGGCTCCCACTCATGATCGTTGCACCAGCAGCGCCGAGATGCCGGATCTCAGTGTAGCGAAGTCGGCCTGTCCGGCCGCGGGCAGAGCACGGATGACGATGTCGGCCGTGTCGATCGAGTCGAGCTCAGCCCGCACGATCTCGCTGAGCCGACGCTTCACGCGATTGCGGACCACGGCGTTGCCGACCTGCTTGGACACGATGAACCCGAAGCGGCTCACTGCCGCTTCGGGCTTCGCGCGGTGCACCACCGCAAGAGGGCCGCCCGCGCGGCGACCGGTCCGCACGACGCGACGGAAGTCGTCGCCGCGCATGATCCGGTTCGCCTTCGCGAGCACCTCGAGGGCTACGCCGAGAGCTCGGTGCGGCCCTTGCCGCGACGGGCCGCCAGGATGGCGCGGCCGGCACGCGTGCGCATGCGGAGGCGGAAGCCGTGCTTCTTGGCGCGGCGGCGGTTGTTCGGCTGGAACGTGCGCTTGCTCATGGTGAATCTCCCGGTGTCCGGCGCGATCGCGCCGCAAGTCGTCTGGTCGAGCCACCAGGCTCGACGATGTGCCGCACACGGTCGCGGCAACCTCACGAGCATACGCGAGACCAGCCGGTCGGTCAACGGCGACCGAAGGGTCTCTGCGCCACGCCGCAGTCAACGCATAGGGACTTGCGAGGTCTGCGCTATGCGTGCAGACTCGGGGGGTCCGCGCCGCGGCCGGTGCCCGGGGAGCAGCGCGAAGCGCGGATCTCACGACCCACGTTCCTGTGGATAATGGTGTGGATAGCACCACTCGTCGACAGCTCTGCAGAGGAACCGCATACCGATGGCCCCGGATCCCCGAACCGGACAGCTCTGGTCCTCCGTGCTGGCGACCCTCGAGGGCGATGCCCGGATTCCCCCGTCGTTGCGCGGATTCCTCGACCTCGTGGAGCCGCAGGGCGTGATGGGTTCGGTGCTCTACCTCGAGGTTCCGAACGACCTCACGCGCGACATGCTCGAGCAGCGGCTGCGCGTGCCGATCACCGACTCCCTTGTGGACAACGCTGTGGACATCGCGTCGTTCAAGATCGTCGTGAACCTCGAGCTCGAGCACGAGGAGCCGCTGCCCGACGTCGTCGACGACCCCGCTGCGGAGCCGGTCGTGCAGCCGATCGCCTCGTTCGAGCGCGAGCCGTCCGAGCAGTCGTCTCGGCGCGTCGACTCGCGCCTCAACCCGAAGTACGTGTTCGACAACTTCGTCATCGGCGGATCGAACCGGTTCGCGCACGCCGCGGCCCTCGCGGTCGCCGAGACGCCGGCCAAGGCCTACAACCCGCTGTTCATCTACGGCGACTCCGGGCTCGGCAAGACGCACCTGCTCCACGCCATCGGCCACTACGCCGAGGGCATGTACCCGGGCATCCGGGTGCGGTACGTGTCGAGCGAGGAGTTCACCAACGACTTCATCAACGCGATCGCCAACAACCTGAACCAGTCGTTCCAGCAGCGCTACCGCGAGGTCGACGTGCTGCTCATCGACGACATCCAGTTCCTGCGCGGTAAGGAGTCGACGCAGGAGGCGTTCTTCCACACCTTCAACACGCTCCACGACCACAACAAGCAGGTCGTGATCACGTCGGATGTGGCGCCCAAGCACCTGCAGGGCTTCGAGGGCCGCATGGTGAGCCGCTTCGAGTGGGGCCTCATCACCGACGTCACGGCGCCCGACCTCGAGACGCGCATCGCGATCCTCCGCAAGAAGGCGGAGGCCGAGCGGATCCAGATCCCGCCGGAGGTGCTGTCGGTCATCGCCGACAAGGTGCGGTCCAACATCCGCGAGCTCGAGGGCACGCTCATCCGCGTCACCGCCTTCGCGAGCCTCAACCGGCTGCCGGTCACGATGGAGCTCGCGCAGACGGTGCTCAAGGACCTCTTCTCGTTCGACGAGGAGGCGGTCGTCTCGCCGAGCGACATCATCAGCCACACCGCTGCCTACTTCCGGCTCACGGTCGAGGACCTGCACGGCTCGTCCAGGTCGCAGACGATCGCGCTCGCACGCCAGATCGCGATGTACCTGTGCCGCGAGATGACGAGCATGTCGCTGCCCAAGATCGGGCAGCTCTTCGGCAATCGCGACCACACCACCGTCATGTACGCCAACAAGAAGATCGAGAAGCTCATGCAGGAGCGCCGATCCGTGTACACGCAGGTGACGGAGCTGACGTCGAGGATCCGGCAGACGCGCTGACGCTTCGGTGATCGAGCAGCTCGGCCGAAGGCCGCGCGTATCGAGATCAAGGGCGCGATCCAGAGTTCGGCGCCCAGGTCTCGGTACGCGGCCGACTTCGTCGGCCGCTACTCGACCTTGCGTCTGGTGCGCAGAAGGTCTCCGACCTTGTGCGCACCAGACGCAACCTTCAACGTGGACTTCATGTGGTCCGGTTGTGCACCACCACGGCGAGCCTGTGGACAACCGGCGCCGCATCTGTGGACGGCAGCGGATCATGCATCCGCCGACTCCACCGATCTGTGGATGCGCGTCAACAGGCGGCCAACATCTTCCAACGTTGTAGTTCCCAGTCGAGCCGCCGGGAGGACCCGACCGCTCCACAGAACCCACAGGGGTTATGAATGACAGGGTTCATTGAGAAGAGGATCCGGCGAGTCACCAACCATGAGGCTCCGGCGGCTCGGTGGCTCGGCGGTCGGGGGATGACAACCCTGTGCCAGAATCAACAGCGCCGTGCACGCCCTGCCGTGCGGCCTAGCCCAGCAGGCCACGTGCCACCGAAGGAGGATGCCGAGTGAAGTTCGTCATCAATCGCGATGTCTTCAGCGACGCTGTGTCGTTCGCCGTCAAGCTGCTGCCGCAGCGGCCGACGATGCCGATCCTGAGCGGCGTCCGGATCGAGGCGACCGCCGACGGCGTGGTGTTCTCGTCCTTCGACTTCGAGTCGTCGGCCCGCACCACGGTGCAGGCAGCCGTCGACGCCGAGGGCGTCGTGCTCGTCTCGGGCAAGATGATGAGCGACATCGCGTCGAAGCTCCCGCAGCGCGAGGTCCGCATCGAGGACGACGGCCAGAAGGTGTCGATCCGCTGCGGCAACTCCAACTTCTCGCTCGCGAAGATGCCGCTCGAGGAGTATCCGACCGTGCCGACCGTCGAGGGGCGCACGGGCGTCGTCGAGGGCAAGGCCTTCGCCGAGGCGATCTCGCAGGTCGCCATCTCCGCGTCGCGCGAGGATGTCACGCCCGTCATCACCGGTGTGCAGCTCGAGGCCGCCGACAACGTGCTCACGCTCATCGCCACCGACCGCTACCGCGTCTCGGTGCGCAGCATCCCGTGGGATGCCGGCGACCAGACCGAAGCGCTCACCTCGCTCGTGCCCGCGCGCACGCTCACCGAGGTCGGCCGCACGTTCGGCGGCGCCGAGCGCATCGAGATCACGATGAGCGAGCCGGGGGAGCGGCAGCAGATCGCCTTCTCGACCGCCGATCGCACGGTGACGAGCCTGCTCATCAAGGGCAACTACCCGCCCGTGCGCCGGCTGTTCCCCGAGCAGGTCGAGCACCACGCGGTCGTCAACACCGCCGAGCTCGTCGACGCCACCCGCCGCGTGCAGCTCGTGCTCGACGCCGAGGCCGCCATCCGCTACACCTTCAGCGAGGGCCAGGCGCAGCTCGAGGCGATCGGCTCCGAGCAGGCGCAGGCCTCCGAGATCATCGACGCCGTGCTCGAGGGCGGCGAGATCGTGCTCTCGATCAAGCCGCAGCTGCTCATCGACGGCATCCAGGCAACGCACTCCGAGTTCGTGCGCGTCGCCTTCACGCATTCCGAGAACACGAACAAGCCGGGACCGATGCTCATCCGCGGGCAGACCTCGCGCGACGATGCAGAGGCGACCGACTTCAAGTACCTGCTGCAGCCCAACCTGCTGCTGCGCTAGTCGACCGGCGAGGGAGCACCATGACGCACATCGGCCTGATCGGGCTCGGCAAGATGGGCGGGAACATGCGGACTCGCCTCCGCGCCGCCGGCATCGAGGTGACCGGCTTCGACCGCAACCCCGAGGTGACCGACGTCGAGAGCGTCGAGGCGCTCATCGAGGCGCTCCCGACGCCGCGCGTCGTGTGGGCGATGGTGCCGGCGGGCGAGATCACCGATGCCGTGGTCACCGAGCTGGGCGAGAAGCTCTCCGCGGGCGACCTCGTCATCGACGGCGGCAACTCGCGCTTCACCGAGGATGAGCGGCACGCCGCGCAGCTGGCCGAGCGGGGCATCCGCTTCGTCGACGTCGGCGTCTCGGGCGGCGTGTGGGGGCTCGAGAACGGTTACGGCCTCATGGTGGGCGGCGAGAAGGCCGACGTCGAGGAGCTGCTGCCGGTGTTCGACGCGCTCCGGCCGGAGGGTCCCCGCGAGGAGGGCTTCGTGCACGCCGGTCCGACCGGTGCCGGGCACTACGTGAAGATGGTGCACAACGGCATCGAGTACGGACTCATGCAGGCGTACGCCGAGGGCTTCGAGCTGCTCGAGCGCAAGGAGCTCGTGCACGACGTCGCCGGCAGCTTCAAGGCGTGGCAGCGCGGCACCGTCGTGCGCTCGTGGCTGCTCGACCTCATGGTGCGGGCGCTCGACGAGGACGACGACCTCTCCGAGATCGAGGGCTACGTCGACGACTCGGGCGAGGGCCGCTGGACCGTCGAGGAGGCGATCGCGAACGCCGTGCCGATGCCGGCGATCTCGGCGTCGCTGTTCGCCCGCTTCGAGTCGCGGCAGGACGACAGCCCCGCGATGAAGGCGGTGGCGGCCCTGCGCAACCAGTTCGGCGGCCACGCGGTCAAGAAGGCCTAGGTGCGCGTCAGTCGGCTCGCGCTGACCGACTTCCGCAACTACGTCACGGCGGATGTCGCGTTCGAGCCCGGCGCGAACCTGCTCGTCGGCCGCAACGGGCAGGGCAAGACCAACATGGTCGAGGCGCTCGTGTGGATCGCGACGGGCTCGAGCCACCGCGTGCCGACCGACGTCGCCCTCATCCGTGCCGGCGAGCAGCGCGCGATCGTGCGGTGCTCGGTCACGAACGACGAGCGCGCCTTCCAGCTCGATGTCGAGCTCAACGCCCGCGGCGCGAACCGAGCGCAGGCCAACGGACAGAACGTGCGCATCCGCGATCTGCCTCGGTACCTGCAGGCGGTGCTCTTCAGCCCCGAGGACCTGCAGCTCGTGCGCGCCGACCCCGGCGGCAGGCGCCGCTTCCTCGACGAGCTCGCCGTCATGCGCGCCCCGCGCCTCGCGGGCGTGCACAGCGACCTCGACCGCGTGTTGAAGCAGCGCAACTCGCTGCTGAAGAGCGCTCGGGCGGCGCGACTGCGCCCCGACGACCTCACGACGCTCGAGGTCTGGGACGGGCGACTCATCGATCTCGGGCTCGAGGTGATGCGCACGCGGCGCGCGCTCGTCGCCGACCTCGCACCGCATGTCGACGCCGCGTACCGGCTCGTCGCGGGCGACGAGCACGCGGCGAGGATCGCGCTCGTCACCAACGTGCCCGACGACGAGGACACGTTCCGCGCGCTGCTCGCCGAGCGGCGGCGCGACGAGCTCGACCGCGGGGTGAGCCTCGTCGGCCCGCACCGCGACGACCTCGAGCTGCACCTCAACGACCTGCTCGCCCGGCACTACGCCAGCCACGGGGAGTCGTGGTCGTTCGCGCTCGCGCTCAGACTCGCCTCGGCCGAGCTGCTGCGCGACGGCTCGGGCGGCGACCCCGTGATGATCCTCGACGACGTGTTCGCCGAGCTCGACGCGGGCCGGCGTCAGCGGCTGGCCGAGGCCGCCGGCGGCTTCGAGCAGGTGCTCATCACGGCGGCGGTCGAGGACGACGTGCCGGATGCGCTGCGCGACCACCGCATCCGCATCGTCGCGGGCGAGGTCGTCCCGGAGCCGGTGGTCGCCGATCCGCCGGTGGGGCAGGCGGTGGTCGAGGATGCGTGAGCTCGCCGCGAGCGAGCCGGAGCGCGTGTGGCTGCGGATGAAGGCGAAGTTCGGCGATCCCGATCTCGTCTCGCGCGACGGCCGCCGCCGCTCGCACCGCGAGCCCGGTGCCTCGGTGCCGTTCGGCAAGGGTCGCGATCCGCGTGCGCTCGGCGACGTGCTCGTCGGCTTCGCCGACGCCCGCGGGTGGACCGCGACGCTCGCGCGCGCCGATGTCATCAGCAGCTGGAGCGAGCTCGTCGGCGAGGAGAACGCCGATCGCACCGAGCCCGTCTCGTTCGACGACGGCGTGCTCACCGTGCGATGCGCCTCGACCGCCTGGACGCAGCAGATGCGCATCCTGCGCGCCGAGACGACGACGCGCATCCTCGCCCGCTTCCCCGACTGCGGCCTGCAGCGGGTGGAGTTCGTCGGGCCCAGCGTGCCGAGCTTCTCGCGCGGTCGCCGCTCGGTGCCCGGTCGAGGCCCGCGTGACACCTGGGGCTAGCGCCGAGGATCGTCGCGACGGCGGCTAGGCTGTCTGACATCGAGCTCGAGGAGGAGCAATGCCGAGGCCTTCGCGCACCCACGACGCCGTCGACCAGCTGCTCGACGCCATCATCGCCGGCACGCTGACCGCGGGGGAGCAGCTGCCGCCCGAGGGCCAGCTCGCCACGGAGTTCGGCGTCTCGCGCCTGACGCTCCGCGAGGCCGTGCGGCTGCTGCAGGCGCAGGGCGTCATCGTGCAGGTGCCCGGCAGCCGGCACCGGATCGCGCCGGTCGCGGAGTGGACGGGCATGGATGCCGTGGTGCGGCACGCGCGCAGCGCCGGTCAGCGGCAGCGGTCGTCGCTCGAGCTGCTCGAGGTGCGCGTCATGATCGAGACCGGCGCCGCGCAGCTCGCCGCCGAGCGCCGCTCGCCCGAGCAGCTCGAAGCGCTCGACGCGGCGCTGCGGAGCATGGCCGTCCATCACGACGCCGGCGACGTCGAGGCCTTCGTCGCCGCCGACCTCGAGTTCCACGACACGATCCTGCGAGCCGCCGACAACCGCATCCTCATCGCGGCGATGCTGCCGCTCACCTCGATGCTCGAGGAGACGCGCGGCGAGACGAGTGCCGTCCCGGAGATCCGGGCGCACGCGATCGACGAGCATGCGAAGCTGCTCGACGCGATCCGCGCGAGGGACGCGATCGCCGCGCGCGATGCGATGGCGCACCACATGGCGCAGACGCGCGACGACCTCGTCGCGCTGGTGCTCGACTGAGCGCCACGCCGCCGGGATTGACAACCGGTCGCCCGGATGCGCAACATGTCTGATATCAGATCGCTTGACGACGCAAGCGATCCCGTGGACAAGGGAGTTCCCGTGCAGCTCGACCACCTGCTCGCCGGCGCGCCGGCGCCGATCACGATCGAGGCCGCCGAGGTCGCGGCCTCGCTCAGCGACGATCTCGTGCTCGTCGTGCTCGACGACGACCCCACCGGCACGCAGTCGGTCGCCGGGCTCCCGGTGCTCACCCGCTGGGAGGACGACGACCTCGACTGGGCGCTCGCGCAGGGCGCGCCCGCGGTCTACGTGCTCACGAACACGCGCTCGCTCGGCGAGCAGGATGCCGCAGCCCGCAACCGCGAGGTGGTCGCGGTGTCCGTCGCGGCCGCCGCCCGAGCCGGCCTTCGGGTGTCGTTCGTGAGCCGCAGCGACTCGACGCTGCGCGGGCACTTCCCGCTCGAGACCGACGTGCTGAGCGCGGCCGCTGCGGAGCACGCGGGTGTCGCGCCGCACCTCGTCATGCTCGTGCCCGCCTTCCCCGACGCGGGGCGGATCACCGTCGACGCCGTGCACTACTGGGTCGTCGACGGCGAGGCGACGCCCGTGGGCGAGACGGCCTTCGCCGCCGACGCGACGTTCGGCTACCGCTCGTCCGACCTCCGCGACTGGGTGGCGGAGAAGACGGGCGGCCGCACCCGCCGCGACGACGTCGCCGCGCTGACGCTCTCGATCATCCGCGCGGGCACCGAGGCCGTGACGGCGTTCCTGCGCTCGCTGCCCGCGGGCACGGTCGTCGCCGTCGACGCGGTCGACGAGCACGACATGCGGCAGGTCGCGCTCGCGCTCCACGCCCTCGACCGGGAGGGCATCACGACGCTGCTGCGCATCGGTCCGCCGTACCTCCGCGCGCACATCGGCCAGGAGGTCGCCGAGCCGGTGACCCGCGACCGCATCGAGACGACGCACGACCGCGGCGGGCTCGTCGTGGTCGGCAGCCACGTGCCCCTCACGACCGCACAGCTCGAGGCGCTGCAGGCCGATCGCCCCGACACCGTCACGATCGAGCTCGACGTGCGCTCGCTCATCGACGACCGGCGCGAGGCGCACCTCGTCGAGCGGGCGGATGCCGTGGCCCGTGCGATCGGATCGGGCACCGTGATCGTCCACACGAGTCGAGCGCTCGTCACGGGCCGCGATGGGGACGAGAGCCTCGAGATCGCCCGCCGCGTCTCGTCGGGACTCGTCGAGCTCGTCGCTCGCGTGCTCGAGCTCGCACCGCCGCGCTTCGTGATCGCGAAGGGCGGCATCACGTCGAGCGACGTCGCATCCGAGGCGCTGCAGATCCGTCGTGCCACGGTCGTCGGCCCGATGCTGCCCGGCATCGTCTCGCTGTGGCAGCCGCAGGTCGGCCCCGCGCTCGGCATCCCCTTCGTCGTCTTCGCCGGCAACGTCGGCGACACCGACTCGCTCGCACTCGTCGTCCGCACCCTCGCGGACTGACCCCCGACCACAGATGGGAATCGCAATGACCAGGACTGTCGCCGTCATCGGACTCGGCGCCATGGGACTGCCCATGGCAGCGCGGCTCGCCGAGCGCTTCGAGGTGAGGGGCTTCGACATCGCGACGGAGCGGCTCGCGCTCGCCGAGGGCCAGGGCGTCGAGCCCGCGGCCTCCGCCGCGGCTGCCGTCTCGGGCGCGCAGGCCGTGCTCGTCGCGGTCCGCACGGGCGAGCAGCTCCGCGAGCTGCTCTTCGGTGACCAGGGCCTCGCGGGGCACCTCGGCGACGGGGCGGTCGTGATCCTGACGAGTACCGTCGGCACGGACGGCATCGCCGACATCGCTGCGCGGCTGGGCGAGGTGGGCGCGGCGCTCGTCGACGCACCGCTGTCGGGCGGGCCGGTCCGCGCGGGCGCCGGCGACCTCCTCATCGTGGTGGGCGCCGAGCCCGCCGCGCTCGAGACCGCGCGGCCCGTGCTCGAGCAGCTCGCCTCGACGCTCACGGTCGTCGGCGACCGAGCCGGAGACGGGCAGGCACTCAAGACGGTCAACCAGCTGCTGTGCGGCGTGCACATCGCCGCGGCGGCCGAGGCGCTCGCGCTCGCCGACGCGCTCGGCCTCGAGCGCGAGCGCACCCTCGAGGCGCTCACCGCCGGCGCCGCCGACTCCTTCATGCTCGGCAACCGCGGCCCCCGGGCCCTCCAGGCGTACGACGAGCACGGTGCCGAGGTGCTCAGCCGCCTCGACATCTTCGTCAAGGACCTCGGGATCGTGGGGGCCGCCGCCCGCGCGCACCACCTCGCGGCACCCGTCGCGGCCGCGGCTGAGCAGCTCTTCCTGCTCGGTGAGGCGCAGGGACTCGGCGCGCTCGACGACTCAGCGATCATCCGCGTCGTCGCCCCGACGCTCCGCGGAGCGGCGGAGCACTGACGCTCGAGCCGTGCTCGACGGGGGATCGTCCACCTGCGGCAGCGTGCCCGCAGAGGCCGGTGGAGGCATCCAGCGCGTCGAAACGCGACTCCGGCGGTGTGTTCTGTCCTCCGAAGTCGAGATCGTGCCCCAGAGGCGCGTTCGTCGCGGTGCTCGAGGCCGTTCCGGGGTAGAATAGGAGGGTTGCGCTGGCCCCGGTGGCCGCGCGGGAGGCGGACGCGAGAACGATGGCGAACGAGCAGGGTGCACGGCCCGAGGACCAGTCGCGCGAGCAGCGCGAGCAGGGCGACTACGGCGCCGACCAGATCCAGATCCTCGAGGGACTCGAGGCGGTGCGCAAGCGGCCCGGCATGTACATCGGATCGACCGGTCCGCGCGGCCTCCACCACCTCGTGCAGGAGATCGTCGACAACGCCGTCGACGAGGCGCTCGCCGGTCACTGCGACAACATCGAGGTGACGATCCTCCCCGACGGCGGCGTCCGCGTGGCCGACAACGGTCGGGGCATCCCCGTCGACCCGCACTCGAGCGACCCCTCGAAGTCGACGCTCGAGGTCGTGCTGACCGTGCTCCACGCCGGCGGCAAGTTCGGCGGCGGCGGCTACGCGGTCTCCGGCGGCCTGCACGGCGTCGGCTCATCGGTCGTCAACGCGCTCTCCTCCAGGATGGAGGTGGAGATCCGCCGTCAGGGCCACGTGCACCGCCAGTCGTTCTCCGTCGGCGAGCCCGAGGGCCCCCTCGTGACGGGCGAGGAGGCCGACACCACCGGCACGATCATCACCTTCTGGCCGAGCACCGACATCTTCGAGACGGTCGAGTTCGACTACGAGACGCTCGCGAAGCGCTTCCAGCAGATGGCATTCCTCAACAAGGGCCTCCGCATCGCGCTCGAGGACCTGCGCCCCGAGGCGCTCATCCAGCCCGACGGCGACGACAGCGCCGCCGCCGTGCAGCGCTCGGACGAGTTCCTCTACGAGCAGGGCCTCGTCGACTACGTCGCCTACCTCAACGAGTCGAAGAAGGCCGAGCCGGTGCATCCGGAGATCATCGACTTCGAGTCGGAGGACAAGGAGCGCCGGATCTCGGTCGAGATCGCGATGCAGTGGACCGGCTCCTACCAGGAGGCCGTGTACACCTACGCGAACACGATCAACACGCACGAGGGCGGCACGCACGAGGAGGGCTTCCGGGCGGCGCTCACGACGCTCGTGAACCGCTACGCGCGCCAGACGAACCAGCTCAAGGAGAAGGACGAGAACCTCACGGGCGAGGATGTCCGCGAGGGCCTCACCGCGATCGTCTCGGTCAAGCTCGGCGAGCCGCAGTTCGAGGGCCAGACGAAGACGAAGCTCGGCAACACCGAGGCGAAGTCGTTCGTGCAGCGCGTCACGGGCGAGCAGCTCGGCCACTGGTTCGAGTCGAACCCCGGCTCGGCGAAGGAGATCGTCCGCAAGGCGATCCAGGCCGGCATGGCGCGCCTCGCCGCTCGCAAGGCTCGCGAGCAGACCCGCCGCAAGGGCCTGCTCGAGTCGAGCGGCATGCCCGGCAAGCTCAAGGACTGCCAGTCGAAGGACCCGGCGATCTCCGAGATCTTCCTCGTCGAGGGCAACTCGGCCGGCGGCTCGGCAGTGCAGGGGCGCGACCCGTACCGCCAGGCGATCCTGCCGCTGCGCGGCAAGGTGCTCAACGTCGAGAAGGCGCGGCTCGACCGCGCGCTCGGCAACGCGGAGATCCAGTCGATGATCACCGCGTTCGGCGCGGGCCTCGGCGAGGACTTCGACCCCGAGAAGGCCAGGTACCACAAGATCGTGCTCATGGCCGATGCCGACGTCGACGGCCAGCACATCACGACGCTGCTGCTGACGCTCCTGTTCCGCTACATGCGGCCGCTCATCGACAAGGGCTACGTCTACCTCGCCGCGCCGCCGCTGTTCAAGATCAAGTGGACGAACGCCGACCACGAGTACGCCTACACCGACCGCGAGCGCGACGCGACGCTCGCCGCGGGCCAGGCCGCCGGCAAGCGACTGCCGAAGGACACCCCGGTGCAGCGGTACAAGGGCCTCGGCGAGATGAACTACTCGGAGCTGTGGGAGACGACCATGGACCCGAAGACGCGCACGCTCAAGCAGGTCACGATGGACGATGCGGCCGTCGCCGACTCGATCTTCTCGACCCTCATGGGCGAGGACGTCGACGCGCGCCGCACCTTCATCCAGAAGAACGCGCGCGACGTGCGCTTCCTGGACATCTGACGCGCCCGACGCGCCCACGACACTCGCACTCGTAGAACGAAGCTGGAACATTGACTGACACCACCCCCGCCGAGCCCGTCGACCGCGACCTGCCCGACCACGGCGCGATCGAGCAGGTCGACCTGCAGCTCGAGATGCAGCGGTCGTACCTCGACTACGCGATGAGCGTCATCGTCGGGCGCGCGCTGCCCGAGGTGCGCGACGGCATGAAGCCGGTGCACCGACGTGTCATCTACGCGATGTACGACGGCGGCTACCGTCCCGACAAGGCCTTCTCGAAGTGCTCGCGCGTCGTGGGCGACGTCATGGGCCAGTTCCACCCGCACGGCGACACGGCGATCTACGACGCGCTCGTGCGCCTCGTGCAGCCGTGGAGCCTGCGCTACCCGCTCGCGCTCGGCCAGGGCAACTTCGGCTCGCCCGGCGACGACGAGGCCGCCGCCCCGCGATACACCGAGACGAAGATGTCGCAGCTCGCCATGGAGATGGTGCGCGACATCGACGAGGACACGGTCGACTTCCAGGACAACTACGACGGCCGCACGCAGGAGCCGTCCGTGCTGCCCTCGCGGTTCCCCAACCTGCTCGTCAACGGCTCCGTCGGCATCGCCGTCGGCATGGCCACGAACATCCCGCCCCACAACCTGCGCGAGGTCGCGGCGGGCGCCATCTGGCACCTCGAGCACCCGGAGGCCTCGAAGGAGGAGCTGCAGGCGGCGCTGCTGCAGCGCATCCAGGGCCCCGACTTCCCGACCGGCGCGCAGATCCTCGGTACGAAGGGCATCCAGGAGGCGTACCGCACCGGCCGCGGCTCGATCACGATGCGCGGCGTCGTGACGGTCGAGGAGGTGCAGGGGCGCACGGCGCTCGTCGTCACCGCGCTCCCGTACCAGGTGAACCCCGACCGCCTCGCGGTGCGCATCGCCGATCTCGTCAAGGACGGCAAGCTCCACGGCATCGCGAACCTCGAGGACCAGACGTCCGGTCGCACGGGCCAGCGCCTCGTCATCACGCTCAAGCGCGACGCGGTCGCGAAGGTCGTGCTCAACAACCTGTACAAGCACACGCAGCTGCAGGAGAACTTCGGCGCGAACATGCTCGCGATCGTCGACGGCGTGCCGCGCACGCTCTCGATCGATGGCTTCATCACGCACTGGGCCGACCACCAGGTCGAGGTCATCGTGCGCCGCACGCAGTTCCGCCTCGCCAAGGCCGAGGCGCGCATGCACATCCTCGAGGCCTACCTCAAGGCGCTCGACGCGCTCGACGAGGTGATCGCGCTCATCCGCCGATCGTCCACCACCGAGCAGGCCCGCGACGGCCTCATGGAGCTGCTCGAGATCGACGCCGAGCAGGCGAGCGCGATCCTCGAGATGCAGCTGCGCCGGCTCGCGGCGCTCGAGCGGCAGAAGGTGCACGACGAGGCCGAGGAGCTCACCGTGCGCATCGCCGACTACAAGGAGATCATCGCGAGCCCCACGCGGCAGCGGGCGATCATCGTCGAGGAGCTCACCGAGATCGTCGACAAGCACGGCGACGACCGTCGCACCGAGATCATGCACGGCTACGGCGGCGACGTCTCGATGGAGGACCTGATCCCCGAGGAGCAGGTCGTCGTGAGCCTCACGAACGGCGGCTACATCAAGCGCACCCGCATCGACCAGTACCGCGCGCAGCACCGCGGCGGCAAGGGGGTGCGCGGCGCGCAGCTGCGCAGCGACGACGTGGTCGAGCACTTCAGCGTGAACTCCACGCACGACTGGATGCTGTTCTTCACGAACCTCGGCCGGGTCTACCGGATGAAGGCGTACGAGGTCGTGGAGGCCGGGCGCGACGCGAAGGGCCAGCACGTCGCGAACCTGCTCGCCTTCCAGCCGGACGAGCAGGTGCAGACCGTGCTCACGCTGCGCGACTACCAGCAGGCCGAGTACCTCGTGCTCGCGACGCAGCACGGTCAGGTGAAGAAGACGCGGCTCGAGCTCTATGACACGAACCGCACGGGCGGCATCATCGCCGTCAACCTCACCGAGGGCGACCGGCTCATCTCCGCGATGCTCGCCGACGCCTCCGACGAGATCCTCGTGGTGACGAAGTCGGGTCGAGCCGCGCGCTTCGCGGCGACCGACGAGGCGCTGCGGCCCATGGGTCGCAACACCGGCGGCGTGCGCGGCGTGCGGCTCAAGCAGGGCGACGAGGCGCTCGCCGCGATGGTGATCGGCGACGAGGGCTACGTGTTCGTCGTGACCGAGCAGGGCTTCGGCAAGAAGACGCCCGTGGGCGACTACCCGTCGAAGGGCCGCGGCACGCAGGGCGTGCTCACGTTCTCGTCGGGCGACCACGACCGCGGCGCGCTCGTCGGCGCGACGATCGTCGGCGACGGCGAGGAGCTGCTGCTCATCCGCGAGTCGGGCAAGGTCATCCGCTCGCACGTCGACGAGGTGCGGGCGACCGGTCGCACCACGATGGGCGTGCAGTTCGCCGAGAAGTCGACGACCGACCTCGTCATCTCGATCGCTCGCAACGTCGAGCGCGAGGTCGAGGACGAGGTCGTCGAGGGCGGCGCGACGGATGCGTCAGCGGCGGATGCCGCGGGCGTCGAGACCGATGCCGCTATCGTGGACGCCACGGACGCGGCTGCGCCCGAGGCCGATGAGGCCGACGCCGACGCCACCGCCCCTGACGCCACCGAGGAGACCGACGAATGAGCATCGCCGAGAAGCTGCAGAGCAAGACGCCTCGGCGCGGCGGCTCCAGCAAGCAGGTGCGACTGCGCCTCGTGCACATCGACTTCTGGTCGGCGATGAAGGTGTCGGCGGTGCTCGGGCTCGTGCTCGGCATCGTGCAGCTCGTCGTGACGTTCGTCATGTGGACGCTGCTGCAGGTCGTCGGGCTGTTCGGCAAGATCGACGAGGTGCTGCGCGACATCCTCGCGCAGCCCGACTTCGCGATCACGTCGATCATCTCGCTGCCGCAGGTGATGATGTTCACCCTGCTCGTCGCGGTGCTGAACTTCGTGGTCATCACGGTGCTGGGTGCCGTCATCGCGGTGCTCTACAACCTCTCCGTGCGCATCACGGGCGGGCTCCAGGTGGGGTTCGCCAACCAGTGACGCGGTGCCGAGCATCGCGATCCTTCTGGTAGAGTCGATGCTTGTGCTTGGGGCTATAGCTCAGGCGGTTAGAGCGCTTCGCTGATAACGAAGAGGTCCATGGTTCGAGTCCATGTAGCCCCACCAAGCACACTCCCACGGCACGCAGGTGCCACGGGGCCTTAGCTCAGTTGGTAGAGCGCCTGCTTTGCAAGCAGGATGTCGGGAGTTCGATTCTCCCAGGCTCCACGTCAAGCCCCACTCCGGTGGGGCTTTCGTGCGTCGTGCGAGGATGGTGGAGATGGACGGGCGGAAGGATTGGCGGCAGCACCTGGTGCGCGCGATCCGCACCGACCCCGCCTCCCGCCCCATGACCGAGGCGATCCTCACGATCGACGAGGTCTACGCGCGCAAGGTGATCGACCTGGCGATGCGCATCGCCGAGGCGCTCACCGCGGTCGGGGCATCGGCCAACGACGTCGCGCTCGCCACGATCCGCGTCGCGGGCGCGCTCGGGATCCGCCCCGTCCACGTCGACGTCACCTACAACTCCATCGGCGTCTCGTACCACCGGCACGACACCGATCTGCCGATCACGCTGCTGCGCGTCGTGCGCGCCCCCGTGCCCGACCACTCGAAGCTGCAGCGGCTGCAGGCCCTCGTCGCCGAGATCGAGGGCGGGCTCGACCTCGAGCAGGCCCGCTCGAGGTTCCACGCCATCCGCCGGATGCCCTTCATGTACCGGCCGGCGTTCATCGTCCTGGCACAGGGCTTCCTGAGCGTCGGCGTCGCGCTGCTGTTCGGCGCCTCGCCGATCATCACCGTGCTCGCGTTCATCGCCGCGTGCAGCGCCGCGATGTCGCAGCGCCTCATGACCCGCTTGCGCGTGCCGTTCTTCTTCTCGCAGATCGTCGGTGCGTTCGTCGTCACGGCGGTCGCCGCCGCGACGAGCCGGCTGGCGCAATTGGGCGTGCCGCTCCTCGACGACGCTCGTCCCTCGATCATCGTCGCCGCCGGCATCGTGCTCATGCTCGCGGGCATGTCGGTGGTCGGCGCCGCGCAGGACGCGATCGACGGCTTCGCGCTCACGGCCGGCGGCCGCATCCTGGACCTCGCGCTGCTGACGCTCGGCGTAGTCATCGGCATCGTGGGCGGCCTGTCGGTCGCGCAGGCGCTCGGCATGGGATTCGTCGTCTCGAGCGACGCCACCTCGCTCGGTTCCGTGCCGCTGCAGTTCGTCGGCGTGCTCGTCATCGCCGTGTCGGTCGCCATCTGGAACGGCGCCGGGCTGCGCACGATCGTCGTGAGCGCCGGGCTCGGCTGCATCGCCTGGGCGGGCTACTCGGTCGGGTCCGCCGCGGGGCTCGACGTCTCGGTCGCGAGCGCGCTCGGCGCCCTCGTCGCGAGCTTCATCGGCATCCTCATCGCCCACCGCCTGCACGTGCCGTCGATCGCCGTCACGACCGCGGCCATCGTGCCCATGGTGCCCGGCTCGGCCGTCTTCCGCGGCCTGCTCGAGCTCGTCGAGTCGGACGGCGCGCCCGAGCGGCTCGTCGTCGGCGTCGCGACCCTCATCGGCGCCGGCGCCATCGGCATCGCGCTCGCGGCAGGCTCGTCGCTCGGGCTCTTCCTCGGCGCACCGCTGCGCGACACGATGGAGAGCCGTGTCCGCTCCCGCGGCCGCATCCGCTGAGGACCCTTCGCGCGACTGCGGGGTGCAGTCCCGAACCGACCGCTGTGTCGCACTACGGTGGTCCGACTGCACCGGTACGGGATGATGCCAGGAAGGTGACGATGCCGCACGATCCGGACGGCGGACCTCACGAGGTCGGGACACTCCCGCGCACGCGCTCCATCACGCGCTGGCACCGCGTGTGGCGTCCCTTCTGGGTGCTGCCGATGGTGATCGTGGTCGTGGCGGTCGTGGTGGGCTACCTCATGCCGGAGCTCGATCGCCTCGCGAGCGACGAGCTGCCGTACGTCTTCCCCGGCGGTCCCAGCGGAGCGCGCGACATGCTGGGCACCATCGCCGGGGCGATGATCTCCGTGACCGGCCTCGTGTTCTCGATCACGATGGTCGTCGTGCAGCTCGCGAGCAGCCAGTACAGCCCGCGCGTGATGGGCGACTTCCTCGGCAGCCGCGTCACGCAGGTGACGCTCGGCATCTTCGCCGCGAGCTTCGCCTACGCGCTGACGGTGCTGCGATCGGTCCGGGGAGAGTCGGGAGACGGCGGAGCGTTCGTGCCGCAGGTCTCGGTCACGCTCAGCTTCCTGCTCGTGCTGGCGAGCGTCGGGATGTTCCTGGCCTTCATCCACCACATCACGCACTCGATCCAGGTGTCATCGATCGTGACGCACCTCGGTGACTCGACCGTCGGCGTCGTCGAACGGTACTTCCCCGAGCCCGTCGCGCCCGGAGCCCGCCTCGGCACCGCCCGATGGGAGCCCGGGGACCTCGCGCCGCAGACCGTGGCGGCTCGCGAGCACGGCGCGGTCGTCGAGGTCGATCATCGCGCCCTGGTCGCGCGAGCGGAACAGGATGACGTGGTCGTCGAGATCCTGGTGCAGGTGGGGGAGTTCGTGCCAGAAGGCATCCCGGCGCTGCGCGTGTGGCGACGACGCGGTGCGCCGGCGCTGAGCGACGACCGGCTCGCGCCCTACCGTCGACTCGTCGCCGTCGAGCAGGACCGACTGCCCGATCAGGATCCCGCGCTCGGGATCCGCAAGCTCGTCGACATCGCGGAGCGTGCGCTCTCTCCCGGCATCAACGACCCGACCACCGCCGTCCAGGTGCTCGACGAGCTGCATCGGATCCTGCGACCGATGGTCGCTCGGGCGGAGCTGCCGGCGCTCATCGACCGCGACGGCGCGCTCCGCCTGGTGCACCGCCCGCAGCGCGTCGAGCAGCTCGTCGACCTCGCGCTCGCCGAGCCCCTGCACTACGGCGCGGAGTCGCTCCAGATCCCCCGTCGGGTGGTGCGCATGCTCGACGACCTGCGACGGGTCGCGCTCGAGGAGCACCGCCCCTGCATCGATCGATGGTCGCGCCGCGCGCGCGAGCTGGCGCGAGCGACCGGCGATGGCGCCCTCGCCGCGGAGTGACGCTCTGGGCGGAATCGCACGAGATCCACAGCCGATCCCGAGTAACGTAGTCGGGTCGCGAGGCGTCCTTCTGGCGTGTCGACGGCGTGCGATACGAGTGACGGGGAGCGATGAGCGAGACGACGAACGAGGGCAGGCGCCCGGAGAAGCCCTTCCGGGGACTGCCCCGCCGAGCGAAGCCGCTCCACCCTGCGCTCGACGTGCCGCCCGCACCCGCCAAGGACGCCGCGGGCTTCCCGCTCGACAAGGTCGTCTTCGCCATCGCGGCCGCGGTGGCCCTCGCCTTCGTCGTCTGGGGCGCGATCTCGACCGAGACGCTCGCGAGCGCCTCAGCGGCGGGCCTCGGCTGGGTCGTCCACAACACCGGCTGGCTCTTCGCGCTCGCCGCGACCGGCTTCGTGATCTTCGTCGTCTGGATCGCCGCGAGCCGCTTCGGCAGCATCCCGCTCGGCGACGACGGCGAGGACCCCGAGTTCAGCACCGTCTCGTGGATCGCGATGATGTTCTCGGCCGGCATGGGTATCGGCCTCGTCTTCTTCGGCGTGACCGAGCCGGTCAGCCATCTCGTCACGCCCCCTCCCGGGACGGGCGGCGGCGACGAGTCGGAGGCCATCCGCACGGCCATGGCCACGACGATGTTCCACTGGTCGCTGCACCCGTGGGCGATCTACGCGGTGGTCGGCCTCGCGCTCGCCTACAGCGTGTTCCGCAAGCGGCGCGCGCTCACGATCTCGGCGGCGTTCACGTCGCTTCTCGGCAAGCGCACCGTCGAGGGCCCCGTCGGCCGGGCGATCGACATCTTCGCGATCTTCGCCACGCTCTTCGGCTCGGCGACGTCGCTCGGCCTCGGCGCGCTGCAGATCGGCTCCGGGCTCGAGATCGTCACGGGGCTCGGCGACCTCGGCAACGGGGTGCTCGTCGCGATCATCGCGGTGCTCACCGCCGCGTTCGTCGTCTCTGCCGTCTCGGGCATCTCCCGCGGCATCAAGTGGCTGTCGAACATCAACATGGTGCTCGCGGGCCTGCTCGCGCTGTTCGTCTTCGTCGTCGGACCGACGATCTTCATCCTCAACCTGCTGCCGACCACCATCGGCGCGTACTTCGAGCAGCTCGCCGTCATGTCGGCGCGCACCGAGGCGGCCGGCGGCGAGGTCGTCGCGAGCTGGCTCTCGGGCTGGACGATCTTCTACTGGGCGTGGTGGGTGAGCTGGACGCCGTTCGTCGGCATGTTCATCGCCCGCATCTCGCGCGGTCGCACCGTCCGCCAGTTCGTGACGGGCGTGCTCGTCGCGCCGACGCTCGTGTCGCTCGTGTGGTTCGCGATCTTCGGCGGGCTCGGCATCGACCTCGAGCGCGCCGGCATCGATCTCGGCAGCTCGGGCACGCCCGAGGCCACGCTCTTCACCGCGCTCGCCGAGCTGCCGCTCGCGCAGATCATGTCGGTCGTCGTCATGGTGCTCGTGGCGATCTTCTTCGTCTCCGGCGCCGACGCCGCCTCGATCGTCATGGGAACGCTCTCGCACCGCGGCTCGCTCAGCCCCTCACGCCGCACCGTCGTCTTCTGGGGCATCGCCACAGGTGCCGTCGCGGCGATCATGCTCCTCATCGGCGGCGAGGATGCGCTCACGGGCCTGCAGCAGGTCACGATCGTGGCCGCGCTGCCGTTCGTCGTGGTGATGATCGGCCTCGCGATCGCGCTCACGAAGGACCTCTCGCAGGATCCGGTGGTCGTGCGGCGCGCGTACGCCTACGCCGCCGTCGAGCAGGCCGTGGTCGCGGGCGTGACCGAGCACGGCGACGACTTCCAGCTCACCGTCGAGCAGACGGCGCCCGGCGAGGGCGTCGGCGAGCTCGTGCCGACCCAGGCGATCGAGCCCACGGCGCACGCGTCCGACTCGGCACCCGGACCGGATGCGCCGGGCTGGCGGGGAGCGGACCGCGAGGCCGCCCGGCAGGCCGCCGAGTCCGCTCGGTCCGCCGAGTCGGGGGACCGGGGACCGGCCGCAGGCTGACCGACGTAGGATGGCCGAATGCGCATGCGAGTGGCCGCCTACGCCCTGATCACCAGGGGTGACGGCGACGAGCGCGAGATCCTGCTGCCGCACTGGAACGAGGGCGGCATGAGCGGCTGGACCCTGCCCGGCGGCGGCGTCGAGGCGGGTGAGCACCCGGCCGACGGCGCTGTGCGCGAGGTCAAGGAGGAGACCGGCTACGACGTGCGGCTCACGAGCCTGCTCGGGGTCGACTCGGCCGTGCTGCCGACGAGCCAGCAGGGCGACGCGATGCAGGCGCTGCGCATCCTCTACCGCGCCGAGATCACCGGCGGCGAGCTCGCGGTCGAGCTCGACGGCACGACCGACGACGTCGCGTGGCACCCGATCGCCTCCGTCCCGCAGCTTCGGCACGTGCACGCGGTCGACTGGGCGCTGAGCCACCTGCACGACGCCGGATCTCCGCTGCGCTGATGCATCCGCTCGTCGTCCTCGGCCTGTCCATCATGGTCGCCAGCTGCCTCGTGAGCGGCTTCGACGCCGTGCGCACGATGCGCGCCGGCCGCGATCCCGAGCGACGGATGCGCGCCTTCCTGCTCGCGGGCGGGCTCCTGCTCGGCGGCGGCATCCTCGTGGTGATCGGCGCCAGCCTCGGCTGAGCAGCGGCCGCAGACGACGAAGGGGCCCGCGCCGATCGGCGGGGGCCCCTTCGAGTCGGAGGGTCAGGCCTGCGGCGAGCCGGCCTCGGGACCGTCGGCGATGCCGCCGGTCGGCTGGTCGGCCGGTCGCGGCGGCGCGTCGATCGCGGAGTCCTCGGCGTCGGGGATCCACAGGTCGTCGTCGGCGCGGAGCGTCTGCCACGCGGCGTAGCCGGCGCTGATGACGGCGACGGAGCCGACGCCGATCAGCAGCCACTGCCAAGCGTTCGGGCCGCTCTTGACCGGCGTCGCGGGTGCGAAGTCGGGCACGGTCGCGTAGCGGCGCACGTTGTCGATCGCGTGCTTGACGCGGTCGTCCTTGGCGATCTGCGCCATCGCGGCGATCGAGCCGAGGCCCGATGCGAGCGCGGGCACGACACCGGCGTTCCAGCCCTTGGCGGCCTTGGAGAGGCCGTCGCGGCCTGCGTCGACGCCGCGGTGCACGTAGTGCTCGGCAGCGGGGATGAGGGACTCGGTGCCGTAGGCGCGAGCCTGGTCGCGCGCCTCGCGCGCCACCTTGGCGGCGTGCTGGCTGACGACGCGCTGCTCAGCCCAGAGCTTGTCGGCCTGCTTGCGGAGCTTCTTGATCTCCTTCGCGCGCTTGCGCGTGAGTTCGAGCGACATGTTGTCCTTCCGTGGTCGAAGCCTGGCCGTCATCCTTGCAGGTTTTCCTGGGTGCGTCACGCAGTGCTTCGCGGTTTCGCTGTCGTCGAACCTGGAGGCTCCGGCCGCATCCCGGCGGCCGCGCTGTGGGAGGATCGGGACATGGCTCATCACACCGCTGTCGCGACCATCCGCACGAATCTCGGCGAGATCAAGGTCAACCTGCTCGGCGACCACGCCCCCAAGACCGTGCAGAACTTCGTCGAGCTCGCCACCGGCGCTCGCGAGTGGACGCACCCCGCCACCGGCGAGAAGTCGACCGCGCCGCTCTACGACGGCGTCGTCTTCCACCGCATCATCCCCGACTTCATGATCCAGGGCGGCGACCCGCTCGGCCAGGGCGTCGGCGGCCCCGGCTACCAGTTCGACGACGAGATCCACCCCGACCTCGGCTTCAGCGCGCCGTACGTGCTCGCGATGGCGAACGCCGGCAAGGTCGCGGGCCGCGGCACGAACGGCTCGCAGTTCTTCATCACGACCGTCGCCACCCCGTGGCTGCAGGGCAAGCACACCGTCTTCGGCCTCGTCGAGGACGAGGCGTCGCAGCGCGTCGTCGACGCGATCCAGGCGGTGCCGACCGACGGCCGCGACCGGCCGCTCGAGGACGTCGTCATCGAGACCATCGAGATCGCGCAGGCCTGACGCCCAGGTGAGCGCCGCACCGCCAGCCGATCGCTGCTACCGGCACCCGGGCCGCCAGAGCTGGGTGCTGTGCCAGCGGTGCGGGCGCACCATCTGCGGTGAGTGCCAGCAGCAGGCGCCGGTCGGCGTGCGCTGCCCGGAGTGCGTGCGAGAGCTGCGCACCGAGCAGCAGTCGCTCCAGCGCGCCTCCCGACGAGCGAGCGGGGCGCCCCGCACGGCCGTCGGGCGACGCGCGCGGCAGTGGCTCGCGCAGCCCGCGCCCGTCACGATCGCGATCTTCGCGGTGACGGCGCTCGTCGGCGTGCTGCAGATCCTGCCCGGCGACCTCTCGTCGTCGCTGCTGTTCTTCCTGCCGTACTCGCTCGCCGAGCCGTGGCGCTTCGTCACCTACGCGCTCGTGCACGCCGGGGTGCTGCACTTCGCGTTCAACATGCTCGTGCTGTGGATGACGGGGCCGGCCATCGAGGAGCGCATCGGCCGGCTGCCGTTCCTCGCCGCCTACCTCGTGAGCGTCGCCGGAGCGGCGGTCGCGGTGTCGTGGTTCACACCGCTCTCGGGCGTCGTCGGCGCCTCGGGAGGCATCTACGCGCTGTTCGGCATGCTCATCGGCATGCAGCGCATGGTCGGCCGAGTGCAGCCGTCGCTGCTCATCATCGTCGGCATCAACCTCGTGATCACCTTCGCGGTGGGCGGCATCTCGTGGCCCGCGCACGTGGGTGGGCTCGCGATCGGGCTCGCGCTCGGCTTCGGGATCGGCCTCGCCGATCGGCGGATGCGGCGCGCGAAGCCGACGACAGCGGCATGGCTCGTCGTCGGGGGCGTGGCCCTCGTCGTCGGGGCGCTGTTCGCAGCGCGCGTGGCGACGCTGCTCTAGCGCTGCGAGTTGTCCACAGTTCTCTCCACAGGTGTGGAGAACTACACCCGTGTAGTTCGCTACTTCCAGCGCGTGGTCATGATGAAGCCGATGAACATCACGCCGAAGCCGACGACGATGTTCCACGAGCCGAGCGCCTCCACCGGGAACTTCGTGCCCGAGATGTAGTAGACGATCACCCAGAGGAAGCCGACGAGCATGAAGCCGAACATGACGGGCTTGAACCACGCCGGGTTCCGCTGCTCGTCGTGCGGCGATCGCGCCGCCTTCGGCTTCGCAGCCGAGGGCTTGTCGACGGACTTCTCACGAGGGCTCATGGCAACCCATGCTAATGCAGTCGACGCCTAGGATTGTCCCCGTGGCCAGGCAGCACCGCGCGGACCGGCGACGCCCCGCGCGTCGCGCCACCGTGGCGAGCGTGCTCGGCGAGCTCCTGCTGACCGCGGGCGTGCTCGCGCTCGGCTACGCCGGGTGGCAGATCTGGCTCTCGGATGCGGTGCTCGGCGGCGAGCAGCAGCAGGCCGCGCGCGTGTTCGCCGCACAGCTGGGGCCCATGGAGCCAGCGCCCACGGCGGGCGTCGAGCTGCGCACCGATGAGCCGCCGGTCGAGACGGCCGTCGCCGAGGGCGAGTCGTTCGCCGTCATGCACATCCCGCGGCTCGGGCAGTTCCAGCGCGTGATCGGCGAGGGCACCGGCCGCGATGTGCTCGACTCGCTCGAACAGGGCCTCGCGCACTACAGCGGCGCCGCGCAGCCGGGCGAGCTCGGCAACTTCGCGGTCGCCGGGCACCGCAACGGGCAGGGCGGGCCCTTCACCCACCTCGACGAGATGCGGGTGGGCGACCGGATCACCGTGCAGACGGCGAGCGCCTGGTACGTCTACGAGTTCCGCAACCACGAGTACGTGCCGCCCACCGCGGTCGGGGTCGTGGCGGCCGTGCCGCAGCAGCCGAGCGTGCCGGCCGACGGCCGGTACCTCACCCTCACGACCTGCAACCCCGAGTGGTCGGCAGCCGGGCGGCTCGTCGCCTACGCGACCCTCGTCGGCTGGCAGAGCGCCGCCGACGGCATGCCGCGCGAGCTCGCCGACGCGCTCGGAGCCGCCTGATGTACGCCGCGCTCTGGCGGTCGCTGCCCGGCCCGTGGCCGCTGCGGCTCCTGATCGCGCTCGCCCTCGTGGCAGCCGTCGCACTCCTGCTCATCTTCTACGGCTACCCGTGGGTGATGCAGACCTACTTCCCGACCCCCGACCCCCGGATCGAGTGAGCCCCATGACCCGCGTCCTCGTCGTCGACAACTTCGACAGCTTCGTCTACACCCTCGCCGGCTACCTCCAGGAGCTCGGTGCCGAGGTCGAGGTCGTGCGCAACGACGAGGTCGACGCGCGCACGATCGGCGATTGGGATGCGGTGCTGCTCTCGCCGGGACCGGGCGCGCCCGTCGACGCCGGCGTCTCCATCCCCATGGTGCACGCCGCCATCGACCGCGGCACGCCGCTGCTGGGCGTGTGCCTCGGCCACCAGGCGATCGCCGAGGCGCTCGGCGGCGTCGTGACGCACGCCCCCGAGCTCATGCACGGCAAGACGAGCCTCGTCGAGCACGACGACTCGACCATCTTCCACGGGCTGCCGAGCCCGCTCACCGCCACCCGGTACCACTCGCTCGCCGTCGTCGACGGCACGGTGCCGGATGCGCTGCGGGTGACCGCGCGCACGACCGGTCCCGGCGGGGTCATCATGGCGCTCGAGCATCGGGACGCCGCCGTGTGGGGCGTGCAGTTCCACCCCGAATCGGTGCTCACCGAGGGCGGCTACCGCATGCTGGGCAACTGGCTCGAGGCGGCGGGCCTCGACGGCGCCGCGCGGCTCGCGGCCGGTCGCGCGCCGCTCGTCACGCTCGCGTCGCCGCCCGACCACGTGGCCTGAGCCGCGGCTCGACGAGGATCAGCCCTCGTCCTCGCCCTCACCGGGATCGGTCGGGCCGGGCTGCTCGGGCGGCGCGGGCGGCGCGGGCGGTGCCGGCTGCTCGGGCGGCGTCGTCGGGGTGACGGGCGCAGGCGGCCTCGGCGCGGGCCGCGGCTGGCCGTTGCAGTAGAGCAGGGTGATGGTGCTGCCCTGCGGGTGCGCGCCGGGGGTGAGCGACTGCTCGACGACGTCGCCGCCGATGCAGCGGGTGGTGAAGCGGCGGTCGACGACGAGGCCGAGCGCGGTGAGCTCCTCCGCCGCGGCCGCGATCGGCCGCTCGAGCACGTTCGGCACCTCGACGAGGCCGGAGGAGAGCACGAGGTTGATCGTGGCGCCGCGCGCGACGTCGGTGCCGGCGCTCGGGTCGGTCCTGAGCACGAGGTCCTGCGCGACGGTCGCGGAGTTCTCGCGCGTCACCGAGCCGATGACGAAGCCCGAGGACTCGAGCGCCTGCCGCGCCTGGGCCTCGCTCAGGTTGGTGACGGGCATGAGCGGCGCGGGCGGCGGGCCGTTCGAGATGACGAGCGCCACGACCGCACCGGGCGAGACGGTGATGCCCGCGTCGGGCTCCGAGCGCAGCACGGTCCCCGCATCCGCCTCGTCGATGACGCGCCGCACCTCGGGGGTGAGGCTCGCCTCTTCGATCGCGGCGACCGCCTCGTCCTCCTGCAGTCCCGCCACGGTCGGGACGACCGTCGACAGGCCCGCGATCGGCAGGCTGCCGCCGAGGCTGACCGCCCACACGACCGCGCCCACGACGAGCACGGCGATGAGCGCGATCGCCGCCCACAGCCACGCGAGCTGCGGGCGGCGCGTGCGCTGCACCGGCTGCTCGGTCTCGGGCTCGGCGTCGTCGGCGGCGAGCGCCGCGAACATGGTCGTCGCGGCGCCGATGTCGAGCGGTGCCGTCTCGGTGCGCTCGAAGGGCACGAGCACGCCGGCGAGCGCGTCGTCGAGCGCCTCCTTGAAGTCGCTCGCCGACTGGAAGCGGTCGTCGCGCTTCTTCTCGAGCGCCTTCGCGACGATGGAGTCCATCTCGGGCGTGATGCCGGGCGTGATGCTCGAGGGGACCGGGGGCTCCTCGGCGACGTGCTGGTACGCGACGCCGACGGCGGTGTCGGCGGCGAAGGGCGCGCGACCGGTGAGCAGCTCGAAGAGGATGACGCCGGTCGAGTAGAGGTCGGTGCGCGCGTCGACGGTCTCGCCGCGCGCCTGCTCGGGCGAGAAGTACTGCGCGGTGCCGAGGATCATGCCGGTCTGGGCGACGTTGGCGCTCGTCTCGCTCACCGCTCGCGCGATGCCGAAGTCCATCACCTTGATCTGGCCGCCGGGCGTCACCATCACGTTGCCGGGCTTGATGTCGCGGTGCACGATGCCCGCGCGGTGCGAGTACTCGAGGGCCGTCAGGATGCCCTTCGTGATGCGCACCGCCTCGGCCTCCGAGAGCGGTCCCTCCGCGATGATGTCCTGCACCATCCGGCCGTCGACGTACTCCATCACGATGTACGGCACGGCGGCGGGCTCGCCGTCGGGGCCGACCGCAGGCTCCTCGCCGGCGTCGAACACGCGCACGACCGTGGGATGCGACATCCGTGCCGCCGACTGCGCCTCCTGGCGGAACCGGGTGCGGAACTCGGGGTCGAGCGAGAGCTCGGGCTTGAGGAGCTTGACGGCGACCTGCCGGTCGAGCCGCGTGTCTCGCGCTCGGTGGACCTGCGCCATGCCGCCCTGGCCGATGAGGTCGCCGATCTCGTAGCGGTCGCCGAGGGTGCGCAGCGACGCGATGATGCTGTCGGTCATCCGCTGCTCCTCTCTGCGCGGCCCGGGGGCCTCGCTCGCGCGGGGATCGGTCGATTCTACGGCAACGCCCTGATCAGGGCGCCTCGGTCGGCGTCGGGGTCGGCGTCGGGTCGGCCTCGGTCGGCTCCGGCGTCGGCTCCGGGTCGGGCGTCTCCGGCGCCGCGGCCGTCATGACGAGCACGGGAGAGACGCCGCTCGTGAGCGTCGCACCGTCGGGGACCGTGCACCGGTAGGCGTACGACACCGTGGTCTGACCGGCCGGCACGCTCGTGAAGTCGAGCTGCGCGGTGCCCGAGTCGAAGGCCTCGGTGCGGCCGTCGGGCCACACCACCGTCGCGGTGTAGGCGGCGACGCCCGTGCCGCCCAGCGTGTAGCCGGCGGGGCAGCTCGCGGCATCCCAGACGACCGACGTCCCCGCTCCCGCGGTGAGCGCCGCCGGGTCCGAGCCGTCGGCGAGCCGCGGCGCGGTGGTCGGGTCGGTGATCTCGGCCTCGGGCCCGTAGATCGTGCCGGTGACGGTCGATCCCTCCGCGACCTGGCCGACGGGGTTCACGGCGTAGACCGTGCCGACGTCGTCGGGGTTCGTCGCGGGGTCGCCCGTCTGCACGGCGGGGACGAGGTCGAGGTCCTCGATGGCGCTGCGGAACTCGGCCTCGTCCATGCCGAGGAAGGTGCTCTCGTCGATGCTGACCATCGCCGAGGTGCTCTCGGTCGGCTGCTGCGAGGTCTCGGTCGGCGCGGCGGGGGTCTGGTTGCCGTTGATGAGCATGAGCGCGATCGCGACGCCGGCCGCGACGAGCAGCACGGCGAGGATCACGACCGGCCAGATCCACGGGTTCGGGCGCCGCCGCTCGCGGTCGAGCTGCGTCGTCGTCGTGCGCGTCACGGGCAGCGCCGCCGTCGCTGGGCTCGACTGCGTCGTGATGACGCGCGTCGCCGCCTGGGTGGGGGAGTCGATCGTCGCGAACGAGTCGGTCGAGGCGATGCCCGGCACGATCGCGGCAGCGCCGGCGATGTCGCCGCGGCGGAGCATCGTGGCGGCGCGCGAGAGGTGCGCGGCCGAGGTCGGCCGGTCGGCGGGCGTCTTGGCGATGCACGAGAGCACGAGGTTGCGCACGGGCTCCGGCACGGTGCCCGGCAGGTCCGGCGGCGCGTCGTTGATGTGCGCCATCGCGATCGCGACCTGCGACTCGCCCGTGAACGGCCGACGTCCCGCGAGGGCCTCGTACGCGACGATGCCGAGCGAGTAGATGTCGGTCGCCGGCGCGGCCTGCTGCCCGGAGGCCTGCTCGGGCGAGAGGTACTGCACCGTGCCCATCACCTGGCCGGTCGCGGTGAGCGGCACCTGGTCGGCGATCCGCGCGATGCCGAAGTCGGTGATCTTGACGCGGCCCTCTGGCGTGATGAGCAGGTTGCCGGGCTTGATGTCGCGGTGGACGAGCCCCGCCTGGTGCGCGGCGTGCAGCGCGGCGGAGGTCTGCGCGACGATGTCGAGCACCTTGTCGGCCGACAGCGTGCGGTCGCGGTCGAGGATGGCGCTGAGCGGCTCGCCGGGGACGAGCTCCATCACGAGGAAGGCGCTGCCCTCCTCCTCGCCGTAGTCGAACACGTTGGCGATGCCCTCGTGGTTGACGAGCGCGGCATGCCGGGCCTCGGCGCGGAAGCGCTCGAGGAACCCGGGGTCCCCCATGTACTCGTCCTTGAGGATCTTGAGCGCGACCGTGCGCCCGATCACCTGATCGGTCGCCTGCCACACCTCGCCCATGCCGCCGATGGCGATCCGGCTCGCGAGCTGGTATCGCCCACCGAAGGTGAGTCCGCTGGATGGTCTCATGAGTTCAGCACCGCCTCGATCACTGCTCTCCCGATGGGCGCGGCGATCCTGTTCGAAGTATCACCGACGATGTTCTCACTTGGCACGACGACGACAGCCACCGCCACGCTCCGATCGTTCAGCTCTCCGTATCCCGTGAACCACAGGTTGAAGGGCTCGTTGTTCTCTCCGGTCTCGGCGGTGCCCGTCTTGCCGCCCACGGTCACGCCGGGGATCTGCGCGTTCGACGCGAGTCCCTCGCTGACGCCGAGCTCCATGGCACTGCGGATCTCCGCCGCGGTGGCCGACGAGACGGGGTTGCCGAGGATGGTCGGCTCCGGGTCGTCGAGCACGTCGAGGTTGGGTGCGAGCACCCGGTCGATCATGTTCGGCTGCATCATCGTGCCGTCGTTCGCGATCGCTGCGGTCGTCATCGCGATCTGCAGCGGCGTGACGCGCACGTCGAACTGGCCGAACGAGGTCAGCTGCACCTGCGACGGCTCGAGCCCGGTCGGGTAGCTGCTCGGCGTCACCGAGAGCGGGATCTCGAGCTGCTGGCCGTAGCCGAACGCCGCGGCCTGCTCCGCGATCGCGTCCTCGCCGAGCTGCTCGCCGAGCATCGCGAACTGCACGTTGCACGACAGGATGAGCGCGGTCTCGAGCGTCACCGTCTCGCCCGGCCCGCACGTGGAGCGGGATGCGTTGCGCACCTCGGCCGTCGAGCCGGTGAGCGTGATCGTCTCGGGGTTGGGGAACTCGGAGTCGAGGTCGAACCGGCCCGACTCGAGTGCGGCGGCGAGCACGAGCACCTTGAAGACCGAGCCCGGGTAGTAGAGGTCGCCCGCGATCGTGCGGTTCTGGAGCGGCTGGTTGGGGTCGGCGATCAGCTGGTTGTACGTCTCGGTGACCGCCGCGGTGTTGTGCAGGGCGAACGCGTTCGGGTCGAACGTGGGGCTCGAGTACATCGCGAGCACGTCGCCCGTCTCGGTGTCGAGCGCGACGACCGCGCCCTCGCGCGTGCCGAGCGCATCCGCCGCCGCCTGCTGCGCGGCGCTCGAGATCGTCAGCTCGACCGACGCGCCGACGGGATCCTGCCCCGTGAGGGTCGCGAGGATCTGGTCGACGAGCTGGCTGTTGGCGCTGCCCGTCAGCTCGTCGTTCATCGCGCCCTCGATGCCCGTGTTGCCCTGGCCGAGCGTGTTGTAGCCCGTGATCGGCGCGTAGAGCGCGCCCATCGGGTACTGGCGCTGCCACTCGTACTCGTCGTCCGACGGCGTCGAGAGGGCCACCTGCACGCCGTCCACGACGATCGACCCCCGCTCGACGGCGAAGGAGTCGTAGAGGGTGCGGGTGTTGCGGGCGTCGTCGTGCAGGCCGTCGGCCTGCACCGCCTGGATGAGCGTCGACGAGCCGAAGAGGCCGACGAACATGACGAGCAGCAGCGTGCTGACCCGGCGGATGGGCCGGCGCATGCTCTGCTCGCGGTCTGGGCCGGTCATGCGGTCCCCCTTCCGCGCACCGAGTCGCTGAGCCGCAGCAGCAGCGCGACGATGAGCCAGTTGGCGAGCAGCGACGAGCCGCCGGCGGCGAGGAACGGCGTCGTCAGGCCCGTGAGCGGGATGAGCCGCGTGACGCCGCCCACGACGATGAACACCTGCAGGCCGATCGCGAACGCGAGCCCGACCGCGAGCAGCTTCGTGAAGTCGTCGGGCCCCTGGAAGCCGATCCGCACGCCGCGCGAGACGAGCACGAGGTAGAGCGCGAGGATCGCGAAGATGCCGGCGAGGCCGAGCTCCTCGCCGAGCGACGGGATGATGTAGTCGCTGTTGGCGTAGGGCGTGATGTCGGGCCTGCCGAGCCCGAGCCCGGTGCCGAGCAGTCCGCCGTGCGCCATGCCGAACACGCCCTGCACGATCTGGAACGAGCCGCCCTGCGCCTCGTAGACGTCCTGGTCGAACGCGTGCGTCCACGCGTGGATGCGCCGCTGCACGTAGCCGAGCAGGAAGTACGCGGCGATGCCGCCGAGCGCCACGAGGCCCGCACCGATCACCATCCACGAGCGGCGGCCCGTCGCGACGTAGATCATCACGAGGAAGAGGCCGAAGTACAGCAGCGAGGTGCCGAGGTCGCGCTGGAACACGAGCACGAGCATGCAGACGGCCCAGACGATGAGGATGGGCCCGAGGTCGCGCACGCGCGGGAAGCGCAGGCCGAGGAATCGCTTGCCCACGACCGAGAGCGAGTCGCGCGCGGTCATGAGGTAGCCGGCGAAGAAGATGGCGAGCGCGATCTTCGCGAGCTCGCCGGGCTGCAGCGAGACGAGGCTGCCGATGCCGATCCAGACCGTCGCGCCGTTGATCGTGCGGCCGATGCCGGGCACGAGCGGCAGCAGCAGCAGGATGACGGCGACCGCCATCGCGAGGAACCGGTAGCGCGCGAGCACGCGGTGGTTGCGCACCACGACGATCGTGAGGATGGCGACGACGATCGCGAGCCCGGTCCAGACGATCTGCCGCATCGACGCGGCATCCCAGCCGGTGACGCCCTCGGCGATGTCGATGCGGTAGATCATCGCGATGCCGAGGCCGTTGAGCACCGTGACCACCGGCAGGATGATCGCGTCGGCCTCGCGGGCGACGACGCGGAGCACGATGTGCAGCGCGAGCGTGAGCGCGCCGAGGCCCGCCGCGAGCTGCAGCGGGAAGAGGTCGACGCGCTGGAGCGCGCCGAGCTGCACGAGCACCATCGCGCCGCCCGCGATCACCCACGCGATCACGAGCAGGAAGAGCTCGAGGTTTCGCAGCTTCGCGGGGTTGCGGATGCGCACCTTGATCGCCTCGGTGACGTCGCGCAGCTGCACGATGCCCGTCTGCAGGGCGCTCGGAGCGGTCCGGTCGCTCGGGGTCGTCTGCTGCATCATGGCGATCGCTCCAATCGCTCGATGATGGCCTGCGCGTCGGCGAGCGATCCGGCGGAGATCGTCTGCTCGACGCTGCGGCGGTTGAAGGGCGTCAGCTCCTCGACCGCGATGTCGGTCTCCTCGACCTGCGCGGCGAGCACGAGCGGACCGATCTGCTGCTGGATGCCTTGGTAGATCGCGACGTTGCCCGCGTCGTTGACGCCCACGAAGTAGCGGTCCTGCGTGTACGTGTAGAAGAGCACGGACAGGATGGCGATGCCGATGACGGCGAGCGAGGCGCCCACGCTCCAGATGATGCGGCGGTTGCGTCGCATGCGGCGCTGCTCCGCGAGCAGCTCCTGCAGGAACTCCTCGCTCTCGGGCTCGAAGTGCTCGAACGCGGGCTGCTGCCGCGACTGCCGCGGGTGCAGCAGCAGCTGGGAGAGGGTGACCGACGTGCGCTCGGGCTCGATCGCCTCGAACGAGATCGGAGCGGCGGCCGAGCCGACCGTCGTCGGCTCGATCGACGACCCGCGGCGCTCGTCGATGTCGCACAGCACGACCGTGACGTTGTCGGGGGCGCCGCGCGAGAGCGCCTCGTTGACGAGCCGCTGCACCGTCGACGGGGTGTCGAGCCCCTGCTCGAGGATGGCGCGGATGCGCTCCTCGTCGACGTAGCTCGACAGGCCGTCCGAGCACACGAGCCAGCGGTCGCCGGGCAGCGTCTCGTGCACGGCGGTGTCGATCTCGGGGTCGGTCTCGACGTTGCCGAGCACGCGCATGACGACGTTGCGGCGCGGGTGGTGCTCGGCCTCCTCGCGCGTGATGCGGCCGGCGTCGACGAGCTTCTGCACGAAGGTGTGGTCGGTCGAGATCTGCTCGAGCGCGCCGACCCGGTAGCGGTAGACGCGGCTGTCGCCGATGTGGGCCATGCCCATGCGGTCGCCGACCCGCACGATCGCCGATCCCGTGGTGCCCATGCCCGAGAGCTCGGGGTGCTCGACCATCGCCTGCTGCAGGGCGTCGTTGCCCTCGCGCAGCGCGACCGCGAGGGCCTCGGCCGCCTCTTGCGCGCTCGCGTACTCGCGATCGGCCTCGCGCGCCCGGCGAGTCACGATCGCGCTCGCGACGTCGCCGCCCGCGTGCCCGCCCATGCCGTCCGCGACGAAGTACAGGTGCTTGCCGGCGTAGCCGGAGTCCTGGTTCTCCGTGCGGATCCGGCCGACGTGGCTGATCGCGGCGGCGAGCGGTGCGCTCAAGCTCAGCGCCTCAGCTCGAACGTCGTCGTCCCGATCCGCACCGAGCTGCCGACCCGCACGGGCGTCGCCTCGGTGATGCGCCTGCCGTCGACGTACGTGCCGTTCGTCGATCCGAGGTCCTGCACCATCCACTGGTCGCGCCAGCGCACGACCTTCGCGTGCGCGCTCGAGGTGTAGTCGTCCTTGATCTGCAGCCCCGACCCGCTCGAGCGACCGATCGAGAGCCCCGTCTCGGGGAGGTCGAGCTCGAGGCCCGATCGCGGCCCGGAGGTGATGACGATGCGCCGAGGACCGACGCCGGCGTCGGTCGCGGACGACGAGGTCGCCCGCTGGGTCACGGTGGTCGGCGCCTCTGCGGCGGCCGGCGCGGAGGCTGCCGGCGCGGCCGATGCGGCCTCGCGTGAGCGCTGGCTCTGCACCGCGACGCGCTGCAGCGGCGTGAGGCGGGGCCCGAAGAGGTCGCTGCGCAGCGAGTAGAGCACGATGAAGATGAACAGCCAGAGGAGGGCGAGGAACCCGATCCTGAGGATGATGAGGGTCAGATCGGTCACGCTCGTCCCTTCGGCTGCGCCAGCACGCGGTAGACGATGCGGGTGGCGCCGATGTCGATGATCGAGTCGGGCTCGAGCAGCGCGCTCCGCAGCGCGCGCCCGTTCAGGGTCGTGCCGTTCGTGGAGCCGAGATCGCTCACCTGCGCGCGCGTGCCGTCCCAGACGATCTCGACGTGCTTGCGGGATGCGCCCGCGTCGTCGAGCGTGATGTCGGCGTCCGAGCCGCGGCCGATGACGGTGCGGCCCGTGCGCAGCGCATGGCGCTTGCCCTTGATATCGACGACGGCGGTCCAGACCACCTCGCCCGCCTCGGTGTCGGAGACGATCTCGAGCATGCCGGTCGACTTGCCCTCGTCGGGCTCGAGCCCGAGGTCGATCGCGCCGGCGAACGAGTAGCCGGAGGCGCGGGCGTGCGCCTGCACGGTGCCGGTGAGCTCGTCGAGCAGCGCCTCGCCGAGGCGGCGCAGCCGCTCGAAGTCGGCGGGCGCGAGGCGGACGGTGAGGCGGTTGGGCACGAGGATGCGATCGCGCGAGACGACGGAGGCGTTCGTGTCGAGCTCGCGCTTGAGGGCGCTCGCGATCTCGACCGGCTCGACGCCCGAGCGGAAGGTCTTCGCGAAGGCGCCGTTGACGGCCTTCTCGAGCCCACGCTCGATCGAATCGAGGAATCCCACGCGTCTGATCACCGTCCTTTGCCGCCGTCAGCGTACCTGCCGAGCCTAGGAACCTGATATTCTCGTCGAGTTGCCCGGTTCCAGCCGGGTCTCGCGCGAGTGGCGGAATTGGCAGACGCGCTGGCTTCAGGTGCCAGTGTTCGTAAGGACGTGGGGGTTCAAGTCCCCCCTCGCGCACGATCGGCCCCGGGCTCCACCCCGGGGCCGTTCCTGCATCAGGGTTCGAGCACCACCTTGATGCACTCGTCCTCCTTCTTCTGGAAGATCTCGTACATCTCCGGCGCCTGCTCGAGCGGCACGCGGTGGGTCGTGAGGTCTGCGGTGCCGAGCGGGTCGGCGGGGTCCTCGACGATCGGCAGCAGCGTGTCGCGCCACGACTGCACGTTGCACTGGCCCATCCGCAGCGTGATCTGCTTGTCGAAGAGCGTCATCATCGGCATCGGGTCGGCTGAGCCGACGTAGACGCCGCTGAGCGAGACGGTGCCGCCTCGGCGCACCGCGTCGAAGGCGGTGTGCAGGGCGCTCAGTCGGTCGAGGCCGGCATGCTTCATCATCGGCTTCGACAGCATGTCCGGGAGCGCGCCGACGAGCTGCTGCATCGTCGCTGCTCCGGGTGCGCCATGCGCCTCCATGCCGACGGCGTCGACGATCGCGTCGGGGCCGCGTCCCTCGGTGAGGTCCTTGAGCGCCTCCGTGGCGTTGTCCATGTCGAGCGTCTCGACGCCGTAGCGCTCCGCCATCGCGCGCCGCTCGGGCACCGGCTCGACCGCGATCACCCGGTGGCCGAGGTGGCGGCCGATGCGGGCGGCGAACTGGCCGACGGGGCCGAGGCCCATGACGCCGAGCGTGTCGCCCGGCTGCAGGCCCGCGTAGGCGACGCCCTGCCAGGCGGTCGGCAGGATGTCGCTCAGGAAGAGGTAGCGGTCGTCGGGGAGGCTGTCGCCCACCTTCGTCGCGTTGAAGTCGGCGAGCGGCACGCGCATCCGCTCGGCCTGGCCGCCGGGGATGCCGCCGTAGAGCGAGGTGTAGCCGTAGAGGGCCGCGCCGGTGCCCTGGTCGCGGTTCTGGGTCGTCTCGCACTGCGTGTTGAGCCCGCGCGAGCACATGAAGCACTCGCCGCACGCGATGACGAAGGGGATGACGACGCGATCGCCGGGCTGGAGGGTCGAGACGGCGGAGCCGACCTCCTCGACGATGCCCATCGGCTCATGGCCGAGGATGTCGCCCTTCTCGAGGAAGGGGGCGAAGAGCTCGTAGAGGTGGAGGTCGGAGCCGCAGATGGCGGTCGACGTGACGCGGATCACCGCATCCGTCGGCTCCAGGATCACCGGGTCCTTGACGTCCTCGACCTTGACGCTGCGCTTGCCCTGCCATGTGAGTGCTCTCATGCCCTCACGCTATGTCGGTGGGGTACGCGATCGGTACCCCACCGACGGGATTCACAGCGGTCTCACCGGTCCTTCGCGACCTTGCCGATGAGGTCCTCGCCGATCGCGAGCCGGTCCTGGTCGTCGTCGCCCGGCACGATGTCGCCGCGCAGGCTCCGCCCCGCCGTCTCGTTGAACGTGAGGATCGCGAGCAGGCCCACGATGCCGGCGGCCATCATGTAGAAGCCGGGCACGAGCGTGGAGCCGGTCTCCTGGATGAGCGCCTCGTTGATGAGGCCCGCGGGGCCGCCGAGCAGCGACGTCGCGACGTTGTAGCCGAGCGCGAAGCCCGCGTAGCGCACCGTCGTCGGGAAGAGCGCGGGCAGCGACGCCGAGATGTTGCACAGCAGCATGACGAGGAAGAGCCCGAAGATCGCAAGTCCCAGCACCTGCAGCACGATGTTCCCGGTGTTGAGCAGCATGATCGCGGGCACCGAGAAGAGCGTGAAGCCGATCGCCGCGGTGAGCAGCAGCGGCCGCCTGCCGATCCGGTCGGTGAGCGCCCCCATGGGGATGATCACCGCCATCATCACGAGCTGCACGCCGACGAGCATGAGCCCCGCCTGCGTGCCGTCCATGTCGAGCGACGTCTGCAGGAACGTCGGCATGTAGGTGAGGACGAGGTAGAACGCCGTGTTGATGAGGATCGTGATGCCCATGATCTTCAGCAGCTGCTTCGGCTGCTGCGTCACGAGGTCGCGCAGGGTCTGCCAGGCGCTCGTGCGCGTGTCCTGCTCCTTCGCCTCCTCGAAGACCGCCGACTCGTGCAGCCGCGCCCGCATCGCGAGGGCGATGAGGCCGAGCGGGAGGGTGAGCAGGAACGGCAGGCGCCACCAGCCGGCCTCCATGCCCTCGGTGCCGACGATGAACTCGAGCGCCGTGACGAGGATGGCAGCGAGCGAGAAGCCGAGCAGCGTGCCGAACTCGAGGAACGAGCCCCAGAATCCGCGCCGGTCGTCGGGCGCGTGCTCCGCCATGTAGACGGCAGCGCCGGCGTACTCGCCGCCGGCCGAGAAGCCCTGCACGATGCGCAGCAGGAACAGCAGCACGGGCGCGAGCCAGCCGACCTGCTCGAAGGTCGGCAGCAGGCCGATCGCGGCGGTCGCGACCGAGATCATCATGATGGTGAAGACGAGCACCTTCTGGCGCCCGATGCGGTCGCCGAGCGGGCCAAGGATGGCGCCGCCGAGCGGACGCACGAGGAACGAGACGGCGAAGCCGAAGAGCGTCCAGAGGATCGCGTTCTCGGAGCCGCCGAAGATCTGCGTCGACAGGTGCACGGCGAGGTAGCCGTAGATGCCGTAGTCGAACCACTCGATCGCGTTGCCGGCCATCGCGCCCATCACGGACTTGCGGACGGTCTTGCGCTGGATGGGGGAGAGGTCGATCTCTCGGGTGATGGGCGGCGGTCCGCTCTCGCGGTGCGCAGGTGCTGTCTGCTCGGTCATGGCCGTATCCCTTTCCGGATGGGGTGGATCGTGCGTCGGGGCAGTGGGTCGTTCGGTCAGTGGTGCAGGTGGACGAGCATGCGAGTGTACGCGCGAGCGGCGGCGCCGAGGTCGGCGATGCGCACGCGCTCGTCGGGCTGGTGGGCCTGTCCGGTGATGTCGCCGGGTCCGACGATCACGGTCGGGCAGCCGTGGTGGCGCGCGATGAAGCCGCCCTCGCACGCGGCGGTCCAGGCCTCGACGGGAGCGGGAACGCCCTCCGCCACGAGGGCCTCGACGGCCGTCGCGACGAGCGGGTGCGTCGGTGCGGTCTCGAAGCCGGGCATCTCCATCAGCAGCGTCGCATCGGCGGTGCAGCCGTCGGACCCGAGCGCGTCGGCGATGCCAGCCTCGAGCTGCGCGAGCGCCTCCGAGCCCGTCTCGCCGGGCATGAGGCGCCGGTCGATGAGCAGCGTGCATCGGTCCGGCACGATCGAGGTGCCGTGGCCGCCCTCGACGCGCCCGACGTTCCACGTCGCCGAGCCGAGCAGCCCGCTCGCGCCGGCGCGCATCCGCGCGTGGTCGTCGGCCACCCAGTCGATGATGCGGGCCGCGGTCGTGATGGCGCTCGCGCCGTCCTCCGGGCGCCCGGCGTGCGCCGCGCGGCCCGAGACCTCGACCTGCAGGTTCGCCGCGCCCCGGCACGCGATCACGACCGCCATGTCGGTCGGCTCGGCGACGATGCAGGCGCGGTAGATCGCGGCGGGGTCGGTCGCCGCGAGGTGCGCCTCGATGCCGGTCGCGAGGTCCTCCTCGTCGACCGTCACGAGCAGCTCGAGCGGTGCGTCCGGCATGGCTCGGTGCACGGCCGCCATCGCCTGGAGCGCCGCCGCGATGCCGCCCTTCATGTCGGCGGCGCCGCGGCCGGTGAGCCAGCCGTCGGCGACGCGCGGGTTGAACGGGTCGGCCGCCCAGCCCTCGCCGGCCGGCACGACGTCGCTGTGCCCGAGCATGAGCACGCCCGGGGTCGCCTCGGTCGCATCCGGGCCGAAGCGGATCGACAGGTTGGGTCGCCCGGGCGCGACGAGCTGGCGGCGGCTGCGGCCGCCGAGGCGCGAGGCGATCGACTCGAGCACCCGCACCGCGACGAGCTCGGTGCCGCCCGGATTCTCGCTCGCCGCGAGGATGAGCGAGGACGCGTCGGCCACGACCGTCGCCTCGTCGATGAGCGCGAGCGCCTGCTCGAGCGCTGCGCTCGACGATCGCTCGGCGGTCATGCGCCGTCCCGCACGATCAGCTCGCGGGGCGCGCTCGTGAGCACCTCCACGCCGTCGGCCGTGATCGCGACCGACTCGCTCAGCTCGCAGCCGAAGCCGTCCATCCACATGCCGGCGATGATGTGCAGGCACATGCCAGGCTCGATGACCGTCAGGTCGTCGCCGCGGATCGAGACGGTGCGCTCGCCCCAGTCGGGCGGGTAGCCGATGCCGATCGAGTAGCCGAGGCGGGAGGGCTTCTCGATCGAATGCTGGTCGAGGTGCCGCTGCCAGACGGCGTGCACGTCGGCGACGACGGCGCCGGGCCGCAGGTCGTCGAGCACGAGCTGGAGCCCCTCGGCGGTGATCTCCGCGAGCCCGGCGAGCCGGGCCTCCGGGCGCCCGAGCGAGAGGGTGCGGGCGAGCGGCGCGTGGTAGCGGCGGTGCGCGCCGGCGAGCTCGATCGAGATCGCCTCGTTCGTCTCGAGCCGGCGGGCGCTGAAGGTCATGTGCGGGGTGTCGGCGGACTCGCCGGTCGGCAGCATCGGCACGATCGCGGGGTAGTCGCCCTCGGCGCCCTCGACGCCGCTCGCCTGCGCGTGCTGGATCGCGGCCGCGATGTCGTTGAGCCGCGCCCCGCTCGACACGGCGTCGATCCCCGCCTCCATGGCGGCGGAGGCGACGCGACCGGCCTTCCGCATGAGGTCGAGCTCGAACGGGCTCTTCACGAGCCGAACCCAGTTGACGAGGTCGTGGCTGTCGACGAGCTGCCACTCGGGCATGCCGCGCTCGAGCGCGTGGAAGGAGCGCACCGTCAGGAAGTGGGCCTCCGGCTCGAAGCCGATGCGGCCGCGCTGGGCGAAGCCGTGGTCGCGCAGCCGTTCGGCGGCCCAGTCGAAGGGGTGCGCCTCGCGCTGGTGGACGAGCGACTCGGGGTACCCGAGGATCCGCTCGCGCGGCATCGACGCGGTGCGGTGCGCGCCGCCGGCGTCCATCGCCCGCATGATGAGCAGCGGCTCGCCGCTGAGCGGCACGAACAGCAGCTGCGGCATGTAGAACGACCAGGCGTCGTAGCCGGTGAGGTAGTGGAGGTTGGCCGGATCGACGACGACGAGGCCGTCGAGCCCCGACCGCTGCATCCTCGCGCGCGTGCGCGCGAGCCGGTCCGCGAGCTCCTCGGTGCTGGGGCGCACAGTGCCTCCTGGGTTCGTTGCCGCCACCCTAACGAAGCCGGGCTGCGTCACTCCCGCAGCGGCACGAAGGCGTACCGGCCCCTGTCCTCCCGCAGCTGCCGGCGGTCGCCCCGCACGTCGACGACCGTCATCCTCCCGGCGACCGGCGCGACCATCCGGCCGCCGTCGGCGAGCTGCGCGACGAGCGCATCGGGCAGGCGCCCGAGGTCGGCGGAGACGAGGATGCGGTCGAAGGGCGCATCGTCGGGCAGCCCGAGGACGTGCGGGGTCGCGAGCCGCACGCGGGCCCGGCGGCCGAGCGCGGCGAGGTTCGCGTTCGCGACCTCGACGAGCTGCGGCACGAGCTCGACACCCGCTACGTCGGCGCCGAGCGCCTCGAGGATGCCCGTCGTCCAGCCGGAGCCCGCACCGACGTCGAGCACGCGGTGACCGGAGGCGACCGCGAGCAGCTCGAGCATCCGCGCGACCGTGGACGGCTGCGAGCTCGTCGCCTCCCAGCCGATCCCGACCGGCCGGTCGACGTCGGCGAGGTGCCGCACGACGCCCGGGAGGAAGGCGGCGCGCGGCGTCCCGGCCATCGCGGCTCGCACCCGCTCCGCGATGCCCCTCGGCACCGGCAGCTCCATGCGCGCGACGCTACTCCTGGCCCTACGCCAGCGACACCTTGCGATCCCACGAGCGTGCCGTCCACCACACGAGCACGGGGATCGACAGCAGCAGCGCTGGCAGCCATCCGATCGGCACGATCTCGGGCTCGACGCCGCTGAGCATCGCGCCCAGCAGGTCGACGCGCTCGAGGCCGAGGCCGCCGGAGGCGTCTGCAGCGAGTCCGAACGGCACGGCGAGGATGAGCACGAACATCGCGATCTGGCTCACCGTGTAGAGCGCGACCCACACCACGACCGGTCCGCCCCAGCCGAGTCGGTGCATCCACTGCTCGGAGCCGACGGAGACGGCGCAGAACAGCATGGCCGTGTTGAGCCCGTAGAGCAGCACCACGACCACCGGCGCGGCGACCGTCAGCGCGGGTGCGACCGCGAAGGCGTCGGCGACGGCCTCGCCCATGGTCGGCAGCAGGGAGGCCCGGTCGATCCCGAGCAGGTCGGCCCCGGCGAGCAGCACGAGCAGCACGAGCGCGAGCGTCGCGACCAGCCCGAGGAGCAGCACGAGACCGGCCCAGAGCAGCTTCGCCCAGTACATGCGCGAGCCACGGATCGGGAGCGTCTGCGTGAAGTAGCCGACGCGGCCGTAGCCGGAGCGGTAGTAGTCGACGGCCTGGCCGAGCTGCAGCGCCGGCACGAGCCCGCACGCGCCGACGAACCCGAGGACGAGTCCGAGCTGCGCGAGCAGGGGCCAGCCGGTGAGCGCCATGAGCGCGCCGATGATGCCGAGCCCGACCGCGAGCCCGGCGATGACGAGGAGGAGGCCGCGAGTGCGGATCGCCTCGTGCTTGAGCAGGACGGTGATCATCGGTGGACCTCCCGGAAGAGCTGGTCGATGGACATGCCGTGCTGCGCGCGGAGGTCGTCGACCTCGCCCGCGAGCACGACGCGGCCCTCCCGCATGATGACGACGCCGTCGAGGATGGACTCGAGGTCATGGATGAGGTGGGTCGAGACGAGCAGGAGCGAGTCCTCCGAGAGGTTGCGCAGCACGCCCTGCAGGATCACGTCGCGCGCGGCGGGGTCGACGCCCGAGATCGGCTCGTCGAGCAGGTAGACGCGCGCATCGCGCGCCATCGCGAGCGCGATCTGCACCTTCTCGCGCATGCCCTTCGACATCTCCTTCAGCCGCATCGACTCGTCGATGCCGAACGACCGGATGAGCTCGCGAGCGCGCTCGGTGCGGAAGTCGTCGAAGAAGTCGCCGTAGAGCTCGATGCAGGAGCTCGCCCGAGCGCTGTCGGGCAGGAAGCTCACGTCGGGCAGGAACGACACGAGCGCCTTCGATCCCGGACCGGGCGTGCGGCCCGCGATCGAGACCTCGCCCTCGTAGTCGGCGAGCACGCCCGCGAGCACCTTCAGCAGCGTCGTCTTGCCGCAGCCGTTCTCGCCCAGCAGGCCCACCACCTGTCCGTAGGGCAGCGTGAGGTCGAGCCCGTCGAGGGCGCGCTTGCCACCGTACGACTTGGCGAGTCCACGGATCTCGATCGCGTGCTCCACGGGGTCACCCGGCCGCTCGGACGGAGCCCTCGGTGCGGTCATGGTCATGGTTCCACCTCTCTGCGAGCAGGGTCTGCGCGTCGCTCAGGCTGAGCCCGACCCCGAGGGATCGGCGCGCGAAGTCGTCGGCGGCCGCGGCGGCCAGGCGTCGCCGCAGCGACAGGATCTGCGCCGCGTCGTCGGTGACGAAGCGGCCCGCGGTGCGCTCCGAGCGCACGACGCCGTCGCGCTCGAGCTCGGCGAAGGCCCGCTGCACCGTGTTCGGGTTGACGGTCAGCTCGCTCGCGAGCTCGCGCACCGGCGAGATGCGCGCTCCCGCTCGCCACTCGCCGGCCGCGATGCGGCGCGAGAACTCGTCGACGAGCTGCAGCCAGATCGGCTGAGCGCTGTCGAACTGCATGGGACCCCCGCTTGTCTTACTGTATTAAGTGATTGACACAGTATGGCATCGACGGATGCGGCGCAAGCCGATGACGGCGACGTGGCGCAAGGCGAGCATGGCCCAGTGGCACAGGACGACGGGGCGGCGCGGGACGACGGGCGGCGCGGGATCGGCAGCAGCGCGGGCATGATGAAGCGGTGCGGACTGGCACAGAGGCGCTTGCTCGATCGCAAGTGTTGGTGAAGGCGCCTGGTCGGTCCGCACCGCTTGACTTGCGGGCGACCTTACGCCGGCACGCGGCGAACCGCAATGGCGGGCTGGCGTCAGTCGGGGAGCGGTGCGTGGGGCTTGCGGAGGCCGGGGTGCGATGGCGGGATGGCCGAGAAGAGCACCCAGCCGGAGACGGCGAGGCACGCGATGATGAGGGGATAGGTCAGCGCCGCGCGCATGATCGCGAGCAGGGTCGTCTCGTCCATCCACCACAGCACCGTGAAGACGACGACGCGGATGACGTACTGCAGCACCCAGATCCACGAGGCGCGGCTGTACGCCCGCAGGAGCACCGGATCGGTGCGCCAGCGCGTGCCGGTCCCGATGAGGGCACCGAGGATGAGCCCGAGGAACGGCCAGCGGATGACGATCGAGACGGTCCAGGCGAGGGCGCTCGCGGCGTTCGAGAGCAGCTGGATGAGGAAGAAGTTGCGCGCCTCGCCCGTGTAGTACGCCACCATCGCCGCGAGCGCGGTCCCGAGCATGCCGATGAGCACGGCTCGCGGCTTGCGGCGCTGCACGATCGAGAGCGCGAGCACGGCGGCGCTCGCGACGAGCGACCAGATGACGGATGCCGAGAGGTCGCCCGCGCTCGCGAGCCAGCCGGCGAGGAACGCGATCGGCGGCACGCTGC
>NZ_BAAAKK010000005.1:103583-123557 GCF_039527715.1 Agrococcus citreus
CGACGCCCGCGCGGCCGCCGCCGAGCAGTCGGGCGAGCGACTCCTCGCGAGTGGGATCGCGGTCGTCGTCGAAGCGCCCGGTCAGTTCGTGCGCCAACCGCGGGGCCCGCGCGAGCCGGCGCGGTACTCGTGCATCGGCACCGCATCCGCCCGCCACGCCTCGAGCACGGGCTCGACGATCCGCCAGCACTCCTCGGCCGCGTCGCCGCGCACCGCGAGACGCGGGTCGCTGTCGAGGATCGAGGCGAGCACCTCGCCGTAGGGCAGGAACTGCCCGCCGCCGAGCTCGCCGCGCAGCACGGTCGGCTCGAGCGCGAACGGGTCGCCCTTGCCGTTCGTAGTGAGGTGCAGCTCGAAGCCGTCGGGCTTGAAGTCGATGATGAAGCGGTCGGGGCTGTCGCGGCCCGAGAACCCGTCCGGCACGTGCGCGGGTGGCTTCCAGTGCACGATCGCGCGCTTGCGCACTCCGGCGAGCGACTTGCCCGAGCGCAGGATGAACGGCACGCCCGCCCAGCGCGCGTTGGCGATCTCGATCTGCACCTCGGCGAGCGTCTCGGTGCCGAGCGCCGGATCGACGCCCTCCTCCGCGACGTAGTCGGGCACTTCGCGCCCCTCGATGTCGCCTGCGGTGTAGCGGGCCCGGCGGGAGTGGCGCACGGGGTCGACGACGCTCGCCGCCCGCAGCACCTGGCCGATGGCGTCGCGCAGGTCGCGCTCGCCGACGCTCGCGATCGGCTCGATCGCGATGAGCGCCATGATCTGCAGCAGGTGCGACTGGATCATGTCGCGCAGCGCGCCGTTGCGGTCGTAGTAGCCCGCGCGATCCTCGAGCGTGACGGTCTCGTCGTAGAGGATCTCGACGCGATCGATGCCGTCGCGGTCCCAGACCGGCTCGAGCAGCCGGTTGGCGAACCGCAGGCCGAGCAGGTTGAGCACCGTGTGGAGGCCGAGGAAGTGGTCGATGCGGAAGATGCGCTCCTCGGGCACGATGCGCGTGACGAGCGCGTTGAGCCGCCTCGCCGACTCGAGGCTGTCGCCGAAGGGCTTCTCGATCGCGAGGATCGTGCCGTCAGGCACCCCCACCCGCTCGAGCGTCTGGCAGACGAGCTCGGTGACCTGCGGCGGGAGCGCGAAGTAGATCACGAGCCGATCGCACTCCACGCTGTCGAGCAGCGCGCGCAGCGACTCCGGATCGGTCGCGTCAGCGGAGACGTAGCGGGTCGATGCGAGCACCGCCTTCGCCGCGGCGCCCTGCGCGCCGCTCACGCCGAGCGCGGTGCGCACGCGATCGCGCCAGTCGTCGGCCGCGAGCTCGCGCAGGTCGGCGCCCACCACCTGCAGGCGACGCGTCGGCTGCTCGCGCAGCAGCGTCGCGATGCCCGGCAGCAGCAGGCGACTCGTGAGGTCCCCGGATGCGCCGAGGATGAGGAGGGTGGTCGAGCGGCTCCGTGCCATGTCCCGATCCTCGCACCCTCGGCCGAGCGGCGTCTGCTCGCCGCCGCGCTCAGCAGGCGAGCGTCACCAGATCGTGCCGCCGCCGATGGAGATGCCGCCGTAGGTCAGCAGCACGAAGACGCCGGCGACCACGGCGGGCGCGATGCCCCTGCCGCCCGCGTGGCGCGACTTGAACAGCGCGATGATGGCGAGGATCGCGGCGATCGAGGCGAGGCCGCCGCCCAGGATGAGGCCGACGAAGAGCGGGATCGGCATGAGGACGAGGCCGACGAGGCCGATCCAGAACGCCCACCACGCCCAGGGGTTGGAGCGCTTGGTCTGCATGCGTCCATCCTCCCAGTCGCGCCTCGGAGCGCGCTGGGCTGGTGGGCTCCCCGCGGATCCCCTCCTGTCGCGCAGCGGCTCCCTCAGCGGCGTCCGATGATGCGGTCAGGCTTTTGCGGACACTGTTGCGCACATCTCCGACGAGGGTCTTTGCTGGAGGCAGGCAGCCGCAACGACGGTCGTGGGAGGCCAGACTGCGCGCCAGGCGCCGCGGCGCCGCAGTCGGGAGCGGACGATGCGAGCAGAGGGTCGAGGAAGGGCAGCCGGATCCTCGATGCCCCGATCCTCGAGGTCCAGCGCCCGCGGACCGCGCCACGCCGCCCCCCGCTCCTCGTCGCGGCGCAAGCGCCTGCTCGCCGCCGCGCTCGCCATCACGACGGGGCTGCTCTCGGCGCTCGCCGCTGCCCCCGCGGGCGAGGCGTGGGCGCACGACGATCCGGACGAGGCGGCATCCCTCACCCTCGACCTCGTGCTCATGACCGACGACGGGAGCTCCGCGACCGGCGACAGCGTCACCCTGTCGGCCAGCGCGCTCGACGGGTCGCCGGTCCTCGTGGGCAGCGACACCGAGCTCGGTCGCGGGAGCAGGCTCACCTCGTCCGTCGAGCCCGGGGACTACGTGCTCGCGCTCAGCGCCTCGGGCTCGGCGGCGACCGGCCACACCGTGGGGTCCTGGAGCTGCGACGACGCCGACCTCGTCGGCGACGTGGTGACGGTCGATGATGATGACGACGACGCGCACTGCACGGTCGTGGTCGACGACCTCCCGGCCACGCTGACGCTGCTCGCCGCCGTCGTGGTCGATGACGGGGGCACGCTCGGCGACGGCGGCGTGACCCTCACCGCAACCGGCGCCGTGGATGCGTTCAGCGGCGTGGAGGGCGCGCCCTCGGTCACCGGGGTCGCCGTCGACGCGGGCGCCTACGCCGTCGGCGCGCTGCCGATCGAGGGCTACGCGGTCTCGGGCGTCGCGTGCTGGAGCGATCAGGATCGCGCCCAGCCGCTGCCGGTCGACGGCGACGTGGTGGTGCTCGCGAACGGCGGCACGGCCGTGTGCGAGGTCACGGTCGACGACCTGCCGCGCGCACCGGACCCCGCGCCCGATCCCGCGCCAGCGCCAGCGCGGCTCACGCTCGACGCTCGCGCGGTGAACGACCACGGCGGCGACGCCGTGCCGCGCGACTGGGCGCTGCGTGCCCAGGGACCGATCGAGCTCGCCGGTGCCGCGGGGTCGCTCGTCGATGTCGCGGTCGAGCCGGGGGCCTACGCGCTCTCTGCCACGGGCCCCGCCGGATACCGCGCGCTCGGCTGGTCCTGCTCGGCCGGGGGCCTCGTCGGGTCGACGCTGACGCTCGAGGCAGGCGACAGCGCCACGTGCGTCGTCGTGCACGACGACCTCCCCGTCGATCTCGCCGTCACCCTCGACGACGGCGGTGCCCGAGCGGCGAACGGCGACACCTTCGCCCTCACCGCCGCCGTGCGGAACGTCGGCGCCCGCGACGTCGATCGCGGCGAGCCGGTCTCGCTCACGGTGCGACTGCCGAGCACCGTCTCGGTCGTCGCCGCGCCCGCGTCCTGCACCGCAGAGGCCCGCCTCGTGCGCTGCGGCATCGAGCCGGCGGCGCTCGCGATCGGTCGCGGCATCGACCTCGCCCTCACCGTGCGATTCGAGCCATCGGCGCGCGCCGGCGTGCACGGCGCGATCGCGTTCGTCCACACCCTCGACGATCCCGCGCCCGCGGCGCCGGCCTGCCCGAGCGCGTCGAACAGCGTGGGCTGCGAGGGCACCGAGCTCCGGTACCCCACGATCACGCTCGTGCAGTCGATCGTGGCGGATGACGGCGGCGAGGCGACCCTCGACCGGTTCGCGCTCTCCGCGAGCGGGCCGGTGGAGATCACCGGGGCGTCGGGCTCCTCGGCCGTCACCGTCGCATCCGTGCCGGCCGGGACGTACCGGCTCGGCGCGAGCGGACTGTCGGGCTACGCCCCGGGCGGCTGGACGTGCGTCGGCGCGACGCTCGAGGGCGACGCCGTCACGATCGTCGGCGTCGTCGACGTCACCTGCACGATCGCCCACGACGACCATCCGGTCGATCTGCAGCTCGCGGCGAGCAGCTCGGGCCCCGCGCCGGCCGGCGGCGAGGCTCGGCTCTCGCTCGTCGTGACGAACGCCGGGGCTCGCGACGTCGATGCCGGCGATGCCGTGACGGCCACGCTCGCGCTCGCCGCCGGGCTCACCCACCTCGACGGTCCCGCGGGATGCTCCGCCGCGGCCGGCACGATCACGTGCGTCATCGATCCCGCGGCGCTGCCGGCAGGCGGTTCGACCGAGCTCGAGCTCCTCATCGCGGTCGCGCCGACCGTGCGGGCGGGCACGCTCGAGAGCCGGGCGATGGTCACGACCGACGACGACGCCGCATCGCCGGGTGGTTGCGAGCATCCGTCCGACAACGTGGTGTGCGTGCGCACCGAGGTGGTCGCCGGCACCGTGTCGGCCGAGAAGTCGGCGTGGGAGCAGGTCAACGGGGCGTGGGTGTCGTCCGACGGCCTCGTCGGGTTCGGCGACCTCGTGCAGTTCCGCGTGCTCGTGCGGGCCGCCGGCGAAGCGCCCAGCACGGGCGTCGGCCTCGTCGACCGGCTGCCGAGCGGCCTGCTGCGCGACGGCCTCGCGACGTGCTCGGTGCCGTGCACGGTCGAGCTCGATGCCGCGACCGGCGCCGAGCGCGTCGTGATCGGCACGATGGCCCCGGGTGTGGTCGCCACCGTCACCATCACCGCGCGGGTGCCGGGCGTGCCGTCCCAGGCCGAGGGCACCACCGTGCGCGTGGCCTTCGACGCCGAGGCATCGCTGTCGAGCGACAACGTCGAGAGCGCGCCGACCAACATCGTCACGGTCCGCGCGAGCCACGCGCTGCCGGAGCGCGGCCGCAGCGGCGGCACCATCCCGATCGGCGGCATCAGCGTGGCGCTCGCGCTGCTCGTCGCGGGCGGGCTCCTGCTCGTCCGATCGCGAGAGCTCGCCGCTCGCTGACCCTTAGACCCCGAGCCCCCGTCTGTCGTGACCAGGCGGGGGCTCGGCCCTGTCCGGCGCGCGCGGGCCATGCCAGGGTGGTCACATGACCCGCGAGCTCCACATCACCGGCGACGACGACGCCGACCGCCTACTCTCCGAGGACGACTTCGCGCTGCTGTCGGGCATGCTGCTCGACCAGCAGGTGCCGATGGAGACGGCGTTCGCGGGGCCCGCCAAGCTGCGCGACCGGCTCGGCCGGCTCGACGCATCCGACATCGCGCAGATGGATCCGGAGGTGTTCCAGGCGGCGTTCTCGGAGAAGCCCGCCGTGCACCGGTTCCCCGGCTCGATGGCGAAGCGCGTGCAGCAGCTCGCCGCCGTGGTCGTAGAGGAGTGGGGCGGCGATGCCGGGGCGATCTGGCGCGACGGCGATCCCGATGGTGCCGAGGTGCTGCGCCGGCTGCAGGCGCTGCCCGGGTTCGGCGAGCAGAAGGCGCGCATCTTCCTCGCGCTGCTCGGCAAGCGGGCGGGCTTCGACGGCGCCGGCTGGCGGGATGCCTCGGCGCCGTACGGCGAGGAGGGCTCGAAGCGCTCGGTGGCCGACATCGTCGACCAGGAGTCGCTCGCCGAGGTGCGGAAGGCCAAGCAGGCAGCGAAGGCGGCCGCCAAGCAGTCGTAGCGGATCCGTTGCGGTCGCGCGTCCGCTACCCGGTCGAGACCGGGAACGGCGCCGTGGGGTGCACGTCGGGTGCGCGTCGTCGCGTGCCGCGTGGTCTGCGGATGGGTGGGAGCAGGGTGCGTCGGACCTTCCAGCGGGTGCCGGATCGTTCGATCTGCTGGCGGCCGGCGTGGACGTCCTGGTGACAGCGTGTGCAGAGCAGGATGCCGTTGTCGATGTCGGTGGGGCCGCCGTCGGCCCAGGTGCGGACGTGGTGGACGTCGTTCCAGGAAGCGGGCGCGCCGCAGCCCTCGCCCTGGCAGAGCTTGTCGCGGAGGATGATCGCGAGTCGCTGGATGGCGGTGAAGAGGCGCTTGCGGCGTCCCATCTTCAGGACGTGGCCGTCGTCGTCGACGAGCGCCGTCTGGATGATTGCGTCGCACGTCATGCGGGCGGCGAGCTGGACGGGGACGATCTCGCCGGTCTCGACGATCTCGCACACGCCAGGTCGGCCCTCGGCGTGCGCGTCGAGATCGGCCTGCGTGACGGCGACGAGCAGCGTGGGCGGGCGGCCGCCGGGTCGGGGCGTCTCGCCGGAGCGGGCGTGGGCGGCGAACAGGCCGGCGAGCACGTCGGCGGAGCGCTGCTCGGGCGAGCGGCCGTCGTCGTTGACCGGCGCCGTCGGGTCCTTGCTGGTGCGCGGCGAGTTGTAGGCCTGCACCACCGCCTGCACCTGCGCGCCCTCGGCCGGTGGGAGCACGATCCGGCCGCGGAACATGCCGTCGGTGCAGCGGGAGATCGTGAACGAGCGCTGCGCGATCTGCTGCTCCTCGCGCGGCTCTGCGCCGTCTGGATCGAGCGCGAGCAGCCACTGCCGCGCGGTCGCGGCGAGCTCCTCCGGCGGCGTCGGGGCCGTGTCGTCATAGCCGCGCTCGCCAGCCACCTCGCCTGCCGGCTGGCCGGTCGCGTCGCCGACGAGGGAGGCTTCGGCGAACCGCCGGTCGTCGTCGTCGATGCGCCCGCGGCCCTCGCCGAGCTGCTCGACGATCACGCGCGCCTGGTCGATGCCGATCGACCCGTCGGCGAGCGCGTCGGCGACGTGCGGGAAGCGCGGCTCGAAGGGCGCCCCGCCCGCGGTCGGCCGCGGAGTCGCTGCGACCGCGACCCGGATGATCGCCTTCGCCCGGCTGGACGTCACGCCCAGCTCGTGCCGCAGCGCGTCGGCCGCGTCGCGGTACCCGAACGCGCGCGTCGACGACGGCGCATCGAACGCCGGCGGCGCCTGCTCCACCAGGCCCGCCATCCGCACCACCAGCCCGTCCGCGTGCTTCGCGAGCTCACCGACCGCGGCGAGCGCGTCCCAGCGCTGCGCATCGCCGAGCGCCTCGAACGACCTCAGCAGCGCATCGGCGGCAGAGCGCAGCACGTCGATCGCACCGCGCACAGCGGCCGCCTCCGGCGACCTGCCCCGCGACTGCTGCACCATCGTCGGCCCCCCATCGGACACCTGCTGTGGCCACCGTCAGCGGTGGCCTTCGATGCGTTCCATTCTACCAAGCAGTCGAAGACCAGTTCGAATTTTCGGCATCCTGTGGAGAACTCATACCGGGTCAGTGTGAGGTGACGGGGGCGCTGCAGTGCTGTCGCGGTGCAGAGCCCCGACGTCTTGCGGGCCAAGGCGCGCGACGACCAGGATGACGTCGACACCGAGATGAGGCAGCGATGACCGAATTCGCCGACACCAGCGCGGGCGACCGCATCGGGTTCGACCGCTACGGGGAGGGACCGGGCGTCGTCTTCGTCGCCGGTGCCGGGCCGTTCCGGGCGACGGATGCGACCACGACCGAGACGGCGCGCCTCGCTGCCGAGCACGGCGTGCAGACGCTCGTCTACGACCGGCTCGGGCGGGGCGACAGCGAGGCGCAGGGCGATCTGACGCTCGAGCGCGAGATCGCCGCGATCGCCGCGGCGATCGACGAGGTGGGTGGCAGCGCCGTGCTCGTCGGGCACTCCTCCGGCTGCTCGATCGCGCTCGCGGCGGCCGACGCGGGGCTCCCGGTCACGGCGCTCGCGCTCTGGGAGGCGCCCATCGGGCAGTTTACCGGCGGCGCCGCGGCGTTCGAGCGCGACATCCTGCGCCACCTCGACGCCGGCGACCTCGAGGCGGCGCAGGTCGAGTACATGCGCGACATGCCGCGCGAGTTCCTCGAGCAGGCGCGCGCGATGCCGGAGTGGCCGCAGATCGCGGCCGGCAGCCGCACCTACCGCGCCGACGCCCGGTCGCTCGCGTGGGCGGAGGAGCTCGGGCCCGCCGAGCGGTTCGCCCGCATCACCGTGCCGGTGCTCACGATGGTCGGCGCGCAGACGTTCCCCGGCATGACCGAGACGGCCGAGATGCTCGCCGCCGCGATCCCGAGCGCGCTGTTCCGGGTCATGCCGGGCGCGTGGCACGACTGGGAGCCGGCACCGATGGCGCTCGCGCTCGCCGAGCTCGCGGCGAAGGGCTAGCGCCGCTTCGCGCGCCCGCGCGGCAGCAGCTCGACGGTCGGGATGCGCGGGCTCGGCAGCGTCGTGCCGGAGCCGTCGTCGACGACGCCGAACCGCGGGCGCGCCTCCGCTGCTGCGTCGCGCTCGGCCATCCACGCGGCGCGAGCGCGCTCGACCGCGGCGTGGTCGCGCCCGACGAAGTTCCAGAACATCACGAACTCCTCCGGGTGCGGCACGCCGCCGAGCAGGATCGCGATGCCGTCGCCCCGCTCGGCCGACACGATGGCGGATGCGCGGCCCGGTTCGAGCACGCCGATCTCGCCCACGCCGATGGGCACGTCGTCGAGCGCGATGCCGGGCGTGAGCGCGAGCACGCCGTGCTCGAACGCCGGCTCGAGGTCGAGCGCCGCCTCGGAGCCGCCCGGGATCCGCAGCTCGGCGCCCAGCAGCGGCGAGAACGCCGGTGCAGCGCTCGTCGCGCCCGCGGACGAGCCGACGAAGACGCGCAGGACCGCGCCCCCGGGGAACGAGGTCGACGGCACGGCGTCGAGCCCCGCGAACGACGGCGGGATGTCGTGCTGGTCGAGGGGGAGGGCCGTCCACAGCTGCACGCCGTGCAGCACGGTCGTGTCGGGCGTCGAGTACTCGCTGTGCGAGATGCCGCGGCCCGCCGTCATGACGTTGACGCCGCCGGGCCGCACGGTGTGGCGCGCTCCGGTCGAGTCGGTGTGCGCGATGGCGCCCTCGACGAGCCACGAGACCGTCTGCAGCCCCGTGTGCGGGTGCGGCGGCACATCCATCCCCGGTCCGTCGCCGATCTCGGTCGGCCCGAACGAGTCGGCGAAGCACCACGCGCCGATCATGTGGCGGTGCTTGTTGGGCAGGCTGCGCAGCACCGGCATGGCTCGCGGCCCGCCGAGCGGCACCTCGCGAGGCAGCAGCAGCTCGATGCCGGCCGCGTGCGCCTCGGCGATGCAGTCGCGCTCCGCGCCCTGCACGAGCAGCGCCTCGTCGTTGCTCATGCCCCAACGCTAGCCCCCGCCCCGGTCGACCCCCCGGCGCATCTCCCCGGCCGACCTGCCCCGGCCGACCTCCCCCGGTCGGGCTCCCTCCGGCGGCGGAGGCGCGCTGCGCCGTGCCGCTCTAGCGTCGACGGCATGGACCTCACGATCCCGGAAGCCGTGCTCCTGCTCGCCATCGACGACGAGGCGGGCTCGCCGCTCGTCGACGACTCGTCGCTCGGCATCGCCGTCGCGGCGGCGGCGATCGCCCAGCTGCTGCTCGACGGGCGCGTTCGCGTCGCGGGGGAGGGTGAGCCGGGCGCGAAGCCGGGCACCCTCGTCGCGGCGGCGGGCGGCACCGACGCGCGGCTCGAGCCGCTCGTCGCCGAGGTGCAGGGCCGCTCGACGAAGGATGCGATCACGCGGATCGTCGGCTGGTCGGGGGCGCGCGCGCCGGGCGGCCGCTTGCGGGGCCGGCTGCTCGACGACTTCGCGGCGGCGGGGGTGCTCGCGCGCGAGCAGGACCGGTTCCTCGGCATGACGTGGCGCGAGCGCTGGGAGCGCGGCGAGCGGCGCCAGGTGGAGGACGCCCTGCAGGCGCGGGCTCGCGACGTGCTCGAGGCCGCCGAGGCCGGCGACCGCGCTGACGAGCGCGAGGTCGCCACGGCGCTCGCGATCCTGCACGGCGCGAAGGCGCTGCCGAAGGTGTTCCCCGACCTGCCGGCCGAGCTGCTGCGGCGACGAGGCGACGAGCTCGCCGCGGGGACCTGGGCGAGCGCCTCGGTGCGATCGGCGATCGAGGCGGTCGAGGGCGCCATGGTGGCGGTCCTGGTCGCGACGACCATCGTGCCCGTCATCACCAGCTGACCGCCGACGCGCAGCCGAGCGGGACGGTCGCGGTGCCAGGATGGGGCCACCGATCGACCGAGGGGGCGCGATGGACACGCGGAGGGGTCCCGTCGAGGCGCCGGGCGACGACGCGGGCGACGGCGATGGCCGCGGGATGCCGCGCCTCACGACCGCCGTCGGGCGCGCGCTCGGCGCGGCGTTCGCGGCGCTCGTCGCGGTCCGGCGACCGCATCCGATCCATCCGCACGGCGTGCTCCTCCACGGCTCGCTGCAGCGCACCGGCAGCGCGCTGCGCACCGGGGTGCCGTGGATCGACGACGCCGACCCGCAGCCCGTGCGGGTGCTCGCGCGCGCCTCGCGCTCGGCCGGGGTGCCGCCGCCCCTGCCCGACGTGATCGGGCTCGCGATCCGCTTCGAGGGCGACGACGGGCCCGCCGACATCGAGCTCGCGTCGACCGGCGCCGGCTGGCCGTCGCGGTTCTGGCTGCTCGTCCACCGCTCGCCGTCCCGCGCGCACGTGAGCTCGCTCCTCCCGTACCGCTCGCCGAGCGGGCCCGTGCTCATCGCCGCCATCACGCGCTCGCCGGACGACCTGCCGGTGTCGGCCACCGAGCTCGCCGAGCGGCTCGAGGCCGAGCCGTGGCGACTGCGGCTGCTCGTCGCACGGCCGCGCGGCCCGTGGCATCCGTTCGCCGACCTCGAGCTCACCCGCAAGCCGGGGCCGATCGATCCGCTGCTGCGGTTCGACGCGGGGCGCCACCCGCTGCCCGGCACGCGGCAGTACGCGTGGGTGCGGCGCTTGCGTCAGCCGTCGTACGACATCGTGCAGCGCTCGTAGTCGAGGCTCAGATGCCGAAGAGCTGCTTGCCGAAGACGATCACGACGATGCCGGCGATCGCGAGCAGCGCGCACAGCGACAGCAGCAGCCCGGCGATGACGTTCGAGCCCGCCCGCTGGCTCTCGATCGAGCGGATCGCGAGCGCGTAGACGAGCGGGATGCCCGCGCCGAGCAGCAGCCCGACGACGAGCACCGAGGCGATGGCGACGCCGAGCGCGCCGAGGTCGAAGCCCATCAGGACGCGCCTCCGTCCTGGTTCGGTCGATGCTGCTTCGGTCGCTTCTTGCGCTTGCGGGGCTTCGCGACCGACGCGATGCCGGATGCGACGGCGCTGAGCTCGCGGTCGATCTCGCGCTTGCGCTCGGCCTTCGGTTGCTCCCACTCGTCGCCGACGTTGTGGCTGCCGACGTGGCTCGCCCGCGACCGCAGCCACATGAGGCCGCACGCGGCGACGAGCAGCGCCGTGACGACGATCGAGCCGCCCAGGTGGCCGAAGAGGTTCGCGATGCCGAAGCACGCGGCGCCGACGGCTCCCGCGGCCGGCAGCGTGATGAGCCAGGCGATGAGCATGCGGCGAGCGACCGACCAGCGGACCTTCGCGTCGGTGCGCGCCATCCCGGAGCCGATCACCGAGCCGGAGGCGACGTGCGTCGTCGACAGCGGCAGGCCGAGGTGGCTCGAGGTCAGGATGATCGAGGCGCTCGAGAAGTCGGCCGACATGCCCTGCCGGGGCGAGATGTCGACGATGCCCTTGCCGAGGGTGCGGATGACGCGCCAGCCGCCCATGTAGGTGCCCGCCGCGATCGCGACGGCGCAGACGACGCGCACCCAGAGCGGCATGTCGGCATCCGGATCGAGGGTGCCGTGCGCGACGAGCGCGAGGAAGATGACGCCCATCGTCTTCTGGGCGTCGTTCGTGCCGTGCGCGAGCGACATGAGCGACGCCGCGCCGATCTGACCCCAGCGGAAGTCGCTGCGCTCGCGCTTCGCGGAGAGGCCCGCGGTGACGCGCTGGACGAGCCACGTGCCCGTGAAGGCGACGAGGCCCGCGATGACCGGTGCGAGCAGCGCGGGGATGAGGATCTTCTGCGCCACACCGCCCCACAGCACGCCCGTGAGGCCGAGCGCGGCGATCGTGGCGCCGATGAGGCCGCCGAAGAGCGCATGGCTCGACGACGACGGCAGCCCGAAGAGCCATGTCAGCACGTTCCACACGATCGCTCCAGTGAGCCCGCAGAGCACGATGAGCATGAGGCTCTCGCCGTCGACCCCGGTGAGGTCGACGATCCCCGATCCGACCGTGCGCGCGACCTCGATCGAGAGGAACGCGCCGACGAGGTTGAGGGTCGCGGAGAGCGCGACCGCGGGCTTCGGCTTCAGCGCTCCCGTCGCGACCGACGGGGCCATCGCGTTCGCGGTGTCGTGGAAGCCGTTCGTGAAGTCGAAGGCGAGGGCCACGACCACGACGATCGCGAGGATGGCGGTCTCCTGCATCGCGCCAGTCTCCACTACCGACCCGGCCCGCTCCAAACGGCGCTCTACGATCGAGGCATGACGACCCCGCAGCCGCCGTCCTCGCAGTCACCGGGTTGGTACCCCGATCCCTACGCCGCGACCGACGGCGTGGAGCGCTGGTGGAACGGCATCCAGTGGCTCGCAGAGACGCGCGACCCCGCTGCGGCCCTCGCCGAGGCGCCCGCCGCACCGGTCTGGGCGCCCGCGCAGCCCGCGCCGTCGAGGGCCTCGACCGAGCCGGAGCTCGCGAGCTGGGGCGCCCGCGTCGCCGCCTACCTGCTCGACCTCGTCCCGTTCGTCGTGCTCGTCATACTCGTGCTCGGCTCGTACGGGTGGTTCGACCTCGTCGGTCGCGCGTCGGAGGGAGACGAGGCGGCCTTCGCCGAGCTCGAGGCCATGAGCGCCCCGGGCAGCCCCGGATCGGTCGCGAGCGTGCTCATCGGCGCGATCGCCTACTTCGCCTACAGCGTCGGCTTCCACGTGCGGAAGGGCGCGACGCCCGGGAAGATGCTCGTCGGCATCCGGGTGCGGATGCTCGAGGAGGACAGGCACCCCGACCTGCGCGCCGCCGTGCTCCGGTGGGCGGTGCAGCAGGGCGGCCCGCAGCTGCTGAGCACCATCGCCGGTGTCGGCTTCTTCGCCGGGGTCTTCAGCATCGTCGACCACGTGTGGCCGCTCTGGGATCCCCGCCGCCAGTCGCTGCACGACAAGGTCGCGCGCACGATCGTCGTCCGCGCCCCGCGCGGCCAGCGCGTCAGCTGATGCCGAGCCAGTAGAACGACTGCGTGCCGAAGGTGAGCGAGAAGCGGCCGTCCTGCGCGACGGTCGGGAACCCGCCGCCGCCGAAGAGGTCGTTGAGGCGCGAGCCCGCGAGCGCGGGCGCGTCGATCGTGACGTGCACGGGGTTGTGGCTGAACGAGAAGGCGCACAGCACCCGCTCCGCGCGCGGTCCCGCGTAGCTGCCGTCGCCCTCGAAGTCGCGCACGAAGGCGAGCACCGCGTCGTTGTCGGTGTCGAGCACCGTGATGTCACCGAGGCCGAAGACGGGGTGGGCGCGGCGCACGTGCAGCACCGAGCGCATCCAGTGCAGCAGGCTCGAGGCCTGGGCGAGCTGCGCCTCCACGTTGACGGCGGCGAAGTGGTAGACGAGCGACTGCACGACCGGCAGGAAGAGCTTCCCGGGATCGGCGTTCGAGAAGCCCGCGTTGCGGTCGGGTGTCCACTGCATCGGCGTGCGGGATGCGTCGCGGTCGTCGAGCCAGATGTTGTCGCCCATGCCGATCTCGTCGCCGTAGTAGAGGAACGGCGACCCGGGCAGCGAGAGGAGCAGCGCGTTCGCGAGCTCGAGCTCGGCTCGCGAGTTGTCGAGCAGCGACGCGAGCCTGCGGCGCACGCCCACGTTCGAGCGCATCCGCGGGTCGTAGGCGTACCAGCCGTACATCGCCTGCCGGTACTCCTCGCTCACCATCTCGAGCGTGAGCTCGTCGTGGTTGCGCAGGAAGACCCCCCACGTCGCGCCGGGCGGGATGTCGACCTGCTCGGCGAGGATGCGCTTGAGCTCGACGGCGCTCTGCGCGCGCAGCGAGTAGAAGATGCGCGGCATCGTGGGGAAGTCGAACGCCATGTGGCACTCGGGCTCGTCGGCGGTGCCGAAGTAGGCCGCCGTCTCGGCGGGCCACTGGTTGGCCTCGGCGATGAGCACGCGGCCGGGGTACTCGTCGTCGACGAGGCGCCGCAGCTGCTTGACGTACTCGTGCGTCGCGGGCTCCGACTCGCCGTTGCCGCCCTCGGACTCGTAGAGGTAGGGGATCGCGTCGAGGCGCACGGCGTCGACCCCGAGGTCGAGCCAGAAGCGCAGCACGCGCTCGATCGCGGCGTGGACGGCGGGGTTCTCGAAGTTGAGGTCGGGCTGGTGCGAGAAGAACCGGTGCCAGTAGAACTGCCGCCGCACCGAGTCGAACGCCCAGTTCGACTCCTCCGTGTCGACGAAGATGACGCGCACGTTCGGGTAGCCGGCGTCGGTGTCGCGCCACACGTAGAAGTCGCCGTACGGCCCGTCGGGGTCCTCGCGCGAGGCGAGGAACCACGGGTGCTGGTCGGAGGTGTGGTTGATCGGCAGGTCGATCATCACGCGCATGTTGCGCGCGTGCGCCTCGGCGACGAAGTGGCTGAAGTCGTCGATCGTGCCGTGCTCGGCGAGCACCGCCGTGAAGTCGGAGACGTCGTAGCCGCCGTCGCGCAGCGGCGACTGGTAGAACGGCGGCACCCAGATGGCGTCGATGCCGAGCCACTGCAGGTAGTCGAGCTTCGACGTGAGCCCCTGGAAGTCGCCGAACCCGTCGCCGTTCGAGTCGACGAACGAGCGCACCATCACCTCGTAGAAGACGCTCTTGCGGTGCCAGTCGCGGTCGAGCGCGAGACCCGGGGCGTGGCCGCCGATGATGGGGATGGGCGAGGTGAAACTGGAGGTGAAGCTCACGTGCGCTCCTTGCGGGGGCGGGTGCGGTCGGCCGGGCCGGGGTGCGCCAACGCTAGCGCCTGACGATCAGCCGCGCGGCTCGCGCGGCGGCGCGGTGGAGGAGCGGATCACGAGCACCGGTGCATAGCTCGTGTGGCTCCGGTCGGGCTCGGTGTCGGGCTGCCCGTGGGGGTGCTGCGCGAGCGCCGACATGATCCATGCGACGACGTCCTCCCCGTGCTGCGCCGGGTCCTGCCGGATGGTCGTGAGGCCGAACGCGGCGGCGGTCGGCACGTCGTCGACGCCGATGACGCTGAGCTCCTCGGGCACGCGGATGCCCAGGTGGTGCGCGGCGAGCAACACGCCGAGCGCGACCTCGTCGGTGCTCGCGACGATGCCCGTCGGCCGGTCGCGGCGAGCGAGGATCTCGCGCGCCGCGAGGTGCGAGCCCTCGAGCGACGTCGGCGTCACGATGACCGGTCGCAACCGCAGCCCGTGCCGCGCCGAGACGCGCTCGAAGGCGCGCTTGCGGCGATCGGACGAGGAGGCGTCGATCGGCTGGACCTCGGTCTCGCTCGAGAGGTGCAGCAGGTCGCGGTGGCCGAGGCGCACGAGGTGCTCGGCGGCCTGCTCGCCCGCCGCGCTGTCGTCGAGGCAGAACGAGCGCGAGTGCGGGGTGGGCTCGCCCACGGTCGCGACCGGGATCCCCAGCTCGGCGAGCCTCGAGAGGTCGCCGCCCACGAGGCTCCAGGTGATCGTGACGAGCCCGTCGACCTCGCCGCGGCGCATGAAGCGCTCGAACTTCTCGTGGCCGCCGCGGCCGAAGGCGCCGAGGTCGTAGAGCAGCACGTCGTGCTCGTGCGCGTCGGCGGCGTGGGCGATGCCATGCAGCACCGAGCCGAAGTACCAGCGGTCGACGGATGGGGTGAGCACGCCGATCGTGCGGGTCAGGCCGGTCGCGAGGCGGCGCGCGGCTCCCGAGGCGCGGAAGCCGAGGTCGTCCGCCGCGTGCTGGACCTTCGCCCGCGTGGCGGGGGAGACGCCGGCCGCGCCGGAGAGCGCGCGCGATGCGGTCGCCTTCGAGACGCCGGCGGCGCGGGCGACGTCGTCGAGCTTGGGCATCGCGCCTCCTTGCTCCGGGCCGGCGTCGCTGCCGGCGTCCGTTGGAACCGGTTCCGACACTACGCCACCCTCGCGTCGCCGCTCACCGGCTCCTGTGCCGATCGTGACCGAATCGAAACCTTGTCATGGAGGGCGGATCGACCGGCGGTGCGCTAGCGTCACTGGGAGTGGAACCGGTTCCGGTTCCTGCACGAGGCCGTGCGCTGCACGGATCGTGCCTCAGGCACTGAGCGAACGAAGGAGTTCACGTGAAGCACGCACGCAGGATCGCGGTGCCGCTCGGCATCGCCGGCGTCGCCGCACTCGCCCTCACGGGCTGTGTCGGCGATGCACCGGCCGACCCCTCGGCGGCCCCAGGCGGTTCCGACGCCCCCGCCGCGGCCGGCTGCGAGGCATACACCGACTACGGCACCTTCGAGGGCGCCGAGGTCAACCTGTACGGCACGATCCTCGACGTCGAGGCCGAGCGCCTCAACGAGTCGTGGGCCGAGTTCGAGGAGTGCACGGGCATCGACGTCGTCTACGAGGGCTCCGGTGAGTTCGAGGCGCAGATCAACGTGCGCGTGCAGGGCGGCAACCCGCCCGACCTCGCGATCATCCCGCAGCCGGGCCTGCTCGCCTCGCTCGCAGGGACCGGCAGCATGGTGCCCGCCCCGGAGGGGGTCGTCGCCAATGCGCAGGAGTACTGGACGCAGGACTGGCAGGACTACGGCACCGTCGACGGCACCTTCTACGCAGCGCCCCTGATGGCGAGCGTCAAGGGCTTCGTCTGGTACTCGCCGTCGGTCTGGGCCGAGAACGGCTGGGAGATCCCGACGACGCTCGACGAGCTCGACGAGGTCACCGCGGCGATCGCGGAGTCCGGTGTCATGAAGCCCTGGTGCGTCGGGTTCGGCTCGGCCGAGGCCACCGGCTGGCCGGGCACCGACTGGGTCGAGGACTACGTGCTCCGCACCGCGGGCCCGGACGTCTACGACCAGTGGGTCGCGCACGAGATCCCGTTCAACGACCCGCAGATCGTCGCCGCCATGAACCGCGTCGGTGACATCATCAAGAACCCGGAGTACGTCAACGGCGGCTTCGGCGACGTCTCGACGATCGCGACGCAGGACTTCGGCGAGGCCGGCTGGCCGGTCACCGAGAACGAGTGCGCGATGCACCACCAGGCCACCTTCTACGAGGGCCTCTTCCCGGAGGGCACCGAGGTCGCCGAGGACGGCGACATCTGGGGCTTCATCCTCCCGGGCACCGAGGCTGACGCTGCTGCCGTGACCGGCGGCGGCGAGTTCGTCGGCGCCTTCAGCGACGCCGAGGAGGTCGCTGCGGTGCAGACGTTCCTCTCGAGCGCCGAGTGGGCCAACATCCGCGTCTCCATCGGCGGCACGCTCTCGGCCAACTCGGGTCTCGACCCCGAGAACGCGTCGAGCCCGCTGCTCGCCTCCGCGGCCGCGACCCTGCAGGACCCGGACACGACGTTCCGGTTCGACGGCTCCGACGCGATGCCGGGTGCCGTGGGCACCGGCACGTTCTGGAAGGCGATGGTCGACTGGGTCTCCGGTGCTGACACCGAGACCGTGCTCGACCAGGTCGAGTCGAGCTGGCCGCAGTAGTCCGATGGACGACGGTGTGGGGGTCGCTGCGGCGGCCCCCACACCGCTCATCCCATGGCACCCCGGAGGTGACGCATGACCACGCTCGATCTCATCGGCAAGGTGCTGCAGGCCGTCGTCGGCCTCGCGGCCTTCGGCGTCGTGATGGCGCTGCTGCTGACATTCCTCGACCGTCCTGAGGACAAGCCGCGCTTCGCCAGCTGGCGGGCTGCCATCCGCCAGGGGCTCCGCCCCCGGCTCATCATCATCGCGGCGCTCGTGCTGCTCGCGGTGCTCGCCCGAGTGCTCTACGGCGCCGTGTCGTGGATGACGCAGGGGCTCACGAACGCCGCGATCATCCTCGCGGTCGCTGGGATCGTCGTGGTGCTGCTCCAGTGGCTGCTCGATCGGCTGCTGCAGCGGGCATCCGAATCGGTCCGCAGCGCCGCGATGCGTGTGCTCGGTGCCGTGCTCGTCACCGCCGTCGTGCTCGTCGCGCAGATGGCCGAGAGCATCGCCGCGCTCGACTGGGTCACGCCGGCGCTCATGCAGGCCGCCGTCATCGTCGGCTGGCCGCTCGTGGCCGTGCTGCTCGCGACCGCGGCGATCGCGTTCGCGCCCGTGCGCATCCGCCGCAGCGCGAGGCTCATCGCGTGGCTGCTCGCCGCCGTCTCGATCGTCGTCGTCGGGCTCGTCCTCGAGCAGGGGCAGGAGCAGCCGATCGGCGTCTGGCCGTGGGCAGCTGCGGCTGGCCTCAGCGTGGCCGGCCTGCTCGGCTACGCGGCCGACCGGGATGACGACTCGAAGCCGATGCTCGTGTTCCTCATGCCTGCTGCGCTGCTGCTCACCGTCGGCCTCGTGTATCCCGCGGTCCGGACGGCGATCCTCGCGTTCACCGACAAGACGGGCACGTTCAACGGCGTCGACAACTTCGTCTGGATGTTCACGCAGCCCGAGGCGCTCGTCACGCTCGGGAACACGATCGTGTGGGTCATCGTGGTGCCGACCCTCTCGACCGCGATCGGCCTCGCCTACGCGGTGTTCATCGACAAGAGCCGTGGCGAGCGCTTCTTCAAGTCGCTGCTGTTCATGCCGTTCGCCCTCTCGATGGTCGGCGCGAGCATCATCTGGAAGTTCATGTACGCGTACCGCGGTCCGCAGCAGGATCAGATCGGCTTCGTCAACCAGGTGATCGTCTGGTTCGGCGGCGAGCCGCAGCAGATCCTGCAGAACAGCCCGTGGAACACGCTCGCGCTCATCCTCGTGATGATCTGGATCCAGACGGGCTTCGCGATGGTCGTGCTCTCCGCATCGATCAAGGGCGTGCCGACCGAGCAGCTCGAGGCGGCGCAGATCGACGGCGCCAACCCGTGGCAGCGCTTCACGAACGTGACCGTGCCGAGCATCCGCCCGGCGCTCGTCGTGGTGGTCACGACCATCTCGATCGCGACGCTCAAGGTCTTCGACATCGTCCGCACCATGACGGCGGGCAACTTCGAGACCTCCGTCGTCGCGAACGAGATGTACACGCAGGCGTTCCGCGCAGGTGAGCCCGGCAGGGGCGCGGCGCTCGCGCTCATCCTGTTCATCATGGTGCTGCCGATCGTCATCTACAACGTCCGCGTCCTGAACCAGCAGAAGGCGATCCGATGACTCACGTTGCCGTCACTCCGGACCCCGAGGTCAACCCGGACGAGGTCGCCCCGGCGGTCGAGACACGCGCTGACCGGGTGAAGCGCCGGCTCACGAGCCCTTGGGCGACCATCGCCGCGATCGTGATCGCCGTGGTCTGGACGATCCCGACCTTCGGCCTCCTCCTGTCGTCCTTCCGCCCGGCCGACCAGATCTCGAGCAGCGGCTGGTGGACGTTCTTCTCCGACCCGCAGCTCACGCTCGCGAACTACCGCGACGTGCTGTTCTCGGGCTCCGACACGTCGCCGCAGCTGGGCGAGTACTTCGTCAACTCGCTCATGATCGCGATCCCGGGCACGATCTTCCCGCTCGTGCTCGCGTCGCTCGCCGCCTACGCGTTCGCCTGGGTCAAGTTCCGCGGCTCCGGCACCCTGTTCGTCGTGGTGTTCGCGCTGCAGATCGTGCCGCTGCAGATGGCGCTCATCCCGCTGCTCCAGCTGTTCGTGACGTTCCTGCAGCCGTTCCAGAACGCGCTGCACGACACGATCCCGTTCATCAGCGAGCGGCAGTTCCTGCCGGTGTGGATCGCCCACACGATCTTCGCCCTGCCGCTCGCGATCTTCCTGCTGCACAACTTCATCTCGGCGATCCCCGGCGAGATCGTGGAGGCGGCTCGCGTCGACGGCGCCGGGCACGGGCAGATCTTCTTCCGCATCATCCTGCCGCTCGCGATGCCGGCGATCGCGTCGTTCGCGATCTTCCAGTTCCTCTGGGTCTGGAACGACCTGCTCGTGGCGCTCGTATTCTCCTCCGGCACTCCAGACACCGCGCCACTCATGCAACGACTGGCGGAGCTCTCGGGCTCCCGCGGCGAGAACTGGGAGCGGCTGACGGCCGGCGCGTTCGTGTCGCTCATCGTGCCGCTCATCGTGTTCTTCGGCCTGCAGCGCTACTTCGTCAGAGGGCTGCTGGCGGGCAGCGCGAAGGGCTAGCGCGACCTCCGCACGACGCAGCGGGACGGCCCTCCGAGATC
>NZ_BAAAKK010000005.1:123592-137609 GCF_039527715.1 Agrococcus citreus
TCTCGGAGGGCCGTCCTGCTGCGTCGGGGGGTCAGTGCGCTGCGTCAGCCGTCAGTGCGCCGCGTCAGTCCGTCAGTGCCCGGTGCACCGGCACGACCGCCGCCGCGCTCCACGCCTGCGGTCGGCACGAGGCCGGGTACGCGACGGGCGTCGATGCCTCCTCGGCGCTGAAGCCCGCGAAGAGCTCCGGCAACCGCCCGCCGAACGCGTCGGCCGTGCGGAGCAGCTGCGCCGCGAGCGTCCGCGCCTCCGCGCCGAGGCCCGCGCGGAGCATCCCCTCGATCACGATGCCGGTGTCGTGCGGCCACACCGAGCCGCAGTGGTACGACAGCGGCCAGTAGCCGCCCTCGTCGGAGGCCATCGTGCGCAGCCCCCAGCCTGAGGCGAACCTGGGGACGACGAGCAGCCGCGCGACCTGCGCCTCCTCCTCCTCCGTCAGCAGCGTCGTGCCGAGCAGCTGCCCCATGTTCGACGTCTTCGCGTCGACCGGCTCGCCCGCGCCGTCGAGCGCGATCGCGGGGTATCGCTCCCCGCCGCGGTCGACCCAGAACGCCGCGCGGAACCGCTCGCGCATCCGCTCCGCCCATGCGCGCCACTCGATCGCGCCCTCGGCGTCGCCGAGCGCGTCGAGCAGCGCGGCGCCGCCCGCCGCCGCCTGGCACGCCTGGGCCTGCACCTCGCAGAGGGCGATAGGCCCCTCGGCGATGCGGCCGTCGCGGAAGCGCACCGAGTCGCCGGAGTCCTTCCAGCCCTGGTTCGCGAGGCCCGTGCCGGAGCGGTCGATGTACCGCAGGAAGCCCGAGCCGTCAGGGCTCCCGTGGTCGCGCAGCCAGCCCAGCGCCGCCTCGAGTGCGGGCCGAAGCTCGCGCACGGTGGCGAGCGGCAGCCCCGCTCCCCACGCCTCGTGCAGCAGCACGATCCACAGCGGGGTCGCGTCGACGGTGCCGTAGTAGACAGGCGGCAGCTCGATCCCCTCGCCCGGCATCGTGAACGTCGACTGCCGCAGCTCGTGCAGGATCTTGCCGGGCTCCTCGGCGGTCGCGGGGTCGACGGCGGTGCCCTGCCGAGCGGCGAGCGTGCGGAGGGTCCCCTCGGCGAGCTCGAGCGAGAGCGGCAGCAGCAGCCGGGCGGTGATGAGCGAATCGCGCCCGAATAGCGTCATGAACCACGGCGCGCCCGCGGCGGCGAACGGGCCGGCGCCCGCGTCGAGCAGCATCGCGCGCAGGTCCTCGGTCGCGCGCCGCGACCAGCGGTCGAGCGCCGCATCACCGCTCGCAGGCAGCATGCCGATCCGCCGGTCGGCCGCGGGGCCGACGACCGCGGTGGGATCGACGAGACCGAGGGAGAGCACCGCGTCCGCCGTCGCGCCGGCGTCGACCTCGAGCCGCCAGCGTGCCGTCACGCGGTCGCCGTCGCGCGACAGCGCACCGTCGGCGGCGATCTCGAGCGATCGGGTGCCGTCGCTCGCCTCGAGCGCGTCGCCGTCGGCGCGCCAGCCGATCTCGACCGGGGCGGGACGCCCCGCCTTCACGGTCGAGAGCTGCGCGATCGACGCCTCGACGACCACCTCGAGCTCGGCGACGATCGCTGCGTCACGGCCGTTGCGGATGCGGATGCGCTCGGTGAGCGCGCCGGCGCGCACGGATCGCTCCCGCTCGATGAGCACGCGGGGATCGGGGGTCACGTCGTCGATCGCGCGGGCGATCCCGTGGAACACCGCGCGGCTGGCGGTGAGCGCCGTGCCGGTGGGCTCGACGGGCTCTCCGGCGACGCGCAGCGAGAGCCCGGCGATGTAGCGCCAGTCGCCGTGGAAGACGCCGTGGATCGGCGCACCGCCGAGGTCGCCCGCCTCGTTCGACCACGCTTGCGTCGGGGCCTCGAGCACCACGAGCGCGTCGTTCAGCAATGGCTGACGACCGTGGTCCTCGGGCTGCGTCGCACCGCTCATCCTGGGCCTCCCGATCGGGGTTCACTTCAGACGATCGATACGCTACCGTCAAGATTGGAACGATCCAAGAGCGGCTTCCGCGCTCGGATCCGCTGGCATCACGACGCTGTGAGACCGAGGAGGGCAGATGGCATCGACGCTCGCCGACGTCGCCGCCCATGCCGGCGTCTCGGTGCAGACCGTGTCGAACGCGCTCAACAACCCCGACCTGCTGAAGCGGTCGACGCTCGACCGGGTGCTCGCCGCGGTCGACCAGCTGGGCTACGCGCCCAACCTCCAGGCCCGTCGGCTCCGCCAGCGCACGGTCGCGACGATCGGCCTGCGCATCGAGCCGCTCGTCGGCAACATCGCCTCGTCGCTGCTCGACGTCTTCCTGCACGAGCTCACCGCCCGCGCCGACGCGCAGGGCAAGCACGTGCTGCTCTTCACCGCGGCCGACGACGAGGAGGAGGTGCGCAAGATCCGCGAGCTGGCCGGCCAGCGGGTCGCCGATCGCTTCCTCCTCACCTCGACGCACCCCGGCGACGCGCGCGTCGACGCGCTGCTCGCCGCGGGGCTCGCCTTCGTGTCGTTCGGCCGGCCGTGGAGCCCGGCGCCCGAGCACAGCTGGGTCGACGTCGACGGCGCGGCCGGCACCCGGCAGGCCACCGAGGCGCTGCTCGACGCCGGGCACCGCAGGATCGGGTTCGTGGGCTGGCCCGAGGGCAGCGGCTCGGGCGACGATCGACGGCGCGGATGGGCCGAGGCGATGGGCGCGCAGCTCGGCCTCGCCGAGCACGAGCTCGACGCGCTCACGGTGCGCTGCGAGGACGCCGTGAGCGACGCGCTCGCCGGGGCGGGCTCGCTGCTGCAGCGCGGCGTCAGCGCGCTCGTCTGCGCCTCGGACTCGCTCGCGACCGGCGGCATCGGCGCCGCGAGCCAGCTCGGCCTGCGGCTGCCCGTGATCGGCTTCGACAACACCTCGCTCGCCGCCGGGCTGGGCTTCCCGAGCATCGACCAGCGCCTGGGCGACGTCGCGGCCGCGGCGCTCGCCGCGCTCGACGACGAGCCCGGCGCCGTCACGACCATCGTCCGCCCGCAGCTCGTGCGGCGCGACGACGCACGGTGGGGGATCACCCCTGCCGCCGACCGGGGATCGTCCCCATCCTGAAAGGAACAACCATGCGACACAGCAAGCTGGGCAGCGTCGCTCTCGCAGGCATCGCCGCGCTCGCGCTGGCCTCCTGCTCGGGCGGCGGCGGCACCGGATCGAGCGGCGACCCCGAGGCTCCCGCCGAGACCCTCACCATGCTCATCGGCTCGTCGGGCGACGCCGAGACCGCCGCGGTGCAGGCCGCGGCCGACGCCTGGAGCGCCGAATCCGGCACGACCGTCGAGGTCATCGCCGCGTCGAACCTCAACCAGGAGCTCGCGCAGGGCTTCGCCGGCGACTCGGCCCCCGACGTCTTCTACATGGGCTGGGACCAGTTCCAGACGTATGCGAGCGACGACTACCTCGAGCCGTACGCGGGCAGCCTCGAGAACGCGGGCGACTTCTATCCCGCGCTCGTCGACACGTTCTCCTTCGACGGGGAGTTCGCCTGCGCGCCGAAGGACTTCTCGACCCTGGGCCTCGTCATCAACACGCAGCTGTGGGAGGCGGCGGGGCTCACCGACGCCGACATCCCGACCGACTGGGAGCAGCTGCAGACCGTCGCGCAGACGCTGACGACCGGCGACGTCGTGGGCCTCTCGATGGGCGCGGAGTACGCGCGCGTCGGCGTCTTCATGGCGCAGGCGGGCGGCGGGCTAATGGACGGCGAGACGATCACCGCCAACTCGCCCGAGAACGTCGAGGCGCTCGAGTACGTGCAGGGCCTGCTCGAGGAGGGCTCGCTCCAGTGGCCGGCCGACCTCGGTGCGGGCTGGGGCGGCGAGGCGTTCGGCACCGGCTCCGCGGCGATGGTGATCGAGGGGCCGTGGATCCGCGGTGCGCTCGAGGCCGACTACCCCGACGTCGAGTTCCTCGTCACCGAGCTGCCCGAGGGCCCCGCCGGACCGGGCACGTTCACGTTCTCGAACTGCTGGGGCATCCCAGAGGGCCAGGACTCGGCCGCGACCGCGCAGGAGCTCGTCGCGTTCCTCACGAGCGACGAGCAGCAGCTCGAGTTCGCCGATGCCTTCGGCGTCATCCCGTCGACGCAGGCGGCCGCCGCCACCTACGCCGAGACCTATCCCGAGAACGCGGCCTTCGTCGCGGGCGCCGACTATGCGGTCAGCCCCATCAACTTCTCGGGCGCCGCCGAGGTCGTGACGGAGTTCAACAACTCGATCGTCACGCTCCAGGGCGCGGACGCGCAAGCGGCGCTCGACCAGCTGCAGTCGCAGCTCGAGAGCGCCTACGAGAGCTCGCAGGGCTGATGAGCGCCGTCTCGACCGCCCCCGCGCCGCGCAAGCGGCGCGGGGGCGCGCGGGGCGGGGAGGCGGCGGCCGGCTGGCTGTTCACGCTGCCGGCGCTCGTCATCGTCGGCGTCTTCCTGGTCGCGCCCATCGCGCTCGCGCTGTGGGTCTCGTTCACCGACTGGAACGGCCGCAACTCGCCGCTCTTCAACGACAGCGTCGACGTCGTGGGGCTCGAGAACTACGCGGCGATTACGACTGACGACTCCCTCACGCGCGAGCTGTTCGGTCGCTCGATCCGCAACAACGCCTACTACGTGCTGTTCGTCGTGCCGCTGCAGACCGCGCTCGCGATGTTCCTCGCGGTGCAGGTCAACCGCCGCATGCTCAAGGCCAAGGGGTTCTTCCGCACGGCGTTCTACTTCCCGTCGGTGACCTCGTCGATCGCGATCACCGGCGTCTTCCTCTTCCTCTTCGCGTCGAGCGGCGTCGTCAACCGCATCATCGGCTGGTTCGGCGTCAACGGGCCGAACTGGTTCGCGGAGCCGAGCGGCGTCCTCCACAACCTGCTCCGGCTCGTCGGCGTCTCGGGTGCTCCCGCCGGCTGGCAGGAACCCGGCTTCCTCGGGGTCTCGGGCTGGGACTGGATCGCCGGCCCATCCGTCGCGCAGTGCGTGCTGATCCTGCTCGCGGTGTTCACGACCTCGGGCACGTTCATGCTGCTGTTCCTGGCCGGTCTCCAGAACATCGGCGCGGAGGTCGGCGAGGCCGCCGTGATGGACGGCGCAGGCCCGGTCCGCACGTTCTTCTCGGTGACGCTGCCGATGCTCAAGCCGACGCTCTTCACCGTGCTGACGCTGGGGCTCATCGGCACCTGGCAGGTGTTCGACCAGGTCTACCTGACGCGCGGGACGCCCGCCGCGCCGACGCTCACGAGCCCGGCGTACCTCGCCTTCAACCAGGCGTTCGAGAACAACGAGCCCGGCATCGCGGCGGCGATCGCCTTCGTGCTCTTCCTCATCATCATCGCGATGACCCTCATCCAGCGGCTCGTGCTCCGCGACCGTGACGCGAGCGGCATGGGGAGGAAGCGCAAGCGGGGCGACCCGGATGCCGGTCTCATGGCGCAGGGCGCAGTGCGGCTCGAAGCCGGACCGCAGAGCACGACGGGCGGTGGGCTCACATGAAGGAGCGCGTCACGGGCGGACTGGTCGCGGGCTACCTGATCCTCGCCATCCTCGCCCTCGTCTACATCTACCCGTTCGTGATCGCCGTGAGCGGTTCGTTCAAGACCGACGCGGAGGCGAACGCCGACCCCATGTCGCTCATCCCGCAGACGTTCACGTTCGCGGCGTACGAGCGGTTGTTCGCGGGCGACATGCCGCTCTGGGCGGCGAACTCCGCGTTCATCACGATCGTCGTCACCGTGTTCCGGGTGTTCTTCGACTCGCTCGCGGGCTACGCGCTGTCGCGGCTGCAGTTCCGCGGCAGGAACCTGATCTTCGCCCTCTTCATCGCGGTGCTCGCGGTGCCGTCGGTCGTGCTCATGATCCCGCGCTTCCTCGTCATCAAGGAGCTCGGCCTCTACGACACGTACGGCGGCATGATCATCCCGCTGCTCGCGACCGCCGCGGGCGTGTTCATCATGAAGCAGTTCTTCGACTCCATCCCCGTGTCGATCGAGGAGGCGGCGCGAATCGACGGCGCGGGGGTGTTCCGCACGTTCTGGTCGGTGACGCTGCCGATGGCGACGCCGGCGCTCATCACGCTGACGATCCTCTCGTTCCAGGGATCGTGGAACGAGTTCGGGCACTTCATCATCTCGAGCCAGAGCCCCGAGCTGCGCACCCTCACGACGGGCGTCGGCTCGCTCGTGTCGGGACAGCTGGGATCCGGCACGCAGTTCCCGCTCAAGCTCGCGGCGGCGGTGCTCATGACGATCCCCGTGGCGATCGTCTTCTTCATCTTCCAGCGGCGCATCATGTCGACGACGGAGGGCGCCGAGAAGGGTTGAGCGCGGTGACCACTCCTCCGGGTGGCTACCCCTCGGGGCTGACGAGCCGCAGCTGCGGCCTCGGCGCCGAGCCCGAGCGAGCGGACGGGCCGCCGGCCTCTGCGGCGCGCTCGACCACCGCGAGGTGCCGCTTCGTGCGCTCGACGCGCGCGATGCGAGGCCGCTCGTCGAGCGCACGATGCGCGATGACCGCCGTCGCTGCGCTCGAGGCGTGCGGGGTGCACGCTCCGGGGAACGGCAGCGGAGCGGCGACGTCCTCGACGCCGTAGCCCGCATAGAGGGCGGGCAGTCGGCCGTCGAACGCACGGGAGGCCACGAGCAGCTCCTCGGCGAGCGCGCGCGCCTCGGCGTCGTGCCCCGCCAGCAGCAGGCCCTCGATCGCGACGCCGGTCTCGTGGGGGCTGATGGCGCCGCCGTGCTCGAGCATCGGCCAGTAGCACGCGTCGTCTGCCGAGAGCGAGCGGAGCCCGAACCCCGAGGCGATCCGCTCGTCGAGCAGCATGCTCGCGACGAGCTCCTCGTCGTCGGGATCGAGGATCCTCGCGCCGAGCAGCTGGCCGAGCTCCGCGCCGAGCCGATCGAGCGCGGCGCCGTTGCGGTCGATGGCCGCGACCGGTGTCCGCTCGCCCTCGAGCTCGGTCCAGAACGACTCGCGGAACCTCGAGCGCAGCCTCGCAGCCCACGCGCGCCACTCGTCCCCGTCGTCGCCGAGCGCGTCGAGCAGGTCGGCGGCACCGACGGCGGCGCGGCAGGCGATGGCCTGCACGCCCGCGCGCACCTCGGTGTCGCCGGGATCGGCGAGGAAGCCCTCGCCGGTGCGTGCCGCGAGCCAGCCGAGCGCCGCGTGGAGGGCCGTGCGCAGCTCGCGCGCCGACTCGGTGGGCATGCCGGCGGCCCACGTGTCGTGCAGCAGCACGATCCAGAGCGGGGTGGCGTCGACGGATGCGCCGAAGACCGCCGTCGAGGCGTCGCCGTCGTCGCGCAGCTCGTGCGGGATGCGACCGGGCTCCTCGCCCGTCGCGGGATCGTGGAGCACGCCCTGGCGGGTCGCGAGCGTGCGAAGGGTGCCCTCGGCGATCGCGGCGCCGAGCGGCAGTGCCAGTCGAGCGGCGACGAGAGCGTCGCGAGCGCGCAGGCCGAGCTCCCACGGTGCGGCGGCGGCGGGGAAGGGGCCGTGTCCCAGGTCGAGCGAGAGGTCCTCGAGGTCGGCGACCGCGCGCGCCGCCCAGCGGTCGAGCTCCGGCCTGCCGGTCGAGCGCGGCGCGGGGAGCGACGCGGTGAGCGGGCCGCGCGCGAGCGTGTGCGGGTCGTCGACGGCGAGCTCGATCGAGAGGGTCGCCCAGTCACCCGGCTGCACGACGACGCTGCGGGTCGCGCTCACGCGGTGGCCGTCGATCGAGATCGCGCCGCGAGCGCTCGAGCACCGCAGCGAGCGGATGCCGTCGGTGACGACCGCGCTGCCGTCCTCGATGCGGAGGTCGATCCGCACCGGCTCCGGCCTGCCGTCGCGCACGGTGGCGATCGGCGCGAGCTCGAGGTCGAGGCGCAGCTCGATGACGGCGGCGACCTCGACGTCGCGGCCGTTGACGAGCGTCACCCGCTCGACGAGCCCGCCCTGCTCGACGCCGCGCATCCGCTCGACGAGCACCCTCGACGACGTGCCGCCGTCGAGATCGCGGGCGACCGCGCGGAAGACGGTCCAGCCGCGCTCCTCGGCGGTGCTGAGGTGCTCGACGGATCGACCGTCGACGAGCAGCTCGAGGCCGCGCACCCAGCGCCAGTCGCCGTGGAAGACGCCGTGGGCCGGGCCGTCCATCGTGCCGTCTCTGCGCGACCATGCCTGCGTCGGTGCGGAGAGCGCGACGAGCTCGTCGTGGAGGAGCGGCGCCCTGCCGCCCTTCGCATCGAGCTCGAGATGCATGGGATTCCTAACGTCGCCGGGGTACGGCAGTCGTCACGCTAGCCCCGGCGCCGAGGGGCCGACCCGAAGGCGGCCTCAGCCTTGACGCACGACAGCCTCAACTGCGAGCGCGTCGCCCCGACACGCCGTCACGCGACCGGTAGCGGCGGCTACGGCGTGGGCGTGCGGGCGTCGTAGTCGAGGAACGAGCGCTGCGCGCGGGTGACGATCGCGATGAGCACGACGATGAGGATGCCGCCGATGAGCGGCGGGCACCAGAGCGCGACGAGGCTCGCGGCGGCGCCGGCGTAGAGGTCGCCGATGCGCGGTCCGCCCGCGACCACGACGGTGAAGAGCCCCTGCGTGCGTCCCCGCATCTCGTCGGGCGCCGCCGTCAGCATCATCGTGGAGCGGAAGATCGCGCTGATCTCGTCGCTCGCACCCATCCCGGCGAGGGCGAGCGCCGCGACGGCGAGCGCGGGCCACGAGACCTGCGACCAGTCCGCGCCCACGCGGCCGCCCCAGCCGAGCGCCATCACGAGCAGCACCGCGCCGAAGAGGGCGACGAAGCCGCCGTAGATCGAGATCGCGCGAGCGACCGCGAGGCCGTGCCGGTGCACGTGGGCGACGGGGCCGGAGAACAGGCTCGCGAGGAGGGTGCCGACGGCGGCCGCGGCGGTGAGCACGCCGACGGTGATGGGTCCGCCGCCGATCACGATGGCGCCGACCGCCGGCAGCAGCGCGAAGGGGCGCCCGAACGACATCGCGATGATGTCGACGAGGAACGACATGCGGATGTTGGGCGCCTGCTTGAGGAACCGCCAGCCGTCGAGCAGCGACTCGAGGCCGGGACGCGCGACGACGCCGAGCGGCGGCAGCCGCGGCAGGCCGAGGATGCCGACGAAGCCGGCGGTGAAGAGCACCGCGTCGATCGCGAAGGTGATGGGCAGCCCGACGCCGGCGACGAGCACCCCGGCGAGCGCGGGCCCGACGGTGAGCATGATGCCGATCGCGATGCCGTTGAGCGCGGTCGCGCGAGAGATGAGGTGCGTCGGCAGGATGCGCGGCGTGACGGCGGAGCGCGTCGCGCCCGACACGGTCGCGGCGACGGTGTTCATGGTCGTGAGCACGTAGAACGGCCACACCTCGGCGCGCTGGCCGTCGGCGACGAGCGCCGCGTCCCAGCTCGAGAGCGCGACGAGGCCGAGCACCGCGACCCAGCCGGTGAGGCTCGAGACGATGAGGACCCTGCGGCGGTCGAAGGCGTCGGCGATCATGCCGCCCCAGAGGCCCGCGATCACCATCGGCAGGAGCGCGATGCCACCGACGAGCGCGACTGCCATCGTGCTCTCGGTCATGTCGAAGACCTGCAGCCCGACCGCGACGACCGTCATCTGCGCGCCGATGCCGCTGATGGCGTTGCCGATCCAGAGGCGCGCGAAGACGGGGGAGGCCTTGAGCGGGGCGAGGTCGACGAGCCGGCGGCGCTTCGCCGGGGCGGTCGCTCCGGCCGTCTCGAGCGGGTCGGTCTCGACGCCCGCGGGCGGCAGGATGGCGTGGTCGCCGGTCGGGGTTCCCTCGCTCACCGGCTCACCGGCCCACGCTCATCGGCGCCCTGAGCCGTCGCGTCGGCTCCCGGGCGGGCCGGTCTCACGCGACGTCGTCGATGCCGTAGAGGGCGTCGATCGCCGACAGGAAGTCGTCGTGACGGCCCTCGGCGGCGAGCTCGCGGGCGCGCACCGTGGGCTTGTGCAGCAGCACGCCGGCGAAGTGGCGCAGCGCCTGCTCGGCAGCGCGCCGCTCGTCCTCGGTGCCGCGCTTGCCGATGCGCGCGAGCTCCGCCTCCATGGCGTCCTCGACGTGCTGGCGCAGCGCCGCGATCGCGGGGCCGAGCCGTCGCTCCTCGGTGCCGCGCTCGAACCGGCGGGCTGCCTTGCGCACGAGGTCGCGCGCGTCGGCGGCGGCCGTGAGGTGCTCGAGCGGCGCGTGCAGGCGGATGGTCTCGAGATCGAGCACCTCGACGCCGTGCACGGAGGCGACGTCGGGGTCGACGTTGCGCGGCATCCCCATGTCGACCACGAGCTGCGCGCGGCGGCCGTGATCGACGGGGCAGCCCGCCGGCGGTGCGTCGCCGGAGTGCATCGGGCAGCCCGTCGAGGAGCCGCCGAGCGCGATCGGGCACGTCGCCGGGTCGTGCGCGGCGCCCGGGAAGTCGTGCGTCGCGAGGCGCGCGCGACCGGCGTGCAGGAGCGCGGCGTCGACGACGTGGTGGTCGGCGCTCGTGCAGGTGACGATGACGTCGGCCGACGCGGCCGCGAGCGCGGCGTCGCGAGCGTCGACGTAGCCGACGGCGTGGCTGCGGGCGAAGCCCTCGCCGCGATCGGAGGGGCTCCACACCTCGATGTGCTTCGCGCCGCGGCGGCGCAGCTCGGCGAGCGAGACGCCCGCGAAGCGACCGGTGCCGACGAGCAGCACGCGGGCGTCGGCGAGGTCCACGCGGGCGCTCGCGAGGTCGAGCGCGAGGCGCACGATCGAGCGGCCGGCCTCGCCGAGGCCCGTGCGGTTCTTGATGCCGCGCTGCGTCTCGGACGCGCGCTGGAAGAGGCGCTCGAGGTGCGCCGACGTCGTGCCCGCGGCCTGCGCCGACTGCAGCGCGCGCCGTACCTGGCCGGCGATCTCGCCCTCGCCCACGACGACCGACTCGAGTCCCGCCGCGACCGCGAACAGGTGCTCGGCGGCCTCGACGTCGACGAGCGGCTCGAGCGACTCGGGCTGGTGCAGGCCGAGCGCCTTCGCCGCGGCGGTCTGCGCGATGCGCGCCGCCGTCTCGGGGTCGGCGTCGGAGTCGACGTCGAGGTAGACCTCGAAGCGGTTGCAGGTCGAGACGACGATCGCGCCGTCGACCGCGGGATGCGAGGCGAACGAGGTGGGCAGCTGCGAGGCGTCAGCCGTCGACAGAGCCTCGAGGGCAGTGAAGTCGGCGTTCTTGTGACTCGCCGTCAGGCAGATGAGCACCAGACCATCCTACCGTGTACCCCGGGGGCGCTCCGCTCAGGGCGGACATCGCGACACCCTCAGCGCGACGCACGCCGCAGCCCCCTCGGCCACCGCCAACGTCGAGCCGGGAGGTGGGATGATGGAGGGGTGCCTGCTCTGCGCGACGAACACCCCCTCAACACCAGCACCGGCCATTCCCGACTGGTGCGGGCGTACCGCGGCGACCGCCCAGAGGTCACGCCCGTCTGGTTCATGCGGCAGGCCGGCCGCTCGCTGCCCGAGTACCGCGAGCTGCGCCGCCTGACCGACGGACCCGACCGCGACATGCTCGACACGTGCCTCGTGCCCGAGCTCGCGAGCGAGATCACGCTGCAGCCGGTGCGTCGCCACGGCGTCGACGCCGCCATCTTCTTCAGCGACATCATGGTGCCGCTGCGGCTCGCGGGCGTCGACGTCAAGATCGAGCCCGGCGTCGGCCCCGTCGTGGCGAGCCCGATCCGCACCCCGGACGACGTCGACCGGCTCGTCGCGCTCGACCCGGCCGGCCTCGACACCGCGCTCGAGCCCGTGCGCGAAGCCGTGCGGCAGACGATCGTGGGACTCGGGGAGATCGGTGACGGCTCGACCCCGCTCATCGGCTTCGCCGGCGCACCGTTCACGCTCGCCGCCTACCTCGTGGCCGGGCGCCCCTCGAAGGACCACCTCGAGGCCCGCACGCTCATGCGCGCGCACCCGGATGCGTGGGACCGGCTCGCGCGCTGGACGGCCGACGTCACCGGCCGCTTCCTGCGCGCCCAGGTCGAGGAGGGCGCATCCGCCGCCCAGCTCTTCGACTCCTGGGCCGGCTCGCTGCCGCTCGAGCAGTACCGCGAGCACGTCGCGCCCGCCTCGCGCCTCGCGCTCGACGCGGTGCGCGACCTCGTCGACGGGACCGGTCGTCGCGTGCCGCTCGTGCACTTCGGCGTCGGCGCCGGCGAGCTCTACGGCGCGATGGACCTCGACGTCGACTGCGTGGGCGTCGATTGGCGCGTGCCGCTCGACGTCGCGCTCGAGCGCATCGACGCCGACGTCACCGTGCAGGGCAACCTCGACCCGGCCGTGCTCGGTGCGCCCTGGGAGACGATCGAGGCCGCGATCGACCACGTCATGCTCGCCGGCTCGGTCGCCCGAGCGCACGTCTTCAACCTCGGCCACGGCGTGCCGCCCTCGACCGATCCCGCCGTGCTGACGCGGATCGTGGAGGCGGTGCACGCGCGGTGACCGACACGGTGCCCGGCGGCCCGGTGGCCGACGCGACCGAGCACGGCCCCTGGGACACGATCGTCGCCGGTGCCGGGGCGGCGGGGCTGACGGTCGCGCACGACCTCGCGCGCCGCGGCTACCGCGTGCTCGTGCTCGAGGCGACGGACCGCCTGGGCGGCGTCGCCACCGGCATCGAGGTCGACGCGCTCGCCCTCGACGCGGGGGCGGAGTCGTTCGCGACCCGCGGCGGCGTCGTCGCCGAGCTCGCGACCGAGCTGGGGCTCGGCGACGCGATCGTGAGCCCGAACCCGGCCGGTGCGTGGCTGCAGCTCGCCGATCGCGCCGTGCCGCTGCCGAAGGGGACGCTGCTCGGCATCCCCTCGTCGCCGCTCGCGCGCGACGTCATCGACGCGCTCGGCTGGAGCGGCGCGATCCGTGCCTACCTCGACCGACTCATGCCGGTGCTGCGCATCGGCAAGGACGACGCGCTCGGCCCGCTCGTGCGGCGCCGGATGGGCCGCAAGGCGCTCGACCGGCTCGTCGCGCCGCTCGCGGGCGGCGTCTACTCGGCCGACCCCGATCTGCTCGACGTCGCGACCGTCGCACCCGGTCTCAACAACGCGCTCACGCAGGCCGGCTCGCTCTCGGGCGCCGTCGCCGTCGTGCTCGAGGAGCGCGCCGCCGCCGTCGCGCAGGGCGTCGCGGCACCGAGCAACGCGTCGAGGCCAGGCTCGGCCGTGCAGGGCATCCGCGGCGGCGTCCACCGCCTCACGGCGGCGCTCGCCGACAGCGCGCGGGCCCACCGCGCCGAGCTGCGGACGGGCGTGCGCGTCGAGTCGGCGGCGCCGACGTCGACCGGCTGGCGCCTGCAGACGGATGCCGGCGCGCTCGACGCGTCGTCGCTCGTCGTCGCGCTCCCCGAGGCGCAGGCCCTGCGGGTGCTCGGGGCCCTCGACGGCTTCGCGCCGCTCGCGACCGACGTCGCCGGCGTCACCGTCGAGCTCGTGACCCTCGTCCTCCCGCCGGGGGCGATCGAGGGCGACCCGCGAGGCACGGGCGTGCTCGTCGCGGCCGACGCCCACGGCATCCGCGCGAAGGCGATGACGCACGCGACGGCGAAGTGGCCGTGGCTGCGCGAGGCCGCCGCGGGGCGCGAGGTCATCCGGCTCTCCTACGGCTCCGGCACCGCCGCGCCCGCGACCGAGGGGCTCGACGACGCCGCTGCCGTCGCGCTCGCGCTCGCCGACGCGCGCGCGATCCTCGGGCGCGACCTGCCCGAGCCGCTCGCGAGCGCCCGAGTGCGCTGGGAGCAGGGGCAGCCGACGACCGTGGTCGGCGCGCGCGAGCGGCAGCTCGCGCTGCGCGCCGCGGCCGACGCGCACCCCAACCTGACCCTCGTCGGCGCCGCCGTCGCCGGCACGGGCCTCGCGCAGGTCGTGCCCGACGCGCGGAAGGCCGCCCTCAGCATCCGCCGGGAGCGCTTCGTCGTGCCCGGCAGGCCCTGGACGGACGACGTCGGCAGGGACGACGTCGGCGC
>NZ_BAAAKK010000005.1:137620-193417 GCF_039527715.1 Agrococcus citreus
GCGCGGGCGACGCCGCGCCGGCGGGCGAGCACGACGAGGCTGCCGGCGCCCCGGCACGAGACGCAGACGATCGAGGAGACGCATGAGCGAGCAGATGACGCAGCAGGCACCGGCGGACGACGGCTACACGATCTGGAGCGTCCACCGCCGCGGGCAGGGCGCCGAGCCGGGCGCCGCGGCCGGTGCGCCGCTCGCCGACGAGATCGCCGCGATCGAGGCGGAGGGCGTCGTCGTGCGCGGCATCTACGACGTGTCGGGGCTCCGCCACGACGCCGACATCATGGTGTGGATGCACGGCAGCACGCCGCAGGCGCTGCAGGCGGCTGTGCGCCGCGTGCGCCGCTCGCGCGAGCTCGCGGGCACGACGCAGACGTGGGGCGCGATGGGGGTCCACCGCGACGCCGAGTTCAACAAGCGCCACGTGCCGGGCTACATGCGCGGCATCGAGCCGAAGCAGTGGCTGACGGTCTACCCCTTCAACCGCTCCTACGACTGGTACCTGCTGCCGCCCGAGGACCGCAGCCGGATGCTCGCCGAGCACGGGCGAGCGGGCGCCGCCTACCGCGGCGTCGTCGCGAACACCGTCTCAGCGTTCGCGCTGGGCGACTACGAGTGGCTCCTGCCGCTCGAGGCCGATGAGCTCACCGAGCTCGTCGACATGATGCGCGAGCTCCGCAACACCGAGGCGCGCCTCCACGTGCGCGAGGAGATCCCCTTCTACACGGGCCGCCGGATCGCGGTCGACGAGATCGAGGAGGTGCTCGCATGAGCGAGCAGACGACGAACCAGGCCGGCGGCTGCTGCGGCGGCGGCTGCTGCGGCGGCATGCAGGCGCAGCCCGAGCAGCAGCAGGCACAGGACCAGCAGGCACAGGACCAGCAGGCCCAGCAGCAGCAGCCGGCGCGGCGCGAGACGAAGGCCCCGGCCGCCACGGGCGTGCACCTCGAGCCCGGCGCCGCCGTGCCGAGCGCGAGCCCGGCGGCGCAGGCCGGTCCCGAGCACGTCGAGGAGCCCGTCGCCTACGACGGCATCCTGCTGTCGGGATTCGGCGGACCCGAGGGCCAGGACGACGTCATCCCGTTCCTCCGCAACGTGACGCGCGGGCGGGGCATCCCCGACGAGCGGCTCGAGGAGGTCGCGGGCCACTACCGCCACTTCGGCGGCGTGAGCCCGATCAACGAGCAGAACCGCGAGCTCAAGGCGGCCCTCGAGGGCGCGCTCGCCGCCGCGGGCGTCGACCTGCCCGTCTATTGGGGCAACCGCAACTGGGCGCCCTACCTCGACGAGACGCTCGAGCAGGCCGCGGGAGCGGGCGCGACGCGCCTGCTCGCCATCCCGACCTCCGCGTACTCGTCGTACTCGTCGTGCCGCCAGTACCGCGAGGACTGGGCGGATGCGCTCGAGGCGACCGGGCTCCAGGCGTCGATGCAGATCGACAAGGTGCGGCAGTTCTTCAACCACCCCGGATTCCTCGCGCCGTTCATCGACGGCGTCCGCGCGACGGTCGCCGAGGCTCGCGAGGCGGGCTTCGCCGATGCCGACATCGAGGTGCTCTTCGCGACCCACTCCATCCCCACCGCCGACGCAGAGCGCTCGGGCGCACCCGACCTGCACGCGTGGGGGCCCGGCGGCGGCTACGAGGGCCAGCACCTCGCGGCGGCCGAGCACGTGATGGCCGAGGCGGCGCCCGGCGTCGCGTGGAAGCTCGTCTACCAGTCGCGCTCGGGCCCCGCGTCGCAGCCGTGGCTCGAGCCCGACATCAACGACGCGATCGAGGCGCTGGAGGGTCGCAAGGCGATCGTGATCGTGCCGCTCGGCTTCGTGAGCGACCACATGGAGGTCATGTGGGACCTCGACGAGGAGGCCATCGAGACGGCCACCGAGGCGGGGCTGTGGGTGCGCCGCGCACCGACGCCGGGCATCGACCCGCAGTACGTCGGCGCGCTCGTCGACCTCGTGCAGGAGCGGCTCGAGGGCCGGCCGGCCGCTGAGCGGAAGGCCGTCACCTCGATCCACCCCTGGTACGACGTGTGCCGACCGGGCTGCTGCGAGAACCCGCGCCTGGGGTTCCGCCCCGCGGTGGCAGGGCTGCAGCCGTGACCGTGCTCAAGGTCGGCACGCGCGGCTCGGCGCTCGCGATGGCGCAGTGCGGGGCGCTCGCGGAGCGCTTCGACGCCGAGGTCGCGCTCGTGCCGATCACGACGCAGGGCGACACCGACCGCTCGTCGCTGCAGCAGATCGGCGGCACGGGCGTGTTCGTCTCCGCGCTGCGCGACGCGCTGCTCGACGGGCGCGTCGACGTCGCGGTGCACTCGCTCAAGGACCTGCCGACGACGCCGGCGCCCGGCATCGAGCTCGTGGCCGTCTCGAAGCGCGAGGACGCCCGCGACGCGCTCTGCGCGCGCGACGGGCTCGCCTTCGCCGACCTGCCGCAGGGCGCGCGGGTCGGCACCGGCTCGCCGCGCCGGATGGCCCAGCTGCGCGTGGCTCGACCCGATCTCGAGGTCGTCGACATCCGCGGCAACGTGCCGACGCGGCTCGCGCGCGCCCAGGGCGACGACGCCGACCTCGATGCCGTCGTGCTCGCGCTCGCGGGGCTCAAGCGGCTCGGGCTCGACGACAGGGCGACCGACATCCTCAGCCTCGTCGACTTCCCGACGGCACCAGGGCAGGGCGCGCTCGCGGTCGAGATCCGCGACGGCGACGGGGCGACCCGAGCCGCGGTCGTGAAGACCGATCACGCGGCCACGCGTGCGGCGGTCGACGCCGAGCGCCGGGTGCTCGCAGGCCTCGAGGCCGGCTGCTCCGCGCCCGTCGCCGCCCACGCGGAGGTCGCCGACGGCATGCTCTTCCTCACCGGGATCGCATACGCGACCGACGGGTCGACCAGGCTGAGCGCATCCCACGCCTTCACGCTCGACTCGACGAAGCCCGCCGACCTCGCCGAGGCCGCGCGCGATGTCGCCGAGCGCGCGGTCGCCGAGCTGCTCGAGGGCGGCGCGGCCGACCTCGTGCACGAGGCGCGCGCCTAGCGGATCGGCGGCGCACCGCGCACGCCCGCGGCGCGGCGCCGCCCCTCTGCTTGACTGCTTGCCCACCCACGACCGATCTCACGGAGGATCCATGCGCGTCCTGATCCCTCGAGGCGGCAGCTGGGGCGACGAGGTCGCCGCGCTCGTCGCCGACGCGGGCTTCGAGCCGCTGATCCTGCCGCTCGTCCGCATCGAGCCCGCGGAGGACCAGGCGCGCCTGCAGCAGATCCTCGGCCAGCTGTCGGAGGGGCGCTTCGACTGGCTCGTCGTGACGAGCCAGTCGACCGTGCGCGTGCTGCCGCGCGTGCCCTCCTCGGTGCAGGTGGCCGCGGTGGGCTCGGTCACCGCCGCGTCGCTGCGCGAGCGCGGCGTGCCGGTCGCGTTCATCCCCACGAAGCAGTCGGCCGCAGGCCTCGTCGACGAGTGGCCCATCCGCGAGGGCCGCGTGCTGTGGCCGCACGCGGTCGACGCGCGCCCCACGATCGCGGAGGGGCTGCGGCAGCACGGCATGCAGGTCTCCGAGGTCGTCGCGTACCGCACGGTGCCCGTCTTCGAGTCGGGGGAGGAGCTCGTCGAGGCCGCCGTCCAGAGCGGATCGCTGCCCGCCATGGACGAGGAGTCGGCGCGGCGGCAGCACGAGCAGCAGGCGGCGGGCCAGGACGGGCACGACGACGCGCTCACGGCCGTCGAGCCCGCCGAGACGCCGATCGACGCCGTGCTCGTCACCTCGGGCTCGGTCGCGAAGCAGGTGGCGCGGCTCGGGCTCGCGGCCGACACCCGCATCATCGCGATCGGCGAGCAGACGGCCGAGGACTGCCGCAAGTACGGCCTCCGGGTCGCCGGCATCGCGCAGCGCCCGAGCATCGAGTCGCTCGTCGCCGCGCTGGCCGCGACCGCGCGCTGAAGTCGGAGGCGGCGTAGCCTGACCGCATGACCGACCGGAACCCCGCGCTCGACGCGCTCGTCGCATCCGGGCTCGAGCACGAGGTCACTCGGCACGGCCGGGTCGGATCGCTCGCCGAGGCCGCCGAGGCTCGCGGCGTCGAGCCCGCCGACATCATCAAGACCATGGTCGTGCGCCGCGGCGAGGACGACCACCTGCTCGTGCTCGTGCCGGGCGATCGCACGATCGCGTGGCCGAAGCTGCGGGCGCTGCTCGGGGTGAACCGGCTCTCGATGCCCGACGCCGACGCCGCGTTCGCCGTGACGGGGTACCGGCGCGGCACGATCACGCCGTTCGGCACGACGCGGCCGCTCCCGGTCGTCGCCGACGAGCGCGTGCGCGGCCGGCGCGTCTCGATCGGTGCGGGCGCCCACGGCGTCGCCGCGACCGTCGACGGCGACGCGCTCATCGCGCACCTCGGCGCGCAGATCGCCGACGTGACCGAGCCGGAGGGCTGACGCCTCAGCCCGGCTCGGGCAGCGCGCGCAGCACCTCGAGCACCTGCTCGGCGGGCATCTCGCACGGCCGCAGCAGCGTGCCGGCTGCAGTGCGCCAGACGTTCGCGCTCATCCGCCCTGCACCGCCCAGCTCCTCGCCGTCGATGGTGCTCGACCGGCCGCCCGCGCGATCGGTGCGCGAGATGCCCCAGGCGCGGCCGTCGACGAGCTGCCGGCTCCAGCCGAGCGGCACGCGCGCCACGAGCCCGTCCAGGTCGTCGTCCGCCACGAGCCCACGCTAGCCGGGCGGCCGTGGGCCTGGGAGCCTCGCGCCCGAGCCCGGCGGCGCGTACCGTGGCGTCCCATGCGACCGACGATCATCCTCATCCACGGCGCGTTCTCGAGCTCGTTCGCGTTCTCGCCCCTGCAGGCAGAGCTCGCGGCGCTCGGCTGCCGCTCGCTCGCGATCGACCTGCCGGGCCACGGCTTCGCGGCGACGTTCCCGGCCGGTTACCAGGCACCGCAGGACCCGGCCGATCTCGCGTCGGCCGAGGGCAGCATCCGCGGCGTGACGCTCGCCGACAACGTGCGGCACGTCATCGAGGTGCTCGAGCGCGCCCGCGAGCACGGGCCCATCGTGCTCGCGTCGCACAGCCGCGGCGGCATGACGGCGACCGCGGTCGCGAACGCACGGCCCGAGCTCGTCGACCGGCTCGTCTACGTCGCCGCGTGGGCGCCCGTGGCACTGGCCGCGAGCGGCTACTACGCCGAGCCCGAGATGCGCGATGTCGATCCGGCCGCGCTCGCGGGTGCCATGGTCGGCGATCCTGCCCGGCTCGGCCTGCTGCGCAGCAACTTCCGCACGGCCGAGGCGTCGGTGCTCGCAGGCTTCCGCGACGCGTTCCTGGCCGACGGCACCGACGACGAGCTCCGGGTCGTGCTGAACACCTTCCAGCCCGACGAGAACCTCGACGTCGGCGGGGACAGTGACCGTGCCGATGCCTCGACCTGGGGCACGATCCCGCGCAGCTACATCCGGCTGCGCGACGACCGGTCCATGCCGCTCGCGCTGCAGGACCGGCTCATCCGCGAGGGCGACGCGCTCACGCCGGACAACCCGTACGACGTGCACACGCTCGAGGGCAGTCACATGCTGTGGCTCGTGCGGCCGAGCGCGGCGGCCGAGCTGCTCGCGCGCGTCGCGGAGGCGACCGAGATCCGCCGCTGATCGCTCCCCGTGGCGATCGTCGCCGTCGGTGGCGCTCGCGCGGTCGAGCGTGTACCGTCGCCTGCGCGATCGTCGGCGGTGTCAGCGCCGACGCCCCACGCCAGGAACGAGCCGAGATGACCGAGATCCGCGGAGCCGCGACCGCGCGCTGACCCGACGACACACGCATCGTCGACGCATCCGTCAGCGCTCATCCCGCTCTCGGAGGATCTCTTGGCACACCCGCTCATCGCGCTCTCGCGCGTCACCTTCCACTGGCCCGACGGCACCCCGGTGCTCGACGGCGTCTCCGGTGCCCTCGGCCACGGCCGCACCGGCCTCGTCGGTCGCAACGGCACCGGCAAGTCCACGCTGCTGCGACTCATCGCCGGCGAGCTCGCACCCGTAGCGGGCGAGCTCACCGTGCACGGCACCGTCGCGACGCTGCCGCAGCAGCTCGGGCTCGGCTCCGGCACCATCGCGGATGCGCTCGGCATCGCGCCCGTGCTCGACGCGGTCGCCGCGATCGAGCGCGGCGACGTCGCGCAGCACCGCTTCGACACCGTCGGCGACCGCTGGGGCATCGAGTCGGAGGCGCTCGCCGAGCTCGCCGCGCTGGGCCCGGCCACGAACGGCCCGGCCGGCGGGGTCGGCCTGCTGCGCCGTCCGATCGCCGCGCTCTCGGGCGGCGAGGCGGTGCTCGTCGGGCTCGCCGCGATCCGGCTGCAGCGCGCCGACATCGCGCTGCTCGACGAGCCCACGAACAACCTCGACGCGGATGCGCGCGGCCGGCTCCACGACGCCGTCGCGGCGTGGCGCGGATCGCTCGTCGTCGTGAGCCATGACACCGAGCTGCTCGAGCGCGTCGACCGCATCGCCGAGCTGCACGGCCCCGGCGCACCGGGTGCTCGCGGCGCGGGGCTGCGCGTCTTCGACGGGCCGTACTCCGTCTACCGCGAGGCGATCGAGGCCGAGCAGGCGGCGGCCGAGCGCGACGTGCGCGACGCCGAGCAGCAGCTGCGCCGCGAGCGTCGCGACCGGGTCGCGGCCGAGCTGCAGCTCGCGGGCCGCACTCGCATGGCCGACAAGGCCTTCGCCGAGAAGCGCAAGCCCAAGATCGTCATGAAGCAGCGCGCGACCGAGGCGCAGGTCGCCGCGGCGAAGCACCGCGCGATGCACGACGACCGGCTCGAGAGCGCGTCGACCGCGCTCGAGCAGGCCGAGTCGAGGCTGCGCGCCGACCGCACCATCCGCATCGGGCTGCCGGAGACGCGCGTGCCGCCCGGGCGGGATGTGCTCGCCCTGCGCACCGCAGACGGCGAGGTGCTCGTCGGCGGGCCGGAGCGCATCGCGCTCACGGGGCCCAACGGCGCGGGCAAGACGACCCTGCTCGAAGCGATCGTCGGTGCTCCCGCGCCCGACGGCGGGCCGGCGCCCGTCGCCGCGGTGACGCACCGCATCCGCCAGACCGCGATGCTGCCGCAGCGCCTCCGCTTTCCCGACGAGGATGCGACCCTCATCGACGCCGTGCGCGACGCCGCGCCCTCGCGACCGCCGCAGGAGGTGCGGGCGCAGCTCGCGCGCTTCCTGTTCCGCGGGACGCGCGCCGAGCAGCGCGTGCGCGAGCTCTCGGGCGGCGAGCGCTTCCGGCTCGCGCTCACGCGGCTGCTGCTCGCCGACCCCGCACCGCAGCTGCTGCTGCTCGACGAGCCCACGAACTCGCTCGACCTCGACAGCCTCGACCGGCTCGTCGAGGCGCTCGCGGCCTTCGAGGGAGCCCTCGTCGTGGTGAGCCACGACGCGGCGTTCCTCGACCGCTTGGGGCTCACGCGGCGCTGGACGATCGAGGCGGGCGCGCTCGTCGACGGTCCGGCGTAGCATCCGACCGACACCATCCACCGCAGGAGGAACCCATGCACGTCGACCCCGAGGCGCTCGACGCGGCCGTCGCGAAGCACGCGTTCACCGGCGTCGCGACCGTCGACCGCGGCGACCGTCGCACGCTGGAGCGCTGCGAGGGCTTCGTGCACCGTGCGCTCGCGGCGCCGATGACCGCGGATGCGCGGATCGCGATCGCGAGCGGCAGCAAGGGCTTCACCGCCCTCGCCGTCATGCGGCTCGTGGAGGAGGGCAGGCTGCGGCTCGACCAGCGGGTGCGCGAGCTGCTCGGCGACGACCTGCCGCGCATCGACGACCGCGTGACGATCGAGCACCTGCTCACGCACACCTCCGGCATCGGCGACTACCTCGACGAGGAGGCCGACTGGGAGCCGTCCGACCACGTGCTGACGCTGCCGGTGCACACGCTCACGACGTCCGCCGCGTTCCTGCCGATGCTCGACGGGCACGCGCAGAAGGCGCCGCCGGGCGACCGCTTCTCGTACTGCAACGGCGGCTACATGGTGCTCGCCGTGCTGCTCGAGCGCGTGACGGGGGAGACCTACCACCAGGTCGTGCGCAGGCTCGTGCTCGACCCGGCCGGGCTCGAGCGCACCGGGTTCCTGCCGCTCAACGCGCTGCCGGCGGATGCCGCGGCCGGCTATGTGCACGACGAGGGCGACCTCGTGAACACGCTGCACCTGCCGGTGCTCGGCAACGGCGACGGCGGCGCGTTCACGACCGCGGCCGACCTGCACCGGTTCTGGATCGCGCTGCTCGACGGGCGGATCGTCTCGCGCGAGACCCTCGAGGCGATGGCCGCGCCGCGCCACGACGTCCCGGAGGAGCGCAAGCGGTACGGCATGGGGCTCTGGCTCCACCGCAGCCACGACGCGCTCATCCTCGAGGGCTACGACGCGGGCGCCTCGTTCCGCTCCACCCACATCATCGCGACGCAGACGACCGTGAGCGTGCTCGGCAACAGCTCCGAGGGCGGCTGGCCCGTGATCTCGGTGCTCGAGGACGCGATCGACGCCGAGCTCGGCGCGGTGGGCGCGTGACCGACGCGCGCGTGCTCGGGCCGGGCCTCGCGCCGACGCCCTTCACCGCGGCCGAGATCCGCGAGGGCTGCCGCGACGGTCGCTCGGTGCTCGTGCGCACCGAGCTCGACGGCTTGACGAGCTACCACTGCGACAGCTTCGCCGCCGGCGACGCCGAGGGCTGCGAGCTCACGCAGGTCGTGACGGATGCGTCGGGCACGCCGGTCGACGAGCCGCGCCCGTCGCGCGTCACCTGGCGGGAGCTGCAGGAGCACGCCGCCTTCCCCGCAGATGCGACGACCGTCGAGCCGGAGCGCGTCGCCACCCCGATCGGCGAGCTGGACTGCCTCCGCTACGACGTGCGGCGCGAGGGCGGCACGAGCACGTTCTGGTTCGCGACCGCCCACCCGGGCATGCCCGTCCGCTACCGGACGGGCACCGCGATCGTCGAGGTCATCGCGATCGACTGACGAGCGGACCCGGTCCACCCGGGTGAACCCGGTGCACCCGGACCCGCTCGGTGGACCCGGTCCGCGGAGGAGCGTCCGTCGCTACGCGCCCGGCACCACCACTGCGCGGCCGCGCACCTTGCCGTCGTGCAGGTCGGCGTAGGCCTGCAGCGCCTTCGAGATCGGGTACTCCTGCGTCTCGATCCGGATCTCGCCGCGGTGCGCCATCTCGACGAGCTCGATGAGCGACGCGCGGGTGCCCCACAGCGAGGTGCGCACCTCGACGTCGAACGGAGCGGCCATGAATCCGACCTTCGCGGTACCGCCGCCGGCGCCGACCAGCACGACGGCGCCCGCCACCTTCACAGCCGCCACGGCCGTGGCGCCGGTCGGGTCGATCCCCACGAAGTCGAAGACGACGTCGGCGCCGACGCCGCCAGTGAGCTCCTTGATCCGCGCCGCCGCCCCCGCGTTCGACTCGACGGCCTCGTGCGCGCCCATCTCGCGCGCGAACTCGAGCTTCTCATCGCCCACGTCGAGCGCGATCACGCGCGCCGAGGTGAGCGTGCGCAGCAGCTGGATCGCGACGTGGCCGAGACCGCCGGCGCCGATGACGACGGCCGTCGAGCCGCCCATCAGGTGCGGCAGCACCTTCTTGATCGCCTGGTAGGGCGTGAGCGCCGCGTCGGTGAGGGATGCGGCGCGCACCGGGTCGAGATCGCCGATCGGCACGAGGTGCCGGGCGGTGTCGACGATCATGAACTCGGCCATCGCGCCGTCGACGCCGAGTCCGGGGGAGACCATGCCCTTGAGGCACAGCTGCTCGCGGCCCGAGGCGCACATGGCGCAGACGCCGCAGCCCCAGCAGCCGTAGACGATCACGCTGTCACCGATCTCGACGCCCGTCGCGCCCTCGCCGAGCGCTTCGACCACGCCTGCCGGCTCGTGGCCGAGCGTCATCGGCATCGGGTACGGGTAGCCCTCCTCAGGGAACGACATGACGACCTCGTCGGAGTGGCACAGGCCCGAAGCGGTGATCCGCAGCAGCACCTCGCCCGGCCCGGGAGTGGGCTTCTCGACCTCGACCAGCTGGGGTCGCTGCCCGAACGCCGTGTACTGGACTGCCTGCATGGTGCGCTCCTTGCGTCGAGGTGGAGTCGCGGGCCCTCGTGGCGCCCGGCGCCTCGCTGTCCCTCCAGCCTATGCACGCTCGCTGCGCAGGTCACCCCATGCGCAGCGGACCCGGTGCGGACGAGCGTCGGAGAGTACCCTTGGGAGGATGCCTCCCACCCTTCGCCCCCGCAGGCTGCGGCAGAGCGCACCCATGCGCCGCCTGGTCGCCGAGACCCGAGTCCACCCCGCGCAGCTCGTGCTGCCGATGTTCGTGGCGGAGGGGATCGACGAGCCCCGTCCGATCTCGTCGATGCCGGGCCAGGTGCAGCACACGCTCGACTCCGCGGCGCGCGAGGTCGAGCGGGCGATCGCGGCGGGCGTCGGCGGCGTCATGCTCTTCGGCGTGCCGACGGCGAAGGACGCGGTCGGCTCCGGCGCGACCGATCCCGACGGGATCCTCAACCGCGCCACGCGGTTCCTCGCCGAGCGCTTCGGCGACGCGACGGTCGTGCAGACCGACCTGTGCCTCGACGAGTTCACCGACCACGGCCACTGCGGCGTGCTCGCGGCCGACGGCTCGGTCGACAACGACGCCACCCTCGACCGCTACGCCGACATGGCGCTCGCGCAGGCCGAGGCCGGCTCGCAGATCCTCGGGCTCAGCGGCATGATGGACGGCCAGGTCGCGCACGTGCGCGCCGCGCTCGATGCCGCCGGCCACCTCGACACCGCGATCCTCGCCTACTCAGCGAAGTACGCGACCGCGCTCTACGGCCCCTTCCGCGAGGCCGTCGACTCGAGCCTCACGGGCGACCGCAAGACCTACCAGCAGGACCCGGCCAACCGCCGCGAGGGCCTGCGCGAGGCGCTGCTCGACATCGCCGAGGGCGCCGACATCGTGATGGTCAAGCCCGCGAGCCTCTACCTCGACGTGCTGGCCGACGTCGCCGCCGCATCCGACGTGCCCGTGTGGGCCTACCAGGTGTCGGGCGAGTACGCGATGGTCGAGGCGGCCGCCGCGAACGGCTGGATCGACCGCGACCGGCTCATCGCCGAGAGCCTCACGAGCATCGCGCGGGCCGGCGCCGACGTCGTGCTGACCTACTGGGCGATCGAGCAGGCCGAGCTGATGGGAGCGCTCCGATGAGCACGAACGCCGAGCTGTTCGAGCGGGCGAAGCTCGCGATCCCCGGCGGCGTCAACAGCCCCGTGCGCGCCTTCGGCTCGGTCGGCGGCACGCCCGCGTTCCTCGTGCGCGCGAAGGGCGCGCACGTGACGGATGCCGAGGGTCGCGACTTCGTCGACCTGGTCGCGAGCTGGGGTCCGGCGATCCTCGGCCACGCGCATCCCGAGGTCGTGGAGGCCGTGCAGGACGCTGCCGCGCACGGCCTCTCGTTCGGCGCCTCGACGCCCGCCGAGGCGCTGCTCGCGGAGGAGGTCGAGCGCCGCGTCGGCCCCGTCGAGCGGCTCCGGCTCGTCTCCACCGGCACCGAGGCGACCATGACGGCGATTCGGCTCGCGCGCGGCGCGACCGGGCGCGACCTGCTCGTCAAGTTCGACGGGCACTACCACGGGCACTCCGACGGCCTGCTCGTCGCCGCCGGCTCGGGCCTCGCGACGCTCGCGATGCCGGGCTCCGCCGGCATCCCCGCGAGCGTCGCCGCCACGACCGTCGTCGTGCCGTACAACGACCGCGGCGCGATCGAGCAGCTCTTCGCCGAGCGCGGCGACCAGATCGCCGCGATCATCGTCGAGGCGGCTGCCGCCAACATGGGCGTCGTCGAGCCCGACGGCGACTTCAACGCCTTCCTCGCCCGCACCGCGCACGCGCACGGCGCGCTCCTCATCAGCGACGAGGTGCTCACCGGCTTCCGCGTGCACCGCAGCGGCATGTGGGGGCTCGAGCAGTGGACGGGCGACGAGGCTCCCGACCTCATGACCTTCGGCAAGGTCATCGGCGGCGGCATGCCGCTCGCCGCGCTCGGCGGCCGCCGCGACCTCATGGAGATGCTCGCGCCGATGGGCCCGGTCTACCAGGCCGGCACCCTCTCGGGGAACCCGGTCGCGGTCGCGGCTGGTCTCACGACGCTGCGGCTCGCGACCGATGACGTCTACCGGCGGCTCGACCACGCGGCCGACGTCATCACCGGTGCGCTCGCCGACGCGCTGGCGGCCGAGGGCGTCGCGCACGCGATCACGCGCGTCGGCAGCCTCTTCTCGGTCGCGTTCCGCGAGGGCGCGCCGCGCGACTTCGACGAGGTGCGCGCGCAGGACGCGTTCCGCTACCCGCCGTTCTTCCACGCGATGCTCGACGCGGGCGTGAGCCTGCCGCCGAGCGTGTTCGAGGCCTGGTTCGTCACGGCCGCGCACGACGAGGAGGCGCTCGGCCGGATCGTCGAGGCGCTCCCGGCGGCGGCGCGAGCGGCCGCGTCCGCGTCGGCGTAGGCGCACCGCGCATGACCACCTCGCGGCTGCTCGCCGACGACGACCGGTTCCGCATCGTCGAGTGGACGGTCGAGCCCGGCGACTCGATCGAGATGCACACGCACGAGCTCGACTATGCGGTCGTCGGCGTCGAGCGCTCGGCGATGTGGGCGATCTCGCCCGACGGCACCGAGCTCGAGGTGCAGCTCGTGCCCGGTGACGCGTACACGCGGAGGGCCGGCGCCACGCACCGCATCGAGAACCGCGGCGACGTGCGGGTCGTGTTCACCGAGGTCGAGGTCAAGGGGCACGCCCGAGCCTGAGAGCGCGCTGCTCGGAGCCAGGCACCTCTGGCTCCGGAGGGCTGCGCGGACTACCGTGGCGGCATGGCGACCGCGCGCGCATGCCCCAACTGCGGCTCCGCCCTGCGCGAGATCGTGTGGGGCTACGGCACGATCGCCGACGTCGCCGACGCGGGCGACGTCGTGATCGGCGGATGCGTCGTCGACGTCGACGGCGGCGGTCGCGTCGCCGCGCTCCAGTGCCCGATCTGCGACACGCGCACCGACGCCGAGGGCGTCGCGCTCGAGGCGCCGCAGCCGCCCGCGACCACGGGGCATCCGTTCGACGTGAGCTTCAGCAGCCCGCCGCGCGAGAGATGGGAGGTCTCCATGCCCGATCCAGGAGAGCGTCCGGAGGCGGAGCCGCCCCGGCCGGACGGTGCGGAGGGATCGCCGTTCGTCGACGACGACTTCGGCGGGCCCGCCGCGAGCGGCGGCTGGCGCGACCGCGTCGAGCCCTACGCGTCGCGCGAGGACCCGCTGCCGGCAGGCTCGGCGCCGTCACCGGAGCGCGTCGAGCCGTACGCGTCGCGCGACGACCTGCTGCCGAGCGGCCGACCCGTGCATCCCGACCGCGTCGAGCCCTACGCCTCGAGGAGCGACGACCTGCCGCCCGGCTCCGCCCCCTCGCGCGACCACGTCGATCCGTACGCCTCGCCGATCGGCGTCGTGCCGCAGGCGACGGGCGCGTGGCAGGAGCGGATCGAGCCCTACGCTGGCGGTCCGGGCGAGGAGGCCGTCGCACCGGCCGGCGATGCGGCAGCGCTCGGCGAGCAGCTCGACGCGCGGTGGTCGTCCACGAGCGACTTCACCGACGCCGAGGAGGAGGGCTGGCCGCCCGGCAGCCGCGACGACGACTGACGCGCTAGAAGAGCCGCGCGCGACCCGAGTCGATGCCGCGCATCTCGTCGTAGTCGAGCACGACGCAGCGGATGCCGCGGTCCTCGGCGAGCGTGCGCGCCTGCGGCTTGATCTCCTGCGCGGCGAACACGCCCGCGACGGGCGCGATGCGCGGGTCGCGGTTGAGCAGCTCGAGGTAGCGCGTCAGCTGCTCGACGCCGTCGATCTCGCCGCGGCGCTTGATCTCGACCGCGACCGTCGCGCCGGACGCATCCTTCGCGAGGATGTCGACCGGTCCGATCGGCGTCATGTACTCGCGCCGCCAGAGCTCGAAGCCGTCGCCGAGCCGCTCGATCTGCTCCGCGAGCAGCACCTGCAGGTGCGCCTCGACGCCGTCCTTCACGAGGCCGGGATCGACGCCGAGCTCGTGGCTCGAGTCGGCGAGCACCTCGTGCACCGACACGATGAGCGAGTCGCCGGTCTTCCGGTGCGTGACCGTCCACACCTCGGTGATGCCGGCATCCCGCTGGTCGTCGTCGGGCTCGGATGCGGTGAAGACGGCGGGCGGGCTCATCCAGTTGAGCGGCTTGTACGAGCCGCCGTCGGAGTGCACGAGGATCGAGCCGTCGGCCTTGAGCATGAGCACGCGCGGGGCGAGCGGCAGGTGCGCCGAGAGGCGGCCCGCGTAGTCGACCGAGCAGTGGGCGACGACGATCCTCACGATCGCACCTCCTTGACGGGGTCGCGCTCGCGCGCGACGTGGCTGGTGAGCAGCGAGAGCAGCACGAACGCGAGCACGACGAACATGGCGTTGCGGAGGCCGACGGCGTCGCCGAGCAGGCCGATGAGCGGGGGACCGGCGAGGAAGGCGAGGTAGCCGATCGCCGAGACCGTGCCCACGCGGGCGGCGGCGAGCCGCGGCTCGTCGGCGGCGGCGCTCATGCCCACCGGGAAGCCGAGGCTCGCGCCGAGGCCCCACAGCACGACGCCCGTGATGACGAGCGCCGGCTGGTCGGCGATGATGACGAGCAGCAGGCCGATCGCCGCGAGCGCCGCGGTGCCGCGCAGCACCGGCACGCGGCCGAAGCGGGCGAGCAGCGAGACGCCGAGCAGGCGGCCGCCGGTCATCGCGGTCAGGAACAGCGCGAGCATGAACGCGCCGCCCTCCTTCGAGAACGCGTGCCCGTCGACCATCACGAGCGCGAGCCAGTCGTTCGCGCTCCCCTCGGTGAGCGACATGCCGAGCACGAGCAGGCCGAGCAGCAGCGTGCGCGGGTCCTTCCACACCGCGAGGCGCTCGCGCAGCGTGACGGGCTCCTCGTGCTCCTCGACCGTGTCGGCCGGCAGGTGGCGGCGGACGACGAGGCCGAGCCCGATCGTGATGGCCGCGACGGCGGTGGCCTGCCAGCCGAGCCCGATCCCGAGCAGCTCGCACAGCCCGCCGAGGCCGGCGCCCGCGACGGTGCCGATCGAGAAGAAGGCGTGGAACACCGGCATGATCGGCTTGCCGAGCCGGCGCTCGTTCGCGGCGCCCGAGATGTTCATCGCGACGTCGGTGACGCCGGTCAGGCTTCCGCCGAGGATGAAGCCCGCGATCACGAGCCAGACCGACCCCGCGTCGGCGGCCCAGCCGGCGAGCGCGAGGCCGCACGAGACCGCCATCATGCCGAAGGAGACGACCGTGCGCGTGCCGAGCGCGTGGATGATGTGGCTCGCGACGAGCAGGCCCGTGACCGACCCGATCGAGATGCCGAGCAGGATGAGCCCCATCTCGCCGGTGGAGATGTCGAGCACGTCGCGCACGTGCGGCACGCGCGCCATCCAGCTCGCGTAGCCGAAGCCCATCGCGAAGAAGGCGGCGAAGACGGCGTTCCGCCAGGCGGTCAGTTGGGGCACCCGGACATTCTGCCGTGTTCGCCCACGCCCCGCCGCACGGTCGGGAGTAGCGTCGGCGCCATGGAGGACGCGGTCGTCGGGACCCCCGTCATCGAGACCCGGGGCCTCGACAAGCGGTTCGGGCGCGTGCGCGCGCTCGACGGGCTCGATCTCGTCGTGGAGGCGGGCGACGTGCACGGCTTCCTCGGGCCGAACGGCGCGGGCAAGTCGACCGCGATCCGCGTGCTGCTCGGCATGCTCCGCGCCTCCGGCGGCGAGGCGAGCGTGCTCGGCATGGACCCGTGGCGCGACTCGGTCGCGATCCACCGCCGGGTCGCCTACGTGCCCGGCGACGTCACGCTGTGGCCGGGCCTCACGGGCGGCGAGGCGATCGACACGATCACGCGGCTGCGGGGTCACCGGGCGCCGGCCGCCGACCGGGAGCGGCTGCTGCGCGCCTTCGACCTCGACCCGCGTCGGAGGGCGAAGACCTACTCGAAGGGCAACCGGCAGAAGGTCGCGCTCGTCGCGGCGTTCGCGAGCGAGGCCGACCTCTACATCCTCGACGAGCCGACGAGCGGGCTCGATCCGCTCATGGAGAGCGTCTTCCAGGCCGAGGTGCGGCGCGTGGCCGATCGCGGCGCGACCGTGCTGCTGTCGAGCCACATCCTGAGCGAGGTCGAGCGGCTGTGCTCGCGCGTGTCGATCATCCGCGACGGGGCCATCGTCGAGGCCGGCACGCTCGACGAGCTGCGGCACCTGCGGCACACGGTCGTCGCCTATCGCGGTCCCGCGCCCGAGGGCGTGCCGATCGCCGACGTGTCGGTCGACGGGGAGCGCGTCCGCGGCTCGGTCGCGGGGGAGGACATGCCCGCGCTGCTGCGCTGGCTCGGCGAGCACGGCGCTCGCAGCGTGACGCTCACGCCACCGAGCCTCGAGGAGCTCTTCCTGCGCCACTACGGCGACGGCCCCCGGCTCGAGCGAGCGCGCGCCGAGCGCGCCATCGGCGAGCTGCATGCGGATGCGTCCGCCGCCGAGCGCCCTGATGCGCCGGATGCGCCCGGCCACGGCCGCCACTCGAGGTGACGATGACCGGCACCGGCATCCTGCTCGCCGCTGCTCTGCGGCGCGACCGCCTCACCGTGGTGCTCTGGGTGCTCGGCGTCGCGGGTCTCTGGGCGGCGGTCGTCGGCGGCGTGGGCGCGGCGTTCGACGAGGCAGGGCGCCGCGGGCTCGTGGCGCTGCTGTCTGCGCAGCCGGGGCTGCTCCTGCTGCGCGGGGCACCGTCCGGCACGAGCCTCGGCGCGGTCATGTTCGTCTCGACCTACGCCTTCCTCGCCGTGATGGTGGCGTTCATGATGACGTTCTTCGCCGTGCGGCACTCGCGCGGCGACGAGGACGCCGGCCGCGCGGAGCTCGTGCGCGGCACCGCGGTCGGCCGCTGGGCGCCGCTCGTCGCCATCCTGGTGGCGGGTGCCATCGAGCTGCTCGTCGTGTGCGCCGCGACCTTCGGCGCGTCCGTCGCCCTCGGCCTGCCCGTGCTCGGCTCCCTCCTGCTCGCCGCGGCGCTCGCCGGGGTCGGGGTCACGGCGATGCTCGTCGGCCTGCTCGCAGGCCAGGTGCTCCCGACCTCCCGCGCCGCGAACGGCGCTGCGTCCCTCATCGTCGGTGCCTGGTTCTTCGTGCGCGGCATCGGGGATGCGCTCGGCGAGCCGAGCGCCGACCTCACCCGGGTGGAGTCGGCGTGGCCCAGCTGGGCGTCGCCGATCGGCTGGGGCGCGCTCGCGCATCCGTTCGCCGACGAGCCGTGGGCTCCCGACGGCACGCCTCTGCTGCTCTTCGTCGCGGCGGCCGCGGCGCTCGCGCTCGTGGTCGTCGCGCTGGAATCCCGGCGCGAGCTGGGCCGATCGCTGCTGCCGGAGCGCGCGGGGCGCGGCGCCGGGAGCGCGATGCTCGGCTGGCACCCGGTCGGCGCGCCGCTCGGCCTCACCGGTCGGCTGCTGCGCGGCGCCACGATCGGCTGGGTCGTCGTCGGCGTCGTGATGGGCGTGCTCGCCGGCCGGATGGCGCCGATCATCGCCGGCGCGCTCGACGACAACCCGACGCTGCGCGCGCTCGTGGCGCAGCTCGGCGAGGAGGGCGGCGGTGACTCGGAGGGGACGTTCATCACGGCGATCGCGGGGATCCTCGGCGTGATCGCGAGCGCGGCCGCGATGCAGGCGGTGCTGCGGCTGCGGCACGAGGAGCAGGCGCACGGCGAGCTCGTGCTCGCGACGCCGGTGCGCCGCTCCGGCTGGCTCGGCAGCCACGCGCTGCTCGGCGTGCTCGCCGCCCTCGCGACCCTCGCTGCGTTCACGGTCGTGACCGGCGCATCCCTCGCCGCCGACGGCGACGATCGCTGGGGCCAGCTCGTCGCGATCGCCGTCACGCACCTGCCGCTCATCGCGATCTACCTCGCGGTGGGGGCGGCGCTCGTCGCGTTCCTGCCGTCGACCGTCGCGTGGTTGGGCTGGGTGCTCCTCATCGGGCTCATGCTCGTCGGGCAGTTCGCGCCGCTCCTCGGCGATGCCTGGGGGTGGATCGAGAACCTCAGCCCGTTCCACTGGATCGCGAACCCGCTCGCGGCGGAGCCCGACTGGACGGGCAGCTGGTGGCTGCTCGGCATCGCCGCAGCGCTGCTCGCCGCCTCGGCCGTGCGCTTCCGCCGTCGCGACGCCCTCGTCTGACGGAGCGGCAGGCGGCATACTGCGAGGACGCGAGCGTGCGGCTCGCGGCCGCCGACACGAGGAGCAGCATGCGACGCTCGATCCTGTGGGTGGCGCCGGCCGTCGCCGCCGCGCTGCTGCTGAGCGGGTGCGGCCCCGTCAACGCCGGGAGCGCCGCCCGGGATCAGGTCGAGGCGGCGCTCGAGGCGGAGTTCGGCGAGCACATCGAGGAGCTGCGCATCAGCTCGACCAACGACCTGCCGTTCACCGGTCGAGCGTTCGGGAGCGTCGTGCTGCTGCCCGAGACATCGCCGGAGGTCTTCGCCGAGGTCGTCGCGTTCGTCGCGTCGTTCCAGCCGTCGAGCGCGTCGTTCGACGGCAGCGGCGTGCAGGCGAACGGTGTCGGCGTCTGCGTCGGCGATCCGCAGGCAGACCGCAAGCTCGAGCTGCGGGATGCGCTGCACGCGGCGGGTGCGAGCCTCGCGGGCGAGTGGTCGTGCGCGACGCGAGCGACGGACGACGCGCTGCCGTATGCCGGCACCGCCGCCGACCTCGACGCCGACGCCGACCTGCTCCGCTCGATCGAGCTGCCCTCGGGCCTGCGCCTCGAGGGATCGCTCTCCGAGCCCGACGGCAGGGTCTCGGTCGCCATCGATCGGCTGCCCGACACCGTGGGCGAGACGCTCGCGGCGGTCGGCGCCGCTGCGGAGATCGCGCAGTTCGCGCTTGAGGACGGCGTGCTCACCATCGCCATCGCGCCGACCGCCGACCCCGCACCCGTCCAGGCCGCGGCCGACGCCGCCGCGGGTCGCGACCTGCGCCCCCGCGTCGTGCTCGGCAGCCTCGATCCTGCGGAGCAGGCTCGGTTCGAGGAGCTCGCACCGCTGCTCGACGCCCTGCGCGAGATCCCCGGCGTCGACGGCGTCGAGGCCGCCAGCACCGGTGTCACCCTGCGCACGCTCGATCCTCGGCAGGTGACCGCGGTCCACGACGCTGCCGTCGCGCATCCGGAGCTCGCCGACCTCGCGCTCACGATCCTGGTGGGCGACGGCACCGCCGCGACCGGGGCGCTCGAGTACAGCCGCCCGCGCGGCGCGCAGAGCGACAGCATCGATGCGTTCGCGGCCCTCGCGGTCGATCCCGGGGTGGCAGACCTCACCGTGCGGGAGGCCGCGGTGGGAGGCGATCGGTGGGTGGTCGTCGAGCTGACGGGTGAGCTCGCAGACATGGTGCGGCTCAAGCCCGTGCTGCCGATCGGCGCGCCCGCGCAGCTCTCGAGCGCGACCTCCGGAGAGACCGTGCGCCTCACGATCGCCGACCCGCTCGCGCCCGACGACCTGGACGACGTCGCGGGCACCGTCGATCGCGAGGCGCTCGCCGACGCGTGGAACGCGGCGCCCTGAGCCGGCCGACTACCCGCAGCTCGCCAGCAGCATGGGCACGAGCAGCGCGTTCAGGTCGTAGAGCGGCGTCGCGGCGCCGGATGCGTCGCGTCCCGTGACCGCGAACGCCACCTGCCGCTCGCCGTCGGCCGACGTGTAGCCGACGCTCACCGTGCCCATCGCGCCGCCGTCGTGGCCGTAGAGCCACGCGCCCGGCTCGCACGGGTCGGGCACCCGGTAGACGCCGAGGCCGTACGCCATCGGTGCATCGCTCACCGGCGTGAGCATGTCGTCGAGCAGCTCCGCCGGCACCACGCGGCCGGTGACGAGCGCCTCGGTGAAGGTCGAGAGGTCCTGCGTGGTCGTGACGACGGCCCCGGCGTGCGAGAAGAAGCTCGGGTCGAAGTGCCGCAGGTCGTGCCACGTCGCGCCGTCCCACATCGCCTCCTGCAGCGCGTTCCCGCGCATGCCGGGCGCGTCGGGATAGCTCGTCGAGTGCATCCCGAGCGGCTTCCAGATGCGGTCGCGCAGCAGGTCGCCGACCTGCTCGCCCGTCGCCGCCTCGAGCGCGACACCGAGGGCGACGTAGGCGACGTTCGAGTACACGAAGCCGCCCGGCTCGGTCCACGCACCGGCGTTCGCGGCGGCGAGGTGCTCGGCGTCGGGGTAGCGGTCGCCGAGCACCGCGATCGACTCCTCCACCGAGGTGGGGTCGTCGATGTGGCTGAGCAGCAGCAGGTCGGTGCCGTACGGCGTGCCGGCGGTGTGGCTCAGCAGCTCGCGCAGCGTCACGTCGGGGTGCGCGGGGAAGATGCCGGGCACGACGTCGCCGATCCGGGTGTCGAGCGACCAGGTGCCGGCAGCGACCTCCTGCAGGACGAGCGCGGCGATCATCGTCTTCGTGTTGCTCGCCGCCCGGAAGGGGCTGTGCGGCAGCGCCGGCGGGTTGCGATCGAGCCCCCGGGTGCCCGCGGCGTCGGCCCAGACCTCGTCGCCCACCTCGACCCGAGCGGTGGCGCCGATCGCGCCAGCGGCGACGATCGCGTCGACGGCGGCGCCGAGATCGAGCTCCGTGGCGGTCGCGGCCGAGGGCGCCGACCGCGCGCTCGCCGGCGCCGACCAGAGCTGCTCGTGGAGCGCGGCCTCGTCCGGCAGGGCGACCGGTGCTGGCCCGGCGGGCACGGCGCTCGCGCCGGTGAGGGCCGCGACGGCGGCGATGGCTCCGACGGTCTTCAGGACGTCTCGTGTGCGCATGCGTGTCTCCTCCTCGATCCGTGATCGGCTCGAGCGGCGTGCGGTCACCGCGCCGGCCGACCGTGCCACCCTCGCAGGGCCCGGTGCGCAGGCGCATCCGTCGGTCGACGGACCCTCCTCCGCCGCTCGGTCGAGCCGCGGCTCAGCGGGCGGCGCCGGTGCGCACCCACGCATCGGAGCGGGCGCGCAGCCCGAGGGTCACCGCGCGGGCGCCGAGGTAGCCGAACGAGAACGCCGCCCAGATCACCGGGAGCGCGTCCCAGCCGGGCACGAGCGCGAGCAGCAGCAGCGGCAGGTAGACGGCGAGGTTCACGACCCCCGTCCAGGCGAGGTAGCGCACGTCGCCCGCGCCGATGAGCACGCCGTCGAGCACGAAGACGAAGCCCGCGATCGGCTGCGCGAGGGCGAGCAGCACGAGCGCGATCGGCAGCGCGGCGAGCACGCCGGGATCGGAGGTGAAGACGCCGCCGAGCACCCAGGCGACCGACAGGAGCAGGGCGCCCACGACGCATCCGAAGCCCACGCCCCAGCGCTGCAGCCGCCGCGTGACGGCGTGCACCTGCTCGGTGTCGGCCGCGCCGAGCGCCTTGCCGACCATCGCCTGCCCGGCGATCGCGAGCGCGTCGAGCGCGAACGCGAGCGTGGAGAAGAGCGTGAAGGCGATCTGCGTCGAGGCGAGCGTCGTCGTGCCGGCCTGCGTCGCGATCGCGGTGGTCGCGAGCAGCGCCGCGCGCAGCGAGAGCGTGCGCACGAAGAGCCAGCCCCCGGTCGTCGCGGTGCGACCGAGGTCGGACCAGCGGATGCCGAGCGGCACCTGGGCGCTTCGGGCCTCGGAACCGGCGAACCACAGGAAGAAGGCCGCCATGCCCCACTGCGCGATGACCGTGCCGAGCGCGCTGCCCGCGACCCCGAGCCCGGCGCCGTAGATGAGCACGACGTTGAGCACGGCGTTCGCCGCGAAGCCGATCGTGGCGACGACGAGCGGCGTGCGGGTGTCCTGCAGCCCGCGCAGCAGCCCGGTCGCGGCGAGCACGATGAGCATCGCCGGCAGGCCGAGGATCGAGATGCCGAGGTAGGTCGCCGCGTGCTCGGTGACGGCGGATGCGGCACCGAAGAGGGCGACGACGGGGTGCGCGAGGGGCATGGCGAGCAGCAGCGCGCCGCCCGCCACGACCGCGAGCCAGATGCCGTCGATGCCCGCGCGGATCGCGCCGGGACGATCGCCCGAGCCGAGCAGGCGCGCGACGGCGGGGGTCGTGCCGTAGGCGAGGAAGATGAGCAGCCCGACGACGGTCGAGAGCACGGCCACGCCGATGCCGACGCCCGCGAGCTGCTCGGCCCCGAGGTGGCCGACGAGCGCCGTGTCGACGAGCAGGAACGCCGGCTCGGCGATCAGGGCGCCGAGCGCCGGGACCGCGAGCGACAGGATCTCGCGATCCAGCGCATCCCCTCGCCTCCGCACCCGCAACCGCACTCGCCCACGCTAGCCGCGCGACCGGCTCGACGTCGCCAGTGGTCGCGGGAGCCAGCATCTGGGACGAGCGTCCACCGGCAGCGTCGCGACCGGACCGTAGGCTGACCGCATGACCAGCCTGTCCTCCGGCCTGCCCATCGACGACTTCAGCGACCGGATCCGGCCGCAGGACGACCTCTTCATGCACGTGCACGAGCGCTGGCTCGAGCGCACCGAGATCCCCGACGACAAGGCCCGCTGGGGCTCGTTCGCGGTGCTCGCCGAGGAGGCCGAGCGCGCGGTGCGAGAGATCGTCGTCGAGATGCAGGAGGCAGCGCCGGGCACCGACGCGCGCAAGGTCGGCGACCTGTACAGCTCGTTCCTCGACGAGGCGGCGGCCGACGCGAAGGGCATCGACCCCATCCGCCCGCTGCTCGAGCGCGTCGAGCAGGTGGCCGACATCGACGGCCTGCTCGCGCTCATCGGCGACCTCGAGTCGATCGGCGGGCCGAGCGTCGCGGGCCAGTGGGTCGACACCGACCCGGGCGACCCCACGCGCTACATCGTGCAGATGAACCAGGGCGGCCTCGGCATGCCCGACGAGTCGTACTACCGCGAGGAGGGCTTCGCCGAGGTGCGCGAGGCGTACCTCGCGCACCTGACGACGATGTTCGGCCACCTCGGATCCGACCGGGCCGAGGCCGAGGCGGTCGTGGTCTTCGCGCTCGAGACCGAGCTCGCGACGCACCACTGGGACCGGGTCGCGTCGCGCGACGACGAGAAGACGTACAACGTGCAGCGGCCGGCCGAGGCGCACCCGCGGCTGCAGCCGTGGCTGCGCGCCATCCGCGCGCCGGAGGGCACCTTCGAGGAGGTCGTCGTGCGGCAGCCGAGCTACTTCGAGGGGCTCGCGACCATGCTCGTCGACGAGCGCGTCGAGGAGTGGAAGTCGTGGCTGCGGATGAGCATCCTGCACGCCTTCGGCTCCTACCTCACGACCCAGATCTCGCGCGACCAGTTCGCCTTCTACGGCACGGTGCTCACCGGCGCGACGGTGCAGCGCGAGCGCTGGAAGCGCGGCGTCTCGCTCGTCGAGGGGATGCTCGGCGACGCGGTCGGGCGCATCTACGTCGAGCGGCACTTCCCGCCGCACGCGAAGGCCGCGATGGACGTGCTCATCGAGCACCTCGTCGGCGCCTACCGCGACTCGATCTCGAAGCTCGAGTGGATGACCGAGGGCACCCGCCAGCGCGCTCTCGAGAAGCTCGAGCAGTTCACGCCCAAGATCGGCTACCCGGTGCGGTGGCGCGACTACGGCTCGCTCGAGATCGGCCACGACCTCGTCTCCAACGTGCAGGCCGCCACGCGCTTCGAGCACGATCGCGAGCTCGCGAAGATCGGCCGTCCGATCGACCGCGACGAGTGGTTCATGAACCCGCAGACCGTCAACGCGTACTACAACCCCGGCTTCAACGAGATCGTCTTCCCGGCGGCCATCCTGCAGCCGCCGTTCTTCGACGCCGAGCGGGATGCGGCGGCGAACTTCGGTGCGATCGGTGCCGTCATCGGCCACGAGATCGGCCACGGCTTCGACGACCAGGGCTCGAAGTACGACGGCGAGGGACGCCTCATCGACTGGTGGACGGACGAGGACCGCGCGGCGTTCGAGGAGCGGACCGGCTCGCTCATCGCGCAGTACGACGCGCTCGAGCCCGTCGCGGCGCCCGGCTACACCGTCAACGGCGCGCTCACGATCGGCGAGAACATCGGCGACCTCGGCGGGCTCGGCATCGCGTGGAAGGCCTACGAGGCCTCCCTCGGCGGCGAGGAGCCGCCCGTCATCGACGGCCTCACCGGCGCGCAGCGATTCTTCCTCTCGTGGGCCTACGCGTGGCAGCTCAAGATCCGCACGGAGGAGGCCATCCGCCTCGTCTCGCTCGACCCGCACTCGCCGAACGAGCACCGCACGAACCAGGTGGTGAAGAACCTCGACGCGTTCGTCGAGGCGTTCGACGTGCGGGCAGGCGACGGGCTGTGGCTCGACCCGGAGGCGCGCGTCACGATCTGGTAGCGCCCGCCGAACAACCTGGGAGCGCGCACCGGTCGCGCGTGGGTATCGTTGAGCGTCCAGGTCCAGCACAGCTGGCAACCCAACGGCAGGAGCGAACATGCGCGGCAGGATCCTCTTCGTGATCGGCCTCGGCGCGGGCTACGTGCTCGGCGCGAAGGCCGGGCGTCAGCGGTACGAGCAGATCGCGAGCGCCGCCGACAAGGTGTGGAACTCGCCCTCGGTGACCAAGCAGCGCCACGAGGTGCAGCACTTCGTCGAGACGAAGGCTCCGAAGCTCATGGAGTCGGCGACGGGCGCGGCCGGCGAGGCGATCGACAAGGTCAAGCGCAAGGGCCAGCGTCGCGGCGACCACGGCTCCGACATCGCCCGCCCCGAGGACGTCTCATGATCCAGCGCAAGTCGCTCGGCGATCTCCTGGCGGACACGCCGCAGATGATCGTCGACCTCGCTAAGGCGGAGGTCGAGCACCTCAAGCAGGAGGTCGCGGGCAAGGCGAAGGGGCTCGGCGTGGGCGCCGCGCTGCTCGCCGCCGCCGGGTTCTTCGCGATCTTCCTCTTCGCGTGGCTCCTCTACGCGGGCTTCGAGGGCCTCAACGTCGTGTTCGCGCCGTGGCTGTCGGCGCTCATCGTCTCGGGCGTGCTGCTCGTGATCGTGGCGATCCTCGCGCTCATCGGGCTCGGCTCGATCAAGAAGAACAAGGACTTCGACGACCTTGAGGCCGTCGACAGCATCAAGGACGACGTCAACATGGTCAAGGGCCTCGGCCACGCCGCCGACGGCACGAGCCCGCTCGACGACCTGCCCAGCGCCACGTCGACGTCGGGCGCGACCACGCCGAGGACGAACGGAGACCTCCGATGACCGACCAGCGCGACATCGACCGCAAGCGCGAGGAGCTGCGCCAGCACCTCAACGAGATCGAGGATCGCGTCAACCCGAAGAAGGTCGCGAACCGCTTCGTGGGCAAGGCGCAGGACTCGTACAACGACGACCCCACCCCGTGGCTCGCGGGCGCCGCCGGTGTCGTCGTGCTCGTCGTCGGCGGCATCGTGCTCGCCGTCCTCGGCCGCAAGTAGCGCCCTGGCGGCTCACACCGCCGAGGTGTCGACCGCAGCGACCGCGCCCGGCAGCAGCCGCAGGTTGCGCGCGACGACGCCGCCGAGCTCCCACGCCGACTGCGGCTCGGTCGCCGCGGCGATCCGCTCGAAGGTGACGGTCTGGAAGACGAGGTCGGCGAGCGGTGCCAGCGCGAGCACGCGGTCGACGTCGACGTGCGGGAGCGCGGAGCGCCAGACGTCGGCGTAGGCGGCGATCGCCGCGGCGGCTGCCTTCGGATCGGCGGAGCGCGCGAGGTGCACCGCGTCGAGGAACGGGTGGCTGACGCATCCGTCGGTCCAGTCGAAGATGCGCAGCGTCTCGCCGTCCCACGCGACGTTGCCGAGGTGCAGGTCGCCGTGCGCGAGCGTCTCGGGGATGCCGGCCTTCCAGCACTCGCGCGTCAGGAGCACGGCGCGGTCCGCGGCGGCACGGGCCGCGTCGAGCTCCTCCGCGCTCAGCAGCGCGAGCTCGGGGCTCTCGTCGAGCAGTCGTCGGAACGCGTCGATCGTCTCGTCGACGCCGCGTCGCTCGAGGCCGGCAGCGAGCAGCTCCGGCACACGCGCGACGCACGCGAGCTGCGCGGCCGCCCATCGTCGCGCCAGCTCGAGCGCGGTGCCCGGTGCCTGCTCGGTCGCCTCGACCCCGGTCATCGGCTCCATGAGCACCCAGCCCTCGGTCGCCTCGATCGCGACGACCTGCGGCACGAGCGCGGGGAGCAGGCGTGCGACCTCCGCGTAAATGCGCGGCTCGGTGCGGAAGTGCTCGCACGCGGCCTCGCACCACAGCACGCCGCCGTCGGCCGGCACGCGCACGACCGCGGCGAGGCTCCAGAGCTTGAACGGCTCGACCGGCCCGGTGCGCCGACGGCCGGTCGGCGCGAGCACGACGTCGATCCACGCCTCGACGAGGTCGAACCATCCGGGCTGGAACCAGTCGGGACGGCGCTCCGGCATGCCGGCGGGGCCGAGCTCGGCGATCGCGCGCTCGACGACGCGCGCGAGCTCGGGGTCGGGGAGCGAGCCGGGCGCGACGAACCGCCCGGGTGCGCCGATCCCGCGCATGCCGACGACGTGCACGAGCCGCCCGTCCGCCAGTCGGGCGGTCGGTGCGACGGGGATGTCGGCGCCGACGCTCGAGAGCACCTCGGCGAGCGCACGGTCGTCGTCGACGGCGGCGGGCAGCGTCGGGAGCGCGCCGGTCGCGTCGACGAGCACGGCGTCGCCGCGCAGGAGCGCGACGAGCTCGGGTGCCGCAGCGATCCGCGGCTCCTAGGCCGCGGGCTCGACGGCGTAGGCGTGCAGCTCGCGGCGGTCGACCGTCAGCTCGGCGAGGTCGACGCGCACCGCGGTCTCGGGCGCCATGCGGTTCCAGCCGTCGCCGGTGAGGCCGCTCGAGGTGACGGCGATCGAGCCGTCCTCCGAGCGCCGCCACGACAGCTGGTAGTAGTGGTCGACGTGATCGGCCGGCAGGTCGTCGCCGAGCCCCGACTCCTCGAAGAGCTCGAGGGGGACGGGCGCGCCCTCGTTCGCGTGCACGGCGATGAGCTCGTGCCGCGACAGCACGAGCAGGTTGAGCGCTGAGGTCGGGAACTCGCGGCGCAGCTCGGTCACCGTCGCGGTGACCGCGTCGAAGAGCGGCTCGCCCGCGTCGTGGCGGCGCAGGATGAGCGCGAACACGACGGCGGTGTCGGTCTCGCCGCCGACGCGCGCGAGCTCGTCGTCGGTCACCTTCTCCCGCAGGCGCGAGAACGGTGTCACCGAGCCGTTGTGCGCGAGCACGATGTCGTCGACGCGGAACGGGTGCGTGTTCTGCACCCGGCTCGCGAAGCCCTCGGTCGCGAGCCGCAGGTGCGTGAGGCGCGCCCTCGACGGGGTGTCGCCGAGCGCGTCGGTCAGGTCGGGGTTGTCGAGGCCGCGCACGGGGTCGCGGTACCGGCGGACGGCCTCGCCGTCGAGCCAGGCGGTGCCCCAGCCGTCGGTGTGCAGGCGGCCGAGCCGCTGCCACTCCTGCGCGGCGCGCTCGCCGATGACGTCCCGCGTCGTGACAGGGGCGGGGGAGACGTGCGCGAGCAGTCTGCACATGGTGGTTCCCCCTCTCCGGTCGCGTCGCATCCATCCTCTCGCATCTCGGCGCTGCGCGCCGCTCGCGTGTCACAGTCGGTCACAATCGCGCTCGGGCCGCCGGCCGAGCGCGCGCCGATCGGTTCCGGGGGCGCGCTGGGGACGCTCCGTGCGGCCACGCGCCAGGTGCGGGAGGATGGTGGGATGACCGTCGAGCTCACCCCGGAGCAGCTGGCGATCTTCGCGTCCATCGAGGACGGCGACGAGCACCTGTTCATCACCGGTCGCGCGGGCACGGGCAAGTCGACGCTGCTGCGCCACCTCACCGAGCACTCGAAGAAGCAGATCATCGTGTGCGCCCCCACGGGGGTCGCCGCGCTCAACGTCGGCGGGCAGACGATCCACTCGCTGCTGAAGCTGCCGCTCGGCGTCATCGCCGACGCGCCGCTGCGGCAGCGCACCGAGCTCAAGACGATGCTCGGCAAGCTCGACCTGCTCGTGATCGACGAGATCTCGATGGTCAACGCGGATCTCATGGATGCGATCGATCGGTCGCTGCGCCAGGCGCGCGGCGTGCGGTCGGTGCCGTTCGGCGGCGTGCAGGTGGTCATGTTCGGCGACCCGTACCAGCTGGCCCCGGTGCCGGGCGATGCGGAGGAGCGCGCGTACTTCGCCGACCACTACGAGTCGATGTGGTTCTTCGACGCGCGCGTCTGGCGCGAGGAGACCGAGATGACGGTCGTCGAGCTCGTGCACATCCACCGGCAGACCGACCTCGAGTTCAAGCAGGCGCTCAACGCCGTGCGGCACGGCACCGTGACGGCCGAGATCGCGCAGCTGCTCAACGACGCGGGCGCGCGCACGCCGCCCGGCGACGACGTGCTCACGCTCGCGACGCGCAACGACACCGTCAACCGCATCAACGCGCGCGAGCTCGCGCGCCTCCCCGGCCGTCCGAAGACGGCGATGGCCGACATCACGGGCGACTTCGGCGGGCGCCAGTACCCGGCCGACGCCGAGCTGCAGATGAAGCTCGGCGCGCAGGTGATGTTCCTGCGCAACGACGCCGAGGGCCGCTGGGTCAACGGCTCGCTCGGCAAGGTCGTCGACATCGGCGGCACCGTCTGGGTGGAGGTCGACGGCGAGCAGCACGAGGTCGAGCCGGCGGTCTGGGAGCAGTACCGCTACTCCTACTCGCCGACGACGAAGGAGATCAAGCGCAACGTCGTGGCCGAGTTCACGCAGTTCCCGCTGCGGCTCGCGTGGGCGGTGACGATCCACAAGTCGCAGGGCAAGACCTTCGACCGAGCGGTCGTCGACCTCGGCACGCGCGCGTTCGCCCCCGGCCAGACGTACGTCGCGCTCTCACGGCTCACCTCGCTCGAGGGCCTCTACCTGTCGCGCCCGCTGCGGCCGGCCGACATCATCGTCGACCAGCGGGTGCGCCGATTCATCCACGAGGTCCGCGCTCGCGATGCCGCGCGAGCCGCGCGCGACGACCTGCGCCGCGCGGCGCCGTCACCGGATGCGCCGCCGGCCGAGACGGCCGCCGAGGAGGACCGGCGCGACCGCGTCGATGCAGGATTCGCCTCGGATGCGCCGCCACCGTTCTGATCGGCGCGCCGGCTCGTCAGTCGGCGGCGTGGTCGCTGTAGTCGAGCACCGGCAGGTCGGCGAGCTCGCGCAGGAAGTGCGTCGCCGCGCGCCGCTCCGCGCTCGTCATCGAGGCAGCGACGACGAAGCGACGCGCGTGGTCGCGACCGACCGACGACGTCGCGGTCGCTCGCGTGCCGTCCGTGACGACGATCGACAGCGCGCGACGGTCGGTGGGATGCGACTCGCGGCGGATGTGCCCGGCGTGCTCGAGCCGGTCGAGCAGCTTCGTCACCGAGGGGCCCGTGATCCCGAGGTGCTCGGCGAGCATCGTCGAGGTGACGATCCGCTGCTCGCGGCGCGCGACCATCAGGAAGCGGATCGCGCGCATGTCGTTCTCACCGAGCTTCATGAACCGGCGGCTCGCCTCGCTCTGCGCCTCCGAGGCCTCGTGCCAGCGCCGCAGCGCCTGGAAGAGGTCCATGACCTCCTCGACGTCGTCGTCGCTCAGGCCGAGCTCGCGGACGAGGTCGGCGGATGCGTCGAGGCGCCGCGGGTCGAGCATGCCTCGCTCCTCGCTGGGGCGCTTCTCCGGACGCATCATGGAGCCATACTAGGGTCAAAGACTCATAGTTGCGTTGGCTCATTATTTGCTACGCTCGGCCCCATGGCGATCATGGCGCAGACCGACCCGGAGCTCGTGGTGCTCCTCGACGACCGTCGGCAGCCCATCGGCACTGCGCCGAAGGCGACCGTGCACACGGCCTCCACGCCGCTGCACCTCGCATTCTCCTGCCACCTCCTGGACGCCGACGGCAGGATGCTCGTGACGCGCCGCGCGCTCAGCAAGATCGCGTGGCCGGGCGTCTGGACGAACGCGTGCTGCGGCCACCCCGCCCCGGGTGAGTCGATGGAGTCGGCGGTGCGCCGCCGCCTGCAGCACGAGCTCGGCGTCGATGTCGAAGGCCTCGAGCTGGCGCTGCCCGACTTCGCGTACCGCGCCGTCGACGCGAGCGGCATCGTCGAGAACGAGGTGTGCCCGGTGTTCGTGGGCCGTGTGGCGGGCGAGCTGCGCCCGGCCGCGACCGAGGTCGCCGAGTGGCAGTGGGTCGAGCCCGAGCGCCTGCAGGCCGGGCTGCGGGCTACGCCGTGGGCGTTCAGCCCGTGGCTCGTGCTGCAGGCCGAGCAGCTGCCCGTGCTGGCGGGCGCAGCGTGACGGCCGTGGACGCGCCGACGCTGCTGGCCGAGGTCGAGCAGCGCATCGCCCTGCTCGCAGCACCGACGGGGCAGCACCCCGTGCAGGTCGCGGCCCAGCACGCGGTCGGCGGCGGCAAGCTGCTGCGCCCGCGCCTCGTGGTCGCCGCGGCGGGCGAGCGGGCCGACCGCGAGGCCGTCGTCACCGTCGCCGCGGTCGTCGAGCTGCTGCACGCCGCCCTGCTCGTGCACGACGACGTGATCGACGACGACGACGAGCGCCGCGGGGTGCCCTCGGTCGCGCGCGGCGCCGCCGACACGGCGGTCGCGGCGGGCATCCCGGTGCCCGTCGCCGAGCGCATCGGCATGACCACGGCGATCGTGGCGGGCGACGCGCTGCTCGTCCGAGCGCTCGCCGCCCTCGCGAGGCTCGATGTGCCGACGCCCATGCGGTCGCGGCTCGCCGACATCGTCGAGCGCGCCATGGTGCATGCCGCCGAGGGCGAGCACGATGACGTCCTGTTCGCCGGGGCGCCCGCCGACGAGGCCGCGGTCGACCGCATCCTCGAGGGCAAGACGGCCGACTACTCGTTCCGCGCGCCGCTCGAGCTCGGCGCCGTGCTCGGCGGCCGCGACGAGTCGGCGATCGCCGCGCTCGGCGCGATCGGGCTCCGGATGGGCGTGCTGTACCAGCTGCGCGACGACGTGCTCGGCGTGTTCGGCGACGAGGCGCAGACCGGCAAGAGCGTGCTGAGCGACATCCGCGCCGGCGCGCCCACGCTGCTCTTCGTGCTCGCGAGCCGCGACCAGGCGTGGCAGCGCCTCGCGCACCACTACGGCGACCCTGAGGCCGACGAGGGCGCCGCCGCGAGGATCCGCGCGGTCATGCGCGGCAGCGGGGCGCTCGCGGAGGTCGAGCGGCGCATCGACGCGGAGTGCGAGGCGGTGCGCCAGCTGCTCGCCGACGCACCGATCGAGGAGCCGCTGCGCGCCGAGCTGACGACCATCCTGGAGCGCTGCGCGGAGCGCGGACGATGACGGGGCTCGACCTCTACACCGCGACCGCGCGCCGCGCGAGCGCGACGGTGATCGAGGCCTACTCCACCTCGTTCGGCATGGCGAGCCGGCTGCTGCCGCCGGCGATGCGCGGCGACATCCAGACGGTCTACGCGCTCGTGCGCGTCGCCGACGAGATCGTCGACGGGCCGGGCGCCGAGTCCGGGCTCGACCCGGCCGCGTGCCGGCGCGTGCTCGACGGGCTCGAGCAGGAGGTCGAGCGCGCCATCGCGACCGGCTTCAGCGCCGACCTCGTGGTGCACGCGTTCGCCGAGACTGCCCGGCGCGTCGGCATCGACAGCGGCCAGACCGCACCCTTCTTCGCCGCCATGCGCCGCGACCTCGACCCCGTCGCGTTCGCCGACGATGGCGAGCTGCGTCGCTACGTCTACGGCTCCGCCGAGGTCGTCGGCATCATGTGCGTGCGCTGCTTCACGGCCGGGCACGCGCTGCCCGACGCCGAGGCGCGGCGCATCGCCCGCGGTGCGCGAGCGCTCGGCAGCGCGTTCCAGGTCGTCAACTTCCTGCGCGACCTCGGGGCGGACTCGCAGGCGCTCGGCCGCACCTACCTGCCGGGTCTCGACCCCGCGCACCCGACCGACGCGGCGGTCGGCAGCGTGCTCGATCGCCTCGAGGGCGAGCTGCGGATCGCGCGCGGCACGATCCCGAGCCTGCCGCGCGAGGCGCGACCCGCCGTGACCGCGGCGCACGACCTGTTCGCGGCGCTCGCGCGGCGCATCCGCGCGACGCCCGCCTCGGAGCTGCCGCATCGGCGCATCAGCGTGCCGCGCACCGAGAAGGCCGCCATCATCGCGCGAGCCGCGCTCGGCGCGGGGCTCGCGCGCGCCTCGGCCGCGTCGCCGCGCACCGCCCGACCGGAGCCCGTGCGATGAGCCGGATCATCGTCATCGGCGGTGGCATCGCGGGGCTCGCGAGCGCTGGGCTGCTCGCGCGCGACGGCCACGAGGTCACGCTCGTCGAGCAGACGGCCGCGCTCGGCGGCCGGGCCGGCGTCTGGCGCTCGAAGGGCTTCACGTTCGACACCGGGCCCTCGTGGATGCTCATGCGCGAGCCCTACGAGCACGCGTTCCGGATGCTGGGGTCGAGCCTCGACGCGGAGGTCGACGTCGTGCGCCTCGATCCCGCCTACACGGTGCTCTTCGAGGGCGAGGCCGAGCCGCTCGAGATCTCCGGCGACCTCGCGACGACGATCGAGCGCGTCGAGGGGATCGAGCCGGGAGCGGGGGCGCGGCTGCGCGCATACCTCGACTCGGCGACCGAGACCGCTGCGCTCGCGACCGGCGGCCTGCTGTCGAACCGCTTCGACTCGCCGCGCGCGTTCGCTGGCATGGGCCTCGCGAGCCGCTTCCCGAAGCTCGCGCGGCTGCTGCTCGAGTCGCTCGAGTCGCGCATCGCGCGCTCCTTCCGCGACCGCCGGCTGCAGCAGGCGCTCGGCTACCCGGCCGTCTTCCTCGGCACCGAGCCGAAGTCGGCGCCGTCGCTCTACCACCTGATGAGCCACTTCGACCTCGTCGAGGGCGTCTGGTACCCGCAGGGCGGCTTCACCCGCCTGGTCGACGCGCTCGCCCGGCTCGCGACCGAGGCGGGCGCGACGATCCGCACCGGAGCGCGCGTCGGGCGCATCCTCGTCGTGGACGGCGCCGCGCGGGGCGTCGAGCTCGCGAGCGGCGAGCGCATCGAGGCCGACCTCGTCGTCTCGGCCGCTGACGGGCACGCGACCGACACGAAGCTGCTCGCCCACGTGCCCGGCGTCGCGGAGCGCGCACGGCGCCGCTGGGAGCGGAGCACCGCCGGCCCCTCGGCGGTGCTCGTGATGCTCGGCGTCGAGGGGGCGCTGCCGCAGCTCGAGCACCACACGCTGCTCTTCACGCGCGACTGGGAGGACGGCTTCGGCCGGATCTTCGGCCCGGCCGCGACCGATCCCGCGGACGGCGTCGCCGACCCTGCCTCGCTCTACGTCAGCCGCACCTCCGCGACCGACGCCTCGGTCGCGCCCGACGGCCACGAGGCGCTCTTCGTGCTCGTCCCCGTACCGGCCGACGTGCGCCTCGGCGCCGGCGGTGTCGACGGTGCCGGCGACGCCGCGGTCGAGGCGATCGCCGACCGGGCGATCGCGCAGATCGCCGAGTGGGCGGGCATCCCCGACCTCGCACGCCGCATCGTCACGCGTCGGACCATCGGTCCCGCCGACTTCGCCCGAGACTTCGACTCGTGGCGCGGCATGGCGCTCGGCCAGGCGCACACCTTGCGCCAGAGCGCCTTCCTGCGCGGCTCGACGAAGCACCCCGCGGTGCGCGACCTGCTGCTGGCCGGCTCGACGACCGTGCCCGGCATCGGCGTGCCGATGTGCCTCATCTCGGCCGAGCTCGTGGTGAAGCACGTCCGCGGCGACCGCTCGACCGGCCCGCTGCAGCCGCTCGACCGCAGCGCTGAGGGCGCCCGATGAGCTTCGCCTACCTCGGCGCGATCGCGTTCGCGGCGCTCGGCACCGGCGCGATCGACGCGCGCTACAGGCTCGCGCTCTTCCGCGACGCTCGCCGTGCGCTGCTCGCGGTGGTCGTGACGGCCGCGGTCATGCTCGCGTTCGACCTCCTCGCCATCCAGACGGGCAACTTCCGGCTCGGCGCCTCGCCGTGGATGACCGGCTTCGAGGTGCTGCCGCACCTGCCGATCGAGGAGATCGCGTTCCTGCTCTTCCTCGCCTACGTCTCGCTCGTGGCGTTCACCGGCGCCGAGCGCGTGCTCGTCTCGCGCAGGACGAAGGAGGCGCGGTGACCTACGCGGTGCTGCTCGCGCCGGTGCTCGCCGCCGCGATCGTGGCTCTCGTCGTCGCGCTCCGGGCCCGGCGGCGCAGCTGGGTCGCGCTCGCGATCGCCGCCGCCATCCTGCTCGCGCTCACGACCGTGTTCGACACGCTCATGATCGCCGCCGACCTCTTCCGCTACGACGACGCCCTGCTGCTCGGTCCCCGCATCGGCCTCGCGCCGGTCGAGGACCTCGCCTACGCGCTCATCGCGCTCTTCGTCGTCGTCGCGCTGTGGCGCCTGCTGCCCACGCGCATCCGCTCGTCGTCGGCCGCGCGGTCGAGCTGGTCGGACGGGGCTGCATCGGATCGGGCTGGGTCGGAGAGGACCGGGTCGGCCGATGCCTGAGGTCACCCGCGAGACCGGGCTCGGCCGGCGGCTGCTGCTCGCCTCCCGCCCGGTCAGCTGGATCAACACGGCGTTCCCGTTCGCCGCGGCGATGCTGCTGACGACCGGAGCGATCGACGCTCGGCTCGTGCTCGGCACCCTCTTCTTCCTCGTGCCGTACAACCTCGCGATGTACGGCATCAACGACGTCTTCGACTACGAGTCCGACGCGAACAACCCGCGCAAGGGCGGCATGGAGGGCGCGCTGCTGCCCCCGTCGACCCACCGCGCGACGCTGCTGTGGTCGGTCGGCCTCGCCGCGCCCTTCGTCGTCGCGCTCGTCGCGCTCGGGGGACCCGCGTCGTGGGCGGTGCTCGCCGTGAGCCTGTTCGCCGTGGTCGCCTATTCGGCGAAGGGGCTGCGGTTCAAGGAGGTGCCGGTGCTCGACTCGATCACCTCGAGCACCCACTTCGTGAGCCCGGCCGTGTACGGCCTCGTGCTCGCGGGCGCCGACTGGACGCCGCAGCTCGTCGCCCTGCTCGCCGCGTTCTTCTGCTGGGGGATGGCGAGCCACGCCTTCGGCGCCGTGCAGGACGTCGGGCCCGACCGCGAGGCGGGCATCGGCTCGATCGCGACCGCGCTCGGCGCGCGCGCGACGGTGCGGCTCGCGATCGGGCTATGGGTCGCGGCCGGCGCGCTCATGCTGCTGACGCCGTGGCCGGCCTGGATCGCGGCGGTCGTGGCGCTGCCCTACATCGTGCTCGCCGCGCCCTTCTGGAGCGTGACCGATGCCGGCAGCGCCGCGGCGAACCGCGGGTGGCGACGCTTCCTGTGGGTGAACTACGCCGCCGGCTTCGTCGTGACGATGGTGTGCATCGCATGGGCGATGGGGGTGCGATGAGCGGCAGGCGCATCCTCGTGACCGGGGCGACCGGCTACGTCGGCGGGCGGCTCGCGCCGCGGCTCGTCGAGGCCGGCCACTCGGTGCGCGTGCTCGCGCGCGATCCCGGGCGGCTGCGCGATGCCGCGTGGGCCGACGACGTCGAGATCGTCAAGGGCGACCTCGAGGTGCCCGACGAGGTGCGGCGCGCGGTCGAGGGCATCGACGTCGTCTACCACCTCGTGCACGCGATGGGCGCCGGCGGCGACTTCGCGAAGGCCGAGCTGCTGCAGGCGCAGCACGTCGCGGCGGCGGCGAGGCAAGCGGGCGTGCAGCGCATCGTCTACCTCTCGGGGCTCCACCCGGAGGGCGAGCGGCTCTCGAAGCACCTCGCCTCCCGCGTCGCGGTGGGGGAGGCGCTGCTCGGCTCGGGCGTGCCGACGATCGTGCTCGAGGCGGGCATCGTGATCGGGTCGGGATCGGCGTCGTTCGAGATGATCCGCCACCTGACCGAGGTGCTGCCGTACATGCCGGCGCCGCGCTGGGTGCGCAACTTCGTGCAGCCGATCGCGGTGCGCGACGTGCTGCACTACCTCGTCGAGGCGGCCGCGGTGTCCGGCGACGTGCACGGCACCTTCGACATCGGCGGCCCGGACGTGCTGCGCTACGGCCAGGTCATGAACGGCTACGCGGTGGAGGCGGGGCTGCCGCAGCGGCCGATCGCGCCGCTGCCGGTACTGACGCCGTGGCTCGCGTCGCAGTGGGTCAACCTCGTCACCCCGGTGCCGCGCGCGATCGCGATGCCGCTCATCGGCTCGCTGCTGCACGACTGCGTCGTCGAGGAGCGGCGCATCGACGCGATCATCCCGCCGCCCGAGGGCGGCCTGACGGGCTACCGCGGCGCTGTGCGGCTCGCGATCGCACGGGAGCGCTCCGGTGACATCGAGTCGAGCTGGCGCTCGGCGTCGGCCGCCGGGGCGCCCTCCGATCCGCTGCCGAGCGACCCGCGCTGGTCGGGCTCGACGGTGTTCGAGGACGCGCGGGAGCGCACGACCGACGCCTCGCCCGAGGCCCTGTGGACGGTCGTCGAGGCGATCGGCGGCGCTCGCGGCTGGTACTCGGTGCCGCTGCTGTGGAGCCTGCGCGGACTCGCCGATCGCATCGTCGGCGGTGTCGGGCTGCGCCGCGGCAGGCGCGATCCCGATCGCCTGCGCGAGGGCGACACCGTCGACTGGTGGCGCGTCGAGCGCATCGAGCGGGGCCGGATGCTGCGCTTGCGCGCCGAGATGAAGGTGCCGGGCCGCGCGTGGATCGAGTTCAGCGTCGAGCCCGTGCAGCTCGACTCGGGCGAGCAGGGCTCGCACTACCGGCAGCGGGCGATCTTCCTGCCGAGCGGGCTGAGCGGCCGGCTCTACTGGTGGTCGCTCGTGCCGGCGCACCAGGTGATCTTCGAGGTGATGGCGAGCCGCATCGTCACCGTCGCGAAGTCGGGCAGTCGTTGAGGGTCTGGTCGTTGCACCCCGCGCTGCTCGACCGGCAGGGGCTCACGGCCTGCTGGCGCGAGGGGCTGCTCGCCCAAGCGGTGCTCGCCGGGCGCACGAAGGGCTACCTGCGGCATCCGCAGCTCGAGCGCTTCCGCGCGCAGCCCGATCCGCTCGCGAGCATCGGTGCCTACCTCGCGGCCGTCGCCGACGAGGCGGATGCGCGGGGCTACCGCTACGACCGCTCGAGGATCGAGCGACCGGGTCCCGCGCCCCTCATGGCCGTCACCGACGGGCAGCTCGAGCACGAGCTGCAGCACCTGCGGGCGAAGCTCGCGGTGCGGAGCCCCGACCGGCTGCCGCTCGCGGACCGCGCCCTGCCGCATCCGCTCTTCGTCGTGGAGACCGGGGGCATCGCGACGTGGGAGCGCGTCACCGACGAGGGCGCTCGGGCGGCCGGCTCGTAGGGCGCGCCGCGTCGGTGTGGGCCGCGTCAGTCCGGCAGGGCGCAGATCTCGGCCATTTCGGCGAGGTAGTCGTCGTACGGCTCCAGCCCCGCCTCGGCGCGCAGCCGCTCGATCGCGTCGGCGTCCGCGAGCGGCGTCGCGGGCTCCGGCCCGGCATCGGTGCAGGCGACCTGCGTGCCGTAGCGCTGCGGCTCGCCCGCCGCGGCCTGGATGCGGTCGTCGAGGTAGGCGAGGTTGCCCGGCGATGCCTGGCCGGCGTCGACGGCGGCGCGCAGGTGCTCGAGCGCGCAGCGCTGGAAGCCAGGATCGAGGTCGGCGTGCTGGGCGATCGCCCAGGCGGCGTCCTCGCCGTCCTCGCCGACGAGGTCGAACGTCGGCCAGCCGTGCTGCTCGATGATCGCCGCGAGGCGCTCCGTGCGCGCGGCGTCGCCCTCGTCGTCGGGCCCGGTGCCGAGCCGGCCGGCCTGGTCGCGCTCGAGCATCGCGAGCAGCTCGTCGTGCAGCTGCTCGTCGAACGCGACGCCGGCCGCCGGCGGTGTCGGCGCGGGGCAGTCGGGATCCGGTGCGGTCGAGGTCGCCGAGGCGGTCGCCGAGGCGGATGCTGTCGCCTGGGCGGGCGTCGGGTCGTCTCCCGCGTCCGCCGCGCAGCCGGTCAGCACGGCGGCGAGCAGCAGCGCCGCGCCGATCGAGCGCTGCGCACCGGGGGCGGCCATGGCGGCGATCGTACTCGCGGCGCGAGCGCCGGAGCGAGGGGTCAGCGGTGCTCGAACCGCCAGGGGAGCGAGCCGACGTGCAGGCGGTGGCGCGGGCCGTCCTCGGTGTCGGGGCTGCCGTCGTACGCCTCGTCGCCCTCCCAGATCGCGAGCCCGCGCTCGGAGTCCTGCACCGTCGCGTAGCGCTGCGGCTGGCGGCTGGCGATGCTGCGCCGGGCGGCCTCGACCGTCGGGTAGGCCATGAGCGTGTCGAGCGTGACCCACGTCGGCGGGAACAGGCGCAGGCGACCGGCGCCGTGCTGCTTCAGCGCATCTGCAGGCCGGATCCACTGCGACGCGACCGCCTCGGCCGCCTGCAGCGCGACGTCGCCGGCCGGGCCCTCGGCGACGAAGAACCAGGTGCTGAACTTCGTCGCGAGCTGCTCGGGAGGGGACCAGTGCGAGAGCGGCAGCAGGTCGTCGGGCGAGACGATGAGGCCCGACTCCTCGGCGGTCTCGCGCACCGCGGCGTTCCGCGCGGTGAGCTCCTCGTCGTCGACGATGTCGACCGGCTCGACCCTGCCGCCGGGGAACACCCAGCCGCCGGCGAACGAGCCGCGATCGGGCCGCTGGAGGAGCAGCACCTCGATCGCGCCCGCGCCATCGCGCATGAGCACGAGCGTGGCGGCGGTCGGTATGACGGTCACGGGATCAGGCTATCGCTGAGGTGCCCTCATCGGCGCCTGTTCTGCCCGTGTTCTCGTGGATCCGCACCGTCTCGACGGCGTGGAGGTCGGGCTTCTGCGCCGGCACCGCGAGCACCTCGAGCGGCGGCGTGCGATCGAGCGAGGGCTCGAGCCCCTGCAGGCTCGAGAAGCGGCGAGCCTGCGTCACGACGTTGCGGTCGAGGGATGCGTTGAACGCGTTGTACGCCTCGACGGTGCTGTTGAGGCGCTTGCCGAGCGTCGACAGGTGCCCGCCCATCGTGCCGAGCCGCTTGTGGAGCTCGCGGCCCACCTCGAGCACCTGCATCGCCTCGCCGGCCAGCTGCTCCTGCCGCCACGTGTAGCCGACGGTGCGCAGCAGCGCCACGAGCGTCGCGGGCGTCGCGAGGATGACGTTGCGCTCGAAGGCGCGCTCGAACAGCGTCGGGTCGCGCTCGAGCGCGGCGTTGAGGAACGGCTCGGCGGGCACGAACATCACGACGAACTCCGGCGTGCCGGGCACCGCCTCCCAGTAGGCCTTCGAGCCGAGCTGGTCGATGTGGTCGCGCATGTGGCGGGCATGGGCGTCGAGCCGCTTGTCGCGCGTCGCGTCGTCGCGGGCCTCCATCGCCTCGAGATAGCCGCTGAACGCGACCTTCGCGTCGACGATCACCTGCTTGTCGCCGGGCAGGTGCACGAGCATGTCGGGGCGCAGCGCGCCGTCGTCGGTCGCGTGGTGCGCCTGCTCGGTGAAGTCGACGTGCTCGAGCATCCCGGCCGACTCGACGACGCGGCGCAGCTGCAGCTCGCCCCACCGGCCGCGCACCTGAGGCGCGCGGAGCGCCGTCACGAGCTGCCGCGTCTCGACCGTCAGCTGCTCGGAGGACGCGCGCATCGCGTGCAGCTGCTCGGCGAGCGCGGCGTTGGCCTCGGCGCGCGCCTTCTCGGCCGCGGTGACCTCGCCGCGCACCGACTCGAGCGACTTCGAGAGCGGCTCGACGAGCTGCTGGACGGCCGCCTCGCGCTTCGCGAGCTCGGCGGCACCCTCGGTCTGCGAGCGGCGCAGCCGCTCCTCCGCCTGCTCGAGGAACACGGCCGAGTTGCGCTCGAGCGCGGCGCTCGAGAGGGCGGCGAACTCGTCGGCGCGGCGCTGCGCGTCGAGCTGCAGCTCGGCGAGCACCTCCCTGCCGCGCTCGCGCTCCTCGGCGATGCGGCGCTGCGCGTCGGCGCGCACCTCCTCGAGCTGCGCCGCGTGCCGGCGCTCGGTGATGTCGCGCTCCCGCGAGCGCTCGGCCTCGAGCACCTCGAGCCGGCCGCGCGCGACCTGCAGCTCGCCCGCGGTCCCACCGTGCTCGGCCGCGGCACGGGCGTGCCCGATCCGCATGCCGAGCACCGCGCCGAGCGCTCCGGCGAGCAGCACGGCGGCCAGTGCGGCGATGATCACGAGCGGTTCCATGACCCCATGGGACCAGAGGCCGGTGACATCCGGGTGTGGACGCGCCCGCCGCTGACGGCTATCGCCCAGCGCAGCCGGGCCCGGCCCGGCCCGGCCCGGCCCGCGAGGTTGGATGATCCGTCGTTGCGGGCGGAGTTCGTGGCACGCTTGAACAACCGGTTCTCGCCGCGATAGGACGCGGGCGAGCTGCGCCGTGACTTCCCCGGCCAGGAGGCGATGCACGTGTCGCACGTCCGTGCAAGGCCGGGACGCGCTGCGGCACGAGCTGACGGTCAAGAAGGCGCTGCGATCGGGCCGCAAGCACCGCAAGCCCCGCTCGTAGCTGCCACGGCGCAGCAACATGCCTTGGCTGGTGGACGCTCGGCTCAGAGACCGTCCGGCCGAGGTCGACGACCCGGACAACTCCGGCATCGTCACGCTGGTCGAGCGCCTGACCCGCTACACGCTCATCGACGTCCGTCGGCCGCTCGAAGTGCGGCGTCAGCGGTTGCCGTGTAGCCGCAGCCACGGCACCGGCCCTCCCGCAGGACTGTTCCGCAGTCGGGGCACGCCTCGATGGGCATCAGGTCGAGCGGGCTGTTTACGGCTGCACACCACGCCCAGCACGGCGCGCCTATCTCAAGGGCTACCGCGACTCCACCTCGTACTCGCGCTCGTGCTGGGCGAGTGCGAGCGCGTCCGCTCGGCGCTCGAGGTAGACCGCGATGAGCGCAGCTGCGGTGGCAGAGAACCCGAAAGCGCTCGCAGGCGCGATGTCGTCTGGTGAGATGATCGGCCACGCGATTGTGGCGGCCACAACGAGCACGAGGCCGGCGGCGACTCGGACCACGATCGTCGTGACGCCGGCGGAGCGGTCCCAGGGAACGAGGGCCCCGAGGGCCAAGCCGCTAAGAATCGCTGCAGCGAACATCATGCACCTGACAATAGTCGGCACCCGGCGCCGCGCTTCGGCGCCGGGTGCCTTGGGCTATCGGCAGTAGTCGCCGGTGTAGCGGTAGACCTGCGGGAAGGGGACGATGGTCGGCCGCGGCGCGGGCGTGGCCGATGCGCATGCCGAGCACCGCGCCGAGCGCTCCGGCGAGCAGCACGGCGACCAGTACGGCGACGATCACGAGCGGTTCCATGCCCCGTGGGACCAGAGGCCGGTGACATCGGGGCAGGGACGCGCCCGCCCGCGGCGGCTAGGGTCGGAGCATGGTCGAGATCGAGCGCATCCTGGCACCCAACCCCGGCCCGATGACCCTCGAGGGCACGAACACCTACGTGCTGGGCGGGCAGATCGTGGTCGACCCGGGGCCGGCCGACGCCGGTCACCTCGAGCGGCTCGCCGCGCTCCAGCCGCGACTCATCCTGGTGACGCACCGGCATCCCGACCACACCGAGGGCGCGGCGGAGCTCGCGCGCTCCACGGGCGCGGTGCTGCGCGGCCTCGACCCCGACGAGTGCCTCGGCGGCGAGCCGCTCGTCGACGGCGAGTGGATCCCGGTCGACGACGTCGAGCTGCAGATCCTCGCGACGCCCGGCCACACGGCCGACTCCATCTGCGTCGTGGTGCCTGGGCAGGCGGTGCTGACGGGCGACACGATCCTCGGCCGCGGCACGACCGTCATCATGCATCCGGACGGCGCGGTCGGCGCCTACCTCGCGAGCCTCGACCGGCTCGAGGCGCTCGGCGACCTCGAGGCGCTGCCGGGGCACGGCGAGCCGCTGCCCTCGGTCGCCGCGATCGTGCGCGGATACCGCGCGCACCGGCTCGACCGGCTCGACCAGGTGCGAGCGGTGCTCGAGGCGATGCGCACGACGGCCGCCGACGCATCCGTCGCCGCGGTCACCGACGCCGTCTACGCCGAGGTTGACGCGTCGGTGCGGCAGGCCGCCGAGGCCTCGACCGCGGCGCAGCTCGCCTACCTCGCGCAGGCAGGCTGACGCGAGCCCCGACCGCGGGCGCGCGGACCGGGCACGGCCGCTCGCGGCGGCCCGTGCGGCGTCGGCTCAGCCCGACTTGCGGCGGTGCACGCGCTTCTGCACGGCGGGGCCGGAGTGCGCGCCCTGGATGCTCGTCGGGGTGCCCATGTTCTGGCCGTGGTGGCCGAGCTTCTTCTTGTCGAGCGCCTCGCGGAACTTGCGGCGCTGCGCGTCCTCGGGCGTCTCGGTGCCCTCGGGGGTGTCCTGCGGCGTCTCAGTGTCCTGCGGCGTCTCAGGCTCGGCCGGATCGTGACTCGTCATGCCTCAACCTTGCCCCTTGCGAGCACCGATGTCGAGTCGGGGCGGATGCGCGCTCACGCCGCCGCGCGGCGCAGCGGCGAGCGGGCGCCCGAGGGCAGGCTCTGCTGCGGCACGAGCGCCGCGAGCGTCCGCACGAGCGCCGTGAGCCACACGAAGCTGATGCCGACGGCGATCGCCTCGAACGCCGTCGCGCCGTACAGGTCGAGCGGCCGCCACAGCAGCGCCGCGACGACGATCGCGACCGCAGCGCCGATGCCCGTGAGCAGCAGCGCGCGCGGGGGTCCCGGCATCACGACGGTCACCACGATCGCCGAGAGGACGAAGAGCCCGAGCGCGCCGAACGCGGCGATGTCGTGCAGCACCGGGGCGCGGTGCACGGGGACGATGCCGACGCCCGCGAGGGCGAGGCCCGTGGCGGCGAAGAGCGCGACGACCGCCGCGATGCGGGGGAGCGCCGCGTCACCGAGCCAGCGATGCAGGTCGCGGCCGATGTAGGCGCCGATCATGGCGACGAGCAGCCCGGCGACGATGATGGTGACGTTGAAGGCCCAGCCGGTGCCGAGGTCGGAGAAGTGCCGCTCCCACCAGCGCGGATCGGCGGCGGTGAGCATCGCGAAGACCGTGCCGATCGTCAGGAACGCGAACAGCAGCGTCGCGAGGTCGCGCGTGCGCAGCTCGATGCCGGCCTGGAACGCGAGCCAGCCGCCCGCGGCGCTCGCGATCGCCGTCAGCAGCGCGCCGCCGAGCGCGGGCGCCTCGAGCCCCTGCAGGCCGAGGGCCAGGATCTCGCCCGCGGTGAGCACGCCGAGGTAGGCGACGGCCGCGAGGGCGAGCGTGAGCGCCACGGTCGACGCGTGTGAGACGAGCGACTGCCAGCGGGGCATCGGCGCGGTCTCGGCTCGGCGGTGGATGGCCGTGCTGACCGCGAACGCCGTCGCGGTGATGATCGCGGCGACGCCCGCGGCTGCCAGGGCGACCGAGCCGTCGCCCGCGATCGGCCGCGGGGGGCCGGCGAGCGCGATGAGCCCGAGCGCGAGGCCTGCTCCGAAGCACGCCCAGGCCGCGGCGATCGCGCGCGCCTCGCGACGGACCTCTGCCTGCCTGGGTGCCTCCACGCATCCGATGGAACCACGACGGGATGACAGCGGACGCTGGCCCGACATCCGTACCTGTTGACTTTCGATAGATAGTGCACGAGAATCGATGCATGCTCCGCTCTCGACCCGTCCTGCTGCTCCTCCGCGCCGTGCTCGTGCTCGCCGCGCTGTGGCTGCTCGTGCTCATCGGCTTCGCGCTGCCGGGGGAGCTGTCGGACGGCACGCCCGATGCCGCCGTGCGGCTCCCGGTGCAGCTCGTGCTGTCGCTCGTGCTGCTGAGCGTGCTCGCGGTGATCGTCTGCATCTGGCGGCTGCTGAGCCTCATCAGTCGCGATCGGCTCTTCAGCGACGCGTCGCGGCGATGGGTCGACGCGATCGTCTGGTCGCTCGCGATCGGCTGGAGCCTGCTCGCCGGCTTCGCGCTCGTCGTCACGGCGATCATCTTCTTCACGCCCGAGATCCGCGACCCCGGCATCCCGATGCTGCTGTTCGGGGTCGTGGTGCTCGCCTCGCTGCCGCTGCTGCTCATGATCGTGATGCGCGGCCTCCTGCGGCAGGCGACGGGCTACCGCGCCGAGCTCGACGAGGTCATCTGATGCCGATCGTCGTGCGCATCGACGTCGAGCTCGCCAAGCGCAAGCTCAGCGTCGGCGACTTCGCCGAGCAGGTCGGGCTCACGCCCGCGAACGTCGCGGTGCTCAAGAACGGTCGGGCGAAGGCGGTGCGCTTCTCGACCCTCGACGCGATGTGCCGGGTGCTCGAGTGCCAGCCGGGCGACCTGCTCGAGTGGGTCGACGACGACGCACCGGCTTGAGGCGCGCCCCGAGCCGCTTCTGATCGGATCGGCTCGCCCAGCGAGCGCCGCTAGCCTCACCGCATGCGCAACCCCGTCCCCGATCTGCTCGACAGGCTGCGCCGCGAGTGCGCCGACGCGGACGGCGGCGAGGTGCTCGCCACGATCCCCGAGCTGGCAGACGCCGATCCCGACCTGTTCGGCGTCGCCCTGTGCACGATCGACGGCACGGTCTACGGCTCGGGCGACGACGACCACCGCTTCACGATCCAGTCGATCTCGAAGCCGTTCGCCTACGCGCTCGCGCTCGCGGACCGCGGCCGCGACACGGTGCTCGAGCACGTCGGCGTCGAGCCGTCCGGCGACTCGTTCAACGAGATCTCGCTCGAGCAGAGCGGCCGCCCGCGCAATCCCATGATCAACATCGGCGCCGTCACGACGCACTCGCTCATCGGCGACCCGAAGCTGTCGCTCGAGGAGCGCGACGCGCGCGTGCTCGCCGGACTCTCGGCCTTCGCCGGCCGGGAGCTCGAGGTCGACGAGGCGGCCTTCGAATCCGAGCGCGCCGAGGCGAGCCGCAACCTCGCGCTCGCCTACCTGGTGCACGCGCAGGGGAAGCTCGACGGCGAGCCGCATGACGCCGTCGACGGCTACACGCGGCAGTGCGCGCTGCTCGTCGACGCGCGCGACCTCGCGGTCATGGCGATGACGCTCGCGGCCGGCGGGCGCAACCCGGTCACGGGCGAGCAGGTCGTGCCGACGTGGGTCTGCACGCAGGTGCTCAGCGTGATGGCGACGTGCGGCATGTACGACGCCTCCGGTCAGTGGATGAGCACGGTCGGCATCCCCGCGAAGAGCGGCGTCGCTGGCGGTCTGCTCGGCGCCCTCCCCGGGCAGGTCGGCATCGGCGCGTTCTCCCCGCGGCTCGACGAGATCGGCAACAGCGTGCGCGGCGTGCGTGCCTTCGAGCACCTGTCGGCCGAGCTCGGCCTGCACCTCATGCATGCGCCGGAGGTCGCCTCGCACGTGCTCTACGGCGTCGTCGAGCCGGATGCCGACGGCGACGGCGTGCGCGAGGTGCAGCTGCAGGGCACGATGCACTTCGCGGCCGTCGACGTGGCGCTCCGCGAGCTCGCGGCGCTGCCCGACGACGAGCCGATCGTGCTCGACCTGACGCGCGTCGCATCCGCGACCGTGGTCGGCCGCAGCCTGCTCAACGAGGCGGTCGAGCGGATGCGCGCCGACGACCGCGAGGTGCGCGTCACCGATCCCGACGGCCTGCTCGACGCGCGCTGAAGCCGTTCGACGCTCGGTCGACGAGGTTCCAGGTCTACCCCACCGTCCCCGCCCACGACGCCGCGGCATTTGGACGCTCACGCTCGCGACGATACCCGGCTCGCCCTGCAGCGCGGCAGCTCTGCTAAGCCGACGAGTCTTGTAGACAGCTAGCGGTCGTCTACTCGATCGGTGAACGCGCGATGTCAACGCTTCGTTGCTGGTAACTGCGGCCGCTCATTCGAGATCGGATGGGTCGAGGATCACCCGACGGATGCTGCGCCTGTCGGCACGAGGAACGAGCGCGCTGGCGCTCCGATCGTCCTCGGCAGAAAACTCTGCGCTCAGCTCCGGTTCCCCATCGAATAGGGTCGTCTCTGGCGACGCTTTCGTGCGCTTCAGGTCGACGTAAGTTCCGTAATCAAGGCCATAAATGTTGTATCGCAGGCCAGGATTTTCCTTATCCGAGTAGCCGCGGTCAATCAAGTGCAGGACCCGCTCGTCAAACAAGGACAGAATCAGGGCGTTCTGCGAATGCTCTCGCTTAAGCATGAACATCTTCGTCTTGCGTTCGCCGATTACAAGCGAAACGATCTTGTCCAGCGCCACTCTTTGTGCGTCAGAGAGGTTGGCGGACTTATCCGTCTCGTACCAGTCTCGCGCTGCATCTTCCACGGCCCGCATATCGATCTTGCGGCGTGCTCCATAGGCTGAGAAGTACGCAAGGCCGAACACGCCGAGAAAGTCTCGCACGACGCCCTCGCCTGCCCTGACCAACTCTTCGAAAGTCTTGGGATCAGTGAACATCTTCGCCCGAAGCGACTTCGCGTTGCCCATCCCCAACTCGGGCAAGCGCCCGTCGGGTGTCAGCGCCGAAAGGTGCTGGAAGAGCACTCGCTCGAAGATCTCTACCACTCGCTCGGGATCTCGATCGAACACATAGACGTCGTCGAGATCGAGATTGGCGGCGATGTCAGGACCGATCTCGAACCCGACCCGGCCGTGCCCCGGAAGCACCGAGGAGAACCGGGAGCGGTATTCCAGTGATGCGATCTTAACCGTGATGCGCCTCGTCGCCAGGAGTGTGCGCTTAATGAACTCCGCAATGAACGGCTGAACGTCCTGGGGGATGTGGGTCCACTCATCGATCAGAAGGTACAGGCGGTCCAGTCCGAGAGCTTCGGTCGCCTCACGCAAGGCGGTGGCGACTTCTGCAAAGACGATGGTGTCGCGTACCGCTGCCGTTTCCTCAACGGTTCGCGACTCCGTCGAGGAGGATTGATCTCTGACTGATAACCGTGTGTTGGAGGGCGTTAGTTCGAACCCGTCGTGCGTACCCCGCGCCGAGGTGGATCCGGCTTCAGTTCGGCGCTGTGTCGCGTTAGTGACCTGACGTCGGATAGCCTCCGCGAGACGATTCACTTCTTCGAAGCCGCCGTCGGCGCGAGAAGGGTCCGTCGCTAGATCGTACAACGCGCCTTGAAGGCTGCTAAGGATGTCGCGGTACACACTAATAGATCGATCGGTCAGGGACCGCGTCTGATCCGTCACCAGCTGGGCGCTGCCGGTGTTGCGCAGGTCTAGATAGACCGCGCGTACATCGTCCGCGGCATTCAGCTCGTGCTCGAGCATGAGAAAAACGTGTGACTTGCCGGTGCCGCGTCGTCCGTAAACAATCTGGTGATTAGCATTTCGCAGGCGCAGCAGGATGCCCGTGTCAACATAACTTTTCGCAAGAACGTTCGGATCAAGTTGGAGCTCTGCCCGGGGCCCAAGGTTGCTAACCGCGTTGGACACCGTCGCGTCTAGATGCGCCGGCGACGCTTCCCCAGGCTCGTCCGCTCTCATACGCTGCGCCTCACCCGAGAGGCGGCGAGCGCGATCCGGCAACTGGGGAGAGCGGCCTTCACTAGAAGTCCCAGTCCTCGTCGGCCGTCGCCTCCGCCTTGCCGATGACGTACGACGAGCCCGACCCCGAGAAGAAGTCGTGGTTCTCGTCGGCGTTCGGCGACAGGGCCGAGAGGATCGCCGGGCTGACGTCGGTCACCGTCGACGGGAACAGCGGCTCGAACCCGAGGTTCATGAGCGCCTTGTTCGCGTTGTAGTGGAGGAACTTCTTGACGTCCTCGGTGAGGCCCACGGCGTCGTAGAGGTCGGCCGTGTACTTCGACTCGTTCTCGTAGAGCTCGTAGAGCAGCGAGTACGTGTAATCCTTGATCTCGGCCTGCTCGGCAGGGCTCAGCTTCTCGTAGCCCTTCTGGAACTTGTAGCCGATGTAGTAGCCGTGCACGGCCTCGTCGCGGATGATGAGGCGGATGAGGTCGGCCGTGTTCGTGAGCTTCGCACGGCTCGACCAGTACATCGGCAGATAGAAGCCCGAGTAGAACAGGAACGACTCGAGCAGCGTCGAGGCGACCTTGCGCTTCAGCGGGTCGTCGCCCTCGTAGTAGTCGATGATGATCTCGGCCTTGCGCTGCAGGTAGACGTTCTCGGTCGACCAGCGGAACGCGTCGTCGATCTCGGGCGTCGACGCGAGCGTCGAGAAGATCGACGAGTACGACTTCGCGTGCACCGACTCCATGAACGCGATGTTCGTGTAGACAGCCTCCTCGTGCTGCGTGACCGCGTCCGGGATGAGCGAGACCGCGCCGACCGTGCCCTGGATCGTGTCGAGCAGGGTCAGGCCGGTGAACACGCGCATCGTGAGCGTCTTCTCGTCGGGCGTGAGCGTGCCCCATGACTGCACGTCGTTCGACAGCGGCACCTTCTCGGGCAGCCAGAAGTTGTTCACGAGGCGGTTCCAGACCTCGAGGTCCTTGTCGTCCTCGATCCGGTTCCAGTTGATCGCCCGCACGAGCGTGTTGTGCTGGTGCTGACGCTGCTGCGCCTCGGTCTGCGGCTTGCCGGCGCCGAGCGCCGCCTCGACCTCGTCGCGCTCGGCCGCGAGGGCCTCGCGGCTCGTGGGCGCGACCGGGGCGTCGGCGATCTCGTCGAAGGCGGATGCCTGCGTGTCCTGGGTGTCCATGTCGTTGAAGTCCTTGATCCGCTCTGAACCGATGTTTGTTGATGGGGTGGGGGAGGTGCAGGACCTCCCCCACCCGGTTAACGATCCTCAGACGCGCTGAGTGATCGTGGTGCCCGGCGAGCGCTGGGCAGTGGCGGCCTTCACAAAGCGGCCGGTCGATGCTGAACGGTTAACCGTCCGGCTGTTTCCGGTGCCCGCGCCGACGCGCTCTGTCGTCGTACGTGAAGGAGAGCGCTTTGCGGTCGACTTGCTTACAAACCGTCCGGTCTTCGCGCTCCGCGAGACGCTACGTCCTCGTGCCACGTTTCACCCCCTTTCGAAGGTGCGCCCAGGGTGAGTCCGATCCCTTGTGGCTCGGAGACGTCTCGGTAGACTTCCTCGAACCGTCGAGGTTGAGTCCCCCTGGGACTCATGGGGTCGTGAGCAGCAACTCACGGCCCCACTTCTTTCAATGTGCAGTTGTCCAGTGGTCGCGCGTCACTACAGCATGCAAGAAACGCAACCATCCACCTCAGTCCCTTCCAGCGCGAGCTGGCGGAGACGGATGTAGTAGATGGTCTTGATGCCCTTGCGCCATGCGTAGATCTGCGCGCGGTTGATGTCGCGGGTCGTCGCGGTGTCCTTGAAGAAGAGCGTGAGCGACAGGCCCTGGTCGACGTGCTGCGTCGCCGCGGCGTAGGTGTCGATGATCTTCTCGGGGCCGATCTCGTACGCGTCCTGGAAGTACTCCAGGTTGTCGTTCGTCATGAACGGCGCCGGGTAGTAGACGCGGCCGAGCTTGCCCTCCTTGCGGATCTCGATCTTCGACGCGATCGGGTGGATCGACGACGTCGAGTTGTTGATGTACGAGATCGAGCCGGTGGGCGGCACCGCCTGGAGATTCTGGTTGTAGATGCCGTGCTCCTGCACGAGCGCCTGCAGCGCGCGCCAGTCGTCCTGCGTCGGGATGTGGATGTTCGAGGTGTCGAACAGCTCCTGCACCCGCGCGGTCGCCGGCTTCCACTCCTGCTGCGTGTACTTGTCGAAGAACTCGCCCGACGCGTACTTCGAGCGCTCGAATCCGTCGAACGTCTCGCCCTTCTCCTGCGCGAGCAGGTTCGACGCCCGGAGGGCGTGGAACAGCACCGTGTAGAAGTAGATGTTCGTGAAGTCGAGCCCCTCTTCGGAGCCGTAGTGGATGCGCTCGCGGCCGAGGTAGCCGTGCAGGTTCATCTGGCCGAGGCCGATGGCGTGGCTCATCGAGTTGCCGCGGGCGATCGAGGGCACCGAGCCGATGTTCGACTGGTCGGAGACCGCGGTGAGGGCGCGGATGGCCGTCTCGACGGTCTTGCCGAAGTCGGGGGAGTCCATCGACAGCGCGATGTTCATCGAGCCGAGGTTGCAGGAGATGTCCTTGCCGACCGTCTCGTAGTCGAGGTCGTCGACGTACGTCGACGGGGTGTTGACCTGCAGGATCTCGCTGCACAGGTTCGACATGTTGATGCGGCCGTCGATGGGGTTCGCCCGGTTCACCGTGTCCTCGAACATGATGTACGGGTAGCCCGACTCGAACTGGATCTCGGCGAGCGTCTGGAAGAACTCCCGCGCGTTGATCTTCGTCTTCGTGATCCGAGCGTCGTCGACCATCTCGTGGTACTTCTCGGTCACCGAGATGTCGCTGAACGGCACACCGTAGACCCGCTCGACGTCGTACGGCGAGAACAGGTACATGTCCTCGCCCTTCTTCGCGAGGTCGAACGTGATGTCGGGTACGACGACGCCCAGCGAGAGCGTCTTGATGCGGATCTTCTCGTCGGCGTTCTCGCGCTTTGTGTCGAGGAACCGGAGGATGTCGGGGTGGTGCGCCTGCAGGTACACCGCGCCCGCGCCCTGACGGGCACCCAGCTGGTTCGCGTACGAGAAGCTGTCTTCGAACAGCTTCATCACGGGGATGACGCCGGAGGACTGGTTCTGGATCTGCTTGATCGGGGCGCCGTACTCACGGATGTTCGTGAGGTTGAAGGCCACACCGCCGCCGCGCTTCGACAGCTGCAGCGCCGAGTTGATCGAGCGGCCGATCGACTCCATGTTGTCCTCGATCCGGAGGAGGAAGCACGAGACGAGCTCGCCGCGCTGCTTCTTGCCCGCGTTGAGGAACGTGGGGGTGGCCGGCTGGAAGCGGCCGTTCACCATCTCGTCGACGTAGGCCTCGGCGAGCGGCTCGCTGCCCTCGGCGAGCGCGAGCGCGACGTTGACGACGCGGTCCTCGTAGCGCTCGAGGTAGCGCTTGCCGTCGAACGTCTTGAGCGTGTACGACGTGTAGTACTTGAACGCGCCCAGGAAGGTCGGGAAGCGGAACTTGTAGCCGTAGGCGCGCTTCATGAGCGACTTGATGAACTCGAAGGAGTACTGGTCGAGCACGTCCTGCTCGTAGTACTCGTTCTCCACCAGGTAGTCGAGCTTCTCCTTCAGCGAGTGGAAGAAGACGGTGTTCTGGTTGACGTGCTGCAGGAAGTACTGGTTCGCAGCCTCCCGGTCCTTGTCGAACTGGATCTTGCCGTCCGGTCCGTAGAGGTTGAGCATCGCGTTCAGCGAGTGGTAGTCCATCGCTGACGTCTTGCCCGACGTCATCTCTGGCGTCACCGTTGCCATAGTGCATCCAATCCGTCATTGACGACGCGCACGTCGTCGGGGGTTCCGAAGAGTTCGAAGCGGTAGAGGTGGGGCACCTGGCACTTCTTGGCGATGATGTCGCCTGCCAGTCCGTAGCCCGCACCGAAGTTGGTGTTGCCGGCGCTGATCACCCCGCGCAGGTGCTTGCGGTTCTGCTCGTCGTTGAGGAACCGGATGACCTGCTTGGGGACCGCGCCCTTGCCGTCGCCGCCGCCGTAGGTGGGCACGATGAGCACGAACGGCTCACGCTGCTCGAGCGGCGGCTCGGACGCGTAGAGGGGGATGCGCGAGGCGGGTCGGCCGAGCTTCTCCACGAATCGGGCGGTGTTGCCCGAGACGCTGGAGAAGTAGACGACCTCGCTCACCGCGGCCTCCACGACGGCCACGCGGCTCAGGCCGCGAGGATCGCCTTGATGCGGTCGGGCTGGAAGCCCGACCAGTGCTGCTCGTCGGCGATCACGACGGGCGCCTGCATGTAGCCGAGCTCCTTGACGGTCTGCAGCGCCTTGTCGTCGGCGGTGACGTCGAAGATCTCGTACTCGATGCCCTGCGCGTCGAGCGCGCGGGTGGTCATCGTGCACTGGACGCAGGCCGGCTTGGAGTAGACGGTGACGGTCATGAGCGGCACTCCTCGTGTGTGTTCTCGTGTGTGGTGCGTGTGCTGGGAAGCGGTCCGGCGTTGGCCGGGCTCCCACTATATGTGGGGTCTGCGGCGGAGCAAGGACACAAGATGGTGTGTTTCTCCACACCTGATTCAACAACTCTCCCCAGGCTGCGATTCCCGCCGCGGAACGACGCGGAAAAGCCTGTGGAGAGCGGGGCCCGGTGCCTGTGCACGACTCGCGAACTCGGATCTGCGACACGCCGAGCGAGAGTTACAACGGTGTCGTTCGCGGTGCGCATCGTCGCCTCCTCCGCGGTCGATCGAGTTCCCGGATCGGCTCGTGCCGACCACGCTACGGCGGGCCACCCACACGGATCAGGGTCTGTCCCAGCACGGTCGCGACGCACACGGACCGTCCAGCCTCGCGGCGTACGGTCACCGCTGTACCCCAACTGCAGAGGAGGCAGCATGGCTGACATCACTGGCAAGAAGGTCGCATTCGTCCTGACCGACGGCTTCGAGGACTCCGAGCTCACCAGCCCCTGGGAGGCGGTGCAGGGTGCGGGCGCGCAGCCGACCCTGATCGCTCCGAAGGATGGCCAGGTCGAGGGCAAGAACGGGCACACGCAGTCGGTCGACGCGCTCACGAAGGGCGCCAGCGCATCCGACTTCGACGCGCTCGTGCTGCCCGGCGGCGTCGTGAACGCCGACAAGATCCGCATGGACGAGGACGCCGTGGCGCTCGTCAAGGGCTTCGTCGAGCAGGGCAAGCCGATCGGCGTCATCTGCCACGGCGCCTGGATCCTCATCGAGGCCGGCGGCGTCGACGGGCGCCAGATGACGAGCTACCCGAGCCTGAAGACCGACCTCAGGAACGCCGGGGCCGACTGGGTCGACGAGGAGGTCGTCACCGACCAGGGGCTCGTCTCGAGCCGCACCCCCGACGACCTGCCGGCGTTCAACGCGAAGATCGTCGAGGAGTTCGCCGAGGGCGTCCACCCGCGCTGACGCGCATCAGCACACGACTGCGGCCGCGCTCTCGAGCGCGGCCGCGGTCGTGCGATCGGGAGCTTCCTCAGTCGTCGAGCCAGCCGAGCTCGCGCCCGACCGCCGCGAGCGAGCCGAACAGGTGCACGTTGTAGTCGAGGCCGAGCTGGCTCGGGAGCGCGAAGAGCACGGTGTCGGCGGACTGCACCGCCTCGTCGGCGAGCAGTCGCCGGGCGACGTGCTCCGGCTCCCCGGCGTAGGTCGGGCCGCCGCGCACGGCGCCGCCCTCGATGCGGCCGATGCCGTCGCGCTGCTCGTCGGCGAGGCCGAAGTAGCGCCGGTCGTCGTCGCTCACGATCGGGAACGCGCTGCGCGTGACGGCCGTGCGGGGGCGGATGCCGTGGTCGGCCGCCGCGTGTACCTCGAGGTAGGCGCGCACCTGGTCGGCCTGCTGCACGTGGAAGGGGCGGCCGTCGTCCTGCGTCAGCAGCGTCGACGACAGCAGGTGGTAGCCGTGCTCGCCCGCCCAGAGCCCGGAGGCGTGGTTGCCCGCGCCCCACCAGAGGCGGTCGGCGAGCCCCGGCGCGTGCGGCTCGACCGGGAGGTCGGGCCCGTGCCCGAGCCCTGCCGCGCGCTCGGAGTGCGCGACCGGCTCGCCCCGCAGCGCGCGCCGGAAGCGGTCGGCGCGCGATCGCGCCTCGTCCGACCAGCTGCCGCCCGGCGCGAGGCCGAGCCCGAACCGCTCCTGGCCGTCGACGGCCCGCTCGGGTGAGCCGCGCGAGATGCCGAGCTGCAGGCGCCCCGCGGCGAGCAGGTCGGTCGCCGAGGCGAGCTCGGTCATCGCGAGCGGCTGCTCGTAGCGCAGGTCGATGACGCCCGTGCCGAGCTCGAGCGTGCTGGTCCGCGCCGCCATCGCGGCGAGCAGCGGGTAGGGGGCGCTGAGCGACTGGTCGAAGTGGTGCACGCGCACCCAGGCCCCGTCGAACCCGGCCTCCTCCGCGGCGACCGCGAGCTCGACGTGCATGCGCAGCGAGTCCCCGGCCGTCGGCACGCGCGAGCCGGGCACGTCGCGGTAGTGGCCGAACGAGAGGAAGCCGATCCGTTTGCGCATGCCCGGGAGAACCGGCGGATGCGCCGCCCGATTCCCGCCCGATCATGACGTCGCGAGACGCGCGTGCATGCAAGGGATCGTGATAGGCGGTATAACTGAACCTGCACGCGGGCGTCGACGCCTCGCGATCGCGATCCCCGCATCCCCCTGCATCCCTAGGAGCACTGTGTCCTCGACCACTGCGCCCGCGCCCTCGCGCGCTCGCCGGATCCTCGGATCCTTCGGCTTCCAGATCACCGCCGCGCTCGTGCTCGGCGTGGTGCTCGGCCTCGTCGCGCTCGAGATCGGGCCCGGTGCCGAGGGCGCCGACAACCCGCTCGCCGAGACGCTCGCCACGATCGGCTCGAGCTACGTCGCGCTGCTGAAGACGGCCGTCGTGCCGCTCATCCTCACGGCGATCATCGCGTCGATCGCGCGCCTCGGGCGGGTGCAGAACGCCGCCCGGCTCGCGGGGCAGACGCTCCTGTGGTTCGCGATCACCGCGGCGATCGCCGTCACGATCGGCATCACGCTCGGCGTCGTGCTGCAACCCGGCGCGCGCGTCGACGGCAGCGGCCTCGAGCCCGCGGAGCCGAGCCGCGTCGCCGGCTGGTGGGACTTCCTCATCGGCCTCGTGCCGCAGAACTTCCTGGGCCTGACCGTCTCGACGCGCGAGTCGGCCGAGGGCGCACTGAGCTCGACCGTCGGCTTCAACGTGCTGCAGGTGATCGTCGTGGCGACCGTCATCGGCATCGCGGTGCTCAAGCTCGGCCGCAAGGCGCAGCCCTTCCTCGAGCTCACCGAGTCGACGCTCAAGGTCATCCAGAAGGTGCTTTGGTGGATCATCCGCATCGCCCCGATCGGCACGGTGGGCCTGCTCGGCAACGCCGTGGTGCAGTACGGCTGGGCGAAGCTCGGCACGCTCGCGTGGTTCGTGGGCGCGATCTACCTCGGGCTCGCGATCGTGCTGTTCGGTGTCTACCCGGCGCTCATCAAGCTGCACGGGCTGTCGGTGCGCCAGTACTTCTCGGGCGTGTGGCCTGCCGTGCAGCTCGGCTTCGTGAGCCGCTCGTCGATGGGCACGCTGCCGCTCACGCAGCGCGTCACCGAGCGCAACCTCGGCGTGCCCCGCGAGTACGCGTCGTTCGCCGTCCCGTTCGGCTCGACCACGAAGATGGACGGCTGCGCGGCGATCTACCCGGCGATCGCGGCGATCTTCGTCGCGCAGTTCTTCGGCATCGAGCTCTCGATCGTCCAGTACCTGCTCATCGCCCTCGTCTCGATCGTCGGCTCGGCCGCGACCGCCGGCACCACCGGCGCGACCGTCATGCTGACGCTCACGCTCTCGACCCTCGGCCTGCCGCTCGAGGGCGTCGGCCTGCTCCTCGCGGTCGACGCGATCGTCGACATGGGCCGCACCGCGGTCAACGTCGCCGGACAGGCGCTCGTGCCCACGATCGTCGCCAAGCGCGAGGGCATCCTCGACCGGGCGATCTACGACGCGCCCCGCGGCGAGGGCCCCTTCGACGACGACTCCGACGAGGCCGATGCGTGGGACGGCGCGGATGCGTCGGTCGCGCCCGGCGCCGAGCCGGAGGAGCGACGGGAGCCGCTGCCCGCCCGCTGACCCTGGCCCGCTGACACGGGCCCTCAGACGCCGGCCCTCTGACGCCGGCCCTCTGACGCCGGCCCGCTGACCCGGCCCGCCGGCCCTCTGACGCCGGCCCGCTGACCCGGCCCGCCGGCCCTCTGACGCCGGCCCGCTGACCCG
>NZ_BAAAKK010000005.1:193465-214425 GCF_039527715.1 Agrococcus citreus
CGGTTCGGTCAGGTTCGGCCAGCGCGCGTGTGCTGCTGCGATCCGCGCCCGCCGCTCACGCGGGCGGTCTGCGATCGATGTGTCGCACGATCAGTCCGGCGGCTGCGGAAACCGCCGCGTGATCGATGTCGAGCTTCTCGATCGCCGTGCAGCGCAAGCCGTGCTCAGCGGGTTCGAACACCGCGAGGTTCATGAGGCTCGGATGGTAGTGCGAACCCCAGCTGATGCCGTCGAAGTCGGCATCATGGACGGCGGCCGCGATGGCCTGCGTCCGCCGAGGGTCTCGAGCGGTCACCTCCGACACGCGGACGTCGAAGTCGCTCAGCACCCGAGGATCGTCGAAGTCCGCGAGCCGCAGGCTGTCCGGCAGCTCGAAGGCGCCGAGTCGGCGATCACGGGGGTCGTCCGTGAAGAGCACAGGGCGCCAGACCGCGAAGCCGCCGTACACCTCGCTGACCGCGCCCTCCGCGGTCTGGGAGAAGTACCCGGTCGCGTAGGACGCGGGGTTGTCCCACCGGCCTGAGCCCTGGTGCATCCGATCGATGAAGGCCGGGTGCCCGGGTTCACCCACCGCTGCATCCTCGCGGTACGAGAAGATGCGGAAGACCCGCATCAGGCGTACACGCCCGCGAGCTCGCCCTCCAGCGCAGCCAGCACCTCCGAGACCCGGCCGCTCCGCAGCATGTCCTTCGGCGTCGCCCCGCCGAGGTAGGCGTTGTCGCCAGCGAGCCAGTCGCGGATGGTCTCCGCCGGCCATGTGCTGACGTACTTCGTCGCGACGAGCGCCAGGTCGTCGACGATGCGCCGAGCGCTCGGGGTCGGGGTGCTCTCGCGCTTGAGCCACCGACCGGGCTGCGAGCGATGCACCTCGAGCAGATCGGCCAGCGCGGTCGCAGAGCCGGCGGTGGCGATCGCGATGCGGAGGCGCGCGTCGTCGCTCGCGTGCACCGCTCCAGCGAGGTCGAGCTGCATGGTCATGGCTCCAGCATACCGCGCGCAACAAATCTGTCGCGCGATCGCTCGGTCAGGATCGGAGAAGCGCCCGGCGCCCTCAGCGACCATGATCGATACCAGCGCGCGAGCCGCGCCGACGCATCCGACCATCCGATCCGTGGAGGAACCCATGGCAGACGACAAGCTCTCCGACGTCGAGCGCGAGGCAGTGAAGCAGCGCGCCGCCGAGCTGAGGAAGCAGTCCAGCCGCAAGGGCGGCAGCAAGAAGGAGAAGGACCGCCAGGACGCGATCGAGGCGATCGAGGGGCTCCCCGAGCCCGACAAGGCGCTCGCGCAGATGGTGCACGAGGTGGTGTCGGAGGTCGCACCCGACCTCGACCCGAAGACCTGGTACGGCTTCCCGTCGTACGCGCGCGACGGCAAGGTGCTCGTCTTCTTCCAGCAGGCCTCGAAGTTCGACGAGCGGTACTCGACGCTCGGCTTCCAGACCATCGCCAACCTCGACGACGGCGACATGTGGCCGACGTCGTACGCGCTCATCGCCGACACTCCGGCGGTGCGCAAGCGCATCGCGGAGCTCGTGACGAAGGCCATCGCCTGACGCGCGGGTGATCCGTTCCGGCGATCCGGGAATGCCATCGCCCCCACAGGTCGTTCATACTTGAGTCGAGCAGACTCAAGTTCGACGGATCACTTTCGAGGGGATGCACATGGCAGCCATCTATGGCCCGGTCGGCGACGGATCGTTCGACGACTTCATCGCGCGGATCCTGCAGGGTCAGCGCGTGCCCGCGCAGCGCGCGGTCGACCTCTCGCGCCTCGTCTCGCGGCGCACGAGCTCGGTCATGGCGAGCGCGGTCGAGTACGCGAGGCAGCACCGGCACGCCGAGGTCGACGCGCTGCACCTGCTGCGCGCCCTGCTCGAGCTGCCCGAGGTCGCGACGGCGGTGCGCGGCACCGGCGCAGACGACGACGCCCTGCGGTCTGCGATCGAGGGCCGCATGCCGGCCGACGGCGAGCGCGAGGTGGGCGGCCCGCCGAGCCTCACCCCGTCGGCGCAGCGCGCCCTGCGCGACGCCTACCAGATCGCTCGCGCGAACGGCTCGAGCTACATCGACCCCGACCACCTGTTCTTCGCGTTCCTCGTCGCCGGCGACACCGCCGGCGGCAGCCTGCTGCAGGAGGCGGGCATCACGCCCGAGGCGCTGCAGCGCGCGGCGAGCCAGGCGCAGCGCGACGCGATCGAGGCGCAGCAGGCCCGCACGCCGGGGAAGGCGGTCGACCCCTCGTCGACGACGCCGACGCTCGACGAGTACGGCATCGACCTCACCGCGCGCGCCCGGGAGGGCAAGCTCGACCCGGTGATCGGCCGCGCGGACGAGATCGAGCAGACGATCGAGATCCTCTCGCGCCGCACGAAGAACAACCCCGTGCTCATCGGTGAGGCCGGCGTCGGCAAGACGGCGATCGTCGAGGGGCTCGCCCGCGCGATCGTCGAGGGCGAGGTGCCGAAGTCGCTCATGCACAAGCGGGTCGTCGCGCTCGACCTCACCGCGATGGTCGCCGGCACGCGCTACCGCGGCGACTTCGAGGAGCGCATCACGAAGGCCATGGACGAGATCACCGCGCACCGCGACGAGCTCATCGTCTTCATCGACGAGCTGCACTCGATCCTGGGCGCGGGCGGCGGCGGCGAGGGCGGCATGGACGCCGCGAACATCCTGAAGCCGCGGCTCGCGCGCGGCGAGCTGCACATGATCGGCGCCACGACGCTCGCGGAGTTCCGCCGCATCGAGAAGGATGCCGCGCTCACGCGGCGCTTCCAGCCCGTCATGGTGGGCGAGCCGAGCGTCGAGGACGCCGTGCGCATCCTCGAGGGCCTCGCCCCCGCCTACCAGGAGCACCACCGCGTCGCCTACACGCCCGAGGCCATCCGCGCCGCGGTCGAGCTCTCGCACCGCTACATCAGCGACCGCTTCCTGCCCGACAAGGCGATCGACCTCATCGACCAGGCCGGCGCGCGGCTGCGCCTGCGCCTCGGCGCGAAGGTCGACGTGGATGCGCTGACGAAGGAGCGCGAGCACCTCGACGACCTCAAGCGGCAGGCCGTCGCCGCCGAGGAGTTCGAGGAGGCGACGCGCCTGCGCGACCGCATCGCGGCCATCCAGGCATCGATCGACTCGGGCTCCGGCGAGGACGGCGTCGTCGACGAGGAGGAGATCGCCGAGGTCGTGGCCCGCGCGACCGGCATCCCCGCGGCGCGGCTCACCGAGGGCGACCGCTCGCGGCTCGCGCGCCTCGAGGAGGAGCTCCATGAGCGCGTCATCGGTCAGGAGGATGCGGTGGGCGCGGTCGCGAAGGCCGTGCGGCGCTCGCGGTCGGGGCTCGGCGACGCCGATCGCCCGATCGGCTCGTTCCTCTTCCTCGGGCCCACGGGCGTCGGCAAGACCGAGCTCGCGAAGGCGCTCGCGTCGAGCCTGTTCGGCGCGGAGTCGGCGCTCGTCCGCTTCGACATGTCGGAGTTCGGCGAGAAGCACACGGTCGCGCGCCTCATCGGCGCCCCTCCCGGCTACGTCGGCTACGACGAGGCGGGGCAGCTCACCGAGCGGGTGCGGCGCCAGCCGTACTCGATCGTGCTGCTCGACGAGATCGAGAAGGCGCACCCGGACGTCTTCAACCTGCTGCTGCAGGTGCTCGAGGACGGCCGGCTCACCGACGGCCAGGGCCGCACGGTCGACTTCCGCAACACCGTCGTCATCATGACCTCGAACCTCGGCGGCGAGTTCCTCGCGTCGAAGGCGGGGCCGATCGGCTTCCAGGCCGGCGACGGCACCGGCTCGCCCGACGAGCTGCGCGCGAAGGTCATGGGGCGGCTGCGCGAGCAGATGCGGCCCGAGCTCATCAACCGCATCGACGAGATCGTGCTCTTCCACAAGCTCGAGCGCGAGCAGCTCCAGCAGATCGTCACGCTGCTGCTCGACCGCGTCGGCGACCGGCTCGCGGCGCAGGAGCTGCGGCTCGACGTGTCGGATGCGGCGCTCACGTGGCTCGCGGAGCACGGCTACGAGCCCCAGTACGGCGCGCGTCCGCTGCGCCGCCTCATCCAGCGCGAGGTCGAGGACCGGATCGCCGATCTCATCGTCGGCGGCCTCGAGTCGGGCACGGTGCGCGTCGACGTCGCGGGCGACGAGCTCACGGTCGAGGCGAGCGAGGCGCGCGAGGTGAGCGAGGCGGAGCCGGCGACCGCCCTCGGGTAGCGCTTGCGGCGCGCGCGCCATCGATCGACGCGAACCCCCGGTGCCGAGGCGCCGGGGGTTCGCCCTTGCGCAGTGCCGTCCGTCGCGGCCATGCTCTCTGGACCGGAGGCGTCATGGCAGATCTCTCACCGCGGCTCGCGGCCGTGCTCGAGGCGCTGCCCCTGCGACCGGGCCTGCGCGTGCTCGAGGTCGGCTGCGGTCCCGGTGCGCTCGCGCGGGCGATCGCGAAGCGGGTGGGGCCAGACGGCTACGTGCTCGGCATCGACCGCTCGCCGCTCGCGATCTCGGCGGCCGAGAGCGTCTCCGACCACGGCAGCCTCGACTTCCGCGTCGGCGCCGTCGAGCAGTTCCGCCTCCGCCGCGGCGAGGCGCCCTTCGACCTCGTCGTCGCCATCCGCGTCGGCGCGCTCGACGGCCGCCACCCCGAGCTCGAGGCGGCGGCGCTCGCGAGCCTCGCGGCCGCGACCGTGCCCGGCACATCCGTCTACATCGACCGCGGCGACCCCCTCGAGGCCATCCCCCTCCACTGACCTCGATGTCGCCAATGGTCGAACAGCGCGATAATGCCGCTGAGTGACCACAGGCGACGTCGAGGAGCAGGGATGAGCGAGCGGATCGCCGTCATCGGAGCCGGGGTGATCGGGCTGTCGATCGCGCACGAGCTGGCGAGCGCGGGTCGCGAGGTCACCGTGCTGGCCGACCTCGAGCCGCTCGAGACCACGTCGGCGGTCGCCGGCGCCGTCTGGTTCCCCTACGCGGCGGAGCGCTCCGCCGCGGTCGACGCGATGCTCGCGAGCACGCTGCGCCGCTTCACCGCCATCGCTGCCGAGCGGCCGGAGGCGGGCATCGACCTGCGCACCGGGGTCATCGTCGAGCGGTCGGAGCCCGACCGCTCGTGGACGGCGTGGGCGCGCGCGACCGAGGTCGACGCATCCGAGCTGCCACCGGGCGCGACGGGCATGCGCACGACCGTGCCGCTCGCGACCATGTCGCTCTACCTGCCGTGGCTGCGGCAGCGGTGCGAGGCGCTCGGCGTGCGGTTCGAGCAACGCGCGATCGACGACGTGGATGCGCTCGCGCGCGACGTCGACGTCGCCGTCGTGGCCGCCGGGGCGCGCGGCGGCTCGCTGCTGGGCGACGACGCGAGCGTCGTGCCCGTGCGCGGTCAGGTCGTGCGGGTGGAGGACCCCGGCGTGAGGGAGTTCGTGATCGACGACGAGAACCCCGCGGGGCTCACCTACGTGCTGCCGCGGCGGGACTGCCTCGTGCTGGGCGGCACGCACGAGGAGGGCTCGACCTCGCTCGAGCCGGATCCGGCGATCGAGGCGGGCATCCTCGAGCGCTGCGCCGCGCTCGTGCCCGCCGTCGCGGGGCAGCGCATCCTGTCGCGAGCCGTGGGGCTGCGGCCCGGTCGTGCGCGGCTGCGCATCGAGGAGGTGCCCGGTCGGGCGCTGCGCGTCGTCGCCGCGTACGGGCACGGCGGCTCGGGGATGACGCTCTCGTGGGGCACCGCCGAACGGGTCGCGGCCCTGCTCGGCGAGGTGTGAGTCCGCCCTCACATAGGAAGCCTGGCTAACATGTTTCGGTCGAGATGCCTCCGGCCTGCATGAGCTGCCCGCGCATCCGCCGCACGAGGAGCACCCATGAGCCGCAGCACTGAGCCCGTCACGACCGACCGCTCCGTGCGGTACCGCTGGTGGGGGCTGCTCGCCATCAGCCTCGGCGTCGCGCTCATCATCATGGACTCGACGATCGTCTCGGTCGCGATCCCCGCGATCGTCGACGACCTGGCCATCTCGAGCACCGAGATCCAGTGGGTGCAGGAGATCTACACGCTGCTCTTCGCTGCGCTGCTGCTCACCTGGGGCCGGCTCGCCGACCGCGTCGGCCGACGCCGCATGATGCTCATCGGCGTCGTCATCTTCCTCGTCGCGAGCGTGCTGTGCGCGATCGCCGACAGCGGCGCCGTGCTCATCGCCGGCCGCGCGCTGCAGGGGCTCGGGGGATCGATGATCCTGCCGACCACGCTCGCGCTGCTCAACGCCAACTTCCACGGCCGCGAGCGCGGCATCGCCTTCGCCGTCTGGGGCTCGACGATCGGCGGCATGGCCGCGATCGGCCCGCTCGTCGGCGGCTGGCTCATCGAGAACGCCAGCTGGCGCTGGGCCTTCGGCATCAACATCCCGGTGGGCGTGCTCATCATCGCGGGGCTCCTGCTGTTCGTCGCGGAGTCGCGCGAGACCCGGACGGGCGCCGTGCAGCGGCTCGACCTCGTGGGCGCGCTGCTGTCGATCATCGGCTTCGGCGCGCTCGTGTTCGGCCTCATCGAGGGCCGCAGCTACGGCTGGTGGACGGCCCAGGACGAGGCGCCGTTCGACATCGCGGGCATCTCGCCCGTACCGCTCGCCTTCGCCGTCGCCATCGCGGCGCTCACCGCGTTCGTGCTCGTCGAGCGCGCCCGCGGCAAGGCGGGGAAGGGCGTCATCCTCGACCTCTCGCTCTTCCGCATCCCATCGTTCGCGAACGGCAACGTCACGGCCCTCATCGTCAGCTTCGGCGAGTTCGGCCTCATCCTGTCGCTGCCGCTGTGGTTCCAGAACGTGCTCGGCTACACCGCGTTCGAGGCGGGCCTCGCGCTCGTGCCGCTCGCCGCCGGCTCCTTCCTCGCGAGCGGTGCCGTCGCCGGCCTCGCCCGACGGCTGACGCCGGTGGTCGTCGTGCGCATCGGCCTCGTGCTCGAGATCGCGGCGATCGCGGCCCTCGCCCTGCTCATCCGGCCCGACAGCACCGCGTGGCTCACCTCGCCTGCGCTCTTCGTCTACGGCATGGGCGTCGGGCTCGCGACCGCGCAGCTCACGAGCGTCGTGCTCGCGGATGTGCCGGTCGAGCGCAGCGGGCAGGGCTCGGCGACGCAGAGCACGGCTCGTCAGACCGGTTCGGCGCTCGGCATCGCGGTGCTCGGCACGGCGTTCTTCACGACCCTCAAGGTCGGCACCGAGGACCGGCTCGCCGACGCCGTCGCCGCCAACCCGATGCTGCAGCCGCTCGTCGACTCGGTGAACGCGAGCTCGGGCGGCAGCATCGCGGCACTCGCGGCAGACCCGCAGACGGCGTTCATCGCCGACGCCGCGCGCGCCGCGATGACCGACGGCACGTCGCTCGCGGCATGGGTCGCGGCCGCGGCGCTCGTCGTCGGACTGCTGTCGAGCCTGCGGATCCGTCCGTCGGTCGAGGCGCCCGTCACGCCTGCAGAGCGAGGCTGAACGGCAGCACGGCGGATGCGCCGGCGCCGCGCAGCAGGCGGCCGGCGACCGTGATCGTCCAGCGGCTGTCGACGAGATCGTCGACGAGCAGCAGTGGACGGCCCGCGCAGCCCTCGAGGGCGGTCGCGAGCTCGGGCTCGATGCCGAACCGGTTCCAGACGCTCGACAGCCGGTAGGCGCTGTTGCCGCCAGGCTCGCCCGATGGGCCGCCGTCGACGAGGCTCAGCGTGCCGAGGTGCGGGAGGCGGCCGAGGTCCGACAGCGCGCGGGCGACCGAGTCGACCAGCTGCGGTCGGCGGCGGGACGGCATGCTGACGATCGCCGCCGGGCGCTCCTCCCAGTCCCACTCGGCCAGCACCCGGATGCACGCCTGGATGAGCGCGGGGCTCGCGGGCGCGTCGGGGGTGCCGGGCGAGAAGAGGCCGCGGAGGGTGCCGCCCCAGCCGAGGTCGGTGAGCCGTGCGAGCGCCCGCCCGGGCGCGACGCGATCGGTCTGCGGGATCGAGCCCTTGACCGGCACGCCCAGCTTGTCGGCGCCCGTGGGCCACTGGGCGCGCGGCTCGATGACGACGCCGACGCGGCTGAGCGACTGCGTCGCCTGACCGCTCGCCTCCTCGCGCACATCGGTCGGGTACCAGGCCGGCTGTCCCGCCGCGGCGGCGCAGTTGTCGCAGCGGCCGCAGGGCGCCGCGGTGTCGTCGTCGAGCGCGCGCTGCAGGAACTCCATGCGGCAGCCGCTCGTGCGCTCGTACTCGAGCATCGACCGCTGCTCCTGCACGCGAGCGGCGGCGATGCGCTCGTAGCGCTCGGCGTCGTAGACCCACGGCTGGCCGGTGGCGACCCAGCCGCCCGTGACGCGCTGCACGGCGCCGTCCACGTCGAGCACCTTGAGCAGCAGCTCGAGCGGCGAGCGCTTGAGATTGACCCTCGCCTCGAGCGCCGGCGTCGACAGTGGCGCCCCCTCGAAGGCGAGCTCGTCGATCACGGCGAGCGCCTTCCGCTCGTCGGGCATCGACGACGTCGCGAAGTACTGCCAGATCGCCTCGTCCTCGGGTCCGGGCAGCAGGAGCACATCGGCGCTCGCGGCCCTGCCGGCGATCATCGCCGCCCGGCCGGCACGACCGACCTGCTGGTAGTAGGCGACCGGCGACGACGGCGCTCCCAGGTGGATGACGAATCCGAGGTCGGGCTTGTCGAAGCCCATGCCGAGGGCGCTCGTCGCGACGAGGGCCTTGACCTCGTTGCGCTTGAGGGCCTGCTCGAGCCCTTCGCGATCGCCGGCATCGGTGCGTCCCGTGTAGGCCTGCACCGCGTGTCCCGCGTCGCGCAGCAGCCGAGCGGTGTCGTCGGCGGCCGAGACCGTGAGCGCGTAGATGATGCCCGAGCCGGGCAGATCGCCGAGGTGGCTCAGCAGCCAGCCGAGCCGGGCGCCGGCGTCGGGCAGCCGCAGCACGCCCAGGCGCAGGGATGCTCGGGCCAGCGGTCCGCGGATCGTCACGACCGGTTCGCCGCCGGCGTGCTCGAGCTGCTCGGCGACGTCGGTGACGACGCGCGAGTTGGCGGTCGCGGTCGTGGCGAGCACGGGGACGCCGTGCGGCATCTCGGCGATGAGGTCGCGCAGACGGCGGTAGTCGGGGCGGAAGTCGTGTCCCCAGTCGGAGATGCAGTGCGCCTCGTCGACGACGAGCAGGCCCGTGCGGGGGATGAGCTTCGGCAGCTGCTCCTCGCGGAACCGCGGGTTGTTGAGGCGCTCGGGCGAGACGAGGAGCACGTCGACCTCGTCGCTGTCGAGCTGCTGCAGCACCTCGCCCCACTCGTGCGGGTTGGCCGAGTTGATCGCGACGGCGCGCACGCCGGCGCGCGCGGCGGCCTCGACCTGATCGCGCATGAGGGCGAGCAGCGGGGAGACGAGCAGCGTGGGTCCCGCGCCCTGCCGGCGCAGCAGCAGGGTCGCGACGAAGTACACGGCCGACTTGCCCCAACCGGTGCGCTGCACGACGAGCGCGCGCTGACGGTCGGCGACGAGGGCCTCGATCGCCTCGAACTGGCCCTCGTGGAAGTCGGCATCGGGCGAGCCGACGAGCGTGCGCAGGATCTCGAGGGCGTCGTCGCGGGTGCTCGTCACGGAGTCCAGCGTGGCAGGTGCCGCTGACAGGCGACGCTACTGCTGCTCGGACCCCTGGCTGAAGGGGTGCTGCGTCGGCTGGCTGTACTGCTGCGGCTGCTGCCCGTACGGCTGCTGCCCGTAGGGCTGCTGTCCGTAGGGCTGCGGGTAGCCGTAGGTCGCCATCTGCGCGCGGTACGCGGGGTCGTACTGGACGCCGGCCGGGCTCGAGGGCAGCGCGCACATCACGAGCGGCACGATGCCGAAGCCGACGAGCGAGGCGAGGGCGATCGCGCCGTGGAAGTTCGCGTCCTGCAGGCGTCGCCACATGACCGCGTAGGTCGGCAGCAGGAGCGCGAGCGCTACGACCAGCAGGAGCGCGAGCCAGCCGACCATCGCTCCGAGGGGCCCCACGATCGCTTCCGGAGGCGTATTGCTCCCGAGACGCTCATCGAGCTCGATCGTCCGCACGATGAGCTGCACGTAGGCGATCCAGAACGGGATCTGCACGACGAGCGAGACGAGGAAGGTGAAGAGCATCGCCCACCAGAACTCGCTCCGGCTCGCACGGCCGGAGAAGACGACATAGCCGCGGAAGAAGCGCTTGATGGCCTGCCCGAACGACGCTCCGTAGAGGGGCTGGCCGACGGGGACGGCGGTCGAGATGCTCACCCATCCAGTCTGGAGCACGACGGGCGCCGCGCGCGCCGCGCGCGTGGGCAGATCTGCCCGCGTCAGGGCGTGATGCCCGCGCGCAGCGTCGCCTCGGCGAGCGAGCGGTCGCCCTCCACCGTCACGCCGGGTGCGGCTAGCCGATCCTCGTCGGGCACCCCGCGACCCCAGGCGAGGAGCGCGAGCGAGCGCGCGGGACCGCGCACGACCGTGAGGGGAGCGTCGGCCGGAGCGCCCGCGAGCTCGAGCACCGCATCCGTCTCGATCGGCGCGAACGCGATCCGCGTGGGCGGCGGCGCGACGCGGTCGAGCCGCAGCTGCCGCGGGTGCATGACGGTGACCACCTCGTCGAGGCAGTCGAGCCACAGTGCGTCGTCCGCGTCGACCTGCTCGCCGATCGCGGTGCGCAGGTCCCACAGGTGCACGAGCGTCTCGAGCACCTGCCGGCGGTGCCAGAACGCGACCGTGCCGGACTGCTGCTCACGAGGCACGCTGTCGTCGAGCAGCGTCCATGCCCGAGCATCCGGGTCGAGCTCGGCGAGCGTCTCGCGCAGCTCACGTGCGCACGAGTCATAGAGCTCGGCCAGGTCGAAGGGCCCGCGACCGAGCGGCTCCTCCTGCCGACGCCGAGCCTGCCCCGCGGCCCAGTGGTGGATGCGCGCGACGTGCACGACGAGCGACTGCACCGTCCAGCGACCGAGCCACGGGATGGGCACGGCCGGGTCGGCGCGGCGGGTCGTCTCGAGGAATCGCGCCTGCAGGTCGGCGAGCGCGGCGAGGTGATCCATGGCCGAACGGTACCGGCCACCGGCGACGAGGCCGGGCCGCGACTACGCGCGGCCGGTGAAGGCCGGGGAGCGCTTCTGCTGGAAGGCGGCGAAGCCCTCGCGGAAGTCGGCGGTCTGCGCGAGCGCGGCCTGCGCGATGTTCTCGGCGTCGACCGACTGCCACAGGCCCATCCGCTCGTCGCGGAGCCCGCGGATGATCTCCTTCGAGGCGATGTACGCGAGCGTCGGGCCGGCAGCCGCGTGCGCCGCGGCCGACCGGGTCGCCGCGAGCACCGCGTCGTCGGGGAACGACTGCGAGAACAGCCCGAGCGCGACCGCCTCCGCGCCGGTCATGAGCCGACCGGAGTAGATGAGGTCGAGCGTGCGGTGCGCGCCGAGCCGCTCGTAGAAGAGCGCGTGGCCGCCGGAGTCGAGCGTCGCGCCGAGCGCCGCGAACGGGCTCCCGACCTTGGCCGACTCGGCGACGTAGACGACGTCGGTCGCGACGAGCAGTCCGAGGCCGATGCCGAGGCACGCGCCGTGCGCGACGGCGAAGGTCGGCGCCGGGAACGCCGCCATCCGCTGCAGCGTGGGCTGCAGCCGGTCGCGCAGGAAGCCGATCGCGTCGTCGGTGCGCGGGTCGACCTGCGAGATGTCGCGGCCGGCGCAGAACGCCTTGCCCTCGCCGCGCAGCAGCAGCGCTCGCACGCCGGCGCGCTCGGCCTCGCCGTACGCATCCGCCAGCTCCTGGAGCGCGGATGCGTCGACGGCGTTGCGCTGCGCGGGCGCGTTCAGCACGACCTCGGCGACGCCGTCGGCGATGGTGAGCTCGATCATGCGGGGGACTCCTTCGTCGCTGACGCCGGTCATCGACCGGCGAGGGGGCTACACGTCGTAGTCGACGACGAGCTTCATCGTGTCGGGCTTGGGGTGCGACTGGCACGTGAGCACGTAGCCGCGCTCGATCTCGTCGGGCTCGAGCGCGTAGTTCTCGGTCATGCTGACGCTGCCCGAGACGACCTTCGCGCGGCACGTGCCGCACACGCCGCCGGCGCACGCGAACGGCACGTCCGGCCGCACGCGGAGCGCCGCGTTGAGGATCGACTCGCGCGCCGAGATGGGCGACTCGACCTGCGTCGACTGGCCGTCGAGCGTGAAGTCGAGCGTCCACGTCTCCTCGCCCGCGTCGACCTGCACGGGTCGGCCGCGGTCGCCGCCGGCATCGACGGGCTTGCCGGTCGTGAAGAGCTCGAAGCGCACGTGCGCCGGGTCGACGCCCTTCCCCTCGAGCACATCGCGGCACAGCTGCACGAGCTCGAACGGACCGCACAGGAACCACTCGTCGACCGACTCGGGGCGGATGAGCTCGGTGAGGATGCGCTCGAGCCGCTCCTCGTCGATGCGGCCCGACATGAGCGGCGCCGCGCGCTGCTCGCGCGAGAGCACGTGGTGCAGCGCGAGCCGCGCCGGGTAGCGGTCCTTGAGGTCGGCGAGCTCCTCGATGAACATGACGTCGAGGGTCGAGCGGTTCGAGAACAGCAGCGAGAACGTCGACGTCGACGAGCGCGAGAGCACCTCGTGGGCGAGCGCCATCATCGGCGTGATGCCGCTGCCCGCGGCGATGCCGACGACGTGCGCGCCGTCGACCTGCTCGAGCGCCGACGTGAACGTGCCCTGCGGCACCATCACGTCGATGCGGGCGCCCGGCTGCAGCTCGGCGTTGGCCCACGTCGAGAAGCGGCCGCCGAGGTCGCGCTTGATCGCGACCGAGATCGAGCCCGGGGTCGGGGGACGGCAGATCGAGTACGAGCGGCGCACCTCGTGGCCATCGATCATCGCGCGCAGCGCGAGGTGCTGGCCGGCGCTGTAGCCGAAGTCGTCGTGCAGCTCCTCGGGCACCGCGAAGGTGACCTCGACGGCGCTCTCGGTGAGCGGTCGCACGGCGGCGACCTCGAGCTCGTGGAAGCGGGCGCGCTTGCGCGACGTGCTCGAGCCCAGGTTGATCGCGGCCATCAGTGCCCTCCCATGGTCAATGCACCTTGAAGTGGTCGAAGGGCTCGAGGCACGCGAGGCACTCGAAGTGCGACTTGCACGCTGTCGAGCCGAAGCGCGAGACCTCGCGGGTGCGGAGGCTGCTGCAGCGCGGGCACTTCACGCCGAGCGAGAGCGGGATGGGCCCCGAGCGCTCGCCCGCGCGGTGCGTGGGCGGCGCGATGCCGTACTCCTCGAGCTTCGCCTTGCCGGCCTCGCTCATCCAGTCGGTGGTCCAGGCGGGCGAGAGCGTGAAGTCGACGCGCACGTCGCGGAAGCCCTCCGCGGTGAGCGACAGCAGCACGTCGTCGCGCATCTGGTCGATCGCCGGGCAGCCCGAGTAGGTGGGGGTGAGCGTGACGACGGTCGTCTCGCCCTCGATGCGCACATCGCGCAGCACGCCGAGGTCCTCGATCGTCAGCACGGGCACCTCGGGGTCGAGCACGCCCGCGGCGATGCGCCAGGCTCGGTCGCGCAGCTCGGTGGCGGATGTGGTGGCCATCATCACCACGTCGCTCCCGGGTGGCGGCGGGCCAGCACCTGCATCTCGGCGAGCAGCGGGCCGAGGTGCGTGGAGTGGTTGCCGTGGCGGCCGCCGCCGGACGACTGGCCGACCTTCCGGTTCGTGTACTCGGCCTCGGTGATCTCGGCCTCAGCGAGCACCGCGTTCCAGACACGAAAGAACCCGGCGCGCAGGCTCGACGGGCGCGGCGCGATGTCGCCGAGCCGCTCGTGCAGCTCGTCGTCGCGGAAGAGCTCGTCGGTGTACGGCCAAGTGTCGGTGAGCGCGACGAGCAGGCGGCGGCGCGACTCCTCGGTGCCGCCGGCGAGCCGGAGCGTCCACTGCACGGCGTGGTCGCGGTGATACGCGACCTCCTTGACCGACTTCGCTGCGATCGCGGCGAGCGACGCATCCGTCGACCGCGCCAGCGCGGTGTAGAGCTCCTGCATCCAGATCGACGCGATCAGGCCGCGCGCGATCGTGTGCGCGAAGTCGCCGTTCGGCTGCTCGAAGAGCCACGCGCAGCGGAACTCGTGCTCGTCGCGCCAGTAGGCGAGGTCGTCCTCGCTCCTGCCCGATGCGGTGCCCGCGTAGTGCAGCAGCGACCGCGCGTGCCCGAGCAGGTCGAGCGCGATGTTGCCGAGCGCCATGTCCTCCTCGAGCTCGGGGGCGCGGGAGATCCACCAGCCGAGCCGCTGGGAGAGGATGAGCGCGTCGTCGCCGAGCCGCATCGCGTACTCCGCGACGTCCGGGCTCGCGATGCTCGACGCATCCGCACCGGTCAGCTCGGCCGTGAGGTGCAGCTCGTCGACCGAGACGTCGCCGTGCACGTCGGCGGCCTCCGCGTCGTGCATCGCGGCGATCGCCGCCGCGTCGCGCGGCGCGGTCTTCGCGGGCGCGCTGGGAGCGGTCGGCTGCGCGGCGTCGTCGACGGGCGCGGCGTTGAGCTCGGCGTCGTTCAGCTGGGCGTTCACAGGTGGGGGACCTCCGCGCTCTTCTCGTAGTACTTGGCGTGGCGGTAGTTCTTGCCGGCCGGGCTCTCGAAGAAGGCGCCCTTCTGGTCGGGGTCGCTCGTCGTGATCGCCGTGGAGCGGGCGACCCACACCGACACGCCCTCGTTGCGGCGCGTGTACAGGTCGCGCGCGTTGCGCAGCGCCATGTCGTCGTCGGGCGCGTGCAGCGAGCCGACGTGCACGTGGCTCAGCCCGCGGTTGGCGCGCACGAACACCTCGTACAGCGGCCAGCCCTCGCCGGGCACCTCACCGGGTGTCGACATCTTCGTCTCCTTCAGTCCTCGTGCAGTTCTCGGTGGGTGGTCACGACACGTCGTGCGGCGATGCTCGTCGACGGCGCGTCGTGACCACCCTGGGGCGGGTCAGCGGCGTGTCGTGACCACCCAGGGGTATGGGGTCAGGCGGCGACGCGGTCGCGCGCGGCCTGCTTCTCGGCATAGGCCGCCGCAGCCTCGCGCACCCACGCGCCGTCCTCGTGGGCGTCGCGGCGGTGCTGGATGCGCTGCGCGTTCGCGGGACCGCGGCCGGCGAGCACCTCGTTGAACTCGGTCCAGTCGATCTCGGACATGTCCCACTCGCCGCGCTCCTCGTTCCAGCGCAGGTTCGGGTCGGGCAGCGTCAGGCCGAGCACCTCGACCTGCGGCACGAGCATGCCGACGAAGCGCTGGCGCAGCTCGTCGTTCGAGAAGCGCTTGATCTTCCACGCCATCGACTGCGCCGAGTTGGGCGACTCGTCGTCGGGCGGGCCGAACATCATGAGCGCCGGCCAGTACCAGCGGTCCACGGCCTCCTGGGCCATCCGGTGCTGCTCGGGGGTTCCCTGGCTCAGCTCGAGCAGGATCTCGAAGCCCTGCCGCTGGTGGAACGACTCCTCCTTGCAGATGCGCACCATCGCGCGGCCGTACGGGCCGTAGGAGGCGCGGCACAGCGGCACCTGGTTGCAGATCGCGGCGCCGTCGACGAGCCAGCCGATCGCACCCATGTCGGCCCACGTCGGCGTCGGGTAGTTGAAGATCGACGAGTAGCGGGCGCGCGACTCGATGAGCTGCTCCGTCATCTCGTCGCGGCTGATGCCGAGCGTCTGCGCGGCGGAGTAGAGGTAGAGCCCGTGGCCGGCCTCGTCCTGCACCTTGGCCATCAGGATGGCCTTGCGCTTGAGGCTCGGGGCGCGCGAGATCCAGTTGCCCTCGGGCTGCATGCCGATGATCTCGGAGTGCGCGTGCTGCGAGATCTGGCGGATGAGCGTCTTCCGGTACGCCTCGGGCATCCAGTCGCGCGGTTCGATGCGCTGGTCTGCCTCGATGAGCGCGTCGAAGCGAGCCTGCAGCTCGGCCTCGGGGGCGCCGGTTGCGGATGCGTCTGGTGCGGTGAGCGTCATCGTCGACTCCGTCTCCTTCGGTTCGGAATTAGTGACCGAACGTTCAGTAAGTCTATACTCGGTCACGGCGCCCCTGCAATGGGGTCGCAGAACGAGCTCGATGACGCAACGGAGCGCGCATGCTGGAGACGCATCAGGACCGGATCTCGCGGGACGAGACCTGGCTGGCCACGATCATGGCCGAGACCGATCGGGCGAAGGAGGCCTTCGGCATCGAGATCGCCGAGCTCGAGCGCGGCCGCGCCGTGCTCACGATGCCGATCACCGACGCGATGGTGAACGGTTTCGGCATCACCCACGGCGGCCTCGTCTTCACGCTCGCCGACACCGCCTTCGCGTACGCCTGCAACGAGGATGCGACGGTCACCGTCGCATCCGGCGCCGACATCACGTTCGCGAAGGCCACCCACGCGGGCCAGACGCTCACCGCCACGGCCGAGCGCCGCTGGAAGGCGGGTCGCAACGGCATCTACGACGTCACGATCGTCGACGAGACCGGCGAGACCGTCGCCGAGTTCCGCGGCCGCTCCTTCTCCACGAACCGCCCCGCTCCGACGACGCCCGGCGGCGCCGGCGGCCCCGCCTGAACCGACCGCCTGACGTCGAGCTTCCCCCAACCGCGGACTCTCGCCCGCAAGACCCGGGGTTCAGGGAAGCTCGGCACCATCTATGAACGAGGAAGTGGGCAACGATGCTCGACCAGACCACCGCATCCGATGACCTCCGCGACGCCGGCGAGCGACTCTCGCTCGACGAGCTCCGCGCGCTGCAGCTCGAGCGGCTCCAGCAGACGGTGCAGCACGCGTACGCGAACGTGCCGACCTACACGCGCAAGCTCGACGAGGCCGGCGTGCACCCGGACGACATCCGCTCGCTCGACGACCTGCAGCGCCTCCCCTTCACCACGAAGGAGGACCTGCGCCAGTCGTACCCGTTCGGGATGTTCGCGGTGCCGATGGAGCAGGTCGCGCGCATCCACGCGTCGTCCGGCACGACCGGCCGCCCGACGGTCGTCGGCTACACGAAGGCCGACCTCGAGGTCTGGTCGGAGGTCGTCGCCCGATCGCTGCGCGCCGCGGGCGTGCGCCCCGGCATGAAGGTCCACAACGCCTACGGCTACGGCCTCTTCACGGGCGGCCAGGGTGCCCACGCGGGCATCGAGCGCCTCGGCGCCACCGTCATCCCCGTCTCCGGCGGGCAGACGACGCGCCAGGTGCAGCTCATCCGCGACTTCGAGCCCGACGCGATCATGTGCACGCCGTCGTACCTGCTGACGATCGCGGATGCGTTCGAGGAGGCCGGGCTCGACCCGCGCGAGACCTCGCTCAAGGTCGCCATCTGCGGGGCCGAGCCGTGGACGAACGAGATGCGGCTCGAGCTCGAGCGCCGGATGGGCCTCGACGCCGTCGACATCTACGGCCTGTCGGAGGTGATGGGCCCGGGCGTTGGCAGCGAGTTCGCGTCGACGAAGGACGGCCCGACCATCTGGGAGGACCACTTCCTGCCCGAGGTGATCGACGGCGACACCGGTCGGCAGCTCGCCGACGGCGAGGTCGGCGAGCTCGTGTTCACGTCGCTCACGAAGCAGGCGTTCCCGGTGCTGCGCTACCGCACGCGCGACCTGACCCGGCTGCTGCCGGGCTCGGCGCAGTCGACGATGCGCCGCATCGAGAAGATCACCGGCCGCAACGACGACATGCTCATCGTGCGCGGCGTCAACATCTTCCCGACCCAGATCGAGGAGATCGTGCTCGAGATCGAGCACCTGACGCCGCACTTCATCCTCGAGCTCGTCAACCGCGGGCGGATGGACGGGCTGGTCGTGAAGATCGAGTGCACGCCGGGCGTGAAGCCGGTCGTGTCGACCGCCGCTGCCGAGATCCTGAAGCTGCGGGTCAAGGAGCGGATCGGCACGACGGTCGACGTCGAGGTCGTGCCGACCGGCTCGCTGCCGCGCTCGGAGGGCAAGTACAAGCGCGTGTACGACCTCCGCGGTGGCGCGTGACGCAGTCGCCACGGGGGTGGTCACGACACGCCGCGCTCGCGGCGCGGGGTGGTCACGACACGCCGTGTCGGCGCCTCTCTGCACGGCGTGTCGTGACCACCCGCCTCGGCCGGGTGGCCTCGCGGCGAGGCGGCGCACTGGGAGGATGAGCGGATGAGCCAGCAGATCGTCGCCCGTCGCGGCCGCCCCGGCTACGATCGCGACTCGATGCTCGAGGTGGTCGTCGCGGCGTTCAACGAGCGCGGCTACGACGCGACCTCGCTCGGCGTCCTCGCCGAGCGGCTGGGGCTGTCGAAGTCGGCGATCTACCACCACTTCGCGTCGAAGGAGCAGATGCTCGAGGTCGCGCTCTCGAAGGCGCTCGACGCGCTCGAGGCGGTCTTCGACGCACCGGAGGCGACGACGGGGCCGGTCGTGAGCCGCATCCGCTTCGTCATCCGCGGAGCGGTGATCGTGCTGTGCGAGCACAAGCCCTTCGTGACGCTGCTGCTGCGGCTGCGCGGCAACACCGCGATCGAGCTCGAGGCGATGCGGCGCCGCCGCGAGATCGACCGCAAGCTCGGGCTGCTGTTCGAGGCGTCGCGCGACGAGGGCACGCTGCGTGCCGACATGGATCCGCGCATCGCCGAGCGGCTGACCTTCGGCATGGTGAACTCGATCGTCGAGTGGTACCGCCCCGACGGGCCGATCACGCCCGAGCAGCTCGCCGACTCGGTGCTCGAGCTCGTGCGCACCGGGCTGCGGGAGCCCGCGTCGCTCTAGCGATCAGCTGACGTCGGGCCAGTCGCTCGTCAGGTAGGCCTCGACGGCGCGATGGCGGAACGAGTACAGCCGGCCCCGGTCGATGATGCCGCGCACCGTGTCGAGGCGCTGCGACGTCGGGCCCGCATCCGTCACCTTCGCGTAGCCCATCTCGGCCGCGATGCGTGTGAGCTTGCGCTCCTGCGGCGGCACGGCCGCCATCGCCTCGACGAACGCCCGTTCGCGCTCCGGGAGTCGGGCGAGGATGCGCTCGACGTGCGCGACCGCCTCGCGCTGGGCACCGCGCCACCCGCGCAGCGCCTGCTCGCGCGTGATGACGGGGCTCCGATCGGCGTTCCAGGCGTGCTGGCCGGCGAGCTGGAAGAGGAACGGCTCGCCGCGGCAGATCTCGATGATCGCGCTCGCGGCGTCCGGTTCCATGCGGATGCGCGTGCGGCCGCCGTCGGGACCGGGCACCTCCCATCCCGGGAGGACGAACTCCTGCAGCGCCTCGGCGAGGTCGTCGTCGTCGATCGGGGCGAGCACGGTCGTCCGGAACCGGCGAGCGAAGGTCGCGCCCTTGAGGGCTCCCGCCCGATCCTCGAAGTCGGGCAGGCCCGTGAGGTAGACCGCGATCGGCAGCCCGCGACGCACCTGCGCTCCGCCCGGCGCTGCGACGCGGATCTCGTGCGTGATCGCATCGCCGAGCGCGATGAGCAGCTGCGAGAGGGCCCGCTCGTCGGTGATGTTCTGCACCTCGTCGATGTGGAGCATCGCCACGACGTCGCGAGCGATCGCCGCGCGCCCCACCTCGACGAGCAGCTCGGTGAGCGCCACGTGGGGCTCGGGGCCCTCCTTCTGCTGCAGCGTCAGGGAGAGGCCGCTCGCGGCGACGGTCTGCACGCGGTCGAGCAGGCCCTCGATCGCGCGCTCGCGGGCGGCGGGGAGGCCTGCCTGCGCCGCGAGCGCCAGGACCGCTGCCGCGACGAGCTTCAACGGGTCCGAGCCCAGGGGCACGCGCAGCTGCGGCGTCACCCAGTCGCCGCTCCGCTCGGCCTGCTGCGCGATGCGGCGGACGAGCGACGACTTCCCGAGCCCCGGCTCGCCGAGGATGGTGCGGCCGCGCTCGGGCAGCCCCTTGAGCAGCCGCGGGCGCACGACGTCGCGCCAGTCGCTCAGCTGGGCGGTGCGACCGGCCCAGACCTCCGGCACGATGTCCGAGCCGGGGCTGAACGGGTTCTCCACGGGATCTCGCACGACGATAACCTTATCAAGCCTTCGGTGCGTTGATAAGGTTATCAACGGTCGCGGCGTGCGGAAGAGCGGTCCGCTGCACCGCAATGCCGCAACGCCGCCGCAGCGGGTACGCGGAGGCACGCAGACTTCGCCGCAGCGACACACCACTTGTTACCAAATCGTGATCTTCGGTAGTGTGGACGACTTGAACCGCGAAGGACGGCCGTCGCATCCGCCCCGAGAGTCCTTCGTGCCATCGAAACGATTTGCACCGGTCGGGCGGTCGCATGCGCTCAGCGCGTGCGAGACGGGGCTGTGGAGTTCAATCGTGAGCAAGCAGACCATCACCCGTGCCCGCCGCTCGAAGCGCTACGTCGCCGGCCTCGTCGCCACGGGCGTCGCGACCGTCGCAGGAGCAGTGCTCGTGCCGACGGCGGCGAACGCGGCATCCGACGCCACCTGGGACGCGCTCGCGCAGTGCGAGTCGAGCGGCAACTGGTCGATCAACACCGGCAACGGCTACTACGGCGGGCTGCAGTTCTCGCTGTCGACGTGGCAGGCCTACGGCGGCTCGGGCAACCCGGCCGACGCATCCCGCGCCGAGCAGATCCGGGTCGCCGAGAACACGCTGGCCGGCCAGGGCTGGGGCGCATGGCCCTCGTGCTCGGCGCAGATCGGCGCGAGCGGTGCCGCAGAGCCCCGCGCGGCAGCACCCGCGCAGCAGGCCGCTCCCGCGCCGGCGAGCCAGGCGGCGCCGGCTCCGGCCGTAGCGCCCGCCGCTCAGGCGGCGCCCGCAGCGCAGGCCGCCCCCGCCCAGCAGGCGCCCGCCCTGCAGCTGCCCGACGTCCAGCCGGGCGACGAGCGCTACACGGTCGTCCCGGGCGACACGCTCTTCGAGATCGCCGAGGCGCAGGCCGTCGACAGCGGCTGGCTCGGCATCTTCGCCGTCAACCAGCAGTCGCTCTCGAACCCCGACCTCATCATGGCCGGCCAGGAGCTCGTGCTCCCGGCCGAGTAGGTCGAACGACGAACGGCGG
>NZ_BAAAKK010000005.1:214464-305211 GCF_039527715.1 Agrococcus citreus
GGCTGGACCCCCGCCGTTCGTGCACCCGCGGCACGAGCCGCTACTGCTCCTTCGCGACGTACGTCAGCAGGTCGTACTGCGCGACGATCTCGTCGTCCTGGTTCGTGAGCACCGCATCCCACCGGACCTCGCCGTACGGGTCGGTCTCGCGCGGCGTGATCTGCTTCGCCGTGAGCGTGACCCGCAGCGAGTCGCCGGGGGAGACCGGCGTCACGAAGCGCAGGTTGTCGAGGCCCGTGTTCGCGAGCACGGGGCCCGGCGCCGGCTCGACGAAGAGCCCGGCCGCGAACGACAGCAGCAGGTAGCCGTGCGCGACGCGACCCGGGAAGAACGGGTTGGCCTCGGCGGCCTCCTGGTCCATGTGGGCGTAGAAGGTGTCGCCCGTGAACTCCGCGAAGTGCTCGATGTCGTCGAGCGAGATCTCGCGGCGCTCCGAGACGACCTGGTCGCCGATGCGCAGCTCGGCCAGCGACTTGCGGAACGGGTGCGGCGCATCCGTCGACGACGCGGCGCCCTGGTGCCAGACGCCCGTGAGGGCGGTGAGCATGGTCGGCGAGCCCTGGATGGCGGTGCGCTGCATGTGGTGGAGCACCGAGCGGATGCCGCCGAGCTCCTCGCCGCCGCCGGCTCGGCCGGGGCCGCCGTGCACGAGCATCGGCAGCGGCGAGCCGTGACCGGTGGATGCGCGCATGTCGTCGCGGTCGAGCAGCAGGATGCGGCCGTTGTGCGGCGCGATGCGCCGCGTGAGCTCGGCGACGAACACCGGGTCGTGGCTCGCGACCGAGGTGACGAGCGAGCCGCCGCCGCGCGCGACGATCTCGGCCGCCTGCTCGGGGCTGCCGTACTCGACCATCGACGCGACGGGGCCGAACGCCTCGACGCTGTTGAGCGCATCCGACTCGGCGTCGCGGAACGACAGCAGCGTGGGTGCGACGAACGCGCCCTCGAGCGCCTCGCCGATCGAGCCGTCGGCGAGCGTGACGGCAGCCGCGTCGCCGCCGACGACGATCTGGCCGCCGCCCTCGCGCAGCTTCATGAGCTGCTTCAGCACCTCGTCGCGCTGCTCGATGGAGGCGAGCGGGCCCATCGTGACGCCCTCGGCGCGCGGGTCGCCGACGACCACCTTCGCGGCGATGCGGTCGCGCACGGCGTTCGCCACCGCATCCGACATGCCGGTCGGCACGAGCGCGCGCCGGATCGCGGTGCACTTCTGCCCCGCCTTCGACGTCATCTCGCTCACGACGCCGCGCACGAACGCGTCGAACTCGGGCGTGCCCTCGGCGGCGTCCGGGCCGAGCACGGATGCGTTGATCGAGTCGGTCTCGACCGTGAAGCGCACGCCGCCGGTCTGCACGACGTCGTGGAGGCGCAGGCGCTCGGCGGTCGACGCGGAGCCGGTGAAGCTCACCGTGTCGCCGAGCCGCAGGTGGTCGAGCATGTCGCGCGCCGAGCCCGATACGAGCTGGATCGCGCCCGCGGGCAGCAGTCCCGACTCGGCGAGGATGCGCACCATGTGCTCGGCGACGTAGCCCGTGGGCGTCGCGGGCTTGATGAGCGTGGGCATGCCGGCGAGGAAGGCGGGGGCGAGCTTCTCGAGCGAGCCCCAGACGGGGAAGTTGAACGCGTTGATCTGCACCGCGACACCGGGGAGGGTCGTGCAGATGTGGCGGGCGAGGAACGAGCCGTCCTTCGAGAGCGTCTCGACCGGGCCGTCGAGGTACATCGTCGACTGCGGCAGCTCGCGGCGCCCCTTCGACGAGTAGGTGAAGAGCACGCCGATGCCGCCGTCGATGTCTACCCACGAGTCGTTCTTCGTCGCGCCCGTGCGGCTCGAGAGCTCGTACAGCTCCGCCTTGCGCTCGGTGAGCGCGAGCGCCATCTGCTTCAGCAGGATCGCGCGCTGGTGGAAGGTGAGCGGCGCGAGGCTGTGCTGCCCCACGGTGCGCGCGTGCTCGAGCGCCGCGGCGAGGTCGAGGCCGGTCGTCGAGACGCGCACAACCTCCTCGCCGGTGGAGGCGTCGCGCACGATGGTCGCGTCGGCGGCGGCCTCGTCGGTGGGCTGCCACCAGCCGTCCTGCACGTAGCTGGGCAGGAGTTTGGTCTGCGTCTGCGTCTGCGTCTGGGTGTGGGTCATCGTCGACTCGCTCTCTCGTCTGTCGGGTGCACTGGGGTGGACGTCACTCGGACGTCCAGTCGTAGAAGCCGCGGCCGCTCTTCTTGCCGAGACGGCCCTCGACCACCATCTGGCGCAGCAGCTCGGGCGGCCGGAACCGCTCCCCGAGCTCGCGGTGCAGCTGCTCGGCGATGCCGAGCCGCACGTCGAGCCCGACGATGTCGGTCGTGCGCAGCGGGCCGGTGGGGTGCTTGTAGCCGAGCTCCATCGCGAGGTCGATGTCGCCGGGGCTTGCGACGCCCTCCTCGACCATGCGGATCGCCTCGAGCCCGATCGCGACGCCGAGCCGGCTCGACGCGAAGCCGGGCGCATCGTGCACGGTCACGGGCGCCTTGCCGATCGCCTCGACCCACGCCCGGGCGCTGTTGGCGAGCGCCGGGTCGGTCGCGTCGCCGAGCACGATCTCGACGAGGGCGGATGCGGGCACCGGGTTGAAGAAGTGGAGCCCGAGGAAGCGGGCGGGGCGCGCGAGGTTCGCCGCGAGGGCGTCGATCGAGATCGACGACGTGTTGCTCGCGAGCGCCGCGCGGTCGGTGAGGACGGCTTCGACGCGGGCCAGCGCATCCGCCTTGAGCCCCGGAACCTCGGGCACGGCCTCGATCACGAGGTCGGCGTCGGCGAACGCGGCGACGTCGGTCGCGACGCGCAAGCGGCCGACGAGCTCGTCGATCGGCTCGGCCCAGCCGCGCGCGACGCTCTTCTCGAGGCTCGCGCGCACGCGCTCCTCGGCGGCCTCGGCCGACTCGTGGTCGCGCTCGACGACCACCACCTGGCTGCCGGCGAGCACGAACGCGTGCGCGATCCCTGCGCCCATGCGGCCGCCGCCGAGCACGCCGACGCGCTCCGGGGCGCCTGCGCCGACCACGGCATCCGTGTCGTCCTGCATCGCTGCGCTCATCGCTTCGCTCTCCCTGTGCCGTCTGCGGAGCGGCTGCGCCGCTCGAGGAACTCGGTCATGCGCCGGTGCTTCTCGGGGCTCTCGAAGAGCACCGCCTGCTCGGCGAGGTCGATCTCGGGGTGGGCGTCGCGCGGCGCGAGGAGCGCGCGCTTCGTCGCCTGCGTGGCTGCCGGGTCGAGCTTCGCGATGCGCTCTGCCATCGCGGTCGCCCGCTCGAGCGCCGCCTCGGGCTCGAGCACGGCCGAGACGAGGCCGGCGGCGAGCGCCTCCTGCGCGTCGAGCTGCCTGCCGGTGAGCAGCATCTCGTTCGCGAGCGCCTCGCCGACGATCTCCTTGAGCCGCCACGTCGCGCCGGCCGCGGCGATGATGCCGAGGCCCGTCTCGGGGTTGCCGATCTTGAGCGTCGGCGTGCCGATGCGGATGTCGGCGGCGTAGGCGAGCTCGGCCCCGCCGCCGAGCGCGTAGCCGTCGAGCACCGCGATGACCGGCATCGGCAGCGCGCGGATGCGCTGGAAGCAGCTGGTGTTGATGCCCGCGAGCGCGTCGGTCGCCCGCCGGTCGCGCAGCTGCGCGATGTCGGCGCCGGCGGCGAACGTGCCGCCCGAGCCCGTGGTGACGAGGGTGCGGCGCTCGACCTCGAGGCGCGCGCACAGCAGGTGGAGCGCGTCGACGAGCTCCTGGTCGATCGCGTTGCGCTTCTCGGGTCGGTCGAGCGTCGCGAGCACGAAGCTGCCGCGCTCCTCGATCCGCAGGCTCTCGCTCATCGCCCGTCCCGATTGCGGGTCACGCGCGCTCCAGCACGATCGCGCTGCCCTGGCCGACGCCGACGCACATCGTGGCGAGGCCGCGCTGCGCGTGCTCGCGCTCCATGCGGCCGAGCAGCGTCACGACGAGCCGAGCGCCGGACGATCCGAGCGGGTGCCCGAGCGCGATCGCGCCGCCGTCGGCGTTCACGATCTCGGGGTCGAGGCCGAGCCGGCGGATGGTCGCGAGCGACTGGGTCGCGAACGCCTCGTTGAGCTCGACGGCGCCGATGTCGCCGATCGACAGCCCGGCGCGCGCGAGCACCTTCTCGGTCGCGGGCACGGGGCCGAGGCCCATGACCTCGGGCGCCACGCCGGCGCTGCCGCCGCCGACGATGCGGGCGCGCGGGGTCAGCCCGAGGCGACGCACCGCATCCTCGCTCGCGACGACGATCGCCGACGCGCCGTCGTTGAGCGACGAGCTGTTGCCGGCGGTCACGACCGAGCCGCCGCCCACGACGGGCCGCAGGCTCGCGAGCTTCTCGAGCGTCGTGTCGCGCCGGGGGCCCTCGTCGACGGTGACCTCGGTGCCGCGCGTCTGCACGGCGACGATCTCATCGGCGAAGCGGCCGGCGTCGATCGCGGCGATCGCGCGCTGATGCGAGCGGAGCGCGAACGCGTCGGCGTCCTCGCGCGAGATGCCGTCGACGCGCGCGACCTCCTCGGCCGTCTCGGGCATCGAGAAGGTCGCCTTGTCGCGGGCGACGAGCTTCGGGTTGGCGAAGCGCCAGCCGATCGAGGTGTCGAAGGCCTCGCCGGGCTTCGCCCACGCCTTCTCGGGCTTCGCCTGCACCCATGGCGCGCGCGTCATCGACTCGACGCCGCCCGCGACGACGATGTCGGCGTCGCCGGAGCGGATCATCTGCGACGCCATCACGATGGCCGAGAGGCCGGATGCGCAGAGGCGGTTGACGGTGATGCCCGGCACCGAGTCGGGCAGGCCCGCGAGCAGCACGGCCATGCGCGCGACGTTGCGGTTGTCCTCGCCGGCCTGGTTCGCACCGCCGAGGATGACCTCGTCGATGAGCGCCGGATCGATGCCCGCGCGGGAGACGGCCTCGCCGAGCACGAGTGCTGCGAGGTCATCGGGACGGACGCTCGCGAGCGCTCCGCCGTAGCGACCGACGGGCGTGCGCGCGCCGCCGATGAGGAAGGCCTCGGGCATGGGACTCCTGACTGCGTCGTCAACGATGGCGAATTAGTGACCGATCGTTCAGGAATAGCGTATTGCCCCGCCGATGCCCTTGCAAGCGCGCTCATGCTGCGCGAGCGCGCAGCGAGGTCCGAGCGTCAACTGCGGCGGGCGGACCGCGCTGCGATCGAGCCCGCGACCCAGACGCCGAGCGCGACGACGAGGCCGAGCACGACGACGGTGCCGGTCGCGAGCGCGAGCGTCGCGAGTGCGAGCTCGGCGACCGTCCCGAGCATGGAGAACATCGACATGGGGGCTCCTCTCAGCCTGCCTCGACGCTATGGATCGCGGTCTCGGCGGCGCATCCTCCCGCCGTCGCGGGCCCGTCATCCTGCGGGATGATCCGTGCCGCGCGAGCGTCGTCGTGGCATGCTCTGGGCATGCCGATCGAGCCCGACACGAAGGACTGGACCTGGGTGCTCCGCAAGCGCTGCCCCGAGTGCGGCTTCGACCCCGCGACCGTCGACCAGAGCGACGTGAGTCGGCGCATCCGCGGCGCCGCTGCGGCCATGCACGCGCGCCTGCACGGCGAGGGCGTCGAGCAGCGCCCCGACGAGTCGACGTGGTCGCCGCTCGAGTACGCGGCGCACGTGCGCGATGTCTGCACCGTCATGCGCGCACGGCTCGACCAGATGCTCACCGAGGACGCCCCCGAGTTCGCGAACTGGGATCAGGATCAGGCTGCGATCGACGGCGACTACGCGAACCAGCCGTTCGAGCACGTCGCCGTCGAGCTCGACCTCGCGGCGGCCGAGCTCGCGAACGCGGCGGATGCGGTGCCGTCCGACGCGTGGGACCGCTCCGGCAGGCGCGGGGGCGGCTCCGTGTTCACGGTCGAGACGCTGCTGGTCTACGCGCTGCACGACCTCGAGCACCACGTGTGGGACGTTCGCCAGAGCTGACCGGATCCTCGGCTCGCAGCGCCGCGAGGGCGACAGGGTTTTCCCAAGGCTCGCCATCCAGGGTGACCGCATGGCCCTCTCAGCGCTCGAGCGCGAGCTTCCAGACGCCTCGCGGCATCCGGTGCGCGACGCCGCGACTCGACAGGCGCGTCCCACCCTGCTCGAGCGGCTCCGTCGCCCGCGGGTGCTGCTCGCCGTCGCCATCCTGGTGCTGATCGGCGTGGCGCTGGCCGTGCTCGCAGGCCTCACGGCCAGGAGCGGGCCGATCGCGCCGCTCGGCGCGTCCGCCGAGCTCCCCGGCGGTGTCGCGCGCGTCAACGGGGTCATCCCGCTCGAGCGCGACGGATGGCTCCCGACCGACGCGCCGGCCGTGCTCACCGAGCCCACGCCGGACGGTGCGCACCTGGTCCGCGTCGAGCTCGAGCTGACGGCGCTCGACGCCGACGGGATCGAGTTCACCGCCACGGACTACACGATCTTCGGACTGAGCACGGACCGGCTCCCCCCGGTCTGGGCGTCGCCGGAGGCGCACGCCGCTGGGCAGGGGGAGGTCGTGAGCGCGACGCTCGTGTTCGAGATCCCCAACAGGGCGATCGCGCTCACGCTCGAGGGTGAGCATGGCGGAAGGCTCGCGCTCGGCGTCGGGCACCACACCGCCGGTCGGTGAACCCCCAGCGTTGGGGGCCCGTGCCTCCTCTGTACTAGGGGCTGTCTCGCCCCGATGCGCGCCCTCAGGATGGGTCCACCTGAACCACCGCGACCCTGGGGGCACGATGCACGCGCAACCCGTCGACGAGCCCGCACAGCTGTCGGTCACCATCATCGGCCCGCTCGAGGTGCGCCGCGACGCCATGGTGCTGCACGCGCACGACCTGGGCGGCCCGAAGCCGCGCCAGATCCTGGAGATCCTGCTGCTTCGCCGGGGCGTGCCCGTCTCGAAGGACGTGCTGATCGATCTGCTGTGGGGCGACAAGGTGCCGAGGGAGGCTCGCGCGGCGCTCGAGAGCTACGTGAGCGTGCTGCGGAGGCACCTGCAGCCGGCGCTCGGCAGGTCGGGGCCGCTGCGCACGACCACGGGGGGCTACCTCATCGACGAGTCGGTCGTCGACCTCGACCTGGCACGCTTCGACGCCCTCCTGCACCGCGCGCAACGCGCCGAGGCGGCGATCGCCCATCCGCTCGTCGTGCAGGCGCTGTCCCTCGCGAACGGGCCGCTGCTCGGCGATGAGCTCCGGCCCGCGTGGGCTGACGAGGCGCGGCGTCGTCACGCCGACGCGGTCAGCGCCGCTCGCGTCCTCGCTGCCGAATCGGCCGCAGCCCTCGGTGCGAACGATGAGGCGATCCTGTGGGCGAACCAGGCGCTCCTCGACGATCCGCTGCATGAGGGAGCCTGGATGGCGCTCATCCTCGCGCTCGAACGGAGCCGTCAGTACGCCGAGGGGCTGCGGGCGTACGGCCGCTGCCGACTCGTGCTCGACCGCGAGCTGGGCTGCGAGCCGAGCCCCGCCCTGCGTGCGGCGCACACGCGACTCCTGCAGGCGACGGCCACGGGCCACGGGGAGCTGTCCCATGCGGTGTCGGCGCTCCTCGTGCTGCACGATCAGCTGGTGCGCGGCGCCCAGGCGGGCTTCGAGGAGGATCTCGCGGAGGCCCGCACGGATGACGCCGTCCGGCACGCGGGCGACGTGCTCGCATCGTTCCTCCGCCGCGCGATCCAGGTGGCATGACCGGGCATCCAAGAAGTCCTCACTCTTTCCTCAGTTCGCCCGGATCGGGCGGATACTGACCGCACTCGGAAGGCTCGGACGGGGCGGCAGGCGGGACGATGGGTGCACAGACCGACGGCGGCGCGATCGTCCGCGTGCTGATCGTCGACGACCACACCACCTTCGCGGAGCTGCTGACGGGCGCGCTCGAGCGGGAGCCCGACCTGGCGTGCGTCGGATCGGCGCGCGGTGTCGAGGCAGCGCTCGCGGCGTACGACGCACTCCGCCCGGATGTCGTGGTGATGGACCACCACTTGCCGGACGGCGATGGGCTTCGTGCTGCCGCCATGATCATCGCCGACGATCCGAGCGCGCGCATCGTCATGCTGACGGGTGACCCCCGCCCGGAAGCGCTCGAGGTCGCCGCCGAGATCGGCATCTGCGCCTACCTCCCGAAGGACGGCTCGCTCGCGACGCTGCTGGACTCGCTCCGGCACGCGCGCCCGGGCAGCATCGTGGTCCAGGCGTCGCTGCTGACGCACCGCGCGGACGGGGCCGCGGGGCTCGACCCTCGAGCGGCGGCCCTCACCCCGCGCGAGCTCAGCGTGCTGCGGCTGCTGGCGGTCGGCAGCGACGTGCGGACCAACGCGCGGGCGCTGCGGATCTCGGAGCACACGTGCCGCGGCCATGTGAAGTCGATCCTCGCCAAGCTCGGCGCGCACTCGCAGCTGGAGGCTGTGGTCATCGCTGCCGACCTCGGGCTGGTGGTCCCGGGCCGACGTGCGTGGGCCAGCGCCTCGAGTGTCTGAGCGGTCCGGAGCCGCCTCGAGGCTCGAGGAGCGATCCGCGGTGCGCTCGGCGGTGCTGCGGTTCCTGCTGATGGGTCTCGCTGCCCTGATCATCGTCGTGACGCCGGTGACCTTCTGGATCCTCGGGCAGGCCGAGCGCCACGCGCTCGACAACGCTCGGAGCAGCACGCAGCGCATCGCCGACCTGGCGATCGGCCCGCTCGTCACGGATCGATTCCTCGCGGGGGATCGTGCGGCGATCCAGGGCCTGGACGCGCGGCTCGGACCGTGGCTCGACGACGTGCCGGTGCTGCGGATCAGGATCTGGGACGCGGATGGGCGCGTGGTCTACTCCGACGCGGCCGAGCTGATCGGCCAGCAGCTCCCGCTGCCGGACCGGGCTCGGGATCTGTTCGCCGGAGGGGCCGGCAGCGCGACGATCGAGAGCGAGCGCGACCTGGAGGATGCGTTCGGCGCGGGTGCCGGTCAGCTGGTCGAGGTGACCGTGCGAGCGCAGTCGGCCTCCGGCGTGCCCCTCGTCGTCGAGGCGCACTACGACGAGGCGGACGTCCGCGCGGAGCAGGCGCTCGTGCTGGGCGACATGGCGCCTGCGCTCCTCCTCGCCCTCGCCGTGCTGCAGCTGGCGCAGCTGGTGCCGGCCGTGAGGCTCGCTCGACGCATCCAAGCCGACCAGGCGGCGCGCCGCGAGCTGCTGCAGCGTCTCGTCGACGTCTCCGACGTCGAGCGACGACGCATCGCTCGAGACCTCCACGACGACGTGATGCAGGATCTCTCCGGACTGTCGTATGCCCTCGAGGCCGAGGAGGTGCGGGCGACACCCCTGCAGGGGCCTCTGCTCGAGCATGCGGTCTCCATCCTGCAGGACAGCGTGCGCCGGTTGCGGGCGATGACCATCGAGCTCTACCCGCCGAGCCTCGAGCGGCTCGGCATGCCGGCGGCCCTCGAGCGGTTGGCGGAACCGCTGCGTGCAGGCGGGATCGACGTCTCCGTCGATGCCGCGCACGGCGACGATCCCGAGCGCGAGGCGGCCGCGACGCTCTACCGAGTCGCCCGCGAGGCGCTGAGCAACATCTCGAAGCATGCCGCGGCACGGGCCGTCGAGGTCTCGCTCCGCGACGACGGGGGCAGCGCCGTGCTCACGATCCGCGACGACGGTCTCGGCTTCGACGCCGACGGCGACCCGCCGATCGGTCACCTCGGCCTGCAGATCATGCGGGATGCGATCGAATCCGTCGGCGGCACCCTCGATGTCATGTCGCGGCCGGGCGCGGGCACGCTCGTCGAGGCCCGAGTGGCGAGCACCGGTCGCGGCGTTCTATAACAAGGTTATTCCAAGCAGCGGTCTGGATCCTCGGTCGTGCACCCGAGGCGAGGAGAGACCGATGGCTCTGACACGACGCCAGTTCCTGTTGGCCGGCGGAGTCGGTGTGCTCGGCGCAGCAGGCGCGCTGGCCATCCCGCTCGCGAACGTCGACGCGAAGTCCGCGAGCCGGCTGAGCACCGCCGACATGCCGCGGCCGTACCTGACCGCCCTCACGCGCGCGCCCATCCTGCAGCCGAACGCGACGGGGATCGACCCGGTGGACGGCCACCCGGTGCAGTACTACACGGTGACGCAGATGGCAGCGGTCGCGGCGATCCTGCCGCGCCTGCGGACGCCGATCCTCGGGTACAACGGCATCTTCCCCGGACCGACCATCAGCGTCGAGCGGGGCACCAAGGCCGTGCTGCGGGTGCGGAACCAGCTTCCCCTGCGGCACCCGTTCGGCGGCCACCTGCTGGCGACGTCGACGCACCTGCACGGCTCGGCCTCGCTGCCGCAGTTCGACGGCTACGCGAGCGACCTCACGAACCGGGGGTTCAAGAAGGACTACCAGTACCCCAACTACCAGCAGGCGAGGACCCTCTGGTACCACGACCACAGCGTCCACACCACGGCTCTGAACGTCTACGCAGGACTCGCCGCGCAGTACCACGTCCACGACCCGCAGGAGCGTCAGCTGCTGCCGCAGGGCGAGTTCGACGTGGCCCTCACGATCAACGACGCGATGTTCGCGGCCAACGGGAGCCTCGGCTACGACCACAACAGCCACTCCGGGCTGTGGGGCGATGTGATCCTGGTCAACGGGAAGCCGTGGCCCACGATGAAGGTGCAGCGGCGCGTCTACCGCTTCCGCATTCTCAACGCCAGCATCTCGCGCTCGCTGCGGCCGACGCTGAGCACCGGCGACCCGCTGATCGTGGTGGCGACGGACGGAGGCCTCATGCCGGTCGCGCGCAGCGTCTCGAGCTACCGGCATGCCAGCGCTGAGCGCTACGAGGTGCTGATCGACTTCCGCAAGTACACGAACGGTCAGCGCATCCTGCTGCGCAACCTCTCGAACGACAACAACGTCGCCTACGCCAACACCGACAAGATCATGGCGTTCGACGTCGTCGACACACCGGTGAACACCGGCGATCCGACCTGGAACACGATCCCCACGGTGCTGGCGGGCAGCGAGATCATGTCGCTGACCACAGCGCAGTCCACCAAGACGAGGAGGTTCCGGGTCAAGCGGAACGACCGGACCAACCTGTGGACGATCGGCGAGGACACGTGGCAGGACGTCGTGGCGAGCGGATTCCGCAAGGTGGTCGCCGACCCGGGTCTCAATGCCGTCGAGATCTGGGAGTTCGAGAACAGCTCTGACGGCTGGTTCCATCCCATCCACATGCACTTGGTCGACTTCCAGGTCCTCAGCCGCAACGGCCAAGCGCCGTTCCCGTACGAGCTCGGACCGAAGGACACCGTCTACGTCGGCGAGCGCGAGATCGTGCGGGTGCTCGTGAAGTTCGGCCCGCACCGCGGGAAGTACATCATGCACTGCCACAACCTGCCGCACGAGGACCACGACATGATGGTGCAGTTCAGCGTCGGGCTGGCCGACGGCGAGGTCGACGCGAACGATCCGATCACGGCAGCGCCGGCCTCGTGGGACGACGGCAGCTGACGACTTCGACCCCCGTCGGCATCGCCGTGGCGGTGCTGCTGGGGGTCGCCGCCGTGCTGGGCCTGCGCCTGTGGGTCGTCGAGCCCCTCACGGTCGCCTCCGACAGCATGGCGCCGACGGTGGCGCAGGGCAGCACGGTGCTGGTCGGCCGGTGGCAGCAGGCAGCGGGCAGCCCCGATGCCGGGCAGCTGGTCGTCCTCCGCGACCCGGTGGACGGTCGCAGCATGCTCAAGCGCGTGGTCGCCGTCGCCGGGCAGACCCTCGCCATCCGGGACGGCGTCCTGTACGTCGACGAGGTCGCGGTCGCGGAGCCGTACGTCGACCCCCGACACGTCGACGGGACGTTCTTCGGGCTGATGCGCGTGCCTGCCGGCCATGTCTTCGTCCTCGGTGACAACCGAGCGGTGTCGATCGATTCCCGCGACTTCGGTGCCGTGCCCGTCGAGGAGCTCACCGGGCTCGTGCTCTGGGCAGGGTGAGGCGGCCGCGAGTCGGGAGCGGCTCGACCGGCGGGTGGCTCAGCCGCGGAACGCCGAGATGCCCGTGAGCGCCTGCCCGATCACGAGCGTGTGCACCTCGTCGGTGCCCTCGTAGGTGCGCACGCTCTCGAGGTTCGCGGCATGCCGCATGGGCGAGAGGTCGAGCGTGATGCCGTTGCCGCCGAGCAGCGCGCGAGCCTCGCGGCAGATGTCGATCGCCGCCCGGCACGAGGCGAGCTTGCCCATCGAGATCTCGTGCGGGCGCAGCAGCTCTGCGTCCTTCCGGCGGCCGAGGTGCAGCGCGAGCAGCTGCGCCTGCTGCAGCGAGAGCACCATCTCGGCGAGCCGCGCCTGCGTCAGCTGCATGCCCGCGAGCGGTCGGCCGAACACCTCGCGCTCGCCCACGTAGGCGAGCGTCGTCTCGAGCGCGTCGCGGGCGGCGCCGAGCGCGCCCCACGCGATGCCGAACCGGGCCTCGCCCAGGCACTCGAACGGCGCCCGCAGGCCGCGCGCATCCGGCAGCCGCATCGACTCCGGCACGCGCACGCCGTCGAGCGCGATGTCGCACTGGATCGATGCCCGCATCGAGAGCTTCGGCGCGATCGGCGTGGCCGTGAAGCCGGGCGTCGGGCGGCCCTGCGTCGACGTCTCGACGAGGAACCCGCGCACGCCGTCGTCGGTCTGCGCCCACACGACCGCGACGTCGGCGATCGACGCGAGGCCGATCCACCGCTTCTCGCCGTCGAGGATCCAGTCGTCGCCGTCGCGGCGCGCGAACGTGCGCATCGCGCCCGGGTCGCTGCCGGCATCCGGCTCGGTGAGGGCGAAGCAGCCGATCGCCTCGCCGGCGGCCATGCGAGGCAGCCACGCGGACTGCTGCTCCTCGGAGCCGTGCTTCGCGATTGCGGTCATCGCGAGCGAGCCCTGCACCGACACGAAGGTGCGGATGCCGCTGTCGCCGGCCTCGAGCTCCTGCATGGCGATGCCGTACTCGACGGCGCTGCGGCCGGCACAGCCGTAGCCGGTCAGGTGCATGCCGAGGAGGCCCTCGGCGGCGAGCGCGGGGACGAGCTCCCGCGGGAAGACGGCGCGCTCGAACCAGTCGGCGATCTGCGGGCGGATCTCGCGGTCGACGAGCGCCCGCACGCGAGACTGCACGGCGCGCTCCTCGTCGGTGAGGAGCGAGGCGAGGTCGAGGAGGTCGGTGGTCATGAGGAGGAGTCTGCCAGCGGGGCGGGGGTCTCGATGCGCGGCCGACTGCGCCGGCTGCTGCTCGACCGGCGTCGTCAGGACGGGTTCAGGTCGGCGAGCGCCTTGTCGGCGCGCAAGCCGCGCCAGACCGGGTGGCGGAGGGCGCCCGAGGCGGTCTGCTCCGTGTGCTCGACCTCGCCGACGGCCGCCCGCACCCAGCGCACCTTCTTCGCGACGTCGTTCGGCAGCCCCTCGATCGCGGGCGCCGTGCGCCGCGGCCGCAGCTGATCCCGCAGCCGGTCGCGCTCGGCCGCCGAGAAGCCCGAGCCCACCCGGCCGGCGTAGCGCATCCGCCCGTCGTCGCCCGGCCGGGCGAGCACGAGCGAGCCGACCGTGCCGGCGAGCGAGCCGTTGCCCTCGAGCCACCCGACCACCGCGACCTCCTGCACCTCGAGGTGCTTGAGCTTGCGCCAGTCGTCGCTGCGCTTGCCGGGCCGGTAGCGGCTGTCGTGCCGCTTCGCCATCACGCCCTCGAGCCCGCGCTCGGCGGTCACCTCGAGGATCCGCTCGAGCGAGCCCCGCAGCGGCTTCGAGATCTTCACGCGCGCGCTCTCGTGCACGAGCTCGTCGAGCCGCGACTGCCGGTCGTCGAGCCGTTCGTTGACGAGCCGCTCGCCATCCTGCTCGAGCAGGTCGAAGAGCATGATCGTCGCCGGCGTCGCCTTCGCGGCCCGGGCGGCGGGCCGCCCGCTCAGCCCGCCGCGATCCTGCAGCGCCTCGAAGTCGGCCGCCCCGCGCTTGAGCATCACGATCTCGCCGTCGAGCACCGCATCCGCATCGACCGCCTTCGGCACCGCCTCGACGAGCTCGGGGAACGCGCCCGACAGGTCGCGCCCGTTGCGGCTCAGCAGCCGCACGGTCGTGCCGACGCGCTCGACGATCACGCGCCATCCGTCCCACTTCACCTCGAACGACCACTCGCGGTCGTCGTCGATCTCGGATGCGTCGCCGAGCGTCGCGAGCATCGGCCGCAGGTCGGTGGGGCGGTCGCCCTTCGCGCGCGGGGCGGGGGCGTTCGGCGCGCTGAGCCTGCGTCCGAGCTTCCGTCGCGGAGCGGCCGGCACCGACTCGGCCTCGTCGCCGGCCTCGCCCTTCGCCTGCCGCGCCAGCTCGGCCTTCGACGGGGCGTAGCCCTTGAGCCGCGCGTCGCGCTCCGCGTCCTGCTCCTTCATGCGGTGCACGAGCCACTGCCGCTTGTCGGCGTCGGTGCGGATGAGCGCGAACCGGTAGGGATCGCCGCCGAGCCCGCCGTCGGGCCGCCCGTGCAGCGTCGCGATCACCTCGTCGTCGCGCCACTTCTCGAGCTCGTAGCTGCCCGCATCCCAGATCTGCACGGTGCCCGCGCCGTACTCGCCCTTCGGGATCGTGCCCTCGAACGAGCCGTACTCGAGCGGGTGGTCCTCGGTCTGCACGCCGAGCCGGTTCTGCTTCGGCGTCGACGGCAGCCCCTTGGGCACGGCCCACGAGACGAGCACGCCGTCGTGCTCGAGCCGGAAGTCGTAGTGCAGCCGGCTCGCCTGGTGCTTCTGGATCACGAACGAGCGGCCGTCCGTCGAGGTCGGCGGGTCGGCGGGCACGGGCTCGGGCGTGCGGTGCGCCGAGCGCATGCCGCGGTACTTCGCGAGCCGGTCGGGCGGCGGGTCGAGCGAGGCGATGAGGTCGCCGTCGCGCTCGAGCCGCTCGAGCACCTCGAGGTGCTCGAGCTGCTGCAGCCCGCCCGCCTCGACCTCCTCCCACGTGCGGGGAGCGGCGACGGTCGGGCGCAGCCGGCCGCGCAGCGAGTAGGGCGCGATCGTCGTCTTCGAGCCGGAGTTCTGGCTCCAGTCGAGCAGCACCTTGTTCGTGCGCAGCGCCTTCTTCATGTCGCTCACGATGAGCTCGGGATGCATCGCCTCGAGCGACCGGGCGAGCGTGTGCGCGACCTCGCTCGCCTGCTCGCTCGTGACGGTGCCGTCGAGTCGCGCGTAGAGGTGGATGCCCTTCGACCCGCTCGTGAGCGGCACCGGGTGCAGCCCGATGTCCTCGAGCAGCTCGCGCACCGAGAGCGCGACCTGCGCGCAGTCGTCGAGATCGGCGCCGGGCCCGGGGTCGAGATCGAGCACCAGGCGGTCGGGGTTCTGGCGCTCGCCGTCGAGCATCCGCCACTGCGGCACGTGCAGCTCGAGCGCGCCCATCTGCGCCATCCACGCGAGCACCGCGGGCTCGGTCAGCACCGGGTACTGCTTCGGCCCGGTCGAGTGCTGCAGCTCAACCGTCCGCACCCAATCGGGGGCACCCTTCTCGAGCGTCTTCTGGAAGAACACCTGCCCCGGCTTCTGCTCCGTGCCGACGCCCTCGGTCCAGCGCTTGCGCGTCACGGGCCGGCCGCCCGCGTGGGCGATCAGGGGCTCGGATGCGCGCAGCACGTACTCGAGCACGTCACGCTTCGTCGTCCCGGTCGACGGGTACAGCACCTTGTCGGGGTTCGAGAAGCGCAGGGACCGCCCGCCGACGACGATCCGGTCGGCCGCCGCCACCTCAGGCGGACTTCCGCTTGCTCGCGGCGGTCGACTTCGCGGCGGGCTTCTTCGCGGTCGACGTCGCCGACGTCGACTTGGCCGCGGGCTTCTTCGCCGCGGGCTTCTTGGCAGCGGTCGACGTCGCGCCCGACTTCGCCGCCGGCTTCTTCGCCGTGCGCGTCTTCGTCGCGGTCGACTCCTCGTCCGACGCGGCCTTCGACGACGCCGCCTTCGACGATCCAGCCTTCGACGCCCGGCCGCGCGTCGAGCCGGACGACCCCTCTTCGTCGTCCGTCGCATCCGCATCGCTCGAGGCACTCGAGCCCTTGCGCTTCTCGACGCTGCGCTGCAGCGCCTCGAGCAGGTCGATCACCTCGGCGCCCTCGTCGTCGTCGGTCTCGCCGAACGTCGCGGCGGTGTCGAGCGCCTCGCCCTGGTCGAGCTTCGCCTCGACGAGGGTGCGCAGCTGCTCCTGGTACTCGTCGACGTACTGCTCGGGCTCGAAGTCGGCCTCGAGGTCGCGCACGATCGAGCGCGCGAGGTCCATCTCGCGCTTGCCGACGGTGACGTCGTCGTCGAGCGACGCGAACTCCGCCGCTCGCACCTCGTCGGACCAGCGGATCGTCTGCACGAGCAGCACGTCGTCGCGCACCCGCATGGTCGCGAGCCGCGTGCGCTGCCGCAGCGAGATGCGCACGACCGCGGTGCGCTCGGTCTCCTCGAGCACGCGCCGCAGCAGCACGTACGCCTTCGGGCTCTTCGAGTCGGGCTCGAGGTAGTAGCTGCGCTCGAAGAGGATCGGGTCGATCTGCTCGTTCGGCACGAACTCGAGCACCTCGATCTCGCGGCTGCGCTCCGCGGGCAGCGCGTCGAGGTCGTCGCCGGTGAGCACGACCGTCTGCTCGCCGTCGTCGTACGCCTTGTCGATGTGCGAGTACTCGACCTTCTTGCCGCACACCTCGCACTTGCGCTCGTACCGGATGCGTCCGCCGTCGGCGTCGTGCACCTGGTGCAGCTGCAGGTCGTGCTCCTCGGTGGCCGAGTAGAGCTTGACGGGCACGTTGACGAGCCCGAATGTGATGGAGCCCTTCCAGATGGCGCGCATGAGCACACTTTCCCTGATCGACCTGGACTCCACCAGTGCCCTCGACTGTGAGTCCACGGGCCGCCGACCCTGGTGGGTTCCAGGTTCGTCGAGCACAATCCGGCCATGACGCTCGAGCAGCCGGTCCGCCGCGCACCGCGCACGTTCGGCATCGAGGAGGAGGTCATCCTGCTCGAGCCGGGCTCGCTCGTGCCGGTCGACGTCGCCGACGAGGTGATCGCCGAGCTCGTCGAGCTCGAGTCCGGGATGCACTGGATCACGCACGAGTTCCTGCGCGCGCAGATCGAGTTCTCGTCGCCCGTGCTCGCCGATGCGGATGCGGCCGACCGGGTCGTGGGCGAGTTCCGTCGCGCGGTCGCCGGTGCCGTCGCGCGCCGCGGGCTCATCGCCGCGAGCACCGGCACCGCATTCGGCGCGGGCCGCTCCGCGACCGCGGCAGGGGAGCGGTACGCGCGCTTCGTGCAGGAGCTCGGCGCGATCCACCCGGACCACCGCATCCAGGGGCTGCACGTGCATGTCGCGGTGGCCTCGCGCGAGGAGGGGGTCAAAGTCATGCGCGCGCTGCGGCCGTGGCTCGCGCCGCTCCTCGCGCTCACCGCGAACTCGCCGTGCTTCGGTGCCGCCGACACGGGCTTCGCGAGCTGGCGGACGATCGTCGGGCGCCGCTTCACGACCGCGTCGGTGCCGCCGGAGTTCGCCGACGCCGCCGACTACGAGCGGCGCGTGCGCGCGCTCATCGGGCTGGGCGCGACGCTCGACGCGAGCTCGGTGTTCTGGATGATGCGGCTCGCGGAGCGCTACCCGACGGTCGAGCTGCGGGTGTTCGACGCCCAGCTGAGCGCCGAGGAGTCGGTCGGCGTCGCGCTGCTGACGCGAGCGCTCGTCGAGTCGGCGGCCGCGGGCGACCTGCCGCACGCCGATGCGGCCGCGCACGCCGAGCACCTCGACGCCGCGGTCTGGCACGCCGCGCGGCACGGGCTCGACGACGTGCTCGTCGACCCGGTCACGGCGTCCATCGCTCCCGCCCGCCACGTGATCGGGCGGCTGCTCGAGGCGGCTGGCCCGGCGCTCGACGCGGCGGGCGACCGCGAGCGGGTCGAAGCGCTCATCGAGCGGCTGCGCACCGAGGGCAACGGCGCGGCGCGGCAGCGCGCGGCGCTCGCGGAGGGCGTGCCGGCCCTCGAGCGGCTGCTGCGCTCGACGTTCGCGGCCGCGCCGAGCACCCCCGCCACTCCGCTCGTCGAGTAGGACCGCGGGCCCGGAGCGAGACGCGCTACTCGACGCGCTGCAGGTGCTCCCGCAGGAACGCGAGCGTCGTCTCCCACGCCGCCGCAGACGCATCCGCGTGGAACCGCTGCTCGATCTGCGCGTTCTGGAACCCGTGCACGGCGCCCTCGTGGTGCAGCAGCTCGACGCCGTCGAAGCCCTCGCCCGCGAGCCGCGACTGCAGCGCCTCGGGCGACTCGACGCCGCTCCAGTCGTCGGTCTCGGCGAGCTGGAAGAGGATCGGCACCCGGGGCGTCACGCCGCCGCGCGCCGAGCCGTAGTAGGCGACGACGGCGTCGAGCGAGCCCTGCGCCGCGTAGGCGAGCGCGATCGACGCGCCCATCGAGAAGCCGACGACCGCGGCGTGCGCGCTGCCGAGCGCGCGCGCCTCGCCGATCGCTTCGCTCACGAGGTGCAGCGCTCCCGGCAGGTCGGCGAGGCGCTCCCGCAGCAGCGCGCCGGCCTCGGCGTCGCCCGTCGCGGTGCGCCCGTCGAAGAAGTCGGGCACCGCGACCCGGAAGCCCTCGGCGGCCAGCCGAGCGGCGAACTCGTCGATCCACGGCAGCCGGCCGTTCCAGTCGTGGGCGAGCACCACGATCGGGTCGCCCTCCTGCCCGTGCCAGGCGGTCGCCGCCGCGTCGGCGGATGCGCTCGTGTCGCTCATGGTGCTCCCTCGCTCGATCCGGCCACGCTATCCGAGCGGCCGGGGCGAACCGTGGAGCCGGCGGCTCACCAGTGCGCGAGCGCGCTCGCGACGCCGGCGCGCTCGCGCTCGGGCAGCGCCAGCACGATCGCCTCGGGGACGGTCAACTCCTGTCCGCGCCGCTCGCCCTCCGCGACCGCCGCCGGCTCTGCCGCGCGGATGGCGTCGAGCTGCGGCGTGTGCACGGTGAACGCCTCGGCATCGAAGACGCCGATGCGGTGCCGGATGGCGTCGGCGACGGCTGACAGCATCCCCGCGCGCTCGGCCTCGCCCCGTGCGGCCGCCACCGCGCACAGGCCCTCGAGCGCGTACGCGACGCCCTCCTCGAAGTGCAGCCGCACCGAGACGAGCAGCGTGCGCACGCAGCCGGCCTCGGCGACGTCGACGTCGCCGCGCACGAGCTGCAGCCGCGCCTGGTGGTTGCCGGCGACCGACAGCGTGAACTGGTCGCCGACCGCCTCGGCGACGCCCGTCGCCCGGTCGAAGCACGCCTGCGCGTCGTCGGTGAGGCCGCGCAGCCACGCGAGCCGGCCGCGCGACACCTCGGTGATCGCCTCCGCCCACGCGTTGCCGAGCTCGCGCAGCCGCTCCACGGCCTCGCTGAGCTCGCGCTCCGCGGCGTCGAGGTCGGGGAGCGGCAGCTGCAGCCTGGCCGTCGCGCGCGCCGCCGACGCCATCGCCGCGGCATCGCCGTCGCCGCTCTCGGTGAACAGCCGCACGCACTCGCCGAGCCCCGCCACGACCTCCTCCGTCGGGTGCTGCCACATCTCGCTCCAGAGCGCGAAGAACCACGCGACCGCGCGCGTGTGCGGCGTGATCGGCTGGTCCTTGCCGAGCAGCTCGAGCATCCAGACGCGCACCTCGCCGAAGAAGCCGGCGATCCACCAGTAGACGAGCAGTCGCCAGGCGAAATCGCCCGCGTCGTCGAGCCGGTCGATGTGCACGAGGTGGCGCACGGCGGCGCGCAGGTTCGGCAGCTCGAGGCCCAGCTGCACGACCGCGTCGCTCTGCCCGGCGCCGCGCAGTCCGGGCGCGAGCGCGGCGACGAGGTCGCTGTAGTAGTCGGCGTGCGCGGCGCGCATCTGCCCCGCTTCGCCGTGCTCCTTGAGCCGGCCGAGCGAGTGCTCGCGGACGACCGCGAGCAGCGACAGCACCGAGCGGCCACCGATCTCGGCCTGCTTCACGAGGGATGCGTCGACGAGCGCGGCGATGCCGTCGATCGCCTGCCCCTCCCAGGGCCTGCCGGTGCCGAGCGCCTCGACCGCCTCGAGCGTGAACTGGCGGGCGAAGACGCCGAGGTCCTCGAGCAGCGCTCGCTGCTCGGCCGGCAGCAGGCTGACGCTCCAGTCGATCGTCGCCCGCATCGTGCGGTGCCGGTCGGGCAGGTCTCGCGCGGCCGCGGTGAGCAGCGGCAGGCTCTGCTCGAGCCGCTGCGCGATGCCGCTCGGCGTGAGGAGGCGCACCTTCGCCGCCGCGAGCTCGATCGCGAGCGGCAGCCCCTCGAGCCGCCGGCAGATGTCGGCGACCGCGCGGGCGTTCTCGTCGGTGAGGGCGAAGTCGGGCTTCACCGCTTGCGCGCGGTCGACGAAGAGCGCGCCCGCGGGGGAGCGGAGCACGCGTGCCGCCGCGGCATGGAAGACCGCATCGGGCACGCCGAGCGCGCCCACCTCGTAGACGCGCTCGCCGCGGATCCGCAGCACCGTGCGACTCGTGACGAGCATGCTCGCGCTGGGCGCGACGTCGAACAGCCGCACGAGCAGCGGTGCCGCCTCGACGATCTGCTCGAAGTTGTCGAGCACGAGCAGCACGCGTCGACCGGCGAGGGCGCGCGCGATGCGCTCCTCGAGCGCCGCCTCGCCGTTGTCGCGGATGCCGAGCACGTACGCGATCGTGGGCAGCAGCAGACCCGGCTCGAAGACGCCCTCGAGCGGCAGGAAGTAGCGGCCGTCCGGGAACAGGTCGGCCGTGTGCTGCGCGACCTCGATCGCGAGCCTGCTCTTGCCGATGCCGCCTGGCCCGATGAGGCTCACGAGCTTCGTGCCGCGCTCGAACAGCTCGCGCACGTCGGCGATCTCCCGCTCGCGCCCGATCGTCGTCGTCGGCGGCGCCGGGATGCGCGACTCGGGCGTGGGCGGGATCTCCTCCGCGCCGCCGGCCGGCTGCATCCTCGACTCGTCGAACCGCTCCGCGAGGAGCGTCGCGAGGTCGTTCGACACCTGCTCCTCGAGGTCCTCGGCCGTCGTGAAGGGCAGGTAGGCGACCGTGTCGTCCGAACGGATGCGGTCGATGAGCTCTTCGAGCCGCGGCTCGCGGTGCTCGGAGGCGCGGATGTAGATGAGCTTCGGCATCTCCGGCGGCGCGAGGTTGTACTCGTCCTCGAGCCCCGAGACCTGCTCGTCGGGCGCGACCCAGCCGTAGCTGTCGGCGTAGATGCCCACGAAGACGTCGCTCTGCGCGAGGTAGGAGCGGTAGAGCGCGCGGGGCGGGTGCGGCCGCGCGCCGAGCTCGAACATGACCGGTGCCAGGCGCATCCGCTCGATCGCGGCGCGCGCGGCGCGCCGCTCCTCGGCGAGCTCGCGCAGGGTCGAGCTCACGAAGACCCGGATGCGCTGGTCGGGGGTGCGGATCACGGGCCGGTGCACGCCGGTCATGGCGAACATCCTGGACCTGCCTCGCCGAGCGCACCAGCGACTTGATGAGAAACCATCGACACTCTTGAGCGTTAGCGTGGGGCACATGAGCACTGGTGGAAGATCTCGGCCTCGGGCATCGACGGCGAAGGACGCGGCGGGTCGGGCGACCGACAAGGCGCAGGACGCGGCGGCGGGCGCCGAGCAGCATCGCGCGGCCTCGTGGGTGCAGGGCGCCGGGCAGATCGCGAACGGCGTCGTGCACCTCGTGATCGGCGGCATCGCGCTCGGGATCGCGTTCGGCGGCGGAGGCTCGGCCGACCAGTCGGGCGCCATGCAGGCCATCCGCGAGACCCCGGTCGGCGGCATCGCGCTGTGGGCGGTGGGGCTCGCGATGGTCGGGCTCGCGCTGCTCGCGTTCGTCACCGCCATCGCCGAGTCGCGTCGCGACTGGAAGGACGCGGTCAAGGACGCGGCCAAGGGCATCGCCTACGGCGCGGTCGGCTCGACCGCGCTCGTCGCCGCGACCGGCGGTAGCTCCGACGGCGAGTCGCAGGCGCAGTCGTTCTCCGCGCAGCTCATGGCGAACCCGTTCGGCGCGGTGCTCGTCGGACTCGTGGGCGCCGGGATCGCCGCGGTCGGCGCGTACTTCGTCGTGAAGGGCGTGAAGCAGAAGTTCCGCGAGGACGTCGCCCCGCCCTCCCGCTGGCGCCGGCTCGTCGACGTGCTCGGCACCGCGGGCTACGTCGCGAAGGGCCTCGCCATCGCGATCGTCGGCGTGCTCTTCATCGTCGCGGCCGTGCAGCACGACCCGGAGGAGGCCGGTGGGCTCGACGGTGCGCTGCAGTCGCTCACGACCGTGCCGGGCGGTGTGATCGCGCTCGTCGCGATCGCCCTCGGGCTCATGCTCTACGGCGTCTACTGCTTCGCGCGCGGCCTCTGGTCGCGATGATCCGGCCCGGCAGATGAGCGCGGAGGGCGCGGCGAACGGCGTCGACCGCGCTGCCCACAAGGCGCAGGACGCCGCGGCCGAGGTCGACGATCACCGTGCGGCCGGCTGGGTGGAGGCCGTCGGCCAGTCGGCCAACGGCGTCGTCCACATGCTCATCGGAGGCATCGCGCTCGGCGTCGCGCTCGGCGGAGGCGGCTCGGCCGATCAGTCCGGCGCGATGCGCACGCTGCGCGAGACACCCTTCGGCGGGCTCGCGCTGTGGGTCGTGGGCATCGCGCTCGTCGGGCTCGCGCTGCACGCGTTCGTGATCGCGGTCGCCTCCTCGCGCGACGAGCGCCGCGATGCCCTGCGCGCTGCCGGGCGCGGCATCGGTCACGCCGTCGTGGGCGGCACCGCGCTCGTCTTCGCGGTCGGCGGCTCGATCGACGGCGAGGAGACGACCGAGTCGTTCTCGTCGAGGGTGCTCGAGCATCCGCTCGGCCCGTGGGTGCTCGGCATCGCGGGGCTCGTCATCGCGGGCGTCGGCATCGCCTTCGTGCTCCGCGGCGTGCGCCGCAGCTTCTTCGAGGACGTCGACCCTCCTCGCCGCTTCCGCCGTCTCGTCGAGACGCTCGGCGCGCCCGGCTTCGTCGCCAAGGGCATCGCGGTCACCATCGTCGGGGCGCTCTTCGTCATCGCCGGTGCGATGGGCCAGCCGGGCGAGGCCGGCGGGCTCGACGGCGCGCTCCAGTCGCTCACGACTGTGCCGGGCGGCGTCCTGGCCCTCATCGCGATCGCCGTGGGCCTCATGTTCTACGGCGTGTACTGCATCGCCCGCGGCGTCTGGGCGCGCTGACGCGGCCGCGCGCTACTTCGCGCGCCCGTGCCGCGGGTGCGGCAGGATCGGGTTGCGCAGCCGCGCGAGGCGCTTGGCGAGCTCCGCGGGGCGCAGCGCGGCGTACTCGCTCGGCGAGAGCCCGTCGAGCGCCGGCTGCTCGCCCGGAGCGAGCGGCTGGGCGGATGCCTCGGCCGACCCCGCGGGATCGGTCGCGTCCGCGCCCTCGGGCGATGGGGCATCCGCCACATCCTCCGGGGCCTCGGGCACATGCGGCGCGTGCTCGCCGTGCGAGCCGCCGCGCAGCCGCGCGTCGAGCGCGCTGAAGTCGGTCGTGGTCGCCTGCAGGTCGCGGCCGAGCGTGCGCAGCACGCGCACGGTCGTCTCGTAGTCTTCGTCCGAGACCGAGGCCTCGGTGCGGCGCGCGACCTCCGCGTCGCCGAGCGACCGGCGAGCGCGCTCCACGGCGGCCGAGGCGAGCTCGATCCAGTCCTCGAGCCGTCGGTTGCGATGCACAGCCATGGTCACCTCCTCGCAGCCGTCTGTCGTGGCCCATCTTCCTCCATCGGCCTGAATGCCGCACGAGCAAGTTGCGGGCTCGGCGCGGGCGGTACGCTCGGCCCGTGCTGCTCAGCGACCGCGACATCCGTGCCCGACTCGCGTCGGGCGACCTCGGCCTCGATCCGCTCGACCTGGGGATGGTGCAGCCCTCGAGCGTCGACGTGCGGCTCGACCGCGGCTTCCGGCTCTTCGACAACCACAAGTACCCGTTCATCGACCCCGCCGAGGACCAGCCCGACCTCACGCGGCTCGTCGAGGTGGGACCCGACGAGGCGTTCATCCTGCACCCCGGCGAGTTCGTGCTCGGCGCCACATACGAGCGCGTGACGCTACCCGACGACGTCGCGGCGCGGCTCGAGGGCAAGTCGTCGCTCGGCCGCCTCGGGCTCCTGACGCACTCGACCGCCGGCTTCATCGATCCCGGGTTCTCGGGCCACGTGACGCTCGAGCTCTCGAACGTCTCGACGCTGCCGATCAAGCTGTGGCCGGGCATGAAGATCGGGCAGGTCTGCTACTTCCAGCTCTCCTCGCCGTCGGAGCACCCGTACGGCCAGGGCGCCAACCTCAACCGCTACCAGGGGCAGCGGGGGCCGACGGCGTCGCGCTCGTTCCAGAGCTTCCACCGCACGGTGCTCGACGCCGACACGACCGACTGAGCGGCTGAGGCTCATGGCCGGGCCGCTGCGGGTCGAGCGCGACGTCGAGGTCGCGCGCTGGGTGCAGGAGGCGCTGCACGATCTCGACGGCACGGTCGCCTCGGTCGTGCCGCCCGTCTTCGACGCCTACGCGCGCATCCTGCACCCCGCGACGCTCAGCACCCCGGTCGCCGGCGCCGCGCCCGACGAGTGGGGGCAGCTGCCGCTCGAGGACCGCGAGCTCACCTGGGCCGAGGCCGCGACCCTCATCGGCGACCGCCTCGGCGAGCGGCAGCCGCATACCGCCTGGCTCTCGCGCTTCGGCGAGCGCGGGCACGACCTGCCCGACGGTGGCCGCATGCTCGACGGGCACACCCTCCCCAAGGGCGGACAGATCCACGAGCCGCACGCCGGCGACGTCCCGCTGCCGCTCTTGAGCCCGCTCACCGAGCTGCTGCTCGACGAGCACGGCGATGCGGAGGTGCTCGCGGCCGTCTGGGAGGGGAGCGGGCTCGACCCGAGCGGGTCTGCCGCCTTCTTCTTCTGGCCTGACGACGGGCTCACCTCCGCGGAGCGCGCGCAGCGCGAGGCCGAGGCCGAGGCGGAGGCGCGCGTCGCGCGGCTCGCCTCGGTCGATCCCGAGATCCGGGCGGCGATGGAGCGCGGGGACGGGCTCGGGCTGCCGCGCGACGGCCAGGGCCGCGACCACGTGCTGCTGCGCGGACGACTGAGCGCCTTGCGCGACCCGCGCTGGGTCGAGACGGCAGGGCTCGGATGGCGGCAGGACTGGCCCGACCCTGGCCGCACGCCCAATCTGCTGTGGCCCGCCGCGCCGCACGCGACGCCCGCCTGGATGGTCGCGACCGACCTCGACCTCGACGTCACGCTCGTCGGCGGCAGCGGCCACTTCATCGGTCGGGTGCTCGGGCATCCGTCGCTCGAGGCGGAGCGCGTGCGCCCGGGCGACCCGCTCGTGTGAGCGCGACGAGGGCCGGCCCGCGATCGCGGACCGGCCCTCGGAAGCAGCGCTGCGCGGCACAGGCACTACTGCGCCATAGAGCTACTGCGCCATAGAGCTACTGCGCCGTATAGCCGCCGTCGACGAGGTGCTGCGAGCCCGTGATGTAGCTCGCCTTGTCCGACAGCAGGAAGAGCACGAGCTCGGCGACCTCCTCGGCCTTGCCGAGGCGGCCGATCGGGTGCTTGCTGACGAGGCCGTCGTAGAGGTCCTTCGGCAGGTCGGCCAGCAGTGCGGTGTCGATGTAGCCGGGGTGCACCGAGTTGATGCGGACGCCCTTGTCGGCGTAGCTGATCGCCGCCGACTTCGTCATCCCCGCGACGCCGTGCTTCGCGGCGACGTACGGCAGCGCGTTCGCGTCGCCGACGACGCCGAGGATCGACGAGGTGTTGACGACCGCGCCGCCGCCCGCGGCGACGATCTGCGGCAGCTGGAAGTGCAGGCCGTAGAAGACGGAGTGCAGGTTGACGTCCATGAGCTGCCTGTAGCCCTCGATGTCGTGCGCCGGTCACTGAAGCCAACGCCCGACGACTCGATCTATTCGCCCGCGCTCGTGCGACGACGAAGGCGCCCCTGCCGAAGCAGGAGCGCCTTCGTGGCCCGGGGGTCAGTGCTGGTCGCGCAGCTCCATGCCGATGCGCCGCAGCGTGCGCATGGTCGTCACGTAGTCGGCGTGACTGACGGTCGCCGCGATGCGGTGCTGCAGCTGCTCGGGCGACAGGCCCGACCGGCGGATGCGCCGTGCCGACTTCATGATGCTGCGCGCGATGGTGGGGTGGCCGTGGTCGCGTCGGGGGCCGAAGCCATGGCGGTGGCCTTCGCCGTGGCCCTGGCCCTCGCCGTGGCCGAACCCGTGGGCGTGGCCGAAGCCGTGGCCGCCGCCGTGACGGCGTCCGCCGTGACCGCGTCCGCCGTGGCCGTGGCCGTGGCCGTGGCCGTGCGGGCAGCAAGGGTGCGCCCCGTGCTCGTGCGCGGCGTGGTGCTCGCGCGCGTGCTCGTGCTGATGCCCGTCCGCGTGCTCGGCGTGCTCGTGCTCGGCGTGCTCGTGCTGCTCGGCGTCGGTCGCGACCGTCTGCTGCTCGGTGCCGTCCTCCTGCTCGGGCGTGGGCTGGCCGTCCTCGGACTCGGGTCGGCCGTCGTGGGTGAAGTGCTCATCGGATCGCATCGCGATCTCCTCTCGTCGTGAAGCAGCCCTCCGGCTGCGTGCCGCCCAGTCGACCCGGGCAACTGCATGTCATTGTGCATGTACATGTAGAATGACATACATGTCCGCCACTCGTCAAGCATCAGGTTCCGACGACGACGACGTCGCACGCATCGCCGAGGCGCTCGATCGCATCGGCATGCGTCGACCTCCGAGAACGGGTCGCGGCGGTCCGGGCGGCTTCGGCCGCCCGCCGCACGTCGACGGCGGTCCAGGCGCCGGCCACGGCCAGCGCGGTCGGGCCCGCGGCCATGACGCCATCGACGCCGACCACGACCATCCGCACGACGACGACCATCCGCACGGCGACGGCAACCCGCGCCGCGGGGGCGGCCCGCGCGGCGCCATGGGTGCGCGCCGGATGCTGCATGCGATCGTGCGCGCAGAGGCGCCGCGCTCGATCACCGATCTCGGCCATGCGATCGGCGTCGACCAGCCGCGCGCATCCCGCCTCGTGCAGTCGCTCGCCGACGCCGGGCTCGTGCGGCGCATCCCCGACCCGACCGATGGTCGGCGGGTGGTCATCGAGGCCACGAAGGCGGGGCGCGCGCACATCGCCGCGCATGCCGAGGCTCGTGCGGCCGAGGTCGCGACGGCGGCCGAGGCGCTCGCGCCGGCGGAGCGCGCCGAGCTCGCCCGCCTGCTCGCGAAGCTCGCCGAGGCCTGGCCGGCCTAGCCGCCCTCAGCCCATCGCGACGGTCGAGACGGTCGCGGTCGCGGCATCCCATCGGCGCAGCGCGACGCCGTGCGCCTCGATGGGCGGTCCGAGGCGGCCGAGCGCCCCCGGCAGGTCGACGAGTCGGATGCGCCGTGCGAGCGTGACGTGCGGCATCCAGCGGCCCGGCGCGAAGAGCGCAGCCTCGTCGCCCTCGCCCGTCGCATCGAGCACGGCCGCCTGCAGCGCGAGCAGCGCCGCCGACGGCACGATCGAGCGTGCGAGCACCCGCCGCTCGCCCTCGCCGAGCAGCAGCGGCGGGCCGAGCACGAGGGGCAGGGGGAGCGCGGCCTCGACGCGCAGAGGTTGCGGCACTGCCGTCGGGCGCGCGAGCAGCGTGACGTGCGGGCGGTTGCTCGCGGAGGTGTGCGCCGCCATGCTCGACATCCCGGCGGCCGCGAGCGCATCCCAATCGGCGCGCACGCGCGCTTCGGCCTGCTCGTCGAGCAGCAGCTCGATGCTCGTGATGCCCCGCGTCCCCGCTCGCATGCCCCCATGCTCGCGCATCCGCAAGCGCGGTCTCCGGTACGAGTCAGTGGGTGCGCCCGGGCAGCACCCGCAGACCCGTACCGGCGCCTCCGACGCCTCACGCCCGGTCGCACGGATCTGCGCGTCGCCGGAGCGAGCACCCGCGAACCCGTGCCGGAAGCCATCAGGCCGCGATGCCTCGGCGCGCCAGCGCGGCGCGCACGCGCTGGACGAGCCGTCGACCGCCGTGCTGCAGGTCGGCCTTCGTCGCGCGAATCACGATCCATCCGAGCGACTCGAGCAGCTCCTGACGGCGGATGTCCTTCGCCCACTGCGCGGCATCGGTCAGGTGGTGCTCGCCCTCGTACTCGATCGCGATCTTCCAGTCCGGGTAGGCGAGATCGAGCTCGGCGCGCAGCACCCCGTCGAGCCACACCTCGAACTGCACGACCGGCTCCGGCAGGCCCGCGGCGACGATGGCGAGCCGAGAGCGTGACTCCTGCGGCGAGTCGGCGCCGACGCGCACGTCTGCCAGGGCCGCGGCGAACGCGGAGGCGCCATGGAGCCCGCGACACCGCTCGGCGAACGCGGCGAGCGCTGCGGGATCGGTGAACGGCCGGCGCACGAGTCGCAGGTCGCGATACCGCTTCGAGGGCGTCACGAGCGCGTCGATCAGCACGACGAGATCGACGTGGGCCGTCTCCCGCGCGAGCGACATCACGGTCGAAGCCGGCCCGAGCAGCGGGAGCCCGTCGAGGGTGCCCGATTCGAGCCTCGAAGTGTCGAACTCGCGCGTGCGCACCCCCTTCGCTCGCGTCCGAATCGTTCCGGCCGGCACGCCGATGACGAGCGGTTCCGAGCGCTCCCACGCGCCAGCGATCGGGAGTGCCCACATGCGACCCGCCGTGACGCCGGCGAACACGTGTCCGGGTCGCATGCGCTGCGCGAACGCGGCAGCCAGCTCCATCACGTCTGCCGGCTCGCGCAAGGCGCGAACCCCCGGGAACGGCGCCACGAGGTCAGCGCTGCGGAGCCTGCTCGGCGAGACGCCGCCGTCGAGCGCGGCCGCGACCGCGAACGGCCCGTCGCCGAAGGGGTGGGGGAGCGGTGCTCGACGATTCACCCGCGCATGGTGACCCAGCCCGCGCTGCGCGCGTGCGGCATCCGCACCGGCTTGTGGGTGAGCCGGAGCAGGGAGCGGTCGGGGTCGGCGACGGGTCCTGGTACCGGGTCGCGGGTCGACGGCTCGCGCACCCGCAACCCGGTACCGCCGATTCCGAGCACGCCAGATCTCCCGTACCGGATCACGGGTGCTGGCAGGCACACCCGCCGATCCGTACCGGGAACACCCACGACTACGGCGCGCGCACCGCCCGGTCGTCCTCGATCACCGTGGGCTTCGGGTGCACGGGCAGCACGAGCAGCAGGCCCGCGAGCAGCACGACCACGATGCCGAGGATGCCGAAGCGGGTGTCGCCCGTCACCGAGACGAAGATGCCGAAGAGCGTCGGCGCGAGGAACGAGACCGCGCGGCCGGTCGTCGCGTAGAGGCCGAACATCTCGCCCTCGCGACCCTCGGGCGTGATGCGGGCCATGAACGAGCGCGAGGCGGACTGCACCGGCCCGACGAAGGTCGACAGCGCGAGGCCGAAGACCCAGAACAGCCCCTTGCCCTCGACGAACAGCACCGCGAGGCCCGAGAGCGACAGGATGACGAGCGACAGGACGATCACGAGCTTGGGGCCGAACCGGTCGTCGGCCCACCCGCCCACGAAGGTGCCGGCGCCCGCGGCGACGTTCGCGGCGATCGCGAAGAGGATGACCTCGGTCGCGCTGAAGCCGAAGACCGACGACGCGATGATGGCGCCGAACGTGAAGACGCCCGAGAGCCCGTCGCGGAAGACTGCCGAGGCGACGAGGAACAGCAGCGTCTTCGGCGCGGTGCGGCCGATCCGGGCGATGGTGCCGAAGAGGATGCGGTACGACTCGAGGATGCCGACCCGCTTGGGCACGACACCGGTCGGCGGCAGCTCGGGCACCTTGAGCAGCAGCGGCAGCGCGAAGATGAGGAACCAGAACGCGCTCGCGAGCACCGCGAGGCGCACGTCGAGCGAGCCGCCCTCGCGGCCGGTCGGGATGCCGAGCACGCCGTTGCCCTCGCCGCCGAGCGGGAAGATGAAGAGCACGAGCAGCAGCGCGAGCAGCACGATGCCGCCCACGTAGCCCATGCCCCAGCCGTAGCCGGAGGTGCGGCCGAGCGCCGCCTTCGTCGAGACCTGGTGCAGCATCGCGTTGTAGTTGACCGACGCGAACTCGAAGAAGAGGTTGCCCGCCGCGAGGAGCGCCGCGCCGAGCCACAGGTACTCGGGCACCGGCGTCACGAAGAACATGCCGATCATCGCGAGGATGGTGACCCCGGTGTTGACCGCGACCCACAGCTTGCGGCGACCGCCGCCATCCGACCGCTGGCCGATGACGGGCGCGAGCAGCGCGACCAGCAGCCCGGCGACCGCGATCGCCCACGCCACGATCGAGGCGTTGTCGGCGAGCGCGCGCGTGAGCCCGTCGCCGCCTGCTTCGACGATCTCGGGGTCGACGAAGAGGTCGGATGCGATGTACCGGCTGAAGACGAACGTCGTCACGACCGCGTTGAACGACGCGGAGCCCCAGTCCCACAGCGCCCACGCGGTGGCGCGGCGGCTCAGCTCGCGGCGCGGCAGCGGCGCGATGCCGACCTGCGACGGCTGCACGAGACCGTCGGGCGACGCGCCGTCGGGGGAGGGGCTGTCGGCCGCGGATGCGCCGGTCGGCTGCTGAGGAGCGCTCATGGCATGAGCGTAGGGCCGGCAGGCGAACGGGAGGTGTCGCGCCGAGCCGCGCGTCCCGGCCGCGCAGGATGCTCAGGCGGCGAGCGAGATGAGCAGCGAGGCGAAGACCGCGATGATGACCGTGCTGTACGCGAAGCCGACGATCGACTGCAGGGTGACGAGGCGTCGCGCCGGTCGGCTCGTGAGCGCGACGTCCGCGGACGAGAACGTGGCCGAGAGCTGCACGGAGAGGTAGACGAAGTCGGAGAAGTCGCGCTGCTCGTCGCCCGGGAACTCGAGGCCGCCTCGCTCCGCCCAGCCGCGCATGTGCTCGACGGCGAACACGGCGACGAGCAGCACCCACGTGCCGCCGACCCCGAGCACGCACGAGGCGATGAGCCAGAGGTCGATCGATTCGCCGCTGGTCGCGAGGAGCACGACCGAGATGACCCCGACCACGACGATGAGCACCGCCCACGACGTCGGGCCGCCGCCGTAGAGCACCCGCACGAGCGCGCTCAGCTCTTCCGAGCGACGCAGCCGCGCGCGCAGCCGGTCGCCCGAGAGCGAGCGGAAGGCGAGGTGCGAGAGCCAGAGGAACGTGGGGCCGTAGGCGCCGAATGCGAGCGTCAGCACGCTCGCGAGCGACGATCGCGTCGAGAGGTCGACGTCGGCGATGAGGCCCATCCCCAGCACGGCGAGTGCCGCGAACGCGCCCGCGATGAGCGAGGCGAGGGTGTGCCGGGTGCTCTCGCGGTGCAGCCGCCGGTTGCCTCTCACCACGACGTCAACGCTACCGGCTGCCAGCATTCACGGGCGATGCACAGGAGCGAAACTTGACTGCACTCGACTCAAGGTGCGAAACTTGAGCCATCGCGACTCAAGTCGCACCTGCGGTTCCGGGGGACGAGATCACCGGCTAGGGCGCATCCACGGATGCTCCCCGTGATGTCGGTGGTCTCCTCCGCCGGAATCAGGCAGAGCAGTCACAGCAGTCAGACGCAGCGCAGCTGCGAACAGGAGGCACAACCATGGCACGAGCAGTCGGCATCGACCTCGGCACCACCAACTCCGTCGTCGCGTTCCTCGACGGCGGCGAGCCCACCGTCATCGCCAACGCGGAGGGCTTCCGCACGACCCCGTCGGTCGTCGCCTTCGTCAAGGAGGGCGAGACGCTCGTCGGCGAGCCCGCGAAGCGCCAGGCGGTCACGAACGTCGACCGCACCATCTCGTCGGTCAAGCGCCACATGGGCACCGGCTGGAAGCAGGACATCGACGGCAAGGCGTACACGCCCCAGGAGATCTCGGCGCGCATCCTCGGCAAGCTGAAGCGCGACGCCGAGACGTACCTCGGCGAGCCCGTCACCGACGCGGTCGTCACCGTGCCTGCCTACTTCAACGACGCCGAGCGCCAGGCCACGAAGGAAGCCGGCGAGATCGCGGGCCTCAACGTGCTCCGCATCATCAACGAGCCGACCGCGGCCGCGCTCGCCTACGGCCTCGACAAGGGCAAGGAGGACGAGCTCATCCTCGTCTTCGACCTCGGTGGCGGCACGTTCGACGTCTCGCTCCTCGAGGTGGGCAAGGACGACGACTTCTCCACGATCCAGGTGCGCTCGACCGCCGGCGACAACCGCCTCGGCGGCGACGACTGGGACGACCGCGTCGTCGAGTGGCTGAAGAAGCGCTTCCAGGAGCAGTCGGGCGTCGACGTGTCGAAGGACAAGATCGCGATGCGCCGCCTCAAGGAGGCCGCCGAGCAGGCGAAGAAGGAGCTGTCGTCGTCGTCGACCACGAGCATCCAGCTGCCCTACTTCTCGCTCACCGAGAACGGCCCCGCCAACCTCGAGGAGACGCTCACGCGCGCCCAGTTCGAGAACATGACGAAGGACCTGCTCGAGCGCACCCGCAAGCCCTTCGAGGACGTCATCCGCGAGGCCGGCATCAAGGTCGGCGACATCGCGCACGTCGTGCTCGTCGGCGGCTCGACCCGCATGCCCGCCGTCACCGAGCTCGTGAAGCAGCTCACGGGCGGCAAGGAGCCCAACAAGAGCGTGAACCCGGATGAGGTCGTCGCCGTCGGCGCCGCCCTCCAGGCCGGCGTGCTGAAGGGTGAGCGCAAGGATGTGCTGCTCATCGACGTCACTCCGCTGTCGCTCGGCATCGAGACCAAGGGCGGCATGATGACGAAGCTCATCGAGCGCAACACCGCCATCCCGACGAAGCGCTCCGAGACCTTCACGACCGCCGAGGACAACCAGCCCTCCGTCGCGATCCAGGTCTTCCAGGGCGAGCGCGACTTCACCCGCGACAACAAGCCGCTCGGCACGTTCGAGCTCACCGGCATCGCACCGGCGCCCCGCGGCATCCCGCAGGTCGAGGTCACGTTCGACATCGACGCGAACGGCATCGTGCACGTGTCGGCGAAGGACAAGGGCACCGGCAAGGAGCAGTCGATGACGATCACGGGCGGCTCGAGCCTCTCGAAGGACGACATCGAGCGCATGGTCAAGGACGCCGAGGAGAACGCGGCAGCCGACCACGCCCGCCGCGAGGCCGCCGAGCTGCGCAACACCGGCGAGACGCTCGTCTACTCGGTCGAGAAGGTGCTGACCGACAACGCGGAGCAGCTGCCCGACGACGTGAAGTCCGAGGTGCAGACCGATGTGGATGCGGTGAAGTCGGCCCTCGCTGGCGACGACGACGAGGCCGTGAAGACGGCCGTCGAGCGGCTGCAGCAGTCGCAGTCGAAGCTCGGCGAGGCGATCTACCAGCAGGCGCAGGCGCAGCAGCCGGCCGACGGTGCCGAGGGCGGCGAGGCGCCCCAGGGCGACGCCCCCTCCGCCGAGGACGACGTCGTCGACGCCGAGGTCGTGGACGACGAGGACGAGAAGAAGCAGCCGTGAGCGAGCGCGAGGAGTCGAACATGCAGAACGAGCCCACCGAGCCCGTCGAGCCCGCTTCGGCCCCCGACGCGTCGACGGACGCCGCCGCACCCGCGGCGGCGTCCGCCTCGGCCGACGCCGGGGCAGCGGATGCGGCTGACGGCGCGGCCGCAGGCACCGACGAGGCGCCTGCCTCCGACCTTTCGGCAGGCTCAGGACAAGACGACCTGACCGACGAGGACCGTGCCCTGCTCGAGAGCGAGGCCGCGGCCATCGAGGCCGAGCGGGCGAGCTTCGAGGCCAAGTCGGCCGCGCAGCTCGACGAGCTCGCCCGGCTGCGGGCCGAGTACGTCAACTACCGCAATCGCACCGAGCGGGAGCGTGCGGGCGACCGCGACGCGACGACCGCATCCGTCATCAAGGCGATGCTGCCGGCGCTCGACGACCTCGACCTCGCCGAGAAGCACGGCGACCTCGCCGAGGGACCGCTCGCGATCGTGGCGCAGAAGCTGCGCGGCTCGTTCGAGCAGCTGGGCGTCGTGAAGCTCGGTGAGGTCGGCGAGGCGTTCGACATCGACAAGCACGAGGCGATCGCCCAGCTGCCGAACCCGGAGGTGACCGAGATGGTCGTCGCCGATGTCGTGCAGTCGGGCTACCGCGTCGGCGACCGCATGCTGCGCGCCGCCAAGGTCGCGGTGTTCGTCCCGGCCGAGTAGTCGGGGGAGGCGCATGGCCAGCAACGACTGGTTCGACAAGGACTTCTACGCCACCCTCGGCGTGCAGAAGGACGTCGCGCCTGCCGATCTGAAGAAGCAGTACCGCAAGCTCGCGCGGCAGTTCCACCCGGACTCCAATCCGGGCGACGCCAAGGCCGAGGCGCGCTTCAAGGAGATCTCTGAGGCGCACGCGGTGCTCTCCGACCCGAAGCAGCGGCAGGAGTACGACGCGGTCCGCGCGATGGCCGGTGGCCGTCCGCGGTTCGCGCCGGGCGGCTCCGGCGGCTTCGAGGACGTGTTCGGCGGCTTCGGCGGCGGCCCGCGGGTGCAGTACTCGCAGGGCGACTTCGACGACCTGCTCGGCGGCATGTTCGGCGGCGGCAGCCCCTTCGGTGCCCGCCGACCGGCCAAGGGGCGCGACGTCACCGCTCGCGCGGCGCTCGACTTCACGTCGGCGGTGCAGGGCGACACGCTCAAGCTCACCGTCGCCGGCAAGTCGATGACCGTCAAGGTGCCTGCGGGCGTGCACGACGGCCAGAAGATCAAGCTCGCCGGCAAGGGCGACCCCTCGCCGAGCGGGGGCGAGCCCGGCGACCTCATCCTCACCCTGCAGGTGCGGCCGCACCCGGTCTTCACGATGGACGGCCTCAACCTCCGCGTCGACGTGCCCGTCACGTTCGCCGAGGCGACGCTCGGGGCGACGATCGAGGTGCCGACGCTCGGCGGCGGCCCGGTGCGGCTCAAGGTCGCACCCGGCACGCCCTCGGGCCGCGTGCTGCGCGTGAAGGGCCGCGGGGTCGCGGGCCGGAAGGGCACGGGCGACCTGCTCGCGACCATCCAGGTCGCGGTGCCGAGCCACCTCACGAAGGAGCAGGTCGAGCACCTCGAGAAGTTCGTCGAGGCCGGACCGAGCGAGTCGCCGCGAGCCGAGCTGCTCGCGAAGGCGAAGGCTGCCTGATGGCGCCCGTGCCGGCCGGCTTCGACGAGACGTCGCCGATCTTCTCGATCGCGGCGGCCGCCGAGCTGGCCGGCCTGCACGCACAGACGCTGCGCCAGTACGACCGGCTGGGCCTCGTGCAGCCGAGCCGCACGGCGGGCAACACCCGCCGCTACTCGATGCGCGACATCGGGCGGCTCAAGCAGGTGCAGATGCTGTCGGGCGAGGGCGTCTCGCTCGAGGGCATCCGTCGCATCCTCGAGATGAGCGACGAGAACCGCGAGCTGCGCACGCGCGTCCGCGAGCTCGAGTCGGCGCTGGCGGATGCCGTGATGCAGCAGCAGGGACGCCGCGTCTTCGCGGCCGGCACCGCGGGCATCACGACGATCCGCGCGGGCGCGCGCCCGTCGAAGCCCGGCTCGGTCGTGCTCTGGCGCCCGAGCCGCTGACGCGTCCGGCCCGGCCGCTCGCCGCCGCTCCAGCGAGCGATGCGATGATGTCGGCGTGACCGACTCTCCTCGGCCGCGGTCCGAGCCGCGCGGCGCATCGATCAGGGACTGATCGATCGTGGCGCTCACCGATCCCGGCGACCCGGCCGGCGCTCCGCCGCCGCCCGGCGCCGACACCCCCGTGCCCGCGGACGCCGCCTCGCGCGCCGCCGCGGCAGGGCGCGCCCGGCAGCTCCGGGCGCAGGCTCCGCCGCCGGCCGACACGCTCGTGCCCGCGAAGGCGCTGGAGACGCGCGCCGAGGAGCGAGCTCGGCTGCGTCGCGAGCGGCTCGCGCTCGGCCCGGTCGGCGTGCCCGCGCACGGCGTCGTGAACCCCGCAGCCGGCTTCCCGCCGCAGGGCGCGATGCTGCCGCCGGGGCTCGTGCCGGCGGTGGCCGACTCGATGCCGCAGCGGTTCGTGCCGAGCGGCTACGGCCAGCCGGCGCCCGGCTACGGCCCGCCCGCGTACGGCTACCCACAGGTGGCGCCCGGCTACGGACAGCCGCTCCCGTACGGCGCTGGCCCGTACGGCGCTGGCCCGTATGGTGCTGGCCCGTATGGCGCCTCGCCCTACGGCGCCCAGCCGGTCCAGCTCGTCATGGTGCCGCCGCGCATCCAGTGGACGAAGCGGCAGCGCACCGCGGCCATCCTCAGCTCGTGGGTCGGCCAGACGCTCATGGCGCTCGCGACGCACTTCCTCACGGCGTTCTTCATGATCGTCGGGTTCGCGTACCTGCTGCACAGCACCGGCGACGACGTGGCCGACTTCGAGGCCGACTCCTTCACGACCGTCGTCTCGCTCTGGTCGACGCCCGAGCGCGTCGGCGCGACGGTGCTCATCGGGCTGCTCATCGGCGGAGTCGTGCTCGCCCTCGGCTGGCTGGCGAACGCGCTGTGGGCGAAGTCGGCCGATCTCGCGAAGCCGCACCGCTCGACGTGGCTCGCCTGGCTCTGCACCACGGCGGCGACCGGGCTCATCGGCATCGTCGTGTGGCCGGGCGCGCTCTTCGGCGGCCTCTTCTTCGTGCTCGCGTCGAGCTCGGCGTCGCTCACGATCGGCTCGATGTGGACGCTGCTGTTCTCGCTGCTCGCGATCGCGATCGTGCTCACGGGTGGCGTCGGCCTGCTCTTCGGCTGGCTCTTCCTCTCGACCGCCCGGCCGCGCGTCGACTTCCGCGCCCTCGCCGAGGCGGAGGAGGCCGAGGCCCGGGCGCGCGACGAGGCCGAGCTCACGCGTGTCGAGCTGCGCGGGGAGCCGGGGCCGCGGTGAGCCGTGCGCACAGGCCGGCTCCGCCCGATCCGCTCGACGCGGGCCAGCGCGCGGCGGTCCGTGCCGCTGGTGCGGCCGGGCTCTCGCTGGTCGCGGCGGGCGCGAGCCTCGTGTGGGGCCTGCTCGTCGCGGCGATCGTGCTGCTCATCGTGCGCTCGGCGGTCGTCGACCTGTTCGACGACGTCGAGTGGGGCCGCCCGGTCGTCGAGTGGGTCGAGCAGCTCGACGGCTCGCCGCTCGTGCCGCTCGTGCTCGGGCTCGTGCTGCTCGCGGTGGGCGCGATGGCGCTCGGCTGCTGGCTCAGCACGCGCCGTATGCGGCGGGCCGGCGTGCCGTCGGCGGTGGCCGTCACCTTCCGCGGCGCCGCGATCGGCACCGCGCTGCAGGCGGTGCTGTCGACGCTCTCGAGCTGGTTGCTCGGGCTCGTCGTGCTGCTGACGGGCGTCGTGGGCTTCTGGATCGTCGCCGCGATCTACGTCGTCGGGTCGATCGTCGTCTCGACCGTCATCGGATGGCTCGCGGGGCCGCGCACGTGGCTCGCGATCGCGCGCCGCGAGGCGCGGCGAGCGCATGCGCGCGCGGCGGCGCCCCCGTCCGCTGGGGACGAGGGCGCCGCCGCGTGGGGCGTAGAGCCGCGCTAGCTGTCGGTCGAGGCGCCGGCTCCAGCGAGGGCGTCGCTCTGCTGCGAGTCGCCGCCCGAGCTGATCTCGGACTGCCGCTCCCGCTGCTCGACCGTGATCTTGCGGGGCTTCGCGCGCTCGGCGACCGGGATGGTGAGCATGAGCACGCCGTGCTCGTAGTGCGCCTGGATCTGCTCCAGGTCGACGTCGTTGCCGAGCCCCAGCTGCCGCATGTATCGACCCGCGGGTCGCTCCTGCGCGAGCCACTGCGCGCCGTCCTGCGCACCGATCGTGCGCTCGGCCTGGATCGTCAGCGTGTTCGCGTCGACATCGAGGTCGATCGAGCCGGGGTCGACGCCCGGCAGGTCGACGTTCACGATGTAGTGATCGCCCGCGCGGTAGAGATCCATCGGCATCCAGCTCGAGGCTCGCTCCGAGCCGCCGCTCGTGAGCAGTCGAGCGGCCATGCGGTCCATCTCGCGGAACGGGTCGAAGGTCAGTGCCATTGACAACCACCTCCTCAACGTCGGGCCGCCGCCCCCATGCGACGGTCCCGGTGTCTCTGGCCACCCTCGGGGCTGGCCCCGAGGAGCGGAGCCAGATTAGCACTCTCGCCCGTCGACTGCCAGTCAGATTCGGTTCATTCACAGGGATCTCTGACACAGAACGTGGCGATCTGTGACGTCGGGGTGGCGTCCGACGGTGGGCTCTCAGCGATCGCCGCCCGGTACGATCACGAATGGCGAGGCGACGATGACCGACATGAGTCCAGCGGCGATGGATGCCGTCGCGCGCCTGCGCGAGGGCCTGCACCGCGGCGACATCGCAGCGGTCGCGCTCGGCCTGCAGCAGGTGCCCGTCGCGATCGCGGTCGACGGCGGGCAGCCGCGCGTCGCACTCGACGGTGCGCTCCGCGTGCTGCCGGTGTTCCTCGACATGGACTCCTGGCGCGCGTTCGGGCTGCCCGGCGATCCGCAGCTGCTGACGCACCGCACGCTGCTCCCGCTGCTGGAGGCGCTCGCGCACGTCGACGACATCGTGATCGATCCGGCACTGCCCTCGGCGATCCGGGTGCCGCGCACCGACGTCGTGCAGATGCTCGGCGGCGAGCAGGGAGTCCCGGGCACCTGACGCTGGGCCGCGCGGCGGTCCGCCGATCGCGCCCCTTGCCAGGTGCCGCCGCCGCGAGCATGCTCGACCACGCCGCAGTGCGACGAGCGCGGTCGCGGCCCCGGACGAGGAGGAGCGATGCGCCTGATCGCGCACGAGTTCATGACGCTCGACGGCGTCATGCAGGGCCCGGGCGGGGCCGACGAGGACACGAGCGGCGGCTTCCGGTACGGCGGTTGGGTCGCGCCGGCCTTCGACGAGACGGTCGGCGAGGTCGTCGTCGGCTGGTTCGAGCGCACTGACGCGCTGCTGTTCGGCCGGGTCACCTACCGCATGATGGCCGACTACTGGCCGCAGGTCACCGACCCGGCCGACCCCGTCGCGCAGCGCCTCAACACGGCGCCGAAGCACGTCGTCTCGACGACGATGGGAGCGGCGGATGCCTCGTGGGCCGGCACCGAGGCGATCATCGCGGACGACGTGGTCGCGCGCATCCGTCGCCTCAAGGACGCGGGCGACGGCGAGCTGCAGGTGCACGGCTCGTGGCAGCTGCTGCAGACGCTCATCGCCGAGCAGCTGCTCGACGAGCTGCGCCTGATCGTCTTCCCCACGGTCGTCGGGCCAGGCAAGCGGCTCTTCGACGACGTCGCCCGCCCCTCGGGCTTCGACGTGACGGACGTGCGCGTCGCCGCGAGCGGTGCCGTCGCGATGGCGCTCACCCCCGCCCCCTTCCGCACGGCGACCTACGTGGTCGTCGACGGCAAGGAGGTGCAGATCGAGGAGTAGCGGCGTCAGCCCCGACGCGCGGCGCGCGCGAGCATCCGACTGGCCGCGTGCACGCGCACGGGCCGGCACCCCGCATCCGTCAGCCGGGCGACGATCACCGGCTCGCGGCGCGCGAGCAGCATGCCGCGCTTGACGAGGAACAGCGGCGCCTTGCGACGCTCGCGCAGGTCGCGCACGAACCGCAGCCCCATCGTCACCCAGCGGGAGCGGTGCACGCAGATCGCGTCGGCGAGGATCCCGCGGCGCTCGGCGAGGGCGACGACCTCGCCGACGAAGACGCCCTCGGCGACGAAGAGCGGGGCACCGTCGAGGGTGACGTCGCGGGAGCCGACGGATGCGCTGCGCGAGATGTCGTAGACCGGGGCGGCCGTGCGGCCCGTGCGGGCGAGCTCCTCAAGTGCGTCGATCGCTCGGTCGAGGTGCCACGAGCCGGGGTGGTCCCAGTCGATCTCGCCCGTCTCGAGGCGGGGGAGCGCAGGGTCGTCGCCCTCGCGGTAGAAGTCGTCGAGCCGCAGCACGGGCAGTCCCGACTGCTCGGCGATGCGCGACTTGCCGGAGCCCGACGCTCCGCCGATGAGGACGACCTTGGCGAGCGGTTCGTCGGCTGCGGGCATGGAGACGATTCTGCCGGATGCCGCGACCGGGCCCGCGCGGGCGGCGGGGAGGAATATGCGCACGCTGTTATCGGTTGCACCCCTGCGGAGCCGCGCGCGGTGAGCGCATGTCGCGAGCGAGCCCCGCCATCGCACCGCTGCACCAGCCCCGCACCAGCTGCCCCCGCACCAGCACACCCGCCACGAGCCGAGGACGTGACCACGCTGCAGACACACCGCCCCCGATCCCTGTCGAACCGACCGCCGCTCGAGCCCGCACCGCCCGCGCGGCGACCGCGCCGCATCCGCGGCGCACACGTCGCGCTCACGGGGCTCACGGCGATCGCCCTCGCTGTCGGCGGCGGCGTGACCGTCGCGAGCGCAGCACCGCCTGCCCCGGCGCTCAGCGTCGACGAGGTGCTGGTCGACGTCGGCGCGGCGAGCGGCATCGCGTGGCCCGCCGGCATCGAGGCCGCGGGGTTCGAGGTCGAGGGCGTCGCCGGCGCGGCGGGCGCCACGGGCGATCCGGCGGCCCGACCGATGGCGAGCATCGCCAAGCTGCTGTTCGCGCTCGTGCTGCTCGACGCGCGACCCCTGGCGGTCGGTGAGCAGGGGCCGTCGATCGTGCTCGACGACGGCGATGTCGCGCACCTCGCCGCGGGCGTCCGCGACGGCGCGACCGTGCTGCCGGTGGCCGCGGGCGACGTGCTGACGCAGCGCCAGCTGCTCGAGGCGGCCATGCTCATGAGCGCGTCGAACGCGACGGTGACGCTCGCCGACTGGGCCTTCGGCAGCCACGACGCCTACGTCGCCGCCGCGCAGCAGTGGCTCGCCGAGCACGGCATCGAGGGCGTCACGGTCGCCGACGCGAGCGGCTTGAGCGATCGCGGCCTCGCCACGACCGCGGGGCTCATCCAGCTCATGGACGAGGTCGACGCCCGGCCCGCGCTGCGAGAGATCACCGGGATGGCCGCGACGACGCTCCCGCGGGTCGGCGCCGTGACGAACTCCAACGAGGCGCTCGGCTCCGCCGGCATCGACAGCGGCAAGACGGGCAGCCTCAACGCGCACGGCCGCACGGTGCTCGTCGGCGCGACGCGCGAGATCGAGGGCACGCCGGTGCGCATCCACGTCGCGCTGCTCGGCATCCAGCCGGGCGTCGACCGGGGCGCGGTGACCGCGGCGCTCGTCGACAGCATCGCCGCGAACCTCGAGTGGCTCTCGGTGCTGCCGGACGACACCGCCGTCGCGCAGTACGACGTGCCGTGGGCCGACCCGATCGTGCTCGAGACGGCCCATCCGATCCGCATGCTCCATTGGCGCGGCACGCCCGTGGAGGTCTCGGTGGATGCTCCGTCCGAGTGGACGCCGAATGCGCGCGCCTCGCTCGCCGTCGAGATCGGTGCGGGCGTGCGGACCGTGCCGCTCGACTCGACCGGCTCGCCGCCGGATCCGAGCCTCGAGTGGCGGCTGCAGCACGCCGCCGCCCTGCTCGCGCCGCGCGCGTAGCGTCGACACGCGCGGTGTTCAGCCGCGCGTCAGTGCGCACGGGCCATGCTCGACGCATGCGCGTGCTCCTGGTCGACGACGAAGCGCGCCTCACCGACGGCATCCGCCGCGGCCTGCGCGCCGAGGGCATGACCGTCGACGTCGCGCACGACGGGGTCGACGGGCTCTGGCGCGTGCGCGAGTTCTCGTACGACGTCGTGCTGCTCGACGTGATGATGCCGGGCATGAGCGGCTACCGCGTCTGCCAGACGATGCGGGCGGAGGGGATCTGGACGCCCGTGCTCTTCCTCACCGCCAAGGACGGGGAGTGGGACGAGGTCGAGGGCCTCGACACCGGCGGCGACGACTGGCTGACGAAGCCGTTCTCGTTCCCCGTGCTCGTCGCGCGCATCCGGGCGCTCGCCCGCCGCGGCGGCCGCGCTCGGCCGGTCGTGCTCGAGGCGGGCGACCTGCGCCTCGACCCCGCCGCGCGCACCGTGCACCGGGGCGACGTCGCGCTCGAGCTCACGGCACGCGAGATCGCGGTGCTCGAGCTGCTCATGCGCCGCCGCGGCGAGGTCGTGACGAAGAGCGAGCTGCTCGACGACGTCTGGTCGGAGGACTTCGACGGCGATCCGAACATCGTCGAGGTCTACGTCGGGCGCATCCGGCGCAAGGTCGATCGGCCGTTCGGGCGCGAGGCGATCGAGACGGTGCGCGGCGCGGGCTACCGGCTGGCGGCCGACGGTGGCTGAGCGAGCCGCGGATGCGTCGCGGTCGCGCCGCGGCGCATCCATCCGGCTGCGGATCCTCGCGGCGGCGCTCGCGGTCGTCACCGTCGCGCTCGGGCTCGGCGCCGTCACCATCGTGTGGACGCTCGATCGGATGCTGCAGGCCTCCGCCGCGCAGCAGCTCGCCGACGAGCTCGCGGCGCTCGCGGAGGGCATCGACCAGGGCACCATCCAGACCGCTGCGCTCGTGGAGCGCGACGACGACCTCCTGGTGGCGCTGCGCTCCGAGGCGGGCGTCGTGGTGAACGCCGATCCTGCCGCGGAGGTGCCCGTGCCCGGCGGCCGGGACCCGATCGTGGCGACGGTCGCCGACGAGCGCTACATCGTCGTCGCCGAGCAGGTCGACGCCGGCACGATCGTCGTCGCCCGCTCGACTGCCGCGATCGACGACGCGGTCCGCTCGGCGACGGCGCTGCTCGCGGTCGCGGTGCCGCTCGCGGTGATCCTGGTCGGCACCGTCGTCTGGATCGTCGTCGACCGCGCCCTCACACCGGTCGAGCGCATCCGCTCGGAGGTCGACGCGATCGATGCGAGCGCGCTCGACCGGCGCGTGCAGGCGACGGGTCGCGGTGACGAGCTCGATCGGCTCGCGGGCACCATGAACCGGATGCTCGCGCGCGTCGAGGAGGGCGCCCGGTCGCGTCGGCGCTTCGTCTCGGATGCGTCGCACGAGCTGCGCTCGCCGCTCGCGACCATGCGGCAGTTCGCCGAGCTCGCGCGATCGCACCCAGACGAGGTCGCGCCCGGCGAGCTCGCGGACGTCGTGGTCGACGAGGGCGAGCGGATGCACGCCATCGTCGAGGGGCTGCTGCTGCTCGCGCGCCTCGACGAGCACGAGGTGGGGCAGCGCCGACCGGTCGACCTCGACGACATCGCGCACGCCGAGCTGTCGCGCGTGCGGAGCCTCGGGCGCGCGGTCGACGGCTCGGCCGTGCGGAGCGCTCCGGTGCTCGGCGACGAGCGGCTGCTCGTGCGCGCGTGCCGCAACCTGGTCGACAACGCGCTCCGGCACGCGAGCGACCGGATCGCGCTCGGCTCGGTCGTGCGGGCGGGCCGCGCGCTGCTGTGGGTCGACGACGACGGCGCCGGCGTGCCCGTCGAGGATCGGGAGCGCGTCTTCGAGCGGTTCGTGCGGCTCGACGAGGGCAGGGCGCGCGACGACGGCGGCTCAGGGCTCGGCCTCGCCATCGTGCGCGAGGTGGCGAGGGCGCACGGCGGCGACGCCTGGGTCTCGAGCTCACCCGCCGGCGGCGCGCGGTTCGTGCTCGAGCTCCCGGCAGCGCCGAGCGTCGAGCGCGATGCCTGAACGCGCGTTCAGCATCGTTCAGACTCGCGTCAGCACCCGACGGGGAAGGTGGTCCTCATGAACGAGCAGACTCCCAACGACCCGCAGTCCAACGACCCGCAGCCCATCGACGCGCAGTTCTCCAACGACGCGCAGTCGTCCAACGACGCGCAGTCCTCCAATGACCCGCAGCCCCGCAGCCCCGAGGCGTCCGGCGCCGTCGCGGCCGACGCGACCGCCACCGAGCAGCACGACGCGGCCGCCGCATCCACGCAGAAGCGCGGCCGCGGCATCGTCAAGCCGATCCTCGTCGGCACCGGCGCGGCCTTCGTCGTGCTCGCCGTCGCCGGCGTCGGGCTCACCGTCGCCGAGGCGATCGACGACGGAGACGAGCCCGTCGCGACGCAGTCGGCCGACGGCACCGGCACCGGCACCGCGACCGATGACGACAGCGACGACAGCGACGACCGCGACGACGCCGCGATCGCCGCCGGCGACGCCGCATCCTCCGAGCCGACCGACCTCGTCACCGCGATCGAGGCCGCCATCCGAGCGGCAGGCGGCGGCAGCGCCACGAGCGTCGAGGTCGAGCGCAGCGGCTGGAGCGTCGACGTGCGCCTCGACGACGGCAGCGATGTCGACGTGCGCGTGCCCGAGTCGGGCGACGCCGTGGTCACGGCCGACGACGACGGCGATACCTCGAACGACGCGCCGCTCGACACGGCCCGCATCGCTGACATCAGCGAGGCCGCGATCGCGGCCGCGGGCGGCGGCACGGTGCTGTCGATCGAGTCGGAGGACGACGGCCGCTTCGAGGTCGAGCTCGCGCAGGACGGCCAGGAGGTCGACGTCGAGCTCGGCAGCGACCTCTCCGTGATCGAGGTCAAGCGCTGAGCTGACGGCCCCTGCACCCGCGAACGCCGCGACGTCCACCACGTCGCGGCGTTCCGCATGCCGGTGGTCAGGCCGGTGCTCAGGCCGGGGCGTCGACGAAGCGGTCGAGCAGCTCGGCGACGACCGCCGGCTGCGACGAGTGCACCCAGTGGCCGGCGCCCTTGACCGTCACGCGGCGCACGCGCGGGAAGCGCGCCTCCATGGCCTCGCGGAACTCGTCGCGCACGTAGCCGGAGTCGGCGCCCGCGATCCAGAGCACCGGCCCGTCGTAGACGGCGTCGGTCTCGGGCCAGCCGCGCAGCGTCGACAGGTCGCGCCGCAGCACCTCGAGGTTGGGCAGCCACTGCCAGCCGTCGCCCTCGCGGCGCAGGTTCGTCAGCAGGAACGCGCGCACGCCGGGGTCCGGCACGGCAGCCGCGAGCGCTGCATCGGCCTCGCCGCGCGAGTCGAGCGCGCCGAGGTCGATCGCCAGCATCGCGTCGATGAAGCCGCGGAACTCGTCGCTCTCGCGGTACTGCACGGGCGACACGTCGACGACGCAGAGCCGCTCGACGAGCTCGGGATGCCGCAGCGCCGTGAGCATCGCCGCCTTGCCGCCCATCGAGTGGCCGACGAGGGTCACGGGCTCGTCGATGACGTCCGCCACCGCATCCGCCATCTCGACGTAGTCGAGCCGGTCGGTCCACTCGGAGCGCCCGTGGTTCGGCATGTCGACGAGCGTCACGCGGTGCGAGTCGGCGAGCGACTTGGCGATCTGGGTCCAGTTCTTGCCCTGCCCGAAGAGACCGTGGCAGAAGACGACCGGGGAGCCCTGCTCGCCGAGGTGCGTGGTGTGGAGTGCGCTCATGGTCACACGAGTCTGCCGGATGCGCGTCCGCGCCACAGTGCGTACGCGACGAGCACGGCTGCGCTGAGCATGACGACCGCGGCGATCACCATGCACACGATCGCGACGCTCGCGTAGCCGCTCGTGTGGATCGCCGGATCGAGGAACGGGTACGGGTACCACCATCCTCGGCCGTTGACCTGATTGGGCGTGACCGGTCCGCGAGCGAGCGTGTACACGAGCCACAGCACGGGGAAGACGACCACGATGCCCAGGTCCCGGTAGCGCACGGCCCGCTTGCGCGCACTGAGGAGCCAGTCGATGAGCATCCAGAGCGGCGCGACGTGGTGCAGCACCTCGTTCGCCCAGCCCAGGGTCGCGCCCTGCTGCAGCTCGACGTCGCGCAGCAGTGTGCTGTAGACGAGGCCCATCACGACCATGTACGTCGTCGCGCACAGGAGCACGACGTCGAGCAGGCGACCGACCCGGCGTCGCCGTCGCAGCTGCGCGACGACGAGTGCGACCAGCGCCAGCATCGTGATGAGGTTCGCCTGGATCGTGAAGAAGCTGAAGAAGTTCGCCACGTCGAGCGGGATCGAGGCGTCGCCACGAGCCGTCCAGAACGTGATGCTCGTGTCGAGCTGGCCGACGATCGCGGCGAGGATGGCGACCGCGACGATCGCCCGCCCGGCGAGCAGCACGCGCCGGACGGTCGTCGTCATGACCCGGGTGGCCGGAATGCTCGCTCCTGACGCTCGATGGTGCGGGATCCCGGGGGATGACCAGACTCAGGCAGGGATCGGGGACGGAGCGTCAGCGCGTCGGCGCTGAGCGCGCGAGACGGCGACGAGGCCCGCGGCGACCAGCAGCACCGTCGCGGCGACGATGACGCACATGATCGCGACGCCTGCGTAGCCGTTGGCGTGGGTGGCCGGGTCGAGGAACGGGTACGGGTACCACCAGTCTCGACCGGTCGCCTGGTCGAGCGTGCTCGGGCCGCGGAGCAGGGTGTACCCGAGCCACACGACCGGGAAGATCGCGACGATGCTGACATCGGCGAAGCGCACGTCGCGCTTGGCCGAGCTGAGCAGCCAGTCGACGAGCAGCCACAGCGGCGCGATGAGGTGCAGCACCTCGTTCGACCAGCCGAGCGTCGCACCCTGCGGCAGCTCGATGCCGCGCAGCAGCGTGTTGTAGACGATGCCCGTGACGACCATGTACGTCGAGGCGCACAGCAGCAGCACGTCGAAGCGGCGCCCGATGCGGGGGCGGCCGAGCTGCGCGGCGACGAGGACCGCGAGCACGACCATGGCGATGATGTTCGACTCGATCGTGAAGAAGCTGAAGAAGTTGAGCAGGTCGAGCGGGATCGAGGCGTCGCCGCGAGCGGTCCAGTAGCCGATGCTCGTGATCAGCTGGCCGACGATGGCCGCGAGGATCGCGAGCGCGATGACGGCCCGGCCGACGAGCAGGATGCGGCGGAGGGGCGACGCCCGGATCGGGGTGCTCTGCATGCGCGCTCCTGACGCTCGCGGGATCGTGGTCGAGCGGATGCTCGTCCGATCACCGCGAGCGTAGCCGTGGCGCGCGCCCGGCGGTCGGCACCGCGCTCGCGGACACTACCCGGAGGCGATGGGCAGTGCCTCGCCGTCGCCCGGCGGATGCGCGACCACGGCGAGCGCCTCGGCCTTCGTCAGGTGGTTGGGGTGGAACGACTTCGAGAAGCGACCGGTGGGATCGTGCGCGTCGTGCGGGAGCTCGATCGAGGAGCGCTCCACGAGTGCGAGGAGCGCGACCGTCTCCCGCTCGGACAGTGCGAGCCGACCGCGGCGGCGCAGGTGCATGGTCGCCCGGCCGCGGCGCTGGAACCCGAGCGCGAGGGCGAGGCTCCGCGCTGTCGCGTCGGGCGCGAGCGGCATGGGCGAGAGCGAGGCCCACGCCACCTCGGCGGCCGGCACCGTTCGCGAGCCCTGTCGGATCGCGGAGCCGTCGGGCGCGATCCACGCCGGGCGCGCGCGCCGCGCGACGACGAGCGTGACGGTGACGACCGTGAGCACCGCGACCGCGATGGCCGCGACGACGGCCGACGGCCCGAGGTCGAGCACGACGGGCAGGAGGCCGACGAGCAGCAGCGGTGCCTGGGCGAGCTGGACGGCGAAGAGCGACGACGTCAGGGCGCGAGGGTCGAGCGCTGGACCGCGCGGCCCCAGGCGCATCCATCCTGCGGCGTCGACCACGGGCTCCTCGGTCGGCCGTTCCCTCGCGGTCACGGCTGCGGGGGTCCGCAGCAGCCCCAGGCCGAGCACTACCGCGCCGCACACGCCGAGGACGCCGATCATGGCCCAGGCGTGCGCGGGCATCAGCTCGCTGTCCACGCCGGGGAGCAGCAGGCCGACGCCCGTCGCGGCGCTCGCGACGAGCAGGAACCCGCCGTAGAGCAGCGCGGCGCGACGCTCGCGCACCGCGGTCCAGCGCACGATCCCGTCGTGCGACACCTCCGCTCGCGCGGCTCCGCGCCGCTGCAGCAGGAGTCCCGCGGCCACGCCGACGGCGCCGAGCGCGAGGACGACCGCGGCCGGCACACCCCACGGCGGGCGCGCGACGAAGATCGCGGCGACGACGGCGACGACGGCGCTCGCGACCATGAGCGCGATCCCGACGATCCGAGCCCTCGCGCTGCGCTCCTCGCCAGCTCTGGGCGCGACAGCCGACATGCGCCGTGTCTAGCACGCGCGGCCGCGAGGTCGCCCGCGTCTGCGCGGGTGCGGTTCTGCGCGCCGTCCGGCTAGCGCGGCGCTGCGGTCTCGAAGCCCGCCCGGTCGACGCGGCGGTGGAAGCGCATCCCCGCGAGGCCACCCAGCACGGCGCCGACGAGCGCCACGATGGCGACGACGACGGCGGAGATGATCGCGGCGAGCGTCGCCTGGTCCTCCGGCAGCGGCAGCGTGGGCATCGTGCCCTCCGGCAGCGCGAAGTTCTGGCCGGCGACGAGGCCGACGACGGCGGCGACGATCGCGATGACGACGGCCCACACCCAGACCGCCACGCCCTGCTTCGCGCCGTCGAAGCGCGCCATGCGCCCGGCGACGTAGCCGCCGCAGTAGTAGGCGGCGAACCAGATCACCAGCAGGATGACGATGCCCCAGATGCCGGTCGACTGCAGGTCTCGCTGCGCACCCTCGACCGCGTCAGCGACCTCGCCGGAGAACGAGGCGATGAGCGCGACGACCGCCGCGACGAGCGCGGTGAGCAGCACGAGCGCGCCCGTGGCCGTGAGCCAGCCGAAGAACGCCGACCCGACCTTGACGCCGCCGAACCGCTCGCGCTCGCGGGCGACCACGGCCTCGCGATCGTGCCGGATGGCGGCAGCTGGGGCCGCGTCGGCGTGCGCACGCTCGCGGTGATCGGCGATGCCGTCGCGGTCGCGATCCTCGTGCTGCTGGCGCTCGCGATGATCGGTGATGCCGTCGCCGTCGCGGTCGCCATCGCGGGCCGGGCGCGCGGCGGGCGCTGCGGCAGCGCCCTGCCCGCCAGGGTTCGGGTCGTAGGGCCGGCTTCGCGGGGTGTCGTCGTGCGGGTCTGTGGTGCTCATGTCGCTCTCCTCGATCGCTCACGTCACGTGCTCGACGGGTGTCGCTGTCGGCGTCCCGTACCCCAGTATCCGTCGCCCGCACCTGCGGAGCCGGTTCTCCCAGGTGGCGTCCAGGATCAGGGTGCCGGGAGCGCCGGGCCGAAGACGCTCTCGAAGAGGAGGATCCTGGCATGCGGGCCCGTCATCTCGGGGAACGAGAGCGGCATGCCGACGGTGAAGGTGCGCAGCAGCGCGTCGCCGTGGCCGCCCACGGTCTCCTGCGAGGACGAGACGCCCTCGTGGGAGCTGTCGACGAGGGTGATCTCGCCGTGCGCCGTGGCGAGCAGCGCGGAGCTGTGGTCGACGAGCGAGGGATGCGCGACCGCGGCCGCGGCATCGGCGCCGCGATACAGCTCGACGAGCACGTGCGGCCCGAAGGCGCCATCCGCGGTCCAGAGGATGCAGTGCACGGCGAGCGTTCCGCCGTTGCCGTCGGCCGGCGGGAAGCTGCCGCCTACGATCACGCCGTCGAAGGGCTCGAGCACGTAGCCCGACGACCGCCAATGCTCGGCCAGCGGGGAGGCGTCGATCTCGGCGCAGCTCGTAGGGGTGGGCGGGGGCTCCGCTGCCGGTTCGCCGACGGGGTCCGGACCGGCGCCGGTGTCGAGCGCGAGCGACGGGGTCGGGGTCGGGGTGCGGGACGTCGCCGGCGTCGGGGTCGAAGTCGCCGACGCCGGGGGGCTCGGCGCGGCGCTCGTCGTTGCCGCGAGGGCGCCCGGCTGGCACGCAGCGAGCGTGAGCGAGAGCGCCATGAGGGGCGCGATCGCCCAGATGCTGCCTGACGTCGCCATGGCGGGCTCCTCTCGGCCGTGAGCGAAGTCTGCACTGCGCGACTGCCGTGTGCCTAGTGCGGCGGCGGAGTCATTCGCACCTAGCGAATGTCCAGCATCCGGAGTAAACTTGAGTCAACACCACTCAAGTTTCGGACGATGGGGGAATCGATGGCACGGATGGGCGGCATGATGCCTGGTCAGGAGGATCAGCGGACGGCGCTCGAGCAGTTCGGCACCGACCTGACGGCGGTCGCGCGGTCGGGGAGGCTCGACCCGGTGATCGGCCGCGACGCGGAGATCCGTCGCATCAGCCAGGTGCTCTCGCGCCGCACGAAGAACAACCCCGTGCTCATCGGAGAGCCCGGCGTCGGCAAGACGGCCGTCGTCGAGGGGCTCGCGCAGCGCATCGTCGCCGGCGACGTGCCCGAGAGCCTCAAGGGCAAGTCGCTCGTCTCGCTCGACGTCAACGCGATGATCGCGGGCTCGAAGTACCGGGGCGACTTCGAGGAGCGCATGAAGAACGTGCTCGCCGAGATCGCGAAGGCCGAGGGCCGCATCGTCACGTTCATCGACGAGCTGCACGTCATCATGGGCGCCGGCGCCGCCGAGGGCAGCCAGGGTGCGAGCAACATGCTCAAGCCCATGCTCGCGCGCGGCGAGCTGCGCCTCATCGGCGCGACGACGCTCGACGAGTACCGGGAGTTCATCGAGAAGGACGCGGCCATGGAGCGCCGCTTCCAGCAGGTCTACGTCGGCGAGCCGAGCGTCGAGGACACCGTCGCGATCCTGCGTGGGCTCAAGGAGCGGTACGAGGCGCACCACAAGGTCACGATCGCCGACAGCGCGCTCGTCGCCGCCGCATCCCTCTCGAACCGCTACATCACCGCCCGGCAGCTGCCCGACAAGGCAATCGACCTCATCGACGAGGCGGCGAGCCGCCTGCGCATGGAGATCGACTCGGCGCCGACCGAGATCGACCAGCTGCGCCGCACGGTCGATCGCATGGAGATCGAGCGGCTCGCCCTCAAGCGTGAGCGCGACGACGCCTCGAAGGAGCGCCTCGCCCAGCTCGAGCAGTCGCTCAGCACGCAGCGCGCGGAGCTCGCCGAGCTCGACGCGCGCTGGCAGACCGAGCGCGCGAGCCTCAACCGCATCGGCGGGCTGCGCGAGCAGCTCGACGAGCTGCGCAGCCGCGCCGAGCGGGCCCAGCGTGAGGGCGACCTCGAGCGCGCGTCGCGCCTGCTCTACGGCGAGATCCCGCAGATCGAGACGCAGCTCAAGGAGGCCGAGGCGACCGCCGCCGAGGCGGGTGCGCGCATGGTCGGCGACCAGGTGACGGCCGACGACATCGCCGGTGTCGTCGCGGCATGGACGGGCATCCCGGTCGGTCGCCTGCTGCAGGGCGAGACCGAGAAGCTGCTCGCCCTCGAGGCAGAGCTCGGGCACCGCGTCGTCGGGCAGCGCCAGGCCGTCTCGGCCGTGTCGGACGCGGTGCGCCGCACCCGCGCGGGCGTCTCCGACCCCGACAAGCCCACCGGCTCGTTCCTCTTCCTCGGCCCCACCGGCGTCGGCAAGACCGAGCTCGCCAAGGCGCTCGCCGAGCTGCTCTTCGACGACGAGAAGGCGCTCGTGCGCATCGACATGTCGGAGTACGGCGAGAAGCACTCCGTCGCGCGGCTCGTCGGCGCCCCTCCCGGCTACATCGGCTACGAGCAGGGCGGGCAGCTCACCGAGGCGGTGCGCCGCCGTCCCTACTCCGTGATCCTCATGGACGAGGTCGAGAAGGCGCACCCGGAGGTCTTCGACCTGCTGCTGCAGGTGCTCGACGACGGCCGGCTCACCGACGGCCAGGGCCGCACGGTCGACTTCCGCAACACCATCCTCATCCTCACCTCCAACCTCGGCTCTGCGTACCTGACCGACCCGACGGTCGCGCCCGAGCAGGCGCGCGACGAGGTGATGGGCGCGGTGCGCTCGGCGTTCAAGCCCGAGTTCATCAACCGCCTCGACGACATCGTGATCTTCGACTCGCTGTCGATCGACGAGCTCGGCTCGATCGTCGACATCCAGGTGCGCGGCCTCGACCGCCGCCTGCGCGAGCGCCGGCTCGTGGTCGAGGTGACGGATGCGGCGCGGCAGTGGCTGGGGGAGCGCGGCTACGACCCGATGTACGGCGCGCGACCGCTGCGCAGGCTCATGCAGCGCGAGATCGACGACCGGCTCGCGCGGGCGCTGCTCGCGGGTGAGGTGCGCGACGGCGACACGGTCGTGGTCGACGTGCAGCCGGGGGGCTCGGGCCTGTGGGTCGGTGCGCAGGGCGCCGACCGGCCGGCGCAGTGGTCGTTCGATGCGGAGGGCGACGGCGACGAGGTGATCGACGCGGAGCCGCTCGACGAGCTGTAGGCCGGCACGTCGCTCGCGGCATCCGCGGCACGGCATGATCGAAGCGGTGCGATCGCGCACGAGACCGGAGGAACGATCGTGGCTGTCGCACCGCATCCCATCGCTGTCGAGCCTGCGCTCCCGCCCCTGACGCCCGGACCGCACGGGCGCCGGCTCGGCGTGATCTCGATCGTCGCGTGCTTCGGCGGCCTGCTGTTCGGCTACGACACCGGCGTCATCAACGGGGCGCTGCGCCCGATGAGCGCCGAGCTCGGCCTCGAGGCCCTCACCGAGGGCATCGTGACGAGCTCGCTCGTCTTCGCCGCCGCGGTCGGCGCGCTCGTCGGCGGGCGCTGCTCCGATCGCTTCGGCCGCCGCACGGTGCTCCTCGCGCTCGCGCTGCTGTTCTTCGTCGGCACGGTCGTGCTCGTCGCGGCCCCAGGCTTCGCGCTGCTCGTCGTGGGTCGCGTGCTGCTCGGTCTTGCGGTCGGCGGGGCGTCGACCGTCGTGCCCGTGTACCTCGCCGAGCTCGCGCCCTTCGAGATCCGCGGGTCGATCTCGGGGCGCAACGAGCTCGCGATCGTCTCGGGGCAGCTCGCGGCGTTCGTCGTCAACGCGGTGATCGGCAGCACGCTCGGGCACCTCGACGGCGTCTGGCGCGTCATGTTCGCCGTCTGCGCGCTGCCCGCGATCGCCCTGTTCGCGGGCATGCTGCGGATGCCGGAGTCGCCGCGCTGGCTCGCGGCGCGCGGCAGGCACGACGAGGCGCTCGCGGTGCTGCGCAGCGTGCGGGCGCCGGCGCGGGCGGAGGCAGAGCTCGCGGCCGTCGATCGTGTGGCGGCTCACGAGACTGGGCGGATGTCGCTCGCCGCGGTGCTCCGCAGCCGCTGGCTGCGTCGCATCCTGCTCGTCGGCATCGGCGTGGGCGTCGCGCAGCAGCTCACGGGCATCAACTCGATCATGTACTACGGGCAGACGGTGCTCGTCGAGTCGGGCTTCTCGGAGTCGGCGGCGCTCATCGCGAACGTCGCGCCCGGCGTCATCGCCGTGCTGGGCGGCTTCGTGGCGCTGTGGATGATGGACCGGCTCGACCGCCGGACGACGCTGCTCATCGGCTTCAGCCTCACGACGGCGTGCCACCTGCTCATCGGCGCCGCCTCGATGCTGCTCGAGCCGGGCGATTCGGCGCGCCCGTTCGTGATCCTCGCGCTCGTCGTCGCCTTCGTCGGCTCGATGCAGACGTTCCTCAACGTCGCGGTGTGGGTCTACCTCTCCGAGATCTTCCCGCTGCGCATGCGCGGTCTCGGCATCGGCATCGCCGTGTTCGCGCACTGGCTCGCGAACGGTGCGCTCGCGCTGTCGTTCCCGTCGCTGCTCGGCGGGCTCGGCATCACCGGCACGTTCTTCCTCTTCGCCGGCGTGGGTGCGCTCGCGCTCGCGTTCATCGCCACGCAGGTGCCCGAGACGCGCGGTCGAAGCCTCGAGGCGCTCGAGGCCGACATCGCCTCGGGCAGGGTCTTCGAGCCTCGCCGACGGTGAGCGGCCGTCAGTACCCGACGCCCCCGCGGCCCTGGCCGATGACGCCGTTGGGCGTGTTCGACACATGCACGCCCGGCAGCGACGGGCCGTCGTCGGTGACTCGCCGGTAGCCGAGCCAGGCCACCACGAGGCCGAGGGGGATGAGCGCGAGCAGCGCGATCGTGAGCAGCAGCTCCGGCACCGAGGCGCCGTCGGCACCCAGGAAGAAGGTTGCCATGGGGTCGAGCGAGCCCTCCCGCGCAGTGGCGACCGCGGCGTTGAGGCGAGCGCCCGCCCCGAGGAGCCCTGCGGCCACGAGCGCGCACCCCGCGATCAGCATGCCGATCGCGGCTGCCCTGTGCCTGGCGCTCGGTGAGGGCGCGCGCCGGCCGGAGCTGTCGATCGTGCGCTGCACGGCGAGCGCGGGGGCCTCCGGCGACGTCCGCTGGATCCCTGTCTGCGTGGGCCTCTGGGCCATGGCGACCTCCTCGTCGGATGTCACCCGACCCTATCGAGTCATGCTCAGGCGCGGTGGAGCAATTTGCACCGTCTGCGCCGCGCATCCGGCCGCTCAGTGGAAGGGGCACTTCCCGCCGGTCGCGGCGGGCTCGGCGGATGCTGCGCGCACGCGCCCGCCCGAGGCCGGCTTCGTGGGCATGCGGCGTCGGTCGACGCCGAGGCCCTCGCCGTCGATCGCCACGCTCGGGTCGCTGAGCGCCGCGATCGCGCTCGTGAGCGTCGCGAGCGTGACCTTCTCGCCCGGGCAGCGGTGCCCCGTGCTGGGGTGGCCGCCGCCCTGCGGCACGAACGCCTCGATCGACTCGAAGTCGTCGACGCCGACGAACCGCTCGGGGTCGAACGACTGCGCCGTCGACCAGCTCGCGTCGTCGGTGTCGGTGCCCAGCACGTCGATGAACACGCTGTCACCCGCGGCGACGCGCTGGCCGTCGAGCTCGAGGTCGCGGATCGCCTCCGCGGGCAGCATCGGCACGAACGGCACGGTGCGCCGCAGCTCGTGCGCGAACGCCGTCGCGAGCGGGCCGCCCGTGAGCATCCCGCGCTCGGCCGTCTCGGCGGCGATCCGCGCTCGCCAGTCGGGCCGCTCGTGGAGCGCCTTCGCGGCGAACGCGACGAACCGGGCGACGGCGATCGCCGGTCGGAACGAGTTCTGCAGCTCGATCCCGGCGAGGCGCGCGTCGAGCAGCTCGCCGTCCGGGTCGCGGTGCCACGCCCACGCGTGCAGCGCGGTGCCGGCGGTCGCCTCGAGCCGGCCGTCGCGCACGGCCTCGATGAGCTTGCGCGCATGGCGATCCGACCAGGTGCGATTGACGATCGTCAGCAGGTACTCGGGGGAGTAGGGCACGCCGAAGCCGTCGACGATCTGCGCCTGCCGACGCGCCCACCGGGTCTGCGCATCCGGCGTGCCGGGCAGTCCCGCCCAGCGCTGCATCGCGCGGCCGATCGCGCCGACGGCGGCGTCGTACGCCGAGCGCTCGACACCGCCCCGCCACGCCTCGAGCTCGCGCCGCCACTCCTGCTCGAGGAACGGCTCGAGCCGAGTCACCTGCGCGTCGTCGTAGGCGAGGCCGAGGAACGTCTCCTTGCGGTGGCGGTGCTCGCCGACGTCGAGCGTGTGCACCGAGCCGTGGCCGAAGAGCGACTCCTGGATGAACGACGGCATCGCGCCGTGCCGGCGCACGCTCTGCTCGTCGTAGAAGAGCCGCACGCCCTCGGCGCCGCGCACGAACATCGCGTCCTTGCCGAGCACGCGCATGGGTGCCGCCCTGGCCCCCGGCCGAGCGCGCTTCCAGATCTCGGCTCCCGCGTCGTAGCCGCGGGTGAGGAGCAGGAGGGCGTCGTCCTTGAGGGGATTGGGCATGTGGGGGACACTAACGAGCGCGCCTTGGCGCGCCGCCCAGGTCGACGTGCAAGGCGGCGACGTGCGTCGATGCCGGTCGATCGGCGCCTACACGTCGAGCCAGTGCCAGACGCCGGGAGCGTCGACCGGCCGCAGTGGCGGAGCGTCGGCGACCTCCGTCGCGATGAGCCGGTAGCCCACGGCGATGAGTGCGATGCCGACGACCCCGAGCGCGATCCAGCCGAGCACCACCCCGAGCTCGACGGGGGAGTCGCCCTGCGGCCCGAGGAAGTAGACGGCGGCATGGTGCATCTCGTTGCTGCGGGCGATGTCCGCGGTCGGGAAGATGCGGTTGCCGAGCGCGAGCAGCGCCGCAGAGACGGGCAGCACCCCGGGCAGGAGCAACGAGAGCCCGACGATGTCGCGGCGGCGCATGTCGCCTCCTTCCGCTCTGCGAAGCGAGCCTAGGACCGTGGGCCGTGTCGCGCATCCATCGGATCCGCGACCCGGTTGCCCGATCGTCCTGGTGGGATGTCAGACCGGCCTGCTAGGGTTGAGGCACTGTGCCAGCAGGGCTTCCGAGCCAGCTGACCTGCGTCGTAGAACGCTCCTCTCTCCGCCCCGCTCTGCAGGGCGTCGAAGAACTTCCACGGCGAACGATCGCGGCCACCGCCGCGCTCGCCGAATTGCGCCGACGCATCCACTGCACCTCCGCCCCGCACAGCCACGCTGCGCGCCGGGCCCGGATGCAAGCGCATGCTCAACGAAAGAGCACGCATTGACTGACAAGACCCTTCCCACGTTCGCCGAGCTCGGCGTTCCCGCCAAGCTCGTCACCGCCCTCAAGGCGATGGACCGCGAGACGCCGTTCCCGATCCAGGCCGACACGCTGCCCGACACCCTCGCGGGCCGCGACGTGCTCGGCCGCGGCAAGACCGGCTCCGGCAAGACCCTCGCATTCTCCATCCCGCTCGTCGCGCGCCTCTCGGGCGAGCTCGCCGGCGGCACGCGCCGCAAGGGCCTGCCGCTCGGCCTCGTGCTCGCGCCGACGCGCGAGCTCGCCACGCAGATCGCGACCGAGATCGCGCCGCTCGCGAAGGCCGCCGGCCTCACCGTCACCACGATCTTCGGCGGCGTCTCGCAGCGCCCGCAGGAGACCGCGCTGCGCAACGGCGTCGACATCATCGTGGCGTGCCCCGGCCGCCTCGAGGACCTCATGAACCAGGGCGTCGCGAGCCTCTCGGCGATCGAGATGACCGTCATCGACGAGGCCGACCACATGGCCGACCTCGGCTTCCTGCCGGTCGTCACGAAGATCCTCGACAAGACGCCGAGCTCCGGCCAGCGACTGCTGTTCTCGGCGACGCTCGACAACGGCGTGGACAAGCTCGTCCGCCGCTTCCTCACGAATCAGGTCATGCACTCGGTCGACGAGGCGAACTCGCCCGTCGCCGCGATGACGCACCACGTCTTCGAGGTCTCCGACGCCGACAAGAACCTGCTCGTGCGCCGCCTCGCCTCGGGCGAGGGCCGTCGCATCCTCTTCACCCGCACCAAGCACCAGGCGAAGAAGCTCGCGAAGCACCTCACCGCATCCGGCATCCCGGCCGTCGACCTGCACGGCAACCTGTCGCAGAACGCTCGCGACCGCAACCTCGCCGAGTTCTCCTCGGGCACCGTCCGCGTGCTCGTCGCGACCGATGTCGCCGCGCGCGGCGTGCACGTCGACGACGTGCAGCTCGTCGTGCACGTCGACCCGCCCATGGAGCACAAGGCCTACCTGCACCGCTCGGGCCGCACGGCGCGCGCGGGCTCGGCCGGCGACGTCGCCACGGTGATGATGCCGTCGCAGCGCGGCGACACCATGTCGCTGCTGCGCAAGGCCGGCATCTCGGCGCCCGTCCAGATGGTCACGGCGTCGTCGGATGCCGTCGACACCCTCGTGGGCCCCTACGCCCCGCACGTGGCGCCGGTCCCCGGCGGCCCGGGCTCGGGCAACGAGATCCAGCAGCAGCAGGGTGGCGGCGGCCGCTCGAACGGTGGCGGTCGTGGCCGCGGTCGCGGCAGCCGCGACGGCGTCGCCGGCTCGGCAGCGCACGGCGCGGGCTCGGGCGCAGCGCGCGCCGAGCGCCCCCGCAAGGACCGCTCGGGTCGCCCGGACGGCAAGCCGGCCGGTGCCGGTCGCGGTGGCCAGGGCGGCGCTCGCTCGGGTCAGCCGGCCCGCGGCGGTCGCGGCGGCCAGAGTGGCGCTCCGCGCGGCGGCTCGGCGGTCGCATGGTCGTCGACCGGCGGCGGCTCGCTGCAGTCCGGCGGCGGCTCGGAGCCGCGCCGCGGCTCGCGTCGCGCGCAGGGCTGATCCCGACGCATCCCCGCGATCGAGGTACGAAGAGGCCCCTCCCGCTCGCCGGGAGGGGCCTCTTCGTGTCCCGAGCGCGTGCGCTGCAGGCGTTTGCGGTACCGAGTGGCCGGTCCGCGGCGCCTGGAGGGGCCGATCGGTACCGCAAGTCGAGCGAGCGCCGCTCAGCGCGCGCCCCTCGAGCGTCGCTCAACGCGCGGCGAGCACCGCCGCGCCGATCGCGGCCGCGTGGCCGCCGAGCTGCGCGAGCTCGAGCCGGCGCGGCTGCGGCACGCCCTGCAGCGGGGCATGCGCGCCGAGCTCGCGCTCGATGACCGGCAGCAGCAGGTCGGCGCACTCGAGCATCACCCGGCCGCCCAGCACGACGACCTCGGGGTCGAACGCCGGCAGCAGGCGCCGCAGCCCCGCGGCGACCGCCCACGCGGCCCGGTCGAGCAGCGCGATCGCCTCCGCGTCGCCCGCCCGTGCCGCCTGCTCGAGGTGCACCGCCGTCGGGCGACCGTCGGGAGCGAGCGCCACCGCCGCGGGCACGCCGGCCGCGTCGCGCGCGAGCGCGTTGCCGCCCGCGTACGCCTCGACGCAGCCGCGCGCCGTGCACGAGCACACGGGCCCCTGCTCGTCGACGGTGACGTGCCCGAGCTCACCGCCGAGCCCGTGCGACCCGAGCAGCGGCCGGCCGTCGGCGACGTACGCGCCGCCCACGCCGGTGCCGAGCGCGATGAGGATCGACGACGACGCATCCGCCGCCGCCCCCATCGCCGCCTCGCCGACGAGGTAGCCGTTCGCGTCGTTGTCGATCGTCACGGGCATGCCGAGCCGGTCGGCGAGCGCAGCGCGCAGCGCGAAGTCGCGCACCGCCAGGTGCGCCGCCCACGTCACCACCTCGCGATCGCGCGTCAGCCACGCGGCGATCGCCAGCCCGACCGCGCGGATCGGCTCGTGCCCCGCCTCGGCGAGCTGCGCGTCGAGCTCGCGCACCGCCTCCTCGAGCGCATCGAGCAGCGACTCGGGGCCGTGGATGCGGTGGGCGCGGTGGGTGCGCGCGAGCACGTCGTCGAGGCTCCAGCGCGCCGCTCCGCCCACCGCACTGCCGCCCGCCGGGCCGCCGTCGCCACGATCGGCGAGCGCCACCCCCGCGATCTTCGTCCCGCCCACGTCGAGGCCTGCAATCGTCACCGTCTCATCCTGCCGTGCCGGCGCATCCGCGTGGCGCACCCGCGGAACGGCGGCTCGCGCAGCGCGAGCGGGCAGGATGGGCGCATGCGGCTCGCGACGTGGAACATCCTCCACGGCAGGACGCCGGCCGACAGCTCGGTCGATCCGGTGCGGTTCGCGCGCGCGATCGAGGCGCTCGACGCCGACGTGCTCGCCCTGCAGGAGGTCGACCGGGGCCAGCCCCGCTCGGGCATGCTCGACCTCACCGAGATCGCGGCCGACGCGGTCGGCGGCGCGGTCTCGCGCTTCGTGCCCGCGATCATCGGCGACCCGGCGCGCGCGTGGCGCCCCGCGACCGAGAACGACCTCGACGCGACGAGGGACGGCTACGGAATCGCCCTCATCTCGCGCTACCCGGTGCTGCGCTGGCACGTGCTCCGACTCGCGTCGTCGGAGCGCTTCCGAGCGCCGGTGCGGCTGCCCGAGACCCGCGACGTCCTGTGGGTGCGCGACGAGCCGCGCGCGGTCGTCGCCGCCACGATCCGCACGCCGCTCGGCGTCTGGACGATCGCGTGCACCCACTTGACGTTCCTGCAGGGCGTGAACACTCGACAGCTGCGGCGCACGGCTCGCTGGCTGCGCCAGCTCCCCGGCCCGCGCGTGCTCATGGGCGACCTCAACATGCCGGCCGGGATGGCGCGGCGCGCCTCCGAGGCTCGCTCGCTCTCGCGCGGGGCGACCTTCCCGCAGTCGCGACCCATGGTGCAGATCGACCACGTGCTGACCGCCGACCCGCTGCCGCTGTCGCGACAGGTGCGCGTGCCGCGACCCGAGCTCTCCGACCACATGCCCGTCGTCGTGGAGTTCCAGCAGGGCTGACCCCGCGCTGGTCGGCTAGCATTCCCGCGTGACCCAACAGCCTCCGATCGACGACGTCTCGATCGGCGGCGACAGCATCCGCCTCGGGCAGTTCCTGAAGTTCGCGGGGCTGTTCGACTCCGGTGGAGACGTGAAGGAAGCCGTCATCGACGGCTACGTCACCGTCAACGGCGAGGTCGACCGCCGTCGCGGCCGGCAGCTGCAGCTCGGCGACATCGTCGGCGTCGACGATCGGCGCGTGCGCGTCTGCGCGTGACGGACTCGTCCCCGCTCGAGCTCGACGCCCGCTGACCGCGCCGCGGGTGCGCTCGGCCGCGGTCGGCGGCAGACTGGGCGCCATGCGCATCCTGGTGACCGGGTTCGAGCCCTTCGGCGGCGACCGCGAGAACGCGAGCCTCGAGGCGGTGCGGCGGCTCGAGGCGGCGTGGGCCGCCGACCCGCAGCCGGGCGTCGAGCTCGTCACCGGCACGCTGCCCGTGGCGTTCGCCGCCGCCGGTCCGGCGCTCCTCGCGCTCGTGGCCGAGCACCGACCGGATGCCGTGCTCGCGGTCGGCGAGGCGGGTGGCCGCAGCGCCATCACGCCGGAGCGGTGGGGCGTCAACGAGGACGACGCCCGCATCGCCGACAACGCCGGCGACCAGCCGCGCGGCACGCCGATCGACCCGGACGGCCCGGCGCGCCGCGCATCCGCCTTCGACGCCGAGGCGCTCGCCGGCGCGATGCTCGCCGTCGGCCTGCCCGCGCACCCGAGCACCGATGCGGGCCGCTTCCTGTGCAACCACGTCGCCTACCTCGTCGCGGGGCTCGACGTGCCCGGCGGCTTCGTCCACGTGCCGGCGGTGCGATCGAGCGGCACCGCGGGCGTCGGCGCCGAGACCGACGCCGGCGCGGCGCCGCGCGCATCCGCCCCCCGCCCATCCGCCCTGTCGTTCGACGACCTGGGGCTCGGCCTCGCCGCGGCCGTGCGCGCGATCGCGAGCGGTCGCGCCGCGGCGGTCGAGCCGGCGGAGCAGGGCGCGCGCGTGGATCGCGCCGGCACGGTCGTCGGGGTCGCGCCGCAGCGCGTCTACGAGGCGCTCCTCGACCCGGTCGCGCTCGCCGCGTGGCTGCCGCCCGAGGGCGCGACCGGCACGATCGAGCAGATGGACGCGCGCGAGGGCGGCGGCTTCCGCGCCGTGCTGCGCTTCGCCGAGCCGAGCGATCCCAAGACGACCGACGACTCCGACGCCACGACCGTCACGTTCGTCGAGCTCATCCCGGGCCGGCTCGTGGTGCAGCGCGTCTCGTTCGAGACCGACGAGCAGCGGTTCCGCGGCGACATGCTCATGACGTGGAAGCTCGAGCCGGTCGAGTCGGGCACCCGCGTGTCGGTCTCGGCGACGGATGTGCCGACCGGCATCGCGCAGGAGGACCACGAGGTGGGGCTCGGGTCGTCGCTCGCCAACCTCGCGCGCTACCTGGAGGGCTAGGGCCCCGCAGTCGCGCGAGCGGCCGCAGCCGCCGCGCGCTCGACCCACTTCGGCGTCGCGCCGTAGCGCTGCGGCGGGATGAGCCGCCCCGCCGCGGAGTCGTCGGCGAGCTGCTGCGCGCGCTGCTGCATCGTGGCGTCGCGCTTCGCGCCGAGCACCCATGCGATCGCGCCGCGACGATAGGTCGCGGTCGCCTCCGCGAGGAACGCGAGCGCTGCGGGCGACGCGTCGAGGTGCGCCTGCAGCTCGGGCGGCAGCGTGTCATCCGGGTTCTCATACGCGTAGACGGCGGTCCGGTCGTCGCGCCGAGCCTCGAACGCGGCCACGCCCGCTGGGCGCATCCTGCCCTCGGCGGTGAGTCGCTCGACGTGCGCCACGTTGACCGCCGACCAGTTCGACGACGGCTTGCGCGGCGTCCACCGCTGGCGCCGCGCATCGTCGTCGATGCGCTGCGAGAGCGAGTCGATCCAGCCGAAGCAGAGCGCCTCGGGCACGGCCTCCGCCCACGTCAGACCGCGCGGTTCGACATGCTTCGCATTGAGCCCCATCCACAGCTCGGTGCTCGTCGCATGGTGCGCCTCGAGCCACTCGCGGAACTCCGCCGCACCGCTGAAGAACAGGGCAGGACGCTCCGCGGAGCCGCCCGGCGTGCCGATCTGCTGCGCCATGCAGACAGGATGCCACTCTCCGCCCACTCCCCTGAAGTTCCCAGGAATGGGGTACATGGTGGCTGACACACGAAGCACTCGACGCGGAGGCGTTCACCTCCGCCCGCGCACGATTGGACGGATCATGACAGTGCATCACCCCCAGGAGCCGCAGAACCAGGGCGGCGTCACGCCGCCGGTCGCCTCCACCTCCGGGACCGGTGCGCCCGGCATCCCCGGCGCAGGTCAGCGCAGCGCCGCGCCCCAGGAGCACCTCATCACGCCCGCGACGCCGCCCATCGGCGGGCAGTCGGGCAGCGACTCGTCGCAGGGCACGAAGCAGACGGCCAAGGACGAGGCCGCGAACGTCGCAGGCTCCGCCAAGGAGCAGGCCGCGAACGTCGCGGGCTCGGCAAAGGACGCCGGCCGCCATGTCGCTGACACGGCGAAGGGCGAGGCGCGCCAGGTCGTCGGCGAGGCGAAGCAGCAGGCCCGCCAGCTCTTCGACCAGACCATGCACGAGGTGCGCGACCAGGCCAAGACCCAGCAGGGCCGCGCGGCCGAGGGCATGCGCACGTTCAGCGACGAGCTCCGCGGCATGGCCGACGGCAGCGCTCCCGCACAGGGCGGCATGGCGTCGCAGCTCATCGGCGAGGTCGCGCAGCGCGCGAGCTCGGCGGCCGGTTGGCTCGAGGACCGCGAGCCGGCAGACCTGCTCGAGGAGGTCAAGCGGTTCGCGCGCCGCCGACCCGGCACGTTCATCGCGATCGCCGGCGTCGCCGGCCTGCTGGTCGGTCGCCTCGCTCGTGGCATCGGCGAGGAGGCGAAGGACCAGAAGGAGCGCGAGGCGCGCCAGAGCCGCTCGAGCGGCAGCACGGGCACCCACGGCGCCACGGGCGACTACGGCACGACGGATGGCTACGGCTCGCCGACCGGCTACGGCGCGACGGGCGGCTACGACACCACCGGCAGCTACGGCACGGGCACTGCGGGCACGACCGGCGCCGCTGGGACCGCCGCGACCTACGGAGCCACCGACGCGGCGTGGACCGCGACGGCAGCGGGCGAGACCACGCCGGCCACCCCGGTCGACGACGAGCCCTGGCTCGGTGAGCGTCCGGTCTCGGATGTGCCGGGCGTCGACCCCGACCTGCCGAGCGGTGACGGGTTCCCGACCACGCGGAGGGAGACCGGACTGTGACCGGCTTCGAAGGCACGACCGGGCGCCATTCGCCCGAGGACCCCGCGGTCCTCGCGGCGGACACGCCCGCTGAGGAGCGCGCGGCGACGCAGTCGCTCGGCGACATCGTCGGCGACCTGACGCGCGACTTCTCGACGCTCATGCGCGACGAGCTCGCGCTCGCGAAGGCCGAGGCGACCGAGCAGGCGAAGCACGCCGGCAAGGGCGCGGGGATGCTCGGGGGCGCGGCGTACGCCGGCGGCCTCGTCATCTTCTTCCTGTCCTACGCGCTCGCCTGGGCGCTGGGCTACCTGTTCGACAACGTCGCCTGGGGCGCGGTCGTCGTCGCCGTCATCTGGGCGATCGTCGCGGCGGTCCTCTACTCCATGGGCCGCAAGGCGCTCAAGCAGGTCGAGCCCATGCCCGAGACGGTCGACTCCGTCAAGCACATCCCCGAAGCACTGAGCACCAATGAGGAGCACCGATGAGTGAGACACCCGAAGAGATCCGCGCTCGCATCGATCGCACGCGGGAGAACGTCAGCAGCGACGTCGATGCGCTGGCCGAGAAGGTCTCGCCGAGCGGCATCGTCGGGCGCGAGACGGAACGAGTGAAGGGCAAGGTGAACGCCGTGAAGGATCGACTGTTCGGTTCGGACGACAACGACCCGGGCGCCGTGGGCCAGGTGGGCCACGACGTGCGCGGGGCCGCGAGCCATGCGGGCGACTCCGTGCGGGGCGCGGTCGGCAACGTCGGCGACGGCGTCCGTCACGGCGCCGACCGCGCGGTCGAGAAGGCGAAGGGCAACCCGCTCGCCGTCGGCCTCATCGCCTTCGGCGTCGGCGCGCTCATCGCGTCGCTCATCCCCGCGAGCAGCGTCGAGAAGGACGCTGCGAGCAAGGTGAAGGATGCCGCGCAGCCGCTCATGGACGAGGCGAAGGACGTCGCGAAGGAGGCCGGCGAGCACCTCAAGGAGCCCGCGCAGCAGGCCGCGCAGTCGCTCAAGGACTCGGCGCAGTCTGCCGGCGAGAACATCAAGGGCGAAGCGCAGGCCGCGGCCGCCGATGTGAAGGACGAGGCGCAGTCGGCTGCCGGCGACGTCAAGTCCGAGGCGCAGGGCGCGACGCAGCGCGTGAAGGACGAGCACCAGCGCTGATCCGGCTCGAGCGCTCGAGCGCTGCGGCGCAGCGAGATCCGGGGCCCCGACGGAGTACCGTCGGGGCCCCGTCGCGTCGCGGCAGGTGGGCGCCTACGCGCCGACGGCCTCGCGCACGGCAGCGGCGAGCGCATCCACGTCGGCCTCGGTCGTGTCCCACGTGCACATCCAGCGCACCTCGCCCGCCGGCGCATCCCAGTCGTAGAAGAAGAAGACCTCGCGCACGCGGTCGGCGACGCCCACGGGAAGTCGGGCGAAGACGCCGTTCGACTGCGTCGGGTAGGCGAACGAGACGCCCGGCAGCTGCTCGACGGCGGCGCGCAGCCGCGCGGCCATCGCGTTGGCGTGCGCCGCGTTCTCGTGCCAGAGGTCGCCCTCGAACAGCGCGACGAGCTGCGCCGAGATGAAGCGCATCTTCGACGCGAGCTGCATGTTGAGCTTCCGGAGGTAGACGAGGCCGTGGCCCGCGCGCTCCGAGAGCACGACGACCGCCTCGGCGCCCATCGCGCCGTTCTTCGTGCCGCCGAGCGAGAGGATGTCGACGCCCGCGTCGGTCGTGAACGCCCGGAGCGGCTGCCCGAGCGACACCGCGGCGTTCGAGAGCCGCGCGCCGTCGACGTGCAGGAGCATGCCCTTCGCGTGCGCGTGGTCGGCGATCGCGCGGATCTCCTCGGGCGTGTAGAGCGTGCCGAGCTCGGTCGACTGCGTGATCGAGACCGCGAGCGGCTGCGCGCGGTGCTCGTCGCCGTAGCCCCACGCCTCGATGTCGATGAGCTCGGGGGTCAGCTTGCCGTCGGGCGTCGCCACCGTCAGCAGCTTCATGCCGCCGACGCGCTCGGGCGCGCCGCCCTCGTCGACGTTGATGTGCGCCGTCTTGGCCGACACCACGGCGCCCCAGCGCGGCAGCAGCGACTGGAGCGCGAGCACGTTCGCGCCCGTGCCGTTGAAGACGGGGAAGGCCTCGGCCTGCTCGCCGAAGTGCGAGCGCACGACCGACTGCAGGTGGGCGGTGTAGTCGTCCGCTCCGTAGGCGGTCTGGTGGCCGCCGTTCGCGGCCGCGATCGCGGCGAGCACCTCGGGGTGCACGCCGGAGTAGTTGTCGGAGGCGAAGCCGCGGCGATCCGCGTCGTGGAGCGTCTGCACCCGACCATCCTCGCAGGAGCGCGGGGCGGCCACCGCATCCGCCGGCGCATCCGATCGCGCCGCGACGTTCAGTGCGGTTCAAGGTTGGGGGACGAGGATGCTCCACGGAACCAGCGGCGCCGCGGGTGCCGCGCGACGATCGGAGGAGCAGATGTCCGACGGGACCGAGCAGAGCGGAGCCGACGCAGTGCGGACGGGCGAGGTGCGGGTGCCGGAGGGTGCGGGAGCCGTGCTCCCGAGCGACATGGGCGGCCAGACGGGCGAAGGTGCCACGTTGGGTGCCGCGGAGTGGCCTGCGGGTGAGGCGGACGAGCCGCAGGGGCAGGCGGAGGTGCGAGAGAGTCAGGCGAGCGGAGCCGGCACGGCCTCTGCCGAGGAAGAGCGGCTGCGCGCCGAGCGCGAGTCGGACGACGGCGAGCTGACCCCGAGCGACCCCTCGCTCGACCCCGGGATGCCGCCCGCGAACCTGGCCGAGCCGCTGCGCTGAGCGCGCAGGGGGCGCCCGGCGGGCGGGAGTAGCCTGCCCGCATGGGCACCCAGATCGTGTGGTTCCGCCGCGACCTGCGGGTGCGAGATCAGCCGGCACTCGCCGCCGCGGCGGCCGCGGGCGACGTGCTGCCGGTCTTCGTCGTCGACCCCGCCTTCGACGACGCCGGGGCGGCGCGGACTGCGGCGATCCGCACGGCGCTCGCCGGCCTCCACGCCGCGACCGACGGCGCGCTCGTCGTGCGCTCCGGGCGCCCCGAGCAGGTCATCCCCGCGCTCGTCGACGAGACCGGGGCGGATGCGGTGCACGTGTCGGGCGAGTCGACGCCCGGCGGTCGTCGGCGCGATGCCCTGGTCGAGGCGGCGCTCGGCGTGCCGCTCGTCGCGACCGGCTCGCCCTATGCCGTCTCGCCGGGTCGCGTGCGGAAGGGCGACGGCTCGCCGTTCCGCGTCTTCTCGCCCTTCGCGCGCGCGTGGCTCGAGCACGGCTGGCGGGCGCCCGCCGAGCTGCCTGCCGACATCCGCTGGGCGCGCGGTGTCGAGAGCGAGCCGCTCCCCGAGCCGCCCGCCACGTCGGCAGAGCTCTCGTGGGCGAGCGAGGAGGGCGCGCTCGAGCGATGGGCCGCGTTCCTCGACGGCCCGATCGACGACTACGACGAGCACCGCGACCGGCCCGATCTCGACGGCACCTCGCGGCTCTCGATCGCGCTCAAGCTCGGCGCCGTGCACCCGCGCACGCTGCTCGCCGACCTCGACCGCGTCGCGCCACGGCGGGGGAGGGCGGCGCAGCGCTCGCTCAAGCGCTTCCAGACCGAGCTCGCGTGGCGCGAGTTCTACGCCGACGTGCTCTGGCACCACCCGCGATCCGCCTCGAGCGACCTCGTCCAGCAGCTGCGGGGCATCGCCTACGACGAGCCGGGCGAGCTGTTCGACGCGTGGTGCGAGGGACGCACGGGCTTCCCGTTCGTCGACGCCGGCATGCGGCAGCTGCTCGCCGAGGGCTGGATGCACAACCGCGTGCGGATGGTGACGGCGAGCTTCCTCTGCAAGGACCTGCACGTGTGGTGGCCGTACGGCGCCCGCCACTTCCAGGCGCACCTCGCCGACGGCGACGTCGCCTCGAACAGCCACGGCTGGCAGTGGACGGCCGGCACGGGCACCGACGCGGCGCCCTACTTCCGGGTGTTCAACCCGGTGCTGCAGGGCCAGAAGTTCGACCCCGACGGCGACTACGTGCGCCGCTGGGTGCCCGAGCTCGCGCACATCCCCGGCGCCGCGGTGCACGAGCCGTGGAAGGCGGCGGAGGGGTACGCGCACGGGTACACGCCGCGCATCCTCGACCACGCGGCCGAGCGGCGGGAGGCCCTCGACCGGCTCGCGGGCGTGCAGCGCTGAGGGGTGCGTGAGCCCCAGGAGGCGGTCGCCGCCGACGACGAGGGCGACACCGCGCCATAGCGGCGTGCGACGAAGGCCCGCCCCCGATCGATGGGGGCGGGCCTTCGTCGTGGCGAGTCGGCCTAGCGGGCCTGCGCCCGCCGGACGAGCACGAGCCACAGCCCGGCGCCGATGGCCCCCAGGGCGGCGACCACGCCCATCCACGGCACCCATCCCATCCCCATCACGCTGCCCGCGAAGCCGCGGAACGGCTCCGACAGCAGCGAGCCGGCGACGATACCGAGCACGACGACGGCGAGCGCGATCCAGAAGATCCAGAGGAACGACTGGCCCCAGCGCTGGAACGCGGTCGTGATCGCCGCGCCGACGAGCATCACCGAGAGGATGAGCAGGAACGTCTGGATGAGCGTCTGCCACCACTCGCCGATGCCGGTGTAGACGACGTCGAAGAAGCGGATGCCGAGGCCGAAGCCGCCGGTCGCGACCTCGATGACCTTGCCGATCGTGATGATGCCCGCATAGAACGCGGCGTTGCCGACGAACACGAGCGCGGTGCCGGCGGCGAACTCGCGGCGCGTCAGGCCGAGGCCGAGCGCGAGGGGGAAGTACTGCCCCATCGCGGTGAAGCCGAAGCCGATGAGCGGCCCGAGCAGCGCGAAGATCGCGCCGTTGAACATCATGCCGGTGCTCATGCCCTCGCGGGCGTCGGCGAGGTCGGCCTCGCCCATCGAGCCGGCGACGTTGAGCACGAGCGCGCCGATGATGAGCACGATCGTGAGCGACAGCGCCATGATGATGAGCGGCCAGCCGAAGGCCTGCAGCCTGTTGACGGTGTGGAGCTGGACGACGTTGCGGATGCGCATGACGACTCCTCTCAGTGCTTCGCGACGTCGGTCGCGGTGACGGTCGCGGTCGCCTCGGCGGCGGCCGCGCTGGCGGTGGTCAGGTGCACGAACAGCGCCTGCAGGGAGACCTGGCTCACGTCGAGCCCCGCCTCGCGGGCGGCGCGCTCGTCGCCGTCGCGGGCGGTGAAGGTCGCGGTCGCGAGCGTGCCGAGCACGGTGCGCTCGAGCACCTCGCGGCCCGCCAGGAACGCATCCACCTCGCTCGCCCGTCCCGAGACCGCGAACGCCGCGTGGTGCAGCTCGTCGGTGTCGGCGTCGAGCAGCACGCGGCCCTGGTCGAGGATGATGACGTGCTCGAGCAGGTTCGCGACCTCGTCGATGTGATGCGTCGAGAGCACGACCGTGCGGGGGTGCTCGCTGAAGTCGGCGAGCAGGCGGTCGTAGAACATCCGCCGCGCCACCGCGTCGAGGCCGAGGTAGGGCTCGTCGAAGAACGTGATCGGCGCTCGCGAGGCGAGCCCGATGACGATGCCGATCGCCGAGAGCTGCCCGCGCGAGAGCTTCTTGATCATGCGCTTGACCGGCAGCTTGAACTCGTCCACGAGCTGGTCGGCGAACGCCTGGTCCCAGTGCGGGTAGGCGCCGGCCGCGATCCGCAGCACGTCGATCGCGCGGAACGTGTCGGGGTACTTCTGGCTCTCCTGGATGAAGCAGGTCTGCGAGAGCACCTCGGCGTTCTCGACCGGGCTCGCGCCGAGCACCTCCATCGTGCCGTCGGTCGCGAAGACCTGGCCGGTGAGGAGCTGCATGAGCGTGGTCTTGCCCGCGCCGTTGCGGCCGAGCAGGCCGTGGATGCGGTGCTCCTCGAGCGCGATCGACACGCAGTCGAGGGCGCGCACCTCCGGGTAGTGCTTGGCGAGCTGCTGGGTGATGATGGCGGTCATCGGACGGCTTCCTTCGTGATCATGTCCGCGAGGTCCTCGGGCGAGATGCCGAGCTGTGCTGCCTCGCGGAGCAGGGGTGCGATGAACTGGTCTTGGAACGCGAGCTTCCGGCGCTGTCGGAGCGCCTCTCGGGCGCCTGGGGCGACGAACATGCCGATCCCTCTCCTCTTGATGAGCACGCCCGCGTCGACCAGCAGGCCGAAGCCCTTGCCGGCGGTCGCGGGGTTGATGCGGAGGAAGGCTGCGAGCTCGTTCGTCGAGGGCACGGGATCGTCCTCGGCGTAGGTGCCGTCGAGGATCCCGTCCTCGATCTGCTCTGCCACTGCTACGAACAGCGGCTTGCTGTCGTCGAGCATGCTGCTTCCCTTGGTCGATGGGGGTCGGATGTGCGCACATCCGGGGGTGGCCCGCTCGGTGGCGTCGCACCGAGCGGTCACTCCGTTGGTTCATTACTCGACTAATGAACCACAGAACCCAGCGCCCCGCAACCCCTTCCTGACACGAGCTGACGAGTCGAGGGTCTGCGTGGGAGTTGGCCCCCACTCGGACGCTGACGCTCGACGAGCAGGCGCGGGAGGTGGGGTAGGGCTCGGCCCCCACTCCCGCAGGAGCGGGGGTTCCGCGGGCGGGCAGCTAGAGCTGCTGGCCGATCGCCCACAGCCCGTCGGCCCTGCCGGAGATGGCCTCCGAGAGCGCGAACGCCTGGGTGTCGTTGAGCGTGGCGACGTAGTCCATGATGCCCCGACCGCGCGCGAGGCGAGCCAGCTCGTCCGGAGCCGGCGGTGCCTCGAGCGCCGCGTACCCGGCATGTGCGAGCGCGATGAGCTCGCGCAGGCGCCGCGGCACCCTGAGGCGGTCCTGCTCGTCGTCGAGCCACGCGTCGAGCTCCCGCACCGTGCGGGTAAGGATGCGGCTGAGCCCGCGCTGGTGGATCGCCAGGTCGGGCCGGCTGAGCACGAAGTTCTTGTGCACGAACTTCAGCACCTCGACGATGTGCCAGGCGGTGGGGGAGAGCGTCACCGGCCCCGACCTCGGCGAGGCCGGCTCGGTCGGCACCACGGCGTGCTGCAGCGTGCGGATCCAGCGGTCGCTGAACGACGACAGCGCGCGCTCCGCGGTGAGCGACCCGTCGTAGGGCCGCGACAGGAGCTCGTCGATCAGCTGGGCGTCGACGGTGACGACGGCCATGCGGAACGCGTCGTCGTCCGCGACCCAGTCGTCGTCGCGGCGCATCTTGCGCCGCAGCCGCTCGAGCGCGGCGCCGTGCTCGGCGGAGTCGACGACGTCCCGGAGGTCCTCGGAGCTCCAGGCCGGCCTCGATAGCCATCCACGGAACTCCGCCGCGATCGACGCGTGGTCGAGGATGCCGGCCCGGTAGAAGTCCTCGACGTCGTGGACCGAGTAGGCGATGTCGTCGGCGATGTCCATGATGGCGCCCTCGACGGACTGGCGGAGCGGATGCGCCGAGCACTGTGCTCGCGCCTCGGCCAGGTCGGCGGCGTCGATCGCATACGCGGAGTACTTCGAGACGGTGTAGCCGCCCTCGGGGCGCTGCCGGATGCCGCGAGGGGCACCGTGCCGGTCGACCTCGGCGCGCGCAACGGAGGCCGCCCAGGGATACTTCGCCGCCGCGGTACGCACGGCGGCGGTGAGGTTGAGCCCGGTGGGCGCCGACTCGATCACATCGAGGGCTGTCAGGATGCGATACGTCTGCGCGTTGCCCTCGAAGCCGTCCGGCAGGCCCAGCTCCACGCGAGCGATGCGGTCGAGCACCGCTTCCCCCAGGTGGCCGAACGGCGGATGCCCCAAGTCGTGGGCGAGCGCGGCCGCTTCGACCACGATCGGATCGCACGCGGCGCGCCGCGCGCCGCCGGCGGCGGAGTCGGTCAGCCGGTGCGCTATGGCGCGTGCGATCGCGCCCACCTTCAGGCTGTGCGTCAGCCGGTTGTGGACCTGCGCGCCCGAGAGCGTCGGCGACACGACCTGCGTGACCGCGGAGAGACGCGAGAAGTAGGGGGAGAACTGGATCCGCTCGACGTCGAGGGTGAAGGCACCCTCCCGGGCGCGCCCTTCCTCGGCGTGGACCCTGCTGCTGCGCCCGTGCCCCTCCGCGCGATCCATCACCGGTACCTCCGTCTCCAGGCCACCAGTGTCTCCGATCATGGCCGGGCATCGCGTGCGAGCGCGCGAACGACGACGGCCCGCCCCGATGCCTCGGAACGGGCCGTCGCGTGCGGCGGATGCGGCGGGCTACGCCTTGAGCGCGTGCCGCCACTTCACCATCGCGCCGGTCTTCAGCAGCGAGCGCTCGTAGACGCGCGCCGCGAAGCCGATCACGAGCACCGTGAAGGCGATGAGGATCGCGAGCGAGAGGTACGGCTCCCACCACTCCATCGTGCCGAGGTAGACGCGCATGGGCACGGCCACCGGCGCCGAGAACGGCACGTACGACATGATCTGCAGCGCGAGCGGGTTGTTGTTGAAGAGGATCACCAGGATGTAGGGGATCATCACGACCATCATCAGCGGGCTCGTCGCGGTCGCGAGGTCCTCGGAGCGCGAGACGAGCGCGGCGGCCGCCGCGTAGAGCGCCGCGAGCATGATGAACCCGATCGTGAAGAGCACCACGAACCAGACGATCGGCATGCCGAGCCCGTCGAGCAGCAGCTGCGAGCCCGTGATCGCGCCGCCCAGCAGCACGACAGCCGCGATGAGCACGATCTGCGCGAACGCGAGCGCCGAGTTGCCGATCACCTTGCCGGCCAGGATCGCCCGGGCCGAGACGGTCGCGAGCATGATCTCGACGATGCGCGACTGCTTCTCCTCGACGACCGACTGCGCGATCGTCTGGCCGAACGTCATCGCCGACATGAAGAAGACGATGCCGAAGGCGATGCCGATGAAGTAGGTGAGCAGCGGGTCGGGGGCGTTCGGGTCGAGCAGCTGCAGCTCCGGCGAGATGCTGAGCATCTGCATGAGCGACGTGGGCGCCTCGCGGTCGGCGAGCACGAGCAGCCCCGACGGGCCGTCGCCCGGGACGACCCCGGCGTCGACCGAGCCGTCGAGCACGGCCTGCCGCACCGCATCCGCGCTGCTGAGCGACTCGACCGCGAGGCCGTCGATCGACTGCAGGCTCGCGGCGACGCCACCGGTGGTCGCGACCGTCGTGTCCTCGTCGAACATCTGCGGGCCGACCGCCGAGAACAGCACGCCCGCGAAGACGAGGGCGAGCAGGATGACCGTCGAGATGATGTAGCTCTTGGAGCGCAGCTTCGTCATGATCTCGCGCTGCGCGACGATGCCCGTCGCCTGCCAGAACGCGGTGCGTCCGCGGTCGTTGTCGACGCCCGTGCTGCGGGTGGATGCGGTGAGGGTGCTCATCGGACGACCTCCTGGAAGATCTCGGTCAGCGGGCGGATGGCGGGGGAGAAGCTGCGGACGAAGCCGCGCTCGATGGCCTCGCGGAGCACGCGGTCGGCGTCGGCCTCGCTCGGTGCGGTGAAGCGCACGTGGCCGCCGTCGAACTCGAGCACCTCGATGCCGCGGATCCCGCGCACGAAGCCGGCGTCGTCGGTCTCGAGGATCCACTCGGGCCGGGCGTGGGCGGCGCGGATCTGCTCGCGCGTGCCGGCGGCGCGCACCTCGCCGTGGGCGAGGATGACGAGCGAGTCGCACAGGCGCTCGACGACGTCGAGCTGGTGGCTCGAGAAGAGCACGGGGGCGCCGGCGCGAGCGACGTCGCGCAGCACGCCGAGCGTCGTCTCGACCGCCATCGGGTCGAGGCCCGAGAACGGCTCGTCGAGCACGAGCGCGGTGGGCTCGTGCACGAGGGCGGCGGCGATCTGTGCGCGCTGCTGGTTGCCGAGGCTGAGCGACTCGAGCGTGTCGTCCTGCCGATCGCCGAGCCCGAGCTGCTCGAGGAGCGCGTCGGCCCGCTTCGCGGCGGCGGCGCCCGTCATGCCGTGCAGGCGGCCGAGGTAGACGAGCTGCTCGAGCACCTTCATCTTGGGGTAGAGGCCGCGCTCCTCGGGCATGTAGCCGAACTGCGCGCGGTCGTTCGCGGTGACGGGGCGGCCGTCGACCTCGACCGAGCCGGAGTCGGGCGTCAGCACACCGAGGATGATGCGCATCGCGGTGGTCTTGCCGGCGCCGTTCGCGCCGACGAAGCCGGTCATCAGGCCGTCGTGCACGTCGAAGGTGACGTCCTTGAGCGCCTGGTGCCCGTTGAACGAGCGGGAGATGGATCGGATCGAAAGCATGCTTGCACGCTATTCGCGCATCCGCCGCCCGTCCTCCCCCTGGTGGCTGGACTTCGTCCTCCGCCGTGCGGGGGAGCGGGCGCGCTACCCACCTGAACGGCGGATGGGTGCGGGCGGCCGGGTGCGATGCGAAGGTTGCCGCATGGAGGCCCCCGACGAGCGCCCGCGCGGGCGCGCCCGCGTCGGCATCTCGGGCTGGCGCTACAAGGACTGGCGCGGCGACTTCTACCCGAAGGGCCTCGTGCAGCGGCGCGAGCTCGAGTTCGTCGGCGAGCGCATGTCGACGGTCGAGCTCAACGGCTCCTTCTACTCGCTGCAGCGGCCGGGCAGTTACGAGCGCTGGCGCGACGCGGTGCCCGACGACTTCGTGTTCGCGGTGAAGGGGTCCCGCTACATCACGCACATGCTGCGGCTGCAGGGCGTCGAGGTCGCGATGGCGAACTTCCTCGCCTCGGGCGTGCTCGCGCTCGGGCCGAAGCTCGGGCCCTTCCTGTGGCAGCTGCCCGAGCGGCAGGAGTTCGAGCCCGACGTGCTCGATCGCTTCCTCTCCGCGCTGCCGCGCTCGACCGGAGAGGCGCTCGCGCTCGCGCGCGGGCACGACGAGCGGATGGCGGGACGCACGTGGCTCGAGGACGTCCCGGATGCGCCGCTGCGCCATGCGCTCGAGCCGCGCGCCGAGAGCTTCGACGATCCCGCAGCCGCCGAGCTCCTGCGGCAGCACGGCGTCGCGCTCACGGTCGCCGACACCGCCGGCCGCTGGCCCGCGTTCGGTCAGGTGACCGCCGCCTTCGTCTACGTCCGGCTGCACGGCTCGCGCGAGCTCTACGCGAGCGGCTACACGCCCGACGAGCTCGACGCGTGGGCCGACCGCATCCGCGGCTGGACGAGCGGCGCATCCGCACCCGACGGCGTCCCGCGCGACGTCTACGCCTACTTCGACAACGACATCAACGGCCATGCCCCGCACGACGCGCTCGCCCTCGCCGCCCGCCTGGAGATCTCGACGTCGCCTGTGGTCGCACAGGCCGCGACCACAGGCGCCGTTGAGAGGATGAGGCATGGAGTTCGCCGAGCACGATGACCGGGAGTTCGAGCCGCCCACGCTCGACTCCGTCGGCGCGGACTTCCCGGTGCTGCTCGCGACGCTCGTGGCGCAGCCGAGCATCCGCGAGATCGGTGTCAACACGATTTCCTCTGGTGATCGGCTGGAGTCCGCGGCGATCATCTACGCGATCTTCTGGAATCCCGACGACCTCGACGATCCCGTGAACCACGTCGAGCTGCCGCCGGATGTCGAGGCGGCGATCGCGAACCCGTCACCGCTGCTGCCGCCCAGCCTCGCCGACTGGCTGCCGTGGATGCGGTTCCCGACCGCGTACGAGGCGGTGCAGACGGTCGTGCTGCGCGACGGGCAGTCGATCGCCGATGCGCTCGCGCTCCATATGCGCAACGTGATCGGCAACACCTTCCGGGAGCAGCGGTACCCGACGATGCAGGACCCCGACAGCTTCGTCGACCCGCCCGCTGCCGGCGATGCGGTGGAGGCAACCGTCATGGTCGACGGCGCGGTGGTCGGATGCGTCGAGATCCCCGACGAGCACGTGCTCGGCCTCGGTGTGGGGCTGGGTGACGCGACGGCGATCGTCGTCTGGCCGAAGCACCTGCTGCCGCTGCTGCGGCTCGAGCTCGTGCGGCGGCCTCGACCCGGTGCGGTGGCGGCGTAGCGCTACCGCGTCAGGCGGTCGGCGCTCCGCCGCGCTCGCGCAGGAACGCCTCGAGCTCGTCGGCGAACGGGTAGGAGGACTGCGCACCGACCGCGGTCGCGGCGATCGCGCCGACGGCGCACGCCGTGCGGGTGCTCGCGAGCAGGTCGTCGCCCGCCGACAGGCCGAGCAGCAGCGCGCCCGTGAACGCATCCCCGCAACCGGTCGTATCGACGGCCTCGACGCGCGGTGCATCGACGAGCGTCACGGCGGCTGCGTCTGCCGTCGTCTCGGCGACCAGCAGCGCCGCGCCGTTCGCGCCGAGCGTGACGACCGCGCGCCCGACGCCGAGCGCGGCGAGCGCCGGCGCGTGCGCCTCGAGCGGCGCATCGGGGTCGAGGCCCGACAGCTGCCCGAGCTCGTGCTCGTTGAGCACGAGGATGTCGACGTTCGCGAGCAGCTCGACGGGCGGGAGCGCGAACGGCGACGGGTTGAGCACGACGGTCGTGCCGTTCGCCCGTGCGATCTCGCTCGCCCGGATGATCGCGCCCATCGGGATCTCGAACGAGAGACCGAGCACGTCGGCATCGGCGATCGCGTCGGCTCGCGCGTCGACCGCTGCCTCGTCGACGAGCCCGTTCGCGGCGCTCGAGACGATGATGAAGTTCTCGCCGCGCTCGTCGACGGCGATCATCGCGGTGCCGGTCGTGGCGTCGTCGCGGACCGCGAGGCCCGCGACGTCGACACCGCTCGCCTCGAGGCTGTCGATCAGCATCCGCCCGTAGGCGTCGTCGCCGACCGCGCCGACGAGCGTCACGCGCCCGCCGAGGCGGCCGGCCGCCGCCGCCTGGTTGGCCGACTTGCCGCCGGGCAGCAGCTGCAGCTCGCCGCCCGCGACGGTCTCGCCCGGCTTCGGCAGCACGCGCGTGCGCACCACCAGGTCGGCGTTGGCAGAGCCCACGACGCAGATGCGTCCGCTCCGGGGACTGTCGTCTTCGGCGCTCACGCCTCCATCATGCCCTGCGAGATCGACCCGGTGACCGGATGCGCCGCGACCGGTCGGTAGCGCAGGTTCACCTCGACGAACGGCTCGTCGCCGTTCTGCAGCGCGAGCGGGATGCGAGGGCCGCCGGGGTGGTCGTAGAGGCGGATGCCGTCGCCCAGCAGCACCGGCGCGATGTGCAGGTCGATCTCGTCGATGAGCCCGAGCTCGAGCAGCTGGCGGCCGATCGAGGGGGAGAGCACCTCGACGTTCTTGCCGGCCGCAGCCTCGAGCGCGATGCGCACGGCCTCGGCGACGTCGCAGCTGAGGAACGTCACGCCCTCGGCCGGCGCCGCGTCGTCGGGGTGATGGGTCAGCACGAAGATCGGGCCCTGCCACGCGCCGCCGTAGGTCGCCGTTGGGTCGGGATAGAGGTCCCATCCGGTGCGCCCGCCGAGCACTGCGCCCGTCGTGGACGTGTACTCGTCGATGATCCCCTCGCGCCCGGTGAAGCCGGTCATCCAGTCCATCGCGTGCCCGGGCCCCGCGACGAAGCCGTCGAGCGACATCGAGAAGTGCCAGAGCACCTTGCCTGCCGCGACCTGCGGCTCGGTGTCGGGCAGGGCGGCCGCGCTCATCGCCGGCTCCCTTCCAGCGCGTACTCGGTCACCACGTGCCCGCTCGGCATCGCCGTCGACGACTCGAGCCGCAGCATCCGCAGGCCGAGCGAGGGCGGCGTGAACCGCAGCCCGTCGCCGATGAGCGCCGGTGTCGTCCGCAGCCGCAGCCGGTCGACGAGGCCCGCTCCGAGCAGCGCGTTGGCGAGCGACAGCGACCCCCACACGATCATCGACGGGAACCGGTCGCGCAGCGCGCGCACCGCATCCGTCGCCGTCGGCTCGGGGCGCACGACCTCGATCTCGCCGTCGCCCCACGGCGCGCGCTCGAGCGTGGAGGAGACGACGAGCTTCGGCAGCCGCGCGATGGGCTCGGCGACGGCCTCGACGGCGGGGTCGGCGGTCGGCCAGTAGCCGGCGAACATCTCGTAGGTGCGGCGCCCGAGCAGGATCGCGTCGACCGACTCGAGCATCGCGAGCTGACGGGCGTCGTCGACGACGCGATCGGGCATCGTCGCCTCCATGAAGCGCATGCCGCCGTCGGGCTCGGCGGCGAAGCCGTCGGCCGAGACGATCTGCTCGACGATGACGCTCATCGCCGCGCCGCCTCGAGCGCGTCGTCGAGCTCCTCGAAGGCCTCGGTCCAGCCCTGGTGGATGCCGTCGTGCGTGGCGCGGTCATCGTCGATGCCGGCGATGTGGAACGTCATCTCGCACCGCGCGTCCGGCGCCTCGCGCAGATCGATGGTGATGAGCATCGCGTCGTCGACCGAGTCGCCCGGATCGGCCCACGAGAACCGCAGCCGCTCGGGCTCGCGCACCTCGAGGTACTCGCCGCCGGTCGGGTACTCGCTGCCGTCCGGCGCGATCATCAGGTACTCGTAGCGCCCGCCGACCCGCGGGTCGATGCGCACCGACTCGGGCGGCGTGACCACGTCGTGCGGGTGCAACCACTGCGCGGCGAGCGCCGGGTCGGTCCACGCCCGCCACACCGCCTCGCGGGGCGCGTCGAACGTGCGCGTGATCGTGAACTCCTTCGTCGTCATCACTGCTCCTTCGGTTCGCCGACGTCTCTGTCGGCCTGATCGTTCGTGTCGCCGACGGATGCGCCGGCTCGGCGGCGGTGTGCGGCTCTCGCGCCGCTCTGATCGCCCACGAGCGCCGCGAGGGTCTCGTCGAGCCGGTCGAAGCGCGACTGCCACGCGGCGCGGTGCTGCTGGACCCATGCCTCCGCGTCGTCGAGCCCCTCGGGTCGCAGTGCGCAGCTGCGCCACTGCCCCTGCCGCGTGCGCTCGATGAGGCCGGCCTGCTCGAGCACGCCGAGGTGCTGCGAGACGGCGGGCCGGCTCATCGCGAACGGCTCGGCCAGTTCGCCGACCGTCGCGGGGCCGCTCGCGAGCCGCTCGAGCATCGCGCGGCGGGTCGGGTCGGCGAGCGCGAAGAAGATGCGGCTGAGCGGGTCGGTCGCGATCGGCACGTCGGCACTTCCTTATGTAAGCAACTGCCTACATGTTGCGCCTGTCAGCGCGGAGTGTCAAGGCCTTCGACGGGTTGCCTCCGGGGCGCGCTACTCGACCGTCTTCTGGCCCGCCCGCCGCCGCAGCGCCACCTCGCGCATCCCCAGGAAGAGCGGGAACGTGCACGCGATCGCGGTCACCGCGCTGAGCGCCACGAGCACCCACACCCACTTCGCCCAGCCGAGCCGCGTGCCCTCGACGATCATGAAGATCGCCGCCGCGACCGCCACCACGAGCAGGTCGATCGACGCCGATGCGGTCGCGGCGTTCGCGAACCACGCCCCGAAGTAGTTCGCGCCGCCCGAGTCGAGCACGAACGCGACGTTGAACCACCACGTGCCCACGAGCCCGACGCCCGCGAGCACGAACCAGACGATCGCGAGCGCCAGGCTGCGCGGCGCAGCCTCGCCCTGCTCGCGAACCTCAGCCACGCGGCGCGACCACGCCGTGCTCGTACGCCCAGATGACGGCATGGATGCGGTCGCGGATCCCGAGCTTCAGCAGCACGTTGGACACGTGCGTCTTCACGGTCGCCTCGCCGACGAACAGCTCCTTCGCGATCTCGGCGTTCGACCGCCCGCGGGCGAGCAGCAGCAGCGTCTCGCGCTCGCGGTCGGTGAGCCCCCCGAGCGCGGGATTCGTCGGTGCGGCCGCGAGCAGCTCGCCCGTGGTGACGGCCGCATCCGCCGATCCAGGCGTCGCCGCGAACCGCTCGATCACGCGGCGCGTCACCTCGGGCGAGAGCAGCGCGTCGCCGCGGGCGAGCGCGTGCACGGCGTCGATGAGCTGCTCGGGCTCCGCGGTCTTCAGCAGGAACCCCGACGCGCCCGCCGAGAGCGCCTCGAAGAGGAAGTCGTCGCGGTCGAAGGTCGTGAGCATCAGCACGGATGCGTGCGATGCGCTGCCGCAGATCGCGCGCGTCGCCTCGAGCCCGTCCATGACGGGCATCTGCACGTCCATGCAGATGACGTCGGGCCGCAGCTCCTCGGCGAGGCGCACGCCCTCGGCGCCGTCCCGTGCCTGGCCGACGACCTCGAAGCCGGGCTCGCTCGAGAGGATCGTCTCGAAGCCGGCGCGCACGAGCGCCTGGTCGTCCACCAGCAGGATGCGCGTCACGGCATCAACGGTAGCGGCGCGGTCGGCGCTGGCGACGTCGGCGACAGGAGCCGTCTTGAGCGTTGAAGAAGTTTTCCTGTCGCGCAACGCTCTACCGCGCTTATCCTGATCGCGATGCCCGTCCCCGCCGAATGGTCGATCCGATGCGCTTGCGCCCCCGCCTCATCGTCACCGTGGTGCTGGCCGCGCTCCTCGGCTCCGTGCTCTCCGTCACCCCGCCCGCGGGTATGGCCGGCCAGGCGTCCGCTGCCGTCGCGGCCGACTTCGACGCCGGTTACCTCGTCTCGGACGAGCAGTTCTACGACGGCGGCGCGATGACCGCCGCGCAAGTGCAGGCGTTCATCGATGCCAAGCACCCCGGCTGCAACGCGGGGTACACGTGCCTCGACACGTACAGCCAGAGCACGGTGGCGATCCCGGGTGACGCGTACTGCAGCGCGTTGTCGGCGACGACTCGCGAGTCGGCGGCGAGCATCATCGCGCGCGTCGGCGCCGCCTGCGACATCTCGCAGCGCTTCCTGCTCGTGCTGCTCGAGAAGGAGCAGTCCCTCGTGACCCACCGGGCCCCCAACGCGACGCGCTACGCGAAGGCGACCGGTTTCGGGTGCCCTGACACCTCGCCGTGCAACTCCGAGTTCGGCGGCTTCTACTACCAGGTGTACTTCGCTGCCAGGCAGTTCAACCGCTACGCCGCGCTGCCGCAGAACTACCGCCACCAGGTCGGCCGGGTGAACCAGGTGCTCTACTACCCCGAGAATCTGAAGCCGGAATGCGGCTCGGGCCCTGTGCTCATCCGCAACCTCGCGACCGCGGGTCTCTACAACTACACGCCGTACCAGCCGAACGCCGCGGCGCTCGCGAACCTCTACGGCACAGGCGATGACTGCTCCAGCTACGGCAACCGCAACACGTGGCGCGTCTGGACCGACTGGTTCGGCGACCCGACCGAGCCGCTGCCGAGCGCCGAGCGCATCGCGGGCGCCGACCGCTACGAGACGGCCATCGCGGTGTCGCAGCGCTCGTTCCCGATCGGTGCGCCGGTCGTCTATCTCGCGAGCGGCGAGAACTTCCCCGACGGGCTCGCCGCCGGACCGGCCGCGGCCCACGAGGGCGGGCCGGTGCTGCTGACGCCGCGCGGCACCCCGTCGCAGGCAGTGCTCGACGAGATCAGGCGGTTGGCTCCCGGTGAGGTCGTGATCGTCGGCGGCGAGCCGTCGGTGTCGGCCGAGGTCGAGGCCGCGGTGCGTGCGCTGAGCGCCACGCGCACCGTCGTGCGGCTCGGTGGCAGCGACCGCTTCGAGACCAGCCGGCTCATCGCCGAGCACGCCTTCCGTGAGACGGGCGCGGGCTCCGCATTCATCGCGACCGGGCTCAAGTTCCCCGACGCCTTGGCCGCCGGGCCGGCCGCCGCGCTCCGCGACGGACCGGTGCTGCTCGTCGACGGCGGCGCGGCCGCGCCCGACGCGGCGACGCTCACGACCATGCAGGGGCTCGGGGTCGGATGGGCCGGGGTCGTCGGCGACGCCAGCTCGGTCTCCACGGGCGTCCATAGCGGTCTCGCCGCAGCCATCCCCACCGTGCAGCGCTTCTCCGGCGCCGACCGCTTCGCCACCGCGGCGCAGCTCGCGGCCGCCTTCGGCACGGTCGGCTCCGTCCACATCGCGAGCGGCACCGACTTCCCCGACGCGCTCGCCGGAGCGGCCGCCGCGGGCGCCGAGCGCGCGCCGCTGCTGCTCGCTCGCCGCGAGTGCCTGCCGACCGTGTCGCGCAGCGCGCTGCTCGCGTCGGGTGCCGATGAGATCGTCCTCATCGGCGGCCTTCCCACCCTCAGCGAGGCGACGGCCGCCTACACGCGCTGCCGCTGACCGGTCGAACGCAGACCCTCAACTCGCGGCGGCGGGCGACGCGTCGGCGGATGCGGGAGCCGGTTCGGCGGATGCGGGCGCCGCGTCGGGCGCACGCGTGCCGGCGGGCCCCGGGCTCGGGATGCGTGCACGCACGAGCCACCCGCCGCGCGACCGCGGACCCACCTCGAGCGAACCGCCCAGCGCAGCCACGCGCTCGCGCATGCCCATGAGCCCAGCGCCCGCGCCGTGCGTGCCCGAGCCGCCGCCGCGACCGTCGTCGGTGACCTCCACCTCGACCTCGTCGGCGAGGTAGCGCACGCGCACGTCGACCTTCGCGACGGGCCCCGCGTGCTTGCGCGAGTTCGTGAGCGCCTCCTGCACGATCCGGAAGGCGGTGAGGCCCACCATCGGCGACACGGCTCGCGGCTCGGCGATCGTCTGCAGCTCCACGCGCTGACCGCTCTCCTGCGCAGCCTCGACGAGGTCGGGCAGGGCGCCGATGTCGGGAGCGGCGGATGCGCCGTCGTCCTCCGAGCGGAGCGTCACGACGAGCGAGCGCAGCTCGCCGATCGCGTCGCGCGCCGATTGCTCGACGTGCCGGAGCGCATCCGACGCCTTCACCGGGTCGCGGTCGAGCACGCGTCGCGCGGCGCCCGCCTGCACACCCATCGCCGACACGTGGTGCGCGACGACGTCGTGCAGCTCGCGCGCGATGCGCAGCCGCTCGAGCGAGACCGCCTGGTCGGCGAGCTGCACCTGCTGCGCCTGGATCTCGGCGTGGGCGGCGGCGAGCTCCTCCTGCTCGATCGCGCTGCGCCACGCGCGGTTGCCGAACACCCAGGCGCCGCCGAAGTACGCAGCATTGACGACGATCTGGATGAGCAGGAACGCGAAGAAGGCCGAGACGCCGCGCTCGCCCGTCTCCGGATCGAGGAAGCCCCGGATCGCCGAGGTCGCGAGCCACACGGCCATCGCGATGACGATGATGAGCCGGGTCCAATGCGCTCGGCGGCGGTCGGCATCCCAGGCGCCGATCGAGTAGAAGGCCATGAAGAGGTTGACCTGCGAGACGTACAGCTCGATCGCGCCGAGCTCGCCGGCCACGATGTAGACGATCGTCTGCACGATCGCGACCGGGACGGGGTGCACGCGGCGCAGCACGAGCGGCGCGGCGAGGAGCACGGCGAAGAGCATCGGCTGCCAGATCGGCATGTCGGTGAACTGCATGCCCGTCAGCGCGCTGAGCGCCACCATCACGCAGCCGAAGAGCGCCAGCAGCGCCGCGGTGAGCGTGTCGGTGCGCAGCGAGCGCGCGTCGGGCGCCTGTCTGACGGACATGCGCTCCAGCGTAGGCGGGCCCGCGCGTCGGCCGCCTCCGCCGATCGGCGGAGCAGACGTCGCCCGTGACCGAACCGTGATGCGCGCCCGCTCGCGATCAGGAGGATGCTGATCGCGTCTGGACCGACGGGGGAGTCGCTCGAGACCGAAGGAGCAAGGCCATGCACACCAGCTCACGACCGGCCGCTCGAACCGCGGCCCTGACCGCGCTGCTCGCAGCAGCAGCCATCCTCGTCGCATGCGGCCCGCAGGCGCCGCCCGCACCGAGCGAGTCGCAGGCATCGCCAACGCCCAGCGCGACGTCCGAGGAGCCCACGCCCACGCCCACATCGACGGCGTCCGCCACGCCCACGTCAGCGCCCACCGCCACTCCCGCGCCGACCGCGAGCCCGACCCAGCCCACCGGCCAGGTCTTCGAGACGCAGAACGGCACGATGCGCATCCCCGTGCCCGAGGGCTGGACGGTGCACGACGGGAGCCGCCTCAGCACCGACCTCGGCGGCCGGCCGTCCTGGGAGAACGCGATCGACTTCACCTCGCCGAGCGGCACGTCGGTGGGCTACTACGACGGCTTCGGCGCGCGCGAGGGCTTCATCCAGACCGACTTCGGCGTCGTCGAGCAGCGCGCGGCACAGACCGGCCACGGCATCGTCGCGATGTCGTGGTGGGTGCACGCCTCGGGGCAGTACTTCGTGGCAGCGGGGCTGACGCAGCCGTCGAGCATCGGCGCCGAGCCGGTCACCGAGCTCACGGTGCCGGGCTCGGAGCGCAACCACCGGTTCCTCGTACTGCTGCTCGATGACGATCAGCCCGTCGTCGCCAGCCAGGCCGAGGCGGAGCAGCTGCTCGGCAGCCCCGAGGTGGTCGAGGCGCTCGAGATGATGGCGCAGATCGAGATCATCCCGCGCGAGGCCTCGGCCATGCCGCCCGGCGTGGAGCCATAGCCCACGCATCCGATGAGCGCCCGCATGTAACCATCCGCCCCGTGCCGGACAATCCTGGTTGTGGACCTCGCGCAGACGGACGAGCAGCTCTGGCGTGCCGTCGTGCGCGGGGACGGCGTCGCCTTCGCCGCGATCTTCGATCGCCACGGGGACCGCGTGTGGCGACACGCATGGAGGCTGATGCAGCACCGCCAGGACACCGAGGACGTCACGGCCGCCGTGTTCGCGGAGGCGTGGCGCAAGCGCTCGCGCGTGCGCATCGTCGATGACTCGGTGCTGCCGTGGCTGCTCGCCACGACGACCAACTGCGCGCGCAACGCTCGCCGCAGCATCCGCCGCAACGAGCGGCTCATCGCGCACATCCCGCTCGGCCCCGACGCGCCCGACGCGGCCGACGTCGCCGGCGAGCGCTTCGAGCGGCTCGATGCGGGCAGCGCGGTCGCCGCGGCGCTGCGCGAGCTGTCGGAGACGGATGCGCGGCTCGTCTCGCTCGTGCTGCTCGAGGAGATCCCGCTCGCGGATGCCGCCCGCGCGATCGGCGTCAGCTACGGAGCGGCGAAGACCCGCATCCACCGCGCGAAGCAGCGGCTGCGTGGGCACCTCGAGGCAGCGGGCGTCTCCGACCTCGAGGAGGTGTCGGCATGAGCGACCAGCAGCCTCGCATGAGCGACGACTTCAAGGCGCGGATGCGTCAGGGGCTGTCGTCAATGGCGGTGCGGGAGCGGGTGCGCGAGCGCCGTCGCAACCGGGCGATCGCCGCCGGCGCGGTCGCGGCGGTCACCGCCGTGGTGCTCGGCGTGGGCGCGTGGCAGGTCGTGGGCGCGATCGATCCGCGCGTGGACCAGGCGGCGACGCCACCGACCACGACGGTCGAGCCGAGCGCGACGCCGACGCCGACGCCGACCCTCGCGCCCGCCGCGACCGAGACCGCCGAGCCCGAGCCGACCCCGCCGCCCGGTTTCGAGGGCGTCGCGGCCGGCGTGCCGATCATCACCGACTTCATCGACTGCTCGGCGGGATGCGGCGACTCCGGTGCGGCTGGCGGCCCCATGATCGAGCGCGTCTTCGACGTGTACGTGCTGTGCGAGGGCACGGGCTCGGTGCTCTACGGCGGCGCCGAGTGGATCGACTGCGCCGATCATGAGCCGGGCTCGGGGTGGGCCCTGCTCGACGCGAGCGACGTGGTGGGCGACGGCGACCCGCGGTACACGACCTCACCGGACTTCGACGGCCAGCTGCAGGTCGTCGACGCGGGTGCGGCGCCCTCAGGTGATGCGACGGGGAGCACGGCCACCGTCTACTACGACTGCGGGGCGTCGGTCACGATCGGCGGCGTGCTGTTCGACTGCAGCGACCCGGGGATCATCCCCGATCTCGCGGCGTGGGGCATCCCGATCGCGCCCGGCTCGTTCGCGCCGCGGATCGAGTTCGCGCCCGGTGACGCGAAGGGGCCGGTCCGATGGGTGATGGAGCGATGATCCGTCGACGGTCGCGGGCGGCTGCCGTGCTCGTGCTCGCCGCCGTCGTGCTGGGCGCGACGGCGTGCGGTCCTGCGGGCGAGCTGGCGCCGACGCCTCCGCCGTCGGCGGCGCCGACGCCTACGGCGACCGAGCCGACGACGCCGTCGCCGACACCGACGCCCACCTCGACCCCGACGGTGGAGCCGACGCCGACACCCGCAGACCCCGTCTCGCCTCCGGCCGCGCCGCGCACGCCGCCCGGCGTGCCGCCCCTGCCCGAGCCCTCGATCGAGGCGACCGAGGTGCCGGCAGCGGGACCGGAGCCCGTCCTCGGCGCGCGCTACGACTACCTCATCCCGTGCGATCCGCGCATCCCGATGTGGTTCGACGACGGCGACGGGCGGCGCTCGTGGCAGTCGAACGACCGCGGGATCGAGTGCGAGGAGGGGCAGGTCGCCGTCATCGCGATGAGCGTGCGGTTCGAGGAGGCGCGGCTGCTCACCCTCTACGAGGACGACATCGGCATGCCGAGCGTTTTCCGCGCGCCCACGCTCACGGGCTTCGGCGCCGACGCGATCGCAGCAGTGGCCGAGCAGAGCGGGCTGCAGGAGGTCGACATCGAGATCTGGTGCCAGACCGAGTTCGTCGGCTATGTCAACGTCGGCGGACGATACGCGTACTGCCCCGACACCTACGGCAGCGTGCGGCTGACCGACGTGCCGCTCGCCGATGCGCTCGCGAGCGTCGGCATCGGGTCGCCGGACGAGCGTCAGATGGCGCTCTACGCGTCATGACCGAGCGGCCCGCTTGTGGCGTCCCCCAAAAAAGTTGAGCGCATGTCAGCGCTGACCTCTACAGTGGGACGAATTGCGATCAACTTGCCTGAACGGCAACTGTTCCGCCACTGCTTCGAGGAAGAGCTTGCACGATGACCACGATCGACGCCCCGACCACGGTGCCCGACTCGAGCGTCTGGGCCGGCTGGGAGCGCCAGCGGGCCGCAGCCTGGGCCGACGTGCTGCTCGCGTACGAGCGGCACCGCTTCACGAGCGCCGCCCAGCACATGCTGCTCCACGCGCTCTGGCATGACTGGCACGAGCGGGGTTCGCTGCCCGAGCTGCGCCGTTGGGAGCAGCAGGCGCGTCGACTGGAGGGCGAGGGCGTGACAGCGGATGCGTTCGAGCGCCACCATGCCGAGTCCGGCGTGCAGCGATGGTCGCCAGCCGTCGAGCGGGACTGCGCCGAGCAGCACGCGAACGTGACCGAATCGTGACCTCGCGCCTGTGACCCCCGGCTGACACCGGACATGTCAGTGCGTGCGGGGAGGGGCCTCGCAGGGAAGGGACCCGCCATGCGCACGTCTCCGAGCCGCATGCTGGCAGCCAGCGCGATCGTCGCCCTCGCCGTGATGCTCGGCGCGTGCGCGCAGCCCGAGCCGGAGGCGACGGCAGTGCCGGACCGGCCGCAGTCGACGCCCTCCGCGAGCGCCACGCCCACGCCCAGCGCGACCGCCGCTGCGACCGGCGCTCCCGGCTCCGCCACCCCGCCCGAGGCTGCGGTCGAGCTCGTCGACCTCGAGACGCGGAACGGCTCGATGCGCATGCGCATCCCCGCCGACTGGTCGGTCGACGACGCGAGCCACGTCGCGACGTTCGCCGAAGGCCAGGGCTGGGCCAACGAGCTCTCCATCGCCGTGCCGGATGGCGGCGTGCTCTTCTACACCGACGGGCTGTGGGGCGACGCCGGCGTCGCCGGGGTCGAGGTCGAGATCGTCGAGCAGATCCCGGTCGGGCACGGGCTCGCCGCGACGGCGTGGTGGGAGGGCTATGAGGACGGCAACTACGGCGTCGGTGTGGGCATCGTCGAGACCGGGGGCGAACCGTTCCATGTCTTCCGTCTCGACGACCACAAGCGCGTGTACTCGCTGAGCTACTACGACGACGCCGTCTCCGGCACCTTCGACTCGTCGGCCGCGGCGGAGGACTACCTCGCGAGTGACACGATCGGGCTCGTGCTCGACGTGCTCGCGACGGTCGAGTTCAGCGACGAGCAGGATGCGCTGCCTGAGGGCGTCGGTGTCGAGCACGAGGGCACGACCTACCTGCCGTACACGACCCGCAACGGCAGCGCGACGTTCCTCGTGCCGCAGGACTGGGACATCCGCGACGACAGCAGCGCGAGCACCAACATGGCCGGCCAGCAGGTCTGGAACAACGCCGTCACCGTCGCGGATCCCGACGGCGGCGCGATGCTGGGCTACTTCGACATGGAGTTCACGAACTGGATCGAGGAGCTCGACTGGACCCTCGGCGAGGTGCGCCCCACGACCGAGAACCCGCAGTGGCAAGCGGTCTCCTGGGCGTTCGGCGACTCCGTGCCGCACCAGGGCGGCTACGTCAGTGTCGACCTCACCGACCGTGGCGGCACCGAGCGGCCGGCCGACCGGGTCTGCACGGAGCGCATGTGCCGCGACTTCGGCAGCCTGCCGCTGAGCCCGAGCTGGTTCGGTGGGGAGCTCTCGAGCACCGACGACTTCTTCGGCAGCGCGTCGGAGGAGCAGATGCTCACGGTCGTCGCCTCGCTCCAGACGCACCACGACGACCCGACGCGGATGCCCTGACCGTCACCCGAACTGCGGGGGCCGGGCGGAACACCGCCTGGCCCCCGCGCTGATGGGGGATCCGCCAGCCATCCATTGACTGGCTCGGTATCCTGTGCGGCAAGGAGGGGCAGCGGATGCGATGGCGGGTGCTGGATGCGCCGGGGCGACCCGGGCTGCACCCCGTGCGCGCGCTCGTCCTCATCGGCGCGATCGTCACGCTGCTGATCGTCGGCCTGCTCGGCATGCACGCGATGGGCGGCGCGAGCACCAGCCACGGTGCGAGCGGCGGCAGCCACACCGGCATCGCGATCCCCGCGTCCGCCGCCCACGCGTCGCCCGACGGCGTCGAGATCCACGAGCATCCGGCGGCCTCCGCCGCTGACGCGCATGGCGCGCCTGCTGCTGCGATGGCCGCTTCGAGCGCCGCGCACTGCGCGGACTGCCAGGGCACGGCTCCGCTCGCCCCGGGACACACGGAGCTGATGGCGTGCGTGCTCGCGCTGCTGGTCGGCATGCTCGTGCTGATGCCGCCGAGTCGCGTAGGCCTCGCACGGCTGCCGAGCCTCGTGATGCCTACGTCGGAACGTGCCTCCGCCGTGCGGCTCGGGGCGCCGCGACCATCCCTCAACCTGCTCTCGATCAGTCGGACGTGATCGGTCTGCCTGGCCATCGGCCAGGCCGGCGGTGTCGCACCCCGCGACGCCGCTAGACCACCACCACTTCGAAGCCCAGAACAGGATCACGACCATGACCACGAAGCAGTTCCATCGCGCGCTGGCAGCCGGCGCGCTCACCCTCACTCTCGCGCTCGCCGGTTGCGGCGTGAGCAGTACGACGGCCGGCGGCATGCCGGGCATGCCCGGCGCCTCCTCCGCATCGTCGGAGGCCAACGCCGCCGACCAGATGTTCTTGATGATGATGATCCCGCACCACGAGCAGGCGATCGAGATGTCCGATGTGGTGCTCGCCAAGGGCGACATCGACCCGCGCGTGCTCGATCTCGCGCAGCGCATCAAGGACGCCCAGGGTCCCGAGATCGAGCAGATGGAGGCGTGGCTCGATGACTGGGGGATGGGTCACGGCGGCATGGGGGGCATGGAGCACGGCGACGGCATGATGTCGGAGGACGACATGCGGGCCCTCGAGGATGCGAGCGGCGCCGACGCGAGCCGACTCTACCTCCAGCAGATGATCGAGCACCACGAGGGCGCCGTCGAGATGGCGGAGGATGCGGTCGAGGACGGCCAGCACCCCGACGTGATCGCGCTGGCGCAGCAGATGGCCGACGCCCAGACGGCCGAGATCGCCGAGATGGAGCAGCTCCTCACCGAGCTGTAGCGGGCGCCCGTTCGTCGGGCAGTCGCCCGCGCGTGACTGCTCGACGACCGGCCGCACCGTCCACCGCACAGCCCTCGTCGAACCAGGTGCCAACATGAGACATCCCATCCCCGCCGCGCTCGCGATTGTCGCCGTCACCATGTCGACTGCCGCCTGCGCGTCGCCCGCCCAGCCCCAGCCCTCCCATCCGGCGATCGAGCACGTCCACGGCATCGAGAGCAGCCCCAGCGGCGACGACATCCTGGTGGCGACCCACCGCGGTCTGTACCGCCTCGCCGACGGCAGGCTCGACGGCCCGATCGGCGGTCACGACTTCGACGCGATGGGCTTCACCGTCGCGGACGGGACGATGTTCGCCTCTGGACACCCCGGGCCCAGCACCCCGCCCGAGCTCGGCGCTCCCGACCTCGGCATCATCCGCAGCGACGACGGCGGCGGCTCCTGGGCGCCGGTGTCGCTCTCGGGCGAGGCGGACTTCCACGTGCTCACCGCAGGCCCCGACGGCGCACTGGTCGGCATCGCCACGCGCGCGCCCGAGCTGCTCACGAGCCGCGACGCCGGACTCAGCTGGGCCTCCACGGAGGCGCCGCCCGCCGTGGACCTGGTCGCGACCGAGCAGCGCCTCTTCGCGGCCACCGAGCAGGGCCTGCAGTCGAGTGCGGACGGCGGCCAGACGTTCACGCTGCTCGACGGAGTCCCCTTGCTCTACAGCATCGATGCGCTCAGCTCTGGCGCGCTCGTCGGCGTCGACACGGACGGCGAGGTGCGCCAGGAGACGGCGGGAGACGGCTGGAAGCGGGTCGGCTCGGTGGTCGGCGTCGCCTCGGCGTTCAGCGTCGTCGCGGGTGACCGCCTGCTGCTGGCGGACGATCGCGGCATCGTCGAGCTGACGGAGGACGGCGCGGTGGTGCTGGCGCCCGCGGGCTGAGCGCCCACGGTGCCGCGGACGGGGTCGGCTTCGGCGTCAGGCGACCGGGCGGCGCATCCGCCACCGCAGTGCTGAGCAGGCGCGGGAGCAGGAGCCGTCAGCGTGCGCGCGGGAACGCGAGCATCGTGAGCGCTCCCACGACCCACACCGCCCCCGAGGCGGCGAGCAGCAGGAGCGGGTCGAGCCCTGCGAGCAGTCCCGCGACGGCCGTGCCGCCCGCGCTTGCGGTCGTGCGCAGCGCGGAGCCGACGGTGAACACCTGCGCGACCACGTCGTCGGGGCTCTCTGTGCGTCGGAGCGTGAGCATCGCCGCCGTCGGTGCTGCGCTGAACACGCCCGAGAGGCCGACGAGCACGATCGTCCACCAGAACCCGAGGTCGAGCGCGGCGGCGAGCGTCGCGAGCCCCGTCAGTCCGAAGCCGACGAGCATCGTCGCCTGCGGCGACAGCTTCGTGCGGCGGATGGGCTCGGCGATGGCGCCGACGAGCGCGCCGATCGCGAAGGCGGTGACGATGAAGGCGCTCGCGGCCGCGTCGCCCGTCGCGAGCAGCGCGATGCCGATGGCTGCGATCGGCATGATGCCGCGGCCGAACTCGACGAGCGTGCCCGAGACGGTGATCGTCGCGAGCGGCCGGTGCGTCGAGAGCGCGACGAGCCCCGCGCCGATCGAGCGCCACAGCCCCTTGCGCTCGGCCTCGCGCCGCTCGATGCGCAGCAGCGGGTATGCCGCGAGCGACACGAGCGCGATCGCCGCCATCGCGGCGAGCGCCCACCGCGGCCCGAGCGTCGGCGCGAGCAGCGCGACGAGCGCGGGGCCCGCGACGCCGGAGAGGTTGTAGCTGAGCGCGTCGAGCGCGTACGCGCGGCGCGCATCCGTGCCGGCAGGCGCGACGAAGCTCGAGAGGCCCCCGAAGCCGAAGGGGTTGAGGAGCCCGCTGAGCACGAGCGCGATCGCGACGAGCCATACGGGGAGCGGATCGATCGCCGCAGCGAGAGCGTAGGCGACCGC
>NZ_BAAAKK010000005.1:305231-356800 GCF_039527715.1 Agrococcus citreus
CGGCCGCCATCATGAGCGGACGCGGCCGGTGCACGCGGTCGAGGATCGCGCCCACGAGCGGCGCGGCGATGATGCTCGGCACGAGCGCGAGCGCTGCGAGCGCGGCGCCGAGGGCGATGTCACCCGTGATCGAGACCACGAGGATCGGGATCGCGATCTGCGCGCCGCTCGCAGCCGTCCGGATCGGCACCGAGGCCGCGAGCTGGCGCATGCCCGCAGCCTTCCCCTCATGATTCACGACCCGCGGGGATGACGACGTGGACGCAGACGAGGATGGACCAGCGTCGCGGGGGGATTGCATCCATCAAGCATGCCGCTCTGCACGCCGTGGAACCGAATGCGCGGTCTGCGCGCTGTGTGCGAAGGATGCGAGGCGTGCGAGGCCGACTCGGATCAGCGCCGCAGGACGATGCCGGGTCGCGGCAGCCGGTCGGCCCGCACTCGACGCCGGCGAGCCCGGCCGTGGTCGTCGAGGAGCGTGCGGAGGCGTCGCTCCGTCGGCCCGGATGTGCTCGGCCTGGATGCGCTCGCCTTGGATGCGCTGGGCGCAACCCGCGGGCGCCGTGGCTGTCGAGGGACGCACTCGGCTGACCTCGGCCCGCGCGGCTCGCGCGGTTCGGCGCTCGCGATGGTGGGCACATCGGTGCCGGCGAGGGGCTCCGGAATCCTCATGGCGAGCGAGTCGGGTGCGGCCGCGGCGAGCGATCCGCTGGCGACGGTCGCGGTGGCGATCGCAGTGGCGATCGGAGCCGCGGCGGATGCGCTGCCGCTCCACCGCGCCGGCTGGAGCAGCGGCACGATCCGCCAGTTGCCGGGCTCCGGTCCAGCCTTCTCGACGCGCAACCGGCCGGCGTGAATCTCGTGGTGGTGGTAGCTGCAGACGAGGATGCCGTTGTCGACGTCGGTGGCGCCGCCGAGCTGCCAGGGGACGATGTGGTGCGTCTCGCACCATGCCACGGGCATGCCACAGCCCTTGACCCGGCAGCCCTTGTCCCGCTTCGCGAGGGCGCGCTTCTGCGCGCGGGTGAAGAGCCGCTGCGCGCGGCCGAACCAGAGCGGGTGGCCGTGCTCGTCGACGATGAGGTGGTGGATGTCGGCGGAGCAGACGAGCCGGTCGACGTGCTGGATCGGCACGAGGCTGCTCGTGTGCTCGATCGTCAGCGTGCGGTCGGGGTTGCAAAGCTGCTGCACGTAGGCGCCGTACGCCTCCATCGTGCCGGTGAAGACGAGAGAGGGCGACTCGCCGCCTGCGAGCGGCGCATCACCGGAGGCAGCGTGCGCCTTGGCCATGGCGACGAAGGCGTCGTGCGCCTTCTGCTCGGGCGAGCGGTCGTCGAGCGAACGCTCCGCGCTGCTGCAGTCGGCTCCCGAGCCGCCGCCGTGATCGCAGTGATCGTCGTGGAACGCGACCTTGACGCGTGGGCCGGTGTACGCATCCACCACCGCCTTGATGGCGGAGCCGTCCTCGGCGGGGGAGCGGATGACGGTGAGCCACGAGCCGTCGCGCTGCTGCCGGATGCGCAGCGACCGAAGCGCGCGCTGCTGCTCGTCGTTCGGGAGCACCCCGTCGGGGTCGAGGAGCGCCACGCACCGGCGGGCCAGCACCACCAGCTGCTCGGGTGGCAGCGGCGTGGCCGGGTCGGTGGCCGCGCCGACCAGGAGCTGCTCGGCCTCGGCGAGCTGCTCGACGTCGGCTCGGGGAGCGGCCGGTTCGATGGTCGAGACGATCGCGTGCGCCTGCGCGAACGAGATCTCGGCCTCGGCGAGCGCGCCGGCGACCCCCGGATACCTGGCGGGGATGGCGGCGCCGGTGATGGCGATCGACGGCGATGTCGCGCGCGCCATGAGCAGCAGGTCGAGCGCGCGGCGGGAGCCGAGACCGAAGGCTCTCGCGACCGCCTCGCGCTCGTGCCGAGCCCCGAGCAGCATGCAGAGCGGCTCATCTGCCGCGCCGTGCGTGCGCTCCTCCACCTCGTGGGCGAGCCGCACCTGCAGGCTCTCGGCGACTCGGGCCAGCTCTGCGACTCGGCCGAGCAGCTCGGCGACCTCGCCGTTCGACGCAGTCGAGAACGACGGGGCTTCGGCGAGCAGGCTGCGGGCGGCAGCGACCGCTGCTCGTGCCTGCTCGGTGCTCGTCATCGCCGCCTCCTTGTGAGGAGAGTAGATGCGACCACCCACATCGACTCCGCCTCGTTGCGAGCAGAGTAGACGCGGCCACTGACACGCGACCCGGCGCCGGAGACGCAGTCGCGCCGCGTGCACAGGGCACGCGGCGCGACTCGGATATCAGCGGGTGAGCGGGTCGATCACTCGGTGCCGGGCACGATCAGGCCGCCCCAGGTCTCGAGCATGTAGGCATCCGTCTCGTCGCTCGTGAGCAGCTCGTAGAGCTTCGCGATGCGCGGGTCGTCCTGCAGCTCGGGCGTCGTGGCGAGGATGTTGAAGTACTCGGAGTCGTCGCCTTCGGTGAGGATCGCCTGATCCTGCGTGAGGCCGGCCGGCAGCGCGAACGATGCGGTGACGAAGACGGCGTCGTTGTCGGGGATCGCGAGCGGCAGCGTCGCGTTCTCGACCTCGGAGAACCGGAAGTTCGACGGGTTCGCGGTGATGCCGTCGAGGTTCGTGGCGCCCTCGGCGATCTCGATGAGGCCCTCGGCCGCAAGGATCTCGAGCGCGCGAGCCTCGTTGGTCGGGTCGTTCGGGATGGCGATCGTCGCGCCCTCGCCGAGCTCGTCGATCGACGTGAGCGACTCGGAGTAGAAGGCGGCGGCCGGCAGGTAGACCTCGCCGACCGAGACGAGCGTGCCGCCGGCCTGCGAGTTGTACGTCTCCATGAACGTCGAGTTCTGGAAGAGGTTGGCGTCGGTCGTGCCGTCGGAGAGCGCCGGGTTGGGCGTGTTGTAGTCGGTGAACTCGACGTACTCGATGTCGAGCCCGGCCTCCTCGGCGAGGTTCTCGTCCACCCACTCGAGGATGTCGCCCGCGGGCACGGGCAGCGCGCCCACGCGGATCTCGCCGAGCGAGCCGTCGGCCGGGGCCTCGGGGGTGGATGCGCCCGACGAGCAGGCGGCGAGGGCCGCGACGGTGATGCCGGCGGCGATGGTCGTCGCGATGCGACGGGTGGTGCGGGAGGCCATGGTGATTCCTTCGGGGGTGAGGTGCTGGGGCGCGGCTACGCGCTGCGGGGCGTGTCGCGGTCGAGGGTGCCTTGCGTGTTGGTCGTGAGGTCCACGTCGAGGTGGGCCTGCGCATCCGCCATCGCGTCCTTCTTGGGGCCGCGTCGGGTGGAGGGTGCGCCGAGCTTGCGGGCGAGCGCGGTCAGCGCCCACTGGATGAGCTGCACGAGGAGGAAGAGGATGATGACGACGCCGACGATGTGGATCCAGCTGTAGCGCTGCATGCCGTACGTGAGCGCGACGTTGCCGAGGCCGCCGCCGCCGACCACGCCGACCATCGCCGAGAAGTTGATGATCGAGGTGATCGTGGTGGCGGTGCCGAGCAGGATCGATGGGGTCGCCTGCGGCAGCAGCACGCGGCGCACGAGCAGCCAGCGCGAGGCGCCGAGGGACTCCGCCGCCTCGAACAGGCCCGGGTCGACCTCGCGCACGGCGATCTCGACGACGCGCACGAAGAACGGGATGGCGACGAGCGTGAGCGGCACGATCGCCGGGCCGGTGCCGATGAACGAGCCGAGCAGCCAGCGGGTGAGCGGGATGAGCGCGATCATCAGCACGATGAACGGCACCGAGCGGCCGAGGTTGACGACGAAGCCGAGCACCGCGTTGATGATGCGGCCGAGGGCGCGCGAGCCGAACGGGCGCTCGAGGAAGCGCGCCTGCTCGGTGCCGACGAGGATGATGCCGAGCGGCAGGCCCACGACGAAGGTGATCGCCATCGCGACCGCCGTCATGTAGAGGGTCTCCCACGTGCCCTCGAGCAGCACGGCGAAGAGGTTGGGCCAGAAGTCGGGCGAGGCCATGTCGATCATGCGAGCACCTCCCAGGCGGTGACGCCCTGTGCGGTGAGCGAGTCGATCACCTTGAGCGCGACGGATGCGTCGCCGGGCACGGCGAGGCGGGTGCGGCCGGCCTGGTGCCCCCCGATCGTCTCGAGCGCGGCGCCGAGGATGGAGACGTCGAGCCCGAAGTCGCGCGAGAGCTGCGCGATCACCGGGCGGTCGGCGCTGAGCCCCGTGTAGGTGATGTCGATGATGCGGTGGTTGGGGATGTAGTGCGCCTCGCCCACCGGGAAGAGCTCGGCGGCGACGCGGCTGCCGGGCGTGCGGATGAGCTCGTCGAGGCTGCCCTGCTCGATGACGCGACCGTGCTCCATGAGGGCGGCGGCGTCGCAGATGCGCTTGACGACCTCCATCTCGTGCGTGATGAGCAGCACGGTGAGGCCGAGCTCGCGGCTGAGGCGGCGGATGAGCTCGAGGATCGAGCGGGTCGTCTCGGGGTCGAGCGCGCTGGTCGCCTCGTCGCTCAGCAGCACGTCGGGGCCCGAGGCGAGCGCACGAGCGATGCCGACGCGCTGGCGCTGGCCGCCGGAGAGCTGGCTCGGGCGGTCGTCGGCGCGGTGTGCGAGGCCGACGAGGTCGAGCATCTCGAGCGCCTTCGGGCGGCGCTCCTGCTTGGGGGCGCCAGTGGCCTCGAGCGCGAACTCGACGTTCTGCGCGACGGTGCGGTTGCCGACGAGGTTGAAGTGCTGGAAGACCATGCCGATCTTGTGGCGCTCGTTGAGCAGCGCCTTGCCGCTGAGGGCGGTGACGTCGACGCCGTTGACGGTGACGCGGCCGGAGTCGGGCCGCTCGAGCGCGTTGACGGTTCTGAGGAGCGTGGACTTGCCGGCGCCCGACTGTCCGACGACGCCGAAGATCTGCCCCTTGGCCACCTCGATGGAGACGTCGTCGAGCGCGACGACGGCGTCGGGGCCGTAGCCGAACCGTCTGCTGACGTGCTCGATCGAGATCATGGAACTCCAAGCGGGGGCGCGGTCAACGCCCTGTGTTGGGGGAAGGGTGACCCGACTGCGGCGGCGGGCTGCCTTCCATTCTCTCGCGGATGGGTCGTCGGCGCGAGCATGTGACGTCGCGTGACACTGCTGGGCGGCGCTGCCACCGGCCGACGCGCCTGTGCGAGGCGCGCGGCACCAGCGGCCTACGTGATCGCGCCGATCTTGTCGAAGAGGCCGCCATTCGTTCCATCTGTCCAGCCGACCAGGGTCACGCGATCGAGGTAGATGTTGCGATGCTCGCAACTCGTCTCCGGGACCAAGAGGCAGGCGTGGCACGCAGCCAAGTTCAAGCCGTCGGATCCAGACGGCCCGGACTCAGCACACACCGGGTCGTTCGAACACCATCCAGCACGAGAGACGGCCGCGGACAGTGCCCGCGCAAAACTAGCTGCCTGGCCGAGCGCCGCCAACCCGCCAAGACTTCCAGCGGAGTCCGACGATGCGGTATATAGCAGGATGCCAGCCTGCCCCTCCCCAGCGTAGATCCGTTCGCGGAGTGAACCAACGGGATAACCTGCATCGAGGCTGAGTTCGACCATCAGAGCGTGCGCGATGGAATGTACCGCAAGGAACCTCGCTGTCGGCGGGGTGACAGCAACATCCCCGGTGGAGATATTGCGTGCATCGATCGCGGATGCGAGCGCGCCAGCGCGCAACGATGCGAGACTTTCGCTCTCCCATCCCTTGACGACGCTCTCGTCAAGACGTACGAAGATCCCCTCTCCCAGCACCTCGGTTGCAGGCAGCCAATTTACCCTTTGGTGACTCAGCTTCGCGATCGCGGGTGACGCCGTCGCTGTGGGGGCAGCTGTGACTCGTGTGAACCCGGCGAGCGCCCGCACCTCCCGCAACCGTGGGACGACGGAGACCTGCCCGATGAATCGGCGAATCGCAGGATGCACGGCGACCTGGATGCAGCGGAAGGTGTCGAGCGAGGCTCCATCGTTACCGTCGACGAGTGCTCGGTATTCTTCGTCGCGGAGCGAATCGTCCGTGGGGGCAGCCGTGGTGGCGAGGCCCTTGCGCTGACGCACGGCATCGACGATCCCTTGCACGGTGAGCGATTCGGAGCGGCTCTCCGCGATCATTTGTGAGACGGTATCGCGCAGTGGATCGTCGGGCATGTACTGCAACATCGGCCAGTACTTGGTAACGAACTTGGCGTCGGGACTGGACCAGGGCGGAATGGAGATCGCCGATTGCATGGCTGCGAACCAGACGTTGGCCGACCCGCGCTGCAGGACGCGTAACGGCTTACCGCACGCGTCATCCCGAGCCCCGGGCAACCACGGGCGCCTGCCCGAACATGGCTTGATCTCCCGGAGCGCCATCCGTGAGAATGAGCCCTCCAGATTGTATGGTCGTACGCCGCAACTGCAGTGGATTTCGATGTCCGCGAGAGAAGACGACGCGCCGCGAGTCTCGATCCTCAAGAGGTGGCTTCCTCCGGTCGAGGGGGCTCCTCGATGGACCCATGCGAAGTACGGGAAGTCCTCGATGTGTCCGTCTTCGCAGCACGCAACGAAGCGAGAAGGGGTGAGGTCTCGATCCTCGCATTCCGGAGCATCGCAGGTCATCGATTTCGAATTGAACTTCCAGAACGGCGCGAGCCTGCGGCAGTTCGGGCAATAGTGCATCTCAGGAAACCGCACGGCGGGCACATCACCGCTGGAGCGCCCGCTCGACGGCCCCCGAAAGTGCGCAACACCCATCGACCTCGCGAGTCGCGGTTCCTCGATACTCGGAGATGATCGCTCATCCCAATCGTCTATCCCGCAGATCATAAAGCTCTGGTCGCCTGCCGGAAACAGCGAGCCAACGCCATAGGTCGTGACCAGTTGGCTCTGCCTCGCCTTCGGTCGATCAGTCGTGGCCATCGGTGACCTCCTCGGGCTTGGCTCTCCGGCTGGACATGATCTTCAACGTACTTTCACGATCGACGTTTCTGAGGCTGGTCAATGTCGGCCACGGCACCGAAGAGGGTGGAAAGCTCTCGATCAGGAGTTCACCTTCGTCATCCAGCATGCTGGAATCTCCCGCGGGCACGATGAGAGATCGTAGTTTGTGGCTCTGCTTCGGCCACCGAACATAGCGTGTGATCGCGTTGTCGTCTGCCGCCTCTGTCCATTGATCGATCAACTGTTGCAGCGAAGCTTCGACCTGCGCTGCGACATCCTCGCCGTCCTCGCGTTGCACGGACAGGACACGCTTTCGTATCACGGCTACGACTTCAGCGAACCCCCGTGCCGCTACGGGTACGCGCACGTCAACATCTCCGGCTGCACCGGAGATTCCGTGTCGAGCCAGTATGGCGAGGAGTCCGTGCAGGCCGCGATCAAGTGCGCGTGCGGCGAAGGGTGTTGCACCGGTTGCCTCTACCTGTTGATAGAGGGCGCGATGGTAGGAAGTGAAGCCTTCATAGTGGGAGAGGTCGCGAGAACGTGACGCGTTGAACATCGTGAACACCAGGCCCGGATGCTTGCGGCCAACGCGACTGGTCGACTGGATGTACTCGGCGGTGGTTTGCGGCTGTCCCATCACAGCCATGAGTCCGAGTCGGTCGACATCGACTCCGACGGAGATCATGTTCGTCGCCAAGACGATGTCGGGACTGCCCTTGGACGGGTATGGAGTCGCCAACGCATCGAGCATGTCAGGAATATCACTCGACCGAACGCGTGACGTGAGCTCATCGGGAGAGCGGGTCGCTCGCGCGATCGAGCCGTTTCGCGTTGCCACTACCTTGATCCGGTCGCGGACGTCGTCGATAGATTGGATGTAGGCGGAACCGAGCACCCGCAGACTGTTGAAGTAGCCGAGCAGCGTCCAGTACGCGTCGCGCACGTCGTCGTCGCAGTCGAGGTCTCGAGCGCCCTGAAGCAGCGCGGCGTACGTTCTGACCAGCAGAGTTGCGTGGCTCGTCGACGGTGCCATCAGACCCACATAACGTCGGGTCCCCTTTTGCGCCGCCTCCGCGTCCACTGCGAAGAACGAATCTCCGGCGTCGATCCCCGGCGGTGGGAACTGACGAGACTCGCGATCGAAGACTGCCCGCACCTGTTGGCTCGCGCGTCGAATGGTGGCCGTAGATGCGACCACCTTGGGCCGGCGCCCTGTCCCGCCGTCGGTTGCGAGGTGGTCGATCGCGGTCTCGTACAAGCCCACCAAGGTCCCGAGCGGGCCGCTGATCAAGTGCAGCTCATCCTGCACGATCAGGTCGGGCGGGGCGTGGAAGCCCACCCCGAACAGGCGCCCTGCCTCAGCCTTCCACGCAAGCATGGCGAACTTGTCGACCGTGCCGATCACGAGAGAAGGGAGTCGTGCGTAAACGTCGGAATCTATGAGATGAACCGGCAGGCCGCGAGCGAAGCGACATTCGCGGTTGCTGCACCGCACCTGGAGACTGGCGTCAACTACCGCATAGTCGTACGGCGTGAGCTGCGTGCCACACCACGGGCACCGCAACAGCTGGACCGGGTCGCCAAGCTCTCCCGTGGGCTCGTCGTTGCGCTTCTTCTTGAGCGCGGCGGCGGCGTCTTTGGCATTGTTGGGTGTCGCCGCTTGCCCGACCCAAAGCCCTATGGAGAACGGCTCCCTCGACTTGAGGTCGGATTCGCGTTCTCGCAGATCCTCGAGGGCACAGATCAGTCCGGCTGCACGCTCGAACTGCTGCAGAGTCAACAGGCGGAGGGTGTAGCGCATGATGACTCCAACGCCACCGCCGTCGCCGTTCTCTCCGACGCCGCGCAGGCGTCGAAGTAGAAGCGTGATCGCGATGAGTCCGAGGTAGGCCTCTGTCTTCCCGCCGCCGGTCGGGAACCAAAGCAGATCAGCCAAGTCGCGATCTCCGCTGTCAGCGGATGCGACGCCCTCGAGGTTGAGAAGGATGAAGGCGATCTGGAACGGCCGCCATGCGCCGACGATGTCAGTCGGGGGCCGAGTGAGTCGCTGGCGAATCATTTCTTGACGCGTCCGCTGCTCTTGCATCACTTGGTTCATGAGTCGGAAGGCTCGACCCACTACCTCGTCTTCCTCGAGAAGCGCGATACCACGTCGCATCCGCTGCGCGGCGCGCTCAGCTTCTTCGAGATGTTTTCTCGCGGCGACCTGGTGGACCTGTGGTAGGTCGGGGATGCGCGCGCGCTGCTCGAGGATCCAGGCCTCGTACTTTGCGACGAGGTGAAGAAGTGGGTCGACCGAGCCCGCGTCCGCGAGATTCGGCATCTCGAGACCCGCGATGTCAGCTCGATCTGCCTCTGCTAGCTGAAGATCGTGTGTGGGGAAGAAGGTCGTTGCCAGGTGGGTGACGTGGTGTTGTTCTTCCCACGTGACCGCGACTCCGTGGCCGACCGCGAGATTGCGTTCCTTTCGGTAGAGCAAAGCCCCGCTGCGCTCGTCGGCGTCCAAATGCCCTAACAGGCGTTCCGGGCTGCGATCCGCGAACTCGCCACCGATCGACGACACCTCGATTTCTGGCCTGAACCAGGCGAAGGCGTCGGAGCGCTCCTTCTCGGGCTTGGTCGTTGTGTTGAGCAACACGACGGTCACGCTCACGACGCCCCACCGGGGCGGACGAACGACGGCTCGAAGCTGCAGCCCGTCGTGGAGGTCGTGTTGTTTGGTCCCTGGCGTGAGGTCGATGACCGTGTCGGTGGGGCCGTGGCTCACTCGCCTCCATTCGAGCACCGTTTGCGTCTTGGCTCGGCTGGCAACGATTGGCTCAACGGCGGGTCCGTCCAGAGCGACGGGAGCATAGCGGTCCGCCCGGACGACGATGGAGAGCGCCTGGGTCTCTTCCGTGACACCGAACGTCAGGCCGATTGTCGAGGGGTAGCGCAGGTGGGCGAACGAAACCCCAGGGTCGTACCCCGCATCCGGAGCGACCTCGGATTCGTCCTCGGGAACCTCATTCGCGGCTTCCACGGCGGCGGTCGAGCCGCCGCCTTCCAGCGGATGAAGGATCCCGACGATGAAGCGGTCAAGCGGTGATTCGTCGAGTAGCTCATCTGCCGCGCTCCCGTAGAGGTCGGCGGCCACGGCTCCTGCCATCGCCTCCCTCGCGAGGTACCAGGGGCTGAGATCCTTCATGAGGTAGATCCGTTCCACTTGATGTTCAGGAGCCCGGAGGCCACCGGGACTAGCCACAGTCCGCTCCTCGAGCCCTGGCCCGTGGGCAGTTCAGGACGAGTGGCGATGGCATCGACACGTGCGCCAGCGAGGGCGGGCCAAGCGCGGCTGCTCTTTTCTCTGCTCCGGATCCGCGCCGCTAGAGCCTCGCCAAAGGCGGGAGTGGTCTGCGCGACCAGGATTCCGGCATGGGTGACCGAATAGACGGGCACGCTTAAAGTGGATTGCCTCGGATCGGGCGAGAGCGTCAGCGCGTCTCCTCGCGCTACGGAATCGCGGAGATACCTCTGCGTTGCGGCGTGGTCGTCTCGCCCTTGGCTAGGTCGCTCGAGATCCTCGAGGCGCAGTTCAAACCCGTGTGTCATCCAGTCCTGCGGGCCCCCCACGATCCAGCGGCCCGACGAGGATGCGCTACGGCTATCTCGTCGCACCCATCGGTCGTCCGGGCCGATGGCGCGCACCAGCCGGCGACGTGCCCGTGTGATGGCTACATATCGGGCGCGATCTCGCTCCCCATAGTCGTCGCTTCGCTCTAGCAACCTCTTCGACGCGAAATCGACGAGGACCACGTTGTCGAACTCCAGTCCCTTTGCTCGATGCACTGTCGACACAACAAATCCGGTCTCGACCTGATCGATCAGCGCGGGCGGCAGGGGCCTCGGCTGTCGCAGGCGCTGCGCGAGCTTCCGAAGGTCGACGTCGGGGCCTCGGCTGGGGGCGACCGCCCGCATCCCACGCCACCGAGCGAGAGCATCCGCGTCGGGTTCCTGCTCCGCCGTGATGTCGACGAACTCGGTTCGGGTCAGGTCTCGGGTCTCGATGCCCGCAAGAGCGGGTGCAAGCCATCTTGCAATGACACGCTGTTGTGCGCCGCGGCTTAGTTCTACGTTGTGGCCGCCATCAGTAAGCGTGCGGGCAACCAGCAGCGCTTGACCATTGGTTGCGGTAAGGAAGGCTGTGCGACCGGGCCAGCGATCGGCCGCAATTGCGGCGGCATCCACAGAGCCAACCTGCACGATCCTCGAGATGAACCTCTCGAGCTCCACTCCGTCGTCGGCGCCCAGCGCAGAGTGCCGCAATCCGGCAGCGGCAAGGCTGTCTCGCGTTAAGGCTCGATACTGACCTGCAAGGGTCCGTTGAGAGACGTCGCCGAGGTCGAGCACTCGAAGGCACAGCTCCTGGGCAGTCGTGTCCGATGCACGCTTCTTCGGTCGTCTTGGGTCTGGTCGCAGCTGGAAGTCGTAGATGCCCTGCGCTAGGTCACCGAGCAGGCTGAATCCAGATCCAGACGGCAGAGCCTGGAGAATCGAGATCAGGAAGTCGGCGCGCACGCCAACCACATCTTGAACCTCGTCGACGATCAGGTGCTGCAGCGAGCCCAACCTGTCCCATCGGTTGGCCTGCACCAGTTCAGTGGCCATTTCGATGCGACGGTCGAATGAGGCGGTCGGCACATCAGAATCCGACAAGTCTCTGATCGCCTCACGTGCGAGGGAGTCCAGCGTTTGCACCGTTACCGCAGGCAAGCCGTGCGCCCGCAGCCGCTCGTCTACAGCACGGACCGCGGCGTTGGAAAAGGAGATGACGACCAGTTCGCTCGAACCGTCGAGGTCGTGATGCTCGAGTAGGTTCGCTACGAGTGCTGATATCGTCTGCGTCTTGCCTGCACCGGGGCCCGCGAAAACTAATTGTCGCGCGCGAGCCTCGACAGCAGAGACTTGCTCCTGCGAGGCATCGAGTCCGGCGATCAATCTTTGGTCCAGAGGTGCTCGAACTTGTTGAACGCCAGAAGCTCCCCGTAGTTGATGAAGTTGTCCTTTACGTTGACGATGAGGACTTCGTCCGTTCCACCATTCCGCTCGCCGCGGAGCCCTCTTCCAATCATCTGCTGATAGACGACTGGGCTGAAGGTCGGCCGCGTGACGTAGACGGCCTGTGCTTTCGGAGCGTCGAATCCTTGCGCGAGCACATTGTAATTCGTGAGCACCCGAATTCTTCCAGCTTTGAACTCCTCGATGTAGTGGCGGCGCGCTGCGGGCTCGGTTTCTGCGGATATCGAGACAGCGGAGACCCCTCGTTGGGTCAGCAGGGCGGCAAGTACACGGGAGCTCTCTACCGACGGCGCGAAAGCAAGTATCGTCCAGTCGTCAGGGCGCGCCTCAATCGAGTCGACGATGCGGAGGGTTCGTGCGGCATCTCCGCCGAGGGTCTCGGCCACCGAAGAAGGCAAGGTCTTGAGCCTCTCGACTTCCGCGAGCTCGACCGGAGTGAATTGCACATCGACGCCGTCGAGCGATTCATGGCGTACGCGTGCTAGCACGCCCATCTCCTGCAGCTCCTTGTACGGATCTTCCTTCGAGAAAGCCCCGCGGTCGAGGCGGTTGCTGTCGAATCGGTTAACCAGCCGGTCGGTTGCCTCTTCGGAATCCACACCTCGGAACGGTGTTGCTGTGAGACCGATGAGGGGGCGCCGTTCGGTCTTGTCTCTGCCTCGCGTTGCCCGACCCAACCAACCCAGTATCTCGGTGTACGTGGAAGCGATCGAAGCGTGTGCCTCGTCGATCACTACTGCAGACGGGGAGCGAAGCCATTCGTATTCGTCAGAAGGCCGGGTCGTTATGGAGTGCAGCTTGCTCGTGGTCGTGATGATCAGCTGGAAGCTGCCGGGCTCTTCCGGCACTTCGTTGTCCCCCCACAGCCGCCCGAGACGCATCGGTATCCCGGGTCCGATCGCACGCCATACGTATGACCAAGAGTCAGCCGCCTGCTCGCAAAGCTCATCGGTCTGCGCGATCCAGACCAGTGGAGCATCCGTGGACAGGTCGCCATCTTTGAGAGCGTTGGTCAGGGCCTGCACGGTGACGCGCGTCTTGCCGGCTCCGGTCGGCAGAGACACCATGCCTCGGTCTTCGCCTACCCCCCTGAGGAGGGCCTTGATGCGGTCCGTGACGAAGCGCTGGTAGCCATGCAGCTCGCCCAACACCGCCGGGCCTTCGATGATCTCGACCGCCGGGCGTGAGCCACCGGGAAATCCAGCCCAATCAGCCGGGAATCCGAGTGAATTGACCCACTGGCGCGTAACCCGGCGTCCCGCCCATTCCTTTGGCGGCTGCAAGCCCTGCTCGTCGAGCGCCGCTCGTAGGTGGCGGAGGATGCCAACTCCGTGAACCGCGCGCGCCAGCCCAGCGATCTCGCGTTCAGATACACCGCCGGGTCGAGCCTCGAGGATTTCGAGCGCTTGAGCCGGGATCGCCCGTCGGAGCGGATCGACGCCGACCGCTGCCAAGAGGCGGTCGTCGTGGTCAGCGGCCCGTTTGATCCTGACTCGTCGCTCGTCCGTGGCGGTCGCGGCCATCTGATCCAGGATGCCTGCCAAGTCCGCGGGTTGCAGGCCGAGCGAGAGCGCTTCGGAAATCTGGGCGAGGCGGCGGGTCGGCTCCTCCGCGGTGACGAAAATCGTGTCACCTTCACGGCGGACCGAGATGGGCTTCGCAACTTGGCCGCGCGGCGTCGCCATCATCTTCACGATCCTTGCCGCCGGTTGCAGTCGCAGATCGAAATCTTCCGCCTTCAGCCATAGTTTGAGGGGCGGGAACGCATCCGTTGCGTAGATGGCCTCACCGGACGGCTCCGTGACGACCTCCTCTTGCAGGAGGTCGGTACCAAGCGGCATGCCCCACAGCTCGATGAATCGTTGAGCGTCGTCGGCGTCCGGTACCAGCAAGGCGGGAACCTGCGCCTCCAGCATGGATTCGTAGGTGGCTTCGTCGATTGCGATCCCGACGTTCCCAAGCGGAACCGACTGGGTGGCGCGTCCCACTCTGACGACAATCTCATCTGGCCGGATCTGGCCCGGCAGCCACGCGTAGAACGCGGCCCGCCGCTGATCGTCCACGTCGCCTCGGGTCCACGTGTCGGCGATCGCCTTGAGTTTCATCCAATCGCTGGAAACATATTCAGCTGGATCGTCCTTGATGCTCAACGCGGCGGCAACCGCATCAGACACTTCGACTGCCGGCAGTACCGCTGGATCCACCATGTCGCCGCTCCGCACGACCCGGCTCGCGGACAGCAGCCCGAATGCCGTTTTCAAGAGTCCGTAGCGGCGTAGCAGCCAGGTCTCGGGCGACGCTACAAATGCGCGCCCGTAACTATTGTTGGTCTGGTGTCGCACCTGCCAGTCTTCGCCAAGTCCATGGCGCAGTACGTGCTCGGTTATCGCCGCTCGAGCGGCGTCGGACATGAAACGCATCTGCTCGAGTGGCCACGGCGGCGCAGATCCGGAGATCTGAAGTCTTGTGCGGTCCGGCTTGGCCCCAGTCTGCTTGTCCGTAAACTCGTCGAAGCCCATCTGCTCGAACTGGTCCAGCCACGTTTCGCGTGGCGCGTCGTGTCTCCAAACCGGAGCATCGACAGCTCCCAGCCGTCTCAAGAGATCGGCGTCGTTCTGATGGAAGTTCGGATCGATTAGGAAGGCTCGGTCGCGGCTCCCGTCGGCGGGAATCACTACACCAGCAAGAAAAACTTTCGAGAGAGGCACGAACTGTCGATCCGCGTTTCTGACACAGACGAGCGTCACCAGAGGTTCGCCGAGATCTTCCCGGAGGATGCGGACTGCGGTGTCCGCCGGTATGTCTCTGAGTACCGTCCAGACGCGTTGCCAATTGTCCGGAGTATTGCCACCTCTTCCCTTGATTTTCGCGATTGATGCGTGCAGTTCGCCGCTACGGTCCATGACCACGACGCCCAGGCGCGCCAGTTGCTCGCGGATTCCGGGATAGTTGGCCAGGTCGGCGTTGACGTAGGACACATCGTCGGCAGCTTCGCCCTCGACCCTGACGAAGACGCGTCCACGTTCAGGCGCCGCCAGCGAGCCATCCTCGAGGAGCACGATCCGCGCGCGCTTGATCGCGGTGACGACCGCGGTCCGCGTCTTGGGGTCGTGGATGCCCGTGGCGTCCGCCATTATTTCGGCCGCAAGCCCAATCGCCGCCGCAGCCTGAGACGCAGTGGGTCTTGCGACCAGCGCTTGCAACCAGACGTCAAGCCCAACCAGGTTGGTTCCGTCGCGTCGAAGGCCCGCGGGCCGCATCAGCCTCTCAACTTTGGACCGGCGTTCCGGTGTGCGATAAACGTCGCGATGAACCCACTCCGCCGTCGGCGCGTTCGGGAGCGCCGCCCAGTTCTGCAACCAGGCGTCGGTGGCATCTCCGACCCATTGAAGGTCTCGTGGGAGTCGGAGCGCGCTAGCTCCATCTGGTATCGACGGCGCCGTGCGCAGGCGCTTGTAGATGGGCTCGTTGATGTCGCGGTCGGCCCAGTTTCGGGCTTCGTCGCCTCGCGCGGGAAGCGCGTCGATCACTGCAGCGGGTGAATGGAAGCCGGAAAATCTGCCGATGGCCTCAGCGACCAGTTCCGGCAGCCGCCCTAGCAGCTCCCTATTGAACGGGCCCTCCAGCAGACCCGTACGATCGTCGCTGAGCTTCCACGCGGCGTTGATCAGCCCTGAAAGCGTCGACTGAAATTGCGTAGGGAAGTACGCCCAGAAGGTTCCAAGACCCGGTGACGACTGCATCGGCAGCGCGTACTGCAGCTCGACCTTCTGGCGAGCCGCGATGTGCCCTCCATCCCTTAGCGCCTGCGGTGTGGGCTCGTGGCTGAGGCGGGCAATCGCCCAGGGCTGAGGCTCTTGCCCATCGACATGGAGCAAGGCAATGCCTTCTCGCACTGACTCCTGGCGAATGGAGCGCGTAGCTGGGCGCCCTGACCTACCCGGTCTTGCCGTGGGATCGGAGCCAGCCTCGTTCCGCAAGACCGCTCGCGAAATGTGAGGGGAGAAGAGGACGAACTGCGGAGAGAAGTCGTAGAGCCGCTTCGAAATCTCGTCGACCGGCACGTTGAGCGGCACAACGACAACGGTGGCCGCCCATTCCATGAGCTGGGCCAAGACCGGGTCCGCTGCGCCTTCCGCCGCGGCGCTCACTACTCTCGCCAGCCGCATGATCGGGTACTGGGGCAGGTCGTAGCCCTCGCTACGTAGCGTCTCGGCCGCCCAACCCGCGTCGAACGCGAACGCAACGGTTCGACTCACGACGAGTGGTCGCTCGGAAACCGCAAGCAGCGACTTGAAGCCGATCCCAAACTTGCCGATTCGCTCATCGTCCTTCGCGGAGATGTCTGAAGCCAGGATGGAGCGGACGCCCTCGGCCGTGAACGGCTCGCCATCGTTGGCTACGTAGAGCGTCGATTTCGTCAACACCACTTCCACTCGAGAGCCGTTGTGCTTGGCTGCGTCTGTCGCGTTCTGGACCAGCTCCTCGAGTTGCCGGCTCGAATACCCGCCTTGCGAGATCCGGCGCTCATTGTTGGCGTCCTGAGTGATCCGGCTAGGGTCCTTCGCGTAAACGTCCAGGCAAACCCTGGTCTGCTCGCGCACGACAGCATCCAAGTCGGACGTATCAAGCTCCCAACCTCGCATGAGACCTCCATCGGCGCGAAGCTCGACACCCGCGGTCGCTGGGGACAACCGGAGTCTTTGTTTGAACCTAGCTGACGCGTCGGACACGTACCGACGCGGCGCGCTCGTGGTTGCCCTCGGGCTTCCCGCGGGACGGGCGCGTCGTTGCCGCCCGGGTTCGCGTGCCGCACCCCGATCGAAGTCCTTCGCCGTTCGCGGGCGCTATCGGGCTGACGCGCGGTTGCGACCGGACTTCGGAGTCATTCCGATGTATCGCCGTGGTCCAGTCTTGGCGCGGGCCACCGCACCGCTGGCGGCGAGGTCTGCCGCTGCGAGGAGGCGCATTGCGTCAGAATCCGTCATCGGTTGGCCGGAGCCCGCCCATCCTGCCCGGCGGGAGTACTTACGCGCACGTGCCGCCATCAGAGGGGTCGTGCGGGCTCCCGGATACGCGTGATGGCGCCTGGTGAGTCGCTCCAAGAGCTCGCCCACGGCCCGGTCTGTCTCGCGGGGGACTGCCGACCTGTGGTGTGGAGTTGGCATCCGCTTCCTCGCTCGGGCGCGACTTTGCGTCGCGACGACCGGGCGCACTTCGATGCATGCTCACGCACGCACGCACGTGCAGTGTGCAGCCGAGCTGGCCCACCGTCTCTCCCAGCCGGCCCCGCGAGCCCGCACACGATGTCGCGGGTGCGGACTAGATTGTCAGGATGCCCGACGCAATCCGAATGCTCGATCTGTTCGCGGGTGCCGGGGGTCTGTCCAGAGGCTTCCACGACGCATCAGCACGCTTCGAGTCGGTGACCGCCGTCGAATTCGACACCGCAGCGGCAGCATCCTACAGCAGTAACTTCCCCGATGCCGAAGTGCACGCGATGGACATCAAGCACTGGCTCGATGAGGGCGGCGCGACGCCCGGTATGGCCCGCGTGATCATCGGTGGTCCGCCGTGTCAGGGGTTCTCCACACTCGGCAAGCAGGAGGTCGATGACGAGCGGAACGATCTCTGGCGCCAGTATGAGCGGACCATTTTGGCCGTGCAGCCGGAACTGTTCGTAGTAGAGAATGTTGCGGCCTTCGGCAAGTCTCCACAGTTTGCGCAGTTCCGGGCGTCTGCTGACGACGGCAGTCTTCGGGACTACGACTTCGAAGCGCGCATTCTCAACTCAGCCGATTACGGCGCGCCGCAAACGCGCAAGCGCGCGATCCTCATCGGATTCCGACGGGACCTGGGTTTCCCCGGCTGGCCGGATCGCACGCACACGAGCACTCCGATCGCGGTGGGGACCGCGCTCGCACACATTCCCGAAGACGTCGAAGGTGTCGAGTTCCCCGACACGAGGACCATGGACTTTCAGGGGCGCACGTTCAAGGGCTCGTTCCGCGCGGACGAGTTGCACCTCGGCCGGCGCTACTCCGAGCTGTCGATGCGGCGTTTCACGGAGATTCCTCGCGGCGGCAATCGGTTCGACCTGCCTGAGCACCTGAAGGCCCCTTGCTGGGTTGGCCACAAGACGGGCTCGGGAGACGTGATGGGACGCATGCACCTGGATCGTCCTTCGGTGACGATCCGCACAGAGTTCTTCAAGCCCGAAAAGGGTCGATACCTTCACCCGACCGCGGATCGAGCGATCACGCATTGGGAGGCAGCGACGCTCCAGGGCTTCCCCGACGAACACCGGTTCGTGGGGTCAAAGACGCAGATTGCTCGCCAGATCGGGAATGCAGTACCGATCCCGCTTGGGCGTGCGCTCGGCGCAGAGATTGCTGGTTTTCTGGACTGACCCCATGCGGTCGTGGGCGTCGAACGAGGGCACGCGTCGCTCTATGCGTTCGAACAAGGGGCGAGACACGCGGCCCGAGCTGGAAGTTCGGAGGCGTCTTCATGCGGCTGGATTCCGGTATCGAGTCGACTATCGCCTAGAACCGGACTTGAGGACGCGCGCCGACATCGCCTTCCCTCGACGCCGCGTCGCGATCTTCATCGACGGTTGCTTCTGGCATGGATGCCCAGCCCATGCCACTCAACCCAAGTCGAACAGCGAATACTGGGGGCCGAAACTCGCGCGAAACGTACAGCGCGACCAAGCTGCGACCCGAGGCTTGCAAGAACGAGGATGGCGCGTACTCCGATATTGGGAGCACGAGGATCCGGCGCAGGTTGTCACCTCAATTCGACTCACAGTCGAGTGAAGTCCTCGGGGCCGTGGCGACTCGGAACGCACTGGTGTCATACCTGCTCGGACACGGGCCAAGGGGCTCCACCACGCCGATCGCAAGGACGCGCTGTCGTCTCTTGGACGGATACCGGATCGGCTACTCGCCCGAGCGGTCGAGCTACGCTCAAACTCGAACCGTGGCCACGATCGGCCGCACCGCACCGTGCGGCCGCATACGCTGAGCGTCCGTTACGACAGAAGGGGCACAATGCCGGTTGCACTTCCCACCGATCGCGACCTCGAATGGCATCTAATCCTCGCGCTCCGTGCTCTTGGTGGTTCAGCAACACTCGACGAGCTGGACTCGGAGCTCCGAACGCAGGGTCACTACTCCGAAGAGCAGCAGGCTGTCCTCCATGGAGATGGGCCGCGCACGGAGTTGAACTACCGGCTCGCGTGGAGGCGCACGCGGCTCAAGGGGCTTAACCTTCTGGAAAACTCGGAGCGCGGAGTCTGGCGTCTTACTCGAGGTGGTCGCGACATCACACGCGCCGAGCTTTATGAGCTCCGCGCTCCCAGTATTGGCCCGAATGCTCGAAGAGACGTCGTCCGCCCCGCTGTATCGGTTGGACTCGAAACCAGTGGAAGCGCGAGCGTGGGAGTCGAATCGAACGCCGGTGAGCTGGCACTAGCGGACGAGGACCGCTGGCAGGAATCGCTTCTCGACGCCGTCATGCAGCTGTCGCCCTCAGGGTTCGAACGACTAGCACAGAGGATTCTCCGGGAAGCGGGCTTCGTCAGCACTCGAGTGCTAGGTCGTCCCGCAGACGGAGGTATCGACGGTGTAGGCGTCTACCGCGTCTCGCTGTTGTCCTTCAAGGTGTACTTCCAGTGCAAGCGGTATGCGGGATCTGTCGGCTCTCCCGCCGTGCGGGACTTCCGGGGGGCGATGGCTGGCCGCGGTGACAAGGGCCTGCTGATTACGACGGGAGAGTTCACTTCCGCTGCTCGCGAGGAGGCTTCGCGGGCGGGAGCGGCCGAGATCGATTTGATTGATGGCATGAAGCTGTGCCAGCTGCTGAAAGACCTCAGGATTGGAGTCTCGGTCTCAGAAAGGCTGGTCGAAGACGTGACCGTGGACCCGCGCTACTTCCGGGCGGAATTCGATTGGGTCGCTGTGTGATTCAGTGAAAGCCATGCCGGGCTGACTGTCGACCTTCGCTTAGGCGGGGGCCGGTGACCCGGCTTGCGAACATTCTCGCCGCCTCGGCGAGACGCTCAGGTCGCTCCGCGTGGAGCGGCGCGGTAGGCGGGTTGTCGGCGCGGCCGAAGGGCAGTCGCGTCAGGGCTCGGAACGGGGCGTTGGGACGAGTTCGGCCAGCTCCCCCAATGAGGTCAGCACCACCAGTCGATCGGTCGCGCGCGTCATGCCGACGTAGAGCAGGTCCTGCCACAGCGGGCCGGTGCCGTCGACGTCGGTGACGATGACCACCGGGGCCTCCAGGCCTTTGAACGCGTGGATCGTGCCCCACCGCACACCGGAGCCGGTCATGCCGCCGGGCGCCAGCGCATCCACCACCAGGCCTCTCGCCCGAGCGGCGGCGGAATCGCGGCGCGGGGAGAGGATCACGATCTCTTCGGGCTCCCAGCCGTCCTCCCAAAGCTCGGCGAGCGCCCGCTGCAGCTGCTCGTCCTGCTGCTCGCGCGAGCGGTAGAGGTGCACCGCGGCGCTGCGCTCCTCGTCGTCGTCGCGGTCGGATGCGTCGTACAGATCACCCGCGAGCACCGTCTCGATGAACTCGACCAGCTGCGGCGACTGGCGGACGTTGTTCGTGACCGTCATGCGGGCGGCGCCGGGGAGGCGGGCGGCGATGGTCTCGCGGCGCGCGCCGCCTTCGGGGGCGCGCTCCTCGCCCAGCGTGACGCGGTAGATGTCCTGGTGGGTGAAGTCGCCGGCGAGCACCACGCGCGATCCGGCGAGGCCGCCGACGAGCAGGCTGTCGAGCACGTCGAGCGTCGAGTCGCGGGCGAGGTCCTGCGCCTCGTCGGCCACCAGGCAGGTGAAGGGCGGCTCGAAGCCGGGTGCGCGCGTCACGGCGAGCGTCGCGTCGGGGAGCGTGCCGTTCCACCACGCGTCGTCTGCATCCGCCGGGGGAGTGAGCTTCGAGACCGCGAGCATCAGCTCGTGCACGCACGCGACCTCGATGTCGTCGCGCGTGCGCAGCCGCCGCTGCAAGTCGGCCTCGAGCAGCCGGTTGAAGCACGTGAGCAGCACGCGCTCGTCGCGGTTCGCCTGCTGCTGCGCCGCGCGCACGGCGATGTTCGTCTTGCCCGTGCCGGCCGGACCGGTGACGATGAGGCGGTCGTTGCCGGCGAAGTAGCGCAGCGCCTCCTCCTGCCGCTCGGTCGCCTCACGCAGGTTGCGCGCGCGGGCGGCGCGGCGGTCGGCGGCCTCGAGCCTCCAGCTGACCGCCGGCACGAGCGCCGCGCGCGCGTCGGCGATGTCCTGCTCGTCGGGCCGGTCGCTCGCGAACGGCGGCAGGCGCCGCTCGAGCTCGCGTGCGCCGTGGCGCAGCACGCGCACGATGCTCGTCACGAGCCGGCTCGGGTCGAGGTCAGCGCGGGTGAGCGTGGCGTTCGCGGGCACGTCGAGGCGCTGGTCGAGCCGCTTCGTGAACTCTCCGCCGACGCGCGGGAACCACGCCGCCTGCCAGATCGGATACCCAGGCACGTACGCGCGGCGCTCGATCCACATGCGGATGCTGCGGCTGTTGTCCCACGCCTGGTCATAGGGGGAGCGGAGCGTCGGCGCACCGCTGCCCAGTCGCCAGCCGCGGTCATCGACGTCGATGCGGTCGTGCGACTTCACCTCGACCACGAGCATCCCCTCGCCGGGGACCATGATGACGAAGTCGGCCTCGCCCTCGAGCTGCGTCTCGTGGTGACGGATGGGCAGGCCGTGCCAGACGAGCCAGCCGTCGGTGCCCGGGTGGTCGCGCAGCGCTTCGAAGACCAGCACCTCGCCGGGCGGTGTCTTCGGGCGGATCACCGCGGGGACCATCGTGGCCATGTCGTCAACGTAGCCGAGGTGCGGGCGCGCTCGGCGCTACAGGCCGCGCCTGTTCGAGCCCGTCAGGGCGCGCGCACTTCGGGGTTGCGGAGCCACTCCGGAGTCATCGCGACCACGATGCGCGTGAGCTCGGCCTCGTCGAGGTCGAACGCCCCAGCGAGCCAATCGGATGCGGCCGCGGTGAAGCCCGCAGCCGTGTAGACCGCCGCGACCTGGAGCTCCACAGGATTGGGATGCGAGGGCGCCGCATCCATGGAGCGCACGAGCAGCTCCGCGAGACGGCGTGTGAATCGCTCACGCACCTTCGCCCGCTCGGGTGAGGCGAGCACGGCTGCGAAGAACTCGCGATGCTCGGCGAGATGACGCATGACTCTCGCGTGACCCGTGAGCAGGATCTGGGCGGGATCATCGCCGCGCTGACGCGCCTCGAGGTCGCTCTGCGAGATCGCATCCAGGCGGTCATCCAGCAGAGCGAAGTAGACGTCGTCCGCGTCGCGGAAGTGGGCATAGAACGTGCTGCGGCTGATCGCGGCGGCGTAGATGATCTCGCTCACGGTGAAGCCGCTCGGCGACGCATCAGCAAGCGCGCGCGCCGTCTCGAGGATCGCGGTCCGGCTGCGGAGCGCCCGTGGGTCGCTCCGGTCGAAGCTGCGCTCCATCGGTCGTCTCTCCCTCCGCGAGTGCGTGCCCATCCAAGCAGAAGCAAGCTATCGTACAAGTGTCTGATAGTTGAAGACGCAGCCATCGCAGGCTCGGTCCGGCAGTGCTCGGATCGCGCGCCGCCGTGGCCATCACCGAGCAAAGGAGCCCCCATGAAGGCATGGATCCTCGACGCAGTGCACACGCCTCTCCGCCTGGCTGATGCGGAGGTTCCCCAGCCCGGACCCGGGCAGGTCGCCATCAAGGTGCGCGCGACCGGGCTCTGCCACAGCGATGTCGGCTACATGGAAGGCGTCATTCCCTTCTCGACCGACCTTCCGCTGATCCTGGGTCATGAGGCTGCGGGCACGATCTCAGCACTCGGCGAGGGCGTCTCGGGTTGGCAGATCGGCGACCCCGTCGTGGGTGCCATTCACTCGACCGACGCGCCCGGTGTCACGCACGACGGCGCGTACGCGGAATACATCCTCGTCACGGCGTCGCTGCTCGTGAAGCTGCCGGAGGGCATCGACTGGGGTCAGGCCGCCGCTGCGACGGACGCTGGCGTCACCTCCTACACCGGCGTCGTCGTGCACGGCCAGGTGAAGGCCGGCGACCGCGTCGGCATCATCGGTCTCGGTGGACTGGGCATGACGGGTGCGCGCATCGCGGTGCTCAAGGGAGCGACCGTCTACGGCGTCGAGCCGAAGGAGTCGTCCTGGGATGCCGCTCGCGAGCAGGGCGTCACTGAGGTCTTCAAGGATGTCTCCGAGCTCGAGGGCATGGACCTCGACGTCATCGTCGACTTCGCCGGCTTCGGGACGACGACGACGGGTGCGCTGAAGGCGGTCAAGAGCGGCGGCCGTGTCTCGCAGGTCGGACTGGGCAAGACCGAGTTCACGTTCAACTCCTACGAGCTGATCGCCAAGGCGATCACGCTCCAGGGGTCGACCCCACAGGGCAAGCCCGAGCACCTGCAGGAAGTCATCGACATGGTCGCGTCGGGTGACTTGGTGATCCGCGCCGAGGAGCTTGGCTTCGACGAGATCCCGGACGGGCTCGCTCGCCTGGCGCGCGGCGAAGTCGTCGGGCGCCTCTACGCGACGCTGCCGGAGTGAACCAGTAACCGATCTGCGCGACGGGGTCAGCTGCGTTCAGCAGCAAGCCCCGTCGCGCCGCGTCGGGTCGACGGGTCGCCGGTAGCCTCGTGCCTATGGACGAGACGGATGAGACCCACGGCACGATCACCCCGGTAGAGCTGTCGCGCGAGCTGGGACTGGATCGCAAGGGCAAGCAGGTCCGCGGCTTCCTCCGCAACCCGCAGGACGGCGAGGGGCCGTTCGAGGACCACGAGATCGGGACCGAGTGGCACCTGACGGTGGCGCAGGCCGACCGGATCCGGAAGCACTTCAAGAAGGGCTGAGTGGTCTCGACTCGGTCAGCGCGCTGCGCGCGCGGACCGGCTCGACCAGCAGGTAGGACCAACAGGTTGGGCGCATGCTTGCGCTGGCTTGTCTGATAACTACCATTGGCGGGTGCCGCGGATCGTTCGCCTCGGTGCGACCTCTCCAGGAAGGCGCCGACTCGTGGCATCCAACCCGCACTCCGTCGAGCTCGAGTCCGACGCATCCGGCACCCCGCCGGCCCCGCACGGCAAGAAGCTCAAGTCGCGCCACGTCACCATGATCGCGCTCGGCGGCATCATCGGCGCGAGCCTCTTCGTCGGCTCGGCCAACGTCATCCTGGCGGCCGGCCCCGCGGCGACGCTCTCGTACCTCGCAGGCGGCATGATCGTCTTCCTCGCCATGCGGATGCTCGGCGAGATGGCCGCCGCACGCCCGGCCGTCGGTTCGTTCATGGAGTACGCGCGCGTCGGCCTCGGCGACTGGGCGGCCTACATCGTCGGCTGGCTCTACTGGTACTTCTGGGTGGGTGTCATCGCCTACGAGGCGGTCGTCGGCGGCGGCATGATCGCCGAGTGGTTCCCAGCCGTGCCGGCCTGGCTCGGCTCGCTGGTGCTGCTCGCCATCTTCGTGACCACCAACCTCATCTCGCTGCGCGCATTCGGCGAGACGGAGTTCTGGCTCGCGAGCGTCAAGGTCGTCGCGATCGTCGTCTTCCTCGGCGCCGGCGTGCTCTTCGCGCTCGGCCTGTGGCCGGGTGCCTCGATCTCCATCCCGAACCTCTGGGAGCACGGCGGCTTCATGCCGAACGGCTTCGGCGTGGTCGTCTCGTCGATCGCGCTCGTGCTCTTCGCCTACTTCGGCGCGGAGATCGCCGTCATGGCGGCGGCCGAGTCGGAGGACCCGGCGAAGGGCGTGCGGCAGGCCGCGAACACCGTCATCTGGCGCGTGATGCTCTTCTACGTCGGCGCGGTGCTCGTCATCGTCACGGTCGTGCCGTGGAACCAGCTGCCGTCGCCCGACGAGATCCCGCCGTTCGCGTACGTCTTCAGCCTGCTCGGCATCCCGGGTGCCGAGACGATCATGACGCTCGTCATCTTCACCGCCGTCATCTCGGTGCTGAACTCGGGCACCTACTCGGCGTCGCGGATGTTCGCCGCGCTGTCGGAGCAGAAGCTCGCTCCGGCGATCATGTCGAAGCGCTCGAAGCGAGGGGTTCCCGTCTTCGCCGTGCTCGCATCCACCGCCGGCGGCCTGATCGCGACGCTCGTGAACTTCATCGCGCCGAGCTCGGGCATCTACGACTTCATCATGAACTCGACGGGTCTCGTCGCGCTGTTCGTCTTCGTCTTCATCGCGGTCACGCAGTGGCGCCTGCGCCTCAAGATGACCCCGGAGGAGCGCGACGCGCTCACGCTGAAGGTGTGGCTGTTCCCGGTGCTGAACGTCGTGCTCATCGCTGCGGCGATCGGCATCGTCTTCATCATGCTCGGCAGCGAGTCGGGCCGCGCGCAGGTGCTGACGAGCCTGATAGCAGCGGGTGCGTTGGCGCTCTTCTGGCCGATCGTGCGGCGCAACCTGCGGAAGGCGCGGGCCGCGGGCGAGATCGAGCCTGAGCCGGAGGTTGCGCCGGTCGGCTGAGAGAATCGGGGGAGGGGCGGATGCCTCTCCCCCTTCCGGTCTCACCGCGCTCAGCGCTTTCCAGGAGTCCCATTGGCCACCGCCACGCCGCCGCGCGAGCGCTACCGCGACAACCCATCCGTCCTGACGGTGCTGAAGAGCCCGCGCCTCTTCACCCGCGAGGCGCTCGCCGGCCTCGTCGTGGCGCTCGCGCTCATCCCCGAGGCGATCTCGTTCTCGATCATCGCTGGCGTCGACCCGCGCGTCGGCCTCTTCTCGAGCTTCGTCATGGCGGTGACGATCGCCTTCGTCGGCGGTCGGCCCGCCATGATCTCGGCGGCGACCGGCGCCGTCGCGCTCGTCATCGCGCCGATGATGCGCGACCACGGCTTCGACTACTTCATCGCCACGGTGCTGCTCGCCGGCGTCATGCAGATCGTGCTCGCGCTCATCGGCGTCGCGCGGCTCATGCGGTTCATCCCGCGCAGCGTCATGGTGGGCTTCGTCAACGCGCTCGCGATCCTCGTGCTCATCGCGCAGCTGCCGCACCTGTTCGGGGTGCCGTGGCTGGTCTACCCGCTCGTCGCGGTCGGCGTCGCGGTGATCGTGCTGCTGCCGCGGCTGCAGCAGGTGGTGCCGGCGCCGCTCATCGCGGTCGTGCTGCTCACCGCCGCGGTGCTCGTGTTCGGCTGGTCGGTGCCGAACGTCGGAGACCAGGGCGAGCTGCCGCGCAGCCTGCCGGAGCTCTTCGTGCCGCAGGTGCCGCTCACGCTCGAGACGCTGAGCATCATCGGCCCCACGGCCTTCGCGATGGCGCTCGTCGGGCTCATGGAGTCGCTGCTCACCGCCAAGCTCGTCGACGACATCACCGACACCCGCTCGAACAAGACGCGGGAGTCGTGGGGCCAGGGCGTCGCGAACCTGCTCTCCGGCTTCTTCGGCGGCATGGGCGGCTGCGCGGTGATCGGCCAGACGATGATCAACGTCAAGGTCTCGGGCGCCCGCTCGCGCGTCTCGACGTTCCTGGCGGGCGTCTTCGTGCTGCTCCTCGTGGTCGTGCTCGGCGACGTCGTGGCGCTCATCCCGATGGCGGCGCTCGTCGCCGTGATGATCATGGTCGTCATCAGCACCTTCGACTGGCACAGCATCCGCCCGTCGACCCTCAATCGGATGCCGCTGTCGGAGACGCTCGTCATGGTCGCGACCGTCGTCGTGGTCGTCATCACCCACAACCTCGCGATCGGCGTCATCGTCGGCGTGCTCGTGGCGATGGTGCTCTTCGCCCGGCGAGTGGCGCACTTCCAGTCGGTGCGGCGCGAGGTGACGGATGCGTCGGCCCGCTACACCGTGGAGGGCGAGCTGTTCTGGGCGTCGTCGAACGACCTGACGACGCAGTTCTCCTACGTCGACGACCCCGACCACGTCGTGATCGACCTGTCGCGCTCGCACATCTGGGACGCATCCACGGTCGCCGCCCTCGACGCGATCGAGACGAAGTACGGCCGGCTCGGGAAGACCGTCGAGCTCGTCGGGCTCAACGCCGCATCGACCTCGATGCGCGACCGGATGACGGGGCAGCTGGGCGGGGAGTAGGCCACGGGGCCGTGGCGGATGAAGCGCCACTCGACTCCCGGCGCGGATCGCCGCCGTGCTGTTTCTCTGGCTGAGTGGCCACTTTCGTAGCCAGAATGCGTACTTTCGTGTCACGGTGCGGCCACCAGCGGAGCACTGAACCCGTCTCTGTAGCGATCGTCGATGAGGGCATCGACATCGCGGGGGACCCGGCTTGGCTGCGTCGACGCGGGCAAGGTAGGAGTGCCGCCGAATGACGTCCCCGAACAAACTCGATGCCGAGAGCACTTCATTGCTGGGCAGGAGGACTCGTTGCAGCATCCCGTATTGAGACGCGCTTAGGTGAGCGCAAGGATCGGCTTTGCCACCATCGTGAGGCGTATCGCCACCCTTATGCTCGCTCCATGACAGGGTCTCCCCCTTCGCAGGCAGCTGGTTGGTATGTCGAGCAAGGGTCCGGTTTGACGCGGTGGTGGGACGGTTCGTCGTGGGGGCCCTACGCGCCGGACAGCTCCGCACGAGTGGTTGCAACCATGGCACCGCCGAGCAAATCCCAGGGTGCCGCGTACGTGCTTCTGCTGTTCTTGGGTGCGTTCGGAGCGCACCGCTTCTATCTGCGTCGACCGATCAGTGCTGTCGTCATGCTCGCCTTCTGGGCCGCTGGCATGTACGGCTTTGGTCTCGGCTTCTCGAGCGCTCTCGACCCGGTGGCGAGCCCACAGGCCCAAGGCAACGGTTGGTCCCTCCTATGGCTTCTCTGGTTCGTCTGGGCAGTCGCGGACCTCTTCTTCATTCCGAGCATGGTGCGCAGTTGCACAGCGGCAGATCAGCGTCGGGCGCGAGACCTGCTGCCATCCGACGGTTGAAGGCGTCCGGTGCGCGCATCCACCGTCGCCTCCTGAAGGAGTAGTGAGGAGCGTCGGCATCGGCATCGGCATCGGCGGTGGAGGGCGCGACCGATGCCTACTTCGTCAGGACTGAGCCGCGCATCGGCACCCAGGGTTGCGGCGCGCGCCTCCAGGAACCGGTGTGGCGGCGGCGCTGAGCCAGATCGGCAGCCTGCCGGCGGCTCGGTCCGGGACGGATAGCTGGGCGACGGGACGGCGAGTGGGCAGAGGCACGCGCACTCGCCGTCCCGGTGCAGAATCGAGCGGAGGGCCCGCGGCTGCGGCGCACTGCGTGGCTGCGACGGAGGATGCCGCATGGATGTCTGGGTGCTGGTCTATGGGCCGATGTTCGCCGCGGTCGCGCCCTACGTGCCGTGGGTGGCGGCGGTCATCGTCGCGCTGGCAGTGATCCGTTGCCCCTTGTTCACCCGGCATCCGGTCCTCCCCCGGCGTGATCCCTGGCGCACCTTCAAGTACGCGCCACGGGCGGCGGTGATGGAGCGAGCGGCCGGCCGCTGCGAGGCAGCCGCCTTCTACGTCGCGGGACGATGCTCGGCGCGGGCGACCGAGGTGGACCACATCTTCCCGTGGTCGCGCGGCGGACCCACGGTCGAGAGCAACGGGCAGGCGCTATGCCGGCCGCACAATCGATCGAAGGGCAGGAAGGTCCCCGCCTGGTGGTACCTGCTGCTGCTCGAGCGGCGGCGGCGCACCTACTTCCCTGCGGGCGTCGACGTGCGCGTGCTCGCGAGGATGAGCGTCGAGGACCGGGCCGCGCGAAGCCAGCCGAGACTGCCTGAGCCGCGCAGGCGCGCTCCCTTCTCGCCGGTCGCGCCACGCACCACCGCCGACGGAGGCGCCCCCGTCGCCGGCTCGTAGGCTACGACCGTGCTCGACCTCAATCGCCTCGTGATGCTGCGCGCGGTCGCGATGCACGGGAGCATCACAGCGGCGGCGCGCGAGCTCGCCTACAGCCACTCCGCCGTCTCGCAGCAGCTCTCGGTGCTCGAGCGCGAGACCGGCACGGCGCTGCTCGAGAAGGTGGGCCGCACGGCACGCCTGACGCCCGCCGGGCTCGAGCTCGTCCGCAACACCGAGGCGGTGCTCGCCGCGATGGAGCACGCCGAGACCGAGCTCGCCGCCTCGCACCACCAGCCGCGCGGCATCCTCACCGTCGCCGTCTACTCGTCCATCGCGCGGCTCGTGATGCCGTCGGCGCTCCGCTCGCTCATGCGCGATCAGCCCGGGCTCGACGTGCGGCTGCGTCGGCTCGACCCGCAGGAGGGCGTGCTGCAGCTCGTCGCCCGGCGCGTGGACGCGGTGATCGTCGACACGTTCGCGGGCACGCAGCTCGCGCCCGCCGACGTCGTCGATGCGGCCGAGATCGGCCGCGACCCGGTGCGCGGCTACCTGCCCGAGCGGTACGCCGCCGACTCCATCGAGGAGCTGCGCGACGTGCCGTGGGTGATGGAGCCGCCCGACGCGCCCTCGACGCTCTGGGCGCTCCGCGTGTGCCGGGAGGTGGGAATCGAGCCGCGGGTCGTGCACGAATCGTCCGACATGCTCTTCCACCTGCGGATGGTCGAGGCCGGGCTCGCCGCCGCGTTCCTGCCTGACCTCGTGGTGCGGGAGGCGGGCAGCAGCCTGCGCCCGAGCGCGCTGCTGCCGGCGGAGACGGACCGTCGCGTGCTGCTGCTGACGCGCTCGGGTGCAGCGGAGCATCCGGCCTTCCGGGCGGTGCGCGAAGCGGTCAGGGACGCGCTCGCGAACATGTAAGCGCCGCCGACGAGAACCGGTAAGGAAGCGTCGCTGTACCTGACGCATCCGCGCTCGTATGGTTGCCGAGAGGCGCGCTCCGATGCGCCCGCACGCGATCGCCGCGGCACCGACTCGACGAGGAGAAGCGATGACGCTCACCGACCCAGCCATCAGCACGACGACGGGCGCCGTGCTCGACGGTCCGGCGCTCTGGTCGGCGCAGGCGCACATGCCCTCCGTGCTCGGCCGCCAGCTCGTGATCGAGCGCGGCGAGGGCTCCTACCTCACGACCGCCGATGGGCAGCGCCTCTTCGACGGCACGGCGGGCCTCTGGCACGCGAACATCGGCCACTCGCACCCCGAGCTCGCGCGTGCCGCGCACGAGCAGATGCTCCGCCTCGAGACCTATCACGTGTTCGGGCGCTACGCCAATGACCAGGCGCTCGAGCTCGGCGAGCGGCTCGCCGCCCTCGCGCCCATGGAGCGCGCGAAGGTCATCCTCAACTCCGGCGGCTCCGACGCGATCGACGTCGCCTGCAAGCTCGCCCGCCGCCACTGGCAGCGAGAGGGCCGAGGCAGCAAGCAGATCATCCTCAGCCGCGAGCACGCCTATCACGGCCTGCACGCCTACGGCACGAGCATCGCGGGCCTCGACTTCAACCGCGAGGGCTACGGCACTGAGTCGCTCGTGCCCGAGACCGCACGCGTCTCGGCCGACGACATCGCGCAGGTCGAGCAGACGATCGCCCGGCTCGGCGCTGACAGCATCGCCGCGATCGTGGCCGAGCCGATCCAGGGCACCGGCGGCGTCAACCCGCCCGCCGACGGCTACCTCGAGGGCCTGCAGCGGCTGGCTCGCGAGCACGACATCCTGCTCATCCTCGACGAGGTCATCACGGGCTTCGGCCGCACGGGCGAGATGTTCGCGGCACAGCGCTACGGCATCGAGCCCGACATGGTCACCTTCGCGAAGGGCGTCACCTCGGGCTACGCGCCGCTCGGCGGCGTGCTCGTCGCACACCGCCTGTGGGAGCCCTTCTACGTCGACTCGCCCGACACCCCCGTCTTCCGCCACGGCGCCACCTACGCGGGCCACGCCACCGCCGCCGCCGTGGCGCTCGCGAACCTCGACGTGCTCGAGCGCGACGGCCTCGTGCCGCGCGTGCGCGAGCTCGAGCAGGTGCTGCGCGCCCAGCTCGACGGGCTGCAGCAGCGGCAGGAGGCCGTCGTCGACGTACGCGTCGCCGGCTTCCTCGGCGGCGTCAGCCTCGACGAGCGGCTCGTCAACGAGCGGGTCGCCGACCGGGCGGTCGAGCTCGGCTTCATCACGCGCCCGCTGCGCGGCAACACGCTGCAGCTGAGCCCGCCCTTCATCGTGAGCGACCAGGAGGTCGTCAACTACGTCGCCGCCATCGAGCAGGCCATCGCCGAGGAGTCGCAGCGCTGACGATCGCGGCCGACAGGGCCGCGCTCGTCGAGCGCGCGAACGATGCGGAGGTCGGCCTCGCCGGCTCCGCCTTGCACCAGCACTGATCCGCGGTGGCCAGGAGCCCGAACGCGCGGCACACTCGAGTCAGGCACACAAGCCACACACACCGCAGCGCCGCGGAACCCGCCGCGCTGCTCAGCAGAAGGAGCGGCGGATGCGCATCGCAGTCGTCAAGGAGATCAAGCCGGGCGAGGCCCGGGTCGGGCTCGCGCCCGCCGGCGCCGAGGACCTCGTGCGCGCGGGGCACACGGTGCTCGTCGAGCACGGGGCGGGGGCGCTCGCGGGCTTCCCCGACGAGCAGTACCTCTCGGCGGGCGCCGAGCTCGTCTCGCGCGAGGATGCGTGGGGGCGGGCCGAGCTGCTGGTGAAGGTGAAGGAGCCGATCGCTGAGGAATACGGATTCCTGCGGAACGACCTCACGCTCTTCACCTACCTGCACCTCGCCGCCGACCGGTCGCTCACCGAAGCGCTGCTCGCCGCCGGCACGCTCGGCGTCGCCTACGAGACGGTCGCCGACGGCACCGGGCTGCCGCTCCTCGCGCCGATGAGCGAGATCGCCGGCAGCCTCGCCGCGCACGCCGCGGCCGCGCACCTCATGCGCCCGGGGGGCGGTCCCGGCCTGCTGATCGGCGGCGCTCCCGGCGTCGCGCCGGCCCGCGTGCTCGTCATCGGCGGCGGCGCCGTTGGCACGCAGGCGGCGCAGCTCTCGCTCGGCATGCAGGCCGAGGTGACCGTGCTCGAGATGTCGCCGCAGCGCATCCGCCAGCTCGACGCGCTGCTCGGCGGGCGAGCGCGCGTGCTGATGTCGGATGTCGCGACGGTCGAGGCCGAGCTCGCGCACGCCGACGTCGTCATCGGCGCAGTGCTCGTGCCCGGCCGCGCGGCGCCCAAGGTCGTCTCCCGCGCGCAGCTCGCGCTGCTGAAGCCCACCGCGCTGCTCATCGACGTCGCGATCGACCAGGGCGGCGCCTTCGAGACCTCCCGCCCGACGACCTACGCGTCGCCGACGTTCGAGGTCGACGGCATCCGCCACTACTGCGTCGCGAACATGCCCGGCGCCGTGCCGCAGACGGCGACGAAGGCGCTCACGAACGCGACGCTCCCGTACATCCGGCGCATCGCGCAGCTCGGCGGGGAGGCTGCGATCGCCGCCGACCCGGCGCTCGCGCTCGGCGTCAACACCCGTGCGGGCCGCATCGTCCATCAGGGCGTGGCGGATGCGTTCCCCGACCTGCCCGCGGGCGCCGACGCGGACGAGCGCTCGCTCGCGCTCCGCTGACGGCGACGGGTGCCGAGCGCGGCGGCGCGCTCGGCACCCGGTGGGCGCGGCGGTGCCGCACTCGGCGCGCATCGGTACGCTGGCGCGCGACGGCGGCCCGCCCTGGCGTGTCCAGCGAGAGGACGGCATCCGATGCAGGCATGGACCGACATCGCCCACCACTTCTCGACGAAGGCGGTCGCGCACCTCGCGACGCTCGAGCCGGACGGCGCGCCCCAGGTCGTGCCGCTGTGGATCGATCGGCACGGCGAGGACGAGCTCGTCTTCTTCACGATCGCCGGCTCGCGCAAGGACCGCAACGTCGGCCGCGACCCGCGCGTCGCGCTCTCGATCACGGCGCCTGACGACGCCTACATGATGGCGACGGTGCGCGGCGAGGTCGTCGCGCGCATCGACGGCGACGACGGCATGGCGATCGTCGACCGGCTCTCGATCAAGTACACGGGCGAGCCGTACGCCGATCGCGAGGGCTTCGTCGCGTTCGTCATCCGCCCGGAGCGGTGGTCGGCGCGCGACTACGGCGCGGAGTCGACCGGGAGCTGACGGCCACCCCACCGGATCCCCAGGGCCGACGCCTTGAGCGGCGCCGGGGCGCTCGCGGTGGTCAGGCGCTTCCGACGGCCGCGCCGGGAGCAGCCAGCGAGCTGACCGCGTCCGATGGGACGTGGCAGCTCACCGCGCACCGCGCGCATCCGTTCGCCTTGCCGTAGAACAGCCGCGCGATGCGCAACGCGCTCGCGCAGCCGTCGTGCGAGCCGAGCTCGCGCTGATCGGCCTCGGCGGGCAGGCAGCTCCAGACGCTGCCGCTGAGGTGGACCTCGTGGTCGCCGTTCGCCTGGGCGTTCCTGTCGACGATGTAGTGGGGCATCGCAGGCTCCTCGCTGGAGATGGGGACTCCGTCGCTCGGAGTCCACCCGATGCGAGCCGCCAGGTCCACCGAACATGAGCATTGCTTGCGAAACGCTCAGCCTCTAGCCGCGTCATCAGGAAACGCTGTGTGCAAACCCGGGCGCGCCTGGCTCGGATGACGTCTCAGGAGTGGTGCGCGCGCGTCGAGCCGGCCCCAGGAGGCCTGGAGCGGACGCGAGTCTCCGGGGGACGGTTCTTCGCTATGGTCGGCCTCATGCGCAGGCCTCTCCGACTGCTCGCGGCCATGGCTGCAACCGCGGTCGTGCTGACCGGTTGCGGCTCGATCCCCGCCGATCCCGACGGCACGCTCGAGCGCGTGCAGGGCGGCGTGCTGCGCGTCGGCGTGACGGAGAACGCGCCGTGGGTCGACCTCAGCGGCAGCGGTGAGCCGTCGGGGACCGAGCCGACGCTCGTGCTGGAGTTCGCGCAGCAGCAGGGCGCGACGGTCGCGTGGACGGCCGGCAGCGAGGCGACGCTCGCGGAGGCGCTCGAGGCCGGGGAGCTCGACCTCGTGATCGGGGGCTTCCTCGAGGACACGCCCTGGACGGAGTTCGGCGCCGCCACCCGCCCGTACGTCACCGCCGGCACCGGCGAGTGGGACGAGCAGCACGTCATGCTCGCGCCGCTGGGCGAGAACGCGTTCCTCGTCGCCCTCGAGTCGTTCCTCGACGAGGAGGCGGTCTCGTGAAGCCTCGGTTCGGCCGCGTCGAGCTACCCGAGCGCCAGGCCGAGGCGCTGCGCAGAGCCATCAGGTTCGAGTGGTTCACGATCGCGTTCCTCGCCGTCGCGATCACCATGGTCTACCTCGTGATGGGCAGCTCGCAGGCGATGAAGGCGGCCTGGATCGAGGATCTGCTCTCGCTCGCGCCGCCCTTCGCGTTCCTGCTCGCGGTGCGCCTCGTCAACAAGAAGCCCACGCCGAAGTACCCGTACGGCTACCACCGCTCGGTCGGTGTCGCGCACCTCGTCGCGGGCGTCGCACTCTTCACGATGGGCGCGTTCCTCATCTACGACTCGGCGTCCGGACTCATCACCGCAGAGCATCCGCCGATCGGTTCCGTCGTGCTCTTCGGGCAGACGATCTGGCTCGGCTGGCTCATGATGGGCGCGATGGCGCTGACGATCCCGCTGCCCATCTACTTCGGGCGGGTGAAGATGCAGCTCGCGAAGGAGCTGCACGACAAGGTGCTCTTCGCCGACGCCGACATGAACAAGGCCGACTGGATGACCGCGGCGGGCTCGATCGTGGGCGTCGGCGGGATCGGTCTTGGACTGTGGTGGGCCGACTCGGCCGCCGCGCTCTTCATCGCCGCGAGCATCGTCATGGACGGCTTCAAGAACATGAAGGCGGCCATCACCGACCTCATGGACACGCGGGCGACCACGTTCGACGGCGACGAGCCGCATCCGGTGACGGCGAAGATCGACGAGTACCTGCGGAGCCTGCCGTGGACGCTCGAGGTCGGCTCGCGCGTGCGCGACCAGGGGCACGTCTTCCACGTGGAGTCGTTCATCGTGCCGCGGCACGGGATGGAGCCGAGCATCGCCCAGCTGGTGGAGGCGCGGGATGCGTGCATCGAGCAGGACTGGAAGGTGCAGGACATCGTGCTCGTGCCGATCGATGTGCTGCCCGAGGAGGTGGGCGGGCCGGACAGCAGTCGCCAATCGGAGCGCAACCGCTGACCGGCCCGGGGCGTCAGGATGTCACGGCGTCACGGCTGCGAGGGCGCCGACAGCGCCGAGGCCACGGTCGCCGAGAAGATCGCGAGCACCGTGCGCTGCACGGCCTCTCCCGCGGCGCCCGCGCCCCAGTCGCCCTGCTCGAGCTCGCGGGCTCGAGCGATGACGGCGCTGCTCCACGGGATGTCCGGGTCGAACTGCGGGAGCGTGCCGCTCGCCCAGAGGAGCGCGACGAGCGCTGCGGTCCGCGGCGAGGGCGCTGCACCGTCGACGAGGACCGCACGTGCCGCGGTCATGAGACGTGCGCGCCGATCGGAGTCGGCGCCCTCGAGCACGGTCGACTCGAACAGCCCGAGGTAGCGGTGCTGCGTGGCGACGATGTCGCCGCGGTCGACGACGCGCGCGAGCACAGGTGCGCGGAGCGTCGGCCCGATCGCGGCGAGCGCCGTCTGCACGGCACGGGGGCGCTGCCCGACGTAGTTCCACGCGGCGCGCAGGAGCGCATCCGTCGGCGGTCGATCGTCGACGACCTCGACCCCGCTGCCGCTGCGCGTGGCTCGCACGTGCTCGCCGAGCGCGAGCTCGGCGAGCACGGCGCCCGCGAGCACGGCGTAGAGGGTGCCCTCGCCCGCGATCGCGCCCCTGCCGGGGCGCACGCCGACATCCGGCTGGAAGAGCAGCAGCAGGAGGTCCTCGGCGATCGTCGGCTCGGCGAGCATCGGGTCGATGTCGCGCTGTCGCGCTGCTGGAGGCTGGAGCATGGCTCAGCCCACCAGCGCGGTGACCGCGAGCCAGGCCAGCACCGTCATGATCGTGGTCCAGACCGCGATCGCGACCGCCTGCCACACGAGCACCCAGGCCCGCGGCGTGCCGGCCGCGACGAGCGTCGCGGCGGTGATGTGGGTCGGGATGGCGAGCGGGGCGAGCAGGCTCGCTCCCGGCACGCCGAAGCGCACGAGCCAGCGCTTCACGCGCTGCTTGCCCTTGGACTCCGGCTTCGGCTCGGGATCGGCCTCGAGGGTCGCGACCGAACCGTTCGCCGCTGCGGCGTGGTGCCGGCTGACGACGACCTCGCGCGTGCGCGAGCTGAGCGTCACCACGGCGAGCACCGCGAGGAAGTTGCCGGTCGCCGCGGCGATGCCGGCGACGATCGGGTGGAGGCCGCCGATCACGCCGATGGGGCCGCCGGCGTCGCCCTCGATGAACGGGACCATGCCGGCGAGGATGACGACGAAGGGCTGGACGAGCTCGGGCACCTGGGCCACGAGCGATTGGAAGGCGAGGATGAGCTCCTCGATGGCGTGCACAGTGATGCTCCTTGGGTCGGATCGCGTCGATCCGTATCGACGCTGAGCCCAGTAGGCACTGTGTTCTCACCACACGGTCAAGGCTCTGCGCGCTCGCCCTCAGCGAACTGGTCGCGCCCCTCGTCGAGCGCAGGCTCACCCGCTGCTGCCTCGCTGCCGCGGCGCTCGTGGGCGATGCGTGTGGCGCGCGAGAGCACGTCGATCTGCGCCGCGTTGTAGAGCTCGACGACGGCCTCGACGAAGGTCTGCTGCGTGACGGTGTCGTCGCGCGCCGCGTGCATGGTCGGATCCGTCAGCCACGGGTAGTCGTCGAGGTGCTGCACGAGGCTCGGCGCGAGCTCGGTCGCCAGTCGCTCGCGCGTCGCCTCGTCGGCGTCGGCGGGCAGCGCGTCGAACTCGTCGTCGGAGCGGCTCGGCTCGGCCTCCACCATGCGCCGCAAGTCGTCGAGCGCCTCCTGGTCGTAGAGCCGCGTGTAGATGTGCAGGATCGAGCGGTCGGCCTCCGAGAGCCGCGAGGCGACCGATTCGAAGCCGCGCGGGCTGTCGGCGGGCGCGCCCTCGCGCAGGATCGCGGCGATGTCGGCGCGTGCTCGCTGCAGCTCGGCGATGCGCTCGGTGAGCTGGGCGTCGACCGCCTGCAGCGCGGCCGGTGTCTCGTCACCGCCCTGCGCGACCAAGGCGATGTCGCCGAGCGGCACGCCGAGCGTGGCGAGCCGTCGGATGCGCAGCAGCCGCACGAGATGCGCGATGCCGTAGTGCTTGTAGCCGTTGGCGGTGCGGTCCGGCTGCGCGAGCAGGCCGAGCCGGTGGTAGTGCCGCACGGTGTTCACGGTCGTGCCCGCGAGGTCGGCGAGCTCGCGTGTGCTCCAGGCCATCGGCAGCTCCTCGGTGTTGGCCCGACGATACCGACCGTGCCCGCGATGCCGCACGTCGCATCCGTCTGCCACCATCGATGCATGACCGAGACGGTGCCTGACCTGCTGGCCGAGCTGGCTGCGCTCGACGACCCGCGCATGCGCGAGGTCAACGAGCGGCACGGCGACGACCACGGCGTCAACCTGTCGAAGCTGCGCGCGATCGCGAAGCGCCTGAAGACGCAGCACGAGCTCGCGCTCGAGCTGTGGGCGACCGACGACACGGCCGCGCGGCTGCTCGCCCTGCTCGTCTGCCGCCCCAAGTCGTTCTCGCGCGACGAGCTCGACAGCATGCTGCGCGAGGCCCGTGCGCCCAAGGTGCACGACTGGCTCGTCAACTACGTCGTGAAGAAGCATCCGTCGGCGGAGGAGCTGCGCGTGGCGTGGCTCGGCGACGCGGATGCGGTGGTCGCGAGCGCGGGATGGGCGCTGACGAGCGACCGGGTCGTGAAGCGCCCAGAGGGGCTCGACCTGGTGGCGCTGCTCGACACGATCGAGGCCGAGATGCGGGATGCCCCGGACCGGTTGCAGTGGGAGATGAACACGACGCTCGCGCAGATCGGCATCGCGCATCCGCAGCATCGGGGCCGCGCGCTCGCGATCGGCGAGCGGCTCGAGGTGCTGAAGGACTACCCGACGCCCCCGAACTGCACGTCGCCGTTCGCGCCCGCGTGGATCAACGAGATCGTGCGGCGGCAGGAGGCCGCGCCGGTGGTCGGCTGAGCCTGCCTCGGATCGGTTCAGCGCCCGAGCGGCCCCTCAGCGGTCTCACGGTCGGCGACGGCGGCGGCGCGCTGCGCGAGCAGGCCGCCGGGGCACCAGCCGCGGATCGCGCCCACGATGAGCAGCGCCGCGCCGAGGGCTGCCGCGATCGCGAGCACCGGCTGGGAGCTGCTGTCGAGCGCGAACGCGGCGAGCAGCACGCCGACCGCCGCTTGGGTCACGCGCTCGGCGGTCCCCGGCGCGCAGCGGATCGCCGGTCGACGTCGGCTCACGACGCCGAGCCTGCTTCGTGCGCGGCGAGCTGCCGGCGCACGTCGTCCATGTCGAGCCCGCGGACGCCCGCGATGAGCTGCTCGAGCTGCTCGGGCGTGAGCGCGCCGGGCTGCGAGAAGACGCGGATGCCATCTCGGAACGCCATGAGCGTCGGGATCGAGGTGATGCGGAAGTCAGCCGCGAGCTGCTGCTGGTCCTCGGTGTCGACCTTGCCGAAGACGATGTCGGGGTGCTGCTCGGCCGCACGCTCGAAGGTGGGGGCGAACATGCGGCACGGGCCGCACCATGCCGCCCAGAAGTCGAGCAGCACGATGCCGTGGTCGGCGATGGTCGGCTCGAGCGTGTCGATGGTGATCTCACGAGTGGGCATGTCGGATCCTCTGCGGTCGTCGGGTGGGATGGGTCAGGGCTCGATGTCGAGGCCGGTCGCGACCGCGGCGTCCCGCGCAGCGCGTCGCCGCCACCGCGAGCGTGGTCACGCGGTGGTCGCTGGCTCGCGATCGGTCGCGCGCGCCCAGCCGGCGTAGGAGCCGTCGAGCTCGATGACGTCGACGCCCGCCCGGCGCAGCGCGCTCGCGACGACGCTGTTGCGCACGCCGCTCTGGCAGTAGGTCACCACCGTGCCGGAGCTCGGCAGCTCGTCGAGGTGCCACAGCGCGCGGCCGCCGCTGAGGTGGCGAGAGCCGGGGATGTGGCCGGCTGCGTGCTCGGCGCGACTGCGCACGTCGACGAGCTCCAGGTCCGTGAGGCCGTCGAGCTCCTCCGGCTGCATCAGTCGTGGCTGCACGAGCGGCAGCCCGTCGAGCGAGCGCGTGTAGCCGTCGACGGCATCGATGCCGACCCGCACGAGGTGGTCGCGCATCCGCCCAGCCTCGTCCTCGTCGTCGGCGAGCAGCACGAGCGGTCGCGACTCGACCTCGGGGTCGACCACCCACGCGCCGTAGGTCGCGGCCTTGTCGACCCCCGGGACGTTGAGCGCGCCAGCGACGGTGCCCTCGTGCACGGCGTGCTGATCGCGGGTGTCGACGAGGATCGCCGCGTCGGTCTCGAGCAGCTCGCGCACCGACTCCGTCGAGCGCTCCGGGAGCGGTGCGAGCTCGCCGAGCAGTGCCGGCCCGCTGCGGTTCTGCGACTTCATGCGCGCGAAGTAGGCGTGCGCATCGGGCTGGCCGTCGAGCAGCGCGTCGACGAAGGCCTGCTCGTCGGCGGCGGCGAGGTATGGCGCCCACCACGCGAAGGCTCGCTCGTAGCCGACAGTCGTCGTCGCGATGGCGCCGAGGGCCTTGCCGCACGCGGAGCCGGCACCGTGGGCGGGCAGCACCTGCACGTAGTCGGGCAGCGTGAGGAAGCTGTCGCGCAGGCTCGCGAAGAGCTGCTTCGCGCCCGCGAAGCGGGTGTCGACGCCGCCGGCCGCCTCGTCGAGCAGGTCGGGGCGACCGAGGTCGCCGACGAATACGAAGTCGCCGGTGAGCATGAAGCCGGGATCGATCGCCTGCGCGCCGTCGGTGACGAGGAACGAGAGGTGCTCCGGGGTGTGGCCGGGCGTGTGGACGACCTGCAGCCGCACGTTGCCGACGACGATCGAATCGCCGTGACGCAGCCGCTCCGCGCCGGCGAAGCCCGCGCCATAGGTCCAGTCGGGCCCGCCCTCGTCGGAGACGTGCATGCGCGCGCCCGTCCGGTCGGCGAGCTCGCGCGTCCCGGAGAGGTAGTCGGCGTGGATGTGGGTCTCGGTCACGTGCACGATGCACAGGCCGTGCTTCTCGGCGAAGTCGAGATAGACGGCGACGTCGCGACGAGGGTCGACCACGATGGCCTCACCGGTCGCCTGGCAGCCGATGACGTAGCTCGCCTGCGCGAGGTCCTCGTCGTAGATGCGTTCCAGCAGCATGGTCTTCGTTCCTCTCAGCTCGGGATCAGCAGCGGCAGCGGTCGGCGGTGGGGACGCCCTCGAGGGCCTCCTCGACGTGCTGGCCGCAGCCGGCCCAGGTCGGCTTGCCGCAGTGGTCGCAGGTGATGCGTGCGCACATGGTGGGTCCTCTTCTCGGTCGTGGGTCAGCGCCCGAACAGGCGGGCGAGGAATCCGGGGCGGGCGCTGCGTGCCTGCTCGATCTCGTGCTCGGAGTGCTTGCCGTTGCACCACTGCGATGCGGGCACGGTGCGCCGCACCTCCTGCACGTGCTGGCCGCAGCCGGCCCACGTGGTCTTGCCGCATACGCGGCAGGTCGTCGCTCTGCACATGTTGCCCTCCAGGCAGTTCGTGATCGTGGATACCCCAGGGGGTATCGAAACTATACCCCGAGGGGTATCGTGGATGTCAACCCAGGAGGACCGCCATGACCAGCACCGCAGACATGTCCATCGCCCACGACCCCGAGGCGAAGCGCAAGATCGTCAATCGACTGCGCCGCGCGCACGGGCAGCTCGCCGCGGTCATCGCCGCGGTCGAGGACGAGGCGCACTGCCGCGACATCGTGCAGCAGCTTTCGGCGGTCTCGAAGGCCGTCGACCGTGCTGGCTTCCTCGTCGTCGCGGGCGCGCTCAAGGAGTGCTTGACCGACGAGCCGGATGGCGGCGAGCGCGTCGACGAGCTCGAGAAGCTCTTCCTGTCGCTCGCTTGAGCCGGACCGGCTCGACGGCTGAGGGGGCTCAGTCGCGGAAGAATGCCTCCGCGACCCGTGCGAGGTCGGCCAGGTCGCTCACGCCGGCGAGCTCGCGCGCCGAGTGCATCGAGAGGATGGGGATGCCGACGTCGACCGTGCGGATGCCCAGCCGGGTCGCCGTGATCGGGCCGATCGTCGAGCCGCACGGCACCGTGTTGTTCGAGACGAACGACTGGCTCGTCACCCCGGCCGACTCGCACCAGCGGCTCCACGCGGCGGCACCGGCGCCGTCGGTCGCGTAGCGCTGGTTGGCGTTGATCTTCAGGATGGGGCCTGACCCGAGCACCGGCCGCACCTGCGGGTCGTGCTTCTCGGCGTAGTTCGGGTGCACCGAGTGCCCGACGTCGCTCGAGACGCACCACGACGACGCGAGGGCGCGCATCCGCTCGCCTCGGTCGGCGCCGAGCGCGAGGCCGATGCGCTCGAGCACGTCCTCGAGGAACGGGCCGGCGGCACCCGAGCGGGTGGCGGAGCCGATCTCCTCGTGGTCGAAGACGGCGAGCACGGGGATGTGGTCGCCGTCGAAGCCCTCGGCGGCTGCGGTGAGCGCGACGGCGCCGGCGTGCACGCTCGCGAGGTCGTCGAGGCGGCCGGCGGCGAAGAACGCGTCGTCCTTGCCGAAGACCGCGCCGCGCGCAGCGTCGGCGGTGACGAGGTCGAAGCCGCGGATGCGCGCCGGGTCGACGGGTGCACCGTCGACCGTGGCGGATGCCGCGACCTCGGCGAGCAGGTCGGCCGACTCCGGAACGCCCAGGCCCCACACCGGTTGCGTGTGGGCCTGCTTGTCGAGCTTGAGCCCGTCGTTCGCCTCGCGGTCGAGGTGGATCGCGAGCTGCGGCAGCCGCAGCAGCGGGCCCGAGTCGGCCAGCACGGCGCGCCCGTCGTGGAGCACGAGCCGGCCCGCGAGCCGCAGCTCGCGGTCGAGCCACGAGTTGAGGAGCGGCCCGCCGTAGACCTCGACGCCCGCCTGCAGCCAGCCGAGCCGACCGGTGGTCGGCTGCGGCTTGAGCTTGAAGCCGGGGGAGTCGCTGTGCGCGCCGAAGACCCGCACGGGCGTCGTGGTGCTCGCCGAGGCGGGCACGACCCACGCGATCACGGCGCCGTCGCGCACCACCATGTACTTGCCCGCGGTGCCGGGCCACGCATCCGTCTCGTCGAGCGACTCGAAACCGGCGCCCTCCAGGCGACGGGCGACCTCGGCGGCGGCGTGGTAGCTCGAGGGGGATGCGTCGACGAAGTCGGCGAGATCTTCGGCATGGGCGACGGGTGAAACGGGCACCGAACCTCCAGTGGCGACGGGCCTCCGAGCCTATCCGGGCCCCCGCCCCCTGCATCCTCAACGTCGCCGGTGGTCACACAGCCGCGTATGCGCGCTCTCCTACCACCGGCGACGTTGAGAAGGGGTCAGCGGACGGTGCCGGTCGTCAGCAGGTACTCGAGCTGCACGAGGTCGCCGTCGCGGTGGCGGTCGCCCAGGTCGGCGAGCAGCCGGTCGAGCTCGGCGACGCGCTCCGGCTGGTCGGCGATGCCCCGGTAGGTGACGATCGTCGGCCCGTAGGTGCGCTTGAAGAAGTCGCGGAATGCCGCTCCGTCGGCGAACCGCCGCACGTCGAGCAGCTCGCGCCGCAGCTCGAGGTCGACGCGCCCCGCCAGCAGCGACCGCACGTGGTCCTCGCTGCCCCACAGCACCGCGGGCTCGGCTCCGGGCGGCGGTGCCGGCGCGAACGGCTTCATGATCCTGAACATCTCGCCGATGAAGCCCTCCGGCGTCCAGGCGATCAGCCCGATCCGACCGCCGGGCCGCACCGCGCGCACGAGCTCGCTCGCGGCCGCGCCGTGGAAGGGCGCGAACATGATGCCGACGCACGAGATGGCGACGTCGAACTCGCCGTCCGCGAACGGCAGCGCCTCCGCATCCGCTGCCTGCCACGTGATGTCGAGCCCGGAGTCGGCGGTGCGCGCCCGCCCGGCCTCGAGCAACTCGGGCGTGAGGTCGCTCGCGACGACGCTCGCGCCGCGCTCGGCGGCGGGGATGGATGCGTTGCCGTCGCCCGCCGCGATGTCGAGCACGCGCTCGCCACCGGTGATGCCGACCGCGTCGACGAGCCGCGGCCCGAGGTCGGGGATGACCTCGTGCGCGACGGCGGGGTAGTCGCCGAGCGCCCACATGACGGCGTGCTTGGCCTTGATCTCGGGAGCCGCGGTGGTCACCGCGGCAGCGATGGTGTTCATGGTGATCCTCTCTGATCGCTGCGACGAGCGTGCTCCCGCTCGAGCCGCGCATCCAGTCACCGATGTGCACCGCTCGCGGTACTGGATCTGTACTTCCCCTCGCGCTCGCGCAGGCGTACACCTGGCGGTGGAGGCGAAGATGAGTGGATATGGCCAGTTCTGCCCCGTCGCGAAGGCGATGGAGCTGCTCGACGAGCGGTGGACGCTGCTGGTGATCCGCGAGCTGCTCGCGGGCTCGAGCCGGTTCAACGACCTGCGCCGCGGCGTGCCGCACATGTCGCCCGCGCTGCTGTCGAAGCGGCTGCAGCGGCTCGAGCACGCGGGGCTCGTGCGCAAGCGCGTCGACGGCGCCCGCACCGCGTATCGGCTGACGCAGTCGGGCGAGGAGCTGCGGCCGATCGTCGAGGGGCTCGCGGCATGGGGCGTGCGCTGGATCGGCGAGCTCGGCCAGGAGGACCTCGACCCGCACCTGCTGCTGTGGGACATGCGCCGCACGATCGATGTCGACGCGTGGCCGCGCCGCCGCACGGTCGTCGCGATGCGGTTCACGGATGTGCCGTCGAGCGCCGGGCGGTGGTGGCTCGTGTGCCGCGACGGCGACGTCGACCTGTGCGACTTCGACCCGGGCTTCGACGTGACCGCGACGGTGACCACCCGGCTGCCGGTGATGGTGCGCGTCTGGCGCGGCGACCGATCGTGGGCGCACGCGCTGCGGGCGGAGGAGCTGCGGATCGACGGCGACGCGGATGCGGTGGCGCGCGTGCCCGAGTGGCTCGGCCAGGCCGTGTGGGCGGGCGTGCCCCGCCCGACCGAGGCGGAGCTCGCTGCGGCGCGGGAGCCCGCGCTCGCGGGCGCCGCGTCGGCGTAGGTGACGGCGGTGGCGCTCGCGGCGACGCAGGGGCGGGCGGGGACATCGAGGGCCGTCTGGCTCATCCCCGTCGGACTCGTCCTGCTGACGATGATCCCGATCATCTCGGGTGCCCTCCGGTTGACGCAGCTGAGCGGCGGACCCGCGCTCATGCCGGAGGCGGCGCGCTTCACCGACTTCCCGGTGCCGGTGATCGCGCACATCATCGCGGGCGTGACGTTCAGCGTCGTCGGCGCCTTCCAGTTCGTGCCGCAGCTGCGACGCGGCCGGCGCAGCTGGCACCGGCTCGCTGGCCGAGCGCTGATCCCGGCCGGCTTCGTCGTCGCGCTCTCGGCGCTGTGGATGGCCACGTTCTCGGAGCTGCCGCCCGGCGACGGGCCGGCGCTGCTCGTGATCCGCTGGGCGTTCGGCTCGTACATGCTCGTCGCCCTCGCGCTCGCCGTGCGGGCGCTGGTGCAGCACCGCTACCCGGCGCACGGCGCGTGGATGACGCGTGCCTACGCGCTCGGCGTCGCGGCGGGCACCCAGGCGTTCGCGCTCATCCCCGGCTCGATGATGTTCGGCTCGAGCGACGAGACGTCGCGGGCCGTCGCGATGACGGCGGGCTGGCTCATCAACCTCGCGGTGGCCGAGCTCGTCATCGCCCGGCGCCGCCGACGTGCCGCTGGATCCTCGACGTCGCGGGTGGTCGCACAGGCGCCTCTGCCCGATGCGTGACCTCCGGCGTCGTCGAAGGGGTCACTGCACCGAGACTGCCGCCTGGATGTAGTCGGAGGCGGTCCGCGGCTCGATGCCCGCCGCGCGCAGCGGCGCGTCGTCGGTGATGCTCGGGTGCGTGTCGTTGAACAGTGCCAGGCCGAGCATCGAGGCGAGCGCCGGCTTCGCGTTCCAGAGCGCGCGCGAGCCGACGTCGAGCACCCCGCGGGGCACGTGGCGCACGCGCAGCTGCTTGCCGGCCGCGGCGGCGTAGGCCGCGACCACCTGGTTGCGCGTGAGCGCCTCGGGGCCGCCCACCTCCAGCAGCCGCGGCGGGGACGCCTGCACGGCGAGGGTCGCGCACAGCGCTGCGAGGTCGTCCGCCGAGACGTAGCGGTGCGGGGTCTGCCCGCGCCCGTAGACGACCGCCTTCCCCTTCTCGGCGTCGATGCCCGTGAGCGGCTCGAGCCACACCTCCATGAACATGTCGCTGCGCACGATGACGACCTCCATGGCGGTCGCCCGCAGCGCCTCCTCGGCGTGCCACTTCGCCTCGGTGAGCGGCGTCATCCGCTCGAGCCCCCGGCCCAGGCCGGTCGCCGAGACGAACACGAAGCGACGCACGCCGGCGTCGCTCGCGGCACGGATGAGGTCGAGGTTGCCGGCGAGGTCGACGTCGGCGATCGTGAGGTCCTTGTCGCCGTCGAGGATGCGCGTGACCGCGTTCGCACTCGTCACGACCGTGTCGACTCCCGTGAGCGCGGCGCGCAGACCGGTCGGCCCGCGCAGGTCGCCGCGCGCGATGGCGACGCCCGCGGCTCGCAGCGTGTCGGCATCCGTCTCGGGCCGGACGAGCGCTCGCACCTCGCGACCGGCGTCCAGGAGGTGCTCGACGATCCGGCTGCCCAGCAGCCCGGTGCCCCCGCAGACGAGGATCATGACGGCCCCCTCGATGTCGGAGCCGGTCGCTTCCAGTGACCCGCCGCAGCCCCGACGTGGTGTCGGGAAGGCTACTCCGTCGACCGGCCGCGAGACAGGGGAGTCTTCTGTGCGCCGGCTGTCGAGTCGCTCAGCGCATCGCGCGCTTGATGGTCTCGCGCTCCTTCTCGAGCTTGCGCACGCGGCGGCTCAGCTTGAAGAGGCGCACCGAGCCGAGCAGCGCCGCGATGAGCACGCCGGCGATCGCGGCGAACAGCATCGCCACGCCGAGCGGCAGGCTGAACGCGAGCCCGAAGAAGGCGAAGTCGGCGGCGACGTTGTTCTGCAGGATGAAGATGAGCAGCAGGATGAGGATGAGCGTGCCCAGGATGAGCGCGATCCACGTGCCGCCGGTGATGCCCTGCTTCTGGTGGCCGTCGAGCGTCGGGTCGAGCGCGACCCTGGTGGGCTCGACGGCGGTCGCCGGAGCGTCGTTGCGAGTGGAGGCGGTGTCGGTCGAATCCGTGCCCGTCGCGGGGACGGATCGGGTCGGCTCGGCAGCGGAGCGCTGCCCGTCCGCGTCGCGTCGTCGGGCGCCTGAGTCGGTGGTGTCGGTCATGGCAGCTGCTCCTTCGTCGCGGGTGTACCCCACGGCCGATGGTAGCCCCGGGACCCGCACGTTCACCTGGCGGGGCGGCGTGGGCGCGGGGCGGGCGGCGGCGGCACCGTCTTCGCCATCAGGATGTCGGCGATCGCGATCACGACGTCGCCGCGACGGGTCGCGACCGTGCACCGGTCGTGATCGACCGTGATCAGGTCTCCCAGGGCATCCGTCGCCGCGTGCTCGCCGTCGTCGAGCCGGTAGCGCACGACGACGCGCGTGCCGAGCGGCAGCGCGCGCAGCTCGGCGGGCGTCACGCCGGCCTCACCACGACCCGGGCGCGTAGTCCTTGAGGAAGACGCCGAACAGGTCGTCGCCCGCCTCACCGCGCACGATCGGGTCGTAGACGCGGGCGGCGCCGTCGACGAGGTCGAGCGGGGCGTGGAAGCCCTCCTCGGCGAGCCGCACCTTCGTGTAGTGGGGTCGCTCGTCGGTGATCCAGCCGGTGTCGACGGCGGTCATGAGGATGCCGTCGGTCTCGAACATCTCGCGCGCGCTCGTGCGGGTGAGCATGTTGAGCGCGGCCTTCGCCATGTTCGTGTGCGGGTGGCCGGGACCCTTGTAGCCGCGGCCGAAGACGCCCTCCATCGCCGAGACGTTCACGATGTAGGTGCGGCGCGCGGTCGAGGCGGCGAGCGCCGGGCGCAGCCGCGACACGAGCAGGAACGGCGCAGTCATGTTGGCGAGCTGCACCTCGAGCATCTCGATCGGCTCGACCTGGTCGACGTGCTGCGTCCAGGAGTTCACGTGCTCCTCGTCGGGCAGCAGCCCGCCCGCGTCGATCGCGGTGCCGGCCGCGAGCCGCTCGAGCGAGCTCGATCCCGCCGCCATCGCCTCGGCGGTGAGCTCATCGGCCGTGCGGGCGGTACTCGCGAGGATCGGGTGCGCCGCGATCGATGCGGTGAGCGAGAGCGGATGCGCGTCGTTCGTGTGCCCGAACGTGACGAGCTCGGGCAGCGGGCCGTCCGGCAGCGGCGCGAGCTCGGCCTCGACGAGCGGCGCGTAGGCGCCGGGGGAGCGGCGCACGGTCTGCGCGGCGTTGTTGATGAGGATGTCGAGCGGGCCGGCCGCCACGACGTTCTCGGCGAGCCCCATCACCTGGGCCGGGTCGCGCAGGTCGATGCCGACCACCTTGAGCCTGCCGAGCCACTCGCTCGAGTCGGGCAGCGACGAGAAGCGACGCACCGCATCCCTCGGGAACCGCGTCGTGATGGTCGTGTGCGCGCCGTCGCGCAGCAGCCGCAGCGCGATGTGCATGCCGATCTTCGCCCGGCCGCCCGTGAGCAGCGCGCGCTTGCCGGTGAGGTCGGTGCGCGCGTCGCGCTTCGCGTGGCTCATCGCCGCGCAGTCCGGGCAGAGCTGGTGGTAGAACGCGTCGACGAGCGTGTACTGCTGCTTGCAGATGTAGCAGCCGCGCGACTTGATGAGCGTGCCGGCGGTGGGGGATGCGACGCGCGTCTCGAGCGGGATGCCGCGCGTCTCGTCGTCGATGCGGTCGGGCGCACCGGTCGCGGTCGCGGCGACGACCGCGCGGTCGGCGGCCTGGATGCGCGCGTGCTTCGCCTTGCGGCTCGCGAGCTTGACCTCCTTGAACATGTTCGCCGTCGCCTGGCGCACCGCGACGTAGTGCGGGTCGTCGCGATCCATGCGGTGGAGCGTCTCGAGCACGCGGAGCGTCGTGGCGACATCCGCCGGGTCGAGGCTCGCGGGCGCCCCGTCGGGCGTCGACGGCTCGTCGGCGGGCACGCCAGAGGAGGGGTCATTGGGGGCGGGAAGCACAGGCCAGTCTACCGAACGGGTGCAAGTGCGGGAGGATCGATCCGATGCCCCTCCTCGACCACGCCCCGTCCCCCTGGGATCCCGACGCCGCCTTCGACGCGTTCGCCGCCTGGTCGGCCGAGCGCGGGCTGACGCTCTACCCGGCGCAGGAGGAGGCGCTCATGGAGATCGTGAGCGGCGCGAACCTGATCCTCTCGACGCCCACCGGCACGGGCAAGTCGCTCGTCGCCGCGGGCGCCCACTTCGCGGCGCTCGCGCAGGGGCAGCGCTCCTTCTACACCGCGCCGATCAAGGCGCTGGTGAGCGAGAAGTTCTTCGCGCTCGTCGAGATCTTCGGCGCCGAGAACGTCGGCATGGTCACCGGCGACTCGTCGGTGAACGGCGATGCGCCCATCATCTGCTGCACCGCCGAGATCCTCGCGAACCTCGCGCTCCGCAACGGCGAGGCGACCGAGGTCGGCCAGGTCGTGATGGACGAGTTCCACTTCTACGGCGACCCGCAGCGCGGCTGGGCGTGGCAGGTGCCGCTGCTGACGCTGCCGCACGTGCAGTTCGTGCTCATGTCGGCGACGCTCGGCGACGTCACGCGCATCGCCGACGACCTGAGCCGCCGCACCGGCCGCGACACGGCGGTCGTCACGGGCGTCGAGCGGCCCGTGCCGCTGTCGTACGAGTACGCGATGACGCCCGTGCACGAGACGATCGAGGAGCTGCTCGCCACCCAGCGCGCACCCGTCTACATCGTGCACTTCTCGCAGGCCGCGGCGCTCGAGCGGGCGCAGGCGCTCACCTCGGTGAAGATCATCACCCGCGAGCAGCGCGACGAGATCGCCGAGGCGATCGGCGAGTTCCGCTTCACGACCCGCTTCGGGCAGACGCTCTCGCGGCTCGTGCGCTCGGGCATCGGCGTGCACCACGCGGGCATGCTGCCGAAGTACCGCCGGCTCGTCGAGCAGCTCGCGCAGCAGGGGCTGCTGCGCGTCATCTGCGGCACCGACACGCTCGGCGTCGGCATCAACGTGCCCATCCGCACGGTGCTGCTCACGGGACTGACGAAGTTCGACGGCACCCGGATGCGCCAGCTCTCGGCGCGCGAGTTCCACCAGATCGCGGGCCGCGCGGGCCGCGCGGGCTACGACACCGCGGGCACGGTCGTGGCACAGGCGCCCGAGCACGAGGCCGACAACGCGAAGATGCTCGCGAAGGCCGGCGACGACCCGAAGAAGCGCCGTAAGCTCGTGCGCAAGAAGGCGCCCGAGGGCTTCGTCTCGTGGGGTCAGCCGTCGTTCGAGAAGCTCATCGCCGCCGAGCCGGAGCCGCTCGCCTCGAGCATGCACGTGAGCCACTCGATGCTCCTCAACGTCATCGGCCGAGGCGGCGACGCCTTCGGCGCGATGCGCGACCTCATCGCCTCCTCGCACGAGCCGTGGCGGTCGCAGCTCGCGCTCGAGCGGCGCGCGCTCGCGATCTACCGCTCGCTGCGCACCGCGGGCGTCGTGGAGCAGCATCCCGATCCCGACGATCCCGACGGACCCCCGCGCATCCGCCTCACCGTCGACCTGCAGCCCAACTTCGCGCTCAACCAGCCGCTCTCGCCGTTCGCGCTCGCGGTCATCGACGTGCTCGACCCGGAGTCGCCGACGCATCCGCTCGACGTCATCTCGGTCATCGAGTCGACGCTCGACGACCCGCGCCCGATCCTGTCGCAACAGCAGTTCCTCGCCCGTGGCGAGGCGGTCGCGGCGATGAAGGCCGACGGCATCGAGTACGACCAGCGCATGGAGCTGCTCGAAGCCGTCACGCATCCGAAGCCGCTCGAGGAGCTGCTCACCGAGGCGCTCGCGGTGTTCGCGTCGTCGCAGCCGTGGGTGTCGGACTTCGCGCTCTCGCCCAAGTCGGTCGTGCGCGACATGTGGGAGCGGGCGATGACGTTCGCCGACTACGTGCAGCACTACGCGCTCGCCCGCAGCGAGGGGCTCGTGCTGCGCTACCTGTCGGACGCGTACCGCGCGATCCGGCAGACGGTGCCCGCCGAGGCGAAGAGCGACGAGCTGCTCGACATGATCGAGTGGCTCGGCGAGGTCGTGCGGCAGGTCGACTCGAGCCTGCTCGACGAGTGGGAGCAGCTCATGCACCCGACCGAGCCCGGCGAGGCGCCCATCGCGCCTCCGCCGCCGCCCTCGGTGGTCGCGAACCCGCGCGCGTTCCGAGTGCTCGTGCGCAACGAGCTGTTCCGTCGCGTGCAGCTCGCGGCCCTCGACAAGCACGAGGAGCTGGGCGAGCTCGACGCGGCCTCGGGCTTCGACGCGACCGCGTGGGGCGAGGCGCTCGACGCGTACTACGACGAGCACGGCGCGATCGGCACGGGCGCCGACGCCCGCAGCGCCCGCATGCTCGTCATCGACGAGGGCCCGGCCGTCTGGGAGGCCCAGCAGATCCTCGCCGACCCCGCCGGCGACCACGACTGGCGCATCTGGGCCACGATCGACCTCGCGGCGTCGGCGGATGCCGGCACCGCGGTCGTGCGCGTCACCCGCGTCGGCCGCCTCTGAGCTCGACGTCGCCGGTGGTCGCTCGGCGCGCATATCGTGATGAGCGACCACTGACGACGTCGAGAAGGATCACGCGATGCCACTGACAGGCGAGTACGCACCGAGCACCTCAGAGTGGGCGCGCAAGCAGGCCGAGGCCTTCGAGGCGTCGAACGGCGCCGAGGCGAACACGATGCGAGGGATGCCGATCATCCTGCTGACGAGCATCGGCGCGAAGTCGGGCAAGCTGCGGAAGACCGCGCTCATGCGCGTCGAGCACGACGGGCAGTACCTCGCGGTCGCGTCGCTTGGCGGCTCGCCGAAGCATCCGGTCTGGTACTACAACCTCAAGGCGCAGCCGCACGTCGAGCTTCAGGACGGCGCCGAGCGCCACGACTACACGGCGGTCGAGCTCGAGCCGGGTGCCGAGCGCGACGCGTGGTGGGCCCGGGCGGTCGAGGCCTTCCCCGACTACGCCGACTACCAGCGCAAGACAGAGCGCCTCATCCCCGTCTTCCTGCTCACGCGCATCCAGGACTGAGACGGGTCAGTCGAAGCTGGGGTTCGGGCCGAACTCGCCCGCGAGCTCGGCGGCGAGGGCGGTGACGTCGGTCGCGCCGGCGAACTCGCGCTCGGGCTGCGCCGCGCGATCGGCGTCGGAGACGAGCGACTTCACGCGCTTGACGACCGTGCGTGCGGGCGTGCTGCGCAAGTGGTGGCCGACCGCGGCGAGCCACGTCTCGGCCGCCGCCTTGAGCGCGACGTAGTTCGCGTTGCCCGCGGTGGGGCGCTCGACGCCCGTCGTCGACACGATCGCGATGACGCCCGCATCGGAGCGCCCGATCGCGTCGGCGAGCGCCCGCGTCGTGTTGCGCAGCGTGCCGACGACGCGCGCCTCGAGCCACGCCCAGTCGTCGTCGGACTGGCCGGCGAGCCCGCCGC
>NZ_BAAAKK010000005.1:356824-375240 GCF_039527715.1 Agrococcus citreus
GCCGCGCCACCCGCCGACGAGGTGCACGAGGCCGTCGAGGTCGCCGACCTCCGCCGCGAGCTGCTGCACCGCGTCGAGGTCGGTGAGATCGCACTCGAAGTGCTCGCTCGCGTCGACGAGGCCGAGCCGGTCGGCGTTCGAGCCGACCGCGATGACGTGGTGGCCGGCGTGCAGCAGGGCGGATGCGGTGGCGTGCCCGAGCGCGCTCGAGGCGCCCGCGATGAGGATGCGCATGCCACCAGTCTGGCGGCTCCGGCGGCCGTGAGCGCTACAGCCGCCCGTCGAACGGCGACGGGACGGCATCCGTCGTCAGCCGGAACAGCCGCACCGTTCGGCCGGAGTCGCGCTCGTACTGCCGGTAGCCGGGCCACTGCTGCTCGATGCGCGCCCAGGTCGCGTCGCGCTCGGCATCGGGGATGCGCTCCGCGCGCACCGCGACGCGGCGACCGCGGACGACGACCTCGGCCTCGGGGTGCGCGGCGAGGTTCGCCGTCCATCCGGGGTGCGCCTCGCGGGCGAAGCTCGTGCCCGCGACGATCGCGCCGCCCCGGCCGTCGGGCGTGTACATGAGCTCCGACCGCCGGGGGAGGCCCGTCTTCGCGCCGACCGTATGGAGCACGAGCGAGGGCACGAGGATCCCCGAGACCACGAGTCGCCCGCCGGTCAGGCGGCGCAGCACGCGCTCGGCGACGGGGAGCGCTCGCGGGCCGACGCGACGGAACCAGCGCGTGCGCGACACGGGCGCGAGCACGCGCCGGAGCATCCGCACCGCGCGACTCGTCATGCCGCGATCATCGCAGGCCTCGCGCCGATCTGGGGCGCCGATCAGGGGCGGATGCGCTCAGTACGCGAAGGAGATGTGCTCGCGCCGGTGCGCGCCCGCCTCGATCTCGTCGACGACGGCGAGCGCGAAGTCGGGGCCGGAGATGACGGACTGGCCGTCGGCGTCGTAGAAGGCGGCGTCGCCGCCCGTGCGGTACTCGCCGCGGCGGGTCTGGTCGGGCACGAAGCTGCCGAAGGTGCCCGCGGGGCTCACGTACGTCCAGTCGACGTCGGTCGCGCTGACCCGCTGGTAGGCGGCGAAGAGCTCCTGCGACTCCGGCTTGTACTCGGGCGCGAACGCGTCGGTGTCGACGATGCGCTCGCCGGCCTCGTCCTTGAGCGAGCCGAAGCCGCCCACGATGAGGAAGCGCGTGGGCGTGCCCGCGAGCCGCGCCGCGACGTCGGCGTACGCATCCGAGACCCGGCCCTCCATGTCGCCGCGCGGCGACAGCGCGCCGACGACGACCTCGGCGCCGTCGAGCACCTGCGAGAGCACGTCGCCGTCGAGCACCGATCCCTTGATGACGCGCGCGCCGGCGGGCGGCTGCTGCGGCGTCGAGCGCGAGAGCAGCGTGAGCTCGTGGCCGCGGCTCGCAGCCTCCGCGGCGATGTGGCTGCCGGCGAAGCCGGTGGCGCCCAGGATCGTGATCTTCGTCATCGTGTGCCCTCCTCGAAGCTGTCGATGCTCGGCGAGCATCTCCTGGGTCAACCGGATGCGGCTGGACGGCATTCCGGGGTGGTCGCGGCCGCGTCGACGGCGACTACTTGGAGACGCGCTCGTCGAGGTGCTGCTCGACGAGCGTCGCGGCGCGCGCGGCGCCGCCCGCCGCCTCGAGGCCGGCGGCGACCGCCTGAGCGCCCGCGCGCATCGCTCGAGCGCGTGTGACCGCGTCGCGCAGCCGCTGCGGCGAGAGCGCGCGCCGCGGCACGCGCACCCCCGCGTGGGCGTGCTCGACGCGGGCCGCGACCTCGAACTGGTCGCGTCCCCACGGCACGGCCACCACGGGCACGCCGCGCAGCAGCGCCTTCTGCGTGACACCGAGGCTGGCGTGCGTGATGACGCACACCGCGCGGTCGAGCACGGGCCCGTGCGGGGTGAACTCGACGAGCCGCCCGTTGGGCGGCACGTGGATGCCAGGCTCGATGCCCGCGGGCATGGTCGCGACGACCGTCACCGGCTCGTCGGCGAGTGCCTCGAACGCGGTGCGGATGATCGCGCTGTCGCGCTGGAACTCGCTCGAGCTGGTGACGAGCACGATCGGGCCGTCGATCGCGCGCAGCCATTCGGGCTGCGGCGCCGCGGGCTCCCACGAGGTGTCGCCGACCAGCTGCAGGTCGGGCTCCCAGTCGACGTGGGAGTACTCGAGCGGCTCCGCGGTCGTCACGAGCGTCATCGGCGCACGCCGGAACACGGCGTCGGCAGACTCGAGCGGCGGCAGGCCCGCGAGCCTGGCGCGCAGCTCGTTGCGGCGGCGCAGCACATGCTGCTCCGCGCGGTCGAGCACGAGCCGGCGGGCCGCGGCGTCGCGCATCCGACCCAGCGCGCTCGGGTCGGGACGCAGCCCGGGCCCGGGCGGCGGCAGCCCCTCGGAGCGCACGAACGGCGTGTACGGGGCCAACGACACCCAGGGGAGCCCGGATGCCTCGGCTGCGGCTGCAGCGCCCCACGCGTTGATGTCGGTGATGACGAGGTCGGGCTCGGCGGCGCGTACCAGCGACCGCAGGTCGGGCGCCCCGAACTCTGCCCTCGCCGCGAACGTCTCGATCACGCCGACCAGGCCTTCGAACAGCGGTCGGGTGCGCCAGTCGTCGAGCTCGACGAGCTCGAGCCGCGGATCGATCGCGTCGACCTCGAAGCCGAGCGCGCGCAGCCGCGGCACCTCGCGTCGCAACGTGCGGAAGTGGATGCGGTGGCCGCGCTCCTGGAGCTCGAGCAGCACGCCGACGAAGGGATACAGGTGCCCGATGGATGGGCTCATGTATGCCGCGATGATCGCCATTGCTCGCCTCCCGGCCTCAGGCTAGGCGAGCCGCACCGAAAGGGCCAGGGGCGTTTGGAAACGATTCCGGCCGAGCTGCGGGACAGGCTGCCCACGCAGCGATCCCCGTGGTGCGACCTCCGATGCACGACGAGGGGCACCCGATACAGGTGCCCCTTGTCGTGCGAGCGCGGCCTCGACGGGCCGATCGGCTCAGGCGGTGATGCCCTTCGTCGAGGCGATGACGTCGCGCATCTTCTTCTCGAAGGCCTCGTAGAACATCGAGAGCGGGAACTCGTCGTCCATCACGAGGTCGGTGAGCTGGCGGGGCGTGCCCTCGAGCGGCAGGTCCCCGGCCTTCCAGGCGGATGCGGGGTGCGGCTCGACGACGGAGGAGACGAGCTCGTAGGCGGCGAGCCAGTGCGCGATCTTGGGCCGGTCGATCGACTTCCAGTACAGCAGCTCGATCGCCTCGCCGAGCTTGTTCACGACGTCGGGCACCTCGTCCCAGTCGAAGGCGAGCTGCGTGTCGGTCCAGTGCAGCACGCGGTGCTGGTGCAGCCAGGCGAACAGCAGCTGGCCGCCGAGGCCGTCGTAGTTGCGGGTGCGGGAGCCGGTGATCGCGAAGCGGAAGATGCGGTCGAAGATGACCGCGTACTGCACGAGCTTCGCGTGCTTCGCGAGGTCGAGCTCCGCATCCGTCGCGCCGTCCTTCGCTCGGATGCGCCGTTCGATCGCGACCGACTCGCGGAACGCGGTCAGGTCGCAGCGCAGCTCCTCGAGCGAGTAGAGGAAGAACGGCATGCGCTGCTTGATCATGAACGGGTCGAACGGCAGGTCGCCGCGCATGTGCGTGCGGTCGTGGATGAGGTCCCACATGACGAAGGTCTGCTCGGCGAGGCGCTGGTCGGCGAGCATCTCGGCGGCGTCGGCTGGCAGGTCGAGCTTCGTGACCTCGCACGCGGCCTCCACGACGCGGCGGAAGCGAGCGGCCTCGCGGTCCTGGAAGATGGCGCCCCAGGTGAACTTCGGGATCTCGCGCATCGCGACGGTCTCGGGGAAGAGCACGGCCGAGTTCGTGTCGTAGCCGGCGGTGAAGTCGATGAAGCGCAGCGGCACGAACAGCGCGTTCGAGTAGTCGCCCGCCTCGAGCTCTGCGATGAAGTCGGGCCAGATGACCTCGATGAGCACGGCCTCGACGAGCCGGTCGCTCGAGCCGTTCTGCGTCACCATCGGGAACACGACGAGGTGCTGCAGGCCGTCGACGCGGTGCTGCTGCGGCTGGAACTCGATGAGCGCGTCGAAGAAGTCGGGCACGCCGAAGCCCTCGGCAGCCCAGCGCTCGAAGTCGACCGCTGCCTGCGCGAGGTAGGAGGCGTCGTGCGGGAACTCGGGCGCCATCTCGCGGATGCCCTGCACGAGCTGGTCGACGTGGCCGCGGGCCGCGTCGTGGTGGGCGGCGTCCTCGATCGAGCCGTTCTTCGACTGCAGTGGCTGCAGCGCGGTGGCGGCGGCCTTGATCTGGAGCCAGGCGGGGTGCTGGCGGAGGTCGGCGGCGGTGGCCTGGGTCATCGTCATGGGAGCCTCCTGGGCAGGATCGGGGGCGAGGAGACCGAGCGGCGACGGACGGCGTCACGCTCGATCGGTGCGTGAATCCAGCGTATGGAGTCTTCGACGCACGTATCTTGCGCCGGGCCCCCCGTTTCCCGCCCGTTCTGGGCGTCGCGCGTGGACCCGCCGCGATCCGCAACGCACTTGCGTCGCGCGTTCAGGCTTTTTCTGTAACACTGTGATCGTGCCGACGCATGGAGGCACTGCGGGAAGCCGTGGATGGCGGCGGCCGGGCGGCGCTGGGGAGCATCGGCCCGGCCGCCGTGTCGGTTCGGAGCGATCCGAGCGATCCGAGCGGCCCGAGCGCGATCGTCGTCCGCGTCAGACCATCGACGATGCGATGAAGAACCCCGCCCAGCTGACGACGGCCGCGAGCACCGGCGGCACGATGGCCCAGCGCTGCCGGGTCGCGGCGGCACCCGCGCCGATGCCGTTGCCGACGAGTGTCGCGCCCAGCAGCGTGACCCAGTAGGTGAGCCGCGCGGGGCCCTCATCGGTGCCGGCCGCCTCGGCCGCCTCGACGATCCCGCCGTCGCCCACGGGAGCGAGCAGCAGCAGGGCGAGCAGGTTCGCGAAGATCAGCACCCACGTGGCGAGCCGCCAGCGATCGGCGGCCGTCCGCTCGCGCTGCGGCTCGAGCTCCTCCCAGTCCTCTGGAGTCGTCGCATCCGCCATCAGAAGATCATCGGGCGGTCGTCGTCGAGCTCGGTCTCGAGGTCGAGGTCGACGACCACCGGTACGTGGTCGGAGGGCGCGTCGCCCTGGCGCTGGTCGCGGTGGATGGACGCGCGGGTGACGAGGTCGGCGAACTCGGGGGTGCCGAGCACGAAGTCGATGCGCATCCCTTCGTTCTTGTTCCAGCGGCCGGCCTTGTAGTCCCAGTAGGTGTAGCCGGGCGCTCGGTCGCGCACGACGTCGATGAGGCCGGCGCCCAGCAGTGCCTCGAACGCCTGGCGCTCGGGCGGCGAGACGTGCGTCGAGCCGTCGAAGACGCGGATGTCCCACACGTCGGAGTCGAGCGGCGCGATGTTGAAGTCACCCATGAGTGCGAGCGGGCGCCCGCTCCAGCCGCCGAGGTGGCCGGTGAGCACGCGCAGCCACTCGAGCTTGTAGTCGTAGTGGGCGTGCGCGAGCTCGCGGCCGTTGGGCACGTAGAGGCTCCAGAGCCGCACGCCCTCGACCGTCGCGGCCATCGCGCGCGCCTCGACGACGGGGTCGCCGGTGTTGGCGTAGCCGGGCTGGCCGACGAAGTCGCGCTCCACCTCGCTCATCGGCAGCCGCGAGGCGATCGCGACGCCGTTCCACTGGCTGAAGCCGTGCGCCTGCACCTCGTAGCCCGCGGCCTCGAAGGCCTCATACGGGAACTGCTCGGTCTTGCACTTGATCTCCTGCATCGCGAGCACGTCGACGTCGCTGCGCTCGAGCCAGTCGACGATGCGGGCCGTGCGAGCGCGCACGGAGTTCACGTTCCAGGTGGCGATGCGCATGCATCGAGCCTACGGGCGCGGCGGATGCGTCGTCACGTCCCCGCGCGCAAGCCGCCCGGACAACACGAGCATCACTCATCCGTCGTGAGCGCGCGACAGGGCACTATGGATGGATGGGCACCGCGCGCGAACGCTACCTCCAGGCTCTCGACCTCTTCTGCGCCGAGGCCCGAGCGGGCGCCGACCGGCTCGGTCTGCAGTCGGCGTGCACCGACTGGTCGATCGCCGACGTCATCCGCCACGTCACGGGCGTGCAGGCGGAGTACGGCGCGGGCGCGCTGCTCGGCGGGGCGGAGGGGGAGCGACCCCTCGACGCCGAGCACGACGCGATGATGGCCTCCGGCACCGACTTCGAGGCGGTCGAGACGTGGGAGTCGCTCGCCGCTCGGCTGCGCTCGGCCGCGCACGACGCCGACGAGGAGGCGTTCCGCGCGCTGCCGCTCGCGACGCTCGACATGGCGCTCCACGCGTGGGACGTGCGGTGGGGGTCCGCTCGCGTCGGGCTCGCCGCCAACCTCGAGTTCCCGGCGGAGCTGCTCGAGTGGATGGAGGAGTACCGCGACCGCGCCGACGAGGCCGCCATCCGCCGGCCGACCGTCTTCGGCAGCGCCGTCGAGCCGCCCGCGGACGCGACGCGCTCCGAGCGCTTCGCCGCCTGGACGGGCCGAGAGACGCGCACCGGCGTCGCCCCGCGCGCCGACTCACGCCCGGCTCCCACCGACGCCTGATCCTCGACGTCGCGAGTGGTACGGCGGGCGCGCACGCGGCTCGAGCGACCACCGGCGACGTTGAGAGTCATATGACGGCGGGAAGTAGCCTGGGGGCGTGAACGCGCGCGACCAGCTCATCCAGCTCATCCGAGACGAGGCCGTCTTCCACGGCGACTTCGTGCTCACGAGCGGCAAGCGCGCGAGCTACTACATCGACCTGCGCAAGCTCTCGCTCGACCACCGCGCGGCGCCACTCATCGGCGACGTGCTGCTCGACCTCATCGCCGACATCCCCGGCGTCTCGGCGGTCGGCGGCCTCACCATGGGCGCCGACCCGCTCGCGACGTCGATGCTGCACCGCGGGCTCGCGCGCGGGCTCGAGGTGGATGCGTTCGTCGTGCGCAAGGAGCCGAAGGACCACGGTCGCGGCCGGCAGGTGGAGGGGCCCGAGCTCGAGGGCAAGCGCGTCGTCGTCGTGGAGGACACCTCGACGACCGGCGGCAGCCCGCTCAAGGCGATCGAGGCGCTGCGCAAGGTCGGCGCAGAGGTCGTCGCGGTCGCGGTCATCGTCGATCGCGCGACGGGCGCGCAGGCCGTCATCGAGGCGGCGGGCGTCGAGTACCGAGCGGCGATCACGCTCGACGACCTGGGCCTCGCGCCGCAGTAGCGCCGCCCTCGCTCGTCGAGGAGCTGCGCCGGCTGCTACTCGATCATCGAGGGGCCGACGGGATGTCAGACTTGTCCTCGTCGACGGTCGGCGGATGCGGGGGATGCCATGGGCGGCGTGCTGATCGGCTTCGCCATCATCGGCTTCGTCATCTTCGTGGGCTGGCTGCTCGCCCGGCTGAACATCGTGAACCAGGGAGGGCGCCTGGTCCTCAACAAGACCTCGTTCTTCGCTGCGAGCCCGGCACTGCTCTTCACCGTCCTCAGCGAGGCCGACGTCGAGCTGCTCTTCTCGAGCGTGCTCGCGGTCGCGCTGCTCGCGTTCGTGGCGGTCGCGCTGATCTACATCGTCGTCGCCCGCATCTGGCTGACGAAGGACGCGAGCCGCATCGCGCTCGCCGCCACTGCATCCGGCTACAGCAACGTCAACAACATCGGCCTGCCGGTCGCGATCTACGTCATCGGCGATGCGGGCTTCATCGGGCCGATGCTGCTGCTGCAGCTGCTCGTGCTCGCCCCGCTGCTGCTCGCGACCCTCGACATCCTCACCGCCGGTCGCGCGTCGTTCATGGGCATCATCACGCAGCCGTTGCGCAACCCCATGCTGATCGCCGCGGCGCTCGGCGCGCTCGTCTCGGCGCTCGGCATCGAGCTGCCGGCGCCCGTGCTCGCGCCGCTCGAGATCCTCGGCGGCGCGGCCGTGCCGCTCATGCTGCTCGCGTTCGGCATCTCGCTCGGCGGCGAGCGCCCGCTGCAGCCGGGCTCGGGCCGCAAGGAGGTGGCGCTCGCGGTGCTGCTGAAGTCGCTCGCGATGCCCGTGGTCGCCTACCTGCTCGCTCGCTTCGCGTTCGGCCTCGACGAGCAGCTCACCTACGCGTGCACGGTCATGGCGGCGCTGCCGTCGGCGCAGAACATGTACCAGTACGCGCTCCGCTACGACCGCGCGACCGCCATCACCCGCGACATCGTGCTGCTCACCACGATCGGCTCGCTGCCGGTGATGCTGCTGATCGCCTGGCTGCTGAAGCCCGCCTAGCCTGGCCACTCGGTGAGCGGCGGCGCGACGCGCAGCGCGTCGGTCGGCACCGGCAGCTCCCACCGCTGCGGCTCACCGGGGCCGACTGCGCCGAAGTCGTCGAGCTTCACGCGCACCCGCTCGGGCGTGAGCTCGGTGACCCGCACGCGCACGTCCGCTCCGTCGACCGACAGCAGGAAGGCATCCGTCAGCCACGCCAGGCTGTGCTCGTCGAGCAGCTCCTCGACCTCGAGCCAGTCGCCGGGCTCCGCGAGCGGCCGCCCGAGCACGTCCATCGGCTGGAAGCCGTCGCCGGCCTCGCGCACGTAGCCGACGACCTCGCCGTCGGCGCGGCGGTGGGGCATCCAGTCGGTGGGGATCACGCAGACGAGGATACGGCGGATGCGTCAGCCCGCGCCCACCGGCGCGTCCTACGTTGAGTGCATGAGCGCCGCAGCACAGGGTCCCGTCCCGCCGCAGTACCAGCCGTATCCGTCGATGCAGCCGATGCAGTCGATGCAGCCGGCCCCGCCGCGTCGCAGGATCTTCGCCGTGCTCGCGCTCGTCGCAGCCGGGCTCGAGCTGCTGAGTGGGCCGGCGTCAGCCGTCTTCATCGCGCTCGCGATCCGGAGCGGGGATGCGCCGAGCGCGATCGGCATCGGTACGGGCGCGATCTCGATCGCGAGCGGCATCCTCGGTGTCGCCGCCGTCGCGCTGGCGATCGTCTCGCTCGTCCTCCGGGAGCCTGCACGGCTGCTCGCCGGCATCGCGCTCGGGGTCGCGCTCGCCGCGCTGGTCGGCCTCGTCGCGAGCGGCCTGCAGTACGCGCTGCTCGCCTTCTGACGCACGATGCCGGAATCCGGCGGGGCAGGCGCACGTTGCACCGGGTCGGAGCGAGCACGAGCAGGCGGGAGGACGAGGTGGCACCAGCGGATGCGCGTCGCGCCGCCGTCGTCGTCATCGGCGCCGGCCAGGCCGGGCTCTCGGCCGGATACCACCTGCAGCGCCGCGGCTTCGCGAGCGCGCTCGACGACCCGAGCGGCGACCGCACCTTCGTGATGCTCGACGCCGACGCGGCCCCGGGCGGCGCGTGGCAGCACCGCTGGGAGTCGCTGCGGATGGCGACCGTCAACGGCATCTTCGACCTGCCGGGGTTCCCCAAGCCGCCGATCGACGAGGACGAGCCGAGCCGCGACGCGGTGCCGCGCTACTTCGCCGCCTTCGAGCGGGCGATGGGCCTGCCGATCGTGCGACCCGTGGCCGTCTCGAGCGTCGAGCGCGTCGACGACGACCCCGAGCGCGAGCTGCTCGTGTCGACCGACTTCGGCAGCTGGCGCACCCGCGCCGTCGTCAACGCGACCGGCACCTGGAACAACCCCGTGCTGCCGCGCTATCCGGGTCACGAGTCGTTCCAGGGACGGCAGCTGCACACGCGCGACTACGTCTCAGCGAGCGAGTTCGCGGGCCAGCGCGTGGGCGTCGTGGGCGGTGGCATCTCGGCGGTGCAGCTGCTCGACGAGCTCTCGCAGGTCGCGACCACCCGCTGGTACACGCGGCGAGAGCCCGTCTTCCTCGACGGCGCGTTCAATCCGGAGGTGGGCCGCGCGGTGATCGAGCGCGTGACGGCCGATGCCGAGGCCGGCCGTCCGGCGCGCAGTGTCGTCTCGTACACGGGGCTGCTCTGGACCCCGTACGCGCGCGCGGCGAAGGCTCGCGGCGCGCTCGACCGGCGACCGATGTTCGTGGGCGTCGAGCCGCGTGGCGTGCGCGAGGCCGACGGCACGTTCACCTCGCTCGACGTCATCCTCTGGGCGACGGGGTTCAGGGCGCACCTCCCGCACCTCGAGCCGCTGCGGCTGCGGAACGAATCCGGCGGCATCGCGGTGCGTGGCACGCAGGTCGTCGACGAGCCGCGCATCCACCTCATCGGGTTCGGCCCCAGTCAGTCGACCGTCGGCGGCAACCGGGCAGGTCGGGCGGCGGCCGGCGCGATCGACCGACTGCTGTCGAGCGATCGCGGCAGCGTCGCGCGCTCGCGCTGACGCCCACGCTGACTGTCGGCTCGTCGCGCTCGCAGCGGCGTAGCGTTGAGGCGTGCGCTGGTCCGATCGCCTCTTCAAGCGGCCGCCGCTCATCGTCGCCGGTCAGCCGGCCACGGGGTGGCTCGGGCTGCTGACGTCGTGGGCGACCGCGGGCTACGGCGCCGCATCCGCCTCGAGCGCGACGGGGATGCTGCTCTCGGCGGATGCGGGGGCTTGCGGTGCGCTGTCACCGGCGGTCTGCCAGGTGGCCGGCTGGGGCGGGCTGCTCATGGGGGTCGTGCTGCTCGCCGTCGCCGCCGTGCTCGGGCTCGTGGTGGCGCGCGGATTCGGCCCGCCGATCACGTGGTGGGTGCTGCCGCTCATGCTGGGCGCGCTCGCGCTCGCGCCGTTCCGCGCGGCCGAGGGAGCCGCCCTGCCGTGGGTGTGGCTGCTGCTCGCGCTCGCCGCCGCGGTGCTCGCGCTCGCGCTCGTCGCAGCCGCGATCCGGCAGGGCAAGGCGGCGCTCTACGGCTGGATCCGCCTCGACGGTCTCGACGCCCGGGAGGTCGCCCACCGCCCGATCGACCGGCTGCTCGCGCCGGTGGCCGTGGCGGCGGCCACGGTCGCCGCCGTCTTCGGCGCGCACGTCATCCGCATCCTGTCTGAGGCCTGACGTCGAGATCGGTGGATGCGTCGGGTCAGACGTCGGCGCGCGGCTCGTCGAGCTCCGACTCCGGCGGCACCGGGTCGACGAGCTCGTGCACGCCGGCGAGCATCTCGTCGGGGCGGAACGGGTAGGTCTCGACGAGCGACGGATCGGAGATGCCGGTCATGACGAGCACGGTGTGCAGGCCCGCCTCCATGCCGGCGATGATGTCGGTGTCCATCCGGTCGCCGATCATGCCGGTGGTCTCGCTGTGCGCGCCGATCTTGTTGAGCGCCGAGCGGAACATCATCGGGTTGGGCTTGCCGACGATGTAAGGCACGCGCCCGGTGGCCGTCGTGATGAGCGCGTTGATCGCGCCCGTCGCGGGCAGCAGCCCGTTCGCGCTCGGCCCCGTCGCATCGGGGTTCGTCGAGATGAAGCGCGCGCCACCGGCGATGAGCCGGATGGCCTTCGTGATCGCCTCGAACGAGTACGAGCGGGTCTCGCCGATGACGACGTAGTCGGGGTCGCTCTCCGTCATCGTGAAGCCGATCTCGTGCAGCGCCGTGATGAGGCCCGCCTCGCCGATCACGAACGCCGAGCCGCCCGGCATCTGGTCGTGCAGGAAGTCGGCGGTCGCGAGCGCGCTCGTCCAGAGCCGCTCCTCGGGCACGACGAGGCCGGATGCGCGCAGTCGTGCCGACAGATCGCGCGGCGTGAAGATGGAGTTGTTCGTCAGCACGAGGAACTCGATGCCGCGATCCTGCCACTGCTCGAGCAGCTCCTTGGCTCCCGGCAGCGGGCGCTCCTCGCGCACGAGCACGCCGTCCATGTCGGTGAGCCAGCATTCGATGTCTGCCCTGGTGCGCATGGGTTCAGGCTACGCGGCGCCGCACGGTGCCATGTGACGCCGATGTGAACAGTGTGATTCGTTCGCTTTTGAACGAACTCCAGGCCTTCTTGAGGCTCGCTGTCTAGGAGCTCGCCGAGGCGCGCGCCTACAACCAGACCCTCACGGGCGGCGCGCTCATCGACCCCTACGGCCGCACGCCGCTCGGCGACCAGCGCGCAATCGTCGCCGCCTACGAGGAGCAGCTCGACCTCGGTCCCGCGGAGGTGATGGCACGCATCCGGATCCCGTCGATCGAGGTCGACCTCCCGATCTACCACGGCACCGACGAGGAGACGCTGCGGAAGGGCGTCGGCCACCTGCTGGGCTCTGCCCTCCCGGTCGGTGGCTCGGGCACCCACAGCGTGCTCACCGGCCACCGCGGCCTGCCCGAGTCCGTGCTCTTCAGCGACCTCGACCAGGTCGCGGAGGGTGAGACCTTCGAGCTCGACGTCTACGGCGAGGTGCTCACCTACGCGGTGCGTGACGTGCAGGTCGTCGAGCCCGGAGACACCGAGCTGCTGCTGCCCGAGTCGGCCCGCGACCTCGTGAGCCTCGTCACGTGCACGCCGCTCGGCATCAACAGCCACCGCATCGTCGTCGTGGGTGAACGCATCCCGACCCCCGAGGTCGAGGCGGAGGCGGCCGCCGTGCCCGACATCCCCGGCCCCCCGTGGTGGGCCGTAGGCCTCGCCGCCGGCTGGGCGCTCGCCGCCGGCTATCGCTGGCTCTCGGCGTTGCCACGCCGTCGTCCCGCTCCAGCGGTGCACGTCGTGCCGAGCACGTCGCCGATCATTATCGGCTGACGCGGCACCGCTCTCTGCCTGGCGCTCGATCGGTGCCCGTGCGTCCCCCATCGTGGGGAACCGGATGCGCACACGTCTTTGGCAGACATTGAGGGGAGTTGAGCAAACCTCTAGACGAACAGTGTTTGCGCACGGATAGTTTGAATTCGTAGCATTCCGCTCAGGCATCCTTGCGCTCCATGCCACCGTCGTCTTGAGATTGTCTCAATAGGTTTCTTCGTAGGCCGCCAGTCCGACGAGGTGCACGTCGTGTGCACGACCGCGATGCGGCCGCCGCCCATGTCGATGGCATTCGGGCGATCCGACTTGAGGAGATCCATCATGAACAAGTTCGTCAAGGGCTCCGTCGCTGCAGGTGCCGGCATGGTCCTGCTGCTCGGCGGCGCCGGCTCGCTCGCGTACTGGAACACATCCACCGACCTCGGTGCGAGCGCGATCAAGGCAGGAACGCTCGACATCACCGCAGCGGCCGGCACGTGGTCGTCGACGATCACCGAGTGGGTGCCGGGCGATGCCTCCACCTACTCCACCACGCTTACACTGACCGCCGAAGGCGACAACATCGAGGGCACTATCGTGCTCGACAGCGACTCGATCGTCGTCTCGCCCGCTGCTGCAGGCGAGTTCAGCTTCGTGCTCAACCAGGGTGCCCCCGCGACCGTCACTGCCGTCGCCGGCGCCACCGGCCCGGTCGGCGTCGTCGCGTTCGACTCGGCGACCGAGACGTTTACCTTCGACGGCCCGGGCGTCTACACGATCCCCGTGCAGCTCTCGGTCGACTTCCCGTTCACCTCGGCCGTGCAGGCCACCACGCCGAACAACTCGCAGAACGCGACGGTCGACTTCTCGGGCGTCTCGTTCATCGCGACGCAGACGGACGCCAACTAGGCATGCGCCAGCCCGTCCCGCCGCGGCCCCGCGCCGCAGAGGGACGGGCTCTCGCCGATCCCGACGCCGCCATGTCTCAGCAGCCCGGCACGACGCCGCTCCCGCGCCTGCGGCGCGCGTTCAGCGTGCGGCGGATGCTGCTGACGGCAGCCGGCGGAGCCGCGATACTCGGCCTCGCGCTCTCAGGCGTCGGCGGCTCGTACGCCCTCTGGAGCAGCCAGGCCCGGGTCAGCGCGGGCACCATCTCGAGCGGATCAGCAGCGCTGACTGCCGCTTGGGGCACCGGGTACGACGACCAGAAGTGGCGGAACATGCTGCCGAGGGAGTCGATCCGACAGCCCTTCGTGGTCGTGAACACCGGCGATGTCGCCATGGCGCTCTCCGCGAGCGTCACGCCCACCGCCCCGGGCTTCGAGGTCCGTGCCGCGGCAGGCGCCTGCTCCACGACGCCCCTTGCGGGAGCAAGGCTCAGCGCGACGCCCACGGCGGTCGTCGCCGCCGCGTCGCCCGTCGTGCTGCCTGCAGGCGCTTCGTTCGCGGGTTGCATCGAGGTGCGGGCGACCGACGCAGCCACGCCGGCCAGCAACACCGCATTCACCATCACGCTCGACGGCAGGCAGGCGCCGTGATCCGCCTGCTCCGTCGTCGTCGCCTGCAGCTGACCGCCGCTGTCTCCGTCTTCCTCGTGCTTGCCGGCGGCACCGGTGCGACTGCCTATTGGAGCGGTCAGGCGCAGCTGCAGGCCCAGGCGGGTGCCGCCACCGTGGGGCTCGAGCTCCAGGTGCTGCCGGCACCCGGGTCGTCGCCGCTCGCCGTCACGTACACAGCGCAGAGCCGGGTGGCTGCCGGTGCCGTGACGATCCGGAACACCGGCAGTCGTGATGCAGCTCAAGCGCTGTCGATCACTGCGGAGTCGCCCACGAGTTCTCAGTTGGCGACTGCGATCAGCGTCGCCGTGGCTCCGGTGACCGCCGCAGCCGACTGCACCCCGCAGCGGGTGCTCACCGCGCCCACGGTCCGGACGCTGTCGACCACCGTCACGTCGTTCCCGCTGGTCGACCGGCTCGCTGCCGGTGCCACGACGATCCTGTGCGTTCAGACGACCTTGCAGCAGACCGCCCCGACCTCGACCGCTGTGCAGTCCCTGCAGCTCGCCATGAGCGGGAAGCTCACGTACGCGGATGTGGCCACGTGGTCGACGGCCTCGCTTGTCTCGCGCGTCACCCAGTCGGTCGCTGCCGCGGCCAGTGCGCCCGTCCTCTACGACTACGCGCGCTACACGATCCGCAACGACGGGTTCTGCGTCGGTCGTGCCAACGACGTCCCGCCCGTAGTCGCCCGCTTCGCGGCGTGCCCTGTCGACTCCTCAGAGTGGCGCGTCAAGTCAGTGGACGGCACGTTCCAAATTTTCGCTGCCGACCGGTGGGGAAACCCTAGTGGGATCGATCGCCTTTGGACGGCGGTGCAGCCAGGGACCGACGCGCTGCAGACCTCGGCCCCGAGCCAGAACGGCAGTAGGGCGCAGCAGTGGCGCATCACAACCGTCGGTGCCGCTACGTCTCGCATCGAAAGCGCGTCGGCGCCCGGCCATTGCGCAACGGTCCGCGGCGGGCTTTACAACCTGCAAGATCCTGCGAACCCCCGACGCGTGGTACTCGCTCCTTGTAATGCCTCAGATGCTACGCAGGCGTTCGCCCTTGAGGTCGTCGGCATCCCTGTTGCGCCCATGCCCGCGCCGCTGTCATGCACGGGCCAGGAGTGGTACATCGGGCTCAGCTTCGCAGGCAACGACGAGTATCAGGGCGAGATCATGTACCGGGTCGTCCTTTCCCGCGCGGGCGGCTCAGGCGAGCGCGCGTTGCTCCTGACCACCACAAAGGGCGCACCACCTGCGTTCGGCATCAACGCGGGCGATGCAGCGCTCGCCGGCTTCATCGCCCGCAACGGAGCCGGTCTCACCCGCGTCACCGTCGAGCAGAGCATCGCGGGGACTGCATGGACGACGGCCGCGACGGGCGACGTGCGGACCTCACTTGTCAGCGGCAACTCGCGGATCTGGTGCGGGTAGCAGTGATGCGGTGGCTGCTCGTGCCGCTCGCGGCGCTGCTGCTCGTGCTCGTGCCCGTGCACCCCGCAGCGGCAGACGAGGGCGATCTGGACTTCGCGGTCGACGGTTCGGCGTGGTCGTCATCGCCGACGGCGCTGCTGCCCGAGGCGCCGGTGCTCGCGCCGGGGGAGAGCGTGGCACCGACCCTCGAGATGCGCAGCATGCGCGACGAGCCCGTGACCCTCGTCGTCGCGGTCATCCGCCCGCGGGCCTCCGACCCCGCGGCGAGTGCGGCGTTCAGCTTGGCCGCTGACGACGAGCGGGGTCGGGCGCTGCTCGAGCGCACTCCATTCGAGGGGCTCAGCGAGTGCACGGTGGTGATGAGCCGGCTCATGCTCCCCGGCGAGACGGCTGCGGTGACGGTCGCCGTCGCACTCGACGCTGCGCTGACCGGCACGGAGGCGCAGGGCAGCAGCGTGGGCTTCGACCTGCGCGTTGGCATGGCGGCAGGAGTCGTGCCCCCGGGCTGCCCGGCCGAGGCCGTCGACATCCCATTCGTCCCGGCCAGTCCCGAGTCGGCTGCGGGGGCGACGCTGCCTCAGACCGGCGCGCCCCTCGCCCCGGGCCTCGTGATCGGCGCGACCGCCATGATGGTGCTGGGCGCCGCACTCGTCGCCGCACGACGCCGGGAGGATCTGGCATGAGCAAGGCACGCACCGTTGCGCGCGAGATCGTGCGCGGTCTCAGCGCCGGTCTCCTGCTGCTCGTCCTCGGACTCGGCATCGTCGCGGTCGGCGTGCCTGCGGTGACCGGCAGCACGCCCTTGAGCATCCTGACCGGCTCCATGACGCCCACGCTGCCGCCCGGCACGCTGGTGGTCGTCAAGCCGACACCCGTCGCAGAGATCCAGCTCGGTGAGGTGATCACCTTCCAGCTGGAGTCGGGCCAGCCGACGCTCGTCACGCATCGCGTGATCGCTCGCAGCACCGACAGCGCGAGCGGCGAGGTTCGCTTCACCACGCAGGGCGATGCCAATGACGTGGCAGACGCCGCGCAGGTCATGCCCGTGCAGGTGCAGGGCACCGTCTGGTACTCGATTCCCTACCTGGGCTGGGCGAACCAGTGGGTCAACGGCCCCGCGCGGGAGTGGCTCGTGCCGATCGCGGCGGGAGCGCTGTTCTGCTACGCCGCGGTGTCGATCATCGGCGGCTTCCGCGCGAGGCGGCGGACGAAGCGCGAGGGCGCCGCGACCGCGGTGGTGCGGGAGCCGGCTCGCTCATCATCGCCTGACGCCTAGCCTGGAGGCATGGAGCCAGCCGACGAGCCGCAGCTCGAGGTCGGCGTCGGTCCGTGGGCCGGCGAGCATCCGGTCGACGATCGGCTCGACCCCGAGCTGCTCGAGCACGGCGATCGCCGCAACGTCGTCGACGGCTATCGCTACTGGCGGATGGACGCGATCGTCGCCGACCTCGAGTCGCGTCGCCACCCGTTCCACGTCGCGATCGAGAACTGGCAGCACGACCTCAACATCGGGTCGATCGTGCGCACGGCCAACGCGTTCACCGCATCCGCCGTGCACATCGTCGGCAAGCGTCGCTGGAACCGCCGCGGCGCGATGGTGACCGACCGCTACCAGCGCATCGAGCACCACGAGAGCGTGGATGCGCTCGTGGTTTGGGCGAGGGACGCCGGGCTGCGGATCGTGGCGGTGGACAACACCGCCGGCTCGGTGCCCGTGGACGCGGCACCGCTGCCGGAGCGCTGCGTGCTGCTGTTCGGGCAGGAGGGGCCGGGGTTGACGGATGCGGCGATCGCCGTCGCGGATGCGCACGTCGCGATCCGCCAGTTCGGCTCGACGCGCTCGATCAATGCGGCGGCGGCCGCCGCGATCGTGATGCACGAGTGGGTGCGGGTGCACCGCCCGCGCTGACCCGGTCCGCGGTGCACGGGTGGATGCGGCGCGACAGCGGCTCAGCTAGCGGCGGTCGCGGCGGGCTCGGGCTGGCAGCGCGGGCACCACTGCACTTGCCGCAGCATGCCGTCCTCGAGGCCCAGCTGCGCATCCCGGATGCGCGTGCCGCACCGCAGGCACGGCTGGCCGCCGCGGCCGTAGACCCACGTGCGCCGGCCGCGCCGCGAGTCGCCCGTGAACGTGCGCTCGGTGCGGTCGCGGTTCGCGACCATGAGCCGCCGCGCGAGCGCGACGAGCGGCTCCACCTCCACCTGGGCGATCGGCGTCGCGGGGTGCACACCGCGCAGGAAGCACAGCTCGCCGCGATAGACGTTGCCGAGCCCGGCGACCGCGTGCTGGTCGAGCAGGGCCACGCCGACGGGCGCATCCGTCGCGCGCAACCGTCGCGCTGCCTCGGCCGCCTTCGCGTCGTCCCAGTCGGGGTCGAGCAGGTCGGGCCCGAGGTAGGCGAGCGACTCGAGGTCGCCCGCGCGCGGCAGCAGCTCGAGCACGGGCAGGCTCGAGCCGACGATCTCGTGCTCCGCGGTGGCGAGCACGACCCGGATGGTGTGGGCCGGCACGGGCGCGCGGCTCCCGGGCGCGAGCACGTGCCACAGCCCGTCCATCCCGGCGTGCGAGTGGATCGTGAACCGCTCGCCGCGCATGAGCAGGTGCTTGCCGACGGCGCGCACCTCGTCGATGTGCTCGCCCGCGAGATCGGCGGTCGCGAGCTTCGGCACCCGGAAGTCGCTGCGCAGCAGCTCGCGCCCCGTCATCGCCGCGCCGAGGTTGACCGCAGCCCGGTAGATCGTGTCGCCCTCAGGCATCCGCCGCCCTGCTCTCAACGTCGCGGGTGGTCGCACGACCGCGCAGAGCGC
>NZ_BAAAKK010000005.1:375276-386559 GCF_039527715.1 Agrococcus citreus
TGAGGATCCAGCGCATCACGGCCCGATGCGGTAGCCGCGCGGGGTGCGGCGCAGGCCCGCCCGCTCGAGGATGGGCGCGAGGTCGGCGTCGAGCGACGAGCGGCCGTCGACCTGCTCGAGCACGCGCCGGCGGCCGCCGAGCCGCGCGACCGCGTCGGCCAGGCTCTCGAGCGCGCGCACGAGCGCATCCTCGTCGTCGATGAAGGTCAGCAGCGACTTGCCGCCGCGCTCGAGGTGCAGCACCGGGCGGCCGCCGGCGATCGTCGTGAGCGCGCCCACGCGCCGGGTCGGCTTGTGGTCGCCGCGAGCCTCGGGCCAGGGGAGGGTCGCGCCGAACGGATTCGCCGGGTCCACGGTGGAGACGGTCGCGACCGCGTCGCTCGGGCCGCTCGACTGCCGCGCGCGCAGCGCGTCGACGACCGGTGCGTCCGCGAACTGGGCGGCGCCGAGGCCGTCGACGAAGTAGCCGCGGCGGGTGTGGCCGGCCTCCTCGAACGCCTTCAGCACCTGGTAGACGCCGTGGAAGCCACCCGGCACGTCCTCCGCCATGACGCTGCCGCGCGTGACGACGCCGTAGCGGGCGAGCAGCGCGTCGGCGGTGGCCGCGGCGAGCTCGGTCGGCGACCCGGCCGGGCTCGACGCGAGCAGCCACCGTCCGGCGAGCAGCGGCATCGCGTCGGAGCGCGACGGCCGCGCGAGGCCGATGCGGCGCCGGCTCGCAGGCGAGGCGCGCCGGCTCGGCGTCGGCGCAGCGCGCGCTCGAGCGCCGAGCAGGTGAGCGCGCATCGGCGCGATCGTATCGTTCGTCACGCGCCCGGCCCACACGAGCGGCCACAGCACATCCGCGAGCCGTGCGGGGTCGAGCGCCACCATGTCGCCGAGCTGGCGGGCGAAGAGCGCCCCGCCCTCGGCGAGCGCGGCGAGGATCGCGGATGCCTCCGGGTCGTCGTGCGCGACGTCGCGCCGCTGCGCCGTCCCGTCGGCCGCGCGCAGCACGATGCGGCCGTCCTTGCCGGTGAGTGCGCCGGCGCCGACCCAGGTGATGAGGCCGCTCGCGGTCAGCTCGTCGAGCATCGATGGGCGGTAGCCCTTCACGCGCGACGGCAGGATGAGCGTCTCGAGCGCGCTGAGCGGCAGCGGCAGGCCCTCGAGGCCGTCGAGCGCCTCGAGCAGTCCGTCGCTGCCCGTGAGCGGCCGCGTGACGTGCTGGTGCGCAAGCAGGTGGTCGGCGAAGACGGCGTGGTCGACGGGCTCGACGTCGCTGCGCAGCGCCTGCAGGCTGCGGCGCTTGAGCTTCGACAGCACTTGCGCGTCGATCCACTCCTCGCCGGAGCCCCCCGGCCGGTAGGCGCCGGAGAGCACGCGGCCCTGCGCCTCGAGCGCCCGCAGCGCCGACCGCGCGACGGCAGGGGCGAGTCCGAGCCGAGCCCCGACATCCTCGACCGTGAACGGCCCGTGCGTGCGCGCGTGCCGCGCGACGACGTCGCCGATCGGGTCGAGCACCGTCTCGAGCAGCGCCGACGGCACGCCGGGCGGCGGCGGCACGCCGAGCGCGTCGCGCAGCCGCGCGACGTCCTCGATCGCGGCGACCCGATCCTCGTCGCCGATCCGCACGCGCACGGCGCGGCGCGCGTCGACGAGCTCGGTCGCGATCGCGGCGGCGCCCGCGCGATCGAGCGACGCATCCTCCGCGCCCTCGAGGCGCTCGGCGAGCTCGTCGACGGTGAGCGGGCCGAGCAGCCGCAGCAGGTCGGCGGCGCCCTCGAGGCCGCGCGCCCGCCGGTCGGGAGCGAGCCGCTGCAGCTCGAGCTCGATGCGCTCGACCACGAGCGGATCGAGCAGCTCGCGCAGCGCGGTCGTGCCGAGCACCTCGGCGAGCAGCGTCGGGTCGAGCGTGAGCGCCGCGGCCCGCCGCTCGGCGAGCGGCGCGTCGCCCTCGTAGAGGAAGGCGCCGACGTAGCCGAACAGCAGGTGGTGCGCGAACGGCGACGGGCTCGGCGTCTCGACCTCGACGACGCGGATGTCGCCGTGCTGCAGCCGCTCGGCGATCTGCCGCAGCGCGGGCAGGTCGTACGCGTCCTGCAGCACCTCGCGCAGCGCCTCGAGCACGATGGGGAAGTCGGGGTAGCGCTTCGCGACGTCGAGCAGCTGCGCGGCGCGCTGCCGCTGCTGCCACAGCGGCGCGCGACGAGCGGGGTCGCGCTTCGGCAGCAGCAGCGCGCGGGCCGCGCACTCGCGGAAGCGGCTCGCGAAGAGCGCGGTGCCGCCCGCCTCGGTCTCGACGATGCGCTCGAGCTCGTCGGGCTCGAAGCGGATGAGGTCGGCGCCGGGCGGGTCGGCGTCGGAATCGGGGATGCGGATGACGATGCCGTCGTCCGAGGCCATGGCCGCTGCGCCCATGTCCTTGTCCTCGCGCAGCCGCCGATCGATCGCGAGCGCCCACGGCGCGTGCACGCGCCGACCGTAGGGGGAGTGGACGATGAGCCGCCAGTCGCCGAGCTCGTCGCGCGAGCGCTCGACGACGAGCTGCCGGTCGGTCGGCACCGCGCCGGTGGCGGTGAGCTGGTCGCGCACGTACGCCTCGAGGTTGCGGCGCGCTCGCTCGTCGGAGTGCGTGAGCTCGAAGCCGGTGCCGGCGGCGAGCGCGGCGGTCGCGCGCCCGATCGAGGCGCCCAGGTCGGCCGGCCTGCCCTCGTTGTCGCCGTGCCAGAACGGCAGCTTGCCGACCTCGCCGAAGGCGGGCACGACGAGCACCCGGTCGTGCGTGATGTCGACGACCCGCCAGCTCGTCGCCCCGAGCGCGAAGACGTCGCCGTTGCGCGTCTCGTAGACCATCTCCTCGTCGAGCTCGCCGACGCGCGCGCCGGGCTTGCCCTCCTGCCCCGAGAGGAAGACGCCGAAGAGGCCGCGGTCGGGGATCGTGCCGCCGCTCGAGACGGCGATGCGCTGCGCGCTCGGCCGGCCGGTGATCGTGCCGGCGTCGCGGTCCCAGACGACGCGAGGGCGCAGCTCGGCGAACTCGTCGCTCGGGTAGACGCCCGCGACGAGGTCGAGCGTCGCGTCGAACGCGCCGCGCGAGAGCTGCGCGAACGGCGCCGCCCGCCGCACGGTCTGGAACCACTCGTCGACGACGAGCTCGTCCATCGCCGCCGCCGCGACGGTCTGCTGCGCGAGCACGTCGAGCGGATGCCTCGGCATGCGGATGGGCTCGAGCTCGCCGCGCGCCATCCGGTCGGCGACGACGGTCGCGTGCAGCAGGTCGGCGCGGTGCTTCGGGATGATCACGCCGCGCGACGCGTCGCCGACGTTGTGGCCGGCGCGGCCGACGCGCTGCAGGCCGCTCGCGGTGCTCGGCGGCGACTCGACCTGCACGACGAGGTCGACCTCGCCCATGTCGATGCCGAGCTCGAGGCTCGAGGTCGCGACCACGCAGCGCAGCCGTCCCGACTTCAGCTGGTCCTCGATCTCGCCGCGCTGCTCCTTCGAGACCGAGCCGTGGTGCGCGCGGGCGAGCGGCGGCGCCTCGGCATCGGGTCCGGCGGCGTCGCGCGCGGCGGCGCGCTCGGCGAGGCGCAGGCGGATGTGCTCCGACACGTCGCGCAGGATCACGCCGGTGCCCGCGCGGCCCGTCGACGCATCCGCCGCGGAGGCATCCGCGACCGACGCGCCCGCGCCCGCGGACGGCGCCCCGGCCGCCTCCGCCTCGTCGAGCCGCTCGGCATCGAGCTCGTTGAGCCGCGCGGTCAGCCGCTCGGCCGCTCGGCGCGCGTTGACGAAGACGATCGTCGAGCGGTGCCGGTCGACGAGCTCGAGCAGCTCGCGCTCGATGTGCGGCCAGATCGACGGCGTGTCCTGCTTCGTTGCGCCGAACGCGCTGCCGGTCGGCGCTGCCTCGTCGCGCTGCGGGCCGCGCAGGTCGGTCATGTCGTCGACGGGCACGGTGATGGTGAGCTCGATGCGCTTCTCGCTCGGCGGCGCGACGACCGTGACGGGCGCGGGGCCGCCGAGGAACGCCGCGACCTCCTCGGCCGGCTGCACCGTCGCCGAGAGCCCGATGCGCTGGGCCGGCTGCGGGAGCAGCGCGTCGAGCCGCTCGAGGCTCAGGGCGAGGTGCGAGCCGCGCTTCGTCGGCACGACGGCGTGCACCTCGTCGATGATGACGGTCTCGACGGTGCGCAGTGTCTCGCGCGCGCGGCTCGTCAGCAGCAGGAAGAGCGACTCGGGCGTGGTGATGAGGATGTCGGGCGGATGCTTCGACTGCGCCCGCCGCTCCTCCTGCGGGGTGTCACCGGTGCGGAGGCCGATGCGGATGTGCGGCGGCTCCGACCCGTCGGCGCGACCGCGGGCCGCGATGCCCGCGAGCGGAGCGCGGAGGTTGCGGTCGACGTCGACGGCGAGCGCCTTGAGCGGCGACACGTAGAGCACTCGCACGCCGGGCTCGCGCTCCTCGTGCGGCGTCGCATCCTCGCGCTGCAGCCGGTCGAGCGCCCAGAGGAACGCCGCGAGCGTCTTGCCGGAGCCGGTCGGGGCGACCACGAGCGTGTGCTCGCCGCGCGCGATCGCCGCCCACGCCTGCGACTGCGCGGCGGTCGGCGCCGGGAACGCGCCAGCGAACCACGCGCGGGTCGCGGGGGAGAACTGCTCGAGCGCATCGCTCACGCGCTCAGTACAGCACAGCGCGCTTGGGGGACACCCGAGGGAGGATGGTGCGATGTCCTCGACCCCGCTGCCCAGCACGACGATCGATCGCGGAGACGGCGCGCTCGCGCTGCTGACTGTCCTCGGCGCGCTGCCATCGACCGTTGCCGATGCGCTCGCCGCCGGGCCCGCGCTCGCGGCGGTCGTGCCCCTGCCCGCGAGCGGCCGCACGGCGGAGCGGTTCGAAGCGCTCGCCACGCTCGGCGCGCACGACCTCGAGGTCGCGCGCACGATCGAGCCGCACCTCGACGCGGTCGCCATCCTCGCCGAGGCGGGCCTGCCCCCGCGGGCGGGTGCCTACGGCGTCTTCGCCGCCGAGGGCCCGGGCAGCAGGCTCGAACTGCGCGACGGGAGGCTGACGGGAGAGAAGCCGTGGTGCTCGCTCGCCGATCGCCTCGACCGCGCGCTCGTCTCGGCATGGCAGGGCGATGCGCGCGTCCTCGTCGACGTCGATCTGCGGCAGTCCGGCGTCGAGGTCGTGCAGGGCGCGTGGCACGCGCGGGGGCTCGTCGGCATCCCCTCGGGGCCGGTCCGCTTCGACGACGCCGTCGCGGAGCCTGTCGGCGAGCCCGGCTGGTACCTGCATCGATCCGGCTTCGCGTGGGGCGGCATCGGTGTCGCTGCGTGCTGGCACGGCGGCGCGGTCGCGGTCGCTCGGCGCCTGCTCGGCGCCACCGGGGATGCGCCGCTGCGGCTCGCGCACCTCGGTGCGGTCGACGAGGCGCTCACGGCGTCGCGGCTCGCCCTCGCCGACGCCGCACGGCGCATCGATGCCGGTGACGCGTCGGTCGAACCGGGCACGCTCGCGCTGCGGACGCGCGGTATCGTCGCGCGCGCCGTGGACGAGGCGCTCGCCCGGGTCGCGCGCGCCCTCGGCCCCGCGCCGCTCGCGCTCGAGGCCGAGCACGCCCGGCGGGTCGCCGACCTGCACCTGTACGTGCGGCAGCACCATGCCGAGCGCGACCAGGCCTCGCTCGGCGCTGCGGTCGCCGAGCTGGCCGCCGCAGGAGGCAGCGCATGGTGACGAGCGGCGCGCCCCGCTTCGATGGCCAGGATGCCGGCACGCCGCACGAGGCGTGGCTGCGCAGCCCGGCGATGCGCGACGCGCCCTCGCTCGAGCACACCCCGGGCGAGCTGCTGGTCGTGGCCGCGCACCCCGACGACGAGGTGCTCGGCGCCTTCGGCTCCATGCAGGAGGCAGCACGCCGCGGCATCCCCGTCACCGTCGTGGTCGCGACCGACGGCGAGGGCTCGCACCCCGGCTCGCCGACGCTCATGCCCCGGGCCCTCGCCGCCCGCCGCCGCCACGAGCAGGAGACGGCGCTCGCGGGCCTCGGCGCCCGCATCCTCCGGCTCGGCATGCCCGACGGCGCGGTCGACGCGCACCGGCGCGAGCTGGTGGCAGCGGTGCAGCCACTGATCGCGGCGCTGCCCGACGACGGGCTCGTGCTCGCGCCATGGGCGCGGGACGGACACCCCGACCACGACGCGGTCGGGGATGCCGTCGCCGCGATCGCGCGGGAGGCCGGCCGCCACTGCGCCTGGGCGCCCATCTGGGCGTGGCTGTGGGGCGAGCCAGGGCTCCTCGACGGTCTGCCCTTGCGCCGCGTGCCGCTCGACGCCTCGGCGCGCGCCGCGAAGGCGGCCGCCATCGCAGCGCACCGCTCGCAGGTCGCGCCGCTCTCGGGCGATCCCGCCGACCGCGCCGTGCTCACCCCCGCGATGCTCGAGCGCTTCGCGGGTGACGAGTGGCTGGTGCTCGCACCGCGCGCGGAGCCCATGCCGTTCGACGAGCGGTACCTCGCGGAGGGCGACCCGTGGTCGACCCGCACCTCCTGGTACGAGCGCCGCAAGCGGGCGGCGGTGCTCGCGGCGCTGCCCGACGAGCGCTATCGGCTGGCGGTCGAGGTCGGCTGCGGCACCGCCGCCCTCACCGCCGAGCTCGCCGCGCGCTGCGACGGCGCGCTCGGCGTCGACGCCTCGCTCCCCGCGCTCGCGGAGGGGCGCCGCACGCTCGCAGGGCTGCCGAACGCGTGGGTCGAGCACCGCGCCGCTGCCGACGGGCTGCCGGCCGCCGACGTCGACCTCGTCGTGCTGAGCGAGCTCGGCTCCTACCTCGACGCGGAAGTGCTGCGCGGCCTGGTCGAGGAGAGCCGTGACCGCGGTGCGCACCTCGTGCTCTGCCATTGGCGAGGTGAGGGCGACGACATGCTCGCCTCGGCCGAGCAGGTGCACACGATGGCCGGTTCGGTTCCCGGCCTCCGCCGCGTGGTCGAGCATCGCGACGAGGCGTTCCTCCTCGACGTGCTGGTGCCCGCGTGAGCGCTGCCGTCGCACGGATGCTCGTCGTCGTGCCGGCGCGCGACGAAGCCGAGTCGATCGGGGCTTGCCTCGCGAGCATCGCCGCTGCGCGGGCCGCGCTCGCCGAGTGCGAGCCCGCCGTCGCGACCCGGGTGGTGGTGGTCGCCGATGCCTGCACCGACGCCACCGCCGTCATCGCACGCGAGGCTGGGGCCGAGGTCGTCGAGATCGACGCGCGCTCGGTCGGGGTGGCGAGGCGCACGGGCATCGCGCGCGGGCTGGACGGCTGGCGAGCGGCGGGCGGGGGCGCGCAGACCTGGGTGGCGATGACCGACGCCGACAGCACCGTCCCGCGCACCTGGATGCTCGATCAGCTCGACGCCGCCCGCCGCTCCGACGTCCACGTCGGGAGGGTGGTGCCGGAGGCCTCGCACCTGTCTCCGGCCGCGCTGGCCGCATGGCACGCGCTGCACGACGAGCTGCCGGCGGCGGCCGCGGTGCACGGTGCGAACCTCGGCGTGCGGGCGTCTGCGCTCGAGCTCGTGGGCGGCGTCGCGCCGATGCCCCTGCATGAGGACGTCGACCTCGTCGCACGGCTCCGCGGCGCCGGCGCGATCATCGACGAGCGGCTCAGACCGCCGGTGCACACGTCCGGTCGCACGCGGAGCCGCGTGGAGGGCGGCTTCGCCAGCTACCTCGCGGCGCTCGGCGCCGCGCCACAGGTCGAATGACCGGTGTCGCGGTTGGCGGAGCGTCGCGGGGCGTCCCGGTAGGCCCACGCTCGCGTCCGACCGACCGCGGGTGTCCGTGGGTCAGTCCGTGCCGAGGTCCATCGCCGCGCGGTCGTTCCAGTTCTCGACGGCCTCGGGGTCGTCGGTCGGCGACGCCATGATCTCGTTCGAGCGGCCGATCTCGAGCGCGCCGAGCAGCGCTGCCGTCTCGCCCTCGATGAGGCCGGCGGCGGCGTACGCCTCGAGCCGCGAGCGCGAGTCGGCGATGTCGAGGTTGCGCATCGTCAGCTGGCCGATGCGGTCCTCCGGACCGAAGGCCGCGTCGCCGACGCGCTCCATCGAGAGCTTGTCGGGGTGGTACGAGAAGCCCTCGCCGCGAGTGTCGACGATCGTGTAGTCCTCGCCGCGGCGCAGGCGCAGCACGACCTCGCCCGTGACCGACGAGCCGACCCAGCGCTGGATCGACTCGCGCAGCATGAGCGACTGCGGGTCGAGCCAGCGGCCCTCGTACATGAGGCGACCGAGGCGGCGGCCCTGCTCGTGGTAGGTCGCGACGGTGTCCTCGTTGTGGATCGCGTTGAGCAGCCGCTCGTACGCGATGTGCAGCAGCGCCATGCCCGGTGCCTCGTAGATGCCGCGGCTCTTCGCCTCGATGATGCGGTTCTCGATCTGGTCGCTCATGCCCAGGCCGTGACGGCCGCCGATCGCGTTCGCCTCCATGACGAGCGCCACCGCATCCGGGAACTCCACGCCGTTGATCGCGACCGGGCGACCGGCCTCGAAGCGGATCGCGACGTCCTCGGTCGCGATCGCCACCGACTCGTCCCAGAACTTCACGCCCATGATGGGCTGCACGATCTCCATCGACTCGTCGAGGTGCTCGAGCGTCTTCGCCTCGTGCGTCGCGCCCCAGATGTTCGCGTCGGTCGAGTAGGCCTTCTCGGTCGCGTCGCGGTAGGGGTAGCCGTGCTCGACGAGCCACTCCGACATCTCCTTGCGGCCGCCGAGCTCGGTGACGAAGCGCTGGTCGAGCCACGGCTTGTAGATGCGCAGGGCGGGGTTCGCCATCAGCCCGTAGCGGTAGAACCGCTCGATGTCGTTGCCCTTGTAGGTCGAGCCGTCGCCCCAGATCTCGACGCCGTCCTCCTTCATGGCGCGCACGAGCAGCATGCCCGTGACGGCGCGGCCGAGCGGCGTGGTGTTGAAGTAGGTGCGGCCACCGGAGCGGATGTGGAAGGCGCCCGTCGCGAGGGCCACGAGACCCTCCTCCACGAGCGACGCCTTCGCGTCGACGAGTCGTGCGGCCTCCGCGCCGTACTCGTTCGCGCGCCCGGGCACCGCGTCGATGTCGGGCTCGTCGTACTGGCCGATGTCGGCGGTGTAGGTGAAGGGCACGGCGCCGTTGTGGCGCATCCACGCGACGGCGCACGACGTGTCGAGGCCTCCGGAGAAGGCGATGCCGACGCGTTCGCCGACGGGCAGGGAGGAGAGGACCTTGGACATGCCCTCAATCCTACGGTTCTGGGCGGATGCGCCCGGCCCTCAATGGAGCTGCGCTCGCGTTGCGGGGGCCCCAACCTGGGAACCGGCTCATTGTGAGCGCCTCAGGACAGTGGAAGGATTCCGGTGGGGTACAACCCCGGTCGAAGTCGCAAGTGTCGGGAGTGAAGATGCAGATCGACGAATCCTTCGAGGTCGCAGCACCCCGCTCCGAGGTGTTCCGGATGCTGACCTCGTTCGAGCAGTTCGCGGAGTTCATGACCGGCGTCGAGTCGGTCTTCGCCGAGACGAAGGAGCGGCTGCGCTGGCGCGTCTCGATCGCGGGCGTGCCGGAGACGTTCTACGCCGTGATCACCGAGAACGTGCCCGACGAGCGCATCGCGTGGTCGAGCGTCGACGCCACCACGACGTTCTGGTCCGCGCAGCTGACCGAGATCGACCCGGGCATGACATGCGTCACGATGCACGTGCGCTGGGAGCCGCGCGGCGACGTCTCGCTCGACGCGCCGGAGCTCGACGAGCTCGCGGTGCGCTGCGACTTCCAGCGCTTCCGCCAGCTGGTCGAGAGTCTCCCAGCCGCCGCGGCGTAGCATCGCCATCCCCGTCCGACGACAGCTAGGAGCATTGCAATGCCGCAGGTCACCGAGAGCATCGACGTCCACGCCCCGATCAGCGCGGTCTACGCGCTGTGGACGAGGTTCGAGGAGTTCCCCCGCTTCATGGGCGGGGTCGACTCCATCACGCAGCAGACCGACACGCAGCTGCACTGGAAGGTCTCGATCGCAGGCGTCGAGCGCGAGTTCGACGCGGAGATCACCGAGCAGCACCCCGACGAGCGCGTCGCGTGGCGCAGCACCGACGGCGAGACGCACGCCGGCGTGGTCACCTTCCACCGCATCGACGACGCCGTGACGCGCGTCAACGTGCAGATCGACTGGAAGCCCCAGGGCCTCGTCGAGCAGGCTGGCGCGCTGCTGCAGGTCGACGACATGCAGATCGGCAACGACCTCAAGCGCTTCAAGGAGATCGCCGAGCAGGCGCCGTCGCAGCAGGCGGCCGAGTCGGGCTGGGACGGCGACGTCCAGCGCCCGGCGGACAGCACCGGTCACTGACGCTTCGACGATCAGCACGGACGCCCCGGGCCTGAGCGAGCGCGCTCAGGACCGGGGCGTACGTTCGCGCCATGGGCATCGAGCACCGCAGCGTCATCCAGGCTCCCGTCGACGAGGTCTTCTCGTGGCATGAGCGGCCGGGCGCGCTGCAGCGCCTCTCGCCGCCGTGGCTGCCGGGCGCTCCGCGCCGGGAGGCGACGTCGCTCGCCGACGGCCGCGCCGAGCTCGCCCTGCCCGGGGGCCAGGTCTGGGTCGCGCAGCACGATCCGGCCGGCTACGTCTCGGGCCGCGCATTCGTCGACGAGCGCGTGCGCGACGGGCTCTCCTCCGTCGCCCTCGCCCCGCTGCACTGGCGCCACGAGCACCGGTTCGAGCCGCTCGGCGACGCGACGATCATGCACGACCGGGTCGAGACGCAGGTCGGCTCGCGGCTGCTGCGGCCCATGTTCGTCTACCGCCACCAGCAGCTCGCCGACGACCTCGCCCGACACCGCGAGCTCGGCGCCGCGCCGATCACCGTGGCCATCACCGGTGCATCCGGGCTCATCGGCACCGCGCTCGCGGCGTTCCTCAGCACCGGCGGGCACCGCGTGGTGCGGCTCGTCCGGCACGAGCCCGGGCCCGGGGAGCGGCACTGGGATCCGGATGCGCCTGCTCCCGACCTGCTCGACGGCGTCGACGCGCTCGTGCACCTCGCGGGCGCCTCGATCTTCGGCCGCTTCGGCGACGACCACCGCCGTCGCGTGCGCGAGAGCAGGGTCGGGCCGACGAGGCGGCTCGCCGAGCTCGCGGCCGCGAGCGGTCTGCGCGCCTTCGTCGGCGCATCCGCGATCGGCATCTACGGCGACGACCGCGGCGACGAGCCGCTCACCGAGCAGAGCCGCCCGGGCTACGGGTTCCTCGCGGAGGTGGTGGTCGACTGGGAGGCGGACTCGGCGGGG
>NZ_BAAAKK010000005.1:386564-393669 GCF_039527715.1 Agrococcus citreus
GACGCGGGCGTGCGCACGGCACTCATCCGCACGGGGCTCGTGCAGACGCCGCGCGGCGGGGTGCTGCAGGTGCTGCGCCCGCTCTACGCCGCGGGGCTCGGCGGCCCGCTCGCGGGCGGTCGTCACTGGCAGTCGTGGATCGACCTCGACGACCTCGTCGACATCTTCGCGAGGGCGCTCGTCGACGATCGCATGTCGGGTCCGATCAACGCCGTCGCGCCGCAGCCGGTTCGGCAGGGCGACTTCGCCGAGACGCTCGCCGCGGTGCTGCACCGGCCGGCGCTGCTCCCGACGCCCGCGATCGGGCCGCGCGTGCTGCTCGGCGAGCAGGGCATGCGCGAGCTCGCGCTCGCGAACCAGCGCGTGCTGCCGACGCGGCTCGACGAGCTCGGGCACCGCTTCCGCCGGCCCGTGCTCGAGGATGCGCTGCGGCACCAGCTGGGCAGGATGCGGGCCGCCGGCCGCTAGGCCCGCCCGCCCAGCCCCGGCCCGCACGCGGGGTGGTCACGACACGCCGCCCGCGCGATGGCCGGTGCGGCGTGTCGTGACCACCCGGCTGCCCGACCGCGGCGTGTCGTGACCACCCGTGCGCGGGCGGTGGTCAGCGGCGAGCGGGGGCGCCGAGCGCGTGCGAGATCGCGTCGGCCGCGGCGATCGCCTGCGGCGCGAACTGCTCGATGCTCGATCCCGGGTGCTCGAGCGCGATCGACGAGATCGACAGCCCGTGCGTCACACGACCCAGGTGGTCGCGGATGGGCGCCGAGACGCACACCGTGCCGCGCTCGTTCTCCCCGAGGTCCATGGCGTAGCCGCGCTCGCGCACGCGGGCGAGCTCCTCGTGCAGCCGCGCGGGGTCGGTGATCGTCTCGTCAGTGCGGGCCGGCAGCCCGACGTCGGCGATCAGCCGGTCGACCTGCTCGGGGCTCCATGCGGCGAGCACGGCCTTGCCCATGCCCGAGCAGTGCATCGGCATCGAGAGCCCGACGCGCGACCCCATGCGGTACGGCTTCGACGAGTCCGCGCGCAGCACGTAGACCATCTCGAAGCCGTTGACGACGCCCACGTGGATGGTGCAGTCGACCTCGCGGACGAGGTCGTCGACGATCGGCTCGGCGATGGCCGAGATGTCGAGCCGCGAGAGCGCGCTGCCGGCGACGCCGAGGAAGCGCGCGCCCGGCTGGTAGCCGCGCTCGCTGTCGCCGGTGATGAACTCCTGCTCGACGAGCGTCGCAAGGATCCGGTGGACCGTCGCCTTCGCGAGCCCGGTCTCCTCCACGATGTCGGTGAACCGGTCGTGGAGGATCGCCGCCTCGAGCACGCGGAGCGTCTTCTCGCTCGCGCCCACCGAGGGCGCGGGGCTGGTGTCGAGCGTGCGTGGCTCGGCCGTCATGGTCTGCCTCATCTCATGTCGACGATCGCGACGCCGTCCATGTCGTCGAAGGACTGGTTCTCCCCGGCCATCGCCCACACGAACGAGTAGTTGGATGTTCCCACACCAGAGTGGATCGACCACGACGGCGAGAGCACGAGTCCGCCGTCGCCGACGATGAGGTGCCGCGTCTCCTGCGGCTGACCCATGAGGTGCACGACGCGCGCGTCGGCGTCGACGTCGAAGTAGACGTAGAACTCCGTGCGGCGGTCGTGCGTGTGCGACGGCATGGTGTTCCACATGCTGCCGGGGTGGAGCTGCGTGACGCCCATGACGACCTGGCAGCTGCGCACGCCGTTCTCGTGGATGTACTGGTTGAGCGTGCGGCGGTTCGAGGTGAGCGGGTCGCCGAGCTCGCGCACCGTGCCCTGGCCGGGCTCGACGAGCGCCGTCGGGTAGGTCGTGTGGGCGGGCGCGGAGAAGCCGTAGAAGCGCGCGGGCGTCGCGGCGTCGTCGCTCTCGAACGAGACGTCGCGCACGCCGCGGCCGAGGTAGAGGCACGCGCCCGTCGCCATCGTGTGGCGCTCGCCGTCGGCGACGACCGTGCCGGCCGCGCCGATGTTGACGATGCCGATCTCGCGGTGGTCGAGGAACTGCTCGCTGCGGATCTCGGGCACCGCCTCGAGCGCGAGCGGCGCATCCGTCGGCACCGCGCCCACCGCGACGACGCGGTCGTAGTGCGTGACGACGGTGCGCACGCTGCCGGGCTCGAAGAGGTCCTCGACGAGGTAGCGGTCGCGCAGGTCCTGCTGGGTGGATGCGGGGATCTGGTCGGGCGACGTGGGGCCGTAGACGGCGTTCATGGTGCTTCCTTCCGGTCGGGGATCAGAGCAGGCCCATGAGGCCCGGGAGCCACAGGGACAGTTCGGGGACGAAGACGATGACGAACAGCATCACGACGAGCACGATGAGGAACGGCACCATCTTCACGATGACGGGCTCGAGCTTCGCCTTCGCCACCTGCGCGCCGACGAACAGCACTGGCGCCGATGGCGGCGAGATGACCGCGATCGAGAGGTTGAAGACCATCATGATGCCGAAGTGCACGGGGTCGATCCCGTACGAGACGGCGATCGGCAGGAAGATCGGGGTGAAGATGAGGATGGCCGGGGTCGGGTCGAGCGGGATGCCGATCAGCAGCAGCACGACCATCATGATGAGCAGCACCACCACCTTGGAGTCGGTCCAGCCGAAGAGCGACTCGGCGATCAGCTGCGGCAGCCGCGCGTAGGTCATGACGTACGACATGATCGTCGACACCGCGATGAGGAAGATGACGATCGCGCTCGTGCGGCACGCGTCGTAGAGGATGCGCGGCAGCTCCTTGACGGCGATCGTGCGGTAGATGAACGACAGCGCGAGCGCGTAGAGCACGGCGATCGCGGAGCCCTCGGTCGGGGTGAAGAAGCCGGCGACGATGCCGCCGATCGCGACCACGATGAGCCCGAGCGACGGGATCGCCCGCCAGAGCGTGCGCAGGATCTCGGCGAAGGGCGGCCACGGCTCGCCCTTGAGGTCGGGGCGGCGGCGAGCGGCGACGAAGACGACCGCGGCGCACGCGAGCGCCCACAGGATGCCGGGGATGTAGCCGGCGATGAAGAGGGCGCCGACCGAGGTGCCGCCGGCGGCGAGCGAGTAGACGATGAGCGTGTTGCTCGGCGGGATGAGCATGCCGGCCGGGGCCGATGCGATGTTCGCAGCAGCACTGAACGACTTGTCGTAGCCCGCCTTGCGCTGCATCGGCGCCATGGTCGAGCCGACCGCGGCGGCGGTCGCGACCGCGGAGCCCGAGACGGTGCCGAAGATCGCGTTCGCGATCACGTTCGTCTGCACGAGCGGCGCGGGCGTGCGGCCGACGAGCACGCGCGCCAGGTTGATGAGGCGCTCGGCGATGCCGCCGTTGTTCATGATCACGCCGGCGAGGATGAAGAAGGGGATCGCGAGCAGCGCGAACGAGTCGGCGCCGCCGATCATCTGCTGGGCGGCCGTGATGGCGCCGCGCTCGAAGTCGACGATGAGCAGCATGCAGAGCGCGCTGGGGAGCGCGATCGAGATGGAGACGGGCGCGCCGATCGCGAGCAGCAGCACGAGGCCGCCGATCAGGATGGCGCTGATGGTGCCGGGGTCGATCACAGCGAGGCCGCCTCGAGGTCCTCGTCAGGCTGTCCCACGTGGCCGACGTAGCGGCTCGAGAACGTCGTGACGATGTGGATGGTCAGGTAGATCGTCAGGAGCGCGCCCGAGATCGGGAGCACGAGGTAGAGCTGGCCCTGCGTGAGGGGCAGCAGCGGATTGCGCTGCCCCCACGCGAGGATCGACTGCTGCAGGCCGCCGAACACCATCACGTACAGCACGAACGAGAGCGTCGCGGCGTAGGCGAGGAGGTCGGCGACCCGCTGCAGGGAGCGCGGGAGGCGCTCGACGAGGAAGTCCATGATGACGTCCGCCTTCTCGCCCACCGCGATCGCGATGCCGATGAGGCTCACCCACACGAAGGTGTGGCGCGCCGCCTCCTCGGTCCACGCGCTCGGGTCGCCGAGCACGAGGCGGGTGAAGACCTGCCAGGCCACGAGCGCGACCAGGAGTGCGAAGAGCACCACGCACAGCGTGCGCAGGGTGTTGTCGAGCCAGGCCCTGGCCGTCGTCATGAGCTTCCGGATCGCCATCAGCCGCGCGCCGCCTCGATGGCGTCGTAGATGGCGCGGGTCACGTCGGTCGTGACGCGCTCCTCGTGCAGCGGCTGCACGGCCTCGCGGAACGCCTCGATGTCGACCTCGTTGACGGTCGCACCGGCCTCCTCGGCAGCGGCGGTCGCCTCGTCGACGGCGGCCGCGAACGCCTCGAGCTCGGTGTCGACGGATGCGTCGAGCAGCTCCTGGAAGATGCCCTTCGTCTCGTCGTCGAGCGCGTCCCAGACCGCGGGGCTGCCGATGAGGTAGTCGGGCATCATCAGGTGCTGGGTGAGGGAGTAGTACGGGGCGATCTCGTCGTGCGAGAGGCTCGAGTAGATGAGCGGGTTGTTCTCCGCGCCGTCGAGCACACCGGACTGGATCGCGGTGTACACCTCGCCCTGCGCCATCGGCGTGCCGACGCCGCCCATGAGCTCCATCATCCGCACGTTCGTGTCGGAGCCGATGACGCGGATCTTCTGGCCCGCGAGGTCGGCGGGCGTCTCGACCGGGCCGACGCTCGAGTACACGTTGCGCACGCCGCCGTGGTACGCCGCCATCACCTGGATGCTGTCGTCCGCGAGCGAGTCGTACAGCTCGCCGACGATCTCGCGGTCGTTGAGCACGCTCATCTGGTGCTCGGGCGACTCGTAGAGGTACGGCAGGTTCACGACCGAGAAGTCCGACTCGAAGTTCTCCAGCAGGCTGCCCGCCACCATCGCGAAGTCGATCGTGCCCGACTGCACCTGCTCGATCGTCGCGGCCTGGTCGCCGAGCGTCTCGTCGGTGTACAGCTCGAGCGAGTAGGCGCCGTCGGTGCGCGCCTCGAGCTCGTCCGAGAGCGCGATGAGCGCCTGGGCCTGCGGGTGGTTCACGTCCTGGTTGAACGCGACGCGGAACACGGTGGGGTCCTGCGCCCCGCCCTCCGCGGTGTCGCCAGCAGCGCCGCTCGAGCACGATGCGAGCGCCAGTGTCATGACCGCTGCGGCGCCGATGGCTCCGAGCATCCGTCGTCCCTGCATGGGTTCCTCCTCGTTGAGTGCCGGCCCGGTCGCACTTGCGCCGATGGGCGGGTAGGGGGCTACTCTAACCAGACAGAACCGAGTTGCGCCACACGGAACACGAAACAGAACCGAGTTTCGTCGCGCAGCCCCCAGCTCGAAGAGGAGACGGCGTTGCGAGCAGCGAAGTACATCGGCGGCGGACGCATCGAGGTCGGCGACGCCGAACCCACGGCGCCCGCGGCAGGCGAGGTGCGCATCCGCGTCGCCTTCAACGGCATCTGCGGCACCGACCTCCACATCGTGCAGGGGCACATGGATGCGCGCGTCGCGATGCCCGCGACGATCGGTCACGAGATGAGCGGCGTCGTCGAGTCGGTCGGCGACGGCGTCGAGCTCGCGCCCGGCACGCAGGTGACGGTCATGCCGCTGCGCTGGTGCGGCGAGTGCCCGGCGTGCGTCGCGGGTCACCAGCACATCTGCCAGCGCCTCGACTTCGTCGGCATCGACTCGCCCGGCGCGCTGCAGCAGCTATGGACCGTGCCGGCGTCGATCGTCGTGCCCATCCCCGAGCGCGTGTCGCTCCAGCACGCCGCGCTCGTCGAGCCGCTCGCCGTCGCGGTGCACGACGTGCGGCGCTCGCGGCTCGCCGCGGGCGAGACGGCCGTCGTCATCGGCGGCGGCCCCATCGGGCAGCTCATCGCCGTCGTCGCCCGGGCGACCGGCGCGACGGTCATCCTCGCCGAGCCCGACGCCGCGCGGCGCGCGTTCGCCGAGCAGCAGGGCGCGATCGTGGTCGACCCGATCGCCGGCGACCTCGCCGCGGTGGTCGAGGAGCGCACGGCCGGCGCTGGCGCCGACGTCGTCTTCGAGGTCGCCGGCACGCGCGGCACCGCGCTCGACGCGACCCGCCACGCCCGCACGCGCGGCCGCGTCGTCTTCGTCGCGATCCACCCGGAACCCGTGCCGGTCGACCTGCACCGCATCTTCTGGCGCGAGCTCGAGGTGCTCGGCGCTCGCGTCTACGAGCGCGAGGACTTCGAGCGCGCCGTCGCGCTGCTCGCCGAGGGCTCCGTGCCCGCGGATGCGCTCATCACTCGCGTCGTCGCGCTCGACGACACCATGGAGGCCTTCGACGCGCTGCTGTCGGCAGCGGCGATGAAGATCCTCGTCGACGTCCAGGGGGCATCCGCATGAGCATCTCGTTCGACCTGACCGGCACCACCGCCGTCGTCACCGGCGCCCGCCGCGGCATCGGCTTCGCGATGGCCGAGGCGCTCGCCGCCGCCGGCGCCGACATCGTCGCGGCCTCCGCGAGCCAGGAGGCCGACGGCGGCGCCATCGGCGAGCGCGTGCGCGAGCTCGGCCGCGCCTTCGAGGGCCACGCGGTCGACTTCCGCGACCGCGACGCCGTCGTCGCGTTCGGCGAGGCGGTGCGCGACCGCGCCGACATCCTGGTGAACAACGCCGGCACCATCCGTCGCTCGCCGGCCGCCGAGCATCCGCTCGAGTGGTGGGACGAGGTGCTCGACGTGAACCTGCGCAGCCAGTTCGCGCTCACGCAGACGGTCGCGGGCGGCATGCTCGAGCGCGGCTACGGGCGCATCGTCTTCACCGCGAGCCTGCTGAGCTTCCAGGGCGGCATCAACGTGCCCGGCTACACGGCCGCGAAGTCAGGCATCGCCGGCCTCGTGAAGGCGCTCAGCAACGAGTGGTCGGGCCGCGGCGTCACCGTGAACGCGATCGCGCCCGGCTACATCGCCACCGACAACACCGCGGCCCTGCGCGCCGACGAGGACCGCTCGAACGCCATCCTCGAGCGCATCCCGGCGGGCCGCTGGGGGCGACCGGAGGACCTGCAGGGCGCGACGGTCTTCCTCGCGAGCCCCGCGGCGGGCTACGTGACCGGCGTGACGCTGCCCGTCGACGGTGGCTGGATGGGCCGATGACCGTCGCGCTCGGCGGCGTCGTGCCGCTCGCCACAGTCGCCGACGAGGCCGCCGCCG
>NZ_BAAAKK010000005.1:393694-407046 GCF_039527715.1 Agrococcus citreus
GCCCGTGCTCGAGGTGACGCTGCGCAACGCGTTCGGCATGGCCGCGATCGAGCGGATCGCCGCGCGCGGCGACGTGCTCGTCGGCGCTGGCACCGTGCTCGACAGCGAGCAGCTGCGGCGCGCGCTCGACGCCGGCGCATCCTTCATCGTCTCGCCCGGGCTGGACGACGAGGTCGTCGAGGCGGCGCTCGCGGCCGGCGTGCCGGCGCTCCCCGGCGTGCAGACGGCGAGCGAGGTGCAGCGCGGCCTGCGCCTGGGGCTCGACCGGCTCAAGCTCTTCCCCGCCGGCGTCGCGGGCGGGCTCGGCCTCATCGGCGCGCTCGCGCCCGTCTTCCCCGACGTGCGCTTCATGCCGAGCGGCGGCGTCTCGGCCTCGAACCTCGCCGACTACCTCGGGCACCCCGCGGTCTTCGCCGCGAGCGGCTCGTGGATCGCCTCGCCCGAGCGCGTGGCCGCCGGCGCCGACGCGATCGCGGCCGCGGCGCGCGAGGCCGTCGCCATCCAGGACGCCGTCCGATGAGCGTCGTCGCGCTCGGTGAGTCGCTCGGCCTGCTCGTCGCCTCGCGCATCGGTCGGCTCGAGCTCGTGCCGTCGATGGACCTGGGCTTCGGCGGCGCCGAGAGCAACGTCGCGATCGGGCTCGCTCGGCTCGGCACCTCGGCCACGTGGATGGGCCGGATCGGCGACGATGCGCTCGGCCGGCTCATCGAGCGGCAGATGCGCGCCGAGGGCGTCGCCGTCGCGTCGACGCGCGACCCGGAAGCGCCGACGGCGCTCATGCTCAAGGAGCGCCCCGTCGCGGGTGCCACTGCCGTCTCGTACTACCGCGCGGGATGCGCCGGGTCGCGACTCGCGCCCGAGCACCTCGACCTGCAGCGCATCCGCGACGCCCGCGTGCTCCACATCACCGGCATCACCGCGGCGCTCGGCGACCTGCCGCGCTCGGCCCTCGATGCGGCGATCGATGCGGCCCGCGAGGCGGGTACGCTCGTGTCGTTCGACGTCAACCACCGCTCGCGACTGTGGAGCCCCGAGCTCGCCGTGCCCGCGTATCGCGCGCTCGCGGCGCGCGCCAACATCGTCTTCGCGGGCGAGGACGAGGCAGAGCTGCTGACAGGCGAGCGGGAGCTCGACGCGCAGGTTGCGGCGATCGCCGCGCTCGGCCCGACGCAGGTCGTCGTCAAGCGCGGCTCGGAGGGCGCGACCGCGCTCGTGGACGGCGAGCTGGTCGAGCAGGCGGCGTTCGCGGTGCAGGCGGTCGACACGGTCGGCGCGGGTGACGCCTTCGTGGCCGGCTATCTCGCCGAGCTGCTCGCGGGCGCCTCGCTCGCCGAGCGGCTGCGTACGGCGGCGGCGTGCGGCGCGGTCGCGTGCACGGCGCCCGGCGACTGGGAGGCCGCCCCTGATCGCGCCGCCATCGCCCGGCTCCTCGACGGCGGCGACCCCGTCCAGCGCTGACCCCGCGCGGGGTGGTCACGACACGCCGCCCGCGCGCTGGCCGGTGCGGCGTGTCGTGACCACCCAGCCGCCCGGATGCGGCGTGTCGTGACCACCCTCGTTCGGGAGGAGTCAGGTCAGCGGTCGCGGATCACCGCATCGGCGAAGCCCGCGGCGCGCAGACGCAGCTCGTCGATGCGACGCAGCCGCGCCGCCTCGAGGTCGTAGCCCTCGTAGGCGAGCGGCGGCAGCCGGCGCACGTTGCGCGAGCACTCGAAGTCCTCGCACCGCAGCGTGCCGATCGTGTTGCCGTTGCGGCCGGCCGCGCCAGCGAGCTTGGCGCCGTAGAAGACGACGTCGTTGGGCAGGCGCACGTCCTGGCACCACGAGCACTGGGCGCGGGCACGCGGCGCCGTGTCGGCGCGGCGCAGCAGCACGCCGACGAGCTCGCCGTCGAGCGTCGGGGCCACGACGTACGCGCGCCGCGCGATCGTGGGATCGCGCCAGCCGAGGTAGTCGAGCGCATCCCAGTCGGCGTCGTCGAACCAGACGGGGAGCGTGATGCTGGAGACCTCCTTGCGGCTCGCGTTCACGAACGCACCGCGGAGGTCCTGGGCGGAGATGGGGAGCATGGAGGATCGCCTCTCGAGAGCCGGCTGATCGGCCGGTGATGGTAGGGAGAGGGCACGGCGACGCTGGCCCGAGCGGGCCGAGGTCACCGTGCCGCGTGCCGGGTCGCGCGGGCGCGCGGGCCGGGCGCGGCGACTACCTGCCGCCGGCGGGGGTGCCGCCGACGACCTCCTCACGCCTCGAGGGCGTCGCTGCTGCGAAGCTCACGCGGCCAGGGTACGCCTCGACCCGGAGCTGCGCCCGCGCTCGCGGGGTGGTCACGACACGCCGTGCGCGCCGGGGTGGATGCGGCGTGTCGTGACCACCCGGCGGCCCGTACGCGGCGTGTCATGACCACCCCGTCGGCGGGACCGGAGAGGGGGACGGCTCGATAGGGTGGGGTGTACGCGAACCCGTCGAAGGGATGGCCCATGCCAGGAATCGTCATCATCGGCGCCCAGTGGGGCGACGAGGGCAAGGGCAAGGCCACCGACCTGCTCGGCCCCCGCACCGACTACGTCGTCAAGTTCAACGGCGGCAACAACGCCGGGCACACCGTCGTGGTGGGCAACGAGAAGTACGCGCTGCACCTGCTGCCCTCCGGCATCCTCACCGAGGGCGTCACGCCGGTCATCGGCAACGGCGTCGTCATCGACCTCGAGGTGCTGTTCGACGAGCTCACTGCGCTCTCGGCCCGTGGCGTCGACGTGTCGAAGCTGCGCATCTCCGCGAACGCGCACATCATCACCGACTACCACCGCACGCTCGACAAGGTGACGGAGCGATTCCTCGGCAAGCGCTCGATCGGCACGACCGGCCGCGGCATCGGTCCGGCGTATGCCGACAAGATCAACCGCGTCGGCATCCGCGTGCAGGACCTCTTCGACGAGTCGATCCTGCGGCAGAAGATCGAGGGCGCGCTCGACGTCAAGAACCACATGCTCTCGAAGGTCTACAACCGTCGGGCCGTGACCGTCGACGAGATCTTCGAGGACCTCACCTCCTACGTCGAGCGGCTGCGCCCCATGGTGGGCGACACCGGCCTCGAGCTGTCGCAGGCGATGGATGCGGGCAAGACGGTCGTGTTCGAGGCCGGCCAGGCGACGATGCTCGACATCGACCACGGCACCTACCCGTTCGTCACCTCCTCGACCGCGACCGCCGCGGGCGCGGCCGCCGGCTCGGGCGTCGCTCCGGCGCGGCTCGATCGCGTGATCGGCATCGTGAAGGCGTACACGACGCGCGTCGGCGCGGGTCCCTTCCCGACCGAGCTGTTCGACCAGTGGGGCGAGCTGCTGCGCAGCAACGGCTTCGAGTTCGGCACGACCACCGGCCGCCCGCGCCGCTGCGGCTGGAACGACACGCTCATCACGCGCTACGCGTCGCGCGTGAACGGCCTCACCGACATCGTGCTCACGAAGCTCGACGTGCTCACCGGCATCGAGCGCATCCCCGTCTGCGTCGCCTACGACGTCGACGGCCAGCGCTTCGACGAGATGCCCATCTCGCAGTCCGACTTCCATCACGCGAAGCCGATCTACGAGGAGCTGCCCGGCTGGACCGAGGACATCTCGGGCGCTCGCGAGTTCTCCGACCTGCCCGCGAACGCGCAGGCCTACGTGCGCTTCCTCGAGGACTGCTCCGGCAGTCGCATCTCGGCGATCGGCGTCGGCGCCGACCGCGAGGCGATCATCCAGGTGCACGACCTCATCGACTGAGTCCCCAACCGGCCTCTCGGTCGCGCGAGGGCATGATCCCCTCGCGCGACCAACCACCCGCTGAGACCGGATCAGGTCAGTGGTGGTGGGCGGACGCATCGACGCGCGTCGCGCCCGGGCGGCTCCACTGGGGCACGGGACGGCCGTCGCGCGACCAGCCGGTGAAGGTGGGGTCCTGCGGCCAGCCGGCCGGGGAGTCCTCCCACTCCTCCTGCCGCCCGTAGGCGGTCATGTCCAGCAGGCTCAGCGACGTCATCGCGACCTCGACGCCGCGCCCGGTGATCCAGTTCGTCGCGAACACCTGCTCGCCGCGGCGCAGCAGCGCGACGTACGCGCCCTCGGTCTCGGCGCCGAGCAGCGGGTCGTCGACGTGCTCGACCGAGAACCACGGATGCGTGTAGCCCATGAACGCGCGGAACGGCGCGAGCTCCGCCCATGGGCCGCGGCTCAGCACGGCGAACGAGACGCCGCGGGCGTGCAGGTACGACGCGTCGTGGAAGTCCCAGATCGAGGCGGTGCAGCCCTCGCACTGGCCCTCGAACGGCTGTCCCTCGTGCCACATGTGCTTGTAGACGATGAGCTGCGACCTGCCGTCGAACACGTCGAGCAGCGTCGTCGCACCGCCTGCGCCGATCAGTTCGACGTCCGGCACCTCCGTCATCGGCATCCGGCGCCGGGCGGCCGCGATCGCATCGCCCTCTCGGGTGTGCGCCTTCTCCCGGTCGAGCAGCCGAGTACGCTCGCGCGTCCAGGTGTCGCGGTCGACGACCGCGGGGGCGGGGGTGGATGCATCGATGGTGACCATGGCGAGGATGTTAACGCTGTTCACATGCGAGCGGTAGGCCCACTGCTCGGGCGCACGACGCGGTCGGGCGGATCGCCGAGCGCCTCGCTCCGCTCTCGCTGAGAGAACCTGTACCCCACTCGCAGGCTCGGCGGTTAGCCTCCGTCCATGCGCCTCGCACCCACCGCGCCTCCAGGGAGGCGCTCGTGACACGGATCAGCCCGACGCGAGCGGTGAGCCGAGCGCGACCGGCGCTGCCCGACGTCGGCGCGATGCTGGTGCTCGTGAGCGCGTGGGCCGCGCTCACCGCCGGTGCCGCCCTGCTGCTCGGTGCGCTCGCGCCGCCGACCGGCGCGGTCGGCTGGATCGCCCTCGGCGTCACGGCGACGCTCGTCGGGCTCGCACTGCTCTCGGGCCTGCGGCAAGTGGTCATCGTCGCCGCCGCGCACTCGCGCTGGCCGCGGTCAGCACCGGTGCCGCCGCCAATCGCCTCGGACGCCCGCGTGGCGCTGCTCTACCCGACCGCCGACGACTTCCGTGCCGACGTGATCCAGCGGAGCGCCGCCCAGACGCATCCGGGCACGAGGACGGTCGTGCTCGACGACTCACAGCAGCCCGAGGTGCGCGCGCGCGTCGAGGCACTCGCTGCGGAGCACGGCGTCGAGGTGCACCACCGCGCGTCGCGCACCGGCGCGAAGGCCGGGAACCTGAACGCGTGGCTCGCGGCTCACGCCGACGAGGTCGACTACGTCGTGGTGCTCGACGCCGATCAGGAGATCGGACCGGAGTTCGTGGCCGCGGCGCTCGCACGGTTCGCCGCGCATCCGGAAGCCGCGGTGGTGCAGGGCCGCATCCGGTCCCGCGGCGGAGACACGTCGTTCGCCCGCGACTTCTCCGGGCTCTTCACCCGCCACGCCGACACGAAGCTCGCGGCGCGCGCCGTGCTCGGGCTCGTCGACTTCTTCGGACGCGGCGCGATGCTCGACGTGGCGGCGCTTCGCGAGGTCGGCGGCTTCCCCGAGGTCGTCATGGAGGACACGGCGCTCACCGTCGAGCTCGAGCGCCGCGGGCGGGCGGTGGTGGCCGCCCCGGAGCTCGTCTCGCTCGAGGATGCGCCGGTCGACCACACCGCCTTTGCCGTGCAGTTCGGCAAGTTCGCCGAGGGCGCGCTGCAGCTGCTCGTGCGATCGCGCGGCAGCCTGCTCGACCCGCGGCTCACCGTGCTGCGCCGCGTCGACCTCGCGCTCGAGCTGCTCATCCCCGTGCTCGCCGCGGTCGTGCCGCTCGCCCTCTTCGCCTATGCGGTCGTCGCGGCGGTCACCGGCGCCGCCGCCTTCCCGTGGCAGCTCGGGCTGCCGCTCGCGGTGCTGAGCCTCGTGCCGCTGCTGCCCGAGGCGCTGCACCGCTGCCGCTCGCGCGGGCTGCGCGCCGGGCTCGGCTTCGCCGTCCGCGCCTCGATGCTCTACGCATCCGTCGGCGTGGTCGCGGCTCGCGCGGTCGTCGCGGTGACGCTCTCGGGCCGTGCGCGGTTCCGGATCACGCCGAAGGAGCGCGCGGAGGCCACGGCGTCGGTCGTGGTGCGCCGCCGCGCGCTCGAGGTGGTCGTGGCCGTGCTCGCGCTCGCCGTCGCCGTGCTGTGGGCCGGGCGCCCCGAGATCGCGACGCCGTTCGTGGTGATCGCCGCGACCGCGCTCGCCTTCGGCTGGCGGGATGCGGTGGGGGAGCGGGTGGGTTAGATCACCCCGAGCGCGAGCATCGCGTCGGCGACGCGGTTGAAGCCCGCGATGTTCGCTCCCGCGACGTAGTCGCCGGGGCGACCGTACTCCTCCGCCGTCTCGGCGCAGCGGTCGTGGATGCCCTTCATGATGTCCTCGAGGCGCTCGTCGGTGTGCTCGAACGTCCACGAGTCGCGCGACGCGTTCTGCTGCATCTCGAGCGCGCTCGTCGCGACGCCGCCGGCGTTCACGGCCTTGCCCGGCGCGAACGTCACGCCCGCGCTCGCGAACACCCGCACGGCGCCCTGCGTCGCCGGCATGTTCGCGCCCTCGCCGACGAGCGTGCAGCCGTTGGCCGCGAGCGTCGTCGCGTGGTCCTCGTCGAGCTCGTTCTGCGTCGCGCACGGCACCGCGATGTCGCACGGCACCGACCAGATCGAGCCCTCGGCGGTGAACGAGGCGCCGGGGCGACGCTCGACGTACTCGTCGATGCGACCGCGGCGCACCTCCTTGATGTCGCGCAGCAGCTCGACGTCGATGCCCGCCTCGTCGACGATGTAGCCCGAGGAGTCGCTGCACGCGACGACGGTGCCGCCGAGCTGCTGCACCTTCTCGATCGCGTAGATCGCGACGTTGCCCGAGCCCGAGACGACGACGCGCTTGCCCTCGAAGCTCTCGCCGCGCGCGTGCAGCACCTCGTCGAGGAAGTAGATCGTGCCGTAGCCGGTCGCCTCCTTGCGCACCTGCGAGCCGCCCCACGTGAGGCCCTTGCCCGTCAGCACGCCCGACTCGTACGCGTTCGTGAGCCGCTTGTACTGGCCGAAGAGGTAGCCGAGCTCGCGGCCGCCGACGCCGATGTCGCCCGCCGGTACATCGGTGTACTGGCCGATGTGGCTCGAGAGCTCGGTCATGAACGACTGGCAGAAGCGCATGACCTCGGCGTCGGACTTGCCCTTCGGGTCGAAGTCGCTGCCGCCCTTGCCGCCGCCGATCGGCATGCCGGTGAGCGAGTTCTTGAAGATCTGCTCGAAGCCGAGGAACTTCACGATGCCGAGGTAGACGCTCGGGTGGAAGCGCAGGCCGCCCTTGAACGGGCCCAGCGCCGAGTTGAACTGCACGCGGAAGCCGCGGTTGATCTGCACGTTGCTGTCGTCGTCGACCCACGGCACGCGGAAGATGATCTGGCGCTCGGGCTCGACGATGCGGCGGAGGATCGCGGCGTCGACGTAGTCGGGCCGCTTCGTCACCACCGGGCCGAGGCTCTCGAGCACTTCGAAGACGGCCTGGTGGAACTCCGACTCGCCGGGATTGCGGTGCAGCACCTCGTCGAAGACGGGGGCCAGATGGGGGTGGAGCTGCTTCACGAGCGACCTTCCAAGGCTGTCAGATAGGGGTCCAGTCTACGCCGGGGCGCGTTCCGCCCCTCTCGGCACCCGCTCGCGGGCGTCAGCGACCGGCCCGCATGACCCCGTCGAGACCCGTCTCGGGGCGCCGACCGGTGAGCGAGCGCAGCGCCTCCACGCCCATGCCGCGGGCGGATGCGTTGGCGGCGGCCAGGTGCAGCGCGTCGAGCACGTGGGCGGGCGCCGGCGCCCACGCGACTCCCGCGGCGTCGGCGATGTTGATGCCGTGCACGGTGAGCTCGAAGACGCGCGTGCGCAGGTACTCGTCGAGTCGCATCGCGACCGGTTCGGGTCCGCTGCCCACGGTGACGAGGCGGTCGGGGCCGGCGGCGTCGACCGCAGCCGCGGCCTCGATCCCGAGCGCTTCCACCTCCGAGACGAGGTCGTCGCCGAGTTCGGCGCCGGCCGCGCGCCCGCGCAGGAGGATCGCCTCGTCGTCGCCGCGCTGCCGCAGCACGACCTCGAGGTACTCCGAGGCGGAGTGCACCGTCGCTGCGGGCGGCTCCGGCAGCTCGAGGTATGCCGTCACGGTCGAGATCGCGCGGGTCGTGTGGCCGATGAGCTCGCGCAGCGTCCACTCGCCGAGCCCCGGCCCGTCGAGCCGATCGCGCGGCACGAGCGCGACGAGGCCCGCGAGGTCGGATGCGGCGGTCGGGAAGTGCACGGGCATGCGGGCATGCTCGCACGCGCCGAGACCGTCGACAACGTCGTGCGCGCGGATGCGGTCGCGACAGAATGGGCGCGTGAGCCTCCTCGACCTGCCCGTCCTGTCGCATCCGCTCGTCAGCCTCGAGCCGCTGTCGCACGACCATGCACCCGCGCTCGCCCTCGCGGCGGCCGAGGGCGACCTGTGGCGACGCGCCTGGTACACGTCGGTGCCCGAGCCGGATGCGGTGGGCGCTGAGATCGACCGCCGGCTCGCCCTGCACGCCGACGGCGCGATGGTGCCGTGGGCGATCGTCGCGGGCGGCCGCGCGGTCGGCATGACGACGTACATGAACATCGACGCCGAGACGCCGCGGGTCGAGATCGGCTCGACCTGGATGGCCGTCTCGGCGCAGGGGAGCGGCATCAACCCGGCGATCAAGCTGCTCATGCTCGCGCGCGCATTCGACGACCTCGGCTGCCCGGCGGTGGAGTTCCGCACCTCGTGGCACAACCGGCAGTCGCGCGACGCGATCGAGCGGCTCGGCGCGAAGCAGGACGGCGTGCTCCGCAGCCACCAGTACTCCAAGGGCACGCTGCGCGACGTCGTCGTCTACTCGATCATCGAGCCCGAGTGGCCGGCCGTGCGGCGCGGCCTCGAGGCGCGGCTCGACGCGCGGGGACCTAGGCTGGAGGCATGAGCACGCCCGACGAACAGCTGCAGCGCCTGCGGCGCTCGATCGACAACGTCGATGCGGTCCTCATCCACACGCTCGCGGAGCGGTTCAAGCTCACGCAAGCCGTCGGCGAGCTCAAGGCGCGGCACGGGATGCCGCCGTCCGACCCGAGCCGTGAGGCGACGCAGATCGCGCGCCTGCGGAGGCTCGCGGAGGACGCCGAGCTCGACCCCGAGTTCGCCGAGAAGTTCATCACCTTCGTGATCGCGGAGGTCATCCATCACCACGAGCGGATCGCGGGCGGCGAGTAGCTACGGCCGCGGCCAGCCGCGCTCGTAGCCGGGTGCGCCGGAGCGCAGCGATGCGCGCCGATTCTCGTCGCGGACCATGCCGGGCGTGACGAACAGGTCGACGACCCACCAGACCGCGACGGCTGCGAGCAGCAGGAAGCCCACGAGCACCATCGTGGTGAGCGTGCCGACGATGGTGAGCGACAGCATGGCGGCCGCGGAGCCGTTGCGGCCGAGGTAGAAGCGGTGCGCGCCGAGCGTGCCGAGGAAGAGCAGGAGCAGGTACGCGACCGACAGCTCCTTCGCGGGGGCGTGGACGACGTGGTGGTGCACCACGGCCGACGGCAGCGTGGTGTCGCGCATCATGCGGGGGTCGAGCCGCGACGTCGGGGTCGGAGCGGAGATGGGCGGGGCGATGTCCAGCGGGCCGGTCGGTGTCGCCGCAGCGCTCCACTGCCGACCGTCCCACCACCTGCGGTGGCCGCGGGCGTCGTCGTACCAGCCGGGTGACGGGAGCTGCTGGATCGTCATCGCGCCAGCATAGGGTCGAGGATCGCTCATTGATTGCGGGCTGAGCAGATCTTCAGTCGAGTCGACGCTCCGCCGCGGTCGCGATGTCGTCGAGATCCTGCTGCATGATCCTGCGCGTCATGGCCATCCCGAGCGGCGCCGTGAGCTTCGCCATGACGCGCTGCACCCACGAGGGCGACAGCAGGGAGCCGCCGAAGCGCATCCGCAGCAGCGTGCCGGTCGTGCCGTCGTCGGTCGTGGTGGTCTCGAGCGTGAACTCGGTGCGGTAGGCCATGCCGCGCGCCTCGGCGGCGATCATCGTGGAGCGGCCCTCGTCGATGCCGACGACCTCCATCTCCTCGGTCTCCTCGCGGCCCATCATCGTGCGGGTCTCGCGCCAGCGCGTGCCGATCGCGTAGCCGACGCCCGCGAGCCGCTCGATGCGCGCGACGCCCGACAGGATCTCGGGCGCGGCCTCGAGATCGGTGAGCACCCGCCACACGGCCTCGGGCGACGCGGCGATCGACCGCTCGAGGGTCATGCTGATGTCGCTCATGCCTGAAGCCTAGGGGTGCTGCTCAACCGAGTAGCTGGTCGCGCGAGGGCACTCTCCCCTCGCGATACCAAGTACCCGGTCGAGAGTCCCTGCGTCAGGCGAAGCGGGAGCGGATGGGCGCGCGGTTCGCGGCGCGGAGGTCGGCGAGCGGGATGCTCGCGACGTCCTGGATGTCGACGAGGCCGCTCGTCGCATCCGTCACGCCGATGCGGAGCACGGGCACGCCGCGCGCCTCGCACATGCCGGTGAACTTGACCTCGTCCTCGCGGGCGACGGCGACGAGCGCGCGAGCGCCCGACTCGGAGAAGAGCGCGGCGGTCTCGTCGACGCCGTCGCGCTCCGTCAGCCCCGAGAGCCAGATGCGCGCGCCGATGCCGAAGCGCAGCGCGCTCTCGACGACCGCCATGCCGAGGCCGCCCTCCGAGAGGTCGTGCGCCGACGTGGCGAGCCCCTCGAACGCGATGCCGTGCATGAGGCCCGCGAGCCGCTGCTCGGCCGAGAGGTCGACCTTGGGCGGCAGGCCGCCGAGGTGGTCGTGCACGGCGCCCGCCCATGCCGAGCCGTCGAGCTCGTCGCGCGTCGTGCCGAGCAGGAAGAGCGCCTGGCCGTCGTCCTGCCAGCCCGAGGGCAGTCGGCGGTCGACGTCGTCGATGATGCCGAGCACGCCCACGACCGGCGTCGGGTGGATCTGCGTCTCGCCCGTCTGGTTGTAGAACGAGACGTTGCCGCCGGTCACGGGGATGCCGAGCTCGACGCAGCCGTCGGCGAGTCCGTCGACCGCCTCGGCGAACTGCCACATGACGGCCGGGATCTCGGGGTTGCCGAAGTTGAGGCAGTCGCTCACGCCGATCGGCGTCGCGCCCGAGACGGCGACGTTGCGGTAGGCCTCGGCGAGCGCGAGCTTCGCGCCCTCCCGCGGGTCGAGCTGGCAGTAGCGTCCGTTCGCGTCGACCGCGACGGCGAAGCCGAGCCCCGACTCCTCGTCGATGCGCACCATGCCGGCGTCGTCGGGCGTCGAGAGCGCGGTGTTGCCGAGCACGTAGTCGTCGTACTGGTCGGTGATCCAGGATGCGTCGGCCAGGTTGGCCGAGCCGGCGAGCGCGAGCAGCTGGTCGCCGAGCGCCTCGCCCGTGACGCGCGGCAGCGTCGAGGCGCTGTCGGCCTGCAGGGCGTCCTGCCAGTCGGGGCGCGCCATCGGCCGGTCGTAGACGGGGGAGTCGATCGCGACCGTCTTCGGGTCGACGTCGACGATCGTGTCGCCCGAGTGCGTGATGACGAGCCGGCCGTCGCCGGTGACCTCGCCGAGCACGCTCGTCTCGACGTCCCACTTCGCGGTGATGCGCAGGAACTCGTCGAGCTTCGCCGGGTCGACGATCGCCATCATGCGCTCCTGCGACTCCGACATGAGGATCTCCTCAGCCGTGAGCGTCGGGTCGCGCAGCAGCACGTGGTCGAGCTCGACCTTCATGCCCGACTCGCCGTTCGCCGCGAGCTCGCTCGTGGCGCACGAGATGCCGGCCGCGCCGAGGTCCTGGATGCCCTCGACGACGCCCGCCGCGTACAGCTCGAGGCAGCACTCGATGAGCACCTTCTCGGCGAACGGGTCGCCCACCTGCACGGCGGGCCGCTTGGCGGGCCCCTCGTCGTCGAACGACTCGGAGGCGAGGATCGATGCGCCGCCGATGCCGTCGCCGCCCGTGCGGGCGCCGAACAGCACGACCTTGTTGCCGACGCCCGTGGCGTTCGCGAGGTGCAGGTCCTCGTGGCGCAGCACGCCGACGGCGAGCGCGTTCACGAGCGGATTGCCCTGGTAGACGGCGTCGAAGACGGTCTCGCCGCCGATGTTGGGCAGCCCGAGGCAGTTGCCGTAGAAGGAGATGCCGCCGACGACGCCGTGGACGACGCGAGCGGTGTCGGGGTGGTCCTCGTGGCCGAAGCGCAGCGCATCCATGACCGCGACCGGTCGCGCACCCATCGAGATGATGTCGCGCACGATGCCGCCGACGCCGGTCGCGGCGCCCTGGAAGGGCTCGACGAACGAGGGGTGGTTGTGGCTCTCGATCTTGAACGTGACGGCCCAGCCCTCGCCCACGTCGAGCACGCCGGCGTTCTGCCCCATGCCCACCATGAGGCGCTCCTGCATCTCGGGCGTCACCTTCTGCCCGAAGGTGCGCAGGTGCGTCTTCGACGACTTGTAGGAGCAGTGCTCGCTCCACATGACCGAGTACATGGCGAGCTCGGCGCTCGTGGGGCGGCGGCCGAGGATGTCGCGGATGCGCGCATACTCGTCGGGCTTCAGGCCGAGGGCAGCGAACGGCTGCTCGCGCTCCGGCGTCGCCGCTGCTCGGTCGACGGTGTCACGCGGGGTGGAAGTGGTCACGACTCTCCTCGGAGCTCAGCTCGGCGGTCCCTCGATCCTACCGAGCGGGCCGCGCCCGATCGGCGCTGCTCAGTCGAACCACTCGGTCGGCGGTCCCGCGTTCACGAGCACGACGAAGACGATCGCGACGGCGACGAGCGCGCCGACGACGAGCAGGACGGGGTGGCTGATGCCCCAGCGGAAGAGGCGATCGATCGCGGTCCGGTCGCGCGGATCGTCGGTCGCCTCGGTGCGCCAGCCGCCGTCGAGGGCGCCGCGCCGCGCGAGCCGCCGCTCCCACGGGATGGTCGCGTAGGGGACGATCGCGGTGAGGATGCCGGTGAGGATGCGCGCGATCGACCAGCGCTGGTTGACGCCCACGACGATCTGCATCGCGCCGTAGCTCAGGAACACGAAGCCGTGGATCGAGCCGGCGACTGCGACGAGGGGCTCGACCTGGAAGCCGTACTTCGCGATGAGGCCGATGATGAGGAGCGTCCAGGTGACCGCTTCGGCGATCGCGAGGAAGCGGTAGACCCGCTTGGGGGCGAAGGCGGTCGGGGTCGACGTGGCGTGCGCGCTCATGTAGCCAGTCTACATCTCTCGCCGGAGACGCGCCGCCCGAAGACGACGGATCCCCGCGCGGCGA
>NZ_BAAAKK010000005.1:407074-519534 GCF_039527715.1 Agrococcus citreus
GACCAGCGGATCGGCTCGCCGTCCGACGGGCTGTAGTCGCCCTCGTACGGCTCGTAGGTCGCGGATCCGAACTCGACCGCCTCGGTGCCGGCGACGACGTAGCACGTCGTGACGGTGGCGCCCTCGTCGATCTCGCTCGGGAACGACTCGGTGTTGCACGGCGCGAAGTCGCCGATGAGGCTCACGGTCTGCATGCGCTGGCCGTTCGAGTCGAGCGCGCCCATGTCGCTGTAGAGGGCGGTGTAGGCGAGCTCGACGCCCGCCGGGTCGGCCTTCGTCGCCTCGACCGTCACGTAGTACGTGCGGTAGCCCGCGAGCTGGTCGAGGAAGTCCTGGTCGAGGCCGGCGGCCTCGTAGTCGGCGATCGAGCCCTCCTCGACGCCCGTCACCGTCACGGTGAGCGGCGCGTCGGTCACCGTCGTGCCCGAGCTGAACGTCACCGTCGCGGGCTCGCCGATCGCGAGCTCCGTGCCGGGAGGGGTGAGGTCACCGGCGGCAGCGGGTGCGGCCGCCTCCTCGGTCTCAGCGGGCGCTGCCTCGGTGGTCTCGGCGGGCTGCGTCTCCTCGACGGCCGCGGGCTCCGATGCGGGCGCCGAGGTCGGCATCATGCAGGAGGTGAGGCCGAGCGCGGTCACGGCGACGGTCAGGAGCAGGGCGGGCGTGCGGGTCTTCGGCATGGAGCAGGGTTCGCTTTCGGTCGGGGAGCGGCCCGGAACGGCGTCCGGGGGTGCTGCTCGACACTATCTGCGGAGTCTGCAGAACTCCTCGGGCAGAACTGCCCATGCCGTCGCGTCAGGCCGCGATGCGCTCCAGCGCCGACTTGAAGATATCGAGCCCGTCGAGACCCGCCTTCATGCGCGTGGTGGTCGGGCCGAAGCCCAGCTCGACCGCGTGCTCCGGATGCGGCATGAGGCCGACGACGTTGCCGGCGGCGTTCGAGAGCCCCGCGATCGCGTCGACGGAGCCGTTCGGGTCGTCGCCGACGTAGCGGAAGGCGACGAGGCCCTCGCCCTCGATCCGCGCGACCTCCTCCGGCGTCGCGACGAAGCGGCCCTCGCCGTTCTTCAGCGGGATGACGATCTCCTGGCCCTCGGCGAACCGGCTCGTCCATGCCGTCGAGGTGCGCTCGACGCGCAGCGTCTGGTCGCGGTTCACGAACAGGCCCGACTGGTTGCGCACGAGCCCGCCCGGCAGCAGCCGCGCCTCCGTGAGCATCTGGAAGCCGTTGCAGATGCCGAGGACGGGCATGCCGCGCTCGGCCGCCTCGACGACCTCGGTCATGATCGGCGAGCGAGCTGCGATCGCACCCGACCGAAGGTAGTCGCCGTAGGAGAAGCCGCCCGGCAGCACGAGCGCGTCGACGCCGTGCAGGTCGTGCTCGCCGTGCCACAGCGCGACGGCCTCGTGGCCCGCGAGCCGCACCGCGCGCTGCGCGTCCCGGTCGTCGAGCGTGCCGGGGAAGGTGATGACGCCGACCCTCACTGGGCGGCCTCCTCGATCACGCGCACGCCCACGACGTCCTCGATCACGGTGTTCGCGAGCACGTCGTCGGCGACCTCGCGCACCTGCGCGAGCAGCGCTTCGGTGACCGGTCCGTCGACGCGCAGCTCGAAGCGCTTGCCGACGCGCACGTCGCCCACCGCCCCGTGGCCGAGCCGGGCGAGCGCGCGAGTGACCGCCTTGCCCTGCGGATCGAGGATCTCCGCCTTCGGCATGACGTCGACGACGATGAGGGCCATGGGTCGCTCCCTTGGTAGGCGAGTGCGGTGCGTGGGGTGCGACTCCATCCTACGGATGCGCCGGGTGCCGCACGGGGCGCGTCCGCTCGGCTCCCGGGCGGTCGCGGATCGCGGCGGGCTATTGTCTGTCCATGACGTTCAGGGGCGACGCGAACTTCGACACCAGCACGGTGAGCCGCGGGGGCGGTGGCCGCGGTGGCGGCGGCGCGATCGCGGTCGGCGGCGGCGGCATCCTCACCGTCATCCTCGTGCTCGTCTCGATGTTCTTCGGCGTCGACCTGACGGGCCTCGCGCCGAGCGCGCCGATCGACCCGCAGTCGCAGTCGCAGCAGGGCGAGGAGGTCACCGGCTGCTCGGGCGACGACGCGAACGACCCCGGCAACGTCACCTGCCGGATGGAGGGCGGCGCCGACTCGATGTCGCGCTTCTGGACCGAGACGGCGAACGCCAACAGCATCCAGTACGCCGACCCCTCCGTGCAGCTCTTCGACCGCCAGGTCGAGACCGGCTGCGGCTCGGCCACCAGCGCGGTCGGCCCGTTCTACTGCCCGCCCGACCAGCGCATCTACATCGACACCACGTTCTTCCAGCAGATGCGCGACCAGTTCGGCGCATCGGGCGGCTCGCTCGCGCAGCTGTACGTGCTCGCGCACGAGTGGGGCCACCACATCCAGAACGTCACGGGCCAGCTCGACCGCGTGCAGCAGGGCGACACCGGCCCGCAGTCGTCGGCCGTGCGCAGCGAGCTGCAGGCCGACTGCTACGCCGGCGCGTGGATCGCGGGCGCTTCGCAGACCACCGACGACGACGGCGGCGCGCCCGTGCTCATCGCTCCCACGCAGCAGGAGATGAACGACGCGCTCAACGCCGCGCACACGATCGGCGACGACGCGCTGCAGCAGATGGGCGGCGGCGGCGTGAACCCCGAGGGCTGGACGCACGGGTCGAGCGAGCAGCGGATGCGCTGGCTCGCGACCGGCTACAACGACGGCGTCGGCGCCTGCAACACCTGGGACGCCCCCGAGGTGTGAGTCTCCGCTGGTTGAGCCGCTCCGCGCGCGCAGCGCGCTGAGCGTGTCGAAACCGACCGTTCGCACGCCAGATGCAGGCCGATCGGCTCGAAAGCGCGCCCCATTCGAGCGCCTCGCCCTCTACCTGCGGTGGCGGCTCAGCCCGCGGCAGGGGCGACGGCACCCGTCAGCCGTGCGAGCAGCTCGCGGTAGCGCTCAGCCGTCCGCTCGACGATCTCCGCCGGGAGCGCGGGCGGCTCGCCCTCGCCGTCCCAGTGCTCGGTCAGCCAGTTGCGCACGATCTGCTTGTCGAACGACTCGACGCGGCCCTCGGCGAGCGGCGCGGCGTCCCAGTACCGCGACGAGTCGGAGGTGAGCACCTCATCCGCGAGCACGAGCTCGCCCGTGATGCGGTCGCGGCCGAACTCGAGCTTCGTGTCGGCGAGCACGAGTCCCGCCTCGGCGGCGATCGCGGCGCCCTCCTCGAACACCCGCAGCGACAGCTCGCGGATCGCGGCCGCATCCTCCGCGCCGACGAGCTCGACGGTGCGCTCGAACGAGATGTTCTCGTCGTGCTCGCCCTGCGGGGCCTTCCAGGCCGGCGTGTAGATCGGCTGCGGCAGCGCGTCGCCGTCGACGAGACCGGCTGGCAGCTCGACGCCCGAGATGGCACCGACCTGCTGGTACTCCTTGAGCCCCGAGCCGGTGACGCGGCCGCGCACGACGCACTCGACGGGCAGCATGTCGAGGGTGCGCACGAGCATCCCGCGACCGCGCACGATGTCGGGCGTGCGCGCATCCGCCTCGGGCGCCAGCTGCGACGGCAGCCCGAGCCGGTCGATCCACCAGCGCGTGAGGGTCGTGAGCAGCTCGCCCTTGCCCGGGATCGCGGGCTCGAGCACGTGGTCGAAGGCCGAGACCCGGTCGGAGGCCACCATGAGCACCTCGGGTGCGAGCTGCAGGTCGAGCCCCTCGCGCACGTAGAGGTCGCGCACCTTGCCGCTGTAGGCGAGGTCCCACCCGGCCGCGGCGAGCGTCTCGCGCTCGGAGGCCTCGGCCGGCGCGCTCACGCCCGCGCGGCGATGTCGGTGCGCGCCTGCCCGCCCTCGAGGCGGATGCGCGAGAGGCCCGCGTAGGCGCGCTCGCGCGCCTCGGCGATCGAGGCGCCCGTGCCGACCACGTTGAGCACGCGGCCGCCCGTCGCGGTCAGCCCGTGCTCGCCCGCGCCGGTCGCGGCGTGCAGCACCTGCACGCCCTCGAGCCGCATCGCCTCGTCGACCCCCGTGACGGGGCGACCGGTGATGGGGTCGCCCGGGTAGCCCTCGCTCGCGAGCACGACGGCGACCGCCGCGGCGTCGCTCCACACGAGCGGCGGCGCCGACTCGAGCGAGCCGTTCGCGGCCGCGAGCAGCACGTCGGCGAGCCCCGACTCGATGCGCGGCAGCACGACCTGCGTCTCGGGGTCGCCGAAGCGCGCGTTGAACTCGATGACCTTCACGCCGCCGTCGGTGACGATGAGGCCGCAGTAGAGGAGCCCGACGAACGGCGTGCCCGCGTCGGCCATCGCCGCGATGGTGGGCAGCGCGACGGTCTGCACGACCTCGTCGACGAACGCCTCCTCGCTGCCGTAGCGCTCGGCGAGCCAGGGCAGCGGCGAGTAGGCGCCCATGCCGCCGGTGTTGGGGCCGGCGTCGCCGTCGCCGAGGCGCTTGAAGTCCTGGGCGGGCGCGAGCGGCACGGCGTGCACGCCGTCGGTGATGACGAACAGGCTCACCTCGGGGCCCGCGAGGTACTCCTCGATGAGCAGCGGGCCGTCGGGCAGGAACGCCTCGGCGTGCGCCTCGGCGGCGGCGCGGTCGTCGGTGACGATGACGCCCTTGCCGGCGGCGAGGCCGTCGGCCTTCAGCACCCACGGGGGAGCGGATGCGTCGAGCGCGGCGCGCACGTCGTCGAGCGACCGCGCGATCGAGTCGGTGCCGGTGGGCACGCCCGCGCGAGCCATGACGTCCTTCGCGAACGACTTCGAGCCCTCGATCCGGGCTGCGGCCTTCGTCGGGCCGAATGCCGGCACGCCCACCGCGCGCAGCGCGTCCGCCACGCCCGCGACGAGCGGCGCCTCCGGGCCGATCACGACGAGCTCGAAGCCGCCGTCGACGGCGAAGTCGGCGACGAGGTCGGGCTGCTTGATGTCGATGCGCACCGCCTCGACGTCTGCCGCGATGCCGGCGTTGCCTGGCGCGGCCGTGATCTCGTGGCCGCCCTCCGCCAGGAGTGCCGCAATGATGGCGTGCTCGCGCGCGCCGCTGCCGAGAACAAGGATCCGCACCCGCCTATTGTACGAACCGCGACGCCCGGGCCGCGTCCGGGGTGCGCCCTGCATCGGCTGGGGGTGGGCCGGGTGGCTCCCGCCGAGGCGGATCGCCGGGGATCGGCTGATTGTGCGCCCGAGGCGGTGTGCGCAGAATGGGGGACACCTGGATCGCGGAGAGGCCCACCATGACGAGCACGAGCGTCGCGTCCGCTCCCGCGGTGCGCACCGAACGCCGTCTGCTGTGGTCAGGGCTCCTGTTCGGAGCCGGCGTCGCCGCGTCGGTGGTCGACCTCATGGTCTTCCACCTGCTGCTGCAGTGGCACCACTTCTACGACCTCTCGACGCTCGAGGTCGCGCTCGCCGCGGACGGCATCTTCCACGCCGTCGCGTGGGGCATGACGGTCGCCGGGCTGTTCCTGCTCGCGGATGCCCGCCGTCGCGATGGCGTCCGGTGGTCCCGTTGGTGGGGTGCCGTGCTCGTCGGGCTGGGCGCGTTCCAGCTGCTCGACGCCGTCGTCTTCCACAAGCTGCTGGGCATCCACCAGGTGCGCTACGACGTCGGCCTGCTGCCGTACGACCTCGCGTGGATCGGCGCGGCGGTGGTCGCGCTGCTCATCGGCCTCGCCGTCCTGTGGCGCTCGCGTCGATCGACGTGAGCCCGCTCGCGCTCGTCGGCCACGGGCACGGCGCAGCGACGCCGGGCCTCGACGCGTGGGCGCTCGTCGAGGGAGCGGGGCTCGCGGCGCTCGCCGCTGCCGCCGCGCTGTACGCCCTCGGGCTGTGGGCGTCGCGCCGCCGCAGCCCGTGGCCCGTGCGGCGGGCGCTCAGCTGGTTCGCGGGAGTCGCGTGCGCAGCGATCGCCATCGGCCCCGTCGCTCGCGCGGCGCACGAGAGCTTCACCGCGCACATGGTCGGGCACCTGCTGCTCGGCATGCTCGCGCCGCTCCTGCTCGTGCTCGGCGCACCGGTGACGCTCGCGCTCCGCTCGCTCGCGGTCGACGACGCCCGCGCCCTCTCGCGGCTGCTGCGCTCCCGCGTCGTGCGGTGGGTGACGCATCCGATCACCGCGGGCGTGCTCAACGCCGGCGGGCTGTGGCTGCTCTACGGGACGGAGCTGTTCGCGCTCATGCACGGCTCGGCGCTCGTGCATGCGGCCGTGTACCTGCACATCCTGCTCGCGGGCTGCGTCTTCACCGCCTCGCTCGTGGGCGTCGATCCCGACCCGCACCGCGCATCCCTCCGCGTGCGCGCCACGGTGCTCGTCGCGTTCATCGCGGTGCACTCGATGCTCGCGAAGCGGCTCTACGCGTACCCTCCGGCCGGGGTGGATGCGCTCGACGCGCAGATCGGGTCGCAGGTCATGTACTACGGGGGCGACGTCGTCGACGTCGCGCTGCTCGTGCTGCTCGGGTTGGGGTGGTTCAGGGCGACCCGGCCCGCCCGGCGCGCGGTGGTCGTGGGTGCGACGACGTAGCCTTGCGAGGTGGCGAAGCGCATCCCCGACGTCGACGGCATGGCCGCGGTGACCGCCGCGCTCGCGGAGGAGGCGAGCCGACCCGACCGGGCGCTCGCCGTGCGCTACACGCTCCAGTGCCTGGCCGAGCGGGCGCCGGGCAGGAGCGTCGAGGTGCGGGTGCCGCCCTTCGGCGCGGTGCAGGCCGTCGAGGGTCCCGGCCACACGCGCGGCACGCCGCCCAACGTCATCGAGACCGACGCCGCGACCTGGCTCGCGCTCGCGACGGGTGCGGAGTCGTGGGCGGATGCGATGGCTCGCGGCGTCGTGCGCGCCTCCGGCGTGCGCGCCGACGTGTCGCCCTGGCTGCCGCTCGTGCGCGCCCGTCGGCCTCGCGTCGAGTAGCCCGCCGCGCCGCCGACGTGCCGGTGCCCGAACACAGCATCGAGCCCCATACTGAGCACATGGCCCAGGTCGTCCGCCCGCAGGGGTTCATCGGTCCGCTCGTCGTGACGGTGATCGGCGTCATCCTGCTGCTCAACGGCGTCCCGGCGCTCTTCCAGTGGATCGGCTGGGTCGCCCAGACCGCGCTCGTCATCGGCATCGAGGGGGCGCTCGACACGGCGCTCATGCCGCTGCTCATCGCGGGCGGCGCCACCTTCGTCGGCTTCCTCATGCTGCGCGGCGGCTTCGGTGCGCTCCGCTCCCTCGGTCGCGGCGCGACGCAGCGCGCGCAGGCGCAGCTGCGCGGTGGCGTGCAGCAGGTCCGTGGCGGCGTGCAGCAGGTGCGCCAGGAGGCCGGGCAGCGGTACGGCGAGGCGCGCGCGCAGGCCGAGCACCTGCAGGGCTCGCAGCAGGGCTGGTTCGAGCGCATCGAGTCGCTCGGCCGCGACGTCGAGGCCGAGCGTGCGCGTCGCTCCGGTCAGCAGGTGCCGCAGCAGCAGCGCCCTCCGCAGCAGCGCCAGCAGCAGCCGCAGCGCCAGCCGCAGCCGCAGCGCCAACCGCAGGCCCAGCCGCAGCAGCGCCAGCCGCAGCCGCAGCCGGCGCAGCAGTCTCGGGGTCAGGGCGCGCCCGGCTCCGACCGGCTGAGCCGCATCGAGGAGCTGCGCCGGCAGGTCGACGGCCGCGTCCAGCAGGCGGTCCAGGTGGGCGATGCCGGCACCCAGGCCGCGCAGCGGGTTCGGCAGGCGGCCTTCGAGGAGGCCGCCCGCGTCCAGCAGCGGCAGCTGCCCAAGCCGTCCGACGACATCACGAGGCTCATCGGGCGCCTGGATCGCGCCGATGCCGAGCACGTCCGTCGCCAGGGCTCATCGCTGACGCGCTCGTCGCTCACGACGTCGTCGCTGTCGAAGACGTCGCTGCGCCTGAACTCGCTCCTCGCCCGCCGCCACTGACCGCGGCGCCGGCCCCGCCCCGCACGAGTGTCGAGCTTCCCTGAACTCGGGGTTTCCGGGATGGGATCCCGGAGTTCAGGGACGTTCGACGGAGCAGCGGCGGTCGGGCTAGAGCGACCAGATGAGGAGCACCGCGGCGAAGACGATGCCGGAGGCGATGAGCGTCACCGTCGTGTAGCCGAGGATGTCGCGCATCTTGAGCCCGGCGATCGCGAGCAGCGGCAGCGCCCAGAAGGGCTGGATCATGTTCGTCCACTGGTCGCCGTACGCGACCGCCATGATCGGGATGGCCGGGTCGACGCCGAGGCGCTCGGCCGCGTCGAGCAGGATCGGCGCCTGCACCGCGAACTGGCCGCCGCCCGAGGGCACGAAGAAGTTGACGAGCCCGGCCGACAGCAGCGCGAGCACGCCGAACGTCTGCGGCGTCGCGATCGCCACGAACGCATCCGAGAACACCGCGATGAGGCCGGATGCGGTCATCATGCCGAGGATGCCGGCGTAGAGCGGGAACTGCAGCAGGATCTCGCCGACGTTCGACGCCGCCTCCTTCGTGAGGCGGATGATCTCGAACGGGCTGCGCACGAGCAGGAAGATGAGCGCGAGGAACGACCAGTTGACGATGTCGAGCGTGATCGTGCCGCCCTGCACGAAGTGCACCACGAGGTAGGCGGCGAGCGCGGCGCCGACGATGAGCGTGACGATGCGGCTCGCGTCGATGCGGTCGGCGGGGGTGACGATCTCCTCCTCGTGCTCGACGAGCTGCTCGCGCGCGTCGATCTGCAGCGCGACGATCCGGTCGCTGCCGCGCGGCGCGACGAGCGAGAGCGCGACGGCGACCGCGACGATCGTCGCGACGGCGCCGATGAGGTTCGGGAGGGCGAAGGTCGTCTCGGTGACGGGGATGACCTGGCCGCCGAGGTGCTCGGCGATGAACGAGTCGGGCGTCGCGGCGGTGAGCGGGCCGGAGCCCGAGTAGCCCATGTGCCAGACGACGAAGCCCGAGAACCCGGCCGCGACGAGCATCGGGAAGTGCAGCTGCAGCCCGCGCTCCTTGCCGGAGGCCGCGACCTCACGAGCGAGCAGGCCGCCGACGACGAGGCCGAGGCCCCAGGTGATGAGCGACGCGACGGCTGCGACGACGAAGACGAACAGGTACGCCTGCAGCGCCGTCTGCGGCACGGCCGAGAGCCTCGTCAGCAGCTTGCGCACGGGTCGCGTGTTGGCGAGCATGTGGCCGAGCAGCAGGATGAGCGCCATCTGCGTCATGAAGGCGAGCAGGCCCGAGAGGCCGTCGCCCCAGCCCTTCACGAGGTCGACCGGGTTGGTCTGCGTCACCGTCAGCGCGAGGAGCGCGACGATGAGCGTGAGGATGATGGCGAAGACGAGCGCTGACGGGATCCAGCGCTCGACGACGTTGTTGACCGGGCGCATCGCGCGTGCCAGCGGGGCGCCGGTCTGCTTCGACCTGGCAGGGGCATTCGACATGCTTCACCTCGTTGTGTGTGCGTGGGAGTACGGGGCTAAGGAGCCAACACCCGACACTAGCCGGATGGTCGCGGGCCCAGCGTCGATGCGCGTGGCACCGCTCAGCGCCGGCGCTCGAGCGCGCGGATGCCCACCTTCCGCAGCTCGTCGAACCACAGCACGACCGACGCGAGCGCGACGCACACGAGCCACTGCCCAGGCGCGAGCGGCGCAGTGCCGAACGCGGTCTGCAGGAGCGGCACGTGCACGACGAGCACCTGCGTGACGACGCCGAAGGCGAGCGCGGCCCACAGCCAACGGTTGCTGAACAGCCGGTGGAACGCGGAGACGCGCTCCGAGCGGGAGTTCAGCGCGTTGAACAGCTGCGCGAGCACGAGCGTGGTGAACGCCGCGGTGCGCGCGGTCTCGACGTCCTCCGAGCCCTCGATGAGCCCGCCGGGCAGGAAGATGTCGATCGCGAGCAGCGTCACGATCGCCATCACCGCCCCGATCGCGATGATGCCCGACCACATCTGCCCGTCGATGACGCGCTCGTCCGCGCGCCGCGGCGGGCGTGCCATGACGTCCTCCGTCTCGGCGTCGACGCCCATGGCGAGCGCGGGACCGGAGTCGGTGATGAGGTTGATCCAGAGGATCTGCGTCGCGAGCAGCGGCACGACGATCGACTCGCCGTGGCCGGTGAGGCCGAGGTAGCCCGCGAGCATGACGCCGAAGAACATCGTCAGCACCTCGCCCATGTTCGACGAGAGCAGGTAGCGCAGGAACTTGCGGATGTTGCCGAAGATCACGCGGCCCTGCCGCACCGCCGCGACGATGGTCGCGAAGTTGTCGTCGGTGAGGATCATCGCCGCGGCCTCCTTCGAGACCTCGGTGCCGGTGATGCCCATGGCGACGCCGATGTCGGCCTTCTTGAGCGCCGGCGCGTCGTTCACGCCGTCGCCGGTCATCGAGACGACCTGCCCGTCGGCCTGCAGCGCGTCGATGATCTGCAGCTTGTGCTCGGGCGCGACGCGCGCGAAGACCGAGACGTCCCGTGCCGCAGCCCGCAGCGCATCGGCGTCCATCGCGTCGAGCTCGGGACCGGCGATCGCCCGGTCACCTGCAGCGGCGATGCCCAGCTCCTGCGCGATGCGCAGCGCGGTCGAGGGATGATCGCCCGTGATCATCACGACTCGGATGCCGGCCCGGTGCGCCGCGGCGATCGCCGTCGCGGCCTCGGATCGGGGCGGGTCGATGATGCCGACGGTGCCGACGAAGATCAGTCCCTCCTCGAGCGCGAGCCCGGCCTCGGGGTCGAAGTCGCCCGCGGCGTCGGTGGCGGATGCGTGCTCGTCGGTCTCGAGCGGACGGTACGCGACCGCGAGGGTGCGGAGCGCCTGCGCCGACATCGAGTCGACCGACGCCTGCACCCGGCGTCGATCGTCGTCGGTGAGGTCGGTGACCTCCATGCCCGAGCGCACGCGCGTGCAGTGCTGCAGCAGCACGTCCGGGGCGCCCTTCGCGACCAGCACGGGCCGCCCCCGCCCGGTGCCGTCGAGCGGGTGCTCGGCGTCCTCGACGATCACCGACATCATCTTGCGCTCCGACGTGAACGGCACCTCGCCGACGCGGGTGAAGCGCTGCTCGCGGCGCTCGGTGAGGCCGGCCTTCCGCTCGGCGACGACGAACGCGGCCTCGGTCGGGTCGCCCACGACGACCCAGCTGCCGTCCGCGTCCTGCCGCACCTCGGCATCCGACGCGAGCGTGCCGCCCGAGAGCACGACGATGTCCTCGGCGCGCAGATCGAGCCCGGGATCGCTCTCGAGCAGCGGGCTGCCGTCGACGAGCACGTCGCCGTCGGGCGCATAGCCGACGCCCGTGATGTCGGCGACCCCCGAGCCGGTGTGCACGCGCAGCATCGTCATCTCGTTGCGCGTGAGGGTGCCCGTCTTGTCGGAGCAGATCACCGAGGCGGAGCCGAGCGTCTCGACCGACGAGAGGTGCTTGACGATCGCGCCCTGCCGGCTCATGGCCTGCACGCCGATCGAGAGGACGACCGAGAGGATCGCCGGCAGCCCCTCGGGCACCGCCGCGACGGCGAGCGAGACGCCGACGAGGAGCACGTCGACCGCATCCTGCAGCGACCCGATGCCGCTCGTGAACCCGATCGCGCCCATCACGACGACCGCGATGACGATCACTGCGATGCCGAGGGTGCGGCTGACGCCCGCGATCTCCTTCTGCAGCGGCGTCGGCTCCTGCTCCGTCTGCGCCAGCATCGTGGCGATGTGGCCCATCTCGGTCTGCATCCCGGTGGCGGTGACCACCGCGCGTCCCACGCCCTGCGTCACCGCGGTGCCCTTGAACACCATGTTCGCGCGGTCGCCCAGTGGCACGGCCTCCGGCAGGGTCGTCGCCGACTTCGTCACCGGCACCGACTCGCCGGTGAGCGACGCCTCGGCGATCTGCAGCGACGACGACGACAGCAGCCGCGCATCCGCCCCGACCGAGTCGCCCTCGGCGAGCGCGAGGATGTCGCCCGGCACGAGGTCAGCCGCCGGCACCTGCTCGGAGCGGCCGTCGCGCACCACGGTCGCGCTCACCGCAGCCATGCCCTGCAGCGCGGCTACGGCATCCGCCGCCTTCGCCTCCTGCACGTAGCCGAGGATCGCGTTCGCGATGACGATCGCGATGATGACGATCGCATCGATCGGCACCCCGCGGGCGCCCTCGAAGAGCCAGGCGATCGCCGAGATGACCACGGCGCCCAGCAGCAGGTAGATGAGCGGGTCGGCGAACTGCCGCAGGATGCGCCGCCAGGCGGGCTCGGGGGGCGCCGCGTCGAGCTCGTTGGCGCCGAAGCGCTCGCGGCGCGCGGTCGCCTCCGCGGCCGAGAGGCCGGTCGCGCTGTCGACCTCGAGCGTGGCGGCGGCGTCGCTCGCATCGACGAGCGCCCAGTCGGTCGCGTCGAGCGCTGCTCGCGGATGGGACGTCGGTGGGACGGGGGAGTCCATCATGGTCCGTGCTCCTGTCGTCGCTCCGGCGTCCCGCGCGTCGTCCGCCGCTGCTGCTGGCAACCTATCGGCTCCCTCGGCGCACCGACCCGGCGCGGGAGCGGCCGCGAGCGGCGTGGGATGCTGGATGCCATGGACGCCACGCCCGACACCTCGCAGCCCGACGGCGGAGCGCAGCGCGCCGAGACGCGCGAGGAGCTGCGCGTCACCGTGCGGCGCTCGCCGAAGTACGGCGTCTTCATGGGCATCGGCGCGATCATCGGCGTCGTCGTGGCGTGGATCCTCTCGGCCATCTCGACCCCGGGTCTCGACGAGGCCGGTCGGCCGGTCGACACCACGCCGGTCATCGGCCTCATGATCGTCATCGGCGTCGTCGTCGGCGCGGTGCTGGGCGGGATCGTGGCGCTCATCGTCGACCGTTCGCTCGTGAAGGGCTCGCGCACCGTGCTCGCCGAGCGCGTCGAGACACGCGGCGCGGATGCGTCGGACGAGCCGGCCGCGGACGCCGACGACGCCGTCTTCGACCGGCTCGAGCCAGCCGAGCAGCCGGTCGCCGACGAGTCGGCGCCGAGTGCAGCACCCGAGGACGACCGTCCCGGCGAGGCTTGACGTGCCGGCTCGGCGCGCGCGGCTCGGGTCGGCGCACGCCGTCGCGTGGGTCGGCTGGGGTGCAGCGGCGACGCTGATCGCCCAGCAGCCCATCCCGCCGTCGTCGCTCGCGCTGGGGGCAGCGGTCGCCGCGGTCGCCGCGGCGATCGTCCTGCTCCTGCCCGCCCGTGCCGTGCCGCGCATGGGCGTCACCGCGCTCACCCTCGCGGCGATCGCCGTGGTGGTCTGCGCGATCGCGTGGTGGCAGTTCGGCTCGCTCCAGGTCTGGCCGCTCGTGCCCTGGCTCGCCGCCGCCGCCGCGGGGCACGCGCGCGCGACCGCAGCCGCGGCCGCCGCCGATCCCGCGCTCGCGCCGCTCGTCCGCCTCGCGCCGACCCTGCTCGCCCTCGCGCTCGGCGCGGCTGCCGTCGCCGGCGCCACAGCGCCGCGGCNNNGCCGGCGCCACAGCGCTGCGGCTGTCGCCGCTCGTGGTGCTCGTGGCGATCGCCGTGCTCCTGCTCGTCTCGCTGCTGCTCGCCGCCGGACAGGCGACGGCGCGGACCGCGCCGCGAGAGCCGGCGCCAGAGCTCGTGCGGCCTGCCGCGCGACTCGTGCCGCTGCTGGCGCTCGCGGTCGCCGGCGCTGTCGCGCTCGTCGCGCTGCGCCCCGCGCTCTCGGCGCTCGGCGCCGCCGAGTCGCAGGCAGCCGGTCCCGCCGCGCTCACGCTCGCGATCGGCGGGCTCGTCGGGCCGCCGCTCGCCGGGCTCGTCAGCGGAGCGGGCATCAGGAGGGGCGGTGCGCTGCTCGCCTCCCTCGGCGGCGCTGCCGCGCTCGTCGCGCCGATCGCGAGGCCCGGGGCGCTCGACCTCATCGCGGGTGCCGTGCTCGGCGTCGCGCTCGCCGCGGCGGTCGCGCTCACCGAGCTCGCGCGGCGCTCGGGGGTCGCGATCCCGCCGAAGGGCGTGGCCGCGCTGCTCTTCGCGGGCTCGCTCGGCGCACTCGTCGCGGGCCTGCTGCTCGCGGCCGTGCCGCTGCCCGACGTCGTGCTCGGCGCATCCATCGCCTGCCTCGTCGCCGGTCTCGGCGCCTGGGCGCCCGCCCCGCGGGAGCGGGTCGCGCAGCGTTCCGCTGGCTGAGCCGCGCAGCGCCCCGCCGCTGGTCGACCAGCAGGGGAGTCAGCGCCCTGCGCGCCCGGGTCGGCTCGACCAGCAGGGCCCGCCGGTCAGCTGAGCTGCGTGCGCTCCACCCAGTCGAGGTACTCCTCGGTGACGGTGCCGGTGACGTACTCGCCCGTGAAGCACGACATGTCGAGGCCCTGGATGTCGGAGCCGTCGAGGATCGCGCGCTGCAGGTCGTCGACCTCCTGGTAGACGAGGAAGTCGCTGCGCAGCGCCTCGTTCACCTGCGGGATGGAGCGGCCGGAGGCGATGAGCTCGGAGCGCGACGGCATGTTGATGCCGTAGACGTGCGGGTAGCGCACGGGCGGTGCGGCCGACGTGAAGGTGACGGAGTTCGTGCCGACCGAGCGCATCATCTCGACGATCTCGCGGCTCGTGGTGCCGCGCACGATCGAGTCGTCGACGACGAGCACGTTCTTGCCGCGGAACTCGCTCTCGAGCGCGTTGAGCTTCTGCTTCACCGACTTCTTGCGCTCCTGCTGCCCCGGCATGATGAAGGTGCGGCCGACGTAGCGGTTCTTGTAGAACCCCTCGCGGTACTCGATGCCGAGCCGGCGGGCGACCTCCATCGCCGCGGGTCGCGACGAGTCGGGGATGGGCATGACGACGTCGATCGATCCCGAGGGCGTGTAGCGCTCGATGGTGTCGGCGAGCCGCTCGCCCATCCGCAGGCGCGACTCGTAGACGTTGATGCCGTTCATGACCGAGTCGGGGCGGGCGAGGTAGACGTACTCGAACGAGCACGGCAGCAGCACGGGGGAGTCGTGCGTCTGCGCCATCGCGATCTCGCCGTCGGGCGTGATGAAGACGGCCTCGCCCGGCGCGACGTCGCGCTCGATCGTGAAGCCGGAGCCCGTGAGCGCGACCGACTCGCTCGCGACCATCCACTCGGTGCGGCCGCTCTCGGCGAGCCGCGAGCCGAGCACGAGCGGGCGGATGCCGAACGGGTCGCGGAAGGCGAGCAGGCCGTGGCCCGCGATGAGCGCGATCACGCCGTAGGAGCCCTCCACCCGCTCGTGCACGCGCCGGACGGCGGTGAAGAGCCGGTCGGCGTCGAGGTCGCCGCCCTTGACGAGCGTCTGCAGCTCGGAGCCGAGCACGTTGACGAGCATCTCGGTGTCGCTGCCCGTGTTGACGTGCCGGTGGTCGACGGTCGCGAGCTCGCGCTCGAGCTCGCGCGTGTTCGTCAGGTTGCCGTTGTGCACGAGCACGATGCCGTATGGCGCGTTCACGTAGAACGGCTGCGCCTCGAGCTCGTTCGCCGCCTCGCCGCGCGTCGCGTAGCGCACGTGCCCGAGGCCGATGGTGCCGAGCAGGGCGCGCATGTCGCGGGTGCGGAACGCCTCGCGCACCTGGCCCTTGGCCTTCTTCACGTGGATCGAGCGGGCCTCGGCGGTCGCGATGCCCGTGGAGTCCTGCCCGCGGTGCTGGAGGAGCGCGAGTGCGTCGTACACCTGCTGGTTGACGCTCGAGTCGGAGACGATGCCGACGATGCCGCACACAGGCGAGCTCCTTCTGTCGCGGAGGGGAGGATCCCAGCCTACCGAGCCGGGCGTGCCCGCCCGCGTCCGGGGGGGGCATCCACGGCACGTCCAGCAACCGGATGCACGATGGGGTACATGAGCGTCGACACCGAATCCATCAAGAACCTGCCCGAGCAGACCCAGGAATGGCCCGGCTGGACCGACAAGCTGCAGCCCGTGCCCGACCACGGCGAGACGAGCTACGTCGGCCGCGGTCGGCTCGAGGGCAAGCGCGCCCTCGTCACCGGCGGCGACTCCGGCATCGGCCGCGCGACGGCCATCGCCTTCGCGAAGGAGGGCGCCGACGTCGCGATCGCCTACCTGCCGCAGGAGCAGGAGGACGCCGACGAGACGAAGCGCCAGATCGAGGCGGCCGGTCGCAAGGCTGTGCTCGTCCCCACCGACCAGCGCACCGACGAGGCCAACCGCGAGCTCGCGCGGCAGGCGGTCGAGGGGCTCGGCGGCATCGACATCCTCGTGAACAACGCCGGCTACCAGATGGCGCAGGACTCGCTCGCCGACATCACCGACGAGCAGCTGCGCCAGACGTTCGAGACGAACATCTTCGCCATGTTCAACCTCACCCGCGCCGTGCTGCCGCACATGGGGGAGGGCGCGAGCATCATCAACTGCTCGTCGATCCAGGCGTTCGACCCGTCCGAGACGCTGCTCGACTACGCGTCGACGAAGGCCGCGATCAACAACTTCACGGTCAACCTCGCCGCGCAGGTCGGTGAGCGCGGCATCCGCGTGAATGCCGTCGCCCCTGGCCCCATCTGGACGCCGCTGCAGCCCTCGACGAAGCCCTCGGTGAAGGACTTCGGCATGAACGCGCCGCTCGGTCGCCCCGGCCAGCCGATCGAGGTCGCGACGGCGTTCGTCTACCTCGCGAGCGACGAGGCGAGCTACGTCTCGGGCACCGTGCTCGGCGTCACGGGCGGCAAGCCGGTCTTCTAGGCATCACTCGCCGGCGGGACCCCTTCCACCGAACCGGACCTGGTGCACCGGGTCCGGTTCGGTGGGAGGGGTCCCGTTGCGGTCGGGGCGCCGTCAGGCCGCGACGCGGTCGCGCGCCGCGGCGAACGCCGCGACCGCGCGATCGACGTCGTCGTCGGAGTGGGCGGCCGAGAGCTGCACGCGGATGCGCGCCTCGCCCTTGGGTACGACGGGGAACGAGAAGGCGGTGACGTAGACGCCCTCCTCGAGCATCGCATCCGCTATCTGGCCCGCGAGCCGGGCGTCGTGGAACATCACGGCGATGATCGGGTGCTCGCCGGGCAGCAGCTCGAAGCCCGCGGCCTCCATGCCCTCGCGGAAGCGCACCGTGTTGCGCTGCAGCCGCTCGCGCAGCTCGCCCGCACCCTCGACGAGGTCGAGCGCCGCGATCGAGCCGGCCACGACCGACGGGGCGAGCGCGTTCGAGAAGAGGTAGGGGCGCGAGCGCTGGCGCAGCAGGTCGACGATCTCGGCGCGCGCCGCGATGTAGCCGCCCGAGGCGCCGCCGAGCGCCTTGCCGAGCGTGCCCGAGATGATGTCGATCCGGTCCTGCACCCCGGCGAGCTCCGGCGTGCCGGCGCCGGTCGGGCCGGTGAAGCCGACCGCGTGCGAGTCGTCGACCATCACCATCGCGTCGTAGCGCTCGGCGAGGTCGCAGATCGCCTCGAGCGGTGCGAGGTAGCCGTCCATCGAGAAGACGCCGTCGGTGACGATGAGCCGCCGTCGCGCGCCCGCTGCCTCCTGCAGCCGAGTCTCGAGCTCGACCATGTCGCGGTTGGCGTAGCGGTAGCGGGCCGCCTTCGACAGTCGGATGCCGTCGATGATCGAGGCGTGGTTGAGCGCGTCGGAGATCACCGCGTCCTCGGCCGTCAGGATCGTCTCGAACAGCCCGCCGTTGGCGTCGAAGCACGACGAGTAGAGGATCGCCGCCTCCTGCCCGAGGAACGTCGCGAGCCGCGACTCGAGCTCGAGGTGCTGGGTCTGCGTGCCGCAGATGAACCGCACCGACGCCATCCCGAAGCCCCAGTCGTCGAGCGCGGCCTTCGCCGCCTCGACGACGCGGGGGTGGTCGGCGAGGCCCAGGTAGTTGTTGGCGCAGAAGTTGAGCACCTCGGCGCCGCTCGCGACGACGGTCGCCGACTGCGGCGAGTCGAGCGGCCGCTCGCGCTTCGTGAGGCCGGCGGCCTCGATGTCGGCGAGCTCTGCGGTGATGGATGCGCGGGCGGAGAACACGGGTCAGGCTCCCTGGGTGTCGAGGTGGGCTTCGGTGCCGGTGAAGTCGAGGATGACCTTGCCGGAGGCGCCCGAGCGGGCGCGGTCGAACGCGGACTGCCAGTCGGCGAAGGCGAAGCGGTCGGTGATGACGGGGGCGACGTCCAGGCCGGTCTGCGCCATCGCGGCCATCGCGTACCAGGTCTCGAACATCTCCCGGCCGTAGATGCCCTGGATCGTGAGCATGTGCGAGACGACCTTGCCGAAGTCGACCTCGATCGGCCGCGACGGCAGCCCCAGCATCGCGATGCGGCCGCCGAAGTTGAGGTTCTCGATGGTGCCGACGAGCGCGGTGGGGGAGCCCGACATCTCGAGTGCGACGTCGAAGCCCTCCTGCATGCCGAGCTCGCGCTGCACGGCGGCGATCGGCGAGACGCCGTCGACGGATGCCTGCTGCGGGTCGAGCGCGCGGAAGCCGAGGCTGCGGGCGAGCTCGAGCCGCGGCTCCGCGATGTCGGTGACGACGATGTGTCGCGCGCCGGCGTGCCGGGCCACCATCGCCGCCATGAGCCCGATGGGGCCGGCGCCCGTGACGAGCACGTCCTCGCCGATGACCGGGAACTTGAGCGCCGTGTGGACGGCGTTGCCGAACGGGTCGTAGATGCCGAAGACGTCGAGCTGCGCGGGAGTGACGGTCTCGCGGGTCGCGCCGGGGTGCACCCACACGTTCGACGCCGGCAGCACGACGAGCTCGGCGAAGCAGCCGTCGCGCTGCACGCCCAGGTTCGAGGTGCGGATGCAGAGGTGCCGGCGGCCCGCGCGGCAGTTGCGGCAGTGACCGCAGACGACGTGGCCCTCGCCCGACATGATCTGGCCGACCGAGAAGTCGGTCACGCCCTCGCCGACCTCGACGATCTCGCCGCAGAACTCGTGCCCCACGGTGACGCCGGGCGTCACGGCCGACTCGGCCCACGCATCCCATGCGTCGATGTGGAGGTCGGTGCCGCAGATGCCGGCGCGCAGCACGCGCACCTTCACGTGCCCGGCGGGCGTCTCTGGCTCGGGCAGCTCGATCAGCTCGAGCCCTGGCTTGCCTCGGGTCACGAGTGCATGCATGGGTGTCTCCGTCGACGGTGGTGGGTGTGCCGCTCCCATCCAACCACCCGCTCCCCGAGCGGTTGAGATCCTGGGGGTGCGCGGCTCGGTAGCCTGGGGGGCATGACCGATCCGTATGCGTCCGCCGGCGTCGACACCGAGGCGGGCGACCGCGCGGTGGAGCTCATGAAGGCTGCGGTCTCGCGCACCCACGGCCCCGGCGTGCTCGGCGGTGTCGGCGGATTCGCGGGCCTGTTCGACCTCTCGGCCGCAGGCTCGTACGCGAAGCCGCTGCTCGCCACCTCCACCGACGGCGTCGGCACGAAGATCGCGCTCGCGCAGGCGATCGACAAGCACGACACGATCGGGCAGGACCTCGTCGGCATGGTCGTCGACGACATCGTCGTCGTGGGCGCCAAGCCGCTGTTCATGACCGACTACATCGCGTGCGGCCGGGTCGTCCCCGAGCGCATCGCCGACATCGTGCGCGGCATCGCCGAGGCGTGCGAGGCCACCGGCACGGCGCTCGTCGGCGGCGAGACGGCCGAGCACCCCGGCGTGATGGCGCCCGACGACTACGACATCGCGGGCGCCGCGGTCGGCATCGTCGAGGCGGATGCGGTGCTGGGGGCCGAGCGCGTGCGTGCGGGCGACCACGTGGTCGCCATGGCGTCGTCGGGGCTCCACTCGAACGGCTTCTCGCTCGTGCGGCACATCCTCGCCGAGCGCGGGATCGGGCTCACCGATCGCGTCGACGAGCTCGGCGGTGTGGCCGCCGAGGCGCTGCTCGAGCCGACGCGCCTGTACACGCTGCCGCTGCTCGGGATGCTCGAGCGGGGCCTGGGCGTGCGCTCGATCTCGCACGTCACCGGCGGCGGCATCGCCGCGAACCTGGCGCGCGTGCTGCCGCAGCGCCTCGCGGTCGAGATCGACCGCAGCAGCTGGCAGGTGCCGGCCGTCTTCGGCGCGCTCGCGCAGCTCGGCGGCTTCCCGCTCGAGCAGGCGGAGGGCACCTGGAACCTCGGGCTCGGGATGCTCGTGGTGGTCGACGAGGCCGACGTCGCGGCGGTCGTCGCCGCGAGCGAGGCGGCCGGGATCCCCGCCTCGACGGTGGGGCGCGTCGAGCAGGCGCCGGCCGCGGCAGGCGCCGATGCCGGATGGGTGCAGGGCGCGAAGGGCGTCGACGGCGGCGCCGTGCGCCTGGCAGGCGCCTACCGCTGACCTGGAGACGTCCAGGAGATTCGGACCCGGGCGGCGTACGGTGGCCCGTGGTTCGACCAAGGCACGCGACAGCGACGACCCCGGGAGGTACGAGATGCAGCCAGACGCAGACCGCTTCCGACGCCGCGACTCCGGGCCGGTCGCCGAGCAGTCGCCGCCCGTCGCGGACGAGGGCGAGCCGTCGCGGGAGCGCCCGGCGAGCGACGCGCAGCGGCCTCGCTCCGCGGCCTCGCAGCACGGTGCCCCTCGGTATGGGGCACCGCAGTATGGGGCACCGCAGTACGGGTCACCGCAGCATGGGGCGCCGCGGTACGGCGCGCCGCAGTTCGGCGCTCCGCAGTACGGTCCGCCGCAGCAGCCCGGCTCCGCGGCGCAGGTTCCCGGCGCTCGATTCGCGCCACCCGCGCTCGCCGCGCGGGACGCGCCGCTCATCCACCCGGCCGCCGCGCAGGCGTCGAGCGTCCTGCCGTACGGGATCCCCGTCTATCACGCGCCGGTCTACGCCTACGCGCCGCAGCCGCAGCGCGGCCTCTCGATCACCGCGCTCGTGCTCGGCGCCTGCTCCTTCCTGTTCGCATGGACGCTGGTGGTGGTGCCGATCATCGGCATCGTCTTCGGCTTCATCGCCCTGCGCCGCGAGCCGGCGGGGAGGGTGATGGCGATCATCGGCCTCATCGGATCGGCGATCGGCCTGCTCTGGGTGCTGCTCGTCTACCTGCTGCCGCTCCTCGGCGTGCTCGGGGCGATGCTCTTCGCCATGGGATCGGCCTGACGCTCCGAACTACCAGTGTCGAGCGACCGTTGTCCGGCCGTAGGCTTGGGCGGGCGCGAACCGCGTCCGCTCCAGACTTCGTCACCCGAGGAACCACCCCATGACCTACACCCCTCCCGAGCAGCCCGCCCAGGGCGGCTACCAGGCATACCAGCCGAGCTACGGCGCGACCTACAGCGGCGCCCCGGCCTCGACCTCGAAGAAGCTCTCGATGTGGGGGCTCATCCTCGGCATCTCCAGCATCATCATCCCGATCTGGATCAACGCGATCGCGGGCGCCGTGCTCTCGGGCATCGGCCTCGCGAAGGAGCCCGCGGGCAAGACGATGGCGATCTGGGGCCTCGTGACCTCGGTGCTCGGCTTCATCTGGGCCTTCATCTTCTGGCCCGTCGTGCTGTTCGGCATCATCTTCGCCGCGGTCGCGCCCTACGCGACCACCGGTTCCTGACCCATCGCTCGACGACGCGGGGCCCGCCGATCGGCGGGCCCTTCATCGTGCGCGGCAGCGGATGCGGCGATCAGCACTCGATGAACGCCACGGCGAGCCCGCCGAGCGATGTCTCCTTGTACTTGTCGCTCATGTCGGCGCCGGTGCGGCGCATCGTCTCGACGGCGGTGTCGAGGCTCACGTAGTGCGTGCCGTCGCCCTGCTGCGCCATGCGCGCCGCGTTGATCGCCTTCACGCTCGCCATCGCGTTGCGCTCGATGCACGGGATCTGCACGAGCCCCTTGATCGGGTCGCACGTGAGGCCGAGATTGTGCTCGATGCCGATCTCGGCGGCGTTCTCGATCTGCTCGGGCGTCGCCCCCAGCACGGCGGCGAACCCGGCGGCGGCCATCGCGCACGCGGAGCCCACCTCGCCCTGGCAGCCGACCTCGGCGCCCGAGATCGACGCGTTCGACTTGATGATGATGCCGATTGCGCCCGCGACCAGCAGGAAGCGCACCTGCCACGACACCTCATCGTCGACGCAGTTCGCGAACCGGTCGGCGTAGTGCATGACCGCCGGGATGATCCCCGCGGCGCCGTTCGTCGGCGCGGTGACGACCCGCGCGCCCGCCGCGTTCTCCTCGTTCACGGCGAGCGCGTAGAGGTTCACCCACTCCATGCCCTCGAGCAGGTCGGGTCTGCCGGTCTTGGGCGCCGCGTCGCGCGCGAGCAGCTTGTCGTGCCAGTCCTTGGAGCGCCGCTTGACGTCGAGCCCGCCCGGCAGGATCCCGTCGGTCTCGATGCCGTGCGCGACGCACTCCTGCATGACCTCCCAGATGCGCTCGAGCCGCGCGATCGTCTCGTCGCGGGAGCGCCAGGCCGTCTCGTTCTCGAGCATGAGCTCGGCGACCGACAGGCCCGTCTCGCGGCACCGAGCCACGAGCTCGTCGCCGTGGCTGAACGGGTACCGCACGGGGTGCGCCTGCGTCGCCGGCTCGGGCACGGGCGAGAGCACGTCGCCCTCGTCGTGCCGCATGACGAAGCCGCCGCCGATGGAGTAGTAGCCCGCCGTGGCGATCTCGGTGTCGGCCGCGTCGTACGCCGTGATGCGCAGCGCGTTCGGGTGCTCGCGGCGCACCGTGAGCGGCCGGAAGATGAAGACCTTCGACTCGTCGAACGGCACCGTGCGCCGACCGCCGAGCTGCAGCTCGCCCGACGCGCGGATCTGCTCGAGCGTCGCGGTGATCTGCGGCGTCTCGACGGTGTCGGGCGCGAGGCCCGAGAGCCCGAGCATGATCGCCGTGTCGGTGCCGTGCCCGGAGCCCGTGGCGCCGAGCGACCCGAGCAGGTCGACGCGCAGCCGCGCGATGTCGTCGAAGCGACCCGACGCATCCGCTTGCGCGACGAAGTCGAGCGCAGCGCGCATCGGACCGATGGTGTGCGACGACGACGGGCCGATGCCGATCTTGAACATGTCGAGCACCGAGAGCGACTCGAAGACCGGGGCGGTCGCGGTGGCGTGGCTGCCGACCTCGACCGGCTCCTGGAGCCGGCCGTTCGTGATGGCGTGCGACGTCACGGTCGACTCCTCCGGTTCAAGCGCGTCGAGCCGCACCGATGGCGCGGCTCAGAGGCTCAGGCGCTGCGGCCCTGCTGCACGTCGTCGACGTACTCGTCGTCGTCGGGCTTGTACTCGGCGTAGTCGGCCCACTTGTCGACGAGCTCGTCGTTCTCGGGGACGCTGCCGAGCTCCTGCGCGAGGACGTTGTAGTTGATGTTGGGGCTGAACGACTTCAGCTCTCGAGCCAGCTTCGTGTGCTTGGCCTTCTGGCGACCACGACCCATGCTGGACCCCCTTGCGAACTGCGCCGGCCTGCGCCGACGAACGGTTGAGAACTCCTGTGATAAGTCCAACCTTCATGATAGCACCGAGCCCTTGGGGCGGATGTGCGGCGGCCACGAGCGGGGGATGAGGCCCGTCATCTCACGCGGGCATCGCGGGCACGATGGTGGCGCCGAGCAGCAGTCCGACGGATGCCGCGATCGCGCCGCCGACGACCGTGACGGCGATCGTCGCCAGCGCGTGGCCGCCGCGGCGGCGCTCGAGCTGCTCGACCCCGTGCACGGCGAACGCGGAGTAGGTGGAGAGCCCGCCGCAGAAGCCGGTGACGAGGATCGCCCGCCAGGCGCTGTCGTGCACGAGCGCGCTCGTCAGCAACCCCGCGAGGAGGCTCGCGACGAGGTTGACCGCGATCGTCGCGCGCACCGGCCGCTCGCGCGCGAGCGCGCCCGTGAGGAAGCGGACGACGGCGCCCGCGCCGCCCGCGAGGGCGATGCCCAGCAGCTCGAGCGGCGTCATGCGGCACGCTTCGCGGCGAGCCGGCGGCCGAGGGCGAGCCCCGCCCACGCGGCGAGCATGCTCGCGAGGAGCATCCCGACGGCGAGGGCGATCCCGGGCAGCGCGGGCACGAGGGTCGGCCACCCGCCGCTCGCACCGCTCGCGGAGACGCTCGCGACGGCGACCGCGCTGAACGTCGTGAAGCCGCCGAGGAGCCCTGCGCCGATGCCGTGCCGCACCCAGTCGGGCGCGCCGGCGAGGGCCGCCACCGAGAGGCCCAGCAGCGCGGAGCCGAGCGCGTTCACGGCGAAGAGCGCCCACCAGTCGGCGATCGCCGCCTCGAGCAGCGCACGCGCCGCGGTGCCGAGGGCACCGCCCACTGCGACGGCGAGCACGGAGCGGGCGAGGGGCACGGAGCCAGCGTAGGCGGCCCCGAGCAGTCCTGCCCGACGAGCGGGAACGCTTGACATTGACGCTGCGTCAACCTCTAGCGTCGTCGACATGGAGTGGTCGATCCAGCGCATCGCGAAGCTCGCCGGCGTCTCGAGCCGCACCCTGCGGCACTACGACGCCGTCGGCATCCTCGCTCCTGCCCGCACCGACGCGAGCGGGATGCGCTGGTACGACGAGGCGTCCCTCTCGCGCCTGCAGCGCATCCTGCTGCTGCGCGGGCTGGGCGTCGGCATCCCCGCGATCGCCGACAGCCTCGAGCGCGCGACCGACGAGGAGGCGCTCGGAGCGCACCTCGCCGACCTCGAGCGCGAGGCCGACCGCATCCGCAGGCAGATCCGCGCCGTCGAGCAGACGCTGCGGGCACGAGAGGAGGGAGCCGCCATGACGGCAGAGGAAGCGCTCGACGGGTTCGACCAGAGCCAGTACGAGCAGGAGGTGACCGAGCGGTGGGGTGCTGACGCCTGGAAGCAGGGTCAGGACTGGTGGAAGCGCATGTCGGATGACGACAAGCGCGGCTTCCAGCAGGAGCACCTCGACATCGCGGCGGGCTACGCGTCCGCGCGCGACGCGGGGGAGGACGTCGAGTCCGAGCGGGTGCAGGCGCTCGTCGAGCGCCACTACCGCTGGGTCGGTGCCGGCTGGCAGACGTCCGAGCCCGACGTCGACATGTTCGCGGGCCTCGGCGACATGTACGTCGCCGACGAGCGGTTCGCCGCCAACTACGGCGGCACCGCCGGCGCCGAGTACGTGCGCGACGCCATGCGCGCGTTCGCCGCGAAGCGGCAGCGATAGCGACAGCGGTCGATCAGCAGGCTGCGGGGCGGATGCGGGGGTCAGCCCCATATCCGCCCCACAGCCGCGGGTGCAAGGATCGCTGAGTGCATCTGCTCTCGCTCGCCAGCCTCAAGAACCGCGCGCTCATCGTCCTCGCGACGCTCTGCATCGCCATCTTCGGCGGGGTCGCCCTCACCAGCCTCAAGACCGAGCTGACCCCCGAGCTCGAGCTGCCGGCCGTCGTCGTCACGACGACGCTGCCGGGCGCGAGCCCCGAGATCATGAGCGAGGACGTCACGGGCCCCATCGAGCGCGCCATCCAAGCGGTGCCGGGACTCGAGGGCACGTCGGGCACGTCATCGACGAGCTCGAGCGTCGTCTTCGCCGAGTTCACGTACGGCATCAACATCCCGACCACCGAGCAGCGCGTGCAGCAGGCGGTCAACCGCATCCTCTCCCAGCTGCCCGAGAACGCCGAGCCCACGGTGCTCACCGGCTCGATCGCCGACTTCCCCGTGCTGCGCGTCGCCATCTCGTCGCCCGGCGACCAGTCGGCGCTCGTCGACCGCATCGAGACCATCGCGGTGCCGCAGCTCGAGCGCACCGACGGCGTGCGCGCCGTCGAGCTGCAGGGCGCGCCGGGCCAGCGCATCACGATCACGCCCGACGACGCGGCGCTCGCGGCCGAGGGCTTCTCTCGCGCCGACATCACCCAGGCGCTCGACGAGCACGGCCAGCTGCTGCCCGGCGGCACGGTCGACGACGGCGACCAGACGCTCAGCGTGCAGATCGGCGAGCGGCTCGGCTCGGTCGAGGATGTCGAGAGCCTGCCGCTCAGCCGCGAGCAGGCCGCCGAGCCCGACCCCGCGAACCCGGCGAACGCGCCGCCCGCGACCGAGACGGTGACGATCGGCGACATGGCCGAGGTCGCGCTCGAGCAGGATCCCGTCTCGTCGATCGCGCTCGTCGACGGCGAGCCGGCGATCATCCTCTCGATCACGAAGACGCAGGCGTCGAACACGGTCGACGTGTCGCACGCGGTGCAGGAGCTGCTGCCGACGCTGCAGTCGGAGCTCGGCGACGACGTCACCTTCACGACCGTGCTCGACCAGGCCCCCTACATCGAGCACTCGGTCGAGGCGCTCGCGGTCGAGGGCGTGCTCGGCCTCGTCTTCGCCATCCTCGTCATCCTCATCTTCCTGTGGTCGCTCCGGTCGACGATCGTCACCGCCGTGTCGATCCCGGTCTCGGTGCTCATGACCTTCATCGGCATGTGGGCCGCCGGCTACTCGCTCAACGTGCTCACGCTCGGCGCCCTCACGCTCTCGATCGGCCGCGTCGTCGACGACTCGATCGTCGTGATCGAGAACATCAAGCGGCACCTCGTGTTCCAGCCGTCCAGGTCGAAGGCGATCCTGGATGCGGTGCGCGAGGTCGCGGGCGCGATCACCGCGTCGACGATCACGACCGTCATCGTCTTCCTGCCGCTCGCCTTCGTGAGCGACATCACCGGCGAGCTGTTCCGGCCCTTCGCGCTCACCGTCACGATCGCCCTGCTGTCGTCGCTCGTCGTCGCGCTCACGATCGTGCCCGTGCTCGCCTCGTGGCTGCTGAAGCGCCCGAAGCAGGCCGTCGAGGCCGAGGAGGCCGCAGCGGCGCGCGCCGCCGCNTCGCCGCCGACGAGCGCCCCACGCGACGCTCGCTGCTCGGCCGGCGCCGCGCGACCGGCGACGCGCAGCCCGCGCTCGCGAGCCAGGCGGTCGAGGCAGAGCCCGCCGACGAGGCCGAGCGCCCCGACCGCTTGCGGCGCGGCTACCGCCCGCTGCTGCTCGCGACGCTCCGGCGCCCGTGGCTCGTGCTCGTCGGCGCGGTCGTCGTGCTCGGGGCGAGCGTGGCGGCGCTGCCGCTCATCGCGACGAACTTCCTCGGCGACGACGGCCAGACGACCGTCCAGGTCTCGCAGGCGCTCGAGCCCGGCGCGTCGCTCGACGCGCAGCTCGCCGCGGCCGAATCGCTCACGGCCGAGATCGAGCAGCTCGAGGGCGTCGAGACGGTGTCGGCGACCGTCTCGAGCGGCGCCGGATCGTTCGCGGCCTTCACGGGCGGCGGTGGCGGCGGTGCCATCAGCTACGGCGTCATCGCGGCAGAGGGCACCGACATGCCGGCCCTCCGCGAGCGCATCCTCGAGAGCGCCGAGGGCGCCGAGGGCGACGTCACCGTCGGCCAGTCGGCGGGCCTCGGCGGCAGCGACATCGAGATCGACGTGCAGGCGCCGACGCCCGACGCGCTCGAGGCCGCCACGGCATCCGTCGTCGACGCGGTCGCGGGCCTCGACGGCGTCGCGCAGGTGACCGACTCGCTCGAGGGTGCGCAGCCGCTCGTGCAGGTCGCGGTCGACCGCGAGCTCGCGGCGAGCATCGGCCTGAGCGAGGCTGCGGTCTCGGGCCTCGTCGCGCAGGCGATGCAACCGACGCCCGTCGGCGAGATCCAGCTCGACGGCTCGCTCGTGCGCATCTGGCTCGACGCGATCGCACCCGCGACGACGCTCGACGAGCTGCGAGCGCTCGAGCTGCCGACGCCCACCGGTCCGCTGCCGCTCTCCGACGTCGCCGAGGTGACGCAGATCGAGGGCCCGGTGTCGATCTCGACGAGCGACGGCGCGCGCACGGCGACCGTCACGGTGACGCCGAGCGCGACGGATGTCGGCGGCGTCTCCGGCGGTGTGCAGTCGGCGCTCGGCGACCTCGAGCTCGCCGACGGCGCGAGCGCCGAGGTCGGCGGCGTCGCGACGCAGATCACGGATGCGTTCACGCAGCTCGGCATCGCGGCGCTCATCGCCGTGCTGCTCGTCTACGTCGTCATGGTCGCGACGTTCAAGAGCCTGCTGCAGCCGTTCCTGCTGCTCGTGTCGGTGCCGTTCGCGGCGACGGGCGCGATCGCGATGCAGCTCATCACCGGCGTGCCGCTCGGCGTCGCGTCGATGGTCGGCGTGCTCATGCTCGTGGGCATCGTGGTGACGAACGCGATCGTGCTCATCGACCTCGTCAACCAGTACCGCGACCGCGGGCTGAGCGTGCGCGAGGCGCTCGTTGAGGGTGCCGAGCGGCGCCTGCGGCCGATCCTCATGACCGCTGCGGCGACGATCTTCGCGCTCATCCCCATGGCGGCGGGGCTCACCGGTCAGGGCGGGTTCATCTCGCAGCCGCTCGCGATCGTCGTCATCGGCGGGCTCATCTCGTCGACGCTGCTGACGCTCATCGTGCTGCCCGTGCTCTACCTCGTGGTCGAGGGCGCGATCGAGCGCCGCCGCGTCCGCTCGGGCAGCGGCACGCGCGCCGAGCGTCGAGGCGAGCTCGCGGAGGCCGGAGCCCGCTGACCGCGCACTCACAGCCGACGTCTGGCCGGGCGTTGGTTGAATGGGTGCTGCCCGTCGATCATCGGGAAGGGGGATGTCGGTGCCGAGCTTCCTCATCGTCCACTGCGCGAGCCAGGACGGCCGCCTCGACGCCTACCGCCAGCCCCCGACGCTCGACATCGGCGGACTGCGCGTGCCGCTCGACTGGGGCGACATCACCCTGCACGTGCCCGCCGGTGACCTGCCGGTGACTGTGTTCGTCACCCGCACCTCGGGGCTCGTGGAGGGCGCGACGATCACCGTGCGCGCGCCCGCGGCGACCGGTACGCGGCTGACGTTCGTGCCGCCGCTGCAGGCCGGCGGCACGTCGCACCTGCGCATCGACGGGCAGTGGCCGGCGGATTCGTCGATGCACTACTACGCCGCCCGCGACGCCCGCACCCTCACGGCACCCGCCGTCTCCTCGGTGCCGACCCCGAACCTGAGCGAGGGCCGCCAGCGCGCGCAGGCCAACCTCCGCGTCGTGAGCCCGGCGGCGCAGCAACCGGTCGGTCCCACTCCTGGCTCGACCGCATCCGTGCCCTCGGGGCCGTCGTCGTTCGGGCACGAGCAGGGAGCGCGCGTCGACCCCGTCCGCCCGTCGGCGGATGCGCCGTCCCCGCGCTCCTACTCGCCGTCGCAGGCGAGCCCCGCGCAGCCGCCGCGGCCGCAGGGGCAGCCGCAGCAGGGCCAGCCGCCGCAGCAGCCGCCGTCCTTCGGGCAGCGGCAGGCGCCGCCGGTCGAGCTCGACGTGTACGGCCGGCCGCTCGTGCCGGGCGATCGGCAGCCGCCGCCCATCCCCACCCCCGCGGAGTTCGATCGGCTCGAGCGAGAGGCGCAGCAGGCGCAGGTCCGGGCGTACGAGGCCTGGGCCGAGCAGCAGCGGGCGCAGGCGGCCGCACAGGGCGCGGCGCAGGAGCGCCCCGGTGCCTCCCCGCACGACGGCGCGCCCGAGCGGGTGGGCCTGCCTGCGGCAGGTGCTGGTCAGGCGCAGCCCGGGTGGTACCCGGACCCGTATCGACGGTCGGATGCGCGCTGGTTCGACGGCAGGCAGTGGACGTCGTCGGTGATGCGCGCCGGTGCTCGCGCGCAGGACCTGCCCGGCTGAGCGCCCGTTTGCCCCTGTCGCTCGCGCACAGATTGCCGTAAGGTGGCTAGGTCGGCTCGGGACAGGCGCGTACTTGTGCGCCACATGGAGTGTCGCCGCGGCCGGAGTTCCCGCGAGCACCCTCGCGGTTGATCACGATGAGGCCGCGATGACTGCGGCACGACCCGCGCGAGCTATCTTCTCGCGCGCAATCCGAGATGAGCGATGGCACGCAACGAACAGCGCCCGCACGGCGCGCAGCGACCGACCGACCGACAGACGAGCCGTCCCGGCACCCGCAGCCCGGGCCACCGCGGGCACCGCGATGAGCAGCCCTCGAAGGGCCGATGGAGCCGCGACGACCGCGAGCGCCGCGGGCAGTCCGGCCCCGGCCGGCCGACGGACGGCGCCTCGCGCCGACCCAACTGGACCCCGCCGGAGGAGCGGAACCGCGACGACCGTCGCGGCCCCGCGTTCCGCACTCGAGGCAGCGCGCAGGGCGGTCGCGACCACCAGCGCGACGACCGCGTGCACCGCGGAGAGCGTCCCCGTTCCTTCGACCGCGCTCGCGACGAGCAGCACGGCCGAGGCCGCGCAGGTTCCGACGCTCGCGACGACCGCGGCGGCGACCGCCGCTTCGACGACCGCCGTCCCGCTCGCGACGACCGCGGCGGCGACCGCCGCTTCGACGACCGCCGTCCGGCTCGTGACGACCGCACGTTCGGTGACCGTCGTCCGGCTCGTGACGACCGTGGTGGCGAGCGTCGCTTCGACGACCGTCGTCCGGCTCGCGATGACCGCACCTTCGGCGACCGCCGTCCGGCGCGCGACGACCGTGGTGGCGAGCGTCGCTTCGACGACCGCCGTCCCGCTCGCGACGACCGCACCTTCGACGACCGTCGTCCCGCTCGCGACGACCGCACCTTCGGCGACCGCCGTCCGGCGCGCGACGACCGCGGTGGCGACCGCCGCTTCGGCGACCGCCGCCCCGCTCGCGACGACCGCTCCTCGAGCGACCGCCGTCCGGCTCGCGACGACCGCGGTGGCGACCGACGCTTCGACGAGCGTCCGCGCCGCGACAGCACCTACTACCCCTCGGCCGACTCCAAGCCCTTCGCCCCGAAGCAGGACGTCGTGCTCGACCGCCTCGAGGCGACGTCGATCCGCGCTGAGGACGTCGAGGGCGTCAGCTTCACCGATCTGGGCCTCGGCACCGGCATCGCGGCCGCGCTGAAGACGCTCGGCGCACCCGCTCCGTTCCCGATCCAGGCCGCCACGATCCCCGACGTGCTCGCGGGCCGCGACGTGCTGGGCCGCGGCCGCACCGGCTCCGGCAAGACGATCGCGTTCGGTGCTCCGATCACCGAGCTGCTCACGCGCAACCGCCCGGAGCGCCGCGAGATCGGCCGCAAGCCGCGCGCCATCATCCTCGCGCCGACGCGCGAGCTCGCGCAGCAGATCAACCACACGATCATGACCCTCGGCCGCGCCGTGGGCGTGTTCACCACCGTCATCGTCGGCGGCGTGAAGCAGGACCGCCAGGTCGAGTCGCTCCGCCGCGGCGTCGACATCGTGATCGGCACGCCGGGTCGCATCGAGGACCTCATCGAGCAGGGTCGCCTCAACCTCGGCGCCGTCGAGATCGCGGTGGTCGACGAGGCCGACCACATGTGCGAGCTCGGCTTCCTCGAGCCCGTGCAGCGCATCCTGCGCGGCACGCGGCACGGCAGCCAGAAGCTGCTCTTCTCGGCCACGCTCGACTCGGAGGTCGCGACGATCGTGCGCGAGTTCCTGCCGACGCCGGCCGTGCACGAGGTCGCCGGCGAGGACCAGGCGACGTCGACGATCGAGCACCAGGTGCTCGTCGCCGACCGCTTCGACAAGGATGCGGTGCTCGAGCAGATCGTCCGCAACCCGGGCCGCATCATCGTCTTCACGCGCACCCGCGCCTACGCCGACCGGCTCGCGGAGCAGTTCAGCGACGCGGGCATCGACTCGGCGAGCCTGCACGGCGACCTCAACCAGTCGCAGCGCAACCGAGCGCTCGAGAAGCTGCGCCGCGGCAAGATCGACGTGCTCGTCGCGACCGACGTCGCTGCTCGAGGCATCCACATCGACGATGTGGCGCTCGTCGTGCAGGCCGACCCGCCGGACGAGTACAAAACCTACCTGCACCGCTCGGGCCGCACGGGCCGTGCGGGGAGCAACGGTCGCGTCGTCACCGTGATCGCCCCCGCGCGCCGCAAGCGCATGCAGGAGCTGCTGCAGCGGGCCGAGATCAAGGCGCCGATGATCCCCGTGCGCCCGATGTCCGACGTGCTCGACTCGCTCACCGTCCCGCCGGTGTCGGCGGGCGTCGAGCCCGAGCTCGCGGTGGCCGCCTCGGAGTAGCGCGCTCCGAGCGCACCGCGCATCGCATCCGCACCCCCAGCCCCGGATGCAGGACGCACGCCCGCCGCGTCCCAGACGGCCCGGACCCTCGTGGTCCGGGCCGTCCGTCGTCTGAGCGGACGGGCGGACTTGCGTTGTGCGGGCGCTGGCGTAGCGTGAGGGCATGCGCGTCGTCGTGGTCGGTGGGTCCGGGAATGCGGGTGCGGCGATCGTGCGAGCGCTCGGTCGGCGAGGAGCGCAGGCCGTGCCGCTGTCGCGCTCCGGGAAGGCCGTCGCGGGCGCCCCCGGTGCCAAGGCCGACATCGTCTCCGGCGAGGGCCTCGAGGCCGCGCTCGAGGATGCCGACGCGATCGTCGACGCGTGCAACTCCCGCAATCCGCTCGATCTCAAGCCCTTCACGATCGGCGCCCGCAACGTGGTCGCGGCCGCCGAGCGCGCCGGCATCGAGCGGGCCGTGCTGCTGTCGATCCTCGGCGTCGAGCGCTCCCGGCTGCAGTACCACCGCAGGAAGCGGGAGCAGGAGCTGACGTACCTCGGCTCGTCGATGCAGGTCGCGATCGTGCGCGCCGCGCAGTTCCACGAGTGGTCGGTCGACTTCTTCGAGGCCGGCGCCGCAGTGGGCGCGATCCCGGTGTTCCTCGGCGGTCGGCTGCAGCCGGTCGACGTCGGCGAGGTCGCCGAGCTCGTCGCCGACGAGGTGATGGCCCCGTCGGGCGAGCAGGTGATCGACGTCGCCGGTCCGCAGGTGCGGGTCTCGCGCGAGCTCGCGAAGGCATGGCAGGGCGCGACGGGTGCGCGCGGCCTCATCGTCAACGGGCCCTTCCCGCCGACGATGCTCGACTACCTGCGCAGCGGCGCCAACCTCACCGAGCAGCGCAAGGGCAAGGTCACCTTCGAGGAGTGGCTCGCGCGCAGGCGCTGAACCCGCCATGGACGACGCCGCGCGGCTGGCGCCGATGCTCACGCTCGCGGCGGAGCGCGCGCGGCGGTGAGCGGGATCGCGGCGGCGTCCCCAAGGATGCCCGCCTCGGCATGGCGCGTGGGCGGTGCCGCCTAGGCTGGATGGTCGACGGCCGCGAAGGGGGACGCGTGACGGACGCGCAGCACGACGAGTGGGCTCCGCCCAGCGACGACGACGCGCCCGAGCCCTGGGACGCCTGGCAGGGCGGTGCGCCCGACGACGGCTGGGTGCCGCCGTCGGATGCCGACGCGCCGATCGCGGGCGCCGGTTCCGGCGCGACCCGCACCGCCGAGCGCCGCGGCTCGCGCGTGGCTCGCGCGTCGTCGCGCCCCTCCCCGGCGCGCGCTCCCGGCATCGCCGCGACCGCGAAGGCGGCGACGCCGCTCGAGGCGCTCACGCGGGTCTGGGGCTACGACGCGTTCCGCGGCGAGCAGGCCCAGATCATCGATGACATCGTCGCCGGGCGCGACACCGTGGTGCTCATGCCCACCGGCGGCGGCAAGAGCCTCTGCTACCAGATCCCGTCGCTCGTGCGCGAGGGCACGGGCGTCGTCATCAGCCCGCTCATCGCCCTCATGCACGACCAGGTCGACGCGCTCGAGCAGCTCGGCGTGCGCGCCGCCTACCTGAACTCCACGCAGTCGATCGACGAGCGGCGAGCGGTCGAGCAGCGGCTGCTGGCCGGCGAGCTCGACATGCTCTACCTCGCGCCCGAGCGGCTGCCCGTCGCGCAGGGCCTGCTCGACGCGGCCCCGATCGCGCTGTTCGCGATCGACGAGGCGCACTGCGTGAGCCAGTGGGGCCACGACTTCCGGCCCGACTACCTGCAGCTGCAGGTGCTGGGGGAGCGCTGGCCCGACGTGCCGCGCGTCGCGCTCACCGCGACCGCCACCGCCGAGACGCGCGCCGAGATGATCGAGCGGCTCGGCCTGCACGACGCGCGCGTCTACGTCTCGAGCTTCGACCGCCCCAACATCCAGTACCGCATCGCCCCGAAGCAGGACGCGAAGGCGCAGCTGCTCCGCATCATCCGCGACGAGCACCCGGGCGCCGCGGGCATCGTCTACTGCCTCTCCCGCAAGTCGGTCGAGGGCACCGCGGCATGGCTGCAGGCGCAGGGCATCGACGCGCTGCCGTACCACGCGGGCCTCGACGCGCGTCTCCGCGCGGCCAACCAGCAGCGCTTCCTGCGCGAGGACGGGGTCGTGATGGTCGCGACGATCGCCTTCGGGATGGGCATCGACAAGCCCGACGTGCGGTTCGTCGCGCACCTCGACCTGCCGAAGTCGGTCGAGGGCTACTACCAGGAGACCGGCCGCGCCGGCCGCGACGGCGAGCCGTCGACCGCGTGGCTCGCGTACGGGCTGCAGGACGTCGTGCAGCAGCGGAGGATGATCGCCGACGGCGAGGGCGACGCCCAGCGCAAGCGCAACCAGACGCTGCACCTCGACGCGATGCTCGCGCTCTGCGAGACCGTCGAGTGCCGCCGGCAGCAGCTGCTCGCCTACTTCGGCGAGCAGAGCACGCCGTGCGGCAACTGCGACACGTGCTTGACGCCGCCCGAGTCGTACGACGGCACCGTGCCCGCGCAGAAGCTGCTCTCGACGATCGTGCGCCTGCAGCGCGAGCGCCGCCAGGCATTCGGCGCCGGCCACCTCGTCGACATCCTCGTCGGCGCCGACACCGAGCGCATCCGCACCCAGGGCCACGACCGGCTGGCGACCTACGGCATCGGCAGCGACCTGCCCGCCGCGCAGTGGCGCGGCATCGTGCGGCAGCTGCTCGCGCAGGGACTGCTCAAGGTGCAGGGCGAGTACGGCGTGATCGCGATCACGGATGCGTCGGCGGCGGTGCTGGCGGGCGAGCGCGAGGTGCGCCTGCGGCACGAGGCGAAGGCGCCCGCGAAGGCGCAGCGGCGCTCCGAGAGCACGCTGCAGCTCGACGACGTGCAGCAGTCGCGCTTCCAGTCCCTGCGCGCCTGGCGCGCGGCGACCGCGAAGGAGCAGGCGGTGCCCGCGTACGTCGTCTTCAACGACAAGACGCTCGCGGCGATCGCTGAGCGCCGCCCCGCGACGATGGTCGAGCTGTCGACCATCTCGGGCGTGGGCGAGGCGAAGCTCGAGCGCTACGGCGACGCGGTGCTCGAGGTGCTGGCGGCATCGTGAGCGCCCCCGGATCCGTGCGGCTCGACGTCTGGATCTGGGCGGTGCGGCTGCTCAAGACCCGAGCGGCTGCGACGGCCGCGTGCCGCGGCGGGCACGTGAAGCTCAACGGCCAGGCGGCGAAGGCGTCGCAGCCCGTGCGCATCGGCGACGAGGTGCGGGTGCGGGTCTCGGGGTTCGATCGGGTCGTGGGCGTGCGGCAGCTGCTGCCCAAGCGCGTCGGCGCCGCCATCGCCGTCGAGGCGTACGAGGACCGCTCGCCCGCGCGGCCGACCGCGATCGAGGCCGCCCAGGTGCCGCATCGTCCGCGCGGCGCCGGCCGCCCGTCGAGCAGGGAGCGTCGCGAGATCGACCGCCTGCGCGGCCGCGACTGAACCCGGCGCTACCAGAGGCCGGGCACGTCGTCCATCGAGGCGGCGATGAGCATGACGACGAGCGTCACCGCGAAGCACGCCGCGACGAGGCCGCTGATGATCGCGAGCCAACCGCCCACCTTCGGCACCGAGCCGGTGCCCTTCGAGCTCATCACGACGCCAACGGCGGCGAGCACGATGGCGGCGGCGAGGACGGCGAGGGTCACGACGAGGGGCGCTGGCACGCGTTCAGTGAACCACGCGGGCTGCAGAGCGGCGAGCGAGCAGCGCGCTGCACGACATCCGTCGGCGCGGGCGGTGCGCGGTGAGTTAGGCTTGCCTTACTTACCTGTTGAGGAGTCCTCCATGCGCCGCACGAACGCGCTCGCCCTGCCCGCCGCCCTCGCCGCGCTCGCGCTCGCCGCCTGCTCGTCGACCGCCGAGGCTCCCGCCGAGTCGGGCGCCGCCGGCGAGCCCATCGTCATCGAGCACGCCTTCGGAGAGACCGAGGTGCCCGCGGGCGTCGAGCGCGTCGCGACCGTCGGCGCATCCACCGAGGACGCGCTGCTCGCCCTCGACGTCGTCCCGGTCATCATGCCGCGCATCGTGTGGGGCTCCGAGGAGTCGGGCATGTACCGCTGGACCGAGGAGCGCATCGACGAGCTGGGCGCCGAGCCGCCCGCGCTCTGGGACGAGACCGACGGCATCGACTTCGAGGCCATCAACGCGGCCGAGCCCGAGCTGATCCTCGCGCCCTACTCCGGCATCACGCAGGAGGACTACGAGACGCTCTCGAGCATCGCGCCGACCGTGGCGTTCCCCGAGGCGGCGTGGGCCACGCCGTGGCGCGACACCATCCGCATCACCGGTGAGGCGCTCGGGCGCAGCGACGACGCGGATGCGCTGCTCGCCGACCTCGACCAGCAGATTGCCGACGCCGCGGCCGCGCACCCCGAGCTCGAGGGGAAGACCTCGATGTTCACGTTCATCACCGCCGCCGACCTCGGCACGATCGGCTACTACGCGCCCGACGACGCGCGCCAGGCGTTCCTCGAGGAGCTCGGGCTCGAGACCGCGCCGAGCGTCGTCGAGCTCTCGGAGACCGTCGACGGCTTCTACGGGCAGGTGAGCGCCGAGCAGGCCGACACCTTCGCCGACGTCGACGTGCTCTTCGCCTACGGCGACGAGGCGCTGCTGACGGCGATGCAGGCCGACCCGCTGCTGAGCACGATCCCCGCGATCGCGCGCGGCTCGGTCGTGCTGCTGCCCGACGCGACGCCCCAGGCGGCAGCCGTCTCGCCGCCGACGGCGCTGTCGCTCCCGTGGGCGCTCGACGACTACGCAGCCCAGATCGCCGAGGCCGCGGCGAAGGTCGGGTGACCCGGACCGCACCGACGCGCCGGGCGCGGCCCACGGGTCGCGCCCGCGCTCGCGTGCTCGCGGCCATCGCGCTCGTCGTGCTGCTCGCGCTCGCGTGCGCGGGCTCGCTCGTCTTCGGCTCGCGCGAGGTCGCGCTCGCCGACGCGCTCGCGGCGCTGCTCGACCCGCAGCTGAGCGACATCGGCTCGATCGCGGTGCGCGAGCGGATCCCGCGCACCGTGCTCGCCGTCATGGCGGGCGCCGCGCTCGGGCTCTCCGGCGCCCTCCTCCAGGCCGTCACGCGCAACCCGCTCGCCGAGCCGGGCATCCTCGGCGTCAACACCGGCGCATCCCTCGCGGTCGTCTGCGGCATCGCCTTCTTCGGTGCCTCGACCGGCCAGCACTTCCTCGTGCTCGCCCTCATCGGCGCCGCGCTCACCGCGGTGCTCGTCTTCGCCATCGGCGGCGTCGGCACCGGCGGCGCGACGCCGGTGCGGCTCGCGCTCGCCGGCGCTGCGACGACGGCCGCGCTCTCGTCGCTCGTCAGCGCCGTGCTGCTGCCGCGCCTGCAGGCGATGGAGGAGTTCCGGTTCTGGCAGGTCGGAGACGTCTCGCGGGCCCAGTGGGACGTCATGCTCACGGTCGCGCCGGTGATCGGCATCGCCGCGCTCGTGGGCCTCGTCGTGGCACCGCTGCTCGACGTGCTCGCGCTCGGCGACGACGTCGCGCGCGGCCTGGGCGTCTCGGCGACCGGCGTCCGCGTGCTCGGCGCCGGCGCGGGCATCGCGCTCGGCGGCGCCGCGCACGCCGCCGCCGGCCCCATCGCCTTCGTGGGGCTCGCCGTGCCCCACGTGCTGCGCATCCTCGTCGGCTCGAGCCAGCGCTGGCTGCTGCCGCTGTCGATGCTCGGCGGTGCCACGCTGCTCGTCGCGGCCGACCTCGTCGGCCGCGTCGTCGCCCGGCCCGCCGAGCTCGAGTCGGGCATCGTCACCGCCATCGTGGGAGCGCCGGTGCTCGTGCTCGTCGCCATGCGGATGCGCGGGCGCCAGTGAGCGCGCCGGTCGCGGCCCGCGCCGCATCCCGCCCGACGGTGCTCGCGGTCGAGCGCGGCAGGCGGGCACGACAGCGGCGCACGGTCATCGCGACCGCGGTGCTCGGCGTCGTCACGCTCGCGCTGCTCGCGACATCGCTCATGCTCGGCCGCGCCTTCGTGCCGATCGACGACGTGCTGCGGGTGGTGCTCGGCCAGCAGGTGCCGGGTGCCTCGTTCGACGTCGGCATGCAGCGCCTGCCGCGCGCCCTCACCGGCCTCGCCGCGGGCTTCGCGTTCGGCGTCGCGGGCGCGACCTTCCAGACCATGTTCCGGAACCCGCTCGCGAGCCCCGACTTCATCGGGATCACGGCCGGCTCGAGCGCCGCCGCGGTGTTCGCGCTCCTGGTCCTGCGCCTCGACGGCGTCGGGGTGACGGTGGCGGCGCTCGTCGCCGGTGTCGCGACCGCGGCACTCGTGACGCTGCTCGCGCGCGGCGGCGGTGCCGCCGGCGCTCGCTTCGTGCTCATCGGCATCGGCGTCGGTGCCGCGCTCGACGCGTTCGTCTTCTGGGTGCTGCTGCGCTCCGACCCCTACGACGTGCCCGCCGCGATGCGGTGGCTCACCGGGAGCCTCTCGACACCGAGGTGGGAGGAGGTCAGGCTCGTGGGGATCGCGGTGCTCGTGCTGCTGCCGCTCGTGCTCTGGCTCGCCCGGTCGCTGCGCGTGCTCGAGCTCGGCAACGAGACGGCCCTCGCGCTCGGCGAGCGCGTCGGCGTCAAGCGCGGGGCGCTCGCGATCGCCGCGGTCGCGCTCACGGCGTGCGCGACCGCGACCACCGGGCCGATCGCGTTCGTCGCCTTCCTCGCCGGCCCCATCTCCGGCGCGATCGCGGGCCGCGGCAGGCTCGTCGCGGCGGGCTTCGTCGGTGCGTCGCTCGTGCTCGCCGCCGACCTCGTCGGCCAGCTCGCCTTCGACACCCGCTTCCCCGTCGGCGTCGTCACGGGCATCGTGGGCGTGCCCTTCCTCCTGTTCCAGCTCGTGCGCATCCAACGCAAGGGAGCCGCATCATGACCTCCACCACCGCGCTCGCCGCCCGCGACATCACCGTCGGCTACGGCTCGAGACCCGTGCTCGAGGGCGTCGACCTCGAGATCCCGGACGGCCGCATCACCGTCATCGTCGGGGCGAACGCGAGCGGCAAGTCGACGATGCTCAAGGCGCTCGCCCGGGTCATCGCGCCCTCCGGCGGCCCCGTGCTGCTCGACGGCGAGCCGATCGCGCGGATGCCGGGCAAGGCCCTCGCGCGCCGGCTCGGCCTGCTGCCGCAGTCGCCCGTCGCCCCCGAGGGGCTGTCGGTCGCCGAGCTCGTCGGCTTCGGCCGGCACCCGCACCGGCGGGCGCTCGGCGGCTGGAGCACCGCCGACACCGAGGCGGTCGCCGAGGCGCTCGATGCCGCCGGAGTCGCGGAGCTCGCCGAGCGCGACGTCGATGCGCTCTCGGGCGGCCAGCGGCAGCGCGCGTGGATCGCGATGGCGCTCGCGCAGCGCACCGATCTGCTGCTGCTCGACGAGCCGACGACGTTCCTCGACCTCGCCCACCAGGTCGAGGTGCTCGACCTGCTCACCGACCTCAACCGGCGCTCCGGCACGACGATCGCCCTCGTGCTGCACGACCTCAACCTCGCGGCCCGCTACGCCGACCACATGGTCGCGATGCGGCACGGTGCCGTCGTGGCGGTCGGCTCACCGGTCGAGGTCGTCACCGAGCAGCTCGTCGCCGACGTGTTCGGCCTCGACGCGCTCGTCATGACCGATCCGGTCTCGGGCACACCGCTCGTGCTGCCGCGCGGCCGCCACCACGTGCTCGCGCGCTGAGCGCGAACCGCGACTCGTGCGGTCAGGATCCGGAGGCCGCGATCGCGAGCGTCAGCCCGGCCGGCACGGCGAGCGCGGTGCCGATCACGAGCGCGGTCACGCCGAATGCGAGCAGCGGGCGCGAGGTCGAGTCGTCGCGGCGCTTCGAGCCGAGCACGAGCAGCACGATCCCGCCGGCGATCGCGAGCACGCCCGCGAGCAGCATCAGCAGCACGAGCGGCGTCAACATCATCGCGGAGGCCATGCCGCGAGCGTAGCCCGCGCCGCTGGGGGTGCGATGGGCTTCGATAGGCTGGAGCACGTGCCTCGCCCCGACATCTCGCCCGTGATCGCCCGCTCCTGGCTGCTCGTGCCGGCCTCCCGCCCCGAGCTCTTCGAGATCGCGCAGGAGAGCGAGGCGGATGCGATCATCATCGACATCGAGGACGCCGTCGCTGCGAAGGACAAGGTGCAGGCGCGCGCCGACACGGTCGCGTGGCTCTCGAGCGGCCACCGAGCGTGGGTGCGCATCAACGACGCCGCGAGCGAGTTCTGGAGCACCGATTGCGCCGCGCTCCGGGACGTCCCCGGTCTCGAGGGCGTGATGCTCGCGAAGACCGAGTCGGCGAGCCACGTGAACGACACCGCCGACCGCCTGCCCGAGGGGATGCGCATCCTCGCTCTGGTCGAGACCGCCCGCGGCGTGCTGCACGTCGAGCAGATCGCCAGCGCGCCGTCGACCTTCCGGATCGCGTTCGGCACCGGCGACTTCAAGCGCGACACCGCGACCGGGGAGGACCCGGTGGCGCTCGCCTACGCGCGCTCGCAGCTCGTGATCAACTCGCGCGCCGCGCGGCTCCCCGCGCCCATCGACGGGCCGACGCTCTCGGCCGACGCGCTCGCCGAGGGCACGAGGCTCTCGAAGGAGATGGGCATGTCGGGCAAGCTGTGCCTCACGCACACGCAGGCCCCGACGATCAACGCGGGCCTCGCGCCGAGCCCCGAGGACGTCGCATGGGCCCACGGCTTCGTGCGCGCGTTCGAGGAGTCGGGCGGCAAGATCACCGACGGCAGCGACCTGCCGCGACTCGCGCGGGCGCAGAAGATCCAGACGCAGGCGCGCGACTTCGGCATCGAGGCCGCCGCGGCCGAGCTCGGCAGCCTCAACTACTGACCGGGCACGCAAGAGGGGCGGGGCGCCGAGCGCCCCGCCCCTCTCTCGCGCTGCGAGTCAGCGGAAGGTGTCGCGGACGTCGTCTCCGGCGTCCTTGACGTGCTCCCCGGCCTGCTTCGCGTTGGCGACGGTCTGGTCCTTGTGGCCCTCCGCCTCCAGGCGCTCGTTGTCGGTGGCGTCGCCGAGGCCTTCCTTGGCCTTGCCGACGGCGTCCTTGGCGGCGTTCGAGATCTTGTCGTCGAGTCCCATGCGAACCTCCTTGATCATCGGGAGCTGTGTGCTCCCTCGAACGACCGTAGGGGGACAACCTGGGAGTGCCGTCAGGGCGCTCCGGGATCCCCGCCACCCGGGCGGATGACCGGGTTCGACGACGTCGTGACGGGAGGCCCGACCGAACCCGGTGCCGACGCATCCGCCTCGAGCTGCGCCCGCTCGGCGCGCGCCTGCATGGCCTCCTCCATCGCCGACTTCTGGCGCAGCGGCGGCGCCTTGAAGAAGAACGCGAGCACGAGCGCGATGCCGACGACCGCGAGCGCCACCCAGAACGGGCCGGAGGTGGCGTTCGAGAAGCCGTCGAGGAACGGCGCGGTGAGCCGTGGGTCGGCGGTGTTCAGGAACGACGAGTCCTCGTTGAGGGCGCCGCCGATCTGCGACGGGTTCTGGAGGATGCCGAGGATGCGCTCGTTGCCGGGATCGGCCAGCACGGCCGGGTCCTGGAGCGCGGCGTCGAGGTCGGCGCGCAGGTCCTGCCGGCCGAACGAGGTCTGCAGCGTCTCCGGCAGGCGCGAGAAGAGCATCGAGAAGACGACCGCGACACCGGCGGTGCCGCCGAGCTGGCGGAAGAACGTCGACGAGCTCGTCGCGACGCCCATGTCCTTGGGCTCGACCGAGTTCTGCGAGGCGATCGTGAGCGTCTGCATGAGCTGGCCGAGCCCGAGGCCGAGCAGCAGCTGGCCCACGAGCAGCACCCAGAGCGGGCTGTCGTACTGCAGGGTGACGAGCACGCCGTAGGCGATCGCCATGACCGCGAGGCCGATGACGGGGAAGAACCCGTACCGGCCGGTGCGCGCGATCACCTGGCCCGAGCCGATCGAGGCGATCATGAGGCCGAGGATCATCGGCAGCGTCGAGAGCCCCGCCTCGGTCGGGTTCATGCCGTGCACGATCTGCAGCACGAACGGGATCATCATCATGCCCGCGAACATGCCGAAGCCGGTGAAGACGCCGAGCAGCGTGGCCATCGAGAACGTGCGGTTGCGGAACAGCTTGAGCGGGATGAGCGCGGCGTCGCCCATGCGCGACTCGACCCAGATGAACAGCGCGATGCCGACGGCGCCGATCCCGTAGCAGGCGATCGAGGTGATGGAGCCCCAGCCCCACTCGCGGCCCTGCTCGCCGACGAGCAGCAGCGGCACGACACCCATGACCAGCAGCGCGGCGCCCCACCAGTCGATGCGCACGCGCTCGTGGTGCGCGGGCAGGTGCAGGTAGTGCCACACCATCCACAGCGCCGCGGCACCGATCGGCAGGTTGAAGAGGAAGACCCAGCGCCAGCCGTCGAGGAACAGGATCTGCTCCGTGCCGGCGAACAGCCCGCCGATGAGCGGGCCGATGATCGACGAGATGCCGAAGACCGCGAGGAAGTAGCCCTGGTACTTCGCACGCTCGCGGGGGCTGAGCACGTCGCCCATGATCGTGAGCGGCAACGACATGAGGCCGCCGGCGCCGAGGCCCTGCAGCGCGCGGAAGGCGGCGAGCTGCACCATGTCCTGCGCGAACGAGCACGCGATCGAGCCGACGAGGAACAGCACGATGGCGATGATGAAGAGCGGCCGGCGACCGAAGATGTCGCTGAGCTTGCCGTAGATGGGCGTGACGATCGTCGAGACGATGAGGAACGCGGTCACGACCCACACCTGCAGGTCGAGGCCGTGCAGGTCGTCGGCGATCGTGCGCATCGACGTGCCGACGACGGTCTGCGACAGCGACGAGAGGAACATCGCCATCATGAGGCCGACGAGCACGAGCATGATCTGGCGGCGGGACATCAAGGGGGCGTCGGGCTCAGTGGGCTCGACGGAGCGCGGGTCGCGCTGCGGCATGGAGGGATCCTTCGTTCGTGAGAGATCGTTAGTCTAGCGAATGGAATCGTCGGACGCCACACCCTCGGCCGTCATGCCGCCTCTGGCGGGCGATGACCGTGCGACGATGGTTCACGTGCGAAAGGTGATGGCGGTGCTCGCGGCCGTGCTGCTCGTGAGCGGATGCGCGCCCGTCGCGACGCCGGAGCCGTCGGTCCCGCCCGCATCGCCCACCGCATCCGCGCCCGCAGCCTCGCCCGACGCGTCGTCCGCCGCGCCGGAGACGAGCTTTCCGGAGGCGTCGGAGACGCCCGCGCCGACGCCGCAGTGGGACGTCGCGACCGCGAGCAGCCTGCAGGTCGTCGTCAACAAGCTGCGGCCGATGGATCCGCCCGACTTCGCGCCCGAGCTGGTCGCCGTCTCGACCGGTCAGGAGGGCGGCGAGCTCGTGCGCCCCGAGCTCGACGCGGCGCTGCGCGAGCTCGATGCGGCGATGCGCGCGGCGATCGGCGAGGGCACCTACGTGACCTCCTCCTACCGCTCCTCCGCGCTGCAGGCCCAGTACTACCAGGACGCGATCGCCCGCTTCGGGCAAGCGGCCGCCGACACGACGAGTGCCCGGCCCGGCCACTCCGAGCACCAGACCGGACTCGCGATCGACGTGATGTCGACCGCGCTCGAGTGCCGGCTCGCCCGCTGCTTCGGCGAGACGGTCGCCGGGCGCTGGATCGCGGCCAACGCGTGGGAGCACGGCTTCGTCGTGCGCTACCCGGAGGGGTCGGATGCCGTGACCGGATACGCGTGGGAGCCCTGGCACCTGCGCTTCGTGGGCGCCGAGGTGTCGACGGCGATGCACGAGTCCGGCACGGCGACGCTCGAGGAGCACTTCGGCCTCGAGCCGGCGCCGGGATACGCGGAGCCGGCGCCGTGAGGGTGCGTGCAGCGGCGCTCGCCGCGATCGCGGTCGCGGCGCTCGCGGCGTGCGGGGCGCCGCAGCCCGCGCCGACCGCGACACCCGCATCGACGCCGGCCGCATCCACGCCGGCACCGGCACCGAGCGCGACCTCGCCGGCACCGACGAGCAGCGAGACCGTCGTGCGGGTCTCGGCGCTCGGCGACATGCTGCCGCACCAGACGATCCTCGACGGCGCCCGCGCGGGCGACGACTGGGACTTCGCGCAGTACTTCAGCGACATCGAGCCGGTGCTCGCCTCGAGCGGTCTCGTCACGTGCAACCTCGAGGCGCCCGTCGCGGGCGACGCGCTCGGCGTGCGCGCCTACCCCGCGTTCAACGCGCCGTCCGCGTTCGCCCGCGACCTCGCCGCATCCGGCTGCGACGCGTTCAGCACCGCCAACAACCACGCGCTCGACGCCGGCGTCGCGGGCCTCGAGGGCACGCTCGACGTGCTCGACGGGCTCCCCGTCATCTGGCACGGCACCGCGCGCTCGGCCGAGGAGCAGCTGCAGCCCGCGATCGCCGAGGTCTTGGGGCTCCGCATCGCGTTCGTCTCGGCGACGGCGCTCACGAACATCGCGGGCCCCGCCACGAGCCTCACGATGCTGTCCGACCGATCGACCGTCGAGGCGCTCATGGCGAGCGCGACCGCGCAGGCCGACGTCGTGATCGTGGCGGCGCACTGGGGCGTGGAGTACGCGCCGACCGTGCACCCGTCGCAGCGCAGCACTGCCGAGTGGCTCGCGTCGCTCGGCGCCGACGTGATCATCGGCACGCATCCGCACGTGCTCGAGCCGGTCGAGTGGATCGAGCACGATGGCGGGCGCACGCTCGTCTGGTACTCGCTCGGCAACGCGCTCTCGTCGCAGGTCGACGTGCCGCGGGTCTTCAGCGCGATCGGGCAGTTCGACATCGTCGCGGAGGACGGGGAGGTCGAGATCCGCGATCCGCGCGCGATCCCGATCTACATGCACTTCGACTGGAGCGTCGCCGACCGCAGGGCGGGCAACCTCGCGACCAGGTCGAACCCGCACCTCTACCTGCTCGAGGATGCCGCCGAGCCGCTCACGCGCTCGGCGTGGGAGACGACCGTCGAGGAGCAGCGCGCCGCGATCGCGGCGGTGCTCGGCCCGGCGGTGACGCTCGTCGACCCGTGATCGGCTGATCCCCGTCGGCGCGTCGTACCCTGCAGGCATGGCGAAGGCACGAGCGGGTGGGTCCAAGCGCAGCAGCGGCGGCGGCAGGAGGAGCGGGGGCGGCAGCTTCGGAGGCTCCTCGCGGCGATTCTCCGGCGGCGGGTCGCGCTCCAGCGGCGGTGGCAGCTTCGGCCGCTCCTCTGGCTCGCGCTCCGGCAGCTCGTGGAGCTGGGGCTCCGGCTCGAGCTCGTCGCGGCGCCGATCGGGCGGCTCGGACGGCAGCGGCAGCACGAGCGGCGACTCGATGGCCGCGGTGATCGTGGTCGCGGTGCTCATCGCGCTCTACATCTTCTTCGCGATCAGCCAGGGCTGACGGCCGCGCGGGCGGGCCGATCCGCATCCTCGCGTCGTACCCTGCCTGCATGGGCAAAGCATCGGTTTCGGGTGGCGGCGGCTTCAGGGGCGGTGGCGGCAGCTTCGGCGGCGGCGCGCGGAACTTCTCGGGCGGCGGATCGCGCTCGGGTGGCGGCGGCTTCTTCGGCGGAGGCTCGTCGGGCGGCTCGCACTCGAGCGGCTCGTCGTGGTCGTCATCGGGCTCGCACGGCTCGGCCGGTCGCCGCGGCCCGACGACCGGCGCCGACTGGGCGCTCGCGCTCGTCGCGATCGTCGTGATCCTGGTCGTCTACGCGGCGCTCGGCGCCAGCTGATGCGCTCGACGGTGCTCGCGGCCGCGACGGCCGTGCTGCTGCTGACCGGCTGCACGCAGGGCGCGCTCGAGCCGGCACCCAGCGCGAGCGACCCGGCGACCGAGCCGACGGCATCCGCGACGCCGACGCCGACGCCCGAGCCGAGCACCGTCTCGGTCTCGGCGATGGGCGACATGCTGCCGCACGACTCGGTCACCGCGGATGCGGCGCAGCCCGACGGCAGCTACGACTACGGCCAGTTCTTCGACGCCGCGCGACCGATCTGGGCCGAGAGCGACCTCGTCTACTGCAACCAGGAGGCGCCGTCGGCGGGCGTCGAGCTGGGCCTGACGTACTTCCCGGCCTTCAATGCGCCGATCGAGTTCGCGCAGGGGCTCGACGCCGCCGGCTGCAACACCATCGGGCTCGGCAACAACCACACCTTCGATCGCGGCCAGGAGGGCGTCGATCGCACACGAGCCGTGTGGGACGAGATGGATCCGCTGCTGATCTCCGGCGCCTTCCGCTCGCCGGAGGAGCAGGCGGAGGTCGCGACGACCGAGGTGAACGGCCTGACGGTCGCGTTCCTCAACTTCGTCGACCTCTCCAACACCCCGACGAACGACTACGTCGTCACGTGGCTCGACGACCCGCTCGTCGAGCAGCAGCTCGCCGAGGCTGAGGAGGTCGCCGACGCGACGATCGTCGCCGTGCACTGGGGCGACGAGTACTCGGCGGTCGTGAACGCCCGGCAGCGCGAGCAGTCGCAGCGGCTCGCCGACCTCGGCGCGGAGGTCATCATCGGCACGCACCCGCACGTGCTGCAGGAGGCGGAGTGGCTCGAGCGCGCCGACGGCTCGCGCGCCTTCGTCTACTACTCGATCGGCAACGCGCTCACGACGCAGATGGCGATCCCGCGGGTCGTGAGCGCGGTCGCGCAGTTCGACCTCGTCGGCATGCCCGGCGGCGAGGTCGAGGTCGTCGACCCTGCTGCCGTGCCGCTGTACATGCACTTCGACCTGACGCCGCAGCAGTTCGTGTCGCAGGACTGGAGCCACCGTCGCAACCTGCAGCTGCATCCGCTCGTCGACGCGGCAGAGCCGATCACCCGCTCTGCGTGGCGCAACGACCTCTCCGTCGAGTCGGGCGTCGCGCTCGTGACCGATGTGCTCGGCCCCGACGTGCGCATCGTGACGGACTCCTTCGCCCCCTGACCCCAAGCCCCTGAGTGGCGCCTCCGGCGTGTGAGTGGCGGCTCCGGCGTGTGAGTGGCGGCTCCGGCGCCTGAGTGGCGCTCCTGCTCGCTGAGTGGCGGCCTTGACCCGAGCCTTCGCCCGCCGTCCGAGCCGCCGGTCGGGCGGATCCACTGCTCACTGGCGCCCTCACCGCTGAGGCGCGGACTGCGCCACTCAGGCGCCGCAGGCGCCATTCAGGAGCGGGGGCCGCCATTCAGGTGCGGGGGCCGCCATTCAGGTGCGGGGGCCGCCATTCAGGTGCGGGGGCCGCCATTCAGGCGCGGGGGCCGCCACTCAGGCGCGGGAGGCGCCACTCAGGCGCGGGAGGCGCCACTCGAGCGCTACGCCTCGAGCGCCGCGTCGACGATTGCCTTCGCCTCCGCCTGCACCCGACGCAGGTGCTCCTCGCCCGCGAACGACTCGGCGTAGATCTTGTAGACGTCCTCGGTGCCCGACGGCCGTGCCGCGAACCAGGCGCGCTCGGTCACGACCTTGAGCCCGCCGATCGCCGCGCCGTTGCCGGGCGCCTCGGTGAGCTTCGCCACGATCGGGTCGCCCGCGAGCTCGGTGGCCGTGACGGCATCGCCCGACAGCTTGCCGAGCCGAGCCTTCTGCTCGCGCGTCGCCGGCGCATCCACGCGCTCGTAGACGGGAGCGCCGAAGCGCGCGGTGAGCTCGGCGTACAGCTGCGACGGGCTCTTGCCGGTCACGGCACGGATCTCCGACGCGAGCAGGCACAGCAGGATGCCGTCCTTGTCGGTCGTCCACACCGTGCCGTCCGCCTGCAGGAACGACGCGCCCGCGCTCTCCTCGCCGCCGAAGCCGACGGAGCCGTCGACGAGCCCGGGCACGAACCACTTGAAGCCCACCGGCACCTCCCACAGTCGCCGGCCGAGCGCATCCGCCACCCGGTCGATCATCGACGACGACACGAGCGTCTTGCCGATCGCCGCGTCAGCGCGCCACTGCGGCCGGTGCGCGTAGAGGTACTCGATCGCGACCGCGAGGAAGTGGTTGGGGTTCATGAGGCCGCCGTCGGGCGTGACGATCCCGTGGCGGTCGGCGTCGGCGTCGTTGCCGGTGAGGATGTCGAACTCGTCGCGCCGCGCGAGCACCGAGGCCATCGCGCTCGGGCTCGAGCAGTCCATCCGGATCTTCTCGTCCCAGTCGAGCGTCATGAACGCCCAGGTGGGGTCGACCGCGGGGTTCGTGACGGTGAGGTCGATGCCGTACCGCTCGGCGATCGCGCCGTAGTAGTCGACCGCCGCGCCGCCGAGCGGGTCGGCGCCGATGCGGATGCCCGACGCCTTGATCGAGGCGAAGTCGATCACGCTGCCGAGCGCGGCGACGTAGGCCTCGCGGAAGTCGTAGAGCTCGACGCGCGAGTCGCTGCCGCCCGTGACATCGGCGCGCTGCACGCCCCGCAGCCCGCCGGCGATGAGCTCGTTCGCGCGCTTCGCGATCCAGCCGGTCGCGTCGGAGTCGGCCGGCCCGCCGTGCGGCGGGTTGTACTTGAAGCCGCCGTCGCGCGGCGGGTTGTGCGAGGGGGTGACGACGATGCCGTCGGCCTGGTCGCTGCGTGGTTCCCCGTCGGCGGATGCCTCGGCGTTGTACGCGAGGATCGCCCGCGACACCGCCGGCGTCGGCGTCACCGAGCCGCGAGCATCCGCCATCACCCGCACGCCGTTGCCGACGAGCACCTCGAGCGCCGTGCGCTCTGCCGGCAGCGAGAGGGCGTGCGTGTCGCGGCCGATGAAGAGCGGACCCGTGATGCCCTGGTCGGCGCGGTACTCGCAGATCGCCTGCGTGATCGCGAGGATGTGGTCCTCGTTGAACGCGGTGTCGAAGGCGCTGCCGCGGTGGCCGCTCGTGCCGAACGCGACCGCCTGATCGGGGTTCGACACGTCGGGGTGCAGCTCGAAGTAGGCGCGCTCGAGCGCGAAGACATCGATGAGGTCCTGGGGCTGGGCGACGGTGCCGGCTCGGGTCATGGCTCCATCCAAGCACCGGCGCCTCCACGACCGCGATGCCGGCTCGCAGGTCGGCGCCGGGCGCACCGATCGACCCATTGCCGCCGCCCCGACGCGGTGCAACACTGACGGCCGTGGACGACCGGAGCCGAGCGCTCGACGCCGCGCACCGCGGCGCGGTGGAGTTCCTGCGCACGCTCGACGAGCGTCCGGTCTGGCCGCGCGCGAGCCTCGACGACATGCTCGGCGTCTTCGGCGGACCGCTGCCGGAGGAGGGCGACGATCCGGCCTCGGTCATCGAGCAGCTCGCCGCCGGCGCCGATCCCGGTCTCGTGGCGATCCCGGGTGGCCGCTTCTTCGGGTTCGTGATCGGCGGCACGCTGCCTGCGGCGCTCGCGGCCGACTGGCTCGTCTCGGCGTGGGACCAGAACTCCGGCTCGGCGATGCTCACGCCCACGACGGTCGCGCTCGAGCGCGTCGCCGGCCGGTGGATGCTCGAGCTCTTCCGGCTGCCCGACTCGGCGAGCGTCGGCTTCGTCACCGGCGGACAGGTGGCGAACTTCACGTGCCTCGCCGCTGCCAGGCACGCGGTGCTCGCCCGCGCTGGCTGGGACCTCGCAGAGCGCGGACTGCGCTCCTCGCCTGCCGTGCGCTTCGTCGTGGGCGCCGACCGGCACGGCTCGATCGACCGGGCGGCGCGCTTCCTCGGTGTCGGTCGCGCCGAGATCACCGTCGTCGACGCCGACGACCAGGGGCGGATGCTCCCGGTCGCCCTCGAGCGCACGCTCGAGCGCGGGGAGGGCCCGCTCATCGTGTGCCTGCAGGCGGGCGAGGTGCACACCGGCGCGTTCGACGACTTCGCCGCGCTCATCCCGATCGCTCATCGCAACGGCGCGTGGGTGCACGTCGACGGCGCCTTCGGCCTCTGGGCCGCGGCATCCGAGTCGCTGCGACCGCTCACGGTCGGCATGGAGCAGGCCGACTCCTGGGCGACGGATGCGCACAAGACGCTCAACGTGCCGTACGACTGCGGCATGGCGATCGTGCGCGATCCCGCCGATTCGATCGCCGCGTTCCGCACCGGCGGCGACTACCTCGTCTACTCGGGCCTCGACCCGTGGGACGTCACGCCCGAGCTCTCCCGCCGCGCGCGCGGCGTGCCGGCGTGGGCGGCGCTGCGCAGCCTGGGCCGCTCGGGCGTCGCAACGCTGCTCGACCGGCTGCACGCGAACGCGGTCGCGATGGCCGAGGGCCTGCGCGCCATCCCGGGCGTCGAGGTCATCAACGACGTCGACTACACGCAGGTGATGCTGCGGCTCGGCGGCGACGAGGCGACCCGCGCGCTCGGCGCCGCGATCCTCGCTGAGGGCACGGCGGTCTTCACCGGAGCCGAGTGGCGGGGGAGAGCGGCGCTGCGCTGCTCGATGTCGTCCTGGGCGACGACCCCCGACGACATCGAGCGCACCGTCGCCGCGGTGCGCGCCCTCGCCGCCGCCTGACGGCGCAGGAGGCGGGAGCCGACCGGCGGCGGCCGCCGACCCTAGGCTGGGCGCATGCTCCAGCCTCGCGTCGTCACGTTCCTCGGTCCCCGCGGCACGTTCACCGAGGCGGCGCTCGAGCAGGTGCCCGGCCTCGAGCTCACCGAGCGCGTACCGGTCGCGAACGTCGCCGAGGCGCTCACGGCCGTGTCGGAGGGCCGATCCGACGCCGCGATGATCGCGATCGAGAACTCGATCGAGGGCGGCGTCACGGCCGCGCAGGACGCGCTCGCCGCGACCCCGGGCATCCGCATCATCTCCGAGCACGTCGTGAGCGTGAACTTCTCGCTCGTCGCGCCCGCCGGCACCCGGCTCGACGACATCCGCGTCATCGCAGCCCACCCGGTCGCGTGGGCACAGTGCTCCGGCTGGTTGCAGCGCGAGCTGCCCGGTCGCGCGCACCTCCCCGCCGCGTCGAACGTGACGGCCGCCGCCGACCTCGGCAGCGGCACCGCGCAGGCGGCGCTCTCGACGCCCACGATCGGGCAGTGGGTCGACGGGCTCGACGTGCTGGCCGACCGGATCGGCGACAATGCGGATGCGGTGACCCGGTTCCTGTTCGTCGGCCGCGCGGGCGCACCGGGGGAGCCGACCGGCGCCGACAAGACGAGCCTCGTCGTCGAGCTGCCGAGCGACGAGCCCGGCGTGCTGCTCGACATGCTCGAGCAGTTCGCGACCCGCGGTGTCAACCTGTCGCTCATCCAGTCGCGACCGATCGGCGATCGGCTCGGCCGCTACCGCTTCGTCATGGACGCCGACGGCCACATCCGCGACGAGCGAGTGGCGGATGCGCTGCTCGGCCTCAAGCGGTTCAGCCCGTCGGTGACGTTCCTGGGCTCGTACCCGCGCGCCGACGGGCAGCGCATCCACGTCGAGCGCCGCTACTCCGACCGCTCGTTCGAGGATGCGCGCGACTGGGTGCGCGGCCTCATCGCGGGTGAGCCGACGTCGTGACGGCGAGCGCTCCGCGCGACGGTGGCACGCGCCCGCCTGATGCGCGGCAACGCACGATCGCCGACCGGCGCCCCTGGCTGCGATTCGCGCTCGGCCTCGTGCTGCTCGCCTCCGCCGCATGGATCTGGGTCTCCAGCGCGGGCGTGCTGCTCTCCGACCATCCCGCGTATGCGGTGCTCGTCACCGCGGCAGCCGTCGTCGGCACGCTGCTGCTCCTCTCGGCGACCTCGACGTGGAGGCGTGTTCGACCACCGCGGGCGGCGTGGCGGCGCGCGCTCGCCGGCACCTGCGCCGTGCTGGCGACGCTCGCGGTGGTCGGCTCGCTGCTGTGGCTCCGACCGTTCTCAGCCGCACCGGTGGCACTGGATGCGATGAGCGGCACGGCCGACGTGCGAGTGACGTCGTCGACGACCGTCATCACACTCCTGCCGACCGGCGTCGCGCCGCGTGCCGGGCTCGTCTTCCAGCCGGGCGCGCGGGTCGACGCCCGCGCGTACGTGCCGCTGCTGACGCGCGTCAGCCGGGCCGGCTACCTCGTCGTCATCGTGAAGCAGCCGCTCGACATCGCCTTCACCGCCATCGACGCGCCGAGCGGGATCATCGACGACCACCCCGAGATCAGCGCGTGGGCCGTGGGCGGGCACAGTCTCGGCGGCGTCGCAGCGTCGTCGTACGCCGCGGCGCACCCCGAAGAGGTGGGCGGGCTCCTGCTCTGGGCGTCGTATCCGCCCGACTCGCTGGCCGACCGCGATGATCTGCGCGCCGCCTCGGTGTCTGGCACCCTCGACGGTCTCGCGACCCCGGATGACCTCGCCGCGAGCCGGGCGGACCTGCCACCCGACACCGCGATCACGCAAGTGGAGGGCGGCATCCACGCGTTCTTCGGCGACTACGGCGATCAGCCCGGGGACGGCACGCCGACGGTCAGCAGGGCAGCCGCGCAGGACCAGGTCGTGGGGGCCAGCATCGCGCTGCTCGACTCGCTGGGGAGCGGGCGGTAGGACTCGGCCGAGTCGACCGACTCGCGCGAGCCGCAGCCATGCCCGGATGCGGGCGCGGGTCAGATGGCCGGGCCGGCGTCGCGCGCGTGCTCGCGCGGCACGCGCACCACGAGCGCGTCCTCGCGGACGACGGCTCGCAGCGCGACCGCCTCGCCCACGACATCGCCGTCCACCTGCACGGCGCGCGGCTCCTCGAGCCGTGCATGCGTCTCCTTCGCCTGGCCGTAGCCGAGCGCCGGACCGCTGCGCTGCCGGCCGAGGTGGCCCCTGCGGCGCAGCAGCTTCGTCACGAGCATGTTGTTGCGGGCCACGTAGCCCGCGAGCTGCGCCCAGCCGCGGATGCCGCGCGGCCGCACGAGCGCGATGTCGAGCATCCCGTCGTCGATCGCCGCGTCGGGCAGCAGGATGATGCCGTTCGTGACGGTGCCGCAGTTGCCGATCACCATGGTGTTGACCGTCGATCGCACCGTGCGGCCGCCGTCGAGCCGCACGTGCACGCGCACCGTGTCGAGCGACGAGATCACGCGACCGGCGGCGTCGACGTAGGCGAGCCAGCCCACCTTCTTCTTGAGGCCCTCGTCGGTCTTGTCGATCATCTCGGCATCGAGGCCGAAGCCGACCATGACCGCGAACGCGTGCTTCGAGCGAGTGCCGTCGGGCGCCTCGATCTCGAGCTCGCCGAGGTCGACCTCGCGGTCGGCGCCCTCGAACGCGGTGCGCACCGCGTTCCGCAGGCTCGTGACGTCGATCCCGAGGTTGCGCGCCAGCAGGTTGCCCGTGCCCGCCGGGATGATCGCGAGCGGCACGTGCGCGCCGGTCGCCGCATCGGCGGCGATGCGCACCGTGCCGTCGCCGCCCGCGACGATCAGCAGGTCGATGCCCGCGTCGAGCGCCGCGCGCACGGCCGCCTCGCCGGCGTCGTCCGCGTCGGTCTCGATCCAGAACGGCTCGGACCAGTCGAGCGGCTGCGCCGACTCGATCTGGGGCGCGAGCGCGTCGCGATCCATCTTGACGGGGTTGTAGACGATGCCAGCGCGCATGCTCGCACTGTACTGCCGCTTCCGTCGGACAACCCTCGGAGCACCCGCTCCTCGCGGGCAGGGCATCCAGCGCCGCGCTCGTAGACTGGGGGAGTGATCGATCCCCAGCTGCTGCGCGAGCAGCCCGACCTCGTCAAGGCCAGCCAGGAGCGCCGCGGCGACCCCGTGGGCCTCGTCGACGACGCCCTCGCCGCCGAGAGCGCGCGCCGCGCCGCCATCACCGAGTTCGAGCGGCTGCGCGCGGAGCAGAATGCGCACGGCAAGCTCGTCGGCGCCGCGGCGAAGGACGAGCGACCGGCGCTCATCGAGCAGGGCAAGGCGCTCGCGGCCGGCGTGAAGGACGCGCAGGCGCGCGCGACCGAGGCGGAGGCCGCCTTCGACGCGGCCGTCTCGAAGCTCGGCAACATCGTGCACCCGGATGTGCCGGCGGGCGAGGAGGCGAACTTCGTCACGCTCGCGACGCACGGCGAGGAGCGCTCCTTCGACTTCGAGGCGCGCGACCACGTCGAGCTCGGCGAGCGCCTGAAGGCGTTCGACATCGTTCGCGGCGCCAAGGTCTCGGGCAGCCGCTTCTACTACCTCACCGGCATCGGCATGCGGCTCGAGCTCGCGATCATGCTCATGGGCCTCGACCAGGTGCTCGCCGACGGCTTCACCCCGCTCATGACGCCCACGCTCGTGCGGCCCGAGATCATGCGCGGCACGGGCTTCCTCGGCGAGCACGCCGACGAGGTCTACCACCTGCCCGCCGACGACCTCTACCTGACGGGCACGAGCGAGGTCGCGCTCGCCGGCTTCCACGCCGACGAGATCGTCGACCTCGCGCAGCCGCTCCGCTACGCGGGGTGGTCGACGTGCTACCGGCGCGAGGCGGGCTCCGCCGGCCGCGACACCCGCGGCATCCTGCGCGTGCACCAGTTCAACAAGCTCGAGATGTTCTCGTACGTGCAGCCCGACGACGCCGAGGCCGAGCACGAGCGGATGCGCGCCCTGCAGGAGCGCATGCTGCAGGCGTGCGAGCTCGACTACCGCGTCATCGACGTCGCGGCCGGCGACCTCGGCTCCTCGGCGGCGCGCAAGTTCGACATCGAGGCGTGGATCCCGTCGCAGCAGCAGTACCGCGAGCTCACGTCGACCTCGAACTGCACCACGTTCCAGTCGCGCCGGCTCGGCACCCGCTACCGCACGGAGTCGGGAAGGACGGCGCCGGTCGCGACCCTCAACGGCACCGCCGCGACCACCCGCTGGCTCGTCGCGATCCTCGAGACGCACCAGCAGCCCGACGGCTCCGTGCGCGTGCCCGCGGCCCTGCAGCCCTACCTCGGCGGCATCTCGACGATCGAGCCCGTCTGATGGAGCCGCTGCTCATCGGCCTCGACATCGACGGCACCATCGTCCACGAGGACGACTCGCTCTCGCCGCGCGTGCTGGATGCGGTGCGCGCGGTCGTCGACACCGGTCACGTCGTCGTGCTCGCGACCGGTCGCTCGCAGGCCACCACCGAGTCGACGGCGGTGCGACTCGGCATCGAGCCGAGCCACCTCGTGGCGGCGAACGGCGCGCTCGTGCTCGAGCGCCGCGGCGACGCGTACGAGGCGGTGCACGTCGAGACGTTCGACCCCTCTGCCGCGCTGACCGCGATCGCCGCGGTGCTGCCGACCGGGTCGTTCATGGTGGAGGACGCCGACGGCTACCGCCGCTACACGAACGGCATGGTCGACTGGAACCTCGACGACGCCGAGATGGTGCCGTTCGAGGGCCTGCTCGCGAAGCCGGCGATGCGCGTCGTCGTCATGAGCCCCGACCACGAGGTCGAGGAGTTCCTCGAGATCGTCGAGTCGCTCGGCCTGCACAAGGTCTCGTACGCGATCGGCTACTCGTCGTGGCTCGACATCGCGCCCGACGGCGTCAACAAGGCGACCGGGCTCGAGCTCGTCGCCGAGCAGCTCGAGATCCCGCGCAGCCGCATGCTCGTGGTCGGCGACGGCCGCAACGACATCGACATGTTCGAGTGGGTCGTCGAGGGCGGCGGTCGCGCGGTCGCGATGGGTCAGGCGCCCGACGAGGTGAAGGACGCGGCGAGCGAGGTGACCGGCGCGGTCGACGAGGACGGGCTCGCGCTCGTGCTCGAGGGGCTGCTGGTTCGCTCCTGACGGACTCGGGGCATCCGATCTCGCCCTAGAATCGTGCGCAGGCCTGCCGCGCGACCCCGCGGTCGAGGTTCGGGAGGGCTGTCCGAGCGGCCGATGGAGCCGGTCTTGAAAACCGGTGGGCAGCGATGCCTCGTGGGTTCGAATCCCACGCCCTCCGCGTCAGAAGGAGAAGCATGGCAACCGAGCGCACCGGCAGCGTCGTCGACACGTCGGCGATGTCGCCGCGCCACGGCAGGCTGCGCCGCCACTCGGGGGTCGCGCACGTCTTCCGCTGGATCGCGCTCGGCATGGCCGTCGTGCTCGTCGCGCTCGTCGGCGTCGTGGGCTTCTCGATCCTGCGGTTCACGACGAGCATCGAGACGGTCGACCTCGCCGCCGACGTGCCGCCCGCGCAAGCGGGCTTCGCCCCCTACGAGGGCGGGTTCAACATCCTGCTCGTCGGCTCCGACCAGCGGGAGGGACAGGGTGAGGAATTCGGCGAGTCGGCCTACGACGGCGGCAGCCTCAACGACGTCACGATGCTGCTGCACGTGAGCGACGACCACCAGCTCGCGCGTGTCGTCTCGTTCCCGCGCGACCTCCTGGTCGACTTCCCGGCCTGCGAGGACCCGGAGACCGGCGACACCGTGCCAGCGGCCAACAACGTGCAGTTCAACCAGGCGCTCGGGCGCGGCGGGCTCTCGTGCGTCGCCGAGACGGTCTCCGACCTGACGGGCATGGAGGTGCCCTACGCCGCGATGATCACGTTCCAGGGGGTCATCAGCATGTCGACCGCCGTCGGCGGCGTGCCGGTGTGCTTCGCGGGGCCCATCGACGACCCCTACACGGGCCTCGTCATCGAAGAGGCGGGCACGCACGACCTCGAGGGCGCGCAGGCGCTCGCGTTCCTCCGCTCCCGCCACGGTGTCGGCGATGGCTCCGACCTCGCGCGCATCTCGTCGCAGCAGGTGTTCCTCTCGGCGCTCGTGCGCACCCTCCAGTCGGATGCGGTGCTCACCGACGTCACGAAGCTCTACTCGATCGCGCAGGTCGCGATCGAGAACATGACGCTGTCGTCCGGCCTCGGCGACGTGGGCACGATGGTCTCCATGGCGCGCGTGCTTGCCGACATCCCGCTCGAGACCATGCAGTTCGTGCTCTACCCGAACGTGCCGTCGGGAGCGCGCGTCGTGCCGGACGAGGCGCGCGCGACCGAGCTGATGCGACGCATCCGCCTCGACCTGCCGATCGAGCTCGGCGAGGACTCGCTCGGCGTCGGCTCGACGGACGAGACGCCGGCGCCGACCGGCACCCCCGCACCGACCGAGACGCCCGCCGCGACCGAGACGCCCGGCGCGACCGAGACGCCGACCCCCACCCCGACCGACGGGCTCGACGGCGTCGTCGGCCAGGATGCGTCGCAGGAGTCGTGCGTCGTGCCCTTCGGCAGCTGAGCCCGTCCGAGGAGGGCTCGCGCGTTTGGTAGAGTTGCCGTCGGCCTGCCTGCAGGTCGCAGCGGAGACGTCGCATAGTCCGGCCTAGTGCACCACCCTGCTAAGGTGGAGTCCCCAATAGGGGACCGAGGGTTCGAATCCCTCCGTCTCCACGTTCGCCCCTTCGTCTCGCCACGAAGGGGCGTTCTTCGTCTCGGGAGCTCCTCGCGTGCACCGCGAGGAAAGTTTCTCAGCGAGGAGGGCCGCAGACCCGCTAGGGTTGGTCGTGGCGCAGGACGATTCTTGTTCTGCGCTTTTCAACGCGGCTCAGGCCGCACAGCAGGATTGAAGGAATTATGGCAACCGGCACCGTCAAGTGGTTCGACTCCGGCAAGGGCTTCGGCTTCATCGCTCCGGACGACGGCGGCAAGGATCTGTTCGCTCACTACAGCCAGATCGTGTCCAACGGCTTCAAGACCCTCGAAGAGGCTCAGGCAGTCGAGTTCGAAATCGTCGAGGGCAACAAGGGCCCGCAGGCTGCGAACATTCGCCCCCTGTGAGCCTCGTCGCGTGACGCCCTCGCGGCGTGACGCGCTCGATTCGCGCTGACGGCCAGGGATCGTATAGACTGATCCCTGGCCGTTCGGCCATTGCGCCCGTAGCTCAACGGATAGAGCATCTGACTACGGATCAGAAGGTTGGGGGTTCGAATCCCTCCGGGCGCGCACTGTGTTGAGACAGTAGAAGGCCATCTGCGAGAGCAGGTGGCCTTCTTGGTGTCCCGGCGTCCTCGCCGCGCGTGTTCCTGCGCGGTGCCGCGTCGTGTCGCGATCGCGGGACGCTTGAGGTGCCGCGCGATCCGCGCAGCTCCGACGCTCAGGAGGACCCCATGGACGCTCCCCGCCGCGCCCTCGTCATCATCGACGTGCAGCACGACTACGCCGCCGGCCCGCTCGAGATCCGCTTCCCTCCGCGCGAGGAGTCGCTGCCGAGGATCGCGCGGGCCATCGACGCTGCCACGGCCGCGCGCATCCCCGTCATCGTGGTGCAGCACACCGGCGGCGTCGGCTCGCCGATCTTCGACCCCGAGACGCGCGGCTTCGCACTGTCGGCCGAGGTCGCCGAGCGGATGCGCGACGACTGGAAGTCCGTCGTGAAGCAGCACGGCTCGGTCTACGCCCAGACCGACGTGGCGGGATGGCTGCGCGCCCAGCAGGTCGACACCGTCACGCTCATCGGCTTCATGACCAACAACTGCGTGCTCGCCACCGCCGTCGAGGGGGAGGGCCTCGGCTTCACGACCGAGGTGCTGGCCGACGCGACGGGCGCGATCGACCTCGCCAACGACGCCGGCTTCGTCGACGCGGAGACCCTGCACACGACGCTCCTCACGCTGCTCGCGTCGAACTTCGCCGCGGTCGCGAGCACCGACGCCTGGGTCGCCGCGCTCGAAGCGCGGGCGCCGCTCAGCAGGAGCGACCTGGGCACCTCGTCGGTCGCCGGCGCCGAGCGCGCCGGGCGGCACGCCGCCTGACGTCCCTCCGTCGCACGCAGAACGGCCGCGGTGCCGACTCGAGGAGTCGGCACCGCGGCCGCGGGCGAAGACTGCTTAGAAGTCGTCGCCACCCATGATGATGAAGTCATCACCCATGATGATGAAGTCGTCTCCACCCATGATGATGAAGTCGTCACCGCGGCGGCTGGGCTTGTTGAACTTCATGGCGCTCCTTCTAGAGACTGAGGTTGGACGGAAAGATTGTCTGGTTCTTTGTATACGCGACAATCATCATTTCCGCTACTGCAAAGTTCGGCCTGAGCAGATCTTCAGGAAGCCAGCGTCGCCGACTCCAACTGGATGTTGACGCCGGCGAGCGCCTGCGACACCGGGCAGCCGGCCTTGGCCTGCTCGGCATACTCGGTGAACTGGGCCTGATCGATCCCCGGCACGACACCGGTGACGGTCAGGACGCTCGTCGTGATGCCCTTGCCCGCCACGAAGGATACCTTCGCCGCGGTGTTGAGCGACTCCGGCGCGTGGCCGGCCTCCTCGAGCGTGTGCGAGAGCGCCATCGCGTAGCACGAGGCGTGCGCTGCGGCGATGAACTCCTCGGGCGTCGTGGCGCCGCCCTCCTCGGCGCGCGCCTTCCAGGTGAGGTCGAAGGTCGATCCGGTGCCGAGCGTGGTGGTGCCGGAACCGCTGCCGAGTCCACCCGTCCAGCTGGTGCTCGCGTTCGAGGTGATGGCCATAGGGGGTCCTCCTCCAGGTCGTCGCGGCCGCGGTCGCGTCCACTCCGCCCAGGCTACGGCGGGCGGCTATGGGTGGCCAGAGCCACATTGACCTGGCGGCGGCGCACGGCCGATCCCTCGCGAGCGCCAGGATGCGGACCACCGCGCCGATACCCTTCCTGCATGCACGACATGGCGAGCGAGGTGACCCTCGTGGTCGTCATCGGCATCCTGCTCATCGGCGCGGTCGCCACGATCGCGAACCGCATCGGCGTCGCGGCCCCGCTGCTGCTCGTCGTGCTCGGCGCCGGCATCGCGCTCGTGCCGGGTGCGCCCGACATCGAGGTGCCGCCCGAGGTGTTCCTCACGATCATCCTGCCGCCGCTGCTCTACACGGCCGCGCTCAAGGTGCCGGCGGTCGACTTCCGCCGCAACCTGCGCGTCATCGGCTACCTCTCGGTCGTGCTCGTCGCCGTCAGCGCGCTCGTCGTCGCGCTCGTGCTGCAGTCGCTCTGGCCGGTGATCGGCTTCGCCGTCGCACTCGCCCTCGGCGCCGTCGTCGCACCGCCGGACGCGGTGGCGGCCACCGCGCTCGGCAAGCGGCTCGGCCTCCCGCCCCGGGTCGTCACGATCCTCGAGGGCGAGGGGCTGCTCAACGACGCGACAGCGCTCGTGCTGCTGAGCACCGCCGTCGCGGCGATCGAGCGCCCCGGGAGCTCGGACGTCGAGGGCGGGATGCTCGTCGGCGACTTCGCCCTCGCCGTTGTGGTCGCGCTCGTCATCGGCGCCGTCGTGGGCTACGCGACCGTGCGCATCCGCCAGTTCGCCGGCGATCGCGCCATCGACACCGCGATCTCGCTCGCGACGCCGTTCGTCTCGTTCCTCGCCGCCGAGTCGCTGCGCGGCTCGGGCATCGTCGCGGTCGTCGTGACCGGCCTCGTGATCGGCAACCGCAGCCAGGTGCGCATCCGTGCCACGCGTCGCGCGCAGGAGTCGGCCACCTGGAGCACCTTCTCGGTGATCGTCGAGAACGGCGTGTTCCTCACCATGGGCATGCAGCTGCCGTCCGTCATGGCGGCGGTCGACGAGGGCGAGCGACACCTCGTGGGCGTCATCGGCGTCGGCCTGCTGCTGTGCGCGGTGCTGCTCGCGGTGCGGCTCGCCGCGCTGCCGCCGCTGCTCGCGTGGCTGCGCCACCACGCGTGGCGGCTGCGGCGCGAGCACGACAGGCTCGGCGAGCGGCTGCAGGGCATCGACACGACGACGAAGCGCGGCGCCCGGCTCCAGCACGTCCACGTCGTGCGCGGTCACGACCTGAGCGCCTTCCGCGACCAGAAGCTCGGCTGGCGCGACACGCTCGCCATCGGCTGGGCGGGGATGCGCGGGGTCGTCACGGTCGCGGCGGTGCAGACCCTGCCCGCCGAGACGCCCATGCGTGCGGAGCTCGTGCTCGCCGCCTTCGTCGTCGCGATCGTCACGCTGCTCGTGCAGGGCGGCACGCTCGCGCTGCTCGTGCGCGCGCTGGGGCTGGGGCGCGACAGGTCCGAGCGGCGCCGCATGGAGCTCGAGTCGATCGTCGGCGAGGCGATCGACACCGGCGTCGAGGCCATGCGCCGAGAGGCGCAGGCGCACGGCATCGACGAGGCGGTCGTCGACATCGCGAGCGAGCGGATGCTGGCTCGGCGCGCGTGGGCGGCGCACGTCGCCGAGGTCGACCCCGACGACCCGACGACCGACGTCGCGCAGATCTCCCGGCTGCGCCACATCGCGATCGAGGCGGAGCGCGTCTGGCTCGACCGCGTGCGGCGCTCGGGCCGCTTCGACTCCGCGACGGTGGCCGTCGCCCAGCGCATCATCGACCGCGAGGAGATCGGCCTGCAGGCCGACGAGGACGAGCACTGAGACCGCTCCCCGCCGGGCGTGGGATGATCGACGCATGACTGAGAAGCCCCAGATCGACGCCCCCGAGGGTCCCGCCCCCACCGAGCTCGAGATCACCGACATCACGGTCGGCGACGGAGAGGAGGCGGTGACCGGCAAGCAGGTCAGCGTCCACTACGTCGGCGTGACGCACGCCACCGGCGAGGAGTTCGACGCCTCCTACAACCGCGGTGCGCCGCTCGAGTTCCCGCTCGGCGTCGGCATGGTCATCAAGGGCTGGGAGCAGGGCATCGAGGGCATGCGCGTCGGCGGTCGTCGCAAGCTCGTCATCCCGCCCCACCTCGCGTACGGCGCCCAGGGCGCCGGCGGCGCGATCGGCCCCAACGAGACGCTCATCTTCGTCTGCGACCTGGTCGCCGTCCGCTGACGAACCCCGGCCGGTGCGGCGGGTGGTCACGACACGCCGTGCGGCGGTAGCCGCGCACGGCGTGTCCTGACCACCCGCGCTCCGGACGCCGACTGGCTAGATGGCCTTGCCGGGGTTGAGGATGCCTGCCGGGTCGAAGGCGGCCTTCACCGCGTGCTGCAGCGCGAGCTGCCGCTCGCCGAGCTCGTCGACGAGCCAGCGGCGCTTGAGGATGCCGACGCCGTGCTCGCCCGTGAGCGTGCCGCCCATGGCGATCGCCGCCTCGAACACCTCGTTCGCGCACGCCCAGATCGCCTCGCTCGGCTCCGCGCCGTCGAAGACGAACGTCGGATGCAGGTTGCCGTCGCCCGCGTGCGCCGTGGTCGCGAGCCGCACGCCGTGGCGGGCCGCGGCGGCGTCGCACGCGCGGAACATGTCGGCCATCCGCGACCTGGGCACCGAGACGTCCTCCACGAGCACGGTGCCGAACGACTCGAGCGCGAAGTGCACCTGCCTGCGCACCTGCACGAGCACATCCGACCGCGCCGCGTCGTCGGTGCGCTCGACCCGCCCGCCGTGCGCGGCGAGGATCTCGGCCACCACCTCCGACGTCGCGGCCGCACCGAGCTCGTCGGTCTGCACGAGCACGAACGCGCCGACCATCGGCTGCCCCGAGTGGGCGGCGAGCATCGTCACCGCGTCGCGGCCGACGAGCTCCATGATGGCGGGGCGGATGCGCGCGGCCGTCACCGCGGTGCAGGCTGCGGCGGCCGACGCCTCGTCGTCGAAGAACGCGCCGACCGTCCAGATGCCGCCGACGGGCAGCGGGCGCAGCTTGAGGGTCGCGCCCACGACGATGCCGAGCGTGCCCTCCGAGCCGATCAGGAGCGCGGTGAGGTCGAGGCCCGTGACGCCCTTGACGGTGCGGTGCCCGGTCGAGATGAGGCTGCCGTCGGCGAGCACGACGTCGAGCGCGAGCACCCACTCGCGCGTCACCCCGTACTTCGCGCACAGCAGGCCGCCCGCGTTCGTCGCGATGTTGCCGCCGACCGTCGAGATCGCGCGGCTCGCGGGGTCAGGCGGCCACCACAGGCCGTGGGTCGCGAGCAGGTCGTTGAGCTCGGCGTTCCGGATGCCCGGCTCGACCCGGCACGACTGGTCCACGACCGACACGTCGAGCAGTCGGCGCATCCGGTCGACCGAGACGACGAGCTCGCCGTCGCCCGCGATCGCGCCGCCCGCGAGGCCGGTGCCTGCGGCACGCGGCACGACCGGCACGCCGTGCTCGCTCGCCCAGCGGAGCGCCGCCTGCACGTGCGAGGCGTCCTCGGCCTCGACGATCGCGAGCGGCGCGGCGCTCGAGCGGTGGCCCGACTTGTCGGCGCGTGCCACGTCGAGCGCTGCGGGGTCGGTGACGAGCACGTGCGCGGGGAGCGCCGCCCGCAGCGCGTCGAGGCTCACGCGAGCACCAGCCCGTCGACGACGCGCCAGGCGCCCGGGGAACCGGTGAACCGCACCGAGTGGGCGTTGTCGGGCGTGCGCGTCTCGAGACCTGCGACGTGGTCGGCGAAGGCGCGGATGAACGTGCCGTGCGTGACGATCACGAGCGCGTCGACGGGGTTGCGCTCGGCGACCTCGTCGACGGCCGCGACGGCGCGGCGCTGCAGGTCGTCGAAGTCCTCCTCGCCCGGCCACTCGGTGCCGAAGCGCTCGAGCGCCTGCTCCTTCGTCAGCCCCTCGGCCTCGCCGTAGGCGCGCTCGATGAGGCTCGCGTACCGACCGCCCACCTCGAGCTCGAGGGTGGCGGCGATGATGTCGGCCGTCACCATCGCGCGCTCGAGCGTCGACGAGACGACCGCATCCCACCGGGCGCCGTCGGCCGGCCCGTCGGCGAGCAGCCGGGCGGCGGTGTGCGCCTGCGCGATCCCCGTCTCGTTCAAGGGGATGTCGCTCGTGCCCTGCAGCTTCCCGTCGCGGTTGAAGTCGGTCTGGCCGTGGCGGACGAGGGCGATCTCCATGCTCCGAGCCTACGGCGGCGGGGCCGCCCACCATCCACAGGCTCACAAACCGGGGCCCCGGAGCGTTGGCAGGGTATGAGAGGAATGCGGCCATGACCCACACGATCATCGACAGCCCCATCGGCCCGCTCACGCTCGTGCGAGGCGAGCGGGGCATCACGGGCGTCTTCATGCCCGATCACCGCCCGGCTCCCGACGAGGCGGCGTTCGGCGCGCGCGACGATGCCGCGTTCGCCGATGCGGCGCAGCAGCTCGGCGAGTACTGGGCGGGGGAGCGCACGGCGTTCGAGCTCCCGCTCGATCCCGCGGGGAGCGCCTTCCAGCAGCGCGTGTGGCAGGTGCTGCGCACGATCCCCTTCGGCGAGACGCGCACGTACGGCTGGATCGCCGCGTCGCTCGGGCAGCCGACGGCAGTGCGCGCCGTCGGGCTCGCGAACAGCCGCAACCCGATCTCGATCGTCGTGCCCTGCCATCGCGTGGTCGGGTCGACGGGCAAGCTCGTCGGCTACGCCGGCGGCGTCGAGCGCAAGCGTCTCCTGCTCGACCACGAGCGGGGTGCGGGGCTCGGTGGCATCGGCCTCGGGGGCGCCGGGCTCGCGGGCACCGGGCTAGATTCGGTCGCGTGACCCGTGCGCCGTTCGAGACGATCGTCGCCGCCCACGGTGCTCGGGTCTGGCGCGTCTGCCGGGCGCTGCTCGACGAGGTCGACGCCGACGATGCGTGGAGCGAGACGTTCCTCGCGGCCCTCGAGGCGTATCCGCGCCTCGCGCACCACACGAGCATCGAGGGCTGGCTCGTGACGATCGCGCACCGCAAGGCGATCGACGTGCTGCGGCGGCGATCGCGGCTCGTCGTCGGCGACGTGCCCGACCGGCCCGCGCCCGCCGCCGAGCGCGACCTCGACCTCGCTCGTGCGCTCGCCCTGCTGCCGCCCCGGCAGCGCGCGGCCGTCGTGCTGCATCACCTCGGCGGGCTGCCGTTCCCGGAGGTCGCCGCGACGCTCGGCTCGTCGGTGGATGCGGCGCGTCGCGCGTCGTCCGACGGCGTGCGTCGACTGCGCGAGCTGCTCGGAGGGGCCGATGCCTGACCTCGACCTGCCGGGCGTGCTCCCGGAGCCGCCGCTCGACGTGCTGCGCGCGCGCCTCGCGGAGCGCGCGGCGGAGGAGGGCCTGCTCGACATCGCCTACCGCTCGCTCGACACCGACGTCGGCACGCTGCTGCTCGCCGCGACGCCCGCCGGACTCGTGTCGGTCACCTTCGACGGCGCCGATCCCGACGCGACGCTCGAGCGGCTCGCGACGACGATCAGCCCCCGCGTGCTCGAGGCGCCGCGGCGCCTCGACGCGGCCGCGCACCGGCTCGACGACCTCATCGCCGGCCGGGCGCGCGCCTTCGACGGCCCGCTCGACCTCGTGCTCGCGCGCGGCTTCGGCCGCAGCGTCGTCGAGCGGCTGCGCGAGATCCCCTACGGCGAGACGCGCAGCTACGCCGAGGTCGCCGCCGCCGCGGGCTCGCCGCGAGCGGTGCGCGCGGTCGGCACGGCGTGCCGCCGCAACCCGCTGCCGATCGCCATCCCGTGCCATCGCGTCGTCCGCAGCGACGGCGCACTCGGGCAGTACGTCGGGGGCATCGAGGCGAAGCGGCGGCTGCTCGACATCGAGGCGGCGCGGTCAGCGGGCCGCTGATCCAGCCAGTGCGGCTACCGTGGTCCGGTGCCTTCCACCGAGCTCCTCGCCGTCGTCGAGCGCGACGGCTTCACCGAGTCCGAGCATCGCGGCGTCGCGGTCGTGATCGATCCCGGCGGCACCGTGATCGAGGCGCATGGCGACGTCGACGCGCCGTTCCTCGCGCGCAGTGCCCTCAAGCCGCTCTTCGCGGCAGCGCTGCTCGACGCGGGCCTCGTCGAGCTCGAGCCTGCCCACGCCGCGCTCGCGAGCGCGAGCCACTGGGCAGACCAGGAGCACCTCGACACCGCGCAGGCGATGGCCGAGCGGCTCGGCGTCGACGAGGACGCCCTCCACTGCCCGCCGATGAAGGCGCCGGACGGCACGCGCCGCCGGTTCGCCCACATGTGCGTGGGCAAGCACATCGCGCTCGCGGCGGCCGCCCGTGCGCTCCGCGCGCCCGCCGACTACTGGGCCGACGACCACCAGCTGACCGCCGTGCTCCGCGACGGCGTCGCGACCGCCGCCGGCGAGCCCATCGTCGCGATGGCGCACGACGGCTGCGGCGCGCTGGTCTTCCCCACCTCGGCCGTCGGGCTCGCCCGCGCGTTCCGACGGCTCGGCCCCGACGGCATCGGCGGCAGCAGGGCGGTCGGCGACGCGATGCGCGCGCACCCGACCCTCATCGACGGCGCCCGGAGGCCCGATGCCGTCGTCATCGCCGAGACCGGATGCGCGACGAAGTTCGGCGCGGAGGGCACGCAGGCCATGGTCGCCCCCGACGGCACGACCGCGGTCGTGAAGACGGCCGACGGTGCGCGCCGCGCGGGCGCGCCCGTCGCGCTCGCGCTGCTCGAGCGCGTCGGCGCGATCCCGCTCGGCACGCTCGACCGGCTCACCGAGCCGCTCGGCCTCGTGCAGCTGAGCGCCGACGTGCCGGTCGGTCGTCTGCGGCCCGTCCTCTAGCTCACGGCCGCAGCAGGTCGCGCCCGCTCGGGCGCACCGTCCGCGCGTCGGGGTGCGGCCAGGACGACGACCGCTGCCTCGAGCGCGAGCGCGACGAGCGGCCCGTGCGGGTAGTAGCCGAGCGCGAGCGTGCCGGCGACGAGGACGAGGAGCGTCGCGGCGAGCAGCGCGCGCAGCGCTCGCGGCCAGCCCCGCGCGGTGACCGCGGCCGCCACGCCGGCGAGGCCGACGAGCACGAGCAGCGGGCCCTCCGCGCCCCAGAGCCCGTGCAGGGGCGACGACTCGGCGGTGCCGAGGTAGCTGAGCGGGCTCACGACCGATCCTGCGAGCACCGCCGTCAGCAGGACGAGGCCGCCCCAGCCGGCACGGAGGAGCTCCGGCAGCAGCGCGAGCCCGATCGCGAGGAACGAGACGCCCGCGAGCGCGCCGAACACGACGTAGGGCTCCGCGACCGACGCGCGCATCGCGCTCCACGGCTCCAGGCGGCTGAGCTGCGCGACCCACGGCCACGACCACTCCGCGGCGACGAGCGGCAGCGAGACGAGCGCCCACGCGCCCCCGCCGAGCGCGAGCCCCAGCCGGGCGGCGCGAGCGCGGCCGTCCGCGAGAGGATCTGAGGCGGATGCGCGCTCCTGGGCGCTCGACGCGACGGCCATGCCCCTTGATAGCAGAGCGCCGCCCGCAGGCAGAGGCGCTGCCCCGCCGCTCGCTCGATCGGCGTGCGCTCAGAGGCGCTGCGCGCACGCCTCCGCGAAGGCGCCGAAGCCCCGCTCGACGACCCCGAGGAGCGTCTCGTCGGTCGCGAGGTGCGCGCGCCACTCGGCCACCGCATCCACGCTCCGCAGCTGCGAGAGGGTCGGCGACGCGACCGAGTCCCAGAGCCGCATGACGCGATCATCTGCCTCGAGGTGGAACTGCATCCCCACGGCGGAGCCGAAGCGGAACGCCTCGTTGGCGACCGTCGCGCTGCGCGCGAGCAGCGTCGCGCCCGGCGGCAGCGAGACGACGTCGTTGTTCCAGCGCATCGCGCCGACGGAGCCCACGTGGCCGCCGAGCCACGGGTCGGGCTCGAGCACGTCGATGTCGATGATGCCGACCTCGTCGACCGCGCGCTCCCGATGCTCGCCGCCGAGCGCGCGGCCGAGGATCTGGTGGCCGAGGCACAGCCCGAGCACGGGGATCTCCGCGTCGATCGCACGCAGCGCGAGGTCGGCGGTGCGCGCGAGCGACGGATGCGCCGCCTCGTCGGCGGCGCTCATGGTGCCGCCGGTGATGACGACGCCCGCGAGGTCGTCGAGCGCCGGGAGCGCCGAGGGGAACACCGCCTCGCGCGTGGGCAGGTGCGACAGGAGCGTGGTCGCGTGACCGCCCGTCTCGTACTCGATGTGCTTGATGAACAGGACGGAACGTGGCACATGCGTAGCCTATGTCGGGCGAGCGCGCCCGGCCGCGCAGCAGGAGGAGCACCATGACCGTCTTCGCGATGGCCCCGGACGGGGTCCGGATCGCCCTGCACGAGCTCGGGGATCCCGACGGCTCACCCGTGCTGCTCATCCACGGCTTCTCGTCGAACGCGCAGCGCAACTGGATCGACACGCGCTGGGGAGACGCGCTCGCGGCGGAGGGGCTGCGCGGCATCGCGATGGACCTGCGTGGTCACGGCGACAGCGACCGGCCGTCGGTCGGCTATACCGTGCCGCACTTCCTCGACGACGTCGACGCGGTGCTCGAGCAGCTCGCGCTGCCGGAGGCGCCCGGTGCGATCGGCTACTCGATGGGCGCGCGGCTGCTGTGGCGTCACGCCGGCACCCGCCAGCACGCGTTCCGCGCGCTCGTGCTCGGCGGGCTGCCCGCCGGCGATCCGTTCCAGCGGTTCGACGTCGATCTCGCGCACCGGGCGCTGCGGAGCGAGGCCGAACCGGGCGAGATGGAGTCGTTCGTCGTCGAGCTCGCCGGCATCTTCCCCGAGCACGACCCGGCGACGCTCGTGACGCTCGCCGGCGAGGTCTCGCACACCCTCTTCGACCCCGAGCTCGCGCCGCCGTCGGCGCCGACGCTGCTCATGACCGGCGACAAGGACCGCCGGGCGAGCGATACGCGCGAGCTGCTGCCGCTGCTCGTCGACGGGCGGTTCGAGGAGATCCCCGGGCGGAACCACGTCAACGCGCCCGTGTCGGGCACGTTCCGACGCGCGGCGTCGCGCTACCTGGCGGAGCACCTGCGCGGCTGAGCGGCTCATCGAGCCGCCAGCCACAGTGTTCTCACATGATTCTCTAGGGCCGCTCGTTACCGATCCGTTATACGTTGTCCGCACGTTGATCGTAGTGCTGTGGCGGTCGGCGGAAGCGAAGGCGAACGCCTCGCTTGGTGCAAGGGACTGGGGCCGGTCGGGAGAACCCGACCGGCCCTCTTGCGTCGCTAGAAGCGGTCGGGGCTCGGGCCGCTCGCGAGCACGGTGACGTCGGCGTGCCGGTCGAAGCGGTAGCCCGCGCCGCGCACGGTGCGGATGATCTCGGCGTAGTCGCCGAGCTTGGAGCGGAGGCGTCGCACGTGCACGTCGATCGTGCGCTCGTTGGGCCGGTTCTCGTCATCGGCCGCCCACAGCGCGTCGATGATCGCGCAGCGGTCGACGGTCGAGCCTTCGCGCAGCACGATGTGCTGCAGCAGCTCGAACTCCCGATACGTGAGCGCGGCGATCTCGTCGCCGATCGCCACGCGCTTGCGCGTCAGGTCGATGACGATGCCCGGGTCGGTCTCGGCGACCGGCTGCTGCACCGCCGGGTCCTGGAGCGCGCGGCGCACGACGTCGACGTCGCGTCCGCCGGCGCCCGTCGGGGCGAGCGCGACCGCGGCGTGCGTCTCGGCGCTCGGCGCGAGGCGCGACGTGAGGGCGCGCAGCTCGCCGACGAGGCGGGCGAGCTCGATGTGGTCGGCGGCCGCGGCGTCCTCGCCGAGGCCGACGTAGAGCACGAAGCCGCGCGCCTCGGTGCCGTCGGGGACGGGCCGGACGGCTGCCGGCCGGACCGGATTCGGCTGCGGCGCGAGCGCCCGCTTCGGGGCGAGCGCCGAGGAGCCGAGGGTGCGCGGCGACTCGAGCGACGGGCGGCGGGTGCGGGTGGGGAGAGCGGTGATGGTCATCGTCATGGGCCTTCCGGCGTGCGGTCGGCGGCTGCCCCTCCGCTGGAAGCGGGAAGGGCGATGAGAGCCGTCGACGCGGTGCGTCAGACACCGATGCGCGGGGCCACGAGCGTGGCGCTGCACGGTGTCGGGAGTCGAGTGCGAACCGCGGGGGTTCGGGGATCGCCCTAGGGCTGCTCAGGCCCGAGGCAGGCGACGCGTGAGCGCGTCAGCTCCACCTGCTGGAGCGATCGGACGGTGCGAGCTTCGCTCAAGCACACATTCGACGCATGGCCACCATCGGCATCATCATGCCGGTCGTCCGCTCGGCCGCGAAGACGGTCGGGAGGGCAGTGGTGGTGGTCATGCCGTCAGTATCGCGGCTTGGATCGCGCGATGTCAAACAGCGCCGCCCGCGTTTGTGACGAAGTGTGACGCCCGGGTGCCGCGAGCGGCGGGTCGGCTCAGTCGCCGACCGTGCCGTAGAGGCGGTCGCCCGCGTCGCCGAGTCCGGGCACGATGAAGCCGCGCTCGTCGAGGCGCTCGTCGAGCGCGCCCAGCACGATGGTCACGTCGTGGCCGTCCATGTCGCGCTCGAGGCGAGCCAGCCCCTCCGGCGTGCCGAGCAGGCAGATCGCGGTCACGTCGACCGCGCCGCGGTCGAACAGGAACCGCATCGCGGCCGAGAGCGAGCCGCCGGTGGCGAGCATCGGGTCGAGCACGAAGCACTGGCGATCCGAGAGGTCCTCGGGCAGCCGCTCCGCGTAGGTGTACGGCTCGAGCGTCTCCTCGTTCCGCGCCATGCCGAGGAACCCGACCTCGGCGGTCGGCACGAGCGTCGTCATCCCCTCGAGCATCCCGAGGCCCGCGCGCAGGATCGGCACGACGAGCGGCCGCGGCTCGGCGATCTCGACGCCCACCGTCGTCGTCACCGGCGTGGTGATCTCCTTCGGCGTCACGCGCACGTTGCGCGTCGCCTCGTAGGCGAGCAGCGTCATGAGCTCCTCGACGAGCGAGCGGAAGGTGGGGGAGGGCGTGCGCTCGTCCCGCAGCACGGTCAGCTTGTGGGTGATGAGCGGGTGGTCGGCGACGTGGACACGCATAGGGTTCAGGGTAGTGGGCGCCGGCACGAGCGCCCGATCGGGAGGGCGGATGCTGCCTGCAGCACGCGACGAGGCGCTCATGCGGCTCGCGCTCGACGAGGCGGCGTCGGCGACCGCGACGGCCGACGTGCCGGTCGGCGCGATCGTGGTCGACGCATCCGGCACCGTCATCGGCACCGGTCGCAACGAGCGCGAGCTGCGCCACGATCCGACGGCGCACGCCGAGGTCGTCGCGCTGCGCGAGGCGGCGACGCGGCTGGGATCATGGCGGCTCGACGGATGCGCGCTCGTCGTGACGCTCGAGCCGTGCGTCATGTGCGCGGGGGCGATCCTCGCGAGCCGCGTGGACCGCGTCGTGTTCGGCGCCTGGGACGAGAAGGCCGGGGCGGCGGGGAGCGTGCTCGACGTGCTGCGCGAGCGACGCCTGCCGCACCGCGTCGAGGTCGTCGCCGGCGTGCTCGCCGCCGAGGCCGAGTCCCAGCTGCGATCGTTCTTCGCCTCCCGCCGCTGAGGCCGGGAGGTCAGCCGGAGGTCAGCGCCAGAAGACGGCGATGAGCAGGTTCACGACCGCGAGCCCGCCGGCGGTGTGGAAGAACGGGCCGAGCTTGCGCTCGACCTCGAGGTTGCCGACCGAGACGGCGCCGCCCGCCGTCAGGCGGGACTTCTCGGTGCGGATCGCGCGCTGGCGCAGGAACCCGACGAGCGCGGCGACGAACACGACGATCGCCACGAGCGCCTTGATGCCGAGCTTCATGTGGTTGACGTCGCCGTCGCCGGCCATCGCCAGGCCGTAGAGCGAGACGCCCGACACGAGCTGGATGGATGCACCGATCAGCAGCACCGTGAAGTTGTAGCCCGAGCGCGCGCGCATCTGGATGATGAACGTGCCGACGAGCATCGACAGGCCCACGAGGTGGGCGGTCAGGAGCAGGGAGTGCAGGAGGTCCATGCAGACAGCCTACATGTTGCGATCGGTCACGGTCAGTTGCCCGACTGGATCACGATGTGGTCGGTCGAGGGAGCGATCTCGGGCTGGTCGACGTAGAGGTCCGGCTCGATGTAGATGACGCGCGCGTGCGGCACCTGCTTGCGCAGGTCCGCCTCGAGGTCGTTGATCGTGCGCGACACGTGCTCGATGTCGGACTGCGGCGGGAAGGCGACCTTCGCGGCGACCATCAGCTCGTCCGGACCGAGGTAGAGCGTCTTCATGTGGATGACCGACTCGACGCCCTTGTTGGCGTTCAGCACGGCCGCGATCTTCGCGTTGTCGTCGCGGCTCGCACCCTCGCCGATGAGCAACGACTTCATCTCGACCGCGAGGATCGCGGCGACGCCGATGAGCAGCACGCCGATGCAGAGCGTGCCGATCGCGTCGAAGAGCGGGTTGCCGGTCAGCGCGGAGAGGCCGACGGCGATGAACGCGAGCACGAGGCCGACGAGCGCGGCGAGGTCCTCGAGCAGGACGACGGGCAGCTCCGGGCTCTTCGAGGTGCGGATGAACTTCCACCAGCCCGACGTGCCGCGCACCTTGTTGGACTCCTTGATGGCCGTGCGGAACGAGAAGCTCTCGAGCACGATCGCGATGCCGAGCACCAGCAGCGGCAGCCAGATGACGTCGAGCTCGTGCGGGTGCTGGATCTTGTCGATGCCCTCGAAGATCGAGAACAGCCCGCCGACGGAGAACAGCACGAGCGCCACGATGAACGCCCAGACGTACCGCTCGCGGCCGTAGCCGAACGGGTGCTCCGCCGTCGCCTGCCGCTTCGCGAGCCTGCCGCCCAGGAGCAGCAGCAGCTGGTTGCCGGCGTCGGCGACCGAGTGGATCGCCTCGGCGAGCATCGACGCCGAGCCCGAGAAGAACCAGGCGATGAACTTCGTGATGGCGATGCCGGTGTTCGCGAGGAACGCTGCGACGACTGCCTTCGTACCGTGGGATGCGCTCACGAGCGGGAGTCTACAAGCGGGATGGGCGGCCGGGCCGAGCCCGGCGGCTACCCTGGCCGCATGACTGCGCTCCCTCCCATCGCGATGCTCGGTGTCGGCTCGATGGGCGGTGCGATCCTCACCGGTCTCGCCCGTCACGGGGCCGAGCGCATCGCCGTCACGAACCGCACGGCCGAGAAGGCGGCGGCGATCCAGCTCGACGGCGTCGAGTCGATCGCGCTCGCCGACGAGCCCGACGGGAACGCGCGCGCCGTCGACGGCGCGCGGCTCGTCGTGCTCGGCGTGAAGCCGGCGGGCATCGTCGACCTCGCTCGCGAGATCGCCCCGCACCTGGCATCGGATGCGGTGGTCGTCTCGATCGCGGCGGGCACGACGACGGCGTCGATCGAGGCCGTGCTGCCAGCATCCGTCGCCGTCGTGCGGGCGATGCCCAACACCCCCTCGCACGTCAGGCTCGGCGTCACCGGTGTCGCGGGCGGCAGCCGCGCGTCGAGCGACGACGTCGCGCTCGTCGCCCGCATGTTCGAGGCGGTCGGCGACGTCATCGTGCTCGAGGAGTCGCAGATCGACGCGCTCTCGACCATCTCGGGCTCGGGCCCGGCCTACGTGTTCCTGCTCATCGAGGAGCTCACCGCGACGGCCGAGCGGATGGGCTTCACGGCCGAGCAGGCGGCGACGATGGTGCAGGGCACGTTCCGCGGCGCGAGCGAGCTGCTCGCGGCCGACGACTCCGTGCCGATGACCACTCGGCCGGCCGAGCTGCGTCGGCGCGTCACGAGCCCGAAGGGCACGACCGAGCGCGCCGTCGCGGTGCTGCACGAGGCTCGCCTCGGCGAGGTCTTCGACCGTGCCACGGCAGCGGCGCTCGCGCGCGCCGAGGAGCTCGCCGCGCGCTGACGGGTCAGACGCTGTCGCCGTCGACGTACTGCCAGCCCTGGTCGCGCCGGAAGCGGCTGAGCTCGCGCATGACGCCCCGCTCGCCATCGGCGACCCAGTGCGCATCGAACGAGACGGTGCCCTCGCGGTCGAACGGGCCGCCGCTCGAGCCCACGATGTCGAGGCGCAGCCAGCGGATGCCGGGGTCGAGCTCGAGGGATCGCGGCCGGGTGGTGGGGTGCCACGATGCGAGCAGCCAATCGACGTCGCCCGTCGCGAAGGCCGTGAAGCGCGAGCGCATGAGCGCCTCGGGCGTCGCCGCCTCGCGCTCACGGCGCTGGATCGGCGCGCAGCACTCGCCGAAGGGCAGGCCCGTGCCGCACGGGCAGCGCTTCGCGTCGTCGAGCGCCATCGGCTCACGCACCGAGGCCCGCGAAGCGCTCGATGTCGTTCTGGTTGCCGGAGACGATGATGAGGTCGTGGTTCGAGACGATCGTCTCGGGCGTGGCGTAGGTGAACTCGCCGCCGGGGCTCTTCACGCCCACCACCGTCAGGTGGTACTTCGAGCGGATCTTCGACTCCGCGAGCGTGACGCCCCGGATGTGCTTCGGCGGGTACATCTTCACGATCGCGAACTGGTCGTCGAACTGGATGTAGTCGAGCATCCGTCCCGAGACGAGGTGCGCCACGCGCTCGCCGGCCTCCGCCTCGGGGTAGATGACGTGGTTCGCGCCGATGCGGCTGAGGATCTTGCCGTGCGACTGGCTGATCGCCTTCGCCCAGATCTGCGGGATGCCGAGGTCGACCAGGTTCGCGACGATGAGCACCGACGCCTCGATCGACGAGCCGACCGCGCAGACGGCGATCGCGAAGTCCTGCGCACCGACCTGCTTGAGCGCGTCGATCGAGCGCGCATCCGCCTGCACGGTGTGGGTGAGCCGCTCGGACCACTTCTGCACGAGGTTGATGTCGCCGTCGATCGCGAGCACCTCGCGGTCGAGGCGCGCGAGCTGGCCGGCGGTCGCGGCGCCGAAGCGGCCGAGGCCGATCACGAGCACCGGGGCGTCGTGCGGGATCCTGTCAACCAACGATCGGCCTCTCCTCTGGGCGGGTGAACAGCTGCGTCGTCTGGCTCGCCGCCAGCGCGGCGGCGAGCGTCACACTACCGATGCGGCCGACGAACATGGTGACGGCGAGGATGATCTTGGCCGGGTCCTCGAGGCCAGCGTTCGTGAAGCCCGTCGAGAGCCCCACGGTCGCGAACGCGCTGATGACGTCGAAGAGCACGAACGACATCGGCGCCCCGGTGATCTCGAGCAGCACGATCGTGACGCCCGCGACGATCGTCGCGCTCCAGAGCGTCACCGAGACGGCGAGCCGCAGCACGTCCGAGGGGATGCGGCGGCCGAACGCCTCCATCGACTTGCGACCGCGCGCCTCGGCGACGGCGGCGAGGAAGAGGATCGCGAGGGTCGTCACCTTGATGCCGCCGGCGGTCGAGGCCGAGCCGCCGCCCACGAACATGAGCATGTCGGTGACGAGCAGGCTCGAGTTGTGCAGCAGGCCGAGGTCCTCCACGGCGAAGCCGCCCGACCGCGCCATCGACGACAGGAAGAAGGCGTGCAGGAGCTGCTGCCCGAAGTCGTCGGTGCCCCATGAGTCGGCGTTGCCCCACTCGAGCACGAGGAAGACGAGCCCGCCGAGCAGGAAGAGGATGAGCGAGACCGAGATCGTGAGCTTCACGTGGAGCGACCACTGGCGCGGGCTGCCGAGGTGCCGCAGCAGCACGAAGTAGACGGGGAAGCCGAGCGATCCCGTGAAGACGCCGAGCATGAGCACGATGAGGAACCACGGGTCGGTGGCGTAGGGGTCGAGGCCCTCGGGCGTGGGGATGAAGCCGGAGTTCGTGAAGGCCATGAACGACCAGTAGGTCGCCTCGTAGAGCGCCTCGAGCGGGTTCTTGCCCTCGAGCAGGATGCGCGGGTACAGCAGCACGATGAGCGCCGCCTCGAACACGAGCACCGAGAGCGCGACGATGCGCAGCAGCCCGCCGACCTCGCCGAGGCGGATCGCCTGCGACTCCTTCACGACGCCGCGGCGCACGCGCGACGGGTTCGAGTCGCCGGCGGCCATGAGCTTCTGCCGCAGGCCCAGCCGACGGGCGACCGTCATGCCGAGGATCGACGCGAGCGTGAGCACGCCGATGCCGCCCACCTGCACGCCCAGCAGCACGACCGCGTTGCCGAACGGGCTCCAGTGGGTCGCCATGTCGACGACCGTGAGGCCCGTCACGCAGACGACGCTCACCGCTTGGAAGAAGGCGTCGACCGGTGAGGTCGGCTCGCCGGTCGCGGTCGCCCACGGGGTCATGAGCAGCAGCATGAAGAGCAGGTTCATGGCGGCGAAGACCATGATCGCGAAGCGGGCGGGGGAGGCGCTCGCGAACCGGTCGAGGCCGTCGCGCGTGCGGCCGAGGAACGTCGTCTCGCGCGACGTCCGCTGCTGCGCCACGGGCTGAGCCTCTCACGAGTGGGGCGCGGGTGGCTCGAGAGCTCCGCCGCGCAGAACGCGCCCACTGTAGTCCTGTTGGCGGGAAGTCTCGGCGGAGGCCGACCCGGTCGCCGGCGCGGGCTGCGGTTTGGCTCGCCCTGCGGCGCGCTGGCATGCTTTGCGCATGGCCGACATCTTCAGCGTCATCGCGGACAGCACGCGACGCGACATCCTCAGCGTGCTGCTCGAGCGTCGCGGGACGACGGGCGAGGCGAGCGTGAGCCAGATCGTCGACGCGCTCGGCGTGCCGCAGCCGACGGTGTCGAAGCACCTCCGCACGCTCCGCGACGCCGGCCTGGTGACCGTGCGCGAGGACGGCCAGCACCGTCACTACGCGATCGTGCTGACGCCCTTCGACCAGATCGACGACTGGCTCATGCCGTTCATCTTCGCCGACGGCGACCAGGACGAGTCGACGCTCGGCGCCGCGGCGTTCGCCGCGTGGGCCGGCGCGAACGTGCAGGCGCCGCTGCGCGCCGCCGCAGACCAGGCGCGCATCGCCGCCGAGCAGGCGCGCGTCGCCGCCGAGCAGGCGCTCGCGCGCGTCGCCGGCCGGGTCGAGCATCCGGCGCCTGTCGGCGCATCCCTCGGGCGTCGCGCCGCCGAGAGCGTGCACGACGTGCAGGAGCGCGTCCAGGAGGCGCGCGACCGCATCCACGACGTGCAGGAGCGGCTGCACGAGCTGCAGGCGCGAGCCTCGCAGCGGTTCGACGACGCACGCGTGAAGAAGCGTCGCGACGACGAGTCCGCCGACGGGCGCAGCGCCCGCGACAGCGACGACGCGCGCCTCGACTGACCCCCGCGAAGGCTCGCACGCGGCGGTCGGCAGGATTCCGCTAGAATGCCAGGAGCGTTTTCCCTGCGCTGGTCAACGATCGCGCAGATCGATGAGCAATCCCGATCGGAAGTGAGGAACCTCTATGGGTTCTGTGGTGAAGAAGCGTCGCAAGCGCATGTCGAAGAAGAAGCACCGCAAGCTGCTTCGCAAGACGCGCCACCAGCGTCGCAACCGCAAGTAAGTCGGTTGTCCGTGAGCCGGGACCTGCAGCTGCGGGCTCCCGGCTCTCGCATGTCTAGGCTTGGCGCATGGTCGAGATCACGCTGATCGGCAAGCCCGGCTGCCACCTCTGCGACGAGGCGCGCCCGATCGTCGAGCGCGTCGTCGCGTCGTTCCCGGATGCGACGCTCACCGAGCGCTCGATCCTCGACGACCCCGCGCTCGAGGCGCGCTGGCACGACGACATCCCGGTCGTGCTCATCGACGGCCGCCAGCACTCCGCGTGGCGCGTCGACGCGGCGAAGCTGACCGACCGCATCCGCGCCCGCCTCGCCCTCAGGGGTTGAGCGGTCGCGTCCGAGTCGAGGTCGACTCGGACGCGAACGCGGTGCTGGGCGGATGCCCTACGGCGTGAGGCGCGTCGGCCCGCGGAAGAGGTACGTCGACTCGCGGATCGAGCCGAGCCCGAGCATGAGCATCGCCACGCGGGCGAGGCCCATGCCGAAGCCGCCGTGCGGCGGCGTGCCGTAGCGGAAGAAGTCGAGGTACTCCTCGAGCTCGGCCGGGTTCATGCCCTTCTCGACGATCTGCGCCTCGAGCACGTCGACCCGGTGCTCGCGCTGCGCGCCCGTGGAGATCTCGACGCCGTTGTAGATCAGGTCGTACGAGTTCGTGATCGAGCCGTCGCCCTCGGGGCGCAGGTGGTAGAACGGCCGCACGCTCGACGGGTAGTCGGTGACGAAGACGAAGTCGTGACCGGTCGTCTCCTTGACGTGCGCCGAGATCTGGCGCTCCGCCTCGGGGTCGAGGTCGCCGTCCTCGCGCTCGATCGAGTGGCCGCGAGCCTCGACGATCGCCTTGACCTCGGCGTGCGGGATGCGCGGGAACGGCAGCGCGGGCGCCTCGAGCGTGATGCCGAAGTGCTGCTCGATCTCGGCGCCGTGGCGCTCGACGACGGCCGTGAGCGCCTTCGCGAGCAGCGTCTCGTGCAGCTGCATGACGTCCTCGTGGCTGTCGATCCACGAGATCTCGCTGTCGATCGACGTGAACTCGGTCGCGTGGCGGCTCGTGAACGAGGGGTCGGCGCGGAAGGCCGGGCCGATCTCGAAGATCTTGCCGAAGCCGGCCGACTGCGCCATCTGCTTGAACAGCTGCGGCGACTGCGCGAGGTAGGCGGTCGTCTCGAAGTAGGGCACCTCGAAGAGCTCGGCGCGCGACTCGGAGGCGGTCGCCATGAGCTTCGGCGTGTGGAGCTCGATGAAGCCCTCGTCGATCCAGTGCTGGCGCATCGCGTGCTCGATCGTCGTCTGCACGCGGAAGATGAGCTGCGCCTCCGGGCGGCGCAGGTCGAGGAAGCGCCAGTCGAGGCGCTTGTCGATCGACGAGTCGTCGGCGATGGGGCTGTCCTTCGCGACCGACTCGACGGTGAGCGAGCGCACCTTGACCTCGAGCCCGCCGAGCTTCACGCGCTCGTCTGCCTTCAGGTCGCCCTCGACGGTCACGAACGAGCCGTGCATGAGGCCGGAGATGGTGGCGGCAGTCTCGGCCGTCTCCTCGTTCACGGGGTTGACGAGCTGCGCGGAGCCCGTCTCGTCGCGCAGGATGACGAACTGCACGCGCTTCTGATCGCGCACGGTCTCGACCCAGCCCTGCACCTTCACGGGGCCGTCGGGGAGCGATGCGAGGTCTTTGATCAGGGTGCGAGTCACGCGCCGATCCTACCGGGCGGGCCGGTGGGCGGGTGCCCCGATGGCGTCGCGACGCCGCCTCGGCGCCTGGTCGTCAGCGCCGCGGTCGCTGCGTCGCGGCGGGCGCCACCGTCGCGAGCGCGACCCAGCCGCCCACGAGCGCGAGGGCGGATGCGGCCAGCACAGCCCATCCGGCCGCCGCGGGGATCTGCGCGTCCGGCCCGTCGGAGGCGACGAGCAGCGCGATGCCGACGGCCGCGAGCACGCCGACGACGAGCGCGACCGGCGTCGCGTACGCGCGGTGCGCGAGGTAGCGCGCCCATACCCACATGAGGGATGCCGTCAGCGCGATGACGAGCGCGATCGCGACGGGGACGAGGAGGGGCACCGCACCATCATCCCGTGCCGTCACCGCGGCGCGCGGCGCTCGCGCTCGAGCACGGCCCGGACGAGCGCCGCGCTGTCGGCCGCGACCGAGCCGTCGGGGAGCGTGAGCGTGTCCTCGAGCCCGGCGCGCGTCGGGAGCTGCCACGCGATCGCGAGGTCGATCGCGGGCCACGTGGCGCGCTCCTCGCCGTGCAGCAGCACCGGCATCGACGGCTCCGCCGCGCGGGCGCCGTCCACGAGCACTCGAGCGAGCGCCTCCACGGCGCCGGCGTCGTCGTCCTGGATCTCGACGAGCACGCGCAGGCACGCGGAGCGGTCCGGCCACCGCATCCATCGCCGGAGCGCCGCCTCCTCCCAGATGCCCGCCTCGACCGCGACGCCGCGCTCGAGCAGCAGTGCCGCGACCCGCTCGGCGCCCGGCTCATGCGCGTTGACGGAGGCGAAGTCGGGCAGCTCGCGCCAGCCGCGGATCGCGGCCAGGCGCGTGGCGGCGTCGCCTGTCCAGGCGCCGGTCGTGATGCCGACCGGCGCGTCGACCGCAGCGCGCATCGCGCGCAGGCAGCGGTCGACGACGTCGGCCGCGAGGCTGTCGCGACCGGCGGCGTCCTTCGGGTGCACGTGCACGGCGAAGGCGCCGGCGGCGACCGCGGCGGCGGCCTCGCGCGCGAGCAGCGCGGGATCGGCCGACAGGCGCGGATGGCTCGAGACGTCGCGAGCGCCGTTGAGGCACGCCTTCACCTGCATGGGCGCGAGCCTAGGGTCGAGCGCCCGTAGTGGGCTGATAGCGAGCGCCGGTACCATGGAGCCATGCCCGCCCGCCGCCTCCATCTCGTGCGCCACGGCGAGGTCGACAACCCCGATCGCGTGCTCTACGGCCGCATGCCGGGGTTCGTGCTCTCGGAGCGCGGCCACCGGATGGCAGCCATGGCGGCCGCTCGGCTCGCCGAGGGCGAGAGCGCCCGCAACGTCGTGCGCCTCGCGGCGAGCCCGCTCGAGCGCGCCCAGCAGTCGGCGCAGCCGTGGGCGGAGGCCTTCGGTCTCGAGATCCGCACCGAGCGCCGCATCATCGAGCCCACGAACCAGTTCGAGGGCAAGACGTTCGAGGCGAGCGGCGCGCTGCGCCACCCCTCCGCGTGGCCGCTGCTGCGCAATCCCTTCCGCCCGTCGTGGGGCGAGCCGTACCGCGCGATCGCGCAGCGCGTGATCGCCGCGATGGAGGACGCCTGGGACGAGCTCGCCGAGTCGGACGACGACGGCGACATCGTCTTCGTGAGCCACCAGTCGCCCATCTGGATGGCGCACCTCGAGCTCGCGCGCAAGCCGCTGTGGCACGACCCCCGCTCGCGGCGCTGCCAGCTCTCGTCCATCACGAGCTTCGCGCGCGTTGAGGGCCGGTTCGTCGAGGTCGACTACGTCGAGCCGGCCGCCGCCGAGTCGGCGATCGACGCGGGAGCGGTGTGAAGCGCCGGCGGATGCGCGTGGCCGGCATCGCGCTCGCTGCGCTCGCGCTCGCGGGCTGCGCGTCGGCCGACGGCGTGGCCGGCCAGGTCGGCGACGCGGGCTACATCGCCGGTGACGGCTTCGTCACCGAGTTCCCGGTCGAGGAGCGCGGCGAGCCGCAGCCCTTCAGCGGGCCGCTCGTGGACGGCGGCGAGTTCGACTCCGCCGAGCTCGACGGCGTCACGCTCGTGAACTTCTGGTACGCGGCCTGCCCGCCGTGCCGCATCGAGGCGCCGGTGCTCGCCGAGCTGCACGCCGAGCTCGGCGACCGCGTCGACTTCCTCGGCATCAACGTGCGCGACGGCGCCGCGCAGGCCGCCGCCTTCGAGGAGCAGTTCGGCGTCGAGTACCCGTCGATCCTCGACGACGAGACGGCCGCGGGGCAGCTCGCCTTCACCGGCATCGTCGCGCCGAACGCTGTGCCGACCACGCTCATCCTCGACGCCGACGGCCGCGTCGCCGCCCGCGTCTCGGGCGCGGTGACCGACTCGAGCATCCTCTCGACGCTGCTGCGGGAGGAGCTCGAGCGGTGAGTGCCGCCCTCGCGCTCGTCGCACCCGCCTTCGAGGCTGCCGCCTTGGGTGCCGCTGCCTTCGATCCTGCGGGCGCGGTGCTGAGCGGTCAGCTGCTCGTGTCGGTGCCGATCGCGCTGCTCGCCGGGCTCGTGTCGTTCGCGAGCCCGTGCATCCTGCCGCTCGTGCCCGGCTACCTCGGCCTCGTCGGCTCGCTCGTCGGCGACGGCCAGCGCGGCCGCGGTCGGCTCGTCGCGGGCGTCGCGCTCTTCATCGCCGGCTTCACCCTCGTGTTCGTGCTCGGCACCGCGATCGTCGGCGGCATCAGCTCGTTCCTGCTGCAGCACAGCGACACGATCGTGCGGGTGCTGGGCGTCGCGCTCATCGTCCTCGGCCTCGTGTTCGTCGGCCAGTTCTCGTTCCTGCAGCGGGTCTGGAAGCCGCAGCAGGTCAAGGCGGGCGGGCTCTGGGCCGCACCCGTCGTGGGCGTCGTCTTCGCGCTCGGCTGGACCCCGTGCTCCGGCCCGACGCTCGCGGCCATCAGCGCGCTCACCGTCACCACCGGCTCCGCGTGGCAGGGGGCCATCCTCGGCCTCGCGTACGCGCTGGGGCTCGGCATCCCGTTCCTGCTCATCGCGCTCGGCCTCGGCTGGGCCGGCGGCGCCGTCGCGTGGCTGCGCCGGCACATCCGCGCCGTCAACATCGCTGGCGGCGCGATGCTCATCGCCATCGGCGTGCTGATGGTGACCGGGGTGTGGAACGCCATCATGCAATCGCTTCAAGGATGGATCGCCTCCGTTGTCACGATCATCTGACCCGCTGCGCCCGGGCGACCACATCGACGCCCCCGAGGCGCCCGCCCGGCAGTCCGGCGACCCGAAGCTCGGGGTGCGCGGCTGGCTGCGCTTCATGTGGCGCCAGCTGACGTCGATGCGCACCGCCATCGTGCTGCTGCTGCTCCTCGCTGTCGCCGCCATCCCCGGCAGCCTCGTGCCGCAGCGGTCCTCCGACCCGAACGGCGTCCTGCAGGTGCGCGCCGACAACCCGGAGCTCATCTGGCTGTACGACGCGCTCTCGCTCCACGACGTCTACTCGAGCCCGTGGTTCTCGGCCATCTACATCCTGCTGTTCACGTCGCTCGTCGGATGCGTCGTGCCGCGCCTCGCGCACCACTGGAAGGCGATGCGCGCCCTCCCTCCGCGCACGCCCTCGCGGCTGTCGCGGCTCGTCGGGTTCCAGACGGTGCAGGGTGGCGCATCCGACCTCGACCGCGCCGATCGCGTGCTGCGCCGCCTCGGCTACCGGACGACGCGCTACGGCGACTCCGTCTCGGCCGAGCGCGGCTACCTGCGCGAGACCGGCAACCTCATCTTCCACATCTCGCTGCTCGCGCTGCTGCTCGTCGTGGGTCTCGGCTCGGGCTTCGGCTACTCGGGCCAGCGGCTGCTCGTCGAGGGCTCCGGCTTCGCGAACTCGCTCTCGAGCTACGACTCGTTCACCGCGGGGCAGTGGTTCGACGACGACGGGCTCGAGCCGTTCGCGGTCGCGCTCGACGACCTCGAGGTCGTCTACGAGACCGAGAACCCGAACGCGGTCGGGGCGCCGCTCGACTTCACCGCCGCGGTGTCGGTCACCGAGGGCGGCGCGCAGCGCGAGGGCCAGATCAAGGTCAACCATCCGCTCTCGGTCGCCGGTGCCGACCTCTACCTGATCTCGAACGGCTACGCGCCGCGCATCTCGGTGCGCGACGCATCCGGACAGGTCGTCTACGACCAGTACACGCCGTTCCTCGCGCAGGACGACAACATGACGAGCCTCGGCGTGATCAAGCTGCCCGACGGGCTCGACGAGCAGCTCGGCATGCGCGGCTTCTTCTACCCGACCGCGGTCGCGCTCGACACCGGTGCGCTCGCCTCGGGCTACCCGGACCTCGCGAACCCGGTGCTGTCGCTGCAGGCCTTCTCGGGCGACCTCGGGCTCGACGCGGGCATCCCGCGATCGGTCTACGCGCTCGAGACCGACGAGATGACGCAGATCGCAGGCGGCGACTCCGGCACCGAGCCGCTCACGCTCGCGCCCGGGCAGTCGGTCGACATCCCCGGCGGTCTCGGCACCATCACGTTCGAGGACGTGCGGCGCTACGGGGTCATCGAGGTGCACGTCGACCACACGCAGACGCCCGTGCTGTGGATCACGATCGTGCTCTTCCTCTCGCTCCTCGGCTCGCTGCTCATCCCGCGACGCCGCATGTGGGTGAAGGCGACGCCCGCGGGGCTCGAGGTCGCCGGTCTCGCTCGCGGCGAGGACCCGGCGCTCGAGCGGGCGGTCGGCGACCTGGCGAAGCGGATCGGCGAGCCCGGCGACGCTGCAGCCGACGATCCGGCACCCACGGTCGACGGCGAGCGCGAGCGTAGGATTGACCCGTGACGCCCGCTGAGCTCGACTCCTTCTCGCTGCTGCTCGTGTACTCCGCGATGGCGGTGTACACGTTCGCGTTCATCGCGTACGCCGTCGACGTGGCTCGTCGCTCGGGGTCGAAGCCCGTCGCGGCCGAGGCGCGCGTGCTGGTGGGCGCCGGTGCGCCCGTCGAGTCGGCGGCGCCCGCGGCGCCGGTCGCGCCTGCCGCCGCGAAGCCCGGGCGCGGCGCCCGCATCGGCTACGTGCTCACGGTGCTCGCCTGGATCCTGCACGTCGCGGGCGACGTGCTCCGCGGCCTCTCCGCCGGCCGCGTGCCGTGGGCGAACATGTACGAGTTCGCGCTCACGGGCGTCGCGGTCATCGTCGGCGTCTTCGTGCTCTCGCGGCTGTGGCGCGACCTGAACTTCCTCGGCGTCTTCATCACCGGCCTCGCGACGGTGTTCCTCGGGCTCGCGACCGTCAACTTCTACGTCGCGCCGACGCCGCTGCCGCCCGCGCTGCAGTCGTACTGGCTCGTCATCCACGTCTTCGTCGCCACGCTCGCGACCGGATTCTTCGCGCTCGGGTCGGGCCTCAGCATCCTGCAGCTCATCAAGGAGCGCCGCGACAGCGGATTCCTGCGCTCGCTGCCGTCGCCCGTGCAGCTCGAGGACCTCGCCTACCGCGTGGGCGTCATCGGCTTCATCTGCTGGACGTTCACGCTCATCGCGGGCGCGGTCTGGGCCGAGCACGCGTGGGGTCGCTACTGGGGCTGGGACACGAAGGAGGTGTGGACCTTCGTCATCTGGGTCATCTACGCCGGCTACGTGCACGCCCGCGCGACGCGCGGCTGGCGCGGCTCGCGCTCGGCGTGGCTCCAGCTCATCGGCTTCGCCGCGATCCTCTTCAACTACTCGGTCGTGAACCTCTTCTTCAAGGGCCTGCACGCCTACAGCGGCCTCTGATCCTCAACGCCGCGGGTGGTCCCGCCGGCGCGGTCAGTGCCTGTCACGTGAGTGGCGCCTCCGGCAGGTGAGTGGCGCCTCCGTCGTACGGATGTCGCCGCTACCTCATTTCCGTGGCGCGCGACAGCTCACCGGCCAGTCATCCGTGCTTGGTTCCGGATGCGCCACTTACGCCCGGGAGGCGCCACTCACGCTCGGGAGGCGCCACTCACGCTCGGGAGCCGCCACTCACACTGGGGAGCCGCCACTCAGGCGCGGGAGGCGCCACTCAAGCGTGGACGGCGCCACTCACACGCGGGAGGCGCCACTCACGCGCGGGAGGCGCCACTCACCGGACGGTGAGCAGTCACAGGTGGGGGAGGGCGGCGGCCAGGCGGGCGCGCCAGGCGTCGGTGTGCTCGGCGGATGCGGCGTGCTGGGCGAGCAGGTCGGGGAGCGGCGCGACGCGCGTGACCGGGATCGAGCCGTCGACGGGGACGAGCGGATCGGCGACGACGTCCGCGGCCAGCAGCGCGCCCGTGCCGAGCCCGCAGTCGAAGGGGAGCGATGGCAGCGCCCCCGCGAGCGCCGCGCCCATCGACAGGCCGACGCTCGAGTCGAGCGCGCTCGACACCACGGCGGGCAGACCCGCCTCGGCGACGATCGCGAGCGCCGCGCGCACCCCGCCGAGCGGCTGCGCCTTCACGACCAGCACATCCGCCGCTCCGGCGCGCGCGACGAGCAGCGGGTCCTCGGCCTTGCGCACCGACTCGTCCGCCGCGATCGGGATCGCCAGCCGATGCAGCCGCAGCCGCAGCTCCGCGAGCTCCGGCACCGTCGCGCACGGCTGCTCGACGTACTCGAGGTCGAACCGCTCGAGGGCGCGCACCGCGGTCTCGGCCTCGTCGAGGTTCCAGCCGCCGTTGGCGTCGACCCGGATGCGCGCCTCGGGCAGCAGCGCGCGCACCTCCGCGACGCGGGCGACGTCGTCGGCGAGCGTCTGCCCGCGCTCAGCGACCTTCACCTTCACCGTGCGGCAGCCGTCGTAGCGGGCGAGCACTCCCGCGACCGCGTCGGGGCCGACCGCCGGCAGGGTCGCGTTCACCGGGATCCGGTCGCGGACGACCGCCGGTCGCTCGAGGTCGGCGTCCTCGAGTGCCGCGCGCAGCCAGCGGGCGGCCTCCTCGGGCGGGTACTCCAGGAAGGGGCTCCACTCGCCCCATCCCGCGGCACCCGAGAGCAGCGCGATCTCGCGCACCTCGACCCCCCGGAACCGCGTCGCGAGCGGCAGGGAGACGACGTGCATGCGGTCGGCGAGCCGTTCGAAGGCGAGGTCCACGCCGTCATGGTCGCACGCCTGCCAGAATCGACGCGTGACCGAACTGCCCTGGGTGATCGACACGCGACTCGCGCCCCGCCGCCGCAACCCCGTGTGGGGCACGCTCGCGCTCATCGCCGCCGTGCTGTGCGGAGCGATGCTGCTGCTCGCGACCGGCGTCGCGTTCGTCGACCTCGACGGCATCGTCATCTGGCTGCTGCCGCTCTGGGGCATCTGCACGCTCCTGTCGATCGCGTTCGCCATCACCGCCGCCGTCAAGCGCGGCACCGCGAACATCACGATGGCCGCGATCAGCGGCGGTCTGCTCGTCATCTCCAACCCCGTCGTGTTCCTCGTGATCGGCTTCGCGCTCGGCCTGCTCGAGTAGCGCGCGCCTCCCGCTCGCCGCTCGCGGCCGCTCGTAGCATCGGGCGATGCTCGAAGACCTGCTGACCGAACCCCGCACGCCGCGCCCCGCGCCCGTGCGCTCCGCCCGCGACCGCCGCCGCGCACGCCTCGGGGTGCTCTCGCTCTGGCTGCTCGCGGCCGCCGCGGCGCTGCAGGTCTTCTCGCTCGTCCAGCAGTTCAGCCACCTGTTCGCGCCGAAGCCCGGCGAGCTCCCCGTGCTCGTCGTCGTGCTCGTGCTGGTGGTGCTCGTCGGCCTCGGCGGTGTCGTCGCGGGATGCGTCGCCGCGACGGTGCCGGACGGTCGCCGCACCGGCGTCTTCGGTGCGGCGCTCGGCCTCGGCTTCCTCGTGCTGTTCGGCGCCGCGACCTCCTTCGGCTGGGGCTTCCTGGACGCGCTCTCCGCCTCGGTCTGACGCGCCCCGAGTGCGGTAACGATTCGGGCGCGGCACTGGCCGTCGACGACGCGGCGCGCCAGGATGGGCCCGTGCCGCCCTCGCCCGAGTTCGTGATGCCCCCGGAGCCTCCGGCACGCCAGCTCGCAGCACCCGCTCCGGCGCCGGGACCGCCAGAGCCCGAGCGGCACCCCGCCGCGCACCTCACCGCCGAGCCCGACGAGCCGATCGCGCGACCGCGGGTCCCGTGGCGCCAGCTCACGGCCGCGGCGCTCGTCGGCATCCTGGTCGGCGCCGGCCTGCCCTCGGTGTTCCAGGGCGTCGACGGAGCGGCGGCGGATGCGCGGGTCGAGAGCCTGCGGAGCACGACGATGGCCTACCTCGATGCGATCGCCGCCGGGGAGTCGAACGCCGCGACGGCGATGGTGCCGGTCGAGGCCGACGCCGAGACGCCGCCCGACGCGGTGCTCCGCTCGGCGCAGCGGATCGAGCTGCCCGAGGTGCGGCTGACGCAGGTCGAGGGCGATCTCGCAACGGTCCAGGTGCACTACCGGGCCGGCGGGCGCATGATCTCGCGCTCGCTCGACGCCGAGCACGTGGGCGGGCAGTGGCGGCTGCTCACGTCGCTCGCCGAGCCCGTGATCGCCCACTCGTTCGACGGGACGAGCGGCATCACGGTCGCCGGCGTCGACCTGCCGCCGACCGGTCGCGTGCTGCTCTACCCGGGCACGTACCGGACCGACCGCACGACCACGCCGCTCATCGCGATGGGCGGCGAGCGGTTCGACGTCGATGGCGACCCGAGCACGCCGACGGAGGTCTACTCGGCGATGGACGTCGCGCCCGGGATGGCCGATGTCGCGGAGGAGGTCGCGATCGCGCACGTGCGCGCGTGCGATTCGGGCGCCGAGTGCGCGATCGAGGCGGGCGCGGATGTCGAGATGGTGGACGAGCCCTGGGTGGAGAGCGTCGACGCGAGGGGCGCCGTCAGCATGATGGTGCAGCTGCACAGCCGCGACTTCTCGGGACAGACCCGCCAGCTGCGCATGCGGGCTGTCGTCGATGAAGCCGGAGCGCTCGTCGGGTGGGAGTGCGGCGACATCAGCGAGCAGGGCTTCCCAGGCGCGATGGAGCCCTGCCGCGCCTGAAGTCGTCCCTGTCGGATGCCTCGGTCAGCGCGACGATGCTCGCGTGTCGCCGCGGAACCCGTGATGGCACGAGGAGGCGCACGTGCTGACGCCCGAGTTCGTCATGCCACCGGAGGCGACCGAACCGCCCTCGACGCGCGCTGCGCCGCCCGCCCGGGGACGTCAGCCCGCGACATCCGACCCTGCCGTCGACCCGACCGTCGACCCGACCGTCGACCCGACCGTCGACCGCGACGACATCGTGCTGACGCACGAGCGCCGGCCCTGGCGGCAGCTCGTGATCGCCGCGCTCGTCGGCGTGCTGCTCGGCTCCTCGGTGCCCGCCGTGCTGCAGCAGGCGGATCGCACGGCGGCGGTCGAGCGCGTCGACGGCCTGCGCTCCACCGCCCAGCGCTACCTCGACGCGATCGCCGGCGGTGACGCCGCGCTCGCCACCGCGATCGCGCCGGTCGAGGGCGACCCCGCTCCCGCGCAAGCGCTGCGGGCGGCCGAACCGATCACCGCGGTCGAGGTCAGCTCCGTGGTGGTGGACGAGCAGGCGGGCAGCGTCGAGGTGCGCTACCAGGTCGGCTCCGCCCGCGAGCGGCAGACGCTCTCCGCGGAGCGCGCGGCTGGCGCGTGGAGGCTCACGACCTCGCTCGCGGAGCCGGTCGTCGTGCATGCCACTGACGGGTCGACCGGTGTGCTCGTCGGCGGCGTCGAGCTGCCGTCGTCGCGCGCGGTCATGCTCTACCCGGGTCGCTACGAGGTCGATCGGGTCTCCGGGCCGATGCTGCGGACAGGGGGCGAGGGCTTCGAGGTCGACGGCGACCCTGCGTCGTCGACCGAGCTGCACACCTCCGTCGAACCCTCGGAGCGGCTCGGCGACGCGGCGATCGCGGTCGCAGCGTCGCGCGTCGAGTCGTGCGAGGCGCAGCCCGCGTGCCCGATCGGCCAGTACACGGTCGTCGCCATCCCGCCCGTCGCCCCGGAGATCCTGCGCGTCGACCCTGACGGCGCGACCGATCTCGTCGTGGTGCTCGGGCTCGACGCGGCATCGGGCGGTCGGCGACAGGAGCTGCAGCTGCGCGTCATCACCGACGGGGCCGACGCGCCCCTGCGCTGGGAGTGCGGAGCGATCGACGAGCCGCACAGCGATCTCGAGCCCTGCATGCCCTGAACTGCCCTCTGTTCGCGCCCTCGTAACGGCGTGACAATGGATGCGTGTCGACGTCGATGCCGCGGTTCGAGATGCCGTCGGAGGTGGTCGCCCCACCCTCGACGGTCGCCGATGAGCCTGGCGTCGAGACGTCGCGCGACGCCCAGCCCTCGGCACCCGTGCACGCTCGACCGGGCACCCGCTCGGGCTTCGGCTGGCGCCAGGTGGTGATCGCCTGCGTGCTCGGCGCGGTGCTTGGCGCCGCCGTGCCCGCGACGCTCGACGCGGTGGAGCGCGCCGCCGCGGCGGCTCGAGTCGACACGCTGCGGGCGGCGGCGCTCGACTACCTGACGGCGATCGCCGACGGCCGGGCCGAGCTCGCCTCGGAGGCGGTGCCGCTCGGCGGTCGGGGCGCGGCGGCGCCGGATGCGGTGCTGCAGGCCGCGGGCAGGATCGAGGCGTACGAGGTGCGGCTCGTGCACGTCGACGGCGCCGTCGGCACGGCGGAGGTGCGCTACCGCGTCGGCGGCAGCGACGTCTACCGCACCCTGCAGGCCGAGCACGACGCCACCGGATGGCGGCTGCAGACGTCGCTCGCCGAGGTCGTCGACCTCGCCTACTACGAGCCGATCACGAGGGTGCAGATCGCCGGGGTCCCGCTCGGCGGGGGAGCGCCGGTGCTGCTCTACCCGGGCACCTACACGGTCGACATCGTCTCGGGGCCCATCTTCCTCTCGGGCGGCGACGTCTTCGTCGTCGACGGCGACCCGCACACGCCCACGGTGCCTTACGTCACGGCCGGGGTGGTGCCGCAGATCAGCGACTACGCGACCGAGCTCGCGATGGCGTCGGTCGCGGCCTGCCAGACGGAGCCGGGCTGTGCCGTGCCCGCCGACGCGCGGGTCGAGCCGACCGGTGCCGTGGTGCGGATGGGCATGGGAGCGACGATGGAGTCGATCGACCTCTCGGTGCCGGTCGCGGCAGCGGTCGAGGGCGGACCCGAGTGGTTCGAGGTGCGCGTGCGCGTCGTGCTCGACGAGAGGGGTGCGCCGGTCGAGTGGCTGTGCGGCAAGCCGGGCGAGCTCGGCACCGACCTGGTCCCCTGCGCTGCCTGAGCCGATGGTGGCGGTGACCCGTGGCGACGCCGGAGTGGGAGGTGCCTGGCCCGAGCGAGGCGCGGGGCGAGCGCTCGATCATGCCGGCCTTCGTGATGCCCGACGTCGCGGCATCCGATCGACCGATCGCCGATCGCGCGCCGGATCCTGCGCCGCCGCTCGAGGCTGTCGTCGAGCCCTCGGCCGCCGCGAGCCTGCCGCGCCTCGCGCGCCCGGGCGAGCGCCGGCGCCAGCTCCTGGTCGCCGCGCTGATCGGACTGCTCGTCGGCATGGTCGTGCCGGGCGGCATCGCCGCCGCAGAGCAGATGGCGGCGCAGGAGCGCGCCGACCGCCTCCGCGCGACGGCCTCGGCCTACCTCGCGGCCATCGCCGTGGGCAGGAGCGACGAGGCGACAGCGCTCGTCCCATTGCCGGCGCTCGCCGCCCCAGCGGGCGCTCGCGGGGCACCCGGGTGGCTGCTCGAGTCCGCGGACCGCATCCGCGGGGCGGTCGTGCCGTTCGTGCACGTCGAGGGGCAGGCGGGGCGCGTGGTGGTGCGCTACCGGGTCGCGGACCGCACCGTCACGCGCACGCTCGAGGCCGAGCAGGTCGACGGAGCGTGGCGATTCATCGATTCGCTCGCGGAGCCGGTGGTGATGCATCAGGTCGGCGGCGGCACGGCGAGCATCGCCGGCACGCTCATGACTGGCGCCGCGGTGCAGCTCTACCCGGGCGTCTACAGGTTCGACGCCTTCGCTCGCGAGCTCGTCGAGATCGGCGGCAACGCGTTCGAGGTCGACGGCGACCCGGGCACGCGCACCGAGGCGGTCGCCGGCGCCCGCATCGTCCCGGCCGTGCACGACCGCGTCATCCAGGTGGCGCTCGCGGCCTCCGCGGCGTGCCAGCAGCAGGATGGATGCGTCCTCGCGCCCGACGCGGCCGTGCGGGCACCCGAGGGAGCGACGCTGCTCGGCGCCATGGACGATCCCGGCGCGATCGATCTCGTCGTGCCGCTCGAGGCCGTCGTCGAGGGGTCCGAGCGCTGGACGGAGATGCGCATCCGCGTCACCGCCGACGAGCTGGGGAGCCCCGCGGCGTGGCTGTGCTCGGCGCCCGGAGCGCCCGGCGGCGCGCTCGAGCCGTGCCCCTGACCGACCACGCGCGCGGCGCGATGACTAGGGTGGGCAGGTGACCATCTCGCCGCTCTTCGACCCCGCCGAATGGGCCGACGCCGAGCCCGGCTACGACGACATCACCGTGCACCGCTCGCGCGACGGCCGCATCGCGCGCATCGCGTTCGATCGCCCGGAGGTGCGCAACGCCTTCCGCCCGCACACGGTCGACGAGCTGTACCGCGCGCTCGACGCCGCGCGGCAGGACAGCCGCATCGGCGTCGTGCTGCTGACGGGCAACGGGCCGAGCCCGAAGGACGGCGGCTGGGCGTTCTGCTCGGGCGGCGACCAGCGCATCCGCGGCCGCGACGGCTACAAGTACGCCGAGGGCGACACGGCGGGCTCGATCGATCCCGCGCGCTCCGGCCGGCTGCACATCCTCGAGGTGCAGCGGCTCATCCGCTTCATGCCGAAGGTCGTCATCGCCGTCGTGCCCGGCTGGGCGGCCGGCGGCGGCCACTCGCTGCACGTCGTGTGCGACCTGACGATCGCGAGCGCCGAGCACGGCCGCTTCAAGCAGACCGACGCCGATGTCGGCTCGTTCGACGCCGGCTACGGCTCCGCCTACATGGCGCGGCAGACGGGGCAGAAGTTCGCGCGCGAGGTCTTCTTCCTCGCCCGCGAGTACAGCGCCGAGCGCGCGCTCGCGGCGGGCGCGATCAACGCCGCCGTGCCGCACGCCGAGCTCGAGTCGACCGCGATCGACTGGGCGCGCGAGATCCTCACGAAGAGCCCGACGGCCATCCGGATGCTGAAGTTCGCCTTCAACGCGGTCGACGACGGCCTCGTGGGGCAGCAGATCTTCGCGGGGGAGGCGACCCGGCTCGCGTACGGCACCGACGAGGCCGTCGAGGGGCGCGACGCGTTCCTCGAGAAGCGCGAGCCCGACTGGTCGCCCTTCCCGTGGCAGTACTGAGACGAGCACGACCGCAGCGAGGGGAGCGCACATGACGATCGTCGTCGAGACGAGCGGTTCGAGCGGCGTGCCCAAGCGGGTGATCATCTCGGAGGAGGCGATCGCCGCCTCGACCGCCGCCGCGATCGATCGACTCGGCGGCGCCGGCCAGTGGGTGCTCGCGCTGCCCGAGCAGTACATCGCCGGCAAGAACGTCATGTGGCGCAACGCGGTCTCGGGGGCGCCGCTCGTGCGCACCGCGGGCGCGTTCACGGCCGAGGCCTTCCGCGAGGCCGTGCTGAGCCTCGAGCACGACCGCAAGTACACCTCGCTCGTGCCCACGCAGCTCGCCCGGCTCGTCGACGCCGCGCAGCTCGACCGCTCGTTCATCGGCCCGATCGCACGGCTCGACCGCATCCTGCTCGGCGGTCAGCGTGCCCCGCTCGGGCTCATCGAGCGAGCGGCCCGGCTCGGCTGGCGCATCACCCGCACGTACGGCGCGACCGAGACGGTCGGCGGATGCGTCTGGGACGGTCGACCGCTGCGCGACGTCAAGGTGCGCCTCACCGACCAGATCGAGATCTCGGGCCCGCAGCTCGCCGACGGCTACGACGATCCCGAGCTCACCGCGCAGCGGTTCATCACCGTCGGCACGGGCACCCGGTGGTACCGCACCGGCGACGCCGGCTCGCTGCTCGGCGGCACGCTGCAGGTCTCCGGCCGCATCGACGACGTCATCAACTCGGGGGGCATCAAGGTCTCGCTCGCTGCCGTCGAGCACGTCGTGCAGACGTTCGCGCCCGATGCGGTCGTGGTGTCGGCGCCGCACCCCGAGTGGGGCGAGGTGCCGGCGGTCGTGACGACGCTCAAGCCATCGCTCGCCGAGATCCGGGCCGCCGTCGCGAACGCGCTCGGCAAGCCGGCTCGTCCCAACCACCTCGTGACGGTCTCGGTGATGCCGACCACCGCATCCGGCAAGCCGGACCGCAAGCGCTTGAGCCGGCTCGTCGCGAACCGCACGCAGGAGCGCCGCCGCGGCATCTTCGGCTGACGATCGGCCCGCCCGCCGGCCCGCCGTCTTCGCGGACCCCTTCCACCCAGCGGGACCTCGTGCACCGGGTCCGGGTGGGTGGAATGGGTCCGGCGAGCGCAGCGCATCCGTCGCATCCGCGCGGCCGAAGTACCATCGAGGGGATGGCTTCTCCCCGCTCCGGCAACCCCGCACGACGCGCGCAGCTCGACGGCAGCGCGCCCAGCCCGGCGACCTGGCGCGACTGGATCGCCGCCGCACGCCCCCGCACGCTCGGCATGGCGGTCGCCCCGGTGGCGCTCGGCACGGCGGCGGCGTTCAACGCCGAGGGCTACCACTTGGGCATCGCGCTCGCGTGCCTCGCGCTCGCCCTGTGCATGCAGGTCGGCGTCAACTTCGCGAACGACTACTCCGACGGCGTCAAGGGCACGGATGCGGTGCGCGTCGGCCCCGGTCGCCTGGTCGGCGCGGGCAAGGCCGAGCCGCGAGCCGTGCGCAACGTCGCGATCGGCTTCCTCGCCGCGGGCGCGCTCGCAGGGCTCGCCGTCGTGCTGCTGTCGGGGCGCTGGTGGCTCCTGCTCGTCGGCGTCGTGTGCATCGTCGCCGCCTGGACCTACACGGGCGGCAAGCGCCCGTACGGCTACCTCGCGCTCGGCGAGGTGATGTCGTTCCTGTTCTTCGGGCCCGTCGCCGTGATCGGCACGACCTACGCGATCATCGGTCGCATCACCGAGGACTCGATCGCGCTCGGCATCGCGATCGGCTGCTTCTCGGCGGCGCTCATGCTCACGAACAACCTGCGCGACATCGACACCGACCGCGCCGCCGGCAAGCGCAGCCTGCCGACCCTCATCGGCCGCCGCGCGTCGAAGGCCCTCTACGTGCTGCTCATGCTCGTGCCGTTCGGCATCCTCTGGGTCTTCTCGTACGCGCTCGCCTACGGCGTCGCCGTCTTCGCCGTGCTGCTGCTCGCGGGGCCGGCGATGGTCATCGTGGTGCTGTCGCGCTCGCCGCGCGACCTCATCACCGCGCTCGGCCTCACCGGCATGTCGGCGCTGCTCTACGGCGTCGGCCTCGCGGTCGCCATCTGGGGCGGCCCGGGGGGATTCCTGCCCGCCGCCTGAGCGAGCGGCGCGGGCCCGACCGGCGCCGGTGGACGATGATGGATGCGTGCCGACGCCGATGCCGGAGTTCGCGATGCCGCCCGAGCGAGCGAGCTCCGCGGAGCGTCCGGCGCGGACGGCGAAGCGGCGCAGGCGCGTCGCCGGCGCGGTCCTCGCCGCGCTCGTCGTCATCGGCGGCTCGACGGCGGCGATCGTCCAGGCGGTGCAGCGCGACGCCGACGCCGCCGCGGCCGGCGCGCTGACCGCCGCCGCGCTCGAGTACCTGGGGGCGATCTCCGAGGGCGGAGGCGATGCGGCCACGGCGATGGTCCCGGTCGACGGCCCCGCGCCGCTCCTCGGCGACGCGGCGCTCGTGGCCGCCGTCGGCATCCAGGATCTCGGCGTCGAGGGCGTCGAGGTCGACGGCGATGCGGCGACCGTGGTCGTCCAGTTCCGCGCCGGCGAGCAGCGCGTCGAGCGCCGCTTGGAGGCGGTGCGCGACGGCGGTTCGTGGCGCTTGACGACGACGGTCGCGGAGCGCGTGGTGCTCGACAGCGCTGGACTCGGTGCCCTGCCCGAGCAGCTCGGCGCATCGGTCGACCTCGTGGAGGGCACGCTGCTCTACCCCGGCGTGTACCGCACCGAGTCGTTCGAGCACGGCATCGTGACCGTCGAGGCGGCGACGGTCGTGGTCGATGGCGACCCGGGCACGGCGCAGCCCCGAGAGCCTCCGCGCTGGCGCGTGCCTGGCGGCGTGCTCGACGAAGCCAGGGCGCTCGCCCTCTCGCACGCCACGGCGTGCCAGGCGACGGGCGCGTGCGCGGTGCCATCGGGGGCGCTGCTCGGCCTCGGCGATCAGGCGACGGTCGACCTCGGGCCAGACAGCGCGGTCGAGTTCGTCGTGCCGCTGCGCGTGCTGCGAGACGGCACGGGCGAGCCGACGCAGCTCGAGGTCGGCGTGCGTGCGCGCGCCACTGCCTGGGCGGGCATCGACTGGCAGTGCAGCGCACCCATCCCGCGCGGCAGCGAGCCGCCGGCCGAGCGCGCCTGGGAGCCCTGCGCCTGAGTCGAGCGCCGGGACGGCGGGCGGCGGAGGCTCCGGGCCGGCGAAGGCTCCGGGCCGGCGAGCGCGTCCGTCGCCTGCGCGGGGTGGTCACGACACGCCGTCGTCGAGCGTGCTCAGGCGGCGTGTCGTGACCACCCCGCGGCGCACAGGCGGCGTGTCGTGACCACCCTGCGTGAGGGCTAGGGGCGGGATGCGTGCGGCTCGTCGGGCGTGCTGCCGTCCGACCGCTCGGCCCGGTCGGGGCGCGCGTCCGGCTCGTGCGCATCGACGGGCTGCGATGCGTCGTGCGCAACACCGGGTCCGTCGGCGGCGACCGGCTCGCGGGTGTCGGCGGGCAGCGCGGCGTCGGGAGCGTCGACGGTCCCAGCCGGCTCGCGCCCATCGAAGGGCTCCGCCGTGTCGAGCGCCGCATCCTCGATGTCGCCGTCGTCGGGGCCCGCGCCGTCGCGCTTGCGGCCCTCGCGCATCCGCTGCAGATCGGCGGCCGCCTCCTGGCGGAGCTTGCCGAAGAAGACGATGCTCGCCGCGAAGGCGAACGCGATGGAGACGAGCAGCGACAGCAGCCACGGCACCTGCGCGATCATCAGGACCGCGAACGGCACGAGGAACAGCAGGGCGCGCACCACGAGGTAGCGCATCGAGGGAGCCATGTACCAAGTCTATGAGCGACCCATAGCCAAGGCCCGTAGGGTAGGGGCATGCGGTGGTTGATCATAGGCGGAGTCCTGGCCCTCGTGGTCACGGTGTACGCGCTCGTCGACCTCACCGTCACGGACGACCGGCGCATCCGTCGCCTCAACCGGGTGCTCTGGGTCGTGCTCATCGTCGTCGTGCCGATCTTCGGCGCGATCGGCTGGCTCGCCTGGGGCAAGGGCCCCGTGTCGAGTGGCAGGCCCATGGCGCCGGACGACGACCCGTCGTTCAAGCGCTCGCCCGACGTGAGCGACGACGAGGCCGACCGACGCATCGCCGAGATCGAGGCGCAGCTCGCCGCGCTCGACGAGGAGGTCGACATCGTGCGACCGACGAAGCCCGGGACCCAGCCGGAGCCCGACCCCGAGCCCGACTCTGCCCCCGAGCCCCCAGCCGACGACACCGACGGGCAGGGCCACCGGGCGCCTGACGACGGCGACGCCGCGCGTGCCTGAGGCCCTCCAGGCCGCACCGTACGCCGACCGCCTGGTCGCCGCGCTCGCGGCAGCCGGAGTGGCCGACATCGTCGTCTCGCCGGGCTCCCGCTCGCAGGCGATCGCGCTCGCCGCCGCTCGCCTCGCGCGCGACGGCGCGGTCGCGCTGCACGTGCGCATCGACGAGCGCTCGGCCGCGTTCCTCGCGCTCGGGCTGGCGCGCGAGAGCGGCGCGCCCGCCGCGATCGTCGTCACGAGCGGCACGGCCGTCGCCAACCTCCACCCCGCCATGCTCGAGGCGCACCACAGCGACGTGCCGCTCATCGCCATCTCGGCGGACCGGCCGAGCGAGCTGCAGGGGATCCGCGCGAACCAGACGGCCAACCAGCCCGGCATCTTCGGCGATGCGGCGCGCGTCGTGCTCGACCTGTCGGCGGATGCGCTCCACGACCCCGAGGGCGACGCGGTCGCCGCCGTGCGCGCGGCGCTCGGGTGGCGGGGCGAGCCCGGGGGCGAGGCGATGGCAGCGCACACCGAGCCGGGCCCGGTGCAGCTCAACATCGCCTTCCGCGAGCCGCTCTCGGGCGGCGACGCCGCGGTCGGCCCCGCCGTCGCGCGCGTCGATCGGCCGCCGATGCCGACGGCGACGCTCGAGCCGGCGCCTCGCACCGTCGTGATCGCCGGAGCCGACGCCGGACCGGCCGCCGTCGACCTCGCCGAGGCGATCGGCGCGCCGCTCATCGCCGAGCCCACCTCGGGCGCGCGCTTCGGCCCGATGCTCGTGCCGCACGGCCGCGACGTCATCCCGCAGCTCGGCGACGAGGTGCGACGCGTCGTCGTCGTCGGGCACCCGACGCTCGCGCGTTCGGTGACGGGGCTCATCCGTCGCCCCGACGTCGAGGTCGTGACGATCGGCCGCGCCGAGCAGGACAACGTGCGCGGCACCGGAGCCGGAGCGGTGCTCGCGGGCAGGATCGCCGTGGTCGAGGCCGACGAGCCCGACCGCGGATGGGTCGACCGCTGGATCGCGGCCGGCCGGGCGCTCGCGGTCGAGCGCGACCGTGAGGTCGGGCCCGACTCGCGGCTGCCGCGCGCCGACTACGCGAGGGCCGAGCTCGCCGAGGGGCGCATCCGCATCTCCCGCCGCGACCTCGTCACGGCCGTCTGGGACCGCACCTGGCCGCACGACCGCCTGGTCGTCGCCGCCTCCCGGCTCATCCGCGAGCTCGACGCCTTCGCCGGACCCAAGGCCGTCACGGCGCGCGCCAACCGCGGTCTCGCGGGCATCGACGGCACCGTCAGCACCGCATCCGGAGTCGCGATCGTGCACGAGCGCGAGGGTGCCGGCGGGATCACGCGGCTGCTCATCGGCGACCTCGCCCTGCTGCACGACGCCGGCGGGCTGAACGTGCCGCCGGGGGAGCCGCGGCCGCAGCTGCAGATCATCGTCGGCAACGACCGAGGCGGCTCGCTCTTCGAGCTGCTCGAGGTCGCGGGCAGCGCCGATCCCGCCGACTTCGCCCGCGTGCAGCGAACCCCGCACGACGTCGACCTCGAGCAGCTCGCCGCCGCCTACGGTTGGGCCTACGAGCGGGTCGTCGACCGCGCGGGCCTTCGGAGGGCGCTCTCGCAGTCGACACCCGGCATCATCGAGGCAGTGCTGGAAGGGGAGACGCATGCGCAATCGCTCTGAGGCCCGTCGTGGCGCGCTCGGCATGGCGTCGATCACGCCGGGGACGACGATCGTCATCACCGGGGGCGGCAGCGGCATCGGCCGGCTGGTCGCGCTCGGCGCCGCCCGCAAGGGCGCGCACGTCGTGCTGTGGGATCGAGACGGCGACGCGGCGCGCGGCGTCGCGCACGAGGCGACCGCGCTCGGCGGGCGGGGCACCGCGGTCGTCGTCGACCTCGCCGACAGCGACGCGATCGAGCTCGCCGCCGCCGAGACGCTCATGCTCGGCACCGTCGACGTGCTCGTGAACAACGCCGGTGTCGTCTCCGGCCGGCCGCTCACCGAGCTCTCGCCGCAGCAGATCGAGCGCACCATGCGCGTCAACGCGATCGCACCCATCCTCGTCACCCGCGCGCTGCTGCCCGCGATGCGCGACGCGGGCAAGGGCCGCATCGTCACGGTCGCGAGCGCCGCCGGGTTCATCGGCGTCGCCGGCCAGACCGACTACGCCGCCTCGAAGTTCGCCGCCGTCGGGTTCATGGAGTCGCTGCGCGCCGAGCTGCGCAAGGAGGGCTCACCCATCTCGACGCTCACCGTCGCGCCGTTCTACATCGACACCGGCATGTTCGCGGGCGTCACGACGAAGGTGCCGGCGCTGCTGCCGATCCTCTCGTCGGCGACCGTGGCCACGCGCATCCTCGCCGCCATCGAGTCGCGGCGCTCGCTGCTCGCGCTGCCGCCGCTCGTGCGCTTCGTACCGGCGATCAAGGTGCTCCCGCCCGCGCTCGCCGACCGGATCGCGGATGCGCTGGGTGTCAACGAGGGTATGGACGGGTTCACGGGGCGCGAGGCGGCGGACGAGCGGCAGTCTCGGGCGAGGCACGCCTGATGCGATGGCCGTGGCGGCGGCGCGAGCTGCCTCCCGTGCCGTCGGTGACCGAGGTGGTCGAGCGTCGCTGGATGCTGCCGCGTACGCTCATCATCCTGCTGTCGATCATCGGCACGATCGGCGTGCTCATCCTGCTCAGCCAGGTCGCGACGTTCGTCGCGCCCATCTTCCTCGGCGTCAACCTCGTGATCGCGGTCATGCCGCTGCAGCAGTGGCTGCTGCGGCTCGGCGCGCCGAAGATCGTGGCCGCGCTCGCCGCGCTGCTCACCGTCTACGTCTTCCTCGCAGCGCTCTTCTGGTCGATCTACTGGTCGGTGCAGTCGCTCGTGCAGGAGCTGCCGGGCTACGGTCCGGAGTTCAACGCGCTGTACCGCAACGTGATGGCGTGGCTCGAGGGGTTCGGCATCTCGCAGGACGAGGCGCTCCACCAGCTGCAGAGCGCGTTCAGCCCCAGCGCGATCGCGAGCGGCCTCACGAGCGTGCTGTCGAACGCCGGCACGGTGCTCGCGTTCCTCGCGACCCTCACCGTCGTCGTCTTCTTCCTCGCGTGGGACTCGATGCACCTGCCCGAGCGGGTCGAGCGCATCGCGCTCACGCACCCGGGGATCGTGCGGGGCGTCGACCGCTTCGCGGCGGGCGTGCAGCGCTACTGGGTCGTCACGACGCTCTTCGGCCTCATCGTCTCGGCGCTCGACCTCGTCGCGCTCACGGCGCTCGGCGTGCCGCTCGCGCTCGTCTGGGCGGTGTTCGCCTTCGTCACCAACTACATCCCCAACGTCGGCTTCGTCGTCGGCGTCATCCCGCCGACGCTCATGGCCCTGCTCGCGAACGGCCCCATCAACGCGCTGCTGACGGCGATCCTCTTCAGCGTCATCAACTTCGTGATGCAGTCGCTCGTGCAGCCGAAGGTCGCGGGCGACGCGGTCGGTGTCACACCCGCGACCTCGTTCCTGTCGCTGCTCGTGTGGGCGTTCGCGCTCGGGCCGGTCGGCGCGCTCCTCGCGCTGCCCGCGACGCTCGCCGTGAAGACACTCATCGTCGACCCCGACCCGCGGCTCGCGTGGGCGAGCGCGCTCATGTCGAACAAGCTCGAGCCGCCGCGCCACGGCAGGCTCGGCAGGGCCGTCTCGCCCGGGGTGCACGGCACATCCGGGGTGCAGGGCGCGACCTGAGCGGAGGGATACCGGCCTCCTGGGCGGCCGCCGCGGCACCGGGCTACGCTCGGCGCATGACAGCGATCACCGACGCGCTCCGCATCACCCGCTCCGTCCGCCTCGCCGACGTGGATCCCGCATCCACCCCCGGCTTCGTCGGCGACAAGGTCGCGGGAGCCGCGGCGCTCGCGGCCGGCGCCGACCGGCTCGCCGAGATGCAGGAGCGGCTCTACGCCGCGAGCCGCGCGGGCGGCGACCGCTCGGTGCTGCTGATGGTGCAGGGCATGGACACCTCCGGCAAGGGCGGCATCATGCGCCACGTCGTCGGGCAGGTCGACCCGCAGGGCGTGCGGATCACGGCGTTCAAGGCGCCCACGCCGGCGGAGCGCCGCCACGACTTCCTCTGGCGCATCGAGCGCGCGCTGCCGCAGCCCGGCATGATCGGCGTCTTCGACCGCTCGCACTACGAGGACGTGCTGATCCACCGCGTGCGCGGCCTCTCGAAGCCCGAGGTCATCGAGGAGCGCTACGGCCGCATCGTCGAGTTCGAGCAGCAGGTCGCCGAGCGCGGCATCGCGCTCGTCAAGGTGATGCTGCACATCTCGCGCGCCGAGCAGGGCGCGCGGCTCCTCGAGCGGCTCGACCGGCCCGAGAAGCACTGGAAGTACAGCGGCGGCGACGTCGACGAGCGCGAGCAGTGGGACGCCTACATGGAGGCGTACGAGATCGCGATCGAGCGCACCGCGAGCGCCTCGGCGCCGTGGCACGTCGTGCCCGCCGACCGCAAGTGGTTCGCGCGGCTCGCGGTGCACGAGCTGCTCATCGAAGCGCTCGAGGGCATCGACCCGCAGTGGCCCGTCGCCGACTTCGACGTCGCGACGGAGCGGGAGCGGCTCATCGCGACGGGCGATGTCGCGGTCGTCGAGGCGGATGCGGTGAGTGGCTCGGAGGGCGAGGGGCTGGACGAGCCGGCGGGGGAGAAGGCCGGCAAGAAGGCCGGGAAGAAGGTCGGCAAGGGCAAGAAGGCCGGGAAGAAGGCTGCCAAGAAGGCCCGGAAGAAGGCTAGGAAGGGCAAGAAGACCGGGAAGTAGACCGGGAAGCGGTCGTCGCGTCGGAGGGCGAGGCGATCCGCGGCGAGCGGCCTCGGATCACCTCGCCCTGTGCCGGGCGGCCCGGATCGCCTCGGCTGGGGACGCCGGTCAGGCCGGGTCGGGGGTGAAGACGTCCTCGATGCGGCAGTCGAAGGCCGCGGCGATGCGGAAGGCGAGCGGCAGGCTCGGGTCGAAGCGGCCCTTCTCGATCGAGATCACCGTCTGCCGCGAGACGCCCAGCTCGTCGGCGAGGCGCTGCTGCGACCAGCCGCGCTCCCGCCGCAGCTCGGCGAGCGTGCTCTGCACGGCTCAGCCCCTGCGGGCGACGAGGTAGCGGATGCCGAAGCTCGCCATCATGACGACGACGACCGCGAGCAGCGTGTACGAGCCCGGCACCTCCGCACGGGAGACGAACAGCGCCGCGGTGCCCAGCCCGGCGAGCGTGAGCGTGTCGGTGAAGGCGCCCTGGGATGCGCGGTCGAACCAGGAGGACTCGACCGACTCCTCGGGGCGGTCGAGCGCGCCTCGCAGCGTCGAGCGGTCGACGACAGCGAGCCACACCGCCGAGATCATCGGGAGCGCGGTCGCGAGCGCGAACACCGCCGCCACGAGCAGCACCTCCGCCCCCGCGGCACCGGCGGCCCAGCCGGCGAGCGCGCCGGCCGCGGCGGCGAGCACGAGCCCGAGCGGCACCGCGATGAGCAGCGCCGAGCCGCCGAAGCGCGAGCGGCCCCACTTGGGTCGCGCATCCGTCGTGCCGGTCGTCGATCCCTCGTGCTGCGCCATGCTCATCCCTCTCGTCGTGGCGGCGACTGCCGCTCTGTCAAGGAAGTTTTACATGTCAAGTGCACTTGACGCAAGCCCGACGAGCAGCGCTACGGCAGCGGATCGGCGAGCGCGTCGGAGATGGGGCGCAGCTTCACGCCCGTCTCGACGAGCTCGGCCTGCGGGTCGGAGCCCGCGACGACGCCTGCCCCGGCGAACGCGCGGATGCGGCCCGTCGAGTCGATCTCGGCGCCGCGGAGCGCGATGACCCACTCGCCCCCGCCCTCGCCGTCGATCCAGCCCACCGGTCCGGCGTAGCGGCCCCGGTCGACGCCCTCGAGCTCGCGGATGATCGCGAGCGCCTCGGCGCGCGGCGTGCCCGCGACGGCCGCGGTCGGGTGCAGCAGGGCCAGCACGTCGAGGGTCGAGCTGTCGCCGAGCGTGCCGGTGATGTCGGTCGCGAGGTGCCAAAGGTTGGGCAGCCGCAGGGGGAAGGGCTCCGAGGCGCGGGTGTCGGGCGCGAGCTCGCGCAGCACCTCGATCGCGGAGTCGGCGGCGAAGCGGTGCTCGCGCACGTCCTTGTCGCCGCTCGCGAGCGCCTCGGCGATCTCGGCGTCGAGCGTCGGGGTCGCGCCGCGAGCCGCGGTGCCGGCGAGCACGCGCGAGAAGTAGTGGCCACGGTGCGCCGCGATGAGCGTCTCGGGGCTCGCGCCGACCACGCCGTCGACGGCGTAGGCCACCGCATCCGGGTATCGGCGGCCCAGCCCGACCACGACCGAGCGGATGTCGCCCTCCGGCGGCAGCTGCCCCACGCGGTCGCGCGCGACGACGACCTTCTCGGCGTCGCCGGCGCGGATGCGGTCGGTCGCCGCGGCGATGATGGCGCGGTAGCGGTCGGCGCCGATCTCGCCGTCGGTGAGGTCGACCCGCACCTCGTCGATCGCCGTGGGGTGGAGGCGGCCGGTGTCGCCGATCCAGGTGATCCACTCGTCGTCGCCGCGTCGGCCGACGACGACCTGCGGCACGATGAGCACGCTCGTGGACGCCGACTCGTCGTCGAACGCGAAGGCGCCGAACGCCAGCAGTCCCGTGCCCGGCACCCCGACTGCGTCCTCGACGTGCGCGGCGCGCGCGACCTCGCGCCACGCATCCGCCGCATCCCTGAGCCGCGAGCGGCCGTGGAACTCGAGCCTGAGCGCCTCGCCCCGCCCGACGATGCCGTCGGCGCCGCGTCGGACGGCGAGCGGGGCGCGCGGGTCGGCGTGCTCCAGCAGGCGTCCGAGCTCCGCGCGCTCGGTGCGCGCCCGCAGGGCCGGCATGGGAGCCAGCCTACGCCGCCGCGCTGGGGGCGCCGCGGCAGGCTGGACGGCGGCCGGGTGGGCCGCGCGCCGGGACGCCTAGGATGGAGGACGTGAGCCGAGCAGACATGCAGAAGGACCCTGACGAGGTCGCGGGCATGTTCGACGCGACGGCCAAGCGCTACGACCTCCTCAACTCGTTGCTCTCGGGCGGCAACGACCGACTGTGGCGCATCCACATGCAGCGGGCCGTGCGCCCGCAGCCTGGTGAGCGGATCCTCGACGTCGCAGCCGGCACCGGAGCATCCTCCGCGCCGATGGCGAAGGCGGGCGCGCTCGTCACAGCCCTCGACATCAGCCACGGCATGATCGAGGAGGGCCGCAAGCGGCACGCCGACGTCGAGTTCGTGCACGGCTCGGCCGAGGAGCTGCCGTTCGACGGCGACTCGTTCGACGCGGTGACCATCTCGTTCGGGCTGCGCAACGTGCAGCACCCGCGCGCGGCGCTCAGCGAGTTCCTGCGCGTGCTCAAGCCCGGCGGCCGGCTCGTCGTGTGCGAGTTCTCGCACCCGCCGGTCAACGTCGTGCGCAAGGGCTACGAGCTCTACCTCGGCACGATGCTGCCGGGCGTCGCGAAGGCCGCGAGCTCCAACCCCGAGGCCTACCGCTACCTCGTCGAGTCGATCCGCTCGTGGCCCGACCAGCAGGCGCTGTCGCAGTGGATCCGCACCGCCGGGTTCACGCGCGTCGCGCACCGCAACCTCACGATGGGCGTCGTCGCGCTGCACCGCGGCCGCAAGCCCACCGACCAGACAGGCGCGATGCGCATCGCTCGACACGCGCTCGCCGAGGAGCAGGGCCTCGATGGCGTCGATCGCTGAGGCCTTCGGGCTCAGGGGGCCGCGCCTCGCGGCGCCCGCAGACCTGCGTGTCGTCGACAGCGTCGACCACGGTCTCGACGCGCTCGAGCTGCGCCTCGACGAGCACTTGCGCGTGACCGACCCGGTGGCGGATGCGGTGACGCGATACCTGCTCGAGGCGGGCGGCAAGCGCGCGCGGCCGCTCCTGCTGCTGCTCACCGCGCACCTCGGCTCGGGCATCGACGACGACGTGCTCTCGGCCGCCGAGGTGGTGGAGATCACGCACCTCGCGAGCCTGTACCACGACGACGTGATGGACGAGGCGGAGACCCGTCGCGGGGTGCCGTCGACGCACACCGTGTGGGGCAACTCCGTCGCGATCCTCGCCGGCGACCTGCTCTTCGCCCGCGCGGGCCAGATCGCGGCGCCGCTCGGCAGCGAGGTCGCGATGCTCCAGGCGCGCACCTTCGAGCGGCTGTGCCTCGGCCAGCTGCACGAGACGCTCGGTCCGGGCGAGACCGACCCCGTCGCCCACTACCTGCAGGTGCTCTCCGACAAGACCGGCTCGCTCATCGCGGCCGCGGCCGAGCTCGGGGCGGTCGTGAGCGGCGCCGACGCCGCGTACCGCGAGCCGCTGCGGCTCTTCGGCGAGCGCATCGGGGTGGCCTTCCAGATCGTCGACGACGTCATCGACCTCTCGGCCGATCCGGAGACGGGCAAGGACCAGGGCACCGACGTGCGCGCGGGCGTGGCGACGCTGCCTGTGCTGCTGCTCGCGAAGCGCGACGACGAGGCCTCGAACCGGCTGCGCGCTCGGCTCACGTCGCCGAGCGACGACGCCGACCTGTCGGCCGCCGTCGCCGAGCTCGCCGCGCATCCGGTCGTCGACGAGACGATCGCCGAGGCGGAGCGCTGGCAGCAGCGCGCGCTCGAGGCGCTCGCCCCGCTGCCGCGCGGCACCGTCCTGCGCGGGCTCGAGACGTTCGCCGAGCACGTCGTCTCGCGCACCCGTTGAACCACTGACGAACGCTGCTGACCCGTCAGCGAAGCCCCGGCGGCCAGGCCGCCCCGCAACCGAGGAGAACCGTGAGCGCACCGCTCCGCATCGCCGTCGTCGGCGCAGGACCCGCCGGCATCTACGCCGCCGACATCTTGAAGAAGTCGGCTGCCGAGTCCGGGCGCGACGTGCTCATCGACCTGTTCGAGCAGCTGCCCGCACCCTACGGACTCGTCCGCTACGGCGTCGCTCCCGACCACCCGCGCATCAAGGGCATCATCCAGGCGCTCCGAGAGGTGCTCGAGTCGGGCGTCGTGCGGCTGTTCGGCAACGTGCGCTTCGGCGAGGACATCACCATCGCCGACCTCGAGCGGCTCTACCACGGCGTCATCTTCGCGACCGGTGCCACCAAGGACGCGCCGCTCGAGATCCCCGGCGTCGATCTCGACGGCTCCTACGGCGCCGCCGACTTCGTCTCCTGGTACGACGGCCACCCCGACGTGCCGCGCGAGTGGCCGCTCGAGGCCAAGGAGATCGCGGTGATCGGCAACGGCAACGTCGCGCTCGACGTCGCCCGCATGCTCGTGAAGCACCCTGCCGACCTCATGCCGACCGAGGTGCCCGACAACGTCGTCGCGGGCCTCGAGGCATCCCCGGTCACCGACGTGCACGTGTTCGGCCGTCGCGGTCCGCTGCACGTGAAGTTCACGCCGCTCGAGCTGCGCGAGCTCGGCGAGCTGCGCGACGTCGACATGATCCTCCACGACGACGACTTCGGCGTCGACCCCGACGAGGAGACGCTCAAGCAGAACAAGCAGATCCTCGTCATCTCGCGCGTGCTCGACCAGTGGCGGCAGCGCGAGGTCGGGCAGGCGTCGCGCCGCCTGCACCTGCACTTCTGGTCGCGCCCGGATGCGGTCGTCGGCGAGGGCCGCGTCGAGGCGCTCCGCATCGAGCGCACCCGCCCGACGCCCGAGGGCCTCGAGGGCACGGGGGAGTACCGCGAGATCCCCGTGCAGGCGGTCTACCGCGCGGTCGGCTACTTCTCGTCGCCGCTCGCCGATGTGCCGTTCGACGACCGTCGCGGCGTCATCCCCAACATCGCCGGTCGCGTGCAGGACGGCTCGCGGCCCATGCCGGGCATGTACGCGACGGGGTGGATCAAGCGCGGGCCGGTCGGGCTCATCGGGCACACGAAGTCCGACGCGAAGGAGACGATCGAGCAGCTGCTCGGCGACGAACACTCGTGGTGGGCGCCCGAGTCGTACGACGCGGATGCGGTGCCCTCCCTGCTCGCGGAGCGCGGTGTCGCGTGGACCGACATCGAAGGCTGGGTGCGGCTCGACCAGCACGAGATCGCGCTCGGCGCGCCGCACGGCCGCGCGCGCGTGAAGGTGGTCGACCGCGAGGAGATGATCGGCGTCTCGCGCGACGAGCGCTGACGTGGAGCTGCCCGGCTACCTGCTGATCGCGCTCGCCTCGGTGGCTGCCGGGGCCATCAACGCCGCCGCCGGGGGCGGCACCCTCATCACCTTCCCGGCGATGCTCGCGGCGGGCATGAGCCCGCTCGCGGCGAACATGACGTCGTCGATCGGGCTGCTGCTCGGCACGATCGGCGGCGCGTGGAGCTACCGGGCGGAGCTGCGTCGCCAGCGCCGCCGCTTCGTCGCGAACGCGCCGTTCGCCGCGGTCGGCGGCGCGATCGGCGCCGTGCTGCTGCTGCTGACCCCGTCCGACTCCTTCACCGCGATCGTGCCGTGGCTCGTGCTCGCCGCCGCGGCGCTGTTCGCCGCGCAGCCGCTCATCGCGAGGATGCTCGGCCGGAGCGCCGACGACGCCTTCGACCTCGAGTCGACGGGCGGATGGCCCGCGAGGCTCGCGTTCGTCGGCATCGGCGTGTACGGCTGCTACTTCGGTGCCGGTATCGGCGTGATGATGCTCGCGATGCTCGGCCTGCTCATCCACGACTCGCTGCAGCACCACAACGCGCTCAAGAACGTCGTCGCGGCCGTCATCAACGGCACGGGCGCGGTCATCCTCGCGTTCTCGCCCCTCGTCCACTGGGGCGTCGTCGCCGTCATGCTCGGCGGCTCGCTCCTCGGTGGCCTCGCGGGCGGCTGGCTCTCGCGGCGGGTGCCGTCGTGGCTGCTGCGCATCGTGGTGATCGCCTTCGCGCTCGTCGTCGGGCTCTCGATGCTGCTCGCCTGAGTCTCGGCTGAGCCGCGGAGGGCCGCGGGCGCCCGCGTCGGCGGCCGGCTACTGCAGCGCCGAGGTGAGCCGAGCGATGCTGTCGAACAGCTGCGCGACCCGGTGCCGACCCATCCAGTCGTCGAGGGTGAGCTCGATCGACTGCCGCCGGTACCCCTCCGCGATCCCGTGGAGCTGCGCGACCATCGACGTCCCCTCGACGAGCATCGACACCTCGTAGTTGAGCCCGAACGAGCGCAGGTCGATGTTCGACGAGCCGATCACCGAGACCCGGTCGTCGAAGATCATGAACTTCGAGTGCAGCACGGTCGGCTTGGCGAAGAGCGTGATCCGCACGCCGGCCCGCAGCAGCTCCTCGTAGTACGAGCGCTGCGCGTGGTAGGTCCAGAACTGGTCGCCGACCTCGCTCGCGAACAGCTCCACCTCGACCCCGCGCATCGCCGCGGACGTGATCGCGTACCGCATCGCGTCGTCCGGCACGAAGTACGGGCTCACGATCGTGATGCGCTCCTCGGCGGCGTGCACGAGCTCGACGAAGACCCGCAGGTTGATCTCGCCCTCGAAGCCCGGTCCGGAGGGGATCGCCGACATCAGCAGGTCGCCCTCGGTCTCGGACGCCGTCGTCGCGAGCTCGACGAGCTCGTTCGTCTCGGCCCACCAGTCCGACCAGAAGAGCACGTCGAGCGCGCGCACCGGCGGGCCGACGAGCTCGACCCAGGTGTCGCGCCACTGCAGCCCGCGCCGCAGGTTGCTGCGCAGCAGGTACGAGGGGTCGACGAGGTTGAGCGACCCGGTGAAGCCGACGCGCCCGTCGATCACGACGAGCTTGCGGTGGTTGCGGAGGTCTGGCCGCTGCCACTTGCCCGCCCACGGGCGCAGCGGCAGCATGTCGCACACCTCCGCGCCCATCGCGTCCAGCCGCGCGAGCGTCTGCTTGCGGCGCGGATACCGCACGCTCGTGAGGTGGTCCACGAGCACGCGCACCGTGACGCCGCGCGCGGTCGCGCGCTCGAGCGCCGCGAAGAACGGCTCGGTGCGCTCGGAGGCGACGATGAGGTAGAACTCGACGTGCACCCAGTGCTCGGCCTCGTCGATGCGCCGCGCCATCGCCTCGAGCTGCGCGTCGAACTCGCCCCAGACGACGCCCGACGCCGGACCGACGTGCGGCATCGACGCGAGCGAGCGGTTGAGCTCGAGGACGCCCGGCAACCAGGCCGGTCGCTCCGTCGGCGCTGGGGCGTCGTCGATGGTGACGGTGCTCTCGCCGATCAGCTCCTGGATCGCCGACATCTTCGCGTGGCGGCCGCGCGAGACGCGGTTGTTGCCGAGCAGCAGGAAGACGATCCATCCGGCGATCGGCTGGATCATGACGATGAGCAGCCACGCGATCGCCGTCGCGGGCCGACGGTTGTAGGGGATGACGGCCAGGGCGAGCAGGCGCAGCGCGACGTCGAGGGCGATCCAGAGCGCGCCCATCGCCTGGGGCAGCGTCACCTCCACAAGAGGGGCGTCAGCGGAAGTTGATGAACTGGAGGTCGATGTCGAGGTCTGCGCCCTTGAGCAGCTGGATCGTGGCCTGCAGGTCGTCGCGGCTCTTCGAGGTGACGCGCACCTCATCGCCCTGGATCTGCGTCTTGACGGTCTTCGGCCCCTGCTCGCGCACGAGCTTCGTCACCTTCTTGGCGTCCTCGCTCGAGATGCCGTCCTTCAGGCTGATCTCGATCCGGAACTCCTTGCCGGAGGCGTAGGGCTTGCCGGCGTCGAGCATCTTGAGGTCGATGCCGCGCTTCACGAACTTCGACTGGACGACGTCGAGCACTGCCTTCACGCGCTCCTCGCTGGAGGCCTTGAGCAGCAGGGCATCGCCGCTCCACGAGACGTCGGCGCCGACCCCCTTGAAGTCGTAGCGCTGCTCGACCTCCTTGCGGGCCTGGTTGACCGCGTTCTCGGCCTCCATCTTGTCGACCTTGCTGACCACATCGAACGAGGAATCTGCCATGCCGCAAGCCTAGATCACCGGTGCTCGGAGCATCCGACCCCATCCGCACGCGAAGCGGACCCCAGTTCGCCACGCGGACCCGCGATCTCGGATCCGGCTGCCGAACTCGGGTCTGCGGGGCCGAGCGGGCAGCGAGCCCGGGGCGCCGGGAGACGCGAAGAGCCCCGTCCGTGGACGGGGCTCCGATCGGTGGCGAGTGAGGGATTCGAACCCCCGAATGCTGAGCAGTCTGATTTACAGTCAGATCCCTTTGGCCGCTTGGGTAACTCGCCGAGGCCTTCGCAGGCCGTCGTCAAGGATACATGGCCCACAGCGTGCCCCCGCACCCGCGCCGCGCCTCACCGCCCCGCGATAGGTTCGAGGCATGCGCGAGCTCCATGACCTGGTCGTCGGCATCGCCGTGGAAGCCGCAGAGCTCGCGCGCATCCGCCGCCACGAGGGCGTCGACGTCGCCGCGAGCAAGTCGAGCCTCGTCGACATCGTCACCGAGGCCGACCGCGAGGTCGAGCGGTTCGTCGTCGAGCGGCTCCTGGCCGCCCGGCCCGACGACGGCATCCTCGGCGAGGAGGGCGCGAGCGTCGCTGGCACCTCCGGCCTGACCTGGGTGATCGACCCCATCGACGGCACGGTCAACTACTTCTACGACATCCCGGCGTATGCCGTCTCGATCGCGCTCGTCGAGGGCGAGCCCGAGCCGACGACGTGGCGGGCCCTCTCGGGCGTGGTGGTCAACGGCGCGACGGGGGAGCGGTTCGAGGCCCTGCGCGGCGGCGGTGCCCGGCTCGACGGCCATGAGATCCGGGTGGCGGATGCGGTGCCTGCGTCGATGGCGCTCGTCGGCACGGGCTTCGGGTACGACGCCGGCCGCCGCGAGCGGCAGGCCGCGGTGGTGCAGGGGCTCATCGGCTCGGTGCGCGACATCCGTCGCATCGGATCCGCCGCCCTCGACCTCGCCTCGGTCGCGTGCGGGCGCCTGAACGGCTACTTCGAGCGAGGGCTGCAGCCATGGGACATGGCCGCGGGAGCGCTGCTCGTCGAGGAGGCGGGCGGCGCGCTCCGAGGCTGGGAGGGCGAGCCCGCGAGCTCGGCCTTCCTGCTCGCCGCGCACCCGACGCTCGCCGACGAGCTGACCGCGCTGCTGGCGCCCCTGCGGCCCCAAGATGTCTGACCCCTTGCCTCGCTGTTACCAATCCGTTATATTTGTAGATCGTACCGAGCAGCAGGCGTGCCCACCGCGTGCCGTTGCCCGGAGGCGCCGGTTCGTGCGAGCATCGACCCCGGCGCAGCCGCAAGGCTCCCCGAGCACTGCGCGCTCCCCGAGACCTCGACCCCCAGGACGGCTTCCAGCGTGACGCACCCCACCCGACGAGCACTTCGCTCGTCACCGGAGGGCGATGCGCGTCCCCTGCAGTCGCAGACGGTCACCCGTCGCGCGGCACGGCAGCAGGAGCGGGCCGCCGAGGCCATCGCGCTCACCGCGAGCGAGGCGCGCGCGGCTGAGCGCGTGACCGTCGTCGAGGGCTCGGCGCAGCTCTACACGACGCGACGCGCGATGCGCGACGCCGCGACCCAGGTCGCTCGCGAGCTTCCGGTGCAGATCGCCGAGCCCACCTTCACCGCGCCGCTCATCACGGTCGACGCGCCCTCGCTCGGCAACGGCGGCGACCAGCTCCCCGGCGTCCGCGCACCCCGCGCACTCGCGCCCCGCGTCATCCGCACCGCGCCCAGCGCGCCGCCGACGGCCGTGCGGCACGGCGCGCGCAAGCTCGCGCAGAAGATCACCGCGGGCGGCGCGCTGCTGTTCATCGGCTCGCTCGTCGTCGTCACCTCGTTGCCGGCGCAGGCCGTGCAGTCGCCCGGCGGCATCGACCCCGAGGTCGCGCAGATGAGCGAGGGCGTGCAGACGCTCGAGGGCGTCAACGCCGAGACCACCGGCTACTTCCAGCGCGACGACATCATCGTCAACGACCAGATCGCGGCCGCGCGGATGTCGCCGGGCGAGCTGGCCGCGTACCAGGCGGTCGCCGACTCCGAGGTCGCCGGCCCGTCGTACACGGGCGACCCCGCGTTCCCGCAGGTGTGGGGGATGCTGCAGACCGGCGTCGTGCAGACCCCCTTCCCGAGCCTCGACCAGGTCCCGATGTCGAGCGGCTTCGGCTACCGGCCCGGCGGCTTCCACGGCGGCAGCGACTTCATCCCCGGCATCGGCACCGACGTGCGACCGATCGCGAACGGCGTCGTCTCGGCGGTCTTCCAGGGCAACAACCCCGGCGGCGGCGGCTACTCGGTCTTCATCGACCACAACATCGACGGCCAGTTCGTGCAGTCCTGGTACGGCCACATGCTGCCCGGCTCGATCACGGTCGAGGTCGGCCAGGTCGTCGACATCACGACGATCATCGGGCAGGTGGGCAACTCCGGCCGCTCGACCGGCCCGCACCTGCACCTCGAGCTCAAGAACAGCGACTACATCTCGTTCGACCCGGTCGTCTGGCTGCAGTCGCGCGAGATGCACCTCGAATCGCGCTAGTCGAGCACCACGAGGAGAGGGCCACGCCTACAGGCGTGGCCCTCTCCTCGTGGTCGGCTACGCCGTCCTGACCCAGACGACCTCGTCGGCGAAGACCGACGCGGAGTCGAGCGGCGACGACGAGAGCAGGATCTCGCCGCGAGGCACGTCGACCGCGTCGTGGCCGAGGTTCGCGACGACCGTCACGGGGCCGTTCCGGAACGCGAGCGCGGTCGGGCCGACGTCGAGCCACTCGAGGGTCCCCGTGCCGAGACCGAGCTCGCGCCGCAGCTGCAGCGCGCGTCGGTACATCGCGAGGGTCGAGCCGGGGTCGTCCTGCTGGCGGTCGCGCGCGAGCGCCGCCCACAGCGGCGGCTGCGGCAGCCAGGTCTCGCCCGAGGCGCTGAAGCCGTAGGCCGGGGCGTCCGCCTCCCACGGGATCGGCACGCGGCAGCCGTCGCGGCCCCACAGCTCGCCACCGGTGCGGGCGAAGGTCGGGTCCTGGCGCTGGTGCGGCTCGATCGCGGTGACCTCGGGGAGGCCGAGCTCCTCGCCCTGGTAGACGTACGCGCTGCCGGGGAGCGCGAGCATGAGCGCGGTCGCGGCACGGCCGCGGCGCAGCGAGACGGTCGGGTCGGCCTTCGAGATGGAGGTCGGGCCGATGCCGGCGCCGTGGGGCGGCGGCGGCACGAGCGCGAGCCGCGTGCGGTGGCGGATGGTGTCGTGGTTCGAGAGCACCCACGTCGGGGGAGCGCCGACCGCGCCGAACGCCGAGATGGAGTCGTCGATCACCTCGCGGAGCATCGTCGCGTCCCACGGCGTCTCGAGGTAGACGAAGTTGAAGGCCTGGTGCATCTCGTCGGGACGCACGAAGCGAGCCATCTTCTCGAGCGGCGACACCCACGCCTCGGCGCACAGCACGCGGTCGCCGTCGTACGCGGCGAGCACGTCGTGCCAGCGGCGGTAGATCTCGTGCACGCGCTCCTGGCCGAAGAACGGCGAATCCATCGAGCCGGCTGCGACGAGCTCCGCGTCGACGTCGGGCAGGCCCTCGGCCT
>NZ_BAAAKK010000005.1:519573-521664 GCF_039527715.1 Agrococcus citreus
GAGCCAGAAGCGGAGCACCTCGACGAACATGTCGCCGACCGCCGGGTGGTTCCAGTCGAAGTCGGGCTGCGACGTGTCGAACAGGTGCAGGTACCACTGGCCGTCGGGCACGCGGGTCCAGGCGGGACCGCCGAACACGCTCTGCCAGTTGTTCGGCGGCAGCTCGCCGGCGTCGCCCTTGCCGTCGCGGAAGATGTACCGCGAGCGGGCCTCGCTGCCGGGGCCCGCGGCGAGCGCCTCCTGGAACCACTCGTGCTGGTCTGAGGAGTGGTTCGGCACGAGGTCGACGATCACCCGCAGGCCGAGGCCGTGCGCCTCCGCGAGCATCCGGTCGAAGTCGTCGAGGGTGCCGAAGAGCGGATCGACGTCCATGTAGTCGGCGACGTCGTAGCCCGCGTCCTTCTGCGGGGAGCGGTAGAACGGGCTGAGCCAGATGGCGTCCACGCCGAGCTCGGCGATCGTCGGCAGCTTCGAGGCGATGCCGGCGAGGTCGCCGATGCCGTCGCCGGATGCATCGGCGAACGAGCGCGGGTAGATCTGGTAGATCACGGCGGAGCGCCACCACTCGCGGCCGGCGGTGCTGCCGTCAGGGGCGGCTGCCGCGATGCGGGTGGCGTCGGGCGCGGACTGCGTCGAAGCGTCGGTCATGGATCCAGGCTATTCGGATGCGCCTGATCGTTCGCAAGCGTCGCCAAGGTCACGACTTGCCAACGATCGCTCCGCCGAGCCGCGCGCGACTTGCGGCGCGACGGGCCTGACGGTCACGATGAGCCGGGCTCGGCCGACGATGGCCGTCGGCGGATGAGCCCCTCAAGCTGAAGGAAGGCACCATGAAGCACAGCAGCCTCATGAAGGTCGCCGGGGTCGGGGCGCTCGCGCTCACGCTCGCGGCATGCTCGGGCGGCGGCGGCACCCCCGCGCCGTCCGCGACCGAGACGGCGGCGGCGCCCGAGGGCGGCGGCGAGCTCGTCATCTGGATGGACCAGAACCGCAACGACGCGCTCACCGACGTCATCGCGGCGTTCGAGGCGGAGACCGGCACGACGGTCGAGATCGTCATCAAGGACTTCGCGAACATCGACGACGACCTCACGACGCAGGCGTCCTCGGGCGAGGGTCCCGACGTCATCGTCGGCGCGCACGACTGGATCGGCAAGCTCGTGACCAACGGCGTCATCGCGCCGGTGGAGCTCGGCGACATCGCCGGCGACTTCGAAGAGGTCTCGATCGAGGCCATGACCTACGAGGGCTCCGTCTACGGCGTCCCCGTGTCGATCGAGAACCTCGCGCTCGTCCGCAACACCGCGCTCGCCCCCGAGGCCCCCGCCACGTGGGACGACCTCGTGTCGACCGGCGAGGCGGCCGTGTCGGCCGGTGACGCGGAGTTCCCGCTGCTCGTCGGGATCGACCCGAACAACGCCGACCCGTACCACCTGTACCCGCTGCAGGCATCCTTCGGCGGCCCGGTCTTCGGCATGAACGACGACGGCTCCTACAACCCCGACGACCTGCAGCTCGGCAACGAGGGCAACGTGCAGTTCGCCTCCGCGCTCGCGGAGTGGGGCCAGCAGGGCATCATCAACCTGAACATCTCGCAGGACATCGCGAAGGAGCAGTTCGCCTCCGGCGCGAGCCCGTACACGATCACCGGCCCGTGGAACCTCGAGTTCTTCCAGGAGGCGGGCGTCGAGTACGGCATCTCCGAGATCCCCTCGGCCGGCGACCAGCCCGCCACGCCGTTCGTCGGCGTGCAGGGCTTCATGGTCTCGGCCTACGCGAACAACCCGATCGTGGCGAACCAGTTCCTCACCGAGTACATCGCGGGCGAAGAGGCGCAGACCGCCATCTTCGAGACCGGCCAGCGCGCGCCCGCGCTGTCGTCGGCCTTCGACGCGGCGCAGTCGAACGAGGACGTCGCGGCGTTCGGCGCGGTCGGCGCTGAGGGCGTCCCGATGCCGAACATCCCCGAGATGGACGCGCTGTGGACCGACTGGGGCACCACGGAGGCCCAGATCATCGGCGGCCAGGGTGGCGACCCCGCCGCGCTGTGGACCGCGATGGCGGACAAGATCCAGAGCACCCTCGACGGCT
>NZ_BAAAKK010000005.1:521702-558658 GCF_039527715.1 Agrococcus citreus
CGGCCGCCGTCTCATCCCCACGGTCCGCGCCTGAGACAGGCGAAGAGGAGTCACGAGTGACGACGACGTCAGCCCTGAAGGCCCGCGCGCGGGCTCCCAAGCGGGGCATCCACCACCAACCGCCCAGCATGCGCGTGATCGCGGTCAAGATCGTGCTGCTCGCGCTCGTGGATGCCGTCGCGGTCTTCGCGATGTCGATCCTGTTCTTCCAGGGCGACTACCTCGTCGCCGGCATCGTGCTCCTTGCCACGCTGCTCGTGAACTGGGTCTACCTCAGCCCCGGCCTGCTGCCGGCGAAGTACCTGACGCCCGGACTCGTGTTCCTCGCGATCTTCCAGCTCTTCGTGATCGTGTACTCGCTCTACATCGCGTTCACGAACTACGGCGACGGACACAACTCGACGAAGGACGACGCGATCTCGTCGATCGTGCAGCAGAACACGCTGCGCGTCGAGGGATCGCCGGCGTACCGCGTGACCGTCGTCGAGGGCGCCGGCGGCCTCGGGCTGCTCGCCGCCGCGCCGGACGGGCAGGTGCTCGTCGGCACGCAGGACGAGCCGCTGCAGCCGGTCGACCCGGCATCCGTCACGCTCGACGGCGAGCGGCCGACCGCGCTCGAGGGCTGGACGAGCCTCGGCATGCAGGACATCCTCCAGCGGCAGCAGGAGGTGGCGGCGCTCCAGGTGCCGCTGTCGGACGACCTCGCCGACGGCTTCCTCCGCACGACGGACGCGTCGAACGGCTACGTCTACCAGTCGACCTTCGTCTACGACGAGGCCGCCGACACCGTCACCGACACCGTCACCGGCACCGTCTACCAGGATCTCGGCAACGGCGCGTTCGAGACGGCCGACGGCCAGCGGCTCGGCACCGGCTGGCAGATCTTCATCGGCGCCGACAACTTCCTCTACCCGTTCCAGAACCCGAGCTACGGCGGCGCGCTGTTCGGCGTGCTGGCGTGGACCTTCGGCTTCGCCATCCTGTCGGTCGCGATGTCGTTCTTCCTCGGCCTCTTCCTGGCGATCGCGCTCAACGACCCGCGCATGCGCTCGAAGCAGATCTACCGGGTGCTCTCGATCCTCCCGTACGCGTTCCCGTCGTTCCTCGGCGCGCTCGTGTGGCTCGGACTGCTCAACACCGAGTTCGGCTACATCAACAACACGTTCCTCGGCTCCGCCGACATCCCGTGGCTGACCGATCCGGTGCTCGCGAAGGTCTCGGTGCTGATCGTGAACCTGTGGCTGGGCTTCCCCTACATGTTCCTCATCTGCCTGGGCGCGCTGCAGTCGATCCCCGAGGAGCTCACCGAGGCGGCCTCGGTCGACGGGGCGACCGGCTGGCAGATCTTCGGCCGCATCAAGTTCCCGCTGCTGCTGGTCTCGACCGCGCCGCTGCTGATCTCGTCGTTCGCGTTCAACTTCAACAACTTCAACACCATCTACTTCCTCACCCGCGGCGGACCCCGCATGCAGGGCGTGGAGGAGAACGTCGGCCACACCGACCTGCTCATCACGCTCGTCTACAAGACGGCGTTCCAGGACGGCACCCGCGACTACGGCCTCGCGGCCGCGCTGTCGATCATCATCTTCATCATCGTCGCCACCGTCTCGACCATCGCGTTCCGGCAGACGAAGGCACTGGAGGACCTGAACTGATGAGCAACTCCAGAGGATCCGAGATCCTGCCCGTCGACGACGCCGCCCCCGAGGGCCGTCCGCCCCGCGCGGTGGAGCGGATGTCGTTCAAGAAGTGGCTCCGCGAGATGGGCTGGCGGCACCTCGTCGGCATCGCCGTCGTGCTCTTCGCCGTCTTCCCGCTCGTGTACGTGCTGAGCGCGTCGTTCAACCCGGGCGGCACGCTCACGGGATCGAACGAGCTCTTCCGCCAGCTCTCGGTGCAGAACTACGTCGACCTGCTGAGCGACCCGCGCCGGCCCTACGCCGCCTGGTTCGCGAACACGCTCGTCGTCGGGCTCGCGACCTCGTTCGGCACCGTCTTCCTCGGTGCGCTCGCGGCCTACGCCTTCAGTCGGATGCGGTTCACCGGCAGGCGGCCAGGCCTCCTCGGCCTCATCATCGTGCAGATGTTCCCGCAGCTGCTCGCGGTCGTCGCCATCTACCTGCTCATGCGCGGCATCAGCGAGGTGTTCCCGGCCATCGGGCTCGACACGCAGATCGGCCTGATCATGGTCTACCTGGGTGGAGCGCTCGGCGTGAACACGTACCTCATGTACGGGTTCTTCAACACGGTGCCCGCGTCGATCGACGAGGCGGCCAAGCTCGACGGCGCGGGGCACGCGCGCATCTTCTTCACGATCATCCTGCGACTCGTCGCCCCGATCCTGGCGGTCATCGGCCTGCTCTCCTTCATCGGCACGACGAGCGACTACGTGATCGCCTCGGTCATCCTCACGAGCCCGGAGCGGCTCACCCTCGCCGTCGGGCTGTTCCGCTACGTCTCCGAGGAGACGAGCACGAACTACACGATCTTCGCCGCCGGCGCCGTGCTCGCCGCGATCCCGGTCATGGCCCTGTTCCTGTGGCTGCAGAAGTACATCGTCGGCGGCCTGACGGCGGGGGCCGTGAAGTAGGCCGTTCCCCCGACGCCGGGTGGCATGGCACGGTAGGGGCATGACCCAGGTGCGCGCGCCGATCGACCGAGGCCGGTTCTCCAACAAGACGGTCTTCATCATGGCGGCCATCGGCTCCGCCGTCGGGCTCGGCAACATCTGGCGCTTCCCGTACGTCGCGTACGAGGGCGGCGGCGGGGCGTTCATCCTGCCGTACCTCGTCGCCCTGCTCGCCGCCGGCATCCCGCTGCTGCTGCTCGACTACGCGATCGGCCATTCGCAGCGAGGCTCGGCCCCGCTGTCCTTCGCGCGGCTGTCCCGTCGGCTGGAGTTCATCGGCTGGTGGCAGGTGGCGATCTGCGTCGTGATCTCGGTCTACTACGCGGCGATCCTCGCGTGGTCGGTGCAGTACGTCGGCTTCTCCTTCACGCAGGCGTGGGGCGACGATCCGGAGGCCTTCTTCTTCACCGAGTTCCTGCGAGCCACGGAGAACGAGGTCACGCTCGACTTCGTGCCTGCCGTGCTCATCCCGATGGTCATCATCTGGGTGGTCGCGATCGCGGTCATGGCCCTCGGCGTGCAGCGCGGCATCGGCGCCACCTCGGTGGTCTTCATCCCCGTGCTCCTCATCGCGTTCATCGCGCTCGTCGTGCAGGCGCTCGCGCTGCCCGGCGCGATCGACGGCCTGCAGTCGCTCTTCGCGCCGAACTGGGCGGCGCTCCTCGACCCGGCGGTGTGGGCGAGCGCCTTCGGGCAGATCTTCTTCTCGCTCTCGGTCGGCTTCGGCATCATGATCACGTACGCCTCGTACGTCGGGCGGAAGATCGACATGACGGGCTCGGGCCTCGTCGTCGGCTTCGCCAACTCCGGCTTCGAGCTGCTCGCGGGCATCGGTGTCTTCTCGGCGCTGGGCTTCCTCGCGCAGGCGTCGGGCGCGGCCGTCGCCGATGTGGTCGCCGACGGCATCGGCCTCGCCTTCATCGCCTTCCCGGCGATCATCTCCCAGGCGCCGTTCGGCGAGCTGCTGGGCATGCTGTTCTTCCTCTCGCTCGTGCTCGCCGGCTTCACATCGCTCGTGAGCATCCTCGAGGTGGTGATCTCGGCCGTGCGCGACAAGCTCGAGCTCGGCCGGGTGGGGGCGACGCTCGTCGTCACCGTCCCGATGGCGATCGTCAGCATCCTGCTCTTCACGACCACGAGCGGCATCCTCGTGCTCGACATCGCCGACCACTTCATCAACCGCTTCGGCATCCTGCTCGTCGCGCTCGTCGCGATGCTCGCCGTCGGCTGGGCCGTCCGCCGGGTCCCCTCGCTCGCCGAGCACATGAGCCGCTACGGCTCCCTCAAGCTCGGCAGGTGGTGGATCGTGCTCGTCACGATCGTCACGCCGGCGCTGCTCGCGGTGATGCTCGGGCTCGAGCTCATCACGGCCGTCTCGGAGCCCTACGGCGGATTCCCCGGATGGATGCTCGCGGTCTTCGGCTGGGGCACCGCGGCGGCGGCCCTGCTCGCCGGCATCCTGCTCTCGATCCCGAAGTGGAGGTCGACGACGCCGCTGGAGGCGCCGGAGCACGACGAGGAGGTGATCCGATGACCGGTGGAGCCATCGTCATGATGGTCGTCGCGATGACCGTGCTGTGGGGCGGGCTCGCAGCGGCGATCGTGAACGTCGTGCGCTTCAAGGGCGAGGAGCCGGCCGACTCCGGGCGCGACCTCTGACGACGGCCCGGGCGGCGCGCGACACGCGCGCCGGAATCTGCGCGGCAGACGGTCGAAAACGATTACGCTCATCGCACCCCCTCGATGGGGCGGGCGCAGCGTGGCGCCCGGGAGGAGCGTGCCGCATGCCAGAGACCGACTTCGACCCCGAGCGCAGCATCGAGATGCAGCGCTCGCCTGAGTTCCAGCGCCTTCGGCGCACCTTCATGACCTTCATCGTGCCGCTCACGGTCATCTTCCTCGCCTGGTACCTCGCGTACGTGCTGATCGCGGGCTTCGCGCCCGAGTTCTTCGCGACCCGGCTCGGAGACAGCTACATCAACGTCGGGCTCCTGTTCGGGCTCGCGCAGTTCGTCACGACCTTCACGATCACGATGCTCTACAGCCGCTGGGCGAACCGCGTCTACGACCGCCAGGCCGAGCCGCTGCGCGAGCAGATGGAGCTGGTCGTGCCGGCAGGGAGTCGCTGATGCCTGAGATCAATCCCGTCATCAACATGGTCGTGTTCGGCATCTTCGTCGCCGTCACGCTCTTCATCGTCTTCCGTGTCTCGCGCCGCAAGGCGACCGAGAACGAGTTCTACGCTGCCGGCCGGTCGTTCTCGGGCCGGCAGAACGGCGTCGCGATCGCGGGCGACTACCTGTCTGCCGCGAGCTTCCTCGGCATCTGCGGCGCGATCGCGGTCGCCGGCTACGACGGCTTCCTCTACTCCATCGGCTTCCTCGTCGCGTGGCTCGTCGCGCTGCTGCTCGTCGCCGAGCTGCTGCGCAACACCGGCAAGTTCACGATGGCCGACGTGCTGAGCTTCCGCCTCCGCCAGCGTCCCGTGCGCATGGCGGCGGCCCTCGCGACGCTCGCGGTGTGCTTCTTCTACCTCGTCGCGCAGATGGCGGGCGCCGGCGGTCTCGTCGCCCTGCTGATGGGCTTCGAGGGGCCGCTCGCGACCTCGATCACCATCGCCGTCGTCGGCGTGCTCATGATCGTCTACGTCATCGTCGGCGGCATGAAGGGCACCACCTGGGTGCAGATCATCAAGGCGGTGCTGCTCATCGTCGGCGCCGGGATCATGACGATCATGGTGATGTTCCTGGTGGGCTTCGACTTCAACGCCCTGCTGCAGCGCGCCGTCGAGGCGTCGCCCGAGGGCGAGGCGATCCTCGCGCCGGGACTCAAGTACACGAACCCGATCGACTTCCTGTCGCTCGGGCTCGCGCTCGTGCTGGGCACGGCTGGGCTGCCGCACGTGCTCATGCGCTTCTACACGGTGCCGTCCGCCAAGGAGGCGCGGCGCAGCGTCGTCTGGGCCATCTGGCTCATCGGCATCTTCTACCTGTTCACGCTCGTGCTCGGCTTCGGCGCCGGTGCGCTCGTGGGTCCCGAGACGATCCGCGAGTCGCCCGGTGGCGAGAACTCGGCAGCCCCGCTGCTCGCGCTCGCGCTCGGCGGACCGGTGCTCATGGCGATCATCTCGGCGATCGCGTTCGCGACGATCCTCGCGGTCGTCGCGGGCCTCGCCATCACCGCCGCGACGTCGTTCGCGCACGACATCTACGCATCCATCATCAAGCGCGGCGACGTGCAGCCGGGTGCCGAGGTGAAGGTCGCGCGCATCACGGTCGTCGTCATCGGGATCATCGCGATCCTCGGCGGCATCCTGGCGCAGAACCAGAACGTCGCGTTCCTCGTGGCGCTCGCGTTCGCGGTCGCGGCGAGCGCGAACCTGCCGACGATCATCTACTCGCTGTTCTGGCGCCGGTTCAACACCGGCGGAGCGCTGTGGTCGATGTACGGCGGGCTCGCCTCGTGCGTGCTCCTCATCGTCTTCTCGCCCGTCGTGTCGGGGCGCGAGACGTCGATCTTCGCCGACGCCGACTTCGCGATCTTCCCGCTCGCGAACCCCGGCATCGTGTCGATCCCGCTCGCGTTCGTGCTCGGCATCGTCGGCACGCTGCTGTCGAAGCCGTCGCCGGACCACGCGGCGAAGCAGGCCGAGATGGAGGTGCGCTCCTTCACCGGCGCCGGAGCCGAGAAGGCATCGGAGCACTGACCCGCACGGTACGCACGACGCACGCCCGCGAAGCCTGATCAGCGGCGCGCGCGGTCCCCGGTCACCGGGGGCCGCCCGCCGAGGCTCGCGGGCTTGCGTCGTGCGAAGGGTGCGAAGGCGGGTGCGGGCGCGGCGGGCGCTCGGCGGGGGTGGCGCACGGCCCGGGAGCCGAGCAGCACGCCCAGCACGACGACGGCGGCGCCCGCGATCTCCACCGCCGCCAGCGTCTCGCCGAGCACGACCCACGCGGTCACCAGGCCGACGACGGGCACGAGCATCGAGAAGGGCGCGACGCGCGCGGCCGGGTGCCGGCTCAGCAGCCAGGTCCAGATCCCGCTGCCGACCACGGTGCCGAGCACGACCGTGTAGGCGAGGCCGCCGAGCGCCCAGAGGCCCGTCGACGTGTCGAGCGCTGTGAGCGACCGCGCGATCCGCTCCGGTCCCTCGACCCAGAGCGAGACGGCGAGCATCGGCAGCACCGGGACCACCGACATCCAGAGTGTCAGGTGCAGCGGCTTCGGCGGCTTCGCCAGCCGGCTCGAGAGGTTGCCGAGCGCCCAGCCGAGGGCCGCGAGCAGCGCCAGCAGGAACGGGCCCAGCGCCGCGGTGCCGAGCTGCTGCGCGCCGATGGCGGTGAGCCCCGCGACGGCGAGCAGGATGCCCGCCACCTGCGCGCGATCGAGCCGCTCGCGCAGCACGGTCGCGCCGAGGAGCACGGTGAACGGCGCGGATGCCTGCAGCACGAGCGAGGCGAGCCCGACCGGCAGCCCCGTGGCCATCGCCCAGTAGAGGAAGAGGAACTGCAGCGTGCCGAAGCCGAGCCCGTAGCCGAGCAGCCAGCGCAGCCGCACCTGCGGCCGCGGCACGAGCAGGATCGTCGGCAGCGCGATGAGCGCGAAGCGCAGCGCCACGAGGAAGAACGGCGGGAACTGCTCGAGCGAGAGGTGGATGGCGAGGAAGTTCAGGCCCCACAGCACGGCCACCAGCACGCCCAGCAGTCGCTCTCGAGTCGTCATGCGCATGAGCAGAGCAGTCCCAGACCGTGGAGCACAAGCGATGAATCGTGGATCGACTGTGTAGCGTTGCTGCATGGAACTACGCGATCTCGCTCTGCTCCGCGAGCTCGACGAGCGCGGGAGCCTCGGGGCCGTGGCGCGCGCGACGCGCGTGACGCCGTCGGCCGTGTCGCAGCGCATCCGCCTGCTCGAGCGCTCGCTCGGCCTGCCGCTCACCGAGCCGGTCGGCCGAGGCGTGCGCCTCACCGAGGCCGGCCGGCTGCTCGCAGCGGGCGCGATCGAGGTGGCCGCCGTGGTCGCGCAGGTCGAGGCTCGGCTCGCCGCCTTCCGCGGCGGCATCGGCGGCAGCATCGACATCGCCGTGCTGCCGAGCGCCGGCGTCGTGCTGCTGCCGTCGCTCATCGCGGCGCTCGGCGACGGCATCGAGGTGCGGGTGCACGACCACGACGTCGCGGAGGCCGACTACGCGGCGCTCACCCGCGACCACGACCTCGTCATCGGTCACCGCATGGCACCGACGCCGCTGCCCGGCTGGCGGGGGCTCCGCGTCGTCGACCTGCTGCGGGAGCCGATCGACATCGCCCTCCCGCTGTCGCACCCGCTCGCCGCGGCTGCCTCGGTGCGACCTGCCGACCTCGCCGGGCAGCGGTGGATCGGCGTGCCGGAGGGCTACCCGTTCGACGACGTGCGCATCGCGATCGAGCAGGCGGCCGCGGCGTCGTTCTCGATCGTGCAGCGGGTGCGCGACAACCGGCTGGTCGAGGCGCTCGTGGCCGCCGGGCTGGGCATCGGGATGCTGCCCCGCTTCAGCACGCAGCGAGGCGGCGGCATCGCGCTCGTGCCGCTGTCGGGTCTGCCGACCGGGCGCACGGTGAGCGCGCTCGCGCGCTCCGACGTCGCCGAGCGAGCGGTCGTCCGGCACGTGCTCGAGGTGCTCGAGCGCTGCGCCGCCGCGATCGTCGAGGCTGACGCGGTCGAGGCCTGACGGCGCGGAGGGCGCTCGGGCGGTGCTACGATATTCCGGTTGCCGTGAACGGCATCGCCCCGATAGCTCAGCGGTAGAGCACTTCCATGGTAAGGAAGGGGTCGCGAGTTCGATCCTCGCTCGGGGCTCGCGTTCGCTTGATGCTTCGTGCTTGGGTGGGCGTTCTGGCGGGGTAGCTCAGTTGGTGAGAGCGCACGACTCATAATCGTGAGGTCGCGGGTTCGAACCCCGCCCTCGCTACCGCCAGCAAGGGGACCGGATGGATCATCCGGTCCCCTTGTTCGTGCTCGAACTGGGGCATGGACGCGCTCGGAGCGCCCGAGTAGCCTGCGGTCGAGCAGGCGGCTCACCTGCTCTAGCGAGGCGAGGAGACGGGCATGTCCACCGTCGAGCGGAGGTCGATGACCTCCGGGTTCACCACGAAGCCCTCCGTGCACCACCACGTGGTGCCGCACCGACCCGACTGGCCGACGCCGGCGCATCCGTTCGTGACCGACGGCGGCCTCGAGACCGACCTCATCTTCCGCCGCGGCGTCGACCTGCCGCACTTCGCGGCGTACCCGCTGCTGCGCTCCGAGCGCGGCAGGGCACTGCTCGCCGACTACTACGCGGCGTACGCCGCGATCGCGGCCAGGGTCGGCGCGGGCCTGCTGCTCGAGACCGCGACGTGGCGAGCGAACCCCGACTGGGGCGCGCGGCTCGGCGACGACCGGCGCTCGCTCTACGACGTGAACGTCGCCGCGGTGCGGCACGTCCGCGAGCTGCGGGAGTCGTGGGACGACGTCGCCGACGTCCTCGTCAGCGGCGCGGTCGGGCCGCGTGCGGATGCCTACGCCGACGTGCCGCCGATCGACCCCGACGACGCGCAGGTCTATCACGAGCGGCAGCTCGACGCGTTCGCCGAGGCCGGCGTCGACCTCGTGACCGCGTTCACGCTCTCCGACCCGGGCGAGGCGATCGGCATCGCGAGGGCCGCCTTCTTCCACGGGCTCCCGGTCGCGATCGGCTTCACCGTCGAGACCGACGGGCGGCTGCGCGGCGGGATGCCGCTCGGCGACGCGATCCGGCTCGTGGAGGACGAGACCGACAGCGTGCACTACATGCTCAACTGCGCGCATCCGCAGCACATCCTGCGCGGCCTCGACGGCGGCGCGTGGCGCGAGCGCGTCGCGGCGGTGCGCTACAACGCCTCGACGAAGAGCCACGCCGAGCTCGACGCGGCGACCGAGCTCGACCCCGGCGACATCGACGAGCTGCGTCGAGGCCACGAGCAGGTGCGCGCGCTGCTGCCCAACCTCGCGGTCGTCGGCGGCTGCTGCGGCACCGACAGCCGCCACGTCGCCGCACTCTGGGGAGATCGCGCGTCTGCCTAGACTGGCTCCGTGCCAGTGAATCCCGAGATCCAGGGCCGGCAGTACCCGCCCACGGCCCCCTACCTCGTCGGTCGCGAGAAGGTCCGCGAGTTCGCGCGCGCCGTGCAGGCGACGCATCCGGAGCATCTCGACGTCGATGCTGCGCGCGCAGCCGGCCACACCGACGTCATCGCACCGCCCACCTTCCCGATCGTCATCCAGGAGCTCACGCTGCGGCAGCTGCTCGAGGACGAGACGGCCGGCGTCGACTTCTCGCGCGTCGTGCACGGCGACCAGCGCTTCACCGCGAGCCGGCCGATCGTCGCGGGCGACGAGCTCACCGCGCAGCTGACGGTCACGAGCGTGAAGTCGCTCGGCGGCAACGACATGGTGACGAGCGAGAGCGTCATCACCGACCTCGACGGCATGCACGTCGTCACGGCCACCTCGACGCTCGTGGTGCGGGCGGAGGCCTGATGGACGGGAACATGACGGACGCGAAGCCGATGGGCGCGAACCAGGAGCTCGGCGAGCTCGAGGTCGGCCAGGTGGTCGCCGAGCGCGACCTCACCCTCACGCGCGACTCGCTCGTGCGCTACGCGGGCGCCTCCGGCGACTTCAACCCGATCCACTACCGCGACGACGTCGCCGAGCGCGTCGGGCTGCCCGGCGTGCTCGCGCACGGCATGCTCACGATGGGCGCGGCCGTGCAGCCGGTCGTCGAATGGGCGGGCCCCTCGCGCATCGTCGACTACACCGTGCGGTTCACGCGCCCGGTGGTGGTCGACGCCGAGACCGGCGCCGCCCTGCACGTGGTCGCGAAGGTCGGCCGGGTCGACGAGGGCAGCGCGCGCATCGATCTGACGGTGACGGTCGACGAGAGGACCGTGCTCGGCAAGGCGCAGGTCGTCGTGGCGACCGACCGATGACCCCTGCGCCGATGACCCCTGCGCCGATGACCGCTGCGCGGCGGCTCGCCGACGCGACCACCATGCGGGTGGGCGGCGACGTCGATCGCTGGATCGAGGCGACCACGCGCGACGAGGTGGTGTCGGCCTACGCCGAGCTGCTCGAGCGCGACGAGGAGCACCTGCTGCTCGGCGGCGGCTCGAACACCGTCGCCTCCGACGAGCGGTACGAGGGCACCGTGCTCCGGGTCGCGACGCGCGGCATCCGCACGCTGCCTGCGGCGGAGCGGCCGCACCGGCCGCCGGGCGAGGAGCCGCCGCTCGACGACGCCGTCGTGCTGCGCGTGGAGGCGGGGGAGTCGTGGGATGCGCTCGTCGCCCTCGCGGTCGCCGAGGGGCTCACGGGCATCGAGGCCCTCAGCGGCGTGCCGGGCTCGGTCGGCGCGGCGCCGATCCAGAACATCGGCGCCTACGGCCAAGAGCTCTCGGCGACGCTCCAGGGGATCGAGCTGCTGTGCCTCGACGAGCACGGCGAGCTCGCGGTGCGCGAGGTGCCGGCGTCGGAGCTGCGCCTCGGCTACCGCGACTCCGCGATCAAGCAGGGGGTGCTGCGCGGCGTCGTGCTCTCGGTCGACCTGCGCCTGCGCCGATCGCCCGACGGTCGGAGCCAGCCGATCGCGTACCAGCAGCTCGCCACGGCGCTCGACGTCGAGCTCGGCACGCGCGTGCCGCTCGAGGACGTCCGCAGCTCGGTGCTCGCGCTGCGCGACTCGAAGGGCATGGTGCTCTCGGACGACCCTGACTCGGTGAGCGCGGGCTCGTTCTTCACCAATCCGATCGTCTCGGCCCGCTTCGCCGCGACGCTGCCGAAGGAGCTGCCCCGGTGGTCGACCGCGCCGGAGCCGCGCGCGACCGTGCTGCCGCTGGACGCCGACACCGCGCTGCCGTCGTTCGACCGGCGCGTGCCGAGGGTGAAGCTCTCTGCCGCGTGGCTCATCGAGCAGGCCGGCATCGGCCGCGGCTTCTCGCTGCCCGGATCGCGCGCGGCCGTCTCGACGAAGCACACGCTCGCGCTGACGAATCGGGGCGGCGCGACGGGCGAGGAGATCGCCGAGCTCGCTCGGTTCGTGCAGGCACGCGTCGAGAACCAGTTCGGCGTGCACCTCGTGCCAGAGCCCGTGCTCGTGGGGCTCTCGCTCTAGCCGTCGAAATGCAGCGCCGGCGATCGGCGTTGCCCCTCGCATGGCACAGCAGCAGGCGCATCCTCCGAAGCAGCTCAGGCTCGTCGTCGAGGTCGACGACTTCGACGCGGCCCTCGCCTTCTACCGCGACGCGCTCGGGCTGCCCGAGATCGCGGCGTTCGAAGGCGCCGGCGACGCGCGGGTGGCGATCCTCGAGGCCGGCAGGGCCACGCTCGAGCTCGCCAATCCCGCGCAGAAGCGCATGATCGATCGCATCGAGGCGGGTGGCGCACCGAGCCCGCGCATCCGCGTCGCCTTCGAGGTCGACGACGCCGACGGCTCGACGAGGAGGCTCGAGGGGGCGGGCGCCACGGTCATCGCGGAGCCCGTCGAGACGCCGTGGCGCTCGCGGAACGCGCGGCTCGAGGCGCCCGCCGGGCTGACGCTCACGCTGTTCGAGGAGCTCGACGGCGAGGAGCGGTTCGTGCCAGTCGACGATTGATCCGGCCGCCCGGTCGTGGGACAGTCGGGTGATGGGGGACAGCATGGATGTGCACGACGCGGTACCGCCCGACCCGACCGGCAGCTCGTCGCCGATCGAGCTCGAGCTCGAGGTCTCCGTCAGCCGCGCTCGGGCGTGGGACGCGTACGTGCACGGGCTCGGCGAGTGGTGGCTGCCCGGCTCGACGGCGAGCGGGTCCGGCCTCGACCGCATCGCGGTCGACCCGCACGCGGGCGGCCGCATCGTCGAGCACGGCCGCGACGGCCGCGAGGTCGACTGGGGCGAGGTGACGGATGCCGTCCCGGGCGAGCGCTTCTCGCACACGCTCCGCCTGTCCGACGAGGGCGACGCGAGCGTCGTCGACGTCACGTTCGTCGACCTCCCGCAGGGCGGCACTCGGGTGCGGCTCACGCACTCGGGATGGAGCGACTCGAACCGGGGCGGCCGCGCCAAGCGCCTCGACTGGCCCGTGCTGCTCGAGCGCTACCGGGCGTTCGCGCAGCACGTGTAGCGCGTCAGGCGAGCCGGCCCATCGGCTGCGTCAGGATCTCGGCGGCGCCGTCGGTGATCGCGATGGTGTGCTCGCTGTGCGCGGTCCGTGCGCCGGTCGCGCTGCGGAGCGTCCAGCCGTCCGGGTCGACGACGAGCTCGTCGGTGTCGGCCATGATCCACGGCTCGAGCGCGAGCAGCAGCCCCGGGCGGAGCCGGTAGCCGCGGCCCGGTCGACCGGCGTTCGCGACGTGCGGATCCTGGTGCATCGTCGACCCGATGCCGTGACCGCCGAACTCCATGTTGATGGGGTAGCCCGCTGCGTCGAGCACCGAGCCGATCGCGTGCGAGATGTCGCCGATCCGGTTGCCGGGGACCGCCGCTGCGATCCCGGCCTCGAGCGCCCGCTCGGTCACCTCGATCATGGCGACGCTGTCCGCCGGTCGGCGATCGCCCACGACGAAGCTGATCGCGGCGTCGGCCGCGATGCCCTCCACCGAGACGGCGAGGTCGAGGGTCAGCAGGTCGCCGTCGGCGAGCCGCTGATCGCGGGGCCGCCCGTGGAGGACGGCATCGTTGATGCCCGTGCAGATGTGGTGGCCGAACGGCCCGCGACCGAACGACGGCGCGTAGTCGACGTAGCAGGACTCCGCGCCGGCCTCCTCGATCATCGCCTTCGCCCAGCGATCGATCTCGAGCAGGTTGGTGCCGACAGCGCTGCGGGCTCGCAGCGACTGCAGGATGTCGGCGACGAGCGCGCCGGCCCGCCGAGCGCGCGAGAGCTCGGCGTCGTTGAGGATCTCGATCATGCTGCCTCCGGTGGGTGTAGATCTGCGAGTCGACGGGTCTGGGATGCGACCGCGGGCACGCCGGCGTCAGCCGCGCTTGATCCAGCGGAACGTCAGCGCGGCGACCACCGTGCCCACGACCGCCCACGCGCCCAGCACGAGGGCGACCGTCTGCAGGTCCCACATCGCGCCCACCTCGAGCTGTCGCGCGACGTCGGGCAGGAGCGCCGCGCGCATCCCGTGCCCGACCCATGCGAGCGGGAGCAGGTTCGCGATCGACTGGAGCCAGTCGGGCAGGATCGCGAAGGGCAGGTAGATGCCCGAGATGAACTGCAGCACGAGGACGACCGGCAGGATGACCGCCGACGCAGACGCCGCGGAGCGCGGGATCTGCGCGACCGCGACGCCGAGCACGGCGAAGCAGACGAGGGCGGCGAAGAAGACCCAGGCGAGCGTGAACCAGCGGCCGGGGTCGGTCGGCAGCTCGAGCCCGAACACCGTCGTCGCCACGGTCAGCAGGAGCGCCGCTTGCGCGAGCGAGGTGAGCAGCAGCTGGCCGACCTTGCCGAGGAAGTACGACAGCACCGGCAGCGGCGTCGCCGCGAGCCGCTGCAGCGTGCCGTTCGCGCGCTCGGTGGCGATCTCGATGCCGAGGTTCTGCACTCCGGACAGGAAGACGCCTGCCGCGAGCATCGCGGGCAGGTAGGTGTGCGGCTGGGTCACCTCCTGCCCGTCCATCGTCAGCAGCGGCGGCACGTCGCTGAAGGCGCTCGCGAAGATCGAGAACAGCAGCACCGGGAAGAGGAAGGTGAACACGAGCGCATCGCTGCGTCGCAGGTACTGCAGCAGCTCGACCCGCACGCGGTCTGCGGCGCAGCGCAGGGTGTGCCCGGGGCGGATGCCGCGGCGCGCGACCGCGACGCGCCCGTCGGCGCCCGTCGGGCCGGCCTCGCCGGTGTCGACGGCGCTCATGCCGCGACCTCGTCGAGCTCGAGCTCGGCGTCGTCGACCTCGACCTCGCCGATCATCGAGAGGTAGATGTCCTCGAGCGACGGCCGCACGATCTCGAGATCGACGGGCTCGCCGCGCAGCCCGCGCACGAACGATGCCGGCTCGGTCGTGCGCACCTCGTGGCGACCTGCCGCATCCGACCACCGCACGATCGGCGTGCGCGCCTCCGCGCCCCCGATGCGCCCGATCTCGTCGAGCGCGAGCAAGCGGCCGCCGGCGATGATGCCGGCGCGGTCGGCGAGCTGCTCCGCCTCGTCGAGGTAGTGGGTCGTGAGCAGGATGGTCGTGCCGTCTGCGGCGACGCCACGGATGAGCTCCCAGAACGCCCGCCGGGCCTGCGGGTCGAAGCCCGTCGTCGGCTCGTCGAGGAAGAGCACCTCCGGACGTCCCATGATGCCGAGCGCGACGTCGACGCGCCGCTGCTGCCCGCCGGAGAGCTTGCTCACGCGCCGCTGAGCGTGCTCGGTGAGGCCCACGGCGGCGATCGTCTCGTCGACGTCGCGCGCGTCGGGGAAGACGCGCGCGAAGTGCGTGAGGATCTCGCGGACCGTGAGCACCCCGGCCTGCCCGCTCGACTGCAGCACGACGCCGATGCGGCTGCGCCAGCCGCGATCGCCGCGCTGCGGGTCGACGCCGAGGACGCGCGCGGTGCCGCTCGTGGGCGTGCGGAATCCCTCGAGCATCTCGACGGTCGTCGACTTGCCCGCCCCGTTCGGGCCGAGGAGCGCGAAGGTCTCGCCCTGGGCGATCGCGAACGAGACGTCGTCGACGACGGTGCGAGCGCCGTAGCGCTTGGTCAGGCCGTCGACGACGACGGCCGCTTCGGGGTGCATGCTCCTAGCGTGGCGCACCGCGCCCCGCTCCGCACCGCGGATCCGGCACGGCGCGACGGATGCGCTCAGATGCGGGTGGCGAGCCAGGCCTGCGCGGCGGCGCGATGCGTGCGGGAGAGCTCGGCATCGGCCGCGATCGACTCGAACCCGTGCGGGGCGCCGGGCACGATGACGAGATCGACGTCGACGCCCGCGGCGCGCAGCCGCTCGGCGTACGCCACGTCCTCGTCGTGGAAGAGGTCGATGTCGCCGACGCCGATCCACGCGGGCGGGAGCCCCGCGAGGTCGGCGCGGCGTGCTGGCACGGCATGCGCCGGCACGGTCGCTGCGCCCGGCTCGAGGCCGAGGAACGAGCGCCAGCCGAGCCGGTTGCTGCGGTTGTCCCAGACGAGGTGCTCCTCGCCGTCGCGCGCCGTGTCGGCCGCCGTGCGGTCGTCGAGCATGGGGCAGAGGAGCAGCTGTGCGATCGGCTGCTGACCGCCCTCGTCGAGCAGTCGCTGCGCGAGGGCCGCGGCGAGGCCTGCGCCCGCGCTCTGCCCGCCGATGGCGATGCGTCGCTCGCCACGCTCGACGAGGCCCGTCCAGACCCGGGCGCAGTCGTCGAGCGGAGCGGGGAAGGGATGCTCGGGGGCGAGCCGGTAGTCGACGCTCACGATCCGCAGGCCCAGTCGGTCGGCCGTCTCGGTGCACAGCTGGTCGTCGATGTGCGGAGCGCCGATGAGCATGCCGCCCCCGTGCACCCACAGCAGCACCGCGTCGGTGCGAGACCTGGCCGGCTGGTACGTGCGCACCCGCACGCCGCCGACGCGCGCGCTCGCGATCCGCACGCCCGGGGTGCGGGGGAATCGCACGAGCCGCGGCGCGACCCTGCCGATCGCCCGGCCGAGCCGGCGCTCGATGCCGACGCCGCGCATCCGCGTGACGGCGTCGCGCAGCGTCGGGTCGACCCGCTCCAGCTCCACGCGCGCGGCCTACGCGGTGCCGAAGAGCCGCTGCAGGCGCTGCACGCCCTCCAGCAGCGCGTCGTCGCCGAGCGCGTAGGAGAACCGCAGGTAGCCGGAGGGCCCGAACGCCTCGCCGGGCACGGCGGCGACCTCGGCCTGCTCGAGCATGAGGTCGGCGAGCTGCAGGCTCGACGTGGGCGTCACGCCGCCCCACTCCTTGCCGAGCAGCCCCGAGACATCCGCATAGACGTAGAACGCGCCCTTCGGCGTCGGCACGGCGACGCCGGGGATGCGCGACAGCTCGGCGACGATCGTCTGCCGGCGTCGGTCGAACGCCGCGAGCATGTCGGCGACCGCGTCCTGCGGGCCGGTGAGCGCCTCGAGCGCGCCGCGCTGGGCGACGTTGTTGACGTTGCTCGTCAGGTGCGACTGCAGGTTGGCGGCGGCCTTGATGACGTCGGCGGGGCCGACCATCCAGCCGACGCGCCAGCCGGTCATCGCGTAGGTCTTCGCGACGCCGTTCACGAGGATCGTGCGGTCGGCGAGCGCCGGCACGGCCTCCGTCACCGAGACGGCGCGCTCGCCGTCGTAGACGAGGTTCTGGTAGATCTCGTCGCTCACGACCCACAGGCCTTGTCGCTCCGCCCACTCGGCGATCTCCCGCACGCGGTCGGCGGGGTAGACGGCGCCGGTCGGGTTCGACGGGCTCACCATCAGGAGCGCCTTCGTGCGGTCGGTGCGGGCGGCCTCGAGCTGCTCGACCGTGACGAGGTAGCCCTGGTCCGCACCCGCGAAGACGTCGACCTGCCTCGCGCCGGTCAGCGCGATCGCCTCCGGGTAGGTCGTCCAGTAGGGCGTCGGCACGAGCACCTCGTCGCCCGGGTCGAGGATCGTCTGGAACGCCTGGTAGACCGACTGCTTGCCGCCGTTCGTGACGAGCACCTGGCTCGGCTCCACCTCGAGCCCCGAGTCGCGCAGGGTCTTCGCCGCGACCGCCTCGCGCAGCTCCGGCAGGCCGGCGGCCGGCGTGTAGCGGTAGTTCTTCGAGTCGGCGAGCGCCCGCTGCGCGGCCTCCACGATGTTCGGCGGCGTGGCGAAGTCGGGCTCGCCCGCGGCGTAGGAGATGACGTCGCGGCCTGCCGCCTTCAGCGACTTGGCCTTCGCGTCGACCTTGAGGGTCGCGGATTCGTTGATGGCGGCGATGCGCGCGGCGATGCGGTTCACGGCACCAAGCCTAGGCCGCGCCGCATCCGGGGATCGGCGCGACGAAGTGGACAGGGCGTGCCACGTCGTCGTAGACTCTCTCCTTGGTGGTTGACAACTGCCATGATGTCGCACGCCTCCAGGGGCAATCACGATGCGACCGCATGGCACTCCACCCGCCCAGGGCGGTGGCTCAATTGGTAGAGCAGCGGTCTCCAAAACCGCAGGTTGCAGGTTCGAGTCCTGTCCGCCCTGCTCGAGGCGCTCGTACGAGCGCCTGACGGGCCTGGCACACGCCGGGCCGAACAAACCGAAGGGTCACCGTGGCTGAGAACGCGATCGAGGAGGCGCCCCGCACCCGCGAGGCAGCATCTCGCAACCCGTTCCTGCGCCTGTGGACGTTCCTCAAGGAAGTCCTGGTCGAGCTCCGCAAGGTCGTCACCCCGACCCGCAAGGAGCTGATCCGGTACACGCTCGTCGTGCTCGTGTTCGTCGTCTTCATGATGCTCCTGGTGTCTGGCCTCGACCTCCTGTTCGGCTCGCTCGTGGGCTGGGTGTTCGGCGACCTGCCGATGTTCGGCCTCGGCGGCTGAGCCCGATCCGAGATCTGAAGGAGAAGGTGCACTGTGTCTGACGTCAACGACCTCGATATCGAGCTGAACAAGGCCCTCGACGACCTCGTCCCCGCGGATGAGAAGCCCGAGGAGCCCACGGCCGACCCGTACGAGGAGTTCAAGCGCGAGATGCGCCTGAAGCCGGGCCGCTGGTACGTCATCCACTCGTACGCCGGCTACGAGAAGAAGGTCAAGGCCAACATCGCCTCGCGTGCCGAGAACATGCAGGTCGACGGCATCTACGAGATCCAGGTCCCGACCGAGGACGTGCTCGAGACGAAGAACGGCCAGGCGAAGCGCGTCAACCGCGTGCGCGTGCCCGGCTACGTGCTCGTCCGCATGGAGCTCGACGAGGACACGTGGTCGGTCGTCCGCCACACGCCCGGCGTCACCGGCTTCGTGGGCAACGCCCACAACCCGGCGCCGCTGCGCTTCGATGAGGCGTTCACCATGCTGAAGCCGATCGCCGACGAGCAGCTCGCCGAGCAGCAGAAGTCGATGCCCGCGCAGCAGCCCACGCAGCTCACGGTCGAGGTCGACTTCGAGGTCGGCGAGACCATCACCATCACCGAGGGCTCGTTCGCGGGCTTCCCGGGCACGATCAGCGAGATCCAGCCGGCGAGCCGCAAGCTCACCGTGCTCGTCAGCCTGTTCGAGCGTGAGACCCCTGTCGAGCTCGGCTTCGGACAGGTCAGCAAGCTCTAGTCCCAGAGGGACTGGATGCGGTGCCGGGCTCTGCCCAGCGCCGCAACACACCAAGAAGGAAGAGACATGGCACCCAAGAAGAAGGTCACGGGTCTGATCAAGCTGCAGATCTCGGCCGGCGCCGCCAACCCCGCACCGCCGGTCGGACCGGCGCTCGGTCAGCACGGCGTCAACATCATGGAGTTCTGCAAGGCGTACAACGCCGCGACGGAGAACCAGCGCGGCAACGTCATCCCGGTCGAGATCACCGTCTACGAGGACCGCTCGTTCGACTTCGTGCTCAAGACCCCGCCGGCTGCAGAGCTCATCAAGAAGGCCGCTGGCGTGAAGAAGGGCTCCGGAGTCCCGCACACGTCGAAGGTCGGCAAGCTCACCATGGCGCAGGTCACCGAGATCGCCGAGCAGAAGATGCCCGACCTCAACTCGAACGACATCGAGGGCGCGAAGAAGATCGTCGCCGGCACCGCCCGCTCCATGGGCATCACGGTCGAGGGCTGATCCCGACCCTGCGTTCGCGCAGACCCGAGCCGCACGGCTCACCAGTGGGAGCGCCGGCCAGGCGCGCACCACGAACTCTGATCTAGGAGATCTCATGGCACAGAAGTCCAAGGCCTACAAGGCCGCAGCGGCGAAGATCGACGCCGACAAGTCCTACACGGCCATCGAGGCCGTCGCCCTCGCTCGCGAGACCGGCTCGACGAAGACGGACTCGACCGTCGAGGTCGCGCTCAAGCTCGGCGTCGACCCCCGCAAGGCTGACCAGATGGTCCGCGGTACCGTTTCTCTTCCTCACGGCACCGGCAAGACCGCTCGCGTCATCGTCTTCGCGCAGGGACCGGCCGCCGAGGCCGCCATCGCCGCAGGCGCCGATGAGGTCGGCTCCGACGACCTCATCGAGAAGGTGGCCGCCGGCTGGACGAACTTCGACGCCGCCGTCGCGAGCCCGGAGCTCATGGGCAAGGTCGGTCGTCTCGGCAAGGTGCTCGGCCCGCGCGGCCTGATGCCGAACCCGAAGACCGGCACCGTCACCCCGAACGTCGCGCAGGCCGTGACCGACATCAAGGGCGGCCGCATCGAGTTCCGCGTCGACAAGCACGCCAACGTGCACTTCATCGTCGGCAAGGCGTCGTTCTCGCCCGAGCAGCTCGGTGACAACATCACCGCGGCGCTCGACGAGGTCTCGCGCCTCAAGCCGTCGTCGTCGAAGGGCCGCTACATCCAGAAGGCAACCGTCTCGACCACGTTCGGCCCCGGCATCCCGGTGGACGTCACGACGCTCTGAGTCGATCGTCAGCACGAGAGCCCCGCTTCGGCGGGGCTCTCGTCGTCTCACGGGGCTTCTTCGTGCGATCGACCGCTGTCGCCCGCGTCGCGCGCGCAGTACGGTGCCCTCGATCGAGGAGGCGCCATGGCCCAGCCGCCGGTCGAGCCGAGGTTCGGGCGAGCCGTCGGGCTCGACGCGGTCACGGATGAGCGGTGCGCGGTCGCGCTCGGCGCCGTCGCCGGCCTGTGCTGGGCCGCCGCTCAGCGCGGGTGGATGGTGCTGATCGCCGGTCGCGAGAGCACAATCACGTGGCGCACCGGCCCCTTCGTGCTGCTGCCCGGCGCGATCGTCGGCGCCGCCCACGGCTTCGCTGCGCACCGCCGCGGTGCCGGGCTGCCCGTGCCGCGGTGGGTGCCGTGGTCGCCGCTCGCCTTCGCCGCCGCCCTGCTCGAGCCGAGCGCGGCGAAGCAGCTCGTCACGACCGGCATCGGCAGCGGCGCGGTCTTCGACCTGCTGCTGATGATGGGCGGCGGCTTCGCGCTGCGCCCGACGCGCTCGGGCGCGCCGGAGCCCGACGCGGTGCGCCGCGTCGTCGGCGGTCTCGTCGCGATCACGGTGCTCGGGCAAGCGGCCGCAGGCGCCGTCATGGCCGGTCGCGTGTCGATCGCGCGGGGCGTGAGCGGCGCGGCCCTCGGTGGAGGGCTCATGGTGCTCGCCGGACTCGCGGCGACGCTCGGCCACGACCGCCCGCGCTCCGCCCAGCGAGGGGTCACGCCTCGATGAGGCGCCGCTCGTAGGCGAGCGCGATGAGCTGCACCCGCGAGGCGACGCCGAGCTTGGCGAGGATCGCCCGCATGTGCGTCTTGACGGTCGTCTCCGCCACCCACAGCTGCTGCGCGATGTCGGCGTTCGAGAGGCCCCTGGCGGCCAGCGCGAACAGCTCGCGCTCCCGCTCGGTGAGGCCCTCCAGGACGCTCGTGTCGGGCGCCGGTCGCACCGGGGCGAACGCGCGCAGGAGGTCGAAGGTCTCCGCGGGTGCGATGACCTGCTGGCCGTCGACGACCGCACGGATCGACTGCACGAGGAACTCGGGACGGGCGTCCTTCAGCAGGAACCCGCTCGCTCCCGCGCGCAGCGCATCGACCACCGCGCGGTCCTGGCGGATGGTCGTCAGCACGATCACGTGCGGCGGCGGCTCGGCCGACTCGCGCCGGATCGCCGCGGTCGCGGCGACGCCGTCGAGCACGGGCATGCGGATGTCCATGAGGACGACGTCGGGCCGCAGCTCGCGCGTGCGGGCGATCGCCTGCTCGCCGTCGAGCGCCGTGCCGACCACCTCGATCCCGTGCTGGCTCTCGAGGATCATCGAGAGCCCCTGGAGGAACAGCTCCTGGTCGTCGACGAGCAGCAGTCGGATCACGCTTGCTCCGGCGGAGCCATCGGGTTGCGGATGCTCCCGCCGGGCGGGGCCGCGGGCGTCAGGTCGACCGTGGTCGCCTGCGACCAGTCACCGGTGGGCGGCGGCCGCTCCTGCTGCCGCCGACTCGCCTCGACGATCCATGGCGCGACGACGTCCTCCGGCCGCGGCGGGAGCTGGACGGGCAGCGTCGCCAGCTGATCCTCGCTGAGCGGGGCCGTCGGGGCGTCGCTCACCGAGCCGTAGGGCAGGTGCGCGCTCACGACGAAGCGGTCGCCGTCGGCGTCGACCTCGAGCGACCCGCCCGCGAGGCGGGCACGCTCGAGCATGCCCGCGATGCCGCGGCCGGCCGGTCGCAGCGCCCCGCGGTCGCGGATGGGGGAGGAGACCGCGAGCGTCAGCCCCGGTCCCGTCCAGGTCAGCGCGACGACCACCTCGATGTCGGCCCCGCCGTGGCGGAGCGCGTTCGTCAGGCTCTCCTGCACGATCCGGTACGCCGCGATGTCGGCGAGCCGCGGCAGGTGCCCGTGGGTGCCGACATCGTGCAGCACCACCGACGGGCCGGCGGAGCGCAGCTGCGCGACGAGGCCGGGGATGTCGGCGCTCGTCGGCTGCGGGCGGCGCGCGTCGTCGTCGACCCGCTCGAGCAGCTGCCGCACCTCCACGAGCGCGAGTCGCGCCGTGTCGCTGATGGTGGTGAGCACGGGATCGATCCGCTCCGGATGCTGCCGGTGGCTCAGCCGCAGCCCCTCCGCCTGGGCGGCGAGCACGGCGAGCGAGTGCGCCATCACGTCGTGGAAGTCGTAGGTGAGATCGGCGCGCAGCCGCTCGTCGCGCAGCTCCGACTCCACGACGGTCGTGCGGGCGACGGCCTGCTGCTTCGCCTGCTCGGCGCGCACGAAGTCGCGGAGCGCCCGACCACCGACCACCGCACCCCACGCGGTGAGCGCGAGCACCCAGCCGAGCATCCCCTCCGCACCCACGTGCCCGACGCCGATGCCGGATTCGGCGCGCATGCCGAGCAGCACGATCGAGACGGCTGCGACCGCCGCCACGGGGACGCCGAGGAGCGCTCGAGTCAGCAGCGGCTCGACGCTCCAGCTCGCGATGAGCGTGGCGGCCAGCGCGAGCGCGAGCAGGGACCACCCGGTCTCGGTCGATCCCGCGAGGGGAGCGAGGAGCGCGCCGATCGCGATCGCGCCGAAGGAGACGAGCGGCGTCGCGCGCGCCATCGCGAGGCCGACGCAGAGCACCAGCAGGGCGAGCATCAGGAGCGGCTCGTTGAAGCGGGTCAGCAGGGTCGCGACGAACACGATCGCGGCGATCGGCGCGGGCCACCAGCGGGCGGCGATGCGGGTGCTCTGGTCCAAGTCCATGGCGTCAGGCTAGGGCTGCGCGAACGGCGCGAACAGCGCATCCGACCGCATCTCGTCCCCAAGGACGAGGTCCGCGCCCAAGCACACGTGACCGGATCGTGACCCTGCTGTGACCTCCGAAGCGCCTGTGTATCGCTAGGTTGTGCATACGCAGCCTCACGGCCGAGCCGCGGCGTGCGCCCAGTCCCAGAAGGAAAGGTCCAGCACCGTGATCCACTCCGCACAGCGGCGGCGCCTCATTGCAGGCATCGCCGGAGGCGCAGCACTCGCCATCGTGCTCACCGGCTGCCAGAGCCAGCGCGACACCGGCGACCCCGCCGCGAGCGACCCCGCCGCGTCGGCGAGCGACGTCGACTCGACGTTCGTCTTCGGCGCCTCGAGCGACCCCTCGGGCCTCGACCCCGCCTTCGCCTCCGACGGCGAGACCTTCCGCATCTCGCGCCAGATCTTCGAGGGCCTCGTCGGCGTCGAGCCGGGCACGGCCGACCCCGCACCGCTGCTCGCCGAGAGCTGGGAGACGAGCGAGGACGGCTTGTCCTACACGTTCGATCTGAAGAGCGACGTGACGTTCCACGACGGCACCCCCTTCGACGCCGAGGCCGTCTGCGCGAACTTCGACCGCTGGTACAACTGGACCGGCCTCACCGCGACCGAGAGCCTCTCGTACTACTACGGCTCGCTCTACGGCGGCTTCGCCGGCGACGAGAACGCGCTCTACGCGTCGTGCTCGGCCGACGACGAGTCGACCGCGACCGTCAACCTGACGCGTCCTTTCTCGGGCTTCGTCGCATCCCTCTCCCTCCCCGCCTTCTCGATGCAGAGCCCGACGGCCCTCGAGGAGTACGGCGCCGATGACGTCGGCGGCTCGGAGGAGGCACCCGAGTACAGCGAGTACGGCGAGGCGCACCCGACGGGCACCGGCCCGTTCGTGTTCGAGTCGTGGTCGCCCGGCAGCGAGGTCGTCCTCTCGGCCAACGCCGACTACTGGGGCGAGCAGGGCCAGGTCCAGGAGATCGTCTTCCGCACGATCGACGACCCGACCGCGCGCCGCCAGGCGCTCGAGGCCGGCGACATCGACGGCTTCGACTACGTCGCGCCGGCCGACACCGCTGCGCTCGAGGACGCTGGCTTCAACGTCATGCAGCGCGACCCGTTCACGATCCTCTACCTCGGCTTCAACCAGACGGTGCCCGAGCTGCAGGACGTGCGCGTGCGCCAGGCGATCGCCCACGCGATCGACCGCGAGTCGCTCGTCACGCAGGTGCTCCCGGAGGGCACCGAGGTCGCGTCGCAGTTCATCCCGCCGGTCGTCAACGGCTACAACGAGGACGTCACCGACTACGCGTACGACCCCGACGCCGCTCGCGCGCTGCTCGCCGAGGCGGGCTTCGCCGACGGCCTGGAGCTGACGTTCAACTACCCGGTGAACATCTCCCGTCCGTACATGCCGAACCCCGAGCAGATCTTCACGGCGCTGTCGTCGCAGCTCTCCGAGGTCGGCATCACCGTGAACCCCGTCTCGGACGAGTGGACCGACTACCTCGACCGCATGCGCGGCGGGGCGGACCACGGCATCCACCTGCTCGGCTGGACCGGTGACTACAACGACACCGACAACTTCGTCGGCGTCTTCTTCAACGGCTACTCCAACGAGTGGGGCTTCGAGAACCCGGAGCTGTTCAGCGCGCTGAGCGAGGCCCGGCAGATCGCAGAGCCCGAGGAGGCGGCCACGGCCTACCAGGACATCAACGAGCAGATCGCACAGTTCGTGCCCGGCGTGCCGCTCGCGCACCCGGCGCCGTCGCTGGCGTTCGACGCTCGCGTCACCTCCTACCCGGCAAGCCCCGTCAACGACGAGGTGTTCAACATGATCGAGCTGAGCGAGTAGCCTCGATCGTCAGCAGCGGATGCCGCGGGCCGAGATCGGCCCGCGGCATCCGCCACGAACGGCCCGCGCCAGCCGCGCACACGACGCCCGCCCCCGACGGAGAGACCACGTGCTGAGAACCATCGGCAGACGACTGCTGCTGCTGATCCCGACGCTGTTCGGCCTGACCGTGCTGCTGTTCTTCTGGGTGCGGTCGCTGCCCGGCGGCCCCGCCTCGGCGCTGCTCGGCGAGCGCGCGACGCCCGAGGCGGTCGAGCGCATCAACGAGGCCTACGGCTTCAACCGGCCGCTGCCCGAGCAGTACATCACCTGGCTCGGCAAGCTGCTGCAGGGCGACTTCGGCAACTCGATCGAGACGCGCAGGCCCGTGCTCGAGGAGTTCGTCAACCGCTTCCCCGCGACCTTCGAGCTCGCGATCGTGGCGCTCATCCTCGCCGTCGGCATCGGCGTGCCGCTCGGCTACTGGGCCGCTCGCCACCACGGCGGCATCATCGACAACCTGTCGGTCACGGGCAGCCTCATCGGCATCACGATCCCCGTCTTCTTCCTCGCGTTCATGCTCAAGTACGTCTTCGCGGTGCAGCTCGGATGGCTGCCCTCCACGGGCAGGCAGGATCGCGAGATCGATGCGACGCATGTGACGGGCTTCTTCGTGCTCGACGGCCTGCTCACCGGTGAGCTCGACGCATCCCTCAACGCCCTCATCCACCTGTTGCTGCCCGCCATCGCGCTCGCGACCATCCCGCTCGCGATCATCGTGCGCATCACGCGCGCCTCGGTGCTCGAGGTCGTCAACGCCGACTACGTGCGGACCGGCCGCGCGAAGGGCGTCTCGCGCGAGGTGATCCGCAACCGGTTCGTGCTCCGCAACGCGATGCTGCCGGTCGTCACGACCATCGGCCTGCAGGCGGGACTGCTCATCTCGGGCGCGGTGCTCACCGAGACGGTGTTCGCGTTCCCGGGCATCGGCGCCTTCATGAAGGATGCGATCTTCGCCCGCGACTTCGCGGTGCTGCAGGGCTTCGTGCTCTTCATCGCGATCTCGTACGCGCTCATCAACCTGCTCGTCGACATCTCGTACAGCTTCATCGACCCCCGAGTGAGGATCCAGTGAGCGCCGCCGAGGCCCTGCCCACCGTCCCGACCCCCGAGGGCGGCGACGCGGCCGCGTCCCGTCGCGGCGGCAGCTTCTGGGGCGACGTGCTCCGGCGCGTGCGTCGCAGCCCGCCGGCCTGGATCGGCGCGATCGTCATCGCGGTCTTCGTGCTCGTCGCGCTCCTTGCGCCCTGGCTCGCGCCATACCCGGAGCTCGCGACGCCTGGCCGCGAGTACCTGCGGCCCACGTCGCTGCCCGGCATCGGCGAGATCCCCGAGTTCCCGCTCGGCATCGACCGCTTCGGCGGCGACGTCGTCTCGAAGCTCATCTGGGGTGCGCAGGCGTCGCTCATCATCGGCATCGCCTCGACCTTCTTCGGCCTGGTCGGCGGCATGGTGCTCGGCGCGCTCGCCGGCGCGTTCGGCGGATGGGTCGACACCCTCGTCATGCGCGTCGTCGACATCCTCCTCTCGGTCCCGCACCTGCTGCTCGCGGTCTCGATCGCGGCCGTGCTCGGCCGCACCCCGCTCGCGATCATGATCGCCATCGGCGTCGCGCAAGTGCCGATCTTCGCGCGGCTGCTGCGCTCGTCCATGCTCGGCCAGCGCGAGTCCGACTACGTGCTCGCGGCCCGCACCCTCGGCCTCGGCACCGGACGCATCACGATGTCGCACCTGCTGCCGAACTCCGTCGGGCCCGTCATCGTGCAGGCGACGCTCACGCTCGCCACCGCGGTCATCGACGCGGCGGCCCTGTCGTTCCTCGGTCTCGGCGGCGGTCGCCCTGAGGCGGCCGAGTGGGGTCGCATGCTCACCTACGCGCAGCAGGAGCTGGCGATCGCCCCCTCGCTCGCGTTCCTGCCCGGCATCTGCATCATGATCACCGCCCTCGGCTTCACCCTGCTCGGCGAGTCTCTGCGCGAGGCGATGGACCCCCGCACCCGCAAGCGCTGACCCGCGCCGCCGCAGGCGGGTGAGTGGCGCCTCGCGCGCCTGAGTGGCGGCGCCTGAGCCTGAGTGGCGCCTCCCGCGTGTGAGTGGCGCCTTGCGCGTGTGAGTGGCGCCTTGCGCGTGTGAGTGGCGCCTCGCGCGTGTGAGTGGTCACTCCGGGGTGTGAGTGGTCACTCCGGGGAGTGAGGGGTCACTTCCGCGTGTGACTGGTCACGTCCGAAGGTGAGTGGTCGCTCGGGCGCGTGAGTGGCGCCTCTCGCGTGTGAGTGGTCACTCCCGGCAACGCATCCGGGAGGTGAGTGAGAAGTGCGGAAGGTGAGTGATGTTCCGGGCCGTCCGCTGCGGTATCCCTGCCAGTCCGTGAGCGCTCGGTGCCAGTGACCACTCAGGCGCGGGAGTGCCCACTGAGGCGCGGGAATGACCACTGAGGGGCGGGAGTGGCCACTGACGCGCGGGAGTCACCACTCAGGCGTCGGAGTGACCACTGAGGCGCGGGAGGCGCCACTCAGGCGCGGGAGGCGCCACTCAGGCGCGGGAGGCGCCACTCAGGTGCGGGAGGCGCCAGTCAGGCGCGGGAGGCGCCACTCAGGGTCAGCTCGCGATCTTCAGCTCGTTGCCGGGAATCGAGGCGAGCAGCTTGCGCGTGTACGGGTCGCGCGGGTTCGTGAAGATCTCCTCGGACGTCGCCGCCTCGACGAGCCTGCCGTTCTGCATCACCGCGACGTAGTCGCTGATGAGGCGCACGACGGCGAGGTCGTGCGAGATGAACAGGTAGCTGAGCCCCAGCTCGCGCTGCAGGTCGCCGAGCAGCCGCAGGATCTGGTCCTGCACGAGCACGTCGAGCGCCGAGACGGGCTCGTCGCACACGATCACGTCGGGGGAGAGGGCGAGCGCGCGAGCGATCGCGACACGCTGCCGCTGCCCGCCCGAGAGCTCGGAGGGGTACCGGCGCGCCATGTCGGTCGGCAGCGCCACCTGGTCTAGCAGCTCGCGCACGCGCCGCTGCCGTTCGGCGCGATTGCCCTTGTTGTAGAACGAGAGCGGCTCGTCGATGATGCGCTCGATCGTGAACATCGGGTTGAGCGACGAGTACGGGTCCTGGAACACCGGCTGGACGCGCTGGCGAAATGCCTTCTGCTCGTCGCGCGAGAGCGAGAAGACGTCCTTGCCCTCGAAGAGCACCGAGCCGCTCGTCGGCTCGATCGCCTTGAGCAGCATCCGCGCGGCGGTCGTCTTGCCCGAGCCCGACTCGCCCACGATCGAGACGGTCGTGCCGCGCGGCACCTGCAGGCTGATGTTGTCGACGGCGGTGAACGGCTCGCGCCGCCCGCGCACGTGGAACTGCTTCGTGACGTCCTTGAACTCGACGATGACGTCGGATGCGTTGCGGGGCGCGGCGACCGCCGGCTGCCCGTCGCGCGAGAAGTCCTCGGGCCGCAGGCGGGCCATCGCCACCGACGGGGCGGCCTTCACGAGCGACTGCGTGTAGGGGTGCTGCGGCGACTCGAGGATCTGCTTCGCTGGCCCCTGCTCGACGACGCGGCCGCGGTGCATGACGACGACCTGCTGCGCGCGCTCGGCGGCGAGGCCGAGGTCGTGCGTGATGAGGAGCACGGCTGTGCCGAGCTCGTGCGTCATCGTGCCGAGCTGGTCGAGGATCGTGCGCTGCACCGTCACGTCGAGCGCGCTCGTCGGCTCGTCGGCGATGAGCAGCTGCGGACGGCACGCGAGCCCGATCGCGATGAGCGCGCGCTGCCGCATGCCGCCCGAGAACTCGTGCGGGTACTGCTTCGCACGCTCGGCGGCGTCGGGGAGGCCTGCGGCCTCGAGCGTCTCGACGACCTTCGCGTCGACGTTGCGGCGGTCGGCGAGCCCGTGCGCGAGCAGCGTCTCTGCCACCTGGGAGCCGATCCGGGCGACGGGGTTGAGGTTCGACATCGGGTCCTGCGGCACGAGGCCGATGCGGCGGCCGCGCACCTTGCGCATGGCGCCCTCGCTCGCGCCGACGAGCTCCTCGCCGTCGAGCTTGATGCTGCCGGCAGTCACGCGTCCGTTGCCGGGCAGCAGGCCGATGATCGCCATCGCGGTCGTCGACTTGCCGGACCCGGACTCGCCGACGATCGCGAGCGTCTCGCCCGCGGCGAGCGTCAGGTTCGCCTCGTGCACGGCGGTGACCAGGCCGTCTTGGGTCGTGAACTCCACCTTGAGTCCGGAGACCTCCAGCAGCGGCTTCTTCGCGTCGCTCATGCGACCATCCTGCACTGCCCGACGGGCTTTCGGTGACTCAGCGCACCTTGAGCACGAGCTTGCCGCGCACGTGACCGCCCTGCAGCACCGAGAACGCCTCGCGCACGCGGTCGAGCGGGTAGGTGTGCTGCACCTCGACGCGCACGTCGCCGGCGTCGATGAGGCGGCCGATGATGCCGAGGTTCGAGCCGTCGGCCTCGACCTTGACCGACGAGGCGCGCAGGCCGCGGGCGGCGGCGGCGGATGCGTACTCCGGCCACGATCCCGTCGGCACGTTGAGGTAGAGGCCGCCGTGCTTCAGCACGTCGAGCGAGCGGGTGCCCGTCTCGTCGGCGACGTTGCCGACGAGGTCGATGACCACGTCGACCTTCTGCAGCACGTCCTCGAAGCGCTCCTGCGTGTAGTCGACGACCTCGTCGGCACCGAGGGAGCGGACGAAGTCGACGTTGCGGGTCGAGACGGTCGTCGCGACCTGCGCGCCGAAGTACTTGGCGAACTGCACGGCGAAGTGGCCCACGCCGCCCGCGCCCGCGTGGATGAGGATGCGCTGGCCGGCCCGCGCCTTCGCGACGCGCACCACGGCATCCCACGCCGTCAGGCCCGCGCACGGCACGGCCGCGGCCTGCTCGAAGCTGAGCGACTCGGGCTTGAGGGCGAGCGCGAGGCTCGGCACGACCGCCTGCTCGGCGAAGGAGCCGCGCGTGCGCCAGTGGTTCACGATGCCGTAGACCGCGTCGCCCGGCTGCAGGTCGTGCGCCTCGTACGGCGCCTGCGCGACCACGCCGGCGACATCGCCGCCCGGGATCCAGGGCAGCAGCGGCTCGACGGCCTTCGCGGCGCCCTTGCCGATCACGGTCTTGAAGTCGATCGGGTTCATGCCGGCGGCGTGCACGTCGACGAGCACCTCGGTGCCGAGCTTGAGCGGTGCCTCCGCCTCGCCGACCTCCACTCGCTCCGTCGGCCCGAACTCCCGCACCAGCACTGCTCGCATCGCACTTCCCTCCGCGTCGCTTCGACGCTATCGCACGCATATGACGGGCGGATGTCCGGATGACGACGTGTGACGACGCCCGGCGTGCGACGGCGGCGCGGCTACAGTGCTCTTGTGCTCCAGGGTCGAGGGACCGCCGACGCCGTCGTCGCAGCGCTCGCCGTCGCGAGCCTCGTCGCCGGCGCGATCGTGATCGGCGTGGCCCGCGTCGAGCTGGGGCAGTACCTCTACATCTCGGAGCTCGGCGCGCTCACGATGCCGACGGCCGGCCTCTTCCAAGTGGGCTTCGTGCTCGTGGCGGGCGGCATCCTGCTCGTCGGAGTGGTCGTGCGCGACGTGCGCACGCGGCTGCCGGTGCTGCGGCGCTGGGCGCCGGCCGCGTCGCTCGTCGCCGCGGGCGGGCTCTTCCTCGTCGCCGCCGCGGTGCCGTGCTCGCTCGGCTGCCCCTCGTTGCTCACCGACGCGGCGCAGTGGCGCGACTGGGTGCACATCGTCGCGGCGGTGCTCGCGTTCGCTGCGGGCTGCGTGGCGATGCTGCAGTTCGCGACCGCGAGCGACCGCTGGGTCGCGCGGCTGTCGACCGCCGCCGGCATCTCGGTGGGGGTGATCGCCGCGACCGGCGGGATCATCTCGCTCGCGCGCGGCAACACCGACATCGGCTCGACGCTCGAGTACGTCGCCGCGGGCCTCGGGGTCGTGTGGATGCTCGCGATGGTCGTCGTGCACTCCGCGCCTTCGCGGATGCCGACGATCGCGGCCGTGCCCGCACGCACGGGGGCGCTCGTGGATCGCGGCTAGCGGACGCCGACGAGGAAGCTGCCCAGCTGCTGCCGGAACCACGCGTACATCGCAGCCTCGCCGTCGTCGCGCGCCGGTGAGACGAGCATCCGGCAGCCGAGCTCCGCGCGCCACGCGTCGGCGACGTGGAGGGGGTGCACCGGGTCGCGCGGGCTCGCGAGCACGACGCTCGGTGCCGGGATCCGCAGCTCGCCCGGGCGGTAGCCGGCGTTCCGGGGGATCTCGAGCAGCCGGATGCGTCGCTCGCGCGCGAGCGGCTGGGTCAGCTGCGCCTCGAGCCCGCGAGCGTGCGCGAGCGACTCGTGCGCGATGGCCCGCCACGCCCCGGAGCGATGCAGCTCGGCGAGCGCGCGCCGCGGCCGGTGCTCGTCGAGCAGCCGCCCGAGCACGGGGAAGATCGCCAGGTTGGCCGGCAGCGGCTCGGTCGTGAAGGCGGGCCGCACGAGCGCCACGCGGTCGAGCGGGAAGCGGCCGGAGCAAGCGATGATCGCGGCGAGCGCCGCGCCGAGCGAGACGCCCACGATCGAGACGGGGGAGAGGTCGCCCACCTGGATGCGCACCCGCTCGAGCTCGTCGGCGACCTCGCCCGCGAGCGTTTCGAGCGCGAAGTCGTCGGGCTCTCCGATGAGCGTGCTCGAGCCGTGCGCGCGGAGGTCGGGCACGAGCGCGCCGACGCCAGCCGGCACCGCGCCCTCGAGGTAGGCGCGCATCGCGCCCGAGTCGGAGCCCAGCCCGTGGATGGCGAGCAGCATCAGCCGCGCAGGAGCTCGAGCAGCCGGTCCGCGCGGTCGACGAGCATGGCGATCTCGTCCTCGTCGCGCTCGACCCACACGTGCTTGGGCGGGCCGACGGGCACGAACTCGCTGTGCTGCTCCCAGACGAAGAGCGTGCGCTCGGCGCCGAGCACGTACTGCTGCCACCAGATCTGCCGCAAGTACTGCTTCGGCACCCGGTCGAACGCCTTCGACGTCGTCTTGATCTCGGCGAGCACGCTGCCGTCGTCGCTCACGCAGTCGGGGGTGGCGAGGTGGCGACGGTCGGGCACCGAGTGGAACAGCGCATCCGACGGCACGAGCGAGAAGTGGTCGTGCACCCAGCTCGCGATGTGCGGCTCGCGGGCGCGGCCGTGGTCGGTGAACGCGTTGCCCGAGAAGCCGCGCAGGCCCATCTTCTCGCGGGCCACGGCGAGCACCGCGTGCGAGGTGCTGAGCCGCGCCGCGTCGGTCGCGGTGACGCCTTGCGAGCGGGCGCGCAGCCACGCGATGCGGTCGCTCGAGCGAGCCACGATGCGGGTGGTGTGCCCGAGCACCGTCGGCTGATCGCCGAAGATGTCGAGCTGGAGCTGCATGGCTCCATCGTCCCACGCAGCGCCGACGCGGCTCGCCCGGCGCGCCCGATCGGCGAGGCGCGCGAGCGGCGGCGGCTGCGGGTGCCCGCCCCGACGGCGACCCGGTCTGGTGGCGGCCCTGTCCGACGGCGGCATGGTCTGATGGGGGCATGGTGGGCGAGTACGAGCACCTCGGCGAGGCCGAGCAGGTGGAGGCGCTGCGCCCCCTCGCGCTGGCCGCGGCGCGGGACTTCGGGCTCGAGGTGGTGGGCATCGACCTCGCCCTGCATGCCTTCAACACCACGTTCGCGGTGGATGCGGGCGACGGCCGTCGCTTCGCGCTGCGGGTCGGTACGAACTCGCTCAGCACCCCGGCGCACGTCGTCGCGCAGCAGTCGTGGATGCGCGCGATCGCCGAGCAGACCGACGTCGTCGTGCCCGAACCGCTGCGCACGCCCGACGCGCGGTGGTTCGTCGAGGTCGACGCGCCGGTGCTCGGCCGGTCGGTGCTCGTCACGGCGGCGAGCTGGCTCGCGGGCGACGACGCCGACGCGCTCGTGCCGGAGGCGGCGCGGGCGCTCGGGCGCACGATGGCGACGCTGCACGGGCACGCGGCCGGCTGGTCGCTCCCGCCGGGCGCCGTGCTGTCGCGGTTCGACACCCCGCTCTTCGGCGATGAGGATGCGCTCGACCGTGCGCCCGGGCTGTCGGCCGCCGACCGAGCGGTGCTCGACGAGGCACGAGCGCGCACGGGGGAGGTGTTCGAGCGCCTGCATCGCGGCGCCGAGCTGCGGCCGCTGCACGCCGACCTGCACGGCGGCAACCTGAAGTGGCACGAGGGTCGGCTCGCGGTGTTCGACTTCGACGACGCCGGGCTCGGGCTGCCCGCGCTCGACCTCGCGATCTCGGCCTTCTACCTGCGCGCCGACGATCGCTCGCTCGAGGAGTCGATGCGTGAGGGCTACGCCGAGCTCGCACCGTTGCCGCCGATCGGCGCCGCCGACTTCGAGGCGCTCATCGCCGCGCGCCAGCTGCTGCTCGCCAACAGCCTGCTCGTGACGACGACCGCCGACCTCCGCGCCCAGGCCGACGACTACATCCGGGTCTCGGTGGATCGCCTGCGCCACTGGCTCGAGACGGGCGTGTTCACGAGGGCGCTGCCGAGCACCGCTGCGTGAAGATCGCGCCGTGACGACAGCTGTCACGCGACGCCGTGATGGCAAGCACACAGGAACTGCACAGACTCTGCTTGGATGGAATCACAGGCGACTCTGGCCGAATGGATGGCATGACCGATACAGCCCAGCAGCAGCTGCGTGCGCAGCCCCGCCTCACCCGCCCGGACGGCTCGCCCATCCGCGTGGTCGTGGTCGACGACGAGCAGAGCCTCGCCGACCTCGTCGCGATGGGCCTCAAGTACGAAGGCTGGGACGTGAAGACCGCGGCGAACGGCCAGCAGGCGCTGCAGGCCGTGCGCGAGTTCCGCCCCGACGCCGTCGTGCTCGACATCATGCTCCCCGACATCGACGGGCTCACCGTGCTCCAGCGCCTCCGCTCGGCCGGCTTCGACGTGCCCGTGCTCTTCCTGACGGCGAAGGATTCGCTCGACGACCGCGTCGCGGGACTCACCGCTGGCGGCGACGACTACGTGACGAAGCCCTTCGGCCTCGAGGAGGTCGTCGCGCGCCTCCGCGGCCTCATCCGCCGCACCGCGCAGACGGCCGAGGAGTCGAGTGTGCTGTGGGTCGGCGACCTGATGATGGACGAGGACTCCTACGAGGTGCGCCGCGGCGGCAAGCAGGTCGACCTCACGGCGACGGAGTTCGAGCTGCTGCGCTACCTCATGCGCAACCCTCGGCGCGTGCTCTCGAAGGCGCAGATCCTCGACCGCGTGTGGTCGTACGACTTCGGCGGCCGCGCGAGCGTCGTCGAGCTCTACATCTCGTACCTGCGCAAGAAGATCGACACGCTCGGCCCGCCCATGATCCACACGGTCCGCGGCGTGGGGTACCAGCTGCGCGCTGCCGAGTGACGCGCGGGGGCCGGCGCCTGTGACCCCCGCGAGCGCGCCGAGCACGCAGGCCAGGCGCATCCAGAACCCGTCGTCGTGGTCGCTGCGGCGACGGCTGCTGGTCGTCGTCGTGACGCTCTTCGCCGCGCTGACCGCCGCGGTCGCGATCGCGAGCGTCATGACCATGCGCGTCGTGCTCGAGACGCGCGTCGACGAGCAGCTGTACGAGATCGCGGGGCAGACGGCGCGCGAGGTCGAGCAGGCCGGCGGCGCGCGGGTCGATCCGCGCGCTGGCAACTCGGGCACGCTCTACGCCATCGAGTCAGACGGCTCGCTGTCGAGCGACTTCATCCTGACGCGGGTGGGTCAGCAGCTCGCGCTCGCCGAGCGCGATCGGTCGGTCGTCGCCGCTGTGCCGAGCGACGCCGCGACCACCGTGGCGCTCCCGACGCACGGCGCATACCGGGTCGTCGCCCTCGAGGTCGGCGAACGGCGCGTGATCGTCGGGCTCTCGCTCTCCGACACGAACCAGACGCTCGCGGCGCTCGCCTTCGTCATCGCCGTCGCGGCCTTCGCGGCGGTCACGATCGTGCTCATGCTCGGCGACATGATCATCCGCCGAGCGCTGCGGCCGCTCACCGCCGTCATCGCCACGACCGAGCGCATCTCGCAGCTGCCGCTCGCCTCGGGCGACGCGCAGCTGACGAACCGGGTCGCGATCGAGGAGCCGGCGTCGGAGGTCGAGCGCGTGCAGGAGAGCATGAACCGCATGCTCAACCACATCCAGGAGGCGTTCGACGCGCGCTCCGCGAGCGAGCGGCGCGTGCGCCAGTTCGTCGCGGATGCCTCGCACGAGCTGCGCACGCCGCTCGCCGCCGTGCGCGGCTACGCCGAGGTCACGCGCAAGCACGACGGCGACCTGCGGCCCGACTCGCGGGAGTCGCTCGAGCGCATCGAGGCGGCAGCCGTGCGGATGCAGGCGCTCGTCGACGACCTGCTACTGCTCGCGCGCCTCGACGAGGGCCGCGAGCTGCAGCGCGCCGAGGTCGATCTCTCGCTCCTCGTCGTCGAGGCGGTGGCCGACGCGCAGGCCGCGGGCCGGTCGCATCCGATCGCGCTCGAGCTGCCCGAGGAGCCGGTCACGGTCGCCGGTGACGCGCTGCGGCTCCAGCAGGTGATCGCCAACCTGCTCGCCAACGCTCGCGTGCACACGCCCGAGGGCACCCCGATCGACGTCACCCTCCGTGCCGAGCGCGCGGATGCCGTGGTCGAGGTCGTCGACGAGGGCCCCGGGATCCCGGAGGAGCAGCAGCGCACCGTCTTCGAGCGCTTCGCCCGGGGTGACGCGTCGCGCTCGCGAGCGACCGGCTCCTCGGGGCTCGGCCTCGCGATCGTGCGAGCGCTCGTCGACGCGCACCACGGCACGATCGATCTCGAGAGCGAGCCCGGACGGACCGCGTTCACCGTGCGGCTGCCGCTCTGGCACGAGCCGGATGCCGACGAGCAGCCGAGCGCGGAGGCCGCCGCGAGCGCGGTGGTGGCGGAGGCTCCGTGACGAGCTTGCGCCGCGCATCCGTCATGCCCTAGTCTGAACGCATACCAAAGACCGCTGGTCGCTGGTGCGTGCTCGGAAGGGCGTGCAGCAGCCGAAGGCTCGCCTAGGAGCGACGTCCCGCGCAGGTGTGACACCCCGTCGAGGGTCGAGCTCCGTGCGCGTGCGCCGGAGCTCTTTTTCATGCGCGAGCCAGGGAAGCCAGCAACGACGCAAGGAGCACCATGGCGAACAAGGAAGCTGCGGTCGCCGAGCTCTCGAACCTCTTCGAGACCTCGAACGCCGTTCTGCTGACCGAGTACCGCGGTCTCACGGTCAGCCAGCTGAAGACGCTGCGCCGATCGATCAGTGAGCACGCGACGTACGCCGTGGTGAAGAACACGCTCACCAAGATCGCAGCCAACAACGCCGGCATCACGGCGTTCGACGAGTCGCTTGCCGGCCCGTCTGCGATCGCATTCGTGCATGGCGACCCTGTCGCCGTCGCGAAGGAGATGCGTGCCTTCGCCAAGGCGAACCCGGCGCTGGTGGTCAAGAACGGTTTCTTCGACGGGAACCCGCTCACGGCCGACGACGTCAACAAGCTCGCCGATCTCGAGTCTCGGGAGGTGCTGCTGGCCAAGCTGGCAGGTGCCTTCAAGGCCTCGCTCTTCGGCGCTGCCTACATGTTCAACGCTCCGCTCGCACAGGCCGTTCGCACGGTCGAGGCGCTGCGGGCCAAGCAGGAGTCCGCGGCCGAGTAGGGCCCGGACTGAACCAGAAACAAGGAGAAGACGATGGCAAAGCTGTCGACTGACGAGCTGCTCGAGCAGTTCAAGGAGCTCACCCTCATCGAGCTCAGCGAGTTCGTGAAGGCATTCGAGGAGACCTTCGAGGTCACCGCCGCCGCCCCGGCTGCTGCCGCTGCTGCCCCCGCAGCCGCCGCTGCTGCCGAGGAGGTCGAGGAGCAGACGGAGTTCGACGTCGTGCTCGAGGCCGCCGGTTCCTCGAAGATCCAGGTCATCAAGGTCGTCCGCGCCCTGACGTCGCTCGGTCTCGGCGAGGCGAAGGCCGTCGTCGACGGCGCGCCCGCCGCAGTGCTCGAGGGTGTCAAGAAGGAAGACGCCGAGAAGGCAAAGGCTGACCTCGAAGAGGTCGGCGCGACGGTGACCGTCAAGTAGTCACCCCGCATCA
>NZ_BAAAKK010000005.1:558676-567189 GCF_039527715.1 Agrococcus citreus
GTCGTTGCTCAGGAACCACCCTTCGTCGCATGCGGGATGATCGACGGCATGCCGTCGAAGCCCTCGCCCGATCCCACCGGCGGACTCCCTCGGATCGGCAGACCCGCCACGGGCGCGCTGCTCGCGCAGGGCGTCACGACGCTCGAGCAGGTCGCGCAGTGGCGCGAGGCCGAGCTGCTCGCGGTGCACGGCGTCGGGCCGAAGGCGGTCGCGATCCTGCGGGAGGCGCTCGCCGAGGCGGGGCTCGGCTTCCGAGCCTGACGCGCACGCCCGCGAGCCGGCTCCCACGGCTCACCCCCACCGCGCGGGGCTACGGTTGACCCGATGAGCATGATGGGTGGCGGCGGTGGCCGCGGCGGCAGGATCGCGATGCGCGACGAGGCGGCGCAGAAGGCGGCGAACGCCGATGCGCCGCAGGTGCCGTTCCTCGGCAAGCGCATCATGGCGCTCTTCGCGCCCCACAAGCCCGCGCTCGTCCTCACGATCGTGCTCGTGCTGTTCGTCGCCGCGATCTCGGTGCTGCCGCCCCTGCTGACGCAGCGCGTGTTCGACGAGGCGCTCTTCCCCGCGCAGGGCGGCCCCGACCTCGACCTGCTGCTCGTGCTGGTCGGCTCGATGGTGGGACTGCTGGTCGCCGCGAACCTGCTCGGGGTCTGGCAGACGTGGATCACCTCCCGCGTCGGCAACCGCGTGATGGGCGAGCTGCGCAACGCGCTGTTCGAGCGCCTGCAGAGCATGGAGCTCGCGTTCTTCACCCGCACGAAGACCGGCGTCATCCAGTCGCGGCTCCAGAACGACGTCGGCGGCGTCGCGAACGTGCTCTCGAGCACGATCTCGTCGGTGGTGGGGAACACCGTCACCGTCATCGCGAGCCTCGTGACGATGCTCATCCTGTCGTGGCAGCTGACGATCGTCGCCGTGCTGCTCACGCCGCTGCTCGTGCTGCTGCAGCGCCGCGTCGGACAGGTGCGCGCGCGCATCGCCACGAAGACGCAGGAGTCGCTGAGCGACATGACGGCCATCACGCAGGAGTCGCTCTCGGTCTCGGGCATCCTGCTCGCCAAGGCGTTCGGCCGCCAGGACGACGAGTCGAGCCGCTACCGCGCCGAGAACGACCGCCAGATCGACCTGCAGGTGCGCCTGACGATGAGCGGCCAGACGTTCTTCGCGCTGGTCTCGATCTTCATCTCCATCCTGCCCGCGGTCGTCTACCTCATCGCCGGCTACCTGATCACGGGCGGGGATGTGGGCGTCACGGCCGGCACGCTCGTCGCCTTCACGACGGTGCAGTCGCGACTGCTCATGCCGCTCATGGGCCTGCTGCGCGTCGCGCTCGACCTGCAGACCTCCGGCGCCCTCTTCGCGCGCATCTTCGAGTACCTCGACCTCGTGCCCGCGATCGAGCCGCCCGCCGACCCGAAGCCGCTCGACCCCGCGCGGCTCGGCGAGGTCGAGTTCGACGAGGTCGAGTTCCACTACCCGGATGCGAAGGAGGGCGAGCGCGCGACCCTCGACGGCGTCTCCTTCCGGCTCGCGCCCGGCACCTTCGCTGCGTTCGTCGGACCATCCGGCGCGGGCAAGACGACGATCGGCTACCTGCTGCCGCGCCTGCACGAGGCGACATCGGGATCGGTGCGCTTCGCGGGCACCGACGTGCGCAGGCTCGACCCGGCGGCGCTCACCGACAACATCGGGATCGTGAGCCAGGAGCCGTACCTGTTCCACGCATCCATCGCCGAGAACCTGCGCTACGCGAAGCCCGACGCGACCGACGAGGAGCTCGACGCGGCGACCCGCGCCGCGAGCATCTACGACACCATCCACCGGTTCCCCGACGGCTACGACACGATCGTCGGCGAGCGCGGCTACCGCCTCTCCGGCGGCGAGAAGCAGCGCGTCGCGATCGCGCGCGTGCTGCTCAAGGATCCCGCGGTGCTCGTGCTCGACGAGGCGACGAGCGCGCTCGACACCGTCTCGGAGCGCATCGTGCAGGCGGCGCTCGACGAGGCGGCGCGCGGCCGCACGACGCTCGCGATCGCGCACCGCCTCTCGACCATCCGCCACGCCGACGTGATCTTCGTCATCGACGCCGGGAAGGTCGTCGAGCAGGGCACGCACGAGGAGCTGCTCGGGCGCGGCGGCACCTACGCGACGCTGTTCGCGCAGCAGGCGCGCGGCTGACCCGCTGCCGTCAGGCGGGTGCCTCGGGGTCGAGCGCGTCCAGGTCCGGCAGGTCGGCGATCGCCGCGCGCCATGCCCGCGCGAGCGCATCCGTGTCGGCCGCGAAGTCGGCGTAGCGGCATCCGAGCCCGTTCGGCTTGAGCGCGATGCCCTCCTCCGCCCAGATCGGTCGCGCCGCAGGTGCGTGGTCACCGCCGATGTCGCCGGCGTGGGTCGTGATGCGCCACCACGGCACATCGGCGCCGTAGTGCCGCATGATCGAGCCCACTTGCCGCGGCCCGATGCCGCAGATCGCGGCGATCGCGCCGTAGGAGGCGACTCGCCCGCGCGGCACGAGCTCGACGCAGCGCAGCACTCGCTCGATGATGAGCTCCCGCCTCGCGTCCACGGCCCCATCCTGCCGCCCAGCGCAGCCCGTGCACAGCGGGGCCGGTAGGCTCGATCGTCAGTCAGGAGGCACGATGCGCTACGCAGAGTCGATCCTCGAGACCATCGGCGACACCCCGCTCGTGAGGCTCTCGAAGGTCACCGAGGGGATCGCGGCGACAGTGCTCGCGAAGGTCGAGTTCCTCAACCCGGGCGGCTCGGTGAAGGACCGCATCGCACTCGCGATGGTCCTCGACGCCGAGGAGCGCGGACTGCTGCAGCCCGGCGGCACGATCGTCGAGCCGACGAGCGGCAACACCGGCGTCGGCCTCGCGCTCGTCGCCCAGCAGCGCGGCTACCGCTGCGTCTTCGTCTGCCCCGACAAGGTCTCGGACGACAAGCGCGCGACGCTGCGCGCCTACGGCGCCGAGGTCGTCGTCACGCCCACCTCGGTCGCGCCCGACAGCCCCGAGTCGTACTACGGCGTCGCGAACCGGCTCACGGAGGAGATCGAGGGCGCCTACCAGCCCAACCAGTTCTTCAACCCGGCAGCCCCGGCCGCGCACGAGGCCACCACCGGCCCCGAGATCTGGCGCGACACCGAGGGCCGCCTCACGCACTTCGTCGCCGGCGTGGGCACCGGCGGCACCATCACCGGCACCTCGCGGTTCCTCAAGCGCGCCTCCGAGGGCGCCGTCACCGTCATCGGCGCCGACCCGGAAGGGTCGATCTACTCCGGGGGCACCGGCAGGCCCTACCTCGTCGAGGGCGTCGGCGAGGACATGTGGCCGGGCAACTACGACCCGAGCGTCGTCGACCGCGTGATCGCCGTCGACGAGGCCGAGTCGTTCGGTATGACGCGCCGGCTCGCGCGCGAGGAGGGGCTCCTCGTCGGCGGCTCGAGCGGCATGGCGGTCGTCGCGGCGCTCCGCGTCGCCCGCGAGCTGCCCGCCGATGCCGTCGTCGTCGTGCTGCTGCCCGACTCCGGCCGCGGCTACCTGCAGAAGGTGTACTCCGACGCGTGGATGCGCTCCTACGGCTTCGCGGCGGCCGACGGCGGCACGACGGTGCGCGACGTGCTGCGCGGCAAGGCCGGGCACGGCGGGCCGGATGCGCTGCCCGCGCTCGTGCACGCGCATCCGACCGACACCGTGCACGACGCGATCGAGATCATGCGCGAGTACGGCGTCAGCCAGCTCCCGGTGCTGACCGCCGAGCCGCCCGTCGTCGTCGGCGAGGTCGCGGGCGCGGTCGACGAGCGCTCGCTGCTCGACGCCGTCTTCGCCGACCGGGCAGAGCTCGCCGACCCGATCGCGAAGCACCTCGGCGCTCGACTGCCGCAGATCGGCATCTCGGAGTCGGTGGATGCGCTGCGCGCGGCACTCGCCGACGCCGACGCGCTGCTCGTGCTCGACGAGGCCAAGCCCGCGGGCGTCATCACCCGCACCGACCTGCTGACCCACCTCGCGAAGGAGGCCTGACGGTGACCGACCGCAGCGCGCCCGAATCCCTGCCGCACGCCGGACCCGACCGCGGCTTCTCGACCCGCGCCATCCACGACGGGCAGTCGTTCGACCCCCGCACCGGCGCCGTCATCCCGCCGATCTTCATGACCTCGACGTTCGTGCAGGACGGCGTCGGCGGCTTCCGCGACGGCTACGAGTACTCGCGCGGCGGCAACCCGTCGCGCGACGCGCTGCAGGTGCAGCTCGCGAGCCTCGAGGGCGGCAGCCACGCGTACACGTTCGGCTCCGGGCTCGCGGCAGAGGATGCCGTGCTGCGCGCCGCGCTCCAGCCCGGCGACCACGTGCTCATGGGCAACGACGTCTACGGCGGCACGCACCGGCTCGTCTCGCAGGTGTGGGAGCGGTGGGGCGTCGAGATCACGACGGCCGACGCATCCGACCTCGACGCCGTGCGCGCCGCGATCCGCCCGAACACTCGGGTGCTGTGGGTCGAGACGCCGTCGAACCCGCTCATGAAGGTCGCCGACATCGCCGGGCTCGCCGAGCTCGGGCACGCGGCCGGAGCGATCGTCGTGGCCGACAACACCTTCGCGACGCCCTACCTGCAGCAGCCGCTGTTGCTCGGGGCCGACGTCGTGCTGCACTCGACGACGAAGTACATCGGCGGGCACTCCGACCTCGTCGGAGGCGCTGCGGTGACCGCCGACGCGGGCCTCGCCGAGCGCATCGCGTTCCAGCAGTTCGCGGTCGGCGCCGTCAACAGCCCGTTCGACGCGTGGCTCACCTCGCGGTCGCTCAAGACGCTCGCCGTGCGCATGGACCGTCACTGCAGCAACGCCCAGGCGGTCGCCGAGGCGCTCGTCGGCAACCCCGCCATCACGGCGGTGCACTACCCGGGCCTGCCCGACCACCCGCAGCACGAGCTCGCCGGGCGGCAGATGCGCGGGTTCGGCGGCATGGTCTCGATGCAGCTCACGGGCGGCCACGAGGCGGCGCTCGAGCTCGTGCGTCGCACGCGGGTGTTCCAGCTCGCGGAGTCGCTCGGCGGTGTCGAGAGCCTCGTGTGCCTGCCGTCCGAGATGACGCACGCGTCCGTGAAGGGCACCGAGCTCGCCGTCCCCGACGACCTTCTGCGGCTCTCCGTCGGCCTCGAGGACTCCGACGACCAGATCGCCGACCTGCTGGAGGCGCTCGCCTCGCTCTCGTAGCGGCGCTCAGGCCAGCACGAGCCGCCCGACCGCACGCCGCGCGGCCCGCGCCGCGGCGGCGGGGAGCGACACGTCGCTGATCAGCACGTCGAGCTCGTCGAGCGCCGCGAACGTCGACAGGCCCTGCACGCTCCACTTCGACGCGTCGACGAGCACGACGGTCGCGCGCGCGGCCGCCATGAGCGCGCGGTTCGTCTCGGCCTCCGCGAGGTTCGGCGCGGTGCAGCCGCGCTCCGCATCGATGCCGTGCGCGCCGAGGAAGAGCATGTCGAGGCCGATCGACGCCGCGCTGCGGTTCGCGACGGGGCCGACGAGCGCGTCCGACCGCGTGCGCTCGCCGCCGGTGAGCACGACCTGCTCGCGGTGCGGCAGCGCGAGCGCGACCGAGAGCGAGTTCGTGACGATCGTGACGCCCGGCACGTCGGCGATCCGGCGCGCGAGCTCGAGGGTCGTCGTGCCCGCGCCGATGCCGATCGCCGTGCCCGGGCGCACGAGCGAGGTCGCGGTGCGCGCGATGCGCTCCTTCTCGTCGCGATGCAGCATGGCCTTCGCGAGCGGCCCCGGCTCCTCGGTCACGGGGGAGCGCGCGAGCCGCACGCCGCCTCGGACGCGCTCGGCTCGCCCCTCTGCGACGAGCCGATCGGCATCGCGCCGCACCGTCATCGGCGAGACGCCGAGCGCGGCGGCGAGGTCGGCAATGCGCGCGATGCCCGCGTCGCGCACGTGGTCGAGGATGCGCTCGCGACGCTCGACGTCGAGCAGGCCGGCCTCGAGGGGCGTGCCCGGATGCGACGCGCGAGCCGCGCGAGCGGTGCTCGGCCCGGACGATGAGCGGTTGCCGTCCATGCGCACACTTTCGCACAGCAGCACGCACGAGCGCACAGCGTCGGGCATGATCGACGGGTGAGCCGCATCCGCCAGACGACCGACCGCCTCGCCGACGGACGAGAGATCGTCTACTTCGACGACGCCGGCACGTCGGCCCGCCCGCGCCGCGCCGACGCCCGGGAGCTCGACCCGAGGCCCGCGACGCCGACGATGCGCTTCGATCCGCTGAGCGCGGAGTGGGTGACCGTCGCGACCGCGCGACAGGGCCGCGTGCACCTGCCGCCGGCCGAGTTCGACCCGCTCGCCCCGCAGTCGCCCACGAACCCGAGCGAGATCCCCGACGACTACGACGTCGCCGTGTTCGAGAACCGCTCCCCGTCGTTCGGCCCGGGCACAGCGACCGACGAGCTCGCGGCGGCCGTGCACGACGACGCGACCGTCGAGCGCGCGGGGATCGGCGCTGCCCGCCCCGCGATCGGCCGCTGCGAGGTCGTCTGCTTCAGCCCCGACCACGCGGGCTCGTTCGGCACCCAGTCGACGCTGCGCGCTCGCACCGTCGTCGAGGCGTGGGCGGAGCGAACGCGGGCGCTCTCCGCCGTGCCGGGGATCGAGCAGGTCTTCCCGTTCGAGAACCGCGGCGTCGAGATCGGCGTGACGCTGCACCACCCGCACGGGCAGATCTACGGCTACCCGTACGTGCCCCAGCGCATCCGGCGGATCTGCGCGTCGGTCGAGGAGCACGGCCGGAGGCTCTTCGCCGACATCCTCGACAGCGAGCGGCGGGGGCCGCGCGTGCTCATCGAGGGCGAGCACTTCACCGCGTTCGTGCCGTTCGCGGCCCGCTGGCCCGTCGAGGTGCAGCTCATGGCGCACCGGCAGGTGCCAGACCTCGCCGAGACGACCGACGCCGAGCGCGATGAGCTCGCGCAGCTGACGCTGCGGCTCGCGCGCGGCCTCGACGCCCTCTACGACGCCCCTTTGCCGTACATCGCCGGCTGGCTGCAGGCACCGGTCGCCGAGCACCGCGACGACGTGCGGCTCACGTGGCAGCTGACGAGCCCCCGCCGCGCCGCCGACAAGCTCAAGCACCTGGCGGGCTCCGAGTCGGTGATGGGCGCATGGGTGGCCGACATCAACCCCGAGGAGGGCGCCGCGCGGCTGCGCGACGCCATCGCGAAGGCGGACGAGACGCGGCCGGTCGAGCCGCTGTCGACCGGGGCGGGGGCCGACCATGCGTGACGCGTTCGAGAACGCCTTCGGCGCCGAGCCCGACGGCACCTGGTCGGCGCCGGGGCGCGTGAACCTCATCGGCGAGCACACCGACTACAACGGCGGCCTCGCGCTGCCCTTCGGCATCGACCGGCGCACGCGCGTCGCGGTGCGGTTGCGCGACGACGACATCGTGCGGGTCGCGACCGACTCGGTGGAGGCGCAGGCCGACGAGGGCCGGGGTGTCGTGACAGCGACGCTCGCGACGGCGGGCGAGGCGACCGGCTGGAGCCGCTACCTGCTGGGCGCCGTGCACGTGCTGCGGCGCGAGCGGGGCGTCGAGGGCAGGGGGTTCGACGCGCTGGTGTCGAGCGACGTGCCCGTCGGCGTCGGCGTCTCGTCGTCGGCGGCGCTCGAGTCGGCGGTGATCGTCGCGCTCGACGAGCTGTGGCAGCTCGGCATCGCGCGCCGCGAGATGGTGCGGCTCGGCCAGCTCGTCGAGAACGAGGTCGTCGGCGCCCCCACGGGCACGCTCGACCAGTCGGCCGTGCTGCTCGCCGAGCGCGACCACGCGGTGCTGCTCGACTTCCGCGCCGACACCGCCGAGCAGGTGCCGCTCGGCTTCGAGGCGGCCGGGCTCGAGATCCTCGTGATCGACTCGCTCGTGCGCCACGACCACGCGACCGGAGGCTACGGCGAGCGCCGGCGCGAGTGCGAGGAAGCTGCCCGCATCGCCGGCGTCCCCACGCTGCGCGAGATCCCGGTCGACGAGGTCGAGTCGTGGGCCGATCGGATGCCGCCCCACGTGCACCGTCGGCTGCGGCACATCGTCACCGACACCGATCGCGCCGCGCGCGTCGCCGCGCTCGTGCGCGAGGGGCGGCCGCGCGAGATCGGTCCCATCCTCACCGACGGCCACGTCTCGCAGCGCGACGACTTCGAGGACTCCGTGCCCGCGATCGACGCGGCCGTCGAGGCGGCGCTCGCGGCCGGCGCCCTCGGCGCACGGCTCACGGGCGGCGGCTTCGGTGGCGCCGCGATCGCGCTCGTCGACGCATCCGAGTCCGAACGCATCGGCGCCGAGGTGGCGGATGCGGTGGCCGCGGCCGGGCACGCGCGCCCGGTCGTGTTCGCCGTGCGCGCCTCGCAGGGCGCCCGCCGCGACCCCGACGCCTGACCCGCCCGCCCGGGGTGGTCACGACACGCCGTCGTCCTCCCGCAGGGTGGTCACGACACGCCGTCGCCGGGGTGTCCG
>NZ_BAAAKK010000005.1:567223-571299 GCF_039527715.1 Agrococcus citreus
GCGCGGCGTGTCGTGACCACCCCGGCTACTCGAGGGGCTGGCCCCGGCGCTCGGGGAGGGTCCAGGCGGCGAGGGCGGCGATCGCGAAGGCCGCCGCGAAGACGCCGAAGAGGGCGATCGAGCCGCCGATGCCCAGCAGCAGCGGCACGGCGAGCGGCGCGAGGATCGACGCGATGCGGCCGAAGCCCGCGGCGGCGCCCGTGCCCGTGCCGCGCACGTTCGTCGGGTACAGCTCCGGTCCGATGGCGTAGAGGGCGCCCCACGCGCCGAGGTTGAAGAACGACAGCGTGCAGCCGGCGGCGATGATCATCGCCTCGGTCGACGCGGTGCCGTACCAGGCGGCGGCGAGCGCCGAGCCGACGAGGAACACCGTGAGGGTCGGCCGGCGGCCCCACCGCTCGATGAGGAAGGCCGAGACCGCGTAGCCGGGCAGCTGCGCCACCGTGATGATGAGCGTGAACTCGAACGACCGGACGAGCGAGAAGCCCTGCGCGACGAGCAGCGACGGGATCCAGATGAACGCGCCGTAGTACGAGAAGTTGATGCAGAACCAGACGACCCAGAGGGCGATCGTGCGGCCGCGCAGCTCGCGCGACCAGATCGAGACGCGCGGCGGAGCGGGGTCGTCGGCCGGGGTGACGGCCGGCGCATCCGCATCCGCATCCGCAGCAGGCGTCGCCCCCTGCACGGCCGGCACGTCCGGCAAGTGCCGCGGAGCCTCGACGCCGGCAGCCTCCTCGAACCGGCGCACGGTGCGCTCCGCCTCGGGCAGCCGCCCCTTCGACTCGAGGAACCGCACCGACTCCGGCATGCCCCAGCGCACGACGATCGAGAAGATCGCGGGCGCCATGCCGATCGCGAGCCCCCATCGCCAGCCGTCGTCGGATGCGCCGACCACGAACGTGCCGATGATCGCCGCGGCGATCCAGCCCACGGCCCAGAACGCCTCGAGCCACACCACGACGCGGCCGCGGATGCGCTTGGGCGCGAACTCGCTGATGAGGGTCGACGCCACCGGCAGCTCGGCGCCGAGCCCGAGGCCGACGACGAAGCGCAGCACGAGCAGGACCGCGAGCGAGCCGACGAGGGCGGAGGCACCGGTCGCGAGCCCGTAGACGATGAGCGTGAGCGCGAAGACGCTGCGCCGGCCGATGCGGTCGGCGAGCAGGCCGCCGACGGTCGCGCCGATCGCCATGCCGACGAAGCCGATCGATGCGATCCAGCTCGTCTCGGTCGTGGTGAGGGCCCACTGCTGCGCGAGCGCGGCGATCACGAACGAGATGAGGCCGACGTCCATGGCGTCGAGCGCCCAGCCGATGCCGGCGGTGCCGAGCAGCCGGCCGTGCTTCGGCGTGAACGGCAGCCGGTCGAGCCGCTCGGAGCGGGAGAGCCCGTCGGGAGGGGGCAGCGCGGTCATGCGGAGGCCTCTCGGGCGGGGGCTCGGTCGCGACCACGATAGTGCGCGACGGTCGCCCGCGCTGCCGCTGCTACGCCTCGGCGGGTGCGGGCCCGGTCGTGCTGCGCTCCACGAGCCGCGTCGGCAGCCGCAGGTGGCGCTCGGTCTCGCGGCCGTGCAGCAGGTCGAGCACCATCGTGAGCGCCGCGGAGCCCATCTCGTGGAGCGGCTGCGCGATCGTCGTGAGCGGGGGAGAGGCGGTCGCGGCCTCGGGGATGTCGTCGTACCCGATCACCGACAGGTCCTCGGGCACCCGGATGCCGAACTCGGCGGCGACGTCGAGCACCGGGAGGGCGGAGCGGTCGTTGGCCGCGAAGATCGCGGTCGGCCGTTCGCCGGCCGGCATCGAGAGCAGCTCGCGCGCGGCCTGCTCGGCGAGGTCGGCGCGGTAGCCGACGACCCGGATCAGCGCCGCGTCGGGGGCGATGCCGGCGGCGTCGAGCGCCTCGCGCCAGCCGGTCTCGCGCATGCGGGCCGACTCGAGGTCGTCGCGACCGCCGAGCAGGCCGATGCGGCGGTGCCCGAGCGCGAGCAGGTGCTCGGTCGCGAGGTGCGCTCCCGTGCGGTTGTCGGAGTCGACCGTGTGCGGGCCCTCGGGCCCGGAGTGGGGGTCGACGGCGACGATCGGGATGCCGAAGCTGCCGGTGATGAGCGTGGAGGGGGTGACGACGATCGCGCCGTCGAAGAGGGTGCGGGCGAGGCGCGACAGCGAGCGCCGCTCCCAGCCGCTCTCGGTGACGTCGTCGCGGCGGCCCGCGTAGGCGAGCAGCCCGTAGCCGGTGCCGGCGATCGCTTCCGAGATGCCCTTGAGCAGCTCGGCGGAGTACGACTCGAACTCCGACACGAGCACGCCGATGTTGGCGGTGCTCTGCCCGCGCATGCTGCGCGCGACGAGCGAGGTCTCGTAGCCGAGCTCGTCGATCGCGGCCTGCACCCGGGCGATCGTGCTCGGGGCGACGCCGTAGCGGCCGTTGACGACCTTCGAGACGGTCGCGACCGAGACGCCGACGCTGCGCGCGACATCCGTGATGGTGACGCGGCCGCCGTCGGCGCTGTGCAGCTCATCCGTCCGTGTCGTCACGAGCCGACCATAGCGGCTCTCCGAGCGACGGCGAACTCCGTGACGCGGCTTTACGAAAACGTTATCGAAAACGTTTGACATAGATGCGTGGGGCTGTCATCGTCATGATCGACGCACGGGCGATCCGAATCGCCGCCGTGCGGGCACCGCACTCAACGATGAGGAGACCTGCCATGAAATCACGCACCGTGCTCACGCTCGCAGCCATGGCGGGGGTCGCTGCCCTCGTCGGCTGCTCAGGCGCTCAGGGCGACCCAGCGGCATCCGGGGGCGAGGTGACGATGACCTTCTGGCACAACTCGACCACCGGCGACGGCAAGGCCTACTGGGAGGACCGCGTCGCGGCCTTCGAGGCGGCCAACGAGGGCGTCACGATCGAGATCCAGTCGATCCAGAACGAGGACATGGACGGTCGCCTGCAGACCGCCGTGAACTCGGGCGACATGCCCGACATCTTCATGGCGCGCGGCGGCGGCAAGCTCGCCGACATCGTCAGCGCGGGCGCCGTGCGCGACCTCACGGGGCTCATCTCCGACGAGGTCATGAGCGACTACGGCGACGGCGTGTTCAGCGCCTTCACCGTCGAGGACGCGATCTACGGCATGCCCGTCGCGGTGCTGCCCGGCGGCATCTTCTACAGCCAGGACCTCTTCGCCGACGCCGGCATCGATGGCACACCGGCGACGATGGAGGAGATGGGCGAGGCGGTCTCCGCGCTCGAGGAGTCGGGCGTCGAGCCGATCGCGCTCGGCGGCATGGCCGCGTGGCCGGCCGCCCACTGGTACTACTTCTTCGCGCTGCGCGAGTGCAGCCAGGAGGTCATGGAGTCGATCGCGACGACGCTCGACTTCACCGACGCGTGCTGGCTCGCCGCCGGCGAGGACCTCGCGGAGTTCGCCGCGACCGAGCCCTTCAACGAGGGCTTCCTCACGACTGCAGCGCAGGAGGGCGCAGGCTCCTCGGCCGGCCTCATCGCGAACCACCAGGCAGGCATGGAGCTCATGGGGGGCTGGAACGTCGGCGTCATCGGCGGGCTCACGCCTGACGGCGAGCCGCTCGCGGACCTCGGCTGGTTCCCGTTCCCCGAGGTCGAGGGCGGCGCGGGCTCCCCGTCCGCGATGATGGGCGGCGTCGACGGCTACTCGTGCGCGAACGAGGCACCCACGGCGTGCGAGGCGTTCCTCAACTTCATCGCCTCGCCCGAGTCGCAGGCGGCCTACGCCGAGGCGTTCGACACCATCCCGGCGTCGTCCGAGGCGCAGAGCGCGGTCGAGGACCCGGCGCTGCAGCCGCTCGTCGAGGCCTACGAGTCGGCCGACTACGTGGTCGTCTGGCTCGACACGCTGCTCGGCCAGAACATCGGCAACTCGCTCAACACGGCGGTCGTCGAGATGCTCGCGGGCAACGGCACGCCGCAGGGCATCGTCGACACCGTCACGACTGCAGCCCAGCGAGGGTGAGCAGCGCGGCGGCGCCCGTCGCGCCAGTGCACTCGAGGTCCGCGGAGCCGGAGGCCGACGCCCAGGCGTCGGCCCCGGC
>NZ_BAAAKK010000005.1:571328-614899 GCF_039527715.1 Agrococcus citreus
CCCGCCGCAAGCGCCGGGTCGACTGGCGGAAGCGCGCGGAGATCCTGCTGCTCGCGGGACCCGCCATCGGCATCTTCGTCTTCTTCGTCATCGTGCCGGTGATCATGGCGGCCTTCTACGGCTTCTACCGATGGAACGGCTTCGGCGCGCCGACCGAGTTCGTCGGGCTGCAGAACTACATCACGATCCTCGGCGACTCGACCTTCCGCGACGCGGTCGCCCACAACCTCCTCATCGTCGTCGCCTCGCTCGCGCTGCAGGGACCGCTCGCGATCCTCTTCGCGCTCCTGCTCAACCAGCGCATCCGCGGCCGCTCGATCATCCGCGTGCTGATCTTCGTGCCGTACGTGATCTCGGAGGTCGTCGTCGGCACGGGCTGGAGCCTCATGCTCCAGGACCGCGGCGCCATCAACGACCTGCTGTCGAGCGTCGGCCTCGACGCGCTCCGCAACTCGTGGATCGCCGACCCGCAGATCGCCATCTGGTCGCTCATGGTGATCATCACCTGGAAGTACATCGGCTTCGCCGTCATCCTCATGCTCGCCGGGCTGCAGTCGATCCCCGAGGAGCTCTACGAGGCTGCGGCGATCGACGGCGCGTCGTTCTGGCAGATGCAGTGGAGCATCACGCTGCCGCTGCTCGGCCCGACGATCCGCATCTGGGCGTTCCTGTCGATCATCGGCTCGCTGCAGCTGTTCGACCTCGTGAACATCATCTGGGGCCAGTACATCTCCTCGACCGCCGGCACCTCGACGATGGCGACGTACATGTACCTCAACGGCCACATGGCCGGCAGCTACGGCTACGGCAACGCCGTCGCGGTCGTGCTCTTCATCATCTCCCTCGCGATCGCGCTCGGCTACCAGCGCTTCGTCCTGCGCCGCGACACCGAGGGCGCACTCACCGGCATGTCCGGATCCCGTACGAAGGAGCCGCGATCGTGACCACCTCCATCCTCCCTGCGGCGCCCGCGCTGCGGCGCCCGAACCGGCGCGTCGCTGCCTGGGGCAGCCCGGTCGTGTACCTCTGCTCCATCGTGCTCGTCGCGGTGTGCATGGGGCCCGTGATCTACATCATCCTCGGCGGCTTCCGCACGAACTCGCAGATCACGGTGAGCCCGTCCGGCTTCCCGAGCCCGTGGGTCTTCGAGAACTACGCCGACGTGCTCTCGAGCGGCAGCTTCTGGCAGACGATGGGCAACTCTGCCATCGTCGGCGTCGCGACCTCCGTCGGAGTCGTCGCGCTCGGCCTCATGGCGAGCTTCGTGCTGGCCAGGTACAGCTTCGTCGGCAGGGGCGCGATGTACTCGCTCTTCGCCGCCGGCCTCATGTTCCCGGTCACCGTCGCCATCACCCCGCTCTACCTGCTCGTGCGCAACCTCGGCCTCACGAACACCCTCGCGGGCGTGATCCTGCCGCAGATCGCCTTCGCGCTGCCGGTGACGATCATCATCCTCGTGCCCTTCCTGCGCGCGATCCCAGCGGAGCTCGAGGAGGCGGCGGCGATCGACGGCGCGAGCCGGCTCGGCTTCTTCTTCCGCATGGTCGTGCCGCTGAGCATGCCGGGCGTCATCACGACGGGCATCCTCGCGTTCGTCGGCTCGTGGAACGGCTACATGCTGCCGCTGTTCATCCTCAACGACCCGAACATCTTCACGCTGCCGCTCGGCGTGCAGAACTTCTCGTCGCAGTACTCCGTCGACACCGCGCGGGTGATGGCCTTCACGGCCCTCTCGACGGTGCCGGCACTCGTGTTCTTCAGCATCTTCGAGCGCCGCATCGTCGGCGGCCTGACGGGAGCGATCAAGGGATGACCACCACCATGCGCCAGGCGAACCCGCTGCCCGCGACCCCGACGGTGTCGGAGCGCGTGCGCGCCCTGCACGCGCGGATGACGCTCGAGGAGCGGCTCGCGCAGCTCGTCGGCTACTGGCTCGACCAGGGCGGCAGCGTCGTCGCGCCCATGCAGGGCGAGATGGCGACGGCGGCGGGCGGCGAGTCGCTCGCGTCGATCACCGAGCACGGCATCGGCCACTACACGCGCGTCTACGGCACGCGGCCCGTCGAGCCCGCCGAGCGCGCCGCCTGGCTCGTCGCCGAGCAGCGCCGGTTGCAGACCGAGACGCGCCTCGGCATACCGGCGATCGTGCACGAGGAGTGCCTCACGGGCCTGGCCGCGTGGAAGGCGGCGACGTTCCCGACCCCGCTCGCGTGGGGCGCCGCGTTCGACCCGGCGCTCGTCGAGGAGATGGGGCGCGCGATCGGCGACTCGATGCGCAGCCTCGGCATCCACCAGGGCCTCGCGCCCGTGCTCGACGTGATCCGCGACCCGCGCTGGGGCCGCGTCGACGAGTGCATCGGCGAGGACCCCTATCTCGTCGGCACCGTCGGCAGCGCCTACGTCCGCGGGCTGCAGTCCGCCGGCGTGCACGCGACGCTCAAGCACTTCGTCGGCTACAGCGCCTCGAACGCCGGGCGCAACCACGCGCCCGTCTCCGCGGGACCGCGCGAGATCGCCGACACGTACCTGCCGCCGTTCGAGATGGCGATCCGCGACGGCGGCGCGCGCTCGGTCATGAACAGCTACACCGACGTCGACGGCATCCCGGTCGCCTCCGACGAGCGGCTGCTCACGGGCGTGCTGCGCGGCGAGCTCGGCTTCGACGGCGTCGTCGTCTCCGACTACTTCTCGGTCGCGTTCCTCGACGTCATGCACGGCGTCGCCGCCGACCGCGGCGAAGCCGCGGCGCAGTCCCTCATCGCCGGCATCGATGTCGAGCTGCCGACCGGCGACGCGTACCTCGCCCCGCTCGCCGAGCGCGTCCGCTCGGGCGAGCTCGACGAGGCCTACGTCGACCGAGCCGTGCTGCGCGTGCTCGCGCAGAAGGAGGAGCTCGGCCTGCTCGAGCCCGACGCCTTCGCCGACGACGCGCCAGAGAGCCTCGACCTCGACTCGCCCCGGCACCGCGACATCGCGCGCCGGCTCGCGGCGGAGTCGCTCGTGCTGCTCTCGAACGACGGCACGTTGCCGCTCGCAGCGCCCGCGCGCATCGCGGTCATCGGCCCCAACGCCGATCGGTCCGAGGCGCTGCAGGGCTGCTACTCGTTCGCGAACCACGTGCTCGCCCACCACCCGGGCGTCGAGCCCGGCTTCGCGATCCCGACCGTGCGCGAGGCGCTCGAGGACCTCCTGCCCGACAGCTCGATCGAGCTCGTCGAGGGTGTCGGCGTCGAGGACGGCGACGCGAGCGGCATCGCGGATGCGTCCGCGGCCGCCGAGCGCGCCGACGTCGCGATCGTCGTCGTCGGCGACGACGCCGGGCTCTTCGGCCGCGGCACGGTCGGCGAGGGCAACGACGTCGCCTCGCTCGAGCTGCCCGGGCGGCAGCGCGAGCTCGTCGAGGCGGTCGTCGCGACCGGCACGCCCGTCGTGCTCGTGCTGCTCACGGGCCGGCCGTACGCCGTGCCGTGGGCGCTCGAGGGCGACGCCGCCCCCGCAGCCGTGCTGCAGGCGTTCTTCCCCGGAGAGGCGGGCGGCGAGGCGATCGCCGACGTGCTCACCGGCGCGGTCTCGCCGTCGGGCCGACTGCCCGTCTCGCTGCCGCGGACGACGGGCGCGCAGCCGTACACCTACGCGCACCCGCGGCTCGGCGGGCCGTCGGACGTCACGACCGCCGACCCGACGCCGCTGCGACCGTTCGGCTTCGGCCTCTCCTACGCATCCTTCTCGTACACCGACCTCGAGGTCGACGCGAGCGCGCCGACCGACGGGGCGTTCCGCGCATCGGTCACCGTCACGAACACCGGTGCGCGAGCGGGCGACGACGTCGTCCAGCTCTACGGCCGCGACGTCGTCGGCTCGATCCCGCGCCCGCTCGTGCAGCTGCTCGGCTACGCGCGCGTCTCGCTCGAGCCGGGCGCGTCGACTCGGGTCGAGCTCACGGTGCCGACGCGCAGGTTCTCGTTCACCGACCGGCGCTTGGTGCGCATCGTCGAGCCCGGCGAGGTCGAGGTGTGGATCGCCTCGCACGCCGCGGCGTCGGCGCCGCGCTCCGATGGCGACGACCCCTCCCAGGGCGTCATCTCGAACGCTCGCCGCAGCGAGGCCGTTGAGATCCCCGGCACCGCGACCCGGCGCGCGCGGCTCGCGCTCACAGGGCCCGTGCACGACGTGCGCCCGGACGACCGGCGGATCGTCGACGTGGCGATCGGCTGAGGCGTGGCGGTCCCGAACCCGATCCTGCCAGGCTGCTTCCCCGACCCCTCCGTCTGCCGCGTGGGGGCGTGGCACTACCTCGTCACCTCGACGTTCGAGCTGCTGCCCGGGATGCCCGTGATGCGGTCGCGCGACCTCGCGACGTGGGAGACGATCGGCCACGTGCTGGATCGGCCGGGGATGGTCGACCTGACCGGCATCCGATCCTCCGGCGGCATCTTCGCGCCCACCATCCGCCACGACGGCGAGCGCTTCTGGATCGTCACGACGCTCGTCGACCCCGATGACGCCGAGCGCGGCGGCACGTTCGTCGTGACCGCCGACGACGCGGCCGGCCCGTGGAGCGATCCCGTCTGGATCGACGTCGCGGGCATCGACCCCTCGCTCCTGTTCGACGACGACGGACGCGTGTGGATGCACGGCACGCGGCTCGTCGCGGAGCCCGAGTGGCACCACCAGACCGAGGTCTGGGTGCGCGAGCTCGAGCCCGAGTCGGGCCGGCTCGTCGGCGACGAGCACGTCGTCTGGACCGGTGCCGTGCGCGGCGCGGTCTGGGCCGAGGGCCCGCACCTGCTGCGGATCGACGGCACGTGCTACCTGCTCGCGGCGGAGGGCGGCACGGCCTTCGAGCACGCGGTGTGCATCGCGCGCGCCGAGCACCCGACGGGCCCGTTCGTCGGCTCGCCGGCCAACCCCGTGCTGACGCACCGGCACCTCGGCCACGGTGCCGACGTGCAGGCGGTCGGTCACGCCGACCTCGTGCAGGCACCCGACGGGCGCTGGTGGGCGGTGCTGCTCGGCACACGCCCCTACGACGGCCGCCGGCATCCGCTCGGCCGCGAGACGTTCCTGTGCCCCGTCGAGTGGCAGGACGGCTGGCCCGTCTTCGCGCCCGGCGTCGGCCGCGTGCCGGCGACCGTCGACCTCGGCGTGGAGCCGGTGCCGGGCGTCTGGCAGCCGGATTCGCGCTCGGCGGGCGTCGTCGCCCCCGGCGATCCACGCTGGACTGCGGTCCGCGGCTTCGCCTCGGCGTTCGCGACGCCGCTCGACGACGGCTGGACGCTGCGAACGACGGGCGACGCGCTCACCGACGCCGGCACGCCCGCGTTCCTCGGCGTCCGGCAGCAGCATCGCGAGCTCGACGTCGAGGTGGTGGTCGAGCGCGTCGACGACGGTGCGGCATCCGGTCTCGTGATCCGCCAGTCGGAGGACGACCACGTCGCGCTGCTCGTCGAGCGGCACGGCGACGGGTCGCTCGTGCGCGCGGTGCACCGCAGCGCCGGCGCGGAGTCGGAGCTCGGAACCGTCGCGGTCCCGGCCGGTCCGACCCGACTGGGCGTCGCGGCGCGCGGCGACGACTACCGGCTGCTCGTCGACGGCACGGCGCTCGCCACCGTCGACGCGCGCTCGCTCGACACGGCGGCGAGCGGCGGCTTCCTCGGCGTCTGGATCGGCATCGCCGCGGTCGGCGCGGCCGGCGCCGAGGCCCGCTTCGGGGCGCTCGACTACCGGCCGGCGGATGCGCGCGCGGCTGCCAGCGGGTCGGCCGGCGTGGCGGCGTAGGCCGACCGCACGTCTGGCCGCGGCTCCGCGACCAGCGTCGTCGCCTCGACGGGCCACGACGGCCGCGCGCCCGTGAGCGCCCACGCCGCCTGCACCGCCGCGCCCGCGGCGACGTACTCGCCGGGCGTCGGCACGGCGATCGGGCGGCCGAGCACCTCAGCGGCGATGCGCTGCACCGCCGGCGACTGCGCCGCCCCGCCGATGAGCAGCACGCGCCGCGGCTCGACGCCGAGGCGCTCGAGCGCGTCGAGCCCGTCGGCGAGCCCGCACACCATGCCCTCGATCGACGCGCGCGCGAACCCTTCGCGCGTGAGCGAGCGGTTCGTCATGCCGTAGAGGGTCGCGGTCGCCGTCGGCAGGTTGGGGGTGCGCTCGCCCTCGAAGTAGGGCCGCAGCACGAGCCCGCCGGCCCCCGCCGGCGCCGCGAGCGCGAGCTCGCCGAGCGCGGCGTGGTCGACCCCGAGCAGGGCGGCCGCGGCGTCGAGCACGCGCGCGGCGTTGAGCGTCGCGACGAGCGGCAGCCGCAGGCCCGAGGCGTCGGCGAAGCCCGCGACCGTGCCGGTCGCGTCGGGCGCGAAGGCGCTCGTCACGGCCGTCACGACGCCGGAGGTGCCGAGCGAGACGATCACGTCGCCCTCCGCCGCGCCGAGGCCGAGCGCGGCACCGGCGTTGTCGCCGCAGCCGACACCGATCGGCAGGCCCGCCGGGATGCCCGGATGCGCCGCGGTGACGCCGGCGGTCGCGCCGGCGGGCAGCACGCGCGGCAGCACGACGCCGCTCGCGTCGCGGCGGAGCGCCGCGCCGAGCAGCGCGCGGTCGTGCTCGCCGTCGACGGTCGTCCAACCGGTGCCGGATGCGTCGGAGGCGTCGGTCGTGAGCGTCGAGAGCTCGGGCGCTGCGGGGCCGAAGCCCCGCAGCCGCCAGGTGAGCCAGTCGTGGGGGAGCGCGATCGCGGCGACGCGCGCCGCGAGCTCGGGATGCGCATCCGCGAGCCACCGCACCTTCGCGATCGTGAACGACGCGACCGGCACGACGCCCGTGCGGCGCGCGAGCGCCTCGGCGCCGAGCTCGTCGACGAGCGCCGAGGCGGCCGCCGCCGAGCGCACGTCGTTCCACAGCAGGGCGTCGTGCACCGGCTGGCCGAGCTCGTCGAGCGCCACCATGCCGTGCTGCTGCGCGCCGACCGAGATCGCGGCGACGTCGTCGAGACCGCCGGCGTCGGCGACGGCCGCGAGCAGCGCATCCCACCACCGCTCCGGGTCGACGGCGGTGCCGTCGGGATGCCGAGCGCGGCCGACCCGCACCGTCGCCCCGGTCTCGAGGTCGCGGACGACGACCTTGCACGACTGCGTCGAGGAGTCGACGCCCGCGACGAGGGTCACGCGCGGGTCAGCGCGCGCCGAGCAGGTGCTCGGTCGCGAGCTGCTGCAGGTGCACGAAGCCCGCGCCCTTGCCGCCGAAGTAGGCGTCGGCGTCGAAGTCCTCGAAGGCGCTGCGATCGGCGACGAGGTCGGCGATCGACTCGCCCTCGTCCAGCGTGGGCGTGCGCAGCTCGTCGACCTTCGCGGCCGCGAGCGCCGCCTGCACGTCGGGGTCGGCGCGGAAGGCCTGCGCGCGCTCCTTGAGCAGCAGGTAATTGCGCATGTTCGCCGCGGCGGAGGCCCAGACGCCGTCGTAGTCCTCGGTGCGCGAGGGCTTGTAGTCGAAGTGGCGCGGGCCGTCGTAGGCCTGCCCGCCGCTCGGCGAGCCGTGCTCGAGCAGGTCGACGAGCGAGAAGGCGTTGAACAGGTCGCCGTGGCCGAAGACGAGGTCCTGGTCGTACTTGATGCCGCGCTGGCCGTTCAGGTCGATGTGGAACAGCTTGCCGTGCTCGAGCGCCTGCGCGATGCCGGCGGTGAAGTTGAGCCCCGCCATCTGCTCGTGCCCGACCTCGGGGTTCACGCCGACCATCTCGGGCCGCTCGAGCGTCGCGATGAACGCGAGCGCGTGCCCGAGCGTCGGCAGCAGGATGTCGCCACGCGGCTCGTTGGGCTTCGGCTCGATGGCGAAGCGCATGTCGTAACCGCGCTCGACGACGTGCTCGGTGAGCAGGTCGACGGCCTCCCGGTAGCGCGCGAGCGCGGCCTGGACGTCCTTCGCGGAGTCGTACTCGGCGCCCTCGCGGCCGCCCCACATGACGAAGGTCTGCGCGCCGAGCTCGGCGGCGAGGTCGATGTTGCGCAGCACCTTGCGCAGCGCGAAGCGCCGCACCGCGCGGTCGTTGCTCGTGAACCCGCCGTCCTTGAAGACCGGGTGCGAGAAGAGGTTCGTCGTCACCATCGGCACGACGAGCCCCGTGTCGGCGAGCGCGCCGCGCAGCCGGTCGATCTGGGTCTGCCGGGCGTCGGCGCTCGAGCCGAAGGGGAACAGGTCGTCGTCGTGGAAGGTGAGCCCCCACGCGCCGAGGCCGGCGAGCCGCTCGACCGCCTCGACGACGTCGAGGTCGGGCCGCGTGGGCGGGCCGAAGGGGTCGTTGCCCGTCCAGCCGACCGTCCACAGGCCGAAGGAGAAGCGGTCGTCCGGGGTGGGGGTCGTGGCCATGAGCGGTGCCTTTCGTGCTGCTTCGCGGTGTCGCGCGGCGAGCGGAACCCGTCAGCGCCGACGACTAGAATGTTCTGGTCGAGAACATATCAGGCGGCGGGCCTCAATGCACCCCCTGCCTGACCGCCCGTAGCATGCGAGCGGCGGACGATGAGGCGAGGAGCCGACCCATGGACCCGAGGCCGGAGCGCACCGGTTCGCGCGAGATCCGTCGCGCGAACCTGTCGCGCGTGCTGCGGCACGTCCATGAGGACGGTCCCGCGTCGCGCGCCGAGCTCACGCGGCGCACCGGGCTCAGCCGCTCGACGATCGCCGACCTCGTGGGGTCGCTCGAGGCGGCCGGCCTCGTCGTCGAGGGCGACCCGGCCGCGGCTGGCGGCGTCGGGCGGCCCTCGCCGGTCGTGCACCCCTCGGCAGACGTCGTCGCGATCGGCGTGGGGGTCGAGCTCGACGCCGTGACGCTCGCCGTCGTCGGCCTGGGCGGCGCGGTCGAGCACCGCATCCGCCACGAGTACGAGCGCGAGCCGTCGGCGGCGGCGACCGTCGAGATCGTCGGTCGGCTCGTCGACGGGCTCGAGCGCGCGCTGTCGGGCTCACGGGTGCTCGGCATCGGTGCCGCCGTGCCGGGACTCGTCAGCACCGCCGACGGGCTCGTGCGGATGGCGCCGCACGCGGGCTGGGTCGACGAGCCGATCGCGCAGCTCCTCGCGGCGCGCACGGGACTGCCCGCGTTCGCCGACAACGACGCCAACCTCGGTGCGGCGGCGGAGTCGACCTTCGGCGCGGGCCGCGGCCTCGCAAGCCTCGTCTACCTGCACGGCGGTCCGTCGGGCATCGGCTCGGGCGTGCGCCTCGGCGGTCGAGCGCCGACGAGCGCGAACGGCTTCGCCGCCGAGCTCGGGCACACGCTCGTCGACCCGCGCGGCGAGGCGTGCCGGTGCGGTGCGACGGGCTGCCTCGAGACCGAGGTGCGCTTCGACCTGCTGCTCGACGTGCTCGGGCAAGAGCGCCTCGACCTGCGCGACGTGAGCGCGTCGCTGCGGCGAGCGGCGAGCCCCGCCGTCGACGCGTTCGTCGCCGAGCAGCTGCGGCGCCTCGCCGTGGGGCTGCGCAACGCGGTGAACGCGTTCGACCCCGAGGCGATCGTGCTCGGCGGGTTCCTCGGCGCGCTCTTCGAGGAGCAGCCCGAGACCCTGCTCGACGCCCTGCGCGCGCAGCTCATGCCGCCGCTCGCCGAGTCGCTCGTCGTCGTGCGCGGCGCGCTCGGCGAGGACCGGCTGCTCATCGGCGCGGCGGAGCTCGCGCTGCGCGACCTCCTCGACGATCCGCTGGGCGGCTGATCCGGGTCGACGCGGCCGTCGGTGCGGCTAGCGTTGCGGCATGGCACTCGACAGCGAGCAGGACCGACCGGGCGTCGAGCGGGCAGAGGTCGACGCGTTCGTCACGACGACGGCGGATGCCGTGTGGCCGCTGTGGACGACGGCAGCCGGTCTCGAGCGGTGGTGGTGGCCGCAGTTCGACGACGCCCGCTATGAGGTCGACGCACGCGAGGACGGCTGGTACCGCATCAGCACCTCGACTGGAGGCTTCGGCGTGCAGGGCCGGTACCTCGAGCTCGACGAGGGCCGACGCATCGTGCAGACGTGGCTGTGGCTCGGCGGCGACCACGACGCTCGGCAGTACGAGCAGGTCGTCACGATCGACTTCTCCGAGCAGGAGGGCGGCACGCTCATCCGCGTCGCCCAGACGGTGCCGCTCGACGAGGTCGACGCCATCCGCGAGGGCTGGCAGGACACGCTCACGAGGCTCGAGGAGCTCATCGACGACGAGTGGTGATGGCGAGCCGGCCGCAGCGGCGGGACGCGAAACGGTCACATGCGTGGGATGCTGGGCGGACGACCCGCAGACCGACGGAGGCGCGATGGCCAACGAAGCCACCAGGCGGCCCAACATCCGCGACGTCGCGGCGGTCGCCGGGGTCAGCTACCAGACCGTCTCGCGAGCGCTCAACCAGCACCCGAGCATCCGCCCCGAGACGCTCGCGCGCGTCGAGGCCGCGATCGTGCAGCTCGGCTACCGGCCGAACGCCGCAGCGCGCGCCCTCGTGCGCCGCAGCTCGCGGACGATCGGGCTGCTGACGCTCCCGACGACCGACTACGGGCCGCAGGCGCAGCAGATCGCGATCGAGACCGCCGCGCGCGACGCCGGCTACCGCATCGCGCTCACGAACGCCTCGTCCGGCAGCGTCGACGACCTCGCGGCGGGCGTCACGTTCCTGCGCGAGACGAACATCGACGCGCTCGTGGTCTCGGTCGCCGAGACGGCGATGCTCGACGCGCTCGCGCAGCTGCGCGTCGAGGTGCCGTACGTCACGCTCGAGCCGACCGGGCTCGCGTCGGGGCACAGCGTCGCGATCGACCAGCGGCTCGGCGCGCGCATGGCGGTCGACGCGCTCGCCGACGCGGGGCACCGCCGGCTCGCGCAGCTGCGCGGCCCGAGCGGATCGATCGATGCGAGCGCGCGATCGTCGGGCGTCGAGGAGCGCGTCGCTGAGCTGGGGCTCGAGCTCGTCGGCACCGTCGAGGGCGACTGGACGCCGGGCTCCGGCCATGCGGTCGGGCCCGAGGTGCTCGCGCTCGGCGCCACCGGGATCGTGGTCGGCAACGACCAGATGGCGCTCGGGCTCATGCACGCGTGCCGCGATGCCGGACGCTCGGTGCCGGGCGACGTCTCGATCGTCGGCTTCGACGACGTGCCGGAGGCGCCGCACTACCCGACCCCGCTCACGACCGTGCGCCAGGAGTTCGAGCAGGTCGGCGCGGCCGCGATGCGCGTGCTGCTCGACGACCTGGCCGGCCGCGCGGGGCTCGTGCACCTGCGCATCCCGCCGGTGCTCGTGGAGCGGGAGTCCGTCGCCAGGGTCGGCTGACGAAGGGCACGAGCGATCGAATGTCACGGTTCGGCCACGGAGGTGGCACGAATGTGACCGTTTCGCATACAGTGTCTCCCACTGCACCGCGGCGCCTGCCGCTCGAGACGACGGAGTCCCATGGAAGAGCGCCGAGACGAGGCCATCGCGGCCGTGCGCGCGCAGGTCGCTGCGCTGCACAGCGAGCTGATGCGCTACGGGCTCGTCGTGTGGACGGGCGGCAACGTCTCCGGTCGCGTGCCGGGCGAGGACCTGTTCGTCATCAAGCCCTCCGGCGTCGACTACGACGACCTCAGCCCCGAGTCGATGATCCTGTGCGATCTCGACGGCGTCGTCGTCCCGGGCAGCGCCGGGTCGGAGCGCTCGCCCTCGAGCGACACCGCCGCGCACGCCTACGTATACCGGCACATGGCCGAGGTCGGCGGCGTCGTGCACACGCACTCGACCTACGCGACCGCGTGGGCCGCGCGCGGCGAGGCGATCCCGTGCGACATCACGGCCATGGCCGATGAGTTCGGCGGCGAGATCCCGGTCGGCCCCTTCGCCATCATCGGCGACGACTCGATCGGCCGCGGCATCGTCGAGACCCTCGCGGGCCACCGCTCGCGCGCGGTGCTCATGCAGAACCACGGCCCGTTCACGATCGGGAGCGACGCGCGCGACGCCGTGAAGGCCGCGGTCATGTGCGAGGACGTCGCCCGCACGATGCACATCGCGCGCCAGGGCGGCGCGACGATCCCCATCGACCCGGCGGCGATCGACGCGCTCTTCGATCGCTACCAGCACGTCTACGGCCAGCAGGAGGCAAGCGAGTGAGCAGCATCATCCCCGACCCGAAGACCCGCACGGTGTGGTTCCTCACCGGCAGCCAGGGGCTCTACGGCGAGGACACGCTCGCGCAGGTCGCGGCGCAGTCGAAGGAGGTCGCGGCGCTGCTCGCCGGCGCCGACGAGATCCCCGTGACGATCGAGTGGCGACCGGTGCTCACGTCGCAGGACGGCATCCGTCGCGCCGCGCTCGAGGCGAACGCCGACGACTCCGTCATCGGCGTGATCGCCTGGATGCACACGTTCAGCCCCGCCAAGATGTGGATCGCGGGCCTCGAGGCGCTCGCGAAGCCGATGCTCCACCTGCACACGCAGCACAACGAGGCGCTGCCGTGGGCCGAGATCGACTTCGACTTCATGAACCTCAACCAGGCGGCGCACGGCGACCGGGAGTTCGGCTACCTCGCCGCTCGGCTCGGGGTGCCGCGCACGATCGTCGTCGGCCACGCGTCGACGCCGCGCGTGCGCGCGCAGGTCGGCACGTGGTGCCGCGCCGCGCTCGGCACCGCCGCGATGCGCAGCCTCAAGGTCGCGCGCTTCGGCGACAACATGCGCTTCGTCGCCGTCACCGAGGGCGACAAGACCGAGGCCGAGATCCGGCTCGGCACGCAGATCAACACGTGGGGCGTCACCGAGCTCGCGGATGCGGTGGCTGCGGCCGACGACGCGGCCGTCGCCGCGCTCGTGGACGAGTACATCGCGAGCTACGACGTCGCCGACGAGCTGCTGCCCGGCGGGGCCCGCCACCAGTCGCTCGTCGACGGCGCCCGCATCGAGGTCGGCCTGCGCGGCTTCCTCGTCGACGGCGGCTTCGGCGCCTTCACCACAAGCTTCGAGGACCTCGGCTCGCTGCCGCAGCTCCCCGGGCTCGCGGTGCAGCGGCTCATGGCCGACGGCTACGGCTTCGGCGCCGAGGGCGACTGGAAGACCGCGATCCTCGTGCACGCCGCCGCCCACATGGGCGCCGGGCTCCCGGGTGGCGCGAGCCTCATGGAGGACTACACGTACCACCTCGTCGACGGCGAGGAGGTCATCCTGGGGGCGCACATGCTCGAGGTGAGCCCGAGCCTCACGGCGTCGCGCGCGCGCCTCGAGGTGCACCCGCTCGGCATCGGCGGCAAGGACGACCCGGTGCGGCTCGTCTTCACCGCCGACCCCGGCCCCGCGGTCGTCGTCGCGCTCAGCGACATGCGGGAGCGCTTCCGCATGACGGCGAACGCGGTCGAGAACGTCGCGCTGCCCGAGCCCATGCCGAAGCTCCCGGTCGGGCACGCCGTGTGGCGGCCCGCGCCAGACCTCGCGACCTCGGCCACGGCCTGGCTCACGGCCGGCGCGGCGCACCACACCGTCATGTCGACGCAGGTCGGCATCGACGCGTTCCGCGAGCTCGCCCGCCAGTCGGGCATCGAGTTCCTCGCGATCGACGAGGCCACCACGACGGACGGGTTCGAGCGCGAGGTGCGCTGGAACGCCGCCTACCACCGACTTGCACAGGGACTGGGCTGACGCCCGATCCCTTCCCGCGACCGAACGGTCGCACCTACCCCGCCGCATCGCGGCACCCATGAAAGGAACCACAGTGAAGAAGCACCGCATCCTCGGCGCTGTCGCTGCTGCAGGCGTGGTCGCGCTCCTCGCGACCGGCTGCGGCCGTGGCGGCACCGCCGAACCGGCTGCGAGCGACGGGGCGCAGGAGCCCGGCGGCTCGGGCCAGATCGTGGGCGTGGCCATGCCGACGCAGCAGTCCGAGCGCTGGATCGCCGACGGCGACAACGTCCGCTCGCAGCTGGAGGCGCTGGGCTACTCCGTCGACCTGCAGTACGCGAACGACGACATCCCCACCCAGGTCTCGCAGATCGAGAACATGATCTCGTCGGGCGCTGAGGCCCTGATCATCGCCTCGATCGACGGCACCACGCTCACCGACGTGCTCGCGCAGGCAGGCGACGCGGGCATCCCCGTCATCGCCTACGACCGCCTCATCAACGGCAGCCCGAACGTCGACTACTACACGACGTTCGACAACTTCCAGGTCGGCGTGCAGCAGGCGACGAGCCTGCTGACCGGCATGGGCGTCGTCGACGAGAACGGCGAGCGCACCGACGAGGCAGGGCCGCTCAACGTCGAGCTCTTCGCCGGCAGCCCGGACGACAACAACGCGACGTTCTTCTGGGACGGCGCCATGAGCGTCCTGGAGCCCCTCATCGAGGAGGGCGTCCTCGAGGTGCCGAGCGGCCAGACCGAGTTCGAGCAGGCGGCGATCCTCCGCTGGCTGCCCGAGACGGCGCAGGAGCGCATGGAGAACATCCTCACCGTGATCGGCGACACCGAGCTCGACGGCGTGCTGTCGCCCTACGACGGCCTCTCGATCGGCATCATCTCGGCGCTCACCTCGGGTGGCTACTCGACCGACGCCCTGCCGGTCATCACCGGTCAGGACGCGGAGGTCGGCTCGGTGCAGTCGATCATCGCCGGCGAGCAGTACTCGACGATCTTCAAGGACACGCGACTGCTCGCCGAGCAGGCCGTGGCCATGGTCGACTCGATCCTGAACGGCGAGGAGCCGGAGGTCAACGACACCGAGACGTACGACAACGGCGACCACATCGTGCCGTCGTACCTGCTCGAGTCGACGATCGTGACGGTCGACAACTACGAGGAAGTGCTCATCGACTCCGAGTACTACGAGGAGTCCGACCTCTCCTGACGGTCTGGGGCGGGGGCGCGAGCCCCCGCCCCGCACCGCCACCCGCGGCACGGATCAGGAAGGAGGCTCGCTGTGACGGCGATCCTCGAGATGCGCAGCATCACCAAGGAGTTCCCGGGCGTCAAGGCGCTCTCCGACGTCAACCTCACCGTCGAGCGCGGCGAGGTGCACGCCATCTGCGGCGAGAACGGCGCGGGCAAGTCCACGCTCATGAAGGTGCTCTCCGGCGTCTACCCGCACGGCACGTACGACGGCGAGATCGTCTTCGAGGCCGAGCCGGTGCAGTTCCGCTCGATCGGCGACTCCGAGCACAAGGGCATCGTGATCATCCACCAGGAGCTCGCGCTCAGCCCGCACCTGTCGCTCGCCGAGAACATCTTCCTCGGCAACGAGCTCGTCGGCCGCGGCGGCCTGATCGACTGGCACGCGACGAACACCGAGGCGCAGAAGCTGCTCGCTCGCGTCGGCCTCGGCGACAACCCCGCCGTGCGCGCCAACGAGGTCGGCGTCGGCAAGCAGCAGCTCGTCGAGATCGCGAAGGCGCTCTCGAAGGACGTGAAGTTGCTCATCCTCGACGAGCCGACCGCGGCCCTCAACGACGAGGACTCCGCCCACCTGCTCGACCTGATCCGCCACCTCAAGGGGCAGGGGATCACGTCGATCATCATCAGCCACAAGCTCAACGAGATCAAGGCGATCGCCGACAAGGTCACGGTCATCCGCGACGGGCGCACCATCGAGACCCTCGTGACCGACGACGTCACCGAGGACCGCATCATCAAGGCGATGGTCGGCCGCGACCTCGAGTCGCGATACCCCGAGCGCGACGCGACGATCGGCGACGAGGTGTTCCGCATCGAGGACTGGCGGGTGCACCACCCGACCGAGTCCGGGCGCGTGATCATCCACGACGCGAACCTCTCGGTCCGCGCCGGCGAGGTCGTCGGCATCGCCGGGCTGATGGGCGCGGGCCGGACCGAGCTGGCCATGAGCGTCTTCGGCCGCTCCTACGGCTCGCACATCACCGGCACCGCCTACCTGCACGGCGAGCCGATCGACGTGCGGACGGTGCCGGCCGCGATCCGCGCGGGCCTCGCCTACGCCACCGAGGACCGCAAGCGCTACGGCCTCAACCTCATCGAGGACATCAAGCGCAACATCTCGGCCGCGGCGCTCGACAAGCTCGTGCGACGCGTGCTCGTCGACGGCGAGGAGGAGATCCTCGTCGCCGAGGGCTACCGCAAGAGCATGCGCATCAAGACGCCCACGGTCAACGCGGTCGTGGGCAAGCTCTCGGGCGGCAACCAGCAGAAGGTCGTGCTGTCGAAGTGGCTGTTCACCGACCCCGAGGTGCTCATCCTCGACGAGCCGACGCGCGGCATCGACGTCGGCGCGAAGTACGAGATCTACACGATCATCAACCAGCTCGCGGCGGCGGGGAAGGCGGTCATCGTCATCTCCTCGGAGCTCCCCGAGCTGCTCGGCATCTGCGACCGCATCTACACGCTGTCGGAGGGCCGGATCACCGGTGAGTTCCCCATCGCCGAGGCGACCCCAGAGGCGCTCATGCAGCGCATGACCCAGGAGAAGGAGGCGGACCATGTCCTCGCCCAGTGACCCGTCGACCGGCGCAGCGACCCGCGCGCCGCAGGGCGGAGCGCCCGGCCCGTCGGCGTTCCGCACCGCAGGATCGTTCCTGGTGTCGCGCGTGCAGCAGATCGGCATCTTCATCGCCCTGGTGGTCATCGTGCTGCTGTTCCAGGGCCTCACCGGCGGTCGACTGCTGACCGCTGGCAACGTCGCGAACATCATCGTCCAGAACAGCTACATCCTCATCCTCGCCATCGGCATGGTGATGGTCATCATCGCCGGGCACATCGACCTCTCGGTCGGCTCCGTCGCCGCATTCGTCGGCGCCGCCACCGGCGTGATGGTCGTGCAGTGGGGATGGCCGTGGTGGCTCGCCATCGTGGTCGGCATCGTGCTCGGTGCGGTGGTCGGCGCGTGGCAGGGCTTCTGGGTGGCGGTGGTCGGCATCCCGGCGTTCATCGTGACGCTCGCGGGCATGCTCATCTTCCGCGGCCTCACGCAGATCACGCTCGGCAACACGCAGATCACGCCCTTCCCGACCGAGTACCGGCAGCTGGGCGGCGGCTACCTCTTCCCCGAGCTGTTCCCAGCCTCGACGAGCCCGGCCGAGTGGATCACCGTGGGCCTCGGCCTGCTGACCCTCGTGCTGTTCCTCGGCTCGCAGCTGCGCGGCCGCGGCAAGCGCATCAAGCTGGGCGTCGAGGGCGAGCCCGCCTGGTGGTTCTGGACCCGCACGGGCTTCGGCGCGCTGCTCATCGTGCTGCTCACCTACCTGCTCGGCATCGCCGAGGGCTCGCGCGGCACCCCGATCGTGCTCATCGTGCTCGGCATCCTCGTCGTCACGTACTCGATCGTCATGCAGCGCACCCGCTTCGGCCGGCACATCTATGCGGTGGGCGGCAACCGGCACGCCGCAGACCTCTCGGGCATCCGCTCGAAGCGCATCGACTTCATGCTGTTCGTGAACATGGGCATGCTCGCGGCGCTCGCGGGCATCGTCTTCACGGGCCGCTTGAACTCGGCGGGACCGGGCGCGGGCAACCTCTTCGAGCTCGACGCGATCGCGGCGGCCTTCATCGGCGGCGCGGCGGTGCAGGGCGGCATCGGCACGGTCGTCGGTGCGATCACCGGTGGTCTCATCATGGGCGTGCTCAACAACGGCATGTCGCTCATGGGCGTCTCGACCGACTACCAGCAGTTCATCAAGGGCATGGTCCTGCTGCTGGCCGTCGCGTTCGACGTCTACAACAAGCGGCGCGCGCGCTCCCTCGGCTGACGAGCGACGACTGGACGGCCCCGGGCGATGCTCGGGGCCGTCTGCCGTTGCGGGGCGCCGCGAGCGCGCGTATGGTTCACCACATGGTGAAGTCCACGGTCGACGGCGTCGCGCACGCGATCGCGTCGGCCCCGCGTCGCCTGCTCGTCGGGCGGCTCGCCGAGGGGCCTGCGAGCATGAGCGAGCTCGCCGCGGTCATCGAGGTCACGCTGCCGGCGATCGACAAGCACGTGCGCGTGCTCGAGGCGGCCGGGCTCGCGCGGAAGCGCCGCGTCGGCCGCCACGCGATCGTGTCGCTCGAGCCGGGCGGGCTCGACCTGCTCGCCGACTGGGCGACCGGGATGCGCGCGATGTGGCGAGCACGACTCGTCGACTTCGCGGCGCACGTCGACGGAGCGCCGCAGCGCCGAACCGAGGAGGAGCCATGACCGAGACGCGGATCGAGCTGTCGCAAGCGGTGGCGGCGTCGCGCGCCGAGGCGTGGACCGCGTGGACGGATCCCGACGCGATCGCGCGGTGGTGGTGGCACCGCATCCCCGGCACGACCATCGCGGCGGATGCCCGGGTCGGCGGACGCTATCGGTTCGAGAGCCGAGACGCCGGCTTCGGCGTCACGGGGGAGTACCTCGCGCTCGAGCCGCTCGAGCTGCTGGTCCTCTCGTGGCAGTGGATCGACGACGGCGTCGAGGGCGACGCGGTCGACACCGTGACCGTGCGATTCGCCGACGACGGCGACGGCACGCTCGTGACGGTGGTGCACGAGACGGATGCGACGGGGGCGCCGGACTACGAGATCGGCTGGCGCGAGACGCTCGGCGAGCTGCCGATCGTCGCTCGGCGCACAGGTCGTCCGTCCGACTGAGCATGTAGCCTGACGACACATCGGACGCGACGGGGATCCGCTCGCCGCCCGCCATCGCCGGCGCACGGGTCGCCGATCGGGGCCGGCCGGTGCGGCCGCGGTCGACGCGGAGCGCAGCGCCCTCGTCCGAGACGTCCTCGGCCATCGATGCCGCCCCGCGCCGCTCGGAAGGAATCCCGCATGCATCCCACCTCCGCCGCTGCTCGACAGCCTCGACCGGTCGCGCGACCACGTCGCGCGGCGCCCGTCGCCGCCGGGCTCGCGCTCACGCTCGGCGCGGCGCTGCTGGTGGGATGCTCGCCCGCTGCAGCGACCCCAGAGGAGCGGTCGACCACCGCGCTGCGCCCGGCATCCGACGAGCTCAGCGCGATCGTCGCCGGCCTCGCGCCCGAGGGCTGCGTCGACGCCTCGCTGCCCGTCACCGTCGAGGAGGAGCGCCTCACGGCCGTGCTGCCGGACGAGGCCGACCCATCGCAGCCCGCGGACCGCACGTTCGCGCGTGCGATGGTCGCGGGTGCCGGCTTCGACGGGTTCACCGCAGCCCTCGCCGACGAGCTCTGCGAGCAGGCGTCACTCGCCGAAGCGACCGCCGCCGTCGAGCGCCTCGGCACCGAGCTGTGGCAGGACGCCGTCGCCCGAGCGCAATCGACGCGCGACGCCGCGGAGCACGGCACCGGGGAGCTGCCGGCGAGCGACGACCGCCCGCTGTACTGGACGCGGCTCGAGGCCATGTCGGTGCTGCACCAGTGGCGCCCGGGCTTCGCGCTCGCGACCGAGGAGCGGGCGATGCTCGTCGACGCCTTCGACCGGGCGGCGCGCGGCATGCGCGACATCGACCTGCCCGCGGGCGACGAGGTGACGCGAGTGCTCGTGAGCGGGTTCGACCCGTTCACGCTCGACGGCGGCGCCACGGGCCGCGCGTCGGGCACCGTCGGCAACCACATCCGCCACGGCAACCCGTCCGGCGCGATCGCGCTGGCGATCGACGGCACGACGACGACGGCTCCCGACGGCACCGCGGTGCGCTACGAGGCCTACACGCTGCCGGTGAACTACCCGGAGTTCGAGCGCGGCTACCTCGAGGACGCCGTGGGGCCGCTCATGGAGGCGGGCGACGGCCGCGTGGACGCGTCCATCACGATCAGCCAGGCGGGCGGCTCGCGGTTCGCGCTCGAGCAGTGGAACGCCCGCTACCACGGCGATGTCGCCGGCAACGACGGCTTCGCGCCGTGCCCGCCTGCCGGGCTGACGGGCGCCCCGCAGCTCGCGACGGACAACCACGGCTGCAGCATCCAGGTGCCGGAGCGCTGGGGCGGCGGCGACACACTGACCGATCCGCCGCAGTGGACCGCGTCGACGCTCCCGATCGAGCAGATGATCGCGGCGCGCACGGGTTCGGACGTGCCCCGTCCGCCGGGCGACGACTGGCAGGACGCGTCGGTCGCGTTCGGCGTGCTCTGGAACACGAACTACACGTACTTCCCCGATTGCGAAGCCGATGGCCTCGAGGACGCCTTCCAGCGCGAGGATGCGTACCCGCCCGCCGTCGAGCCGACGCCCCCGCCCCAGGACTCCTGCTCCCGCAGCGGCGGAGGCGGCGCCTACCTCTCGAACGAGTCGGCCTACCGCAACGCGCTGCTGCGCGATCGAGCCGGGCTCGACATCCCGGCCGGGCACATCCACACCCCCGACATGCAGCGCTTCGACACCGAGTTCGCCGTGACGGATGCGACGTTCGAGGCGTGGCGCGACGCGATCGTCGCGCAGGCGCGCCAGCTCATCGCCGTGGTCGGGGCGCACAGCTGACCCTGCGGGCGCATGCCGGATCGCAGGGCGACGGTCGGCACGAGCACAGGTCGTTCGTCGGGCTAAGGATGTACCCTGACGGAGACATCTGACACGAAGAGGAACCGCATGCTGCTCGCCATCGTCAACGCCCACGTCGTGCCCGTCGAGGGCGAGGAGTTCGAGGGCACCATCGTCGTGCGCGACGGGAGGATCGCCGAGCTCGGCGCCGACGTCGCGGTCCCCGACGGCGCCGAGGTGCTCGACGTCGCGGGGGCGCAGGTGACGCCCGGCCTCGTCGACGCGCACGTGCACCTCGGCGTGCACCCCGAGGGCGACGGCCAGGCGGCGAACGACACGAACGAGATGACGAACCCCAACACCGCGGGGGTGCGCACGATCGACGCGATCGACCCCTTCGACGAGGGCTTCGACCTCGCCCTCGCGGGCGGCGTCACCACGGTGAACGTCAACCCCGGCTCCGGCAACCCGATCGGCGGCCAGGCGACGACCCTCCACACGCACGGCCGCATCGTCGACCACATGGTGCTGCGCGAGCCCGCCGGCCTCAAGAGCGCCCTGGGCGAGAACCCGAAGCGCGTCTACGGCGACAAGAAGGTGACGCCCTCGACGCGCATGGGCACGGCGAAGATCCTGCGCGACGCGTTCGTCGCGGCGCAGAACTACCAGCGCCGCCTCGCCGACCCCGAGAACGACCGCACGCACGACGTCGACCTCACGATGGAGGCGCTCGTGAAGGTGCTCCGGCGCGAGATCCCGTGGCGCCAGCACGCGCACCGCGCCGACGACATCGTCACGGCGCTGCGGCTCCAGGCCGAGTTCGGCTACGAGCTCATCATCGACCACGGCACCGAGGCGCACGTCGTCGCCGACCTCCTCGCCGAGCGCGGCGTGCCCGTGCTCATCGGCCCGCTGTTCACGACGAAGTCGAAGATGGAGCTGCGCAAGCGCTCGATCGCGAACCCCGGCAAGCTCGCGCAGGCCGGCGTCGAGATCTCGATCATCACCGACCACCCGGTGATCCCGATCTCGTTCCTCGTGCACCAGGCATCCTTCGCCGTCCGGGAGGGGCTCGACCGCGAGACGGCGCTGCGCGCGATCACGATCAACCCCGCGAGGGCGCTCGGCGTCGCGGCCGAGGTCGGCTCGCTCGAGGTCGGCAAGCGCGCCGACATCGTCGTGTGGGGCGGCGACTGGATGGACCCCATGGCGCGCCCGCGCACCGTGCTCATCGACGGCCAGGTCGTGTTCGAGCACGACGTCGCGACCGGCGAGGAGCGCGTCGCGTCGCGCGACGAGGTGCCGCTGCGGCTCTCCGCCGAGTGACGGCGCACCCCGGCGACGCGCTGAGCCCCAGCCGTCGGTTCACGACCCTGCTCGTGCTCGGCCTGCTGGCCGGGCTCGGGCCGTTCACGATCGACCTCTACCTGCCCGCGTTCCCGGCGGTCAAGGACGAGTTCGCGACGACGGATGCGGTCGTGCAGCTCACCCTGTCGGCCACCACGATCGGGTTCGCGCTCGGCCAGCTCGTCGTCGGGCCGCTCTCCGACCGCATCGGTCGCCGCAGGCCGCTGCTCATCGCCACGACGGTGCACGTGATCGCGAGCGTCGGCGTGGCGGTCGCGCCCGACATCGCCTCGCTCCTGCTCCTGCGCATCCTGCAGGGCTTCGGCGCCGCGGCCGGCACGGTCGTCGCGATGGCGATGGTGCGCGACCTCTTCAGCGGCTCGAGGCTCGTCACCGCGCTCTCCCGCCTCGCGCTCGTCATCGGCATCGCGCCGATCGCGGCGCCCGTGCTCGGATCCTGGCTGCTCGGCGTGCTCCACTGGCGCGGCCTGTTCTGGGTGCTCGCCGGCTACGCCGTGCTCGTGATCGTGCTGCAGCTGCTCTTCCTGCGAGAGACGCTGCCGCCGCACCTGCGCCACTCGCCCGGCCACTCGACGCTGCGGCAGCGCTACCGCTCGGTGCTGAGCGACCGCGTCTTCGTCGGCGTCGCCGTGATCGGCGCGAGCATCTTCGGCGGCATGTTCGCGTACCTCTCGACCGCTTCGCTCCTGCTGCAGGAGGTCTACGGCTTCACCCCGGGGGAGTTCGGGCTCATCTTCGCGATCTGCTCCGTCGCGGTGCTCGCCGGCACGCAGACGGCGGGCCGAGCCGCGAACCGGTGGGGCGCGCAGTGGGTGCTCGCCGTCTCGACCTCGCTCCTCATCGTGGGCGCCACGGGCATCATCGCGCTCGACCTCGCTGGCCTCGGCGTCGCGGGGCTCGTGCCGCCGCTCGCGCTGTTCGCCTTCGCGTTCGGCCTCTCGATGCCGTGCGTGCAGTCGCTCGCGCTCGCCAACCACGGCGAGGAGGCCGGCACCGCGGCCTCGCTGCTCGGCGCGCTCAACATGTCGATCGCAGGGCTCGTGAGCCCGATCGTCGGCCTCTTCCGCATCGAGAACGCCATCCCGATGGGCACGGTCATGCTGCTGTGCGGCGTGCTCGCGACCTGCTCGCTCTGGCTCGTCGTGCGCCCCAAGCACGTGCCGCCGATCGAGTGACGGATGCGCCAGGTGGGTCGAGCGCGCGTCATCGCTGCGCCCGGCCCCGACCTAGGATGGCGACATGACCGACGAGCTGGCGCAGGTGCAGGCGGAACTCGAGGCGGCCAGGCAGGCGCAGGCGGCTGCGGAGGCGCGACTCGCGCAGCTGCAGGCGAAGGACGCGCGAGCGAGGGCCGACCTCCCGCCCTCCCCGGCCGATGACGCGACGCCCGAGGGCGCGCCGCCCGTCGCCGAGTCGTACGACGAGGCCCCGATGGCCGACTCGGTGCCGGCCGACCCTGAGCAGCCGGCTGAGCCCGGCGAGTCGATCGAGCCTGCCGCGACCGACGGTCCGCTCGGCATCGACGAGGTCGACGCCGTGCGCGCCGGCTACGCCTTCGACGGGCCTGCGCTCGAGATGGGCGCGCTCGTGAACGGCGAAGCCGATCCCGACACGCCCGTGCGCATCCCGCTCGCGATGGTCAATCGCCACGGCCTCATCGCCGGCGCGACCGGCACCGGCAAGACGAAGACCCTGCAGGTGCTCGCCGAGCAGCTCTCCGCTGCGGGCGTCCCGGTCTTCGCCGCCGACATCAAGGGCGACCTGTCGGGCGTCGCGACGGCTGGGGAGTCGGACGACCGGCTGCTCGCGCGCACCGCCGGCATCGGCCAGGCGTGGGAGGGCCGGGCGTTCCCGGTCGAGTACTTCGCGCTCGGCGGCAAGGGGATCGGCGTGCCGGTGCGCGCCACCGTGCTCTCGTTCGGCCCGACGCTGCTCGCCAAGGTGCTCGGCCTGAACGACACCCAGGAGTCGAGCCTCGGCATCGTCTTCGCGTACGCCGACGAGCAGCGGCTGCCGCTCGTCGACCTCAAGGACCTGCGCGAGCTGCTGCTGTGGCTCACCGGCGAGGGCAAGGCCGAGCTCAAGCGGCTCGGCGGCATCTCGACGCAGACGGCCGGCGTCATCCTGCGCGAGATCACGGCGTTCGCGGAGCAGGGCGCCGACGTCTTCTTCGGCGAGCCCGAGATCGACACGCGCGAGCTCATGCGCACGACCCAGGACGGCCGCGGCGTCATCAGCCTGCTCGAGGTGCCCGAGGTCGCGAGCCAGCCCGCGCTGTTCTCGACGTTCCTCATGTGGCTCCTCGCCGATCTGTTCGAGGACCTGCCAGAGGTCGGGGACATCGACAAGCCGAAGCTCGTGTTCTTCTTCGACGAGGCCCACTTGCTCTTCAAGGACGCGTCGAAGGACTTCCTGACCGCCATCACCCAGACCGTGCGGCTCATCCGCTCGAAGGGCGTCGGCATCTTCTTCGTCACCCAGACGCCCAAGGATGTCCCGTCGGACGTGCTCGCCCAGCTCGGCTCGCGGGTGCAGCACCAGCTGCGCGCGCACACTCCCGACGACGCGACCGCGCTGCGGCAGACCGTGCGGACGTATCCGAGGAGCGGCTACGACCTCGAGCAGGTGCTGACGAGCCTCGGCATCGGTGAGGCGATCGTCACCGTCATGGACGAGCGCGGCGCGCCCACGCCCGTCGCCTGGACGCGGCTGCGCGCGCCCCAGGGCTCGATGGACCCGACGCCCGAGCCGGCGATGCGCCAGAGCGTCTCGTCGTCGCCGCTGCTCGCGACCTACGGCACGGCCGTCGACCGCGAATCCGCCTACGAGCTGCTGCAGGCGAGGCTCGCGGTCGCCGAGCGCGCCGAGCAGGACGAGGCGGCCCGCAAGGCGGCAGAGCAGGAGGCCGCACGGCTCGAGCAGGAGGCCGCGCGGCTCGAGAAGGAGGCCGCGCGCGACCGCCCGAGCGGGCGGTCGAGCCGCGAGCGCTCGGGCGGCAGCGTCGTGACCGACTTCATCGGATCGCGCACGGGCCAGTCGATCATCCGCGAGATCGTGCGCGGCGTCTTCGGCAACCGGCGCCGGTGACCGTCACCGAGAGCTCCGTGGCGCAGGAGCGACCGCGCCGCGCCCTGACCGAGACCCTCGGTGGCCAGCTCCTCTCGCTCGGGGTGCTCGCGCTCGTGCTCCTCGTGCTGACGATCGTCGCCCCGGCGGTCTGGGACGGCCCGTGGCTGTGGGCGAGCGTCGTGGTCGTCGCGGCGGCGACCGGGCTGGCGCTGCTCGGGCAGGGCCCGCTCTACGAGGCGAACTGGCTGCCGGTGCTCGTGCCGGCGATGGACCTCCTCGTCATCATGCTCATCCTCGGCGAGACGGACGTGCCGCGCATCGTCGCCATGCTCGCGGTCGTGCCGGCGTTCTGGCTCGGCTTCGTCGGGCGCCGGCGGGGCGTCGTCATCGCGGCGGTCGGCGGCACCGCCGCGGGCGTCCAGATGGCGCTGAAGATCGCCGATACGACGGGGACGACCATGGCCGCGAACGCGGTCGGTGCGGTGCTCGTGCCGCTCGCGCTCATCGCTGCCGCGTTCTTCGCCGACACCTACACCGGCAGGTTCGACCGTCAGCAGGTCATCCTCCTGGAGCGCGAGCGCGAGAAGACGGCGCTCGCCCAACAGCTCGCCGCCGACGGGGCGCTGCTCGACGCGATCTTCGAGACCGCCCGCATCGGGCTCATGCTCCTCGACCCGTCCGGCGCCATCGTGCGGGTCAACCCGACCCTCAGCGAGCATCCGGCGCTCGCTGGCGCGCGCATCCGCGACGCGCTCGGGGGCGCGACCTACCTCGACCTCGAGTCGCGCCAGCCGATGCCGAACGAGGAGACGCCGTTCGCGCGAGCCGCGCGCGGCGAGTCCTTCGACAACCTCGCGTTCTGGATCGCGCGACCGGGTCACGACATGTTCGCGGTCACCGTCTCGTCGCGACCGCTCATGGTCGCCGGCGAGTTCCGCGGCTCGATCACGTCGATCGACGACGTGACGACGTACATGCGGATGCTCGACGACCGCGACGACTTCGTCGCCCTCATCTCCCACGAGCTGCGCACCCCGCTCACGTCGATCTCCGGCTACCTCGAGCTCGCGCTCGACGAGGAGATGCCCGCCGAGGTGCACGGCTGGCTCAACGTCGTGCGCCGCAACAGCGACCGGCTGCGCACGCTCGTCGAGGACCTGCTCATCGTCGGCGAGATGAGCCGCGGCGAGCTGCACCTGCAGCCCGCCGAGGTCGACCTGCGGGACGTCGCGCGGGATGCCGTCGCGACCCTCGCGCATCGCGCCGTCCGTCGTGGCGTCGAGCTGCGGCTCGTCGACGGTCCCGCCGCGCCCATCGTCGCCGACGCGCGTCGCATGAGCCAGGTGCTCGAGAACCTCATCTCCAACGGCATCAAGTACACGAGCGACGCCGGCTTCGTCGAGGTGCGGGTCGACGTCGACGGTGAGGATGCGCGGCTGCAGGTCGCCGACGACGGGCCGGGCGTGGCGGCCGAGGAGTCGGCGCGCGTCTTCGAGCGCTTCTACCGGTCGTCGGCGGCGCGCGCATCCGGCGTGCAGGGCGCGGGGCTGGGCCTCTGGATCTGCCGCATGATCGTGCAGGCGCACGGCGGCTCCATCGCCTTCGACAGCGTCGTCGGCGAGGGGTCAGTCGCGACCGTCCGCGTGCCGCTCGCTCCCTGACACCACCGGCTCGTCGGCTGCGCCCACGAAGCCCGTGCGGGTCATCTCGCCCCACACCTGCTGCGTGTTCGTGAGCCCCGCCCACCAGCCCTGCATGCGCCAGATCGCCGTCAGCTGGCGGTAGCCGAGGCTCTCGGCGACGACTGCCCAGAGGGTCGCGGCCATGTCGCGCCAGCGCTCGTAGCGGTGGAAGCTCGCCTCCTCCACGACGACGGCCGCGAGCGTGACGATCGTGCCGTAGCCGTAGGCGACGAGCGTCAGCAGCAGGGCCATCGCGGGGTCGACGGCACCGACGAGCAGCCCGACCACGACGAGGACGATGCCGACGAGCTCGATGAGCGGCGCGAAGAGCTCGAACAGCCAGTAGTAGGGGAGCGCGAGCATGCCGACTCGGCCGTAGCGCGGGTTGAGGAGCATGGAGCGGTACTTCCACAGCACCTCCCACAGCCCGCGGTGCCAGCGTCGGCGCTGCCGCGCGAGCACCTTGAGCGTCGAGGGCGCCTCCGTCCAGCTGACCGGTTCCGCGACGAACTCGACGCGCGCGTCGCGGTGACCGCTGCGGATCCACCGCTGGATGCGCATGACGAGCTCGAAGTCCTCGCCGATCGAGTCGGGGTCGAGCCCGCCGACGTCGATGAGCACGTCACGGCGGAACATGCCGAACGCCCCGGAGATGAGGATGAGCGCGTTCAGGTCCGACCATGCCGTGCGGCCCAGCAGGAACGCACGCAGGTACTCGACGACCTGGATGCGGGTGATGAGCTCCTTCGGCATCCGGATGTCGACGATGCGGCCGCCCTGCACGCGGCTGTTGTTCACGATGCGGACCACGCCGCCGGTCGCCACGACGCGCTCCGGGTCGTCGGCGAACGGCTTCGAGACCGAGAGCAGCGCGTCCGGCTCGAGGATCGAGTCGGCATCCACCATCACCACGAGCTCCTTGCTCGCGAGGTCGAGGCCGAGGTTCACCGAGTCGGAGCGGCCGGAGTTCTCCTTGTCGACCACGAGCAGCGGCACGGCCGGGTCGGGCGACCGCCAGACGCCGCGCAGCGCACCGCGAGCAGGGATGCGGCCGGGGAGGTCGCGTAGGTCCGGCACGAGGCCGAACGACGCCTTCAGCTTGTCCATCGTGTCGTCCGAGCTGCCGTCGTTGACGACGATCACCTCGTGATCCGGGTAGCGCAGGTCGAGCACCGACCGCACGCTCGTCAGGATGACGGCAGCCTCGTTGTACGCCGGCACGATGACGCTGACGCCCAGGCTCAGCGGCGACGCCGCCATCGCGTCCTCGCCGCGGTGCTCGCTGCGGCTCAGGTAGCGCGCGAAGTGCCGGGCGGCGAGCAGCACGAGGAGCAGCATCGACGTGTTCGCGAGCACGAAGTAGACGGCAGCGGGCCACGCGACCGCGGTGAAGATCGCCTCGATGACGTCGTGCAGCCAGGTCATGCGAGCGTCTCCGCGCGAGGGATGCCGGCAGCGCGCCGCACGCCGCGCTCCGCGGCCTCCGCGATGTGCGCGAGCGCGTCTGCCGTCCAGCTGCCCGGCATGGCGACGAGCACGCGCGCCGCGGCCTCGCCGACCGTCCCGCCGTCGAGCGCTGCGGCGCGCAGCGCCGGCACGGCGTCGCGCACGGGCATCCGCTCGAGCGAGCGCATCGCCGCGAGCCGCACCGACTCGTGCTCGTCGTCGACGAGCCGCACGAGCGCCTCCCCAGAGCCGGGCGTCTGGAGCAGGCCGGCGACGCGCGCGGCGCCTCGGCGCACGCCGGGGTCGTCGTCGTCGAGCGCATGCCGCACGCGGTCGCCGACCGCCCCGCCCTGCTGCAGCAGCGACGACGCCGCCACCGACGTGGGGATGCCGCTGTCCTGCGCGAGCGCCGCGATGACGCGATCCGTCGAGGCTGCGTCGTCGAACGCGCCGAGGGCACGGATCGCGACCGTCCGCACCTCGGGGGACGGGTCGTCGGCGAGCTCGAGCAGCAGCTCGAGCGCGCCGGCAGGCTGGAGCAGCCCGAGCGCCTCCGCCGCATCGGCGCGGGCGACGGCGTCGCGGTGCCGTGCGGACCGCAGCACGATCGGCACGAGGCCGCTCGCGTCCGCGACCGCGCGCAGTCGATCCGCGGCCTCGCCGGTGATGCCGCGCAGCATCAGGAAGGCACTGCGGCCGACGTGCGTGCGCTCGTCCCGGCTGAGCGTGCGCACGTCGGCGAGCAGCCCGTCGATCTCGTCGTCATCCGCCACGGTCGCCTCGAGCACGAGCGGGCGGAGGCGGCGGTCCAGCTCCTGGCGGCGGCGCGCGCGGCGGTGCCGCACCGCTCGCTGCGCGACGAGCGCGATGAGCATGCCCACCACGGCGGCTACCGCGACGAGCAGCATCACCTGCAGCAGCGCGGGCGTCAGCGTCGGAATCATCCCAGCGCTGCGGTCACACGAGCCAGCAGCGCCCTGGGGCTGAACGGCTTGGTCACGTAGTGATCGGCACCGGCCGCGAATCCCGCCTCGATGTCCTTCTCCTGGCCGCGTGCGGTCAGCAGGATCACCGGTGTCCGGTCCCCGCGCGCGCGCATGGCGCGCAGCACGTCGATGCCCGACATGCCGGGCATCATGACGTCGAGCACGATGACCGACCAGCCGCCCTCGGCCGCGGCCTCGAGCGCCTGCGAGCCGTCGGCGCGGGTCTCGACGTCGAGCCCCGCTGCCGTGAGCTTGATCGCGACGAGATCGCGGATGTCGCGGTCGTCGTCGACGACGAGGATGCGACCGCTCACGGACGCGCTCCGGCGCACCCGTCGAGCGGCCGAGGACTGCTTGGGCGCATGGGGAGCTCCAACGTGACGAGTCAGCGGACCGGTGCCCTAACGCTACACCGGGCCGCATGGACGTCCCCCGGCTCGCCGAACGGCGTGCTGCTCGAAGCGGACCCGCGCTCGACACGCGGCCCGCGATCTCGGGGCCGGCTGCCGAACCGGGGTCCGCGGAGCGGGGAGGGGCCGCGCGTGGGCACGCGCGCTGCACGAGCAGAGCCCCCGGCCGATGGCCGAGGGCTCTCGCTTCGTGACTCGTCTCGCGGCTCATCACATTGGCGGAGGATGGGGGATTCGAACCCCCGAGGGCTTGCACCCAACACGCTTTCCAAGCGTGCGCCATAGGCCACTAGGCGAATCCTCCTGGCCGGCCTCGAAAGGCCAACCCTGCGATCCTACCGGGTGACGGAAGGGGGCGGGGACGCTGCGTCCCCGCCCCCTCACGTCAGTGCTGCACTACGGGCAGATCGCGTACGCCGCGACCTCAGCCGACAGCGTCTGCTCGTCACCGAGCAGGTACACCGGGGGCTGGCCGAGACGCAGGCTCTCCGTGACCACCGACGAGTCCATGCACGTCGCGCGGGTCAGGTAGAGCGGTGCACCCTGCGCCGCCGCGAGCGCCGAAGCGGCCATGGCGTCCGGGAACTTCAGGCCGCTGGCGATGTACATCGCCGGCACCGGAGCACCGAACATGGCCCGGTTGACGAGCACCGCGGTGTCGAACCGGTCCGAGCCGCCGAAGCGCGTCACGTTGACGCCGGCGTTGTCGAGCTGGAGCTCGATGCCGTTCGACATCGACGCCTGGTCGCCCATCAGGTACGCGTTCTGCGCACCGAGCCGGTCGAGCTCGGCCACGGTCGCCGCATCCAGGCCGGCAGCCGTGCCGTCGACGAGGATCACCGGAGCACCGATCGAGCCGGCAGCAGAGCCGGCCGTCAGGGCGTCAGGGAACGCGCGACCGGTCGCCATGAAGGCCGACTCGGATGCGTCGAAGGCGTAGGCGGCGATGAGACGGCTGGTCTCGTACCGGTCTGCACCCGCGACTCGGTCGACGGTCGTGGCGAGGGGCTCGAGCGCGTCCTCGACCGCAGCCGTCAGCGTGGGCTCTCCACCCACGATGACGATGCGCTCGGGGGCGAGCCGCTCGATCTCCTCCATGACCACGTCGTTCAGCGCTGCGCGCGACGTGAGGAGCAGCGGGCCGCCCTCGTGCGCCGCAGCAGGAGCTGCCGCAAGGCCGTCGGGGAAGTTCTCGCCGCTGGCCACGTAGACGACGTCAGCGCCGTCCGGGTAGCCCTGCTGCGACACGTCGACCGCGGTCTCGTAGCGGTCGTCGCCTGCGAGTCGCTCGGGCACCGGCATCGTGGCGTCGCCGGTCGTCACGTGCACGATGGTGCGCACGTCCGTGCCGCCGTAGCCCACGACGCCGAGGTACTCGGCGTTCGTGTCGAGGCCGTTCCACTTCGCCGTGTACGTGAAGGGCTCAGCGATGCTGCCCGTCACCGACGTCGGCTCCGTGCGGAAGTTGCCCTCCTGCTGGCCCTCGCTGACACCGACGTGGTCGAGGGTGAAGGTCGAGGGAGCCCCGGCCTCACCGGTCGAGTACACGTCGACGAACGCGACGTAGTTCGCGGCCTGCGGTGCCTCGAGCAGCAGCTGCTCGTCAGCGGCACCGGTGCCGGCGACCCACTCCTCGACGAGCTGGTTCTGCGCGTTGAGTCGGTACACGAACAGATCGAGATCGGCCGTGTCGTCCGCTGCGTCGAGCGAGAAGTAGTGCACGAGCTCGCCAGCCGGGATCGTGAACTGGAACGCGAAGGACTCGCCGGCGTCTCCGCCGTCGGCGCCCAGCTCGGAGAACGGCGCGAGGCCGTTCGCCTCGAGCGCGATCTCGCCGTCGAGGCCCGAGATGCCCGTGATGGGCGTCTCGCCGACCGTGCCCATGCCCTCGACCCACTCCGGAGCCGCGACGGCGACCGGCTGCACCGCGATGGGTGACCGGACGTCGTGCTCGGTGCTGGACCAGGTGAGGAAGCCCGTCGACCACTCGCCGAGGGCAGCGCCCGCGGTGGTGAAGGTCACCGTGTAGTCGGCCGTCTGGCCGGCCTCGGTGAACGTCATCGTGAAGGGGGAGACCTCGACGTCGACGCCCTCGACGCCCTCGACCGTCGGCGTGTACACGCCGGGCTCGAGTGCGGTGACCGTGCGCGTGACCGTCTGGGTGCCGGCGAGCGAGCCGATGCCGATCGACGCGATGTTCACGTCGCTGGCATCGATCGCGCTGCCCTCGCCCCAGCCGTCGGGAACCGGGTGGCCGAGGCCACGCAGGTAGCCGAGCCAGTCGGGCATGCCGTTCTGGTAGATGAGGCCCGCGTCGAGCATCGACTGCGTGTTGACGAAGCCTGCACCCTGCGCCCACGGGTCCGTCGAGACGGATCCGTCGAGGTTGAAGGTGTCGGTCGCCGTCGTCATGAGCGCGGACTTGATCTCCGCCGGCGACGCCATCGGGCGCTCGCCGAGGTAGATCGCGGCGAGACCCGCGACGTGCGGCGCGGCCATCGACGTGCCCGAGAGCAGCGCGTAGGTCGGGTCTCCGCCCTCGGGGTTGGCGCTCGCGGCGATGACGCCGACGCCGGGAGCCGCGATGTCGGGCTTGAGGATGTCGCTGCCCTCAGCCTGCACCGGACCGCGCGACGAGAAGCCGGCCACGACCGGCGCGATCGTCTCCTCGCCCGAGGTGTTGCCCTGCTCGAACGTCACCGTCGCGCCCGGCGTGCGGGCAGCGGCGAGTGCGGCGGGGTAGTGCTCGGCGTCGATGTGGATCGTCGGGATCACGTGGTCGTCGAGGTCGATCGAGTTCGGCGTCGGGTTGCCGAGCACCATGCCGATGCCGCCAGCTGCCTGGACGACTTCCGACTTCTCGGCGCGCGCGTTGCTGCCGCGGTCGCAGAGCACGATGGTCTCCACGACGGGAGCGAGCGAGCCGGGGAGGCACAGCGCTGCGTCAGCCGCGGTCCGTCCGGCTGCCGGGATGTCGCCTGCGTAGACGAACGGGCCCGAGATGACCTCGGCGCCCTCGCCGAGCGGCACCGTGACCGAGCCGCCGGGGAGGCGGTCGCCGTTGTCGAGCAGGACCGTCGCCTCGTAGTTCGGCACGCTCGCCGCGGCCACCGTGGTGTACCAGGGCGCTGCGTGGTCGAGCGTCGATGCGCCAGGGCCGGAGTTGCCCGCCGATGCGGAGACGAAGACGCCGGCCGAGGCGGCGCCGAGGAACGCGATGTCCTCCGCCGTCCAGACCGTCGTCGCTGCGCCGCCACCGATCGAGTAGTTGATCACGTCGACGCCGTCGATCGTGGCCTGGTTGATGGCGTTGACGAGGTCGCTCGAGGAGCAGCCGTCGTCCGTCGTCACCGAGGGGTCGGGTCCGGTCCAGCACACCTTGTATGCGGCGATGCGCGCCTCGGGCGCGACGCCCGACATGGTGCCGAGGTCGGCGCCGGCTGCGGAGGTGACGGGCACCTCGGCGTTGCCTGCTGCGGTGGACGCGGTGTGCGAGCCGTGGCCGTCGCCGTCGCGCGGCGAGAGGTACTCGCCGACGTCGGTGCCGCCGATGCGGGCCGCGGTGAAGCCGTCGACGTAGTAGCGGGCACCGACGATCTTGGTGCTGCAGTCGGCCGCGGTGAACTGGACGCCCTCTTCGCAGACACCGGTGAAGGTGTTGCCGTCGCCCTTCGTGTAGACGATCTCGCCGCCCGCGAGGTACGGCTCCGCGCCGGGGGTCGTGCCGAGCGGGTCGCCCGCGAAGAGCGGGTTCTCGGGCGCGATGCCCGTGTCGAGCACGCCGACGACGACGCCCTGGCCTGCCTCGTCGACGCCGCCGACCTGCGCCCAGAGGCCCTCGAGGTCGAGGAACTCGTTCGCGGGGCTCGCCTGGATCTGCCGGATCTCGTCCGGGAAGACGTGCGCGACGCGCGAGTCGCGCGTCAGCTCGATCGCCTGCTCCGCCGTGAGGTCGGCGATGAAGCCGTTCAGCGCGACGGTCAGGCTCGACTCGATCTCTGCGCCGATCTCGGCTGCGACCTCGGACTGCTGCGTCTCGAGGTGCGCGGCGTACGCGTTCGCTGCGGCGGAGTTGACATCGATGTCGTTCGTCCCCACAGGCGCGGTGCGCGCGAGGTTCGGCAGGTGGCCGCGGTAGGTGGCCATCGGGTCCTCGTCGAGGACGACGATGTAGCGGCCGTTGTCGAAGCCGCTCGTATCGATCGATGGTGGTACTGGCGCGGCGCTCGCCGCGGCTGCACCAAGCACCGACGCCCCCGCGCTGAGCGCGAGGGCGGTGGTGAGTGCGATGCCGCTGCGAAGGCGCACACGCTTCGTGATGGGTGTGCTCACAGGGTGATCCTTCGTTCAGGACGAAGCCCCCAATGGTTGGGGGCGGATGCGTCTGAATCTATGGCGGCGCTGTGGCCGATGGAACGGGGTACGGGAAGCGTTACCGTTTCGTGACCTAACGACTCGGCGCTAGCCTGGGCGCGTGCCGACCCGCATCGTGATCGCGTCCCCCGAAGGCCATGCAGGCAAGTCGATCGTCGCCCTCGGGCTCGTCGAGGCGCTCAGCCGCCGCGTCGGCAAGGTGGGCGTCTTCCGGCCCATCGCGAGGTCGTCGCAGGAGCGCGACCGAGTGCTCGAGCTGCTGCTCGCGCACCCGGCGGTCGACCTGCCGTACGACGAGGCGATCGGCACGACGTACGCCGCAGTCCACGACGACGCCGAGGCGGCGCTGTCGACGATCGTCGATCGGTATCACCGCATCGACGAGCGCTTCGACGCGATCGTCATCGTCGGCTCCGACTACACCGACGTCGGGAGCCCGACCGAGCTCGGGTTCAACGCGCGGGTCGCCGCGAACCTCGGCGCCTCGGTGCTGCTCGTGCTGGGCGGTCGCGACCCCGAGACCGACGTGCCGCGCACCGCCGACGAGCTGCGGCAGCTCGCCGAGGTCACGACCGCCGAGCTCGCCGCGGCGCACGCATCCATCGCCGGCGTGATCGTGAATCGCGCCGACCCCGGCGCGATCGACGGCATCCCTGCCGCGATCGCGGGAGCGGTGCCCGCCGACGTGCCGGTCTGGTCGATCCCCGAGGATGCGCTGCTGAGCGCGCCGAGCGTCGGGACGCTCTTCCGCGCGACCGAGGCCGAGCTCGTGCAGGGCGACCCCGAGCTGCTGCAGCGCGAGTCGCTCGGCACCGTCGTCGCAGGCATGTCGATGGAGCACGTGCTCGAGCGGCTCATCGAGGGCGGCATCCTCGTGATGCCCGGCGACCGCTCCGACGTGGTGGTGGGCACGCTGCTCTCGCAGCAGTCCGACACGTTCCCATCGATCGCCGGCATCGTGCTGAACGGCGGCTTCGAGCTGCACCCCGCTGTGCAGCGGCTGCTCGACGGGCTCGCCCTCGACCTGCCGATCGGCCGCAGCCCGCACGGCACCTACGAGACCGCGCGGCGCATCGCCACCACCCGCGGCTCGCTCATCGACGGCACGCAGCGCAAGCGCGACGCCGCGCTCGCGCTCTTCGACGAGCACGTCGACTCGGACGCCCTGCTCGAGCGCCTCGAGGTCGCCACGAGCGACGTCGTGACGCCGCTCATCTTCGAGCACAGCCTCATCGAGCGTGCGCGCTCGGACGTGCGGCACATCGTGCTGCCCGAGGGCGACGACGACCGCATCCTCCAGGCCGCTTCCACGGTGCTCGCGCGCGGGATCGCGGAGCTCACGATCCTCGGCGACGAGGCCGCGATCCGCCAGCGCGCGGCGGCGCTCGGCCTCGACATCGCCGACGCGCGGATCGTCGCGACCGACGACGCCGAGCTCCGACCGCGGTACGCGGCCGAGTACCAGCGCCTCCGAGCCCACAAGGGCGTCACGATCGAGCAGGCCATGGAGCGGCTGCTCGACGTCTCGTACTTCGGCACGCTCATGGTGCACCTCGGCGATGCCGATGGCATGGTCTCTGGCGCCGCCCACACGACGGCGCACACCATCAAGCCGTCGTTCGAGACGATCAAGACCAAGCCGGGCGTCTCGGTCGTGTCGAGCGTGTTCCTCATGGCGCTCGCCGACCGCGTGCTCGTCTACGGCGACTGCGCCGTCATCCCCGAGCCGACCGTCGAGGAGCTCGCCGACATCGCCATCTCGTCGGCGCAGACGGCGCGCGACTTCGGCATCGAGCCGCGCGTCGCGATGCTCTCGTACTCGACCGGCGAGTCGGGCACCGGGGCCGAGGTCGACCGCGTGCGGGCGGCGACCGCGCTCGTGCGCGAGCGCGCCCCGGAGCTGCTCGTCGAGGGCCCGCTGCAGTACGACGCCGCGGCGGATGCGACGGTCGCGCAGAAGAAGATGCCGGACTCCCAGGTCGCGGGGCGGGCGACGGTGTTCGTCTTCCCCGACCTCAACACGGGCAACAACACCTACAAGGCGGTGCAGCGCTCCGCGGGTGCGCTCGCGATCGGGCCCGTGCTCCAGGGCCTGAACAAGCCCGTCAACGACCTCTCCCGCGGAGCGCTCGTGAGCGACATCGTCAACACGGTCGCGATCACGGCGATCCAGGCGCAGGCTCAGGCCGCGCACCCGGGGGCACTCGCGTGACCCGCTCGGTCTTCGTCATCAACGCCGGCTCCTCGAGCCTCAAGTACCAGCTCGTCGACGTCGACTCGGGGCGCGCCCTCGCGGGCGGCCTGATCGAGCGGATCGGTGAGACGACGGGGGAGGCGAAGCACGAGGCGCCCGGCATCGAGACGGTCGTCGAGCGCCGCATGATCTCCGACCACGAGCACGCCTTCGGGTGGCTGCTGCAGCAGTTCGACCGGCACGGGCCGTCGCTCGACGGCGCGCAGCTGCTCGGCGTCGGCCATCGGGTCGTGCAGGGCGGCGCGCGCTTCGACCGGGCGGTGCGCATCGACGAGGACGTGCAGCAGCAGATCGAGGACCTCGCGCCGCTCGCCCCGCTCCACAACCCCGCGAACCTCCAGGGCATCCGCTCGGCCCGCGCCACCTTCCCCGGCTACCCGCACGTCGCGGTGTTCGACACGGCGTTCCACCTGACGATCCCGCCCGCGGCGCACCGCTACGCGATCGACGCTCGCGTCGCCGCCGAGCACCGCATCCGCAAGTACGGCTTCCACGGCACGAGCCACCAGTTCGTCTCCCGCCGCCTCGCGGAGCTGCTGGGCCGGCCGCTCGACGAGGTCAACTCGATCGTGCTGCACCTCGGCAACGGCGCCTCGGCCACCGCGGTGCGCGGCGGCCGCAGCATCGAGACGTCGATGGGCATGACGCCGCTCGCGGGGCTCGTCATGGGCTCGCGCTCCGGCGACATCGACCCCGGCGTCATCTTCCACCTGCACCGCATGGCAGGCCTCTCGGTCGACGAGATCGACACGCTGCTCAACAAGCGCTCGGGGCTGCTGGGCCTCACCGGCACCGGCGACATGCGCGACGTGCTGCAAGCCGCGGATGCCGGGATCGAGCGGGCCGTGGAGGCGCTCGAGATCGTCGGGCACCGGTTGCGCGGCACGGTCGGCGCCTACCTCGCGCACCTCGGCCGCACCGACGCGATCGCGTTCACGGCCGGCATCGGCGAGAACGCTGCGCGCGTGCGCGAGGTGGCGCTCGCGGGCCTCGAGGGGCTCGGCATCGTGCTCGATCCCGAGCGCAACGCCGGTCGCGGGGAGCGACGCATCTCGGCCGACGGCTCGGCCATCGAGGTCTGGGTGGTGCCGACGAACGAGGAGCTCGAGATCGCTCGTCAGGTCGCCGACCTCGTCGGCTGAGGGCTACTCGGCGAGCGCGCCGATCGCGAACTCGCTCAGCTGCTCGGTCGGGTCGGCCTGCCCGGCGTGCTGCCCGCCGAACTCGTCGGACGCATCCGTGCCGCAGATGCCGAGGATGCGCTCGGGGCCGCCCGGGTGCTCCGTGATCCAGTCGGTGAGGTCGTAGACCGTGCCCTCGATGGCGGCCCAGCACGAGGCGGAGTCGTCGTGCTCGGCGACGTCGGCGATCGAGATCTCCGAGCTGCCCTGCTCGTCGTCGTCATCGTCGCCCGGCTCCGACTGCGACTGCGACTGCGTCGGTGCCGCGGTGGCGCCGCCGTCGCCGACGAGCCCGCCCCACACCGAGGTCGCGCCCGAGTGGCCGGTCAGCACCGCCACGATGAGCGCGATGACCGCCACGGTCGCGAGCACCACGCCCGCGAGGAGGCCGACGACGCCCGTCGCGCGGCGCTGCGTGCGGCGCCTCCGCTGCCACAGCCACCACGCGAGCGTGCTCGCGAACAGCACCCACGCGATCGCGACGAGCCAGTTGCCGAGCTCCTCGTGCTGGCCGGGGTCGCCCACCCGCTCGGCGAGCGCCTCGCCCGAGAGCTTCGCCACGAGCGAGCCGACCGCGGCGATGCCGAGCACCGCGACGGCGGGCCATGCGAGGGCGGTGCGCCAGCGGGGCACGAGCAGCAGCAGCAGCACAGCGAGCGCGCCGAGCGGCAGCAGCACGACGGGCACGTGCACGGCGAGGGGATGCAGCGGGAGACCGAAGGCCGCATCGAACGGGCTGCCGGATGCGGCGATCGTGAGCATGCGCCAACGCTAGTGCCGGCGCGGGGCGCATCGCGCCTCTCGCATTCGGTACGATGGCTGTGGCTCCCCGCGTGGCGCCATCCAGGCCAAATCCCCCAGGTCGGAGACGAAGCAAGGGCAACCGGGCTCTGGCGGGTGCGCGGGGAGTCCTTCATGTCCGGCCTGCGGATGGTCGCCATGGGCTTGCGCCGCGACGCGATGCGTCGCGGGTGCGCGGGGAGTCCTTCATGTCCGGTGCCGGGACGGCCACGGCATGTGGGCACGCGTCGGCGCACGTCAGCGGCGGGAAGTAGCCTGGGCGCATGGTCGCTGCCCTCTACCGCCGGTATCGGCCGGAGTCGTTCACCGAGCTCATCGGGCAGTCGCACGTCACCGATCCGCTCCGCACCGCGCTGCGCGCCGACCGGGTCAACCATGCCTACCTGTTCTCGGGGCCGCGCGGCTGCGGCAAGACGACGAGCGCGCGCATCCTCGCCCGCTGCCTCAACTGCGCCCAGGGTCCGACGCCCGACCCGTGCGGCGTGTGCGACTCGTGCGTCGAGCTCGGTCGCGACGGCGGCGGCTCGCTCGACGTCGTCGAGATCGACGCGGCGAGCCACGGTGGCGTCGACGACGCCCGCGACTTGCGCGAGCGCGCGACCTTCGCGCCGAGCCGCGACCGCTACAAGGTCTTCATCATCGACGAGGCGCACATGGTGACCTCCGGCGGCTTCAACGCGCTGCTGAAGATCGTCGAGGAGCCGCCGGAGCACATCAAGTTCATCTTCGCGACGACCGAGCCCGAGAAGGTCATCGGCACGATCCGCTCGCGCACCCACCACTACCCGTTCCGCCTCATCGCGCCCGCACCCATGCTCGAGTACGTGCAGCAGCTGTGCGCCCAGGAGGGCGTCGAGGTCGAGCCGGGTGTGCTGCCGCTCGTCGTGCGCGCCGGCGGCGGCTCCGCGCGCGACACGCTGAGCCTGCTCGACCAGCTCATCGCCGGCTCCGAGGCGCAGGTCACCTACGGGCACGCCGTCGCGCTGCTGGGCTTCACGCACGGCGAGCTGCTCGACGAGATCATCGTGTCGCTGTCCGCGGCGGATGCGCCGGGGCTCTTCTCGTCGATCGACCGCGTCGTGCAGTCGGGCCAGGACCCGCGCCGCTTCGTCGAGGACCTGCTCGAGCGCCTGCGCGACCTCATCGTCGCGCATGCCGCGAGCGACCCGGCGGCGATCCTCCACGGCGTGCCCGAGGACGAGCTCGCCACCCTCGTCGAGCAGGCGGCCGGGTTCGGCAGCGCCGAGCTCTCCCGTGCCGCCGACATCGTCGCGAAGGCGCTCACCGACATGGCGGGTGCGACGAGCCCTCGCCTGCACCTCGAGCTCATGGCCGCTCGGCTGCTCGTGCCCGAGACCGGCGACCCCGAGGTCGGCACGCTCGCGCGCGTCGAGCGGCTCGAGCAGCGGCTCGACGGCGGTGCGCCCGCGGCGGCGGCCCCGGCGGCAGCGGCTCCCGCATCGGCGGCTCCGGCTCCCGCATCAGCGCCCGCTCCCGCCGCGGCCGATCGCGCAGCGGCTGCGCCGGCTCCCGCGACCTCCGCGCCGGCCCCGGCCGCCGCATCCGCGACGCCCGCCGCTCGCGCCCGCGTCGATCCGGACCCCGTCGACCGGAACGGACCCGGTGCACCGGGTCCGGCTCGGTCGAGCGGGTCCGCGGAGCCCCGACCGGCCGCCGTCGCCCCGATGCCGCCCGTCGCGCCGTCCGAGCCCGTCGCGTTCGCGCAGCTGCGCGACTCGTGGGACGAGGTGCTGCAGCAGCTCGCCGAGCACCATCGCACCGCGTGGATGGTCGCGGCCACGATCACGCCGAAGGAGCTGCGTCCCGGCGACGTGCTCGTGCTGGGCTTCCAGTCGGACGCCGACGTGCAGCGCTTCCGCGAGTCGCAGCCCGGCAAGCCGAGCATCGCCGACCTGCTGCGCACGGCCATCAAGTCGCTGCTCGGCATCGAGGTGAAGTACGTCGCGAAGGCGGAGCCGTCCGCTCGCGGCGCTCGCGAGCAGGCGCCGGCGGCCGCCGCGCCGGCACCGTCGGACCCGCCCGCCCAGTCGACCTCGTCGACGCAGGCCGCCCCGCCCGCCCAGGCGTCCGCGCCCCCGCAGGCCCGCGCGACGACGCCGACGACGAGCGAGCGTGCGCCGGAGCGGAGAGCCGCGGCGGCGAAGACCGCGCCCGCCTCCGGCGCGACCGCTGTGCCTGGCTCCACGAGCGCGTCGCCGACGGCCGCACCGAAGGCCGACCCCAAGGCCGCCGCCGCGCCCGTCACGGGCTGGGCCGTCGCCGTCATCCCCACCGACGACGAGGCGCCGCCCGAGGACCTGCCCGAGCAGCCGCTGCCCGACCAGCCCGAGCCCGACCCGTTCTCGTTCGTCTCGGCGCCGGATGCGCCCGAGGGCGTGCCGCTCGCGCCCGAGCCGTCTGCGCAGCCGGCTGTCCCGTCGCCGACGCGCGTCGCCGCGGCGCGCGAGCCGGTCGCGCCCGAGCCGCCGCTGTCGGCGTCGCAGGCCGCCCGGTACGGCGAATCCGTCGTGCGGGAGGAGCTCGGAGCCGAGCTGATCGAGGAGCGCCCGCGGGTGCGAGGGGAGCGCTGAGCGCGTGTACGACGGCATCGTCCAGGACCTGATCGACGAGCTGGGCAGGCTGCCCGGCGTCGGTCCGAAGTCGGCGCAGCGCATCGCCTTCCACATCATCCAGACCGAGAGCTTCGACGTCGACCGGCTGGCGACGATCCTGCAGACGGTGCGCGAGCGCGTCCGCTTCTGCGTGGTCTGCGGCAACATCGGCGAGCAGGAGCGGTGCGCGATCTGCCGCGACCCGCGCCGCGTGCCGACCGCCATCTGCGTCGTCGAGGAGGCGAAGGACGTCGTCGCGATCGAGCGCACGCGCGAGTACCGCGGGCTCTACCACGTGCTCGGCGGAGCGCTGAACCCCATGCAGGGCGTCGGCCCCGACCAGCTGCGCGTCGCGCAGCTCATGACCCGGCTGCAGGACCCGACGGTTGAGGAGGTCATCATCGCCACCGATCCCAACGTCGAGGGCGAGGCCACCGCGACCTACCTCATCCGCTCGCTGCTGCCGCTCGGCGTGCGCGTCTCAAGGCTCGCGAGCGGGCTGCCCGTGGGCGGCGACCTCGAGTTCGCCGACGAGATGACCCTCGGCCGGGCCTTCGAGGGGCGCAGGACCGTCGAGCGGTAGGCCCAGCGGCGGGGACGGGCACGTGCCTGAGCCTAGGATTGAGAGTTCCAGGACTCCAAGGAGCGGCGTGAGCCTCATCGTGCAGAAGTTCGGCGGGTCGAGCGTGGCCGACGCCGAGAGCATCAAGCGCGTCGCCAAGCGCATCGTCGAGACGCGCAAGCGCGGCGACGACGTCGTCGTGGTCGTCTCGGCCATGGGCGACACGACCGACGAGCTGCTCGACCTCGCGCACCAGGTCGTCCCTGGACTGCCCGCCGTCGGCCGCGAGCTCGACATGCTGCTCACTGCCGGCGAGCGCATCTCGATGGCGCTGCTCGCGATGGCGATCAAGTCGCAGGGTGCCGACGCGGTGTCGTTCACGGGCAGCCAGGCCGGCATGCTCACCGACGACAAGCACGGCGCGGCCCGCATCGTCTCGGTCACGCCGGGCCGCGTGCGGCAGGCGCTCGACCACGGCCAGATCGCGATCGTGCAGGGCTTCGCCGGGTTCAACAAGGTGACCGGCGACATCACGACCCTCGGCCGCGGCGGTTCCGACACCTCCGCCGTCGCGCTCGCCGCCGCGCTCGAGGCCGACGTGTGCGAGATCTACACCGACGTGGACGGCGTCTTCTCCGCCGATCCGCGCGTCGTTCCCAAGGCTCGCCGCATCGCCCGGATCACGAGCGAGGAGATGCTCGAGCTCGCCGCCGCCGGGGCGAAGGTGCTGCACAACCGCAGCGTCGAGTACGCCCGCAGGCACGGCGTGACCCTCCACGTCCGCTCGTCGTTCACGAACGACGACGGCACCATCGTCTACGACCCAGAGAGAGCGGGCTCCACCATGGAAGAGCCGATGATCGTCGGCGTCGCGCACGACCTGTCGGAGGCCAAGGTCACCGTCGTCGGCGTGCCCGACGTGCCGGGCACCGCGGCGCGCATCTTCACCATCGTCGCCGAGGCGGGCGCGAACGTCGACATGATCGTGCAGAACGTGTCGGAGGCGGCGACGGGCCGCACCGACATCTCGTTCACGCTGCCGAAGCAGGAGGCGGGCGGCGTGCTGCAGGCGCTCGAGTCGCAGCGCGCCGCGGTCGGGTTCGAGTCGCTCCAGCACGACGACCAGATCGGCAAGCTCGCCCTCGTCGGCGCCGGTATGCGCACGAACGCGGGCGTCTCGGCGCGACTGTTCCGGGCGCTGTCGGATGCGGGCATCAACATCGAGATGATCTCGACCTCCGAGATCCGCATCTCGGTCGTCACGCGCGCCGACCAGCTCATCGACGCGGTGCAGGTCGTGCACTCCGCGTTCGAGCTTGACGGCGACCAGGAGGCCGTCGTGCACGGCGGGACCGGCCGATGATCCGCCGGCTGACGGAGGAGCCCGGAGCGGCTCGCGCCCTGCGCCTCGGGGTCGTCGGCGCGACCGGCCAGGTCGGCGGCGTCGTGCTGCGGCTGCTCGCCGACCGCGGACTGCCGATCGACGAGCTGCGACTGTTCGCATCCGCGCGCTCCGCCGGGTCGACGATCGAGTTCCAGGGCCGCGAGATCGTGGTCGAGGATGCCGACGCGGCAGACCCGAACGGCCTCGACGTCGCCATCTTCTCGGCGGGCGGCGCCACCTCGCGCCGGCTCGCACCCCGCTTCGCCGACGCCGGCGTCATCGTCATCGACAACTCGTCCGCCTGGCGGATGGACCCCGACGTGCCGCTCGTCGTCTCCGAGGTCAACCCGCACGCGATCGCCGGCGCCGTCAAGGGCATCATCGCGAACCCCAACTGCACGACCATGGCTGCCATGCCGGTGCTGAAGCCGCTCGACCTCGAGGCCGGTCTCGAGCGCCTCGTCGTCTCCACCTACCAGGCGGTCTCGGGCTCGGGCCTCGCGGGCGTCGAGGAGCTGCGCAACCAGCTCGCGGCCGCCGCCGACCAGCAGCCGGAGCGGCTCGCGCTCGACGGCGCGGCCGTCGACCTCGGCACGCCGGGCGTCTACACCGCGCCCATCGCGCACAACGTGCTCCCGCTCGCCGGCTCGATCGTCGACGACGGCTCGGCCGAGACCGACGAGGAGCAGAAGCTGCGCAACGAGTCGCGCAAGATCCTCGAGCGCCCCGAGCTGCGCGTCGCCGGCACGTGCGTGCGCGTGCCGGTGTTCACGGGGCACTCGCTCGCGATCCACGCGGAGTTCGAGCGCGACCTCTCGCCCGAGCAGGCCCGCGAGCTGCTCGCGAGCGCGCCGGGCGTCGAGCTCGTCGACGTGCCCACCCCGCTCCAGGCCGCAGGCAGCGACGCGTCGCTCGTGGGACGCATCCGCGCAGACCAGTCGGCCGAGCCGGGCAGGGGCCTCGTGCTGTTCGTCTCGAACGACAACCTGCGCAAGGGCGCGGCGCTCAACGCCGTGCAGCTTGCCGAGCTCGTCGCGCAGCGGCTCGGCTGACGACGCACAGGACGCAGACAGCAGAGGGCGGGACC
>NZ_BAAAKK010000005.1:614927-619449 GCF_039527715.1 Agrococcus citreus
GTCCCGCCCTCTGCTGTCTGCCGCTCGGATCAGATCGAGCGGTCCTGCTCCGGGTCGTCGTCGACGATGCCTCCGGTCTCGGCCGGGACCTCCGTCGAGCCGGTCGCGTCCGAGCCCGAGTCGACGGTGCTGCCGTCGCTCGTCACCTCGACCCACTCCTCGGCGGGCGAGGGACCAGCGGTCGTCGCCTCAGTGGTCGAGGACTCAGGGGTGGAGGACTCGGGCGTGGCGAGCGCAGCCGCCTGGCCCGAGACGGGCTCCGCGGCGGAGGATCCCTCCGACGCCTCGGGGGAGGAGTCGTCGGATGCGTCGCCGAACGTGCCGCCGCCGCCCGCGCGGGCATCCCCATCGACATCGCTGCCGACCTTCGAGCCGACCCAGTGGCGAGCGTCCGCCGCCTTCTCGCCGAGCGACTGGCCGGCGCCCTGCGCCTGGTCGCCGAGGTGCTCGGCCTTGTCCTTGACCCACTCGGCCGCGCCGCCGAGCTTGTCCTTCGCGTCGTCCAGCAGTCCCATGTCGGGCTCCTCTCGTCCGGTGTCGACGCGCCCATGCTAGGCCGCGTTGCTCCGCGTGGGATCCGCGCGAACGGGGTACACGAGGAAGTCGTAGACTCGGGGCGTGACGAAGACCATCGATGTCGCCCTGATCGGCGGCGGGATCATGAGCGCGACGCTCGGCGCGCTCCTGCACCGCCTCGAGCCCGAATGGACCATCGAGGTCTTCGAACGACTGCCCAAGGTCGGCGAGGAGTCGTCGAACCCTTGGAACAACGCCGGCACCGGCCACGCGGCGCTCTGCGAGCTCAACTACACGCCCGAGGGTCCCGACGGCTCGATGTCGAGCGCGAAGGCCATCGACATCAACGAGCAGTTCCAGCTCTCCCGGCAGCTGTGGGCCTCGTTCGTCGAGGACGGCACGCTGCCCGACCCGCGCGGCTTCATCTCGCCCACCCCGCACATGACCTTCGTATGGGGCGAGCAGAACGTCGACTTCCTGCGTCGGCGCTGGGAGCTGCTCAAGGACGAGCCGCTCTTCGCCGGCCTCGAGTACAGCGAGGACGCCGAGGTCATCCGCACCTGGGCGCCCTCCCTCATCCCCGGCCGGAAGAAGTCGCAGCCGATCGCCGCGACCCGGTCGACCGACGGCACCGACGTCGACTTCGGAGCCCTGACCCGGATGCTGCTCGAGCGGCTGCAGGCCGACGGCGCGAAGGTGCACACCGACACGAGCGTCACCGGGCTCAAGCGCCAGGCCGACGGCACGTGGCGACTCAAGGTTCGCCAGGAGGTGGGTCGCAACCCGGCGCAGCTCCAGGCGCGATTCGTGTTCGTCGGCGCGGGCGGCGGCGCGCTCAAGCTGCTCCAGCAGGCGAAGATCCCGGAGGCGAAGGGCTTCGCCGGGTTCCCCATCACGGGCGCGTTCCTGCGTACCGACAACCCCGACGTCGTCGCGCAGCACGACGCGAAGGTCTACGGCAAGGCGAGCGTCGGCGCCCCGCCCATGTCGGTGCCGCACCTCGACACCCGCGTCGTCGACGGCGAGGCGAGCCTGCTGTTCGGCCCATACGCGGGCTTCAGCCCGAAGTACCTCAAGACCGGCTCGTACACCGACATGTTCGAGACGATCAAGACCCACAACATCTGGCCGATGGTGCGAGCCGGTCTCGCCAACCTCGACCTCGTCGGCTACCTCGCCGGCCAGGTGTTCGCGTCTCGGGCCCAGCGCCTCGACGCGCTCCGCGAGTTCATGCCGAACGCCCGTGACGAGGACTGGCGCCTCATCACGGCCGGCCAGCGGGTGCAGGTCATGAAGAAGGATCCCGAGAAGGGCGGCGTGCTGCAGTTCGGCACCGAGGTCGTCACCGGAGCCGACGGCACGATCGCCGGTCTCCTCGGCGCCTCGCCCGGCGCATCCACCGCCGTCCACATCATGCTCACCATCTTCGAGCGCTGCTTCCCCGAGCAGATGCCCCGATGGCGAGACACCATCCGGGAGCTGATCCCCAGCTACGGCACGAAGCTCAACGCCGACCCGGGTGCTGCGCGCGAGAGCCTCTCGCGCACCGCGCGCGTGCTGCGACTGGTCGAGGAGCCCGAGCGCCAGCTCGAGGCTGCCGGCTCAGCCGCCGCAAGCGCCTGACCCAGGAAACCTATGCAACCCCCACCCGCACCCGTCGAGGGTGCACCCCGCAGCGTGAGCGTCGTCGCCGACGCCTCGCGCAGCGCGGCGCTGCGAGAGGCGATCGGTGCCCATCCGTCGCTGCACCTCGCGGCCGTCGCCCCGCGATTCGCCTCGCTCGTCGTCGCCGCCGGGTTCCCGGGTGATGTCGTCGTGCTCGCCGAGGAGCCGGGCCACCCTCTGCTCGCCCACGCACGCACCGTCGTGGCGGCCGGCGCGGCAGTCGTCGTCCACGCCGATGCTGAGGCCGAGCTGCTGGAGTCGCTCGAGTCGCTCGGTGCCGTCGTGCTCTCGAGCGCCGAGTCGGCAGCCGCCGTCGCGGCCCACATCGCTGCCGCAAGTCACGTGCGCCGCTCCCGGCGCAGGCCGGCCCGGGGGCCCGCCGATCGTCGGCCGCGGCTGTCCTCCGGCGAGCGTCGCGCGCTCGCGCACTACGTCCAAGGCCTCACGACCGTGCAGGTCGCATCCGAGATGGGTGTCGGCTACGAGACCGCGAAGACGTTCCTCCGCCGCGTGCGCGCGAAGTACGCCGCCGTGGAGCGCCCGGCGGGCAAGCGCGCCGAGCTCATCGTCCGCGCTGAAGAGGACGGCATCCTCTAGCGGTGGCGAAGCTGTACTTCCGCTACGGGGCGATGAACTCCGGCAAGTCGACGGGGCTGCTCCAGGCCGCATTCAACTATGAGGAGCGCGGGCAGCGCGTGCTGCTGGCGAAGCCCGCCACCGACACGAAGGGTGAGCGCGAGGTCGTCTCGCGACTCGGCATGACGCGGGAGGTCGACGTCGTCGTCGGCCCCGACGAGTCGGTGCTCGAGGCGTTCGAGGATGCCGCCGCTCGCGAGGATGCCGCGGTCGCGTGCCTGCTCGTCGACGAGGCGCAGTTCCTGCAGCCGTCGCAGGTCGACGAGCTGCTGCGCATCGCGGTCGAGCGCGGCGTGCCGGTGCTGGCCTACGGCATCCGCACCGACTTCCTGACGCACGCGTTCCCGGGCTCGGTGCGGCTGCTCGAGCTCGCGCACTCGCTCGAGGAGCTGAAGACCATCTGCCGCTGCGGCCGCAAGGCGCTGTTCAACGGCCGCAAGGTGGGGGAGCGCTTCGTCTTCGACGGCGACCAGGTCGCGATCGACGGCGAGGCCGTCACCTACGAGTCGCTCTGCGCGACGTGCTACCTCGAGGAGTCCGGCGGCCGCCTGGGCTGACCCCGCCCTACGCTGGTCGAGCAGCTGCCGGCGCAGCCGGCCGTGACATCCGCTGGTCGAGCAGCAGCCGGCGCGCCGGCCGCGAGTCGAGACCATGCCCGACGCACGCATGAAGGCCCCCACCTCTCGGTGGGGGCCTTCATCTCTGGTCGGGGTGACAGGATTTGAACCTGCGACCTCGTCGTCCCGAACGACGCGCGCTACCAAGCTGCGCCACACCCCGATGTCGCGATCCGCAGCCTGGGCCCCGGTGTGCAACCGGACCAGTCTACCCGATGTCGCGAGGCAGGAGCGACACGACGACCGCCTCCGGCGGGGTCCCCAGTCGGAACGGCGCGAAGATCGACGAGCCGATGCCCTGCGACACGTTGAGCGGCGCCGAGCGGTCGTCGTGCGACCACGAGCTGAGCCCCGAGGCCTGCTCGCGCGGGATGTCGCAGTTGGTCACGATCGCGTGCCCGCCCGGCACCCGCACCTGGCCGCCGTGCGTGTGCCCCGCGAGGATCGCGTCCGCGCCGAGGTCGACGAACGCGTCGAGGATGCGTCGGTACGGCGCGTGCGTCACACCGAGCGTGACGCGCGGCACGTCGCCGAGTGCCTTGCGCATCCGCGAGATCGCGGCCTCGGTCTCGTCGAGCCGGTCCCAGTGGCGGTGCGCGTCCGAGACGCCGAACGCGGCGATCGTCGTGCCCCGCACCTCGATCGCGCGAGCGGTGTTGTTGAGGCCGAGCCACCCGAGATCGTCGAACGCGCGCTCGAGCCCGGCGGTGTCGAGCCGCTCGATGTCGCCGGCGGACGCGAGCTTCGACGGCCCGCCGAAGTAGCGCAGCGGGTTCTTCAGCACCGGTCCGAACACGTCGTTCGAGCCGTGCACGTAGAACCCGGGCACGCCCTGGAACACGCGCAGCGCATCCGCGAGAGCGGGGAGGGCGGCGCGGTGCCCGAGGCTGTCGCCCGTGTTGACGATCAGGTCGGGCTCGAGCGTCGCGAGCCCCTCGAGCCAGTCGAGCTTCGTCGACTGCCACGGCGCGAGGTGGATGTCGGCGAGGTGCAGGAGCGTGATGGGCCGGGCACCCGCAGGCAGCACCCGCAGCTGCTCGGTGCGGATCCGGAAGGCGCGCGGCTCGATCGCGGTCGCGTAGGCGGCG
>NZ_BAAAKK010000005.1:619462-627486 GCF_039527715.1 Agrococcus citreus
CACGCCGCCGGCGACCGCGCCGATCGCCCTGGGGCTAGCAGCCAGGATCGCCTCCGCTGGCGTTCGTGCCGACGACGACGGAGATCGGGTCGCCGGGCGCCCCCGCGGTGCCCGGAGCAGGGTTCTGCGCGAGCACGAGGCACACGTTCGCCTCGCCGTGGTCCTGCCACGTCACCTGCACCCCGGCCGGATCGAAGCCGGCGCCCTCGAGCGCCGTCCGCGCGTCGGGGAGCGATTGCGCCACGAGGTCGGGCCACGTCTGCGCGTTCGGGTCGGCGGGCGGCTCGGTCTCCTCGCCGCCTGCGGCGAGCTGGCCGTTCGACGGGTAGAGGATGATCGGCGTCGCGGTGGTCACGAGCGAGCCGGCGCCGGGGGCGGTGTACTCGACCAGCCCCTCCGCCTGCAGGCCGTCGATCGGGTTCGCGACCTGGACGGTGTACCCGAGCGCCTCGAGCGCCGCCTGTGCGTCGGCGACCGGCTGGCCGGCGACGTTCGGCAGCTCGCTCGCGCTGCCGCGCACGGTGTCGGCGTCGGGCGTGAGGAACTCACCGCCGGGGTAGCGGGCGATCGCCTCGTTCATCGCGGCGCGGAAGATCGTGGAGCGCACGTTCCAGCGCGACTGCAGCGAGTAGCTGCCCACGATGTTGCCCACCCACACCGATGTCGCCACGGTCGGGCTCGCACCGTTCACCCAGGTCTGCACGACGCCGTTCGTCGTGCCCGTCTTCGAGATCACCGGTGTCGTGCCTGCGGGGTTGTTGAGCGGGTTGCGCTCCGTGACGGTCTCGAGCACGAGCTGCATGACCGACGCCACCTCGGGCGTGATCGCCTGCTGGCACTGCTGCGACGGCGGCTGCACCTCGGTGCCGTCGCGGGCGACGATGCGGTCGATCGCGATGGGCTCGCAGTGGATGCCGCCGTTCGCGATCGTCGCGAAGGCCTCCGCCATGCCCATCGGCGTGACGTTCGAGCCCGAGCCGATCACCGCCGGCGCGAAGATCTGCCAGTCGCTGCCGTCAGCGGTGTTGGCGCCCATGCGGTCCGCGGTGTCGTGGATGTCGCACAGGTCCATCTCGCTCGCCATGCGCACGATGCCCGTGTTCACGGAGTTCACCATGATCTCGGTGGGCGTCATGCGGGCGTACTCGTTGCCCTCGTTGTTCTGCGGGTCCCACTCCTCGGAGACGAGGCCCGTGCAGCTCGCTTCGAACGTGCCACGGGGCCACTTCTCGCGCGTCGCGTCGAGCTGCTCGTTGACCGAGTGCCCGTCGATGATCCACTGCGCGAGCGTGAAGATCTTGAAGCCTGAACCGGGCTGGAAGCCGCCGGACCTGCCGTGCGCGTAGTCGGCGTTGAAGTTGACGCTCGTCGCGGTCGGCGGCGCGTCCTCGGTGGGCGAGTAGTCCTTGTTCTGCGCCATCGTGAGGATGCGGCCGGTCCCTACCTCGAGCTGCGTCACGGCCGCGCCCGACTGCCAGCGCGTCTCGTCGTTCGGCACCTGCTCGTCGAGCGCCGCCTGCACGGCGTCGTTGAGGCTCAGGTCGATCGACGTGTAGATCTGGTAGCCGCCCTGGAAGAGGGCGGCGGAGTTGTCCTCCGCCGTCGCACCGAGGATGTGGTGGCCGTCGACCTGGTCCTGCCGCAGCACGCGCTGCACGTAGTCGCAGAAGAAGCGAGCGGAGTCGTAGCCCGCGATGCAGCCGTTGTTCGACGGCTGGATGTTCACGAAGTTCTCGTCGATCGGGATCGCGATCGCCTCGTCGCGCTGCTCCGCGGTGATGTAGCCCTCGTTCGCCATCTGGTTGATGATGAAGTCGCGTCGCTCCTGGTTGCGGGGCCAGTTGTCGGCTGAGAACAGGTTGCGCGTCGACGGGTTCTGCACCGTCGCGATGAGCGCGGCCGACTCGGCGATCGAGAGCTCCGAGGCGGGCTTGCCGAACACGCGCTGCGCGCCCGACTGGATGCCGTAGACGTTGCCGCCGAAGTTCGCGATGTTGAGGTACGCGAGCACGATCTCGTTCTTCGTGTAGCGCTGCTCGAGGCCGATCGCGAGCCGCATCTCGGCGAGCTTCCGCTGGTAGCTCGCCTCGTACTGCTGCTGGTACGTCTCCTCGTCGCCGCGGATGAACGCATCCATCGCGATCTGCTGGCGCACGAGCTGCATCGTGAGGGTCGAGGCGCCGGAGTCGCCGCCGAAGCCGAGCTGCGAGAGCCCGGCGCGGACGACCGAGGGGGCGTCGACGCCGCCGTGGGTGTAGAAGCGGCGGTCCTCGCCGGCGATGAGGGCTTCGACCGCGGTGCGGGGTACCTGCTGCCACTGCAGCACCTGGCGGTCCTGCTCGTAGAACGAGGCGATCTCGACGGGCTGGCCGTCGCGCATCCCGTAGATGCGGTTGCGCTCGGCCTGCTGCGTGATCTGCGCGTACGAGGGCAGGCTCTCGAAGACGTCGAGGCCGCTGTTCGCCGTCGTGGATGCGACGGCGAGGGCAGGCGTCAGGGTCGCGGAGACGAGGATCCCCGCGATCGCGCTGAACCCGATGAGCCCGAGGAGGGAGCCCAGCAGGCTTCCTGGCTTGTGTCTAGTGGCGGCCATAGCATACGAGGGTACGGCACCCACCTATGAGCACAGAGGACAGACACCGATGGCGAAGACGACCTGGGAGTACGCGACGACGCCACTCCTCATCCACCGCGAGACGGCGATCCTCAACACGTGGGGCGGCGACGGCTGGGAGCTCGTGCACGTCGCGAACGGCCCCGAGGGCGGGCTCGTCGCGTTCCTGAAGCGGCCGGTCGAGGCGTCCGCATGAGCATCGCGCAGCGCATCCGCGACCTCGGCTTCGAGCTGCCGGCGGTCGTGCCGCCGGTCGCCTCGTACGTGCCGGCCGTCTCGAGCGGGCGGCTCGTCTTCACGTCGGGGCAGCTGCCGATGGTCGACGGGGCGCTGCCGCGCACGGGCAAGGTCGGCAGCGAGGTGTCGGCCGATGAGGCGACCGCCGACGCCCGCCAGTGCGCGCTCAACGCGCTCGCGGCGATCGACGCCGAGATCGGCTCGCTCGACCGGATCACGCGCATCGTGAAGGTGGTCGGATTCGTCGCCTCGGCCGAGGGCTTCCACGGCCAGCCCGGCGTCATCAACGGCGCGAGCAACCTCCTGGGCGAGATCTTCGGCGACGCCGGCAAGCACGCGCGCAGCGCCGTCGGCGTCGCGGAGCTGCCGCTCGGCGCCCCCGTCGAGGTCGAGGTCATCGCCGAGTTCGCCTAGCCGCGCGCTCGGCAGATGTTCGCCTGACCCGAGCGCGAGCTGCGATGTGCAGCCGAAGGGTTGCTCAGCGGAACATCTGCCGAGCTGTCCCCTCTAGCGCAGCTGCGACTGGATCGCGTCGACCACCGACTGGTCGGCGAGCGTCGTGGTGTCGCCGATCTCACGGCGCTCCGCGAGGTCGCGCAGCAACCGCCGCATGATCTTGCCCGAGCGCGTCTTCGGCAGGTCGGGCACGATGAACACCTGCCGGGGGCGGGCGATCGCGCCGATCTCGGCGGCGACGTGCTTGCGCAGCACGTCCTCCGACTCCTCGACGGTCAGCTCGTCGGCGAACCGCTGCTTGAGGATGACGAACGCGACCACCGCCTGCCCCGTCGTCTCGTCGCTCGCCCCGACCACGGCGGCCTCGGCGGTCGACTCGTGCGCCACGAGCGACGACTCGATCTCGGCGGTCGAGAGCCGGTGCCCCGACACGTTCATGACGTCGTCGACGCGGCCGAGCAGCCAGATCTCGCCGTCGTCGTCCTTGCGGGCACCGTCGCCGGCGAAGTAGCGGTCGCCGAACTTCTCCCAGTACGTCTCGCGGTAGCGGTCGTCGTCGCCCCAGATCGTGCGCAGCATCGACGGCCACGGGCTCGTGACCACGAGCAGCCCGCCGTCGCCCTCGCCGACCGAGCTGCCCTGCTCATCCACGACGTCGATCTCGATGCCGGGGATCGGCACCTGCGCGCTGCCCGGCTTGAGCGTCGTCACCGACGCGAGGGCCGAGATCATGATCGCGCCCGTCTCGGTCTGCCACCACGTGTCGACGACCGGGGTGGTGCCGCCGCCGACGACGTCGCGGTACCACATCCACGCCTCGGGGTTGATGGGCTCCCCGACGGAGCCGAGCACGCGCAGGCTCGACAGGTCGCTCGACTGGGTGTGCTGGCGGCCGAGCTTCATGAAGGTGCGGATGGCCGTGGGCGCCGTGTAGAAGATGGTCACGCCGTAGCGCTCGATGATCTGCCACGGCCGCTGGGGCGTCGGGGTGTCGAAGGTGCCCTCGTGCATCACCTGCGTCGTGCCGTTCGCCATCGGCCCGTAGACGATGTAGCTGTGCCCGGTGACCCAGCCGATGTCGGCGGTGCACCAGTAGACGTCGCGCTCGGGCTGCAGGTCGAACACGTGCCGGTGCGTGAATGCGGTCTGCGTCAAGTAGCCGGCGCTCGTGTGCAGGATGCCCTTGGGGCGCCCGGTCGTGCCCGACGTGTAGAGGATGAAGAGCGGGTGCTCGGCGGGGAAGGCCTCCGCGACGTGCTCGGCCTCGGCGTCGGCCATCGCCTCGTGGTACCAGACGTCGCGCCCGTCGACCCAGTCGATGTCGTTCTCGCCGCGCTTGACGACGAGCACGTTCGTGACGCCGTGGCCGGGCTCGCGGAGCGCCTCGTCGACGGTCGGCTTGAGGGCGAAGACCTTGCCCTTGCGCCACGCGCCGTCGGTCGTGATGACGAGCGTCGCGCCCGCGTCGTCGATGCGGCCGCGCAGGTTGGAGGGGGAGAAGCCGCCGAAGACGGCGGTGTGGACGGCGCCGATGCGCGCGCACGCGAGCATCGCGGCGACGGCCTCGGGCAGCATCGGCAGGTAGATGGCGACGCGGTCGCCCGCCTTGACGCCGAGCGACGTCAGCACGTTCGCGAGGCGCTTGACCTCCGCGGTCATGTCGGCGTAGGTGAGGGTGCGGCGGTCGCCCGGCTCGCCCTCCCAGTGGAGCGCCACGCGGTCGCCGTTGCCCGCGTCGACGTGCCGGTCGAGGCAGTTGACCGCCACGTTGAGCGTGCCGTCGTGGAACCACTTCGCGTGCGGGGGCTGCCAGTCGAGCACCTCGGTGAACGGCGTCTCCCACTGGAGCTCGCGCGCCTGCTCGGCCCAGAACCCCAGCCGGTCCTCGCCAGCGCGCTCGTAGAGCTCGGCGGTGGTCGCCGATGCGCGCGCCAGCTCCTCGGGAGGCGCGAAGCGGCGGGTCTCGTTCAGCAGGTGGTCGATGCGGTCGGACACGGGCATTCCTCCAGACGTCGTCGTCGCGATGAGCCTATCGACGCGGGGCGCGTCGACCGTCGAGAGCTCGCGCAGGTTGCGTCGTGTTGCACCCGGGCGGCGGATGCGCGACCACCTAGCATGGGGCGCGTCGGCCTGGCCGACGCGGGCAGGTGACCGGCGGATCCCCCATTCGCCTCCCTGTGGCGGCGCCCCCTCCCCCCCAGGTGGGCGCCGCCTTCCTCGTGGCGGATCGCCGTCCACAGGCGACCGCGCCGGCGCGGCGGCGCCGGCTGCGCTCGGCCTACGGTGCGGCCATGCAGCGGTCCAGATCGCCGGGGTCGGGGATCCCGTTCGTCGCGGGGGCTGCCCGCGCCGCTGCCCCGGGCCCGGTGCGCACCGCCGCGGACGGCGCGGCGCTGCGCGAGTTCGGCGAGCTCGCCCCGCTCGTCGCCGAGGCGGCGGTGACGGATGTGTTCGTCACCGGCGGCGCGGTCTGGGTCGACCGTGGGGGAGGGGCGGAGCCCGCGGGGCTCGAGCTCGACGCCGCGCGAGCGAGGGAGCTCGCGGTCGCGCTCGTCGCCGCCGGCGGGCGGCACGTCGACGAGGCGAGCCCGTGCGTCGACGTGCGGCTGCACGACGGCATCCGCGTGCACGTCGTGCTGCAGCCCATCGCGGTCGCGGGCACGCAGCTGTCGATCCGGCTGCCGCGCGTGCGCGCGCTCTCGCTCGACGAGCTCGCAGCGGGCGGCGCCTTCGCGGTCGTGCCGCTCGCGCTCGTGCGCGGCCTCGTGGCCCGACGCGCGAACGTGCTCGTGACCGGCGCGGGCGGTTCGGGCAAGACGACGCTGCTCGGTGCGATGCTCTCCGACGCGGCTCGCACCGAGCGCATCGTGACGATCGAGGATGTGGCCGAGCTGCGCATCCGCCATCCGCACGTCGTCGCGCTCGAGGCGCGGCAGGCGAACGCCGAGGGCGCCGGTGCGATCGGGCTCGAGCAGCTCGTGCGCGAGGCGCTGCGGATGCGCCCGGACCGGCTGGTGCTCGGCGAGTGCCGGGGCGCGGAGGTGCGCGAGCTGCTCGCCGCGCTCAACACAGGCCACGACGGCGGTGCGGGCACGCTGCACGCGAACTCGCTCGACGACGTGCCGGCGCGGCTCGAGGCGCTCGGCGCGCTCGCAGGGCTGACGCCCGCGGCGCTCGCTCGGCAGGCGGTGAGCGCGATCGACGCCGTGCTGCACGTCGAGCGCGATGCCGACGGCAGGCGGGTGGCCGCGCTCGGCGAGCTCGAGCTGGCCGGCGACCGGCTCGCGGTGCGACGGCGATGACGCCCTCGGCAGAGGATGCGGCCGCGGCGACCGTGCACCGGCTCGCGGCGCTCGTCGCCGGCGGGCTGACGCTCGAGCGCGCGGGGGTGGTGCTCGGCACGGATGCGTCGGCGCTCGACGAGCAGGCGGGTGGCGGGGTGATCGGTGCGGTGCTGACCGTCGCTCGGCAGACGGGCGCGCCGACGGCGCCGACGCTCGAGCGGCTCGCCGGGCTGCTGCGCGAGCGGGCGGCGCAGCGGCGGGCGCTCGAGGCGGCGCTCGCGGGCCCCCGCGCGACGGCGCGCCTCGTGATGGTGCTGCCATTCGTCGGGCTCGGCTTCGGCGCCGCGCTCGGCCTCGACGTGGTCGGCGCCGCGCTCAGCGGTGGGCTCGGCTCCTGGTCGGTGCTCGCTGGAGCCGCGCTGCTCGTCGCCGCGTGGGCGTGGTCGAGGGCGATCGTGCGCCGCGCCGGCCGCGGCGAGGAGGCGCCGGGGCTCGCCCTCGACCTCGTCGCGGTGGCGCTCGCGAGCGGCGGTCCGGCCGACCGTGCGAAGACGGCCGCGGCGGGGGCCCTCATCGATGCCGGCGTCGCGGCGAGCGGGTGGGACGACGTCGACCCGGTGCTCGACCTCGCCCGGCGGGCCGGCGTGCCGGTGCGAGGGCTCCTGCTCGCGGAGGCCGCGGCGGCGCGGACGCGCGCGCGGCTCGAGGGCGAGGCGCGGGCCGAGCGCGCCGCGGTGCAGCTCGCGCTGCCGCTCGGCGCCTGCGTGCTGCCCGCGTTCTCGCTGCTCGTCATCGTGCCGCTCGTGATGTCGATGCTCTCGGGCGCGCTCACGCCGCTTGAGTAGCCCGTGTCGACGTCCTGCTGCGGCGTCGCACATCCGTGCAGCAGCTCGACGCTCTGCAGATCGCGTCGGCCGATGCCCAGACGCTGCCCGTAGCGTCGATGGCATGCGGAACCTCTTCAACGGCGTCGTCAACTGGATCGCGGCGCTCTTCGCCGCCAACGGCGGTGCCCCGCACCCCATCGTCGCGACCGACACCGCGAACCCCGCGCGGAAGTCGCGCAAGCCGAAGCGCCGCCGCCGCTGATGCGCCGGGCGCTCGCTCTCCACAGGCGGTCCTGACGGTCGCACGCCGGCGCTCCCCGCTCCCGCATGCTGGCGCTCCTGAGGGAAGGAGGCGAGCATGCGGATGCTCGAGAGGCTCGTGCAGGAGGAGGACGGCGCGGCGACGGCCGAGTACGTCATCGCGACGATGGCGGCGGTGGGGTTCGCTGGGCTGCTGGTGGTGATCCTGCGCTCCGACGAGGTGCGCGCGATGCTCACCGGCATGGTCCAGCGTGCGCTCACCGTGCAGTAGGAGGGTCGGTCCCCACCGGCAGCGCGGCGAGCTCGGCGCGGTGACCGCCGAGCTGGCCGCCGCGCTGCCGGCGG
>NZ_BAAAKK010000005.1:627492-627909 GCF_039527715.1 Agrococcus citreus
CCCGGCGGCGGTGCTCGCGATCGGGATCGCCGCGGGCGCCGTCGCCGCGGCGGCGGCCCAGGTCGGGCTCGAGCAGTCGGCGGGCGCAGCCGCCCGCGCGGCCGGCCGCGGCGACGACCCCGCCCGGTACGCCGACGGGGCGCGCCTGCGCCTCGAGCCGCAGGGCGAGCTGCTCTGCGTCGAGCTGTCGAGGGATGCGCTGGGCGGAGCGCTCACGCTCTCGGCCCGGAGCTGCGCGCATGCCGGTGGGCGGTGAGGGATGTCGTCTCGATTCGGGCCTCCGGGCCTCCTCGACGAGCGGGGCGCCGGCGCCGCCCTCGCCCTCGCGATCGCGACCGCCGCGCTGCTGCTCGGCATGCTCGTCGTGGGCGCCGGCACCGCCTCGATCGCGCAGGCGCGCGCGGCGGCCGCGGCAGA
>NZ_BAAAKK010000005.1:627924-657680 GCF_039527715.1 Agrococcus citreus
CGCGGCCGCCGATGCGCTCGCGGGATACGCCGACGGCAGCCCGTGCGCGCTCGCGCAAGCGGTCGCAGCGGCGAGCGGTGCAAGGCTCTCCGCCTGCGTGCTCGACGGTCTCGATGCGCGCGTCGCGACGGCCGTCCCGGTCGGCCCGCTCACGGCATCCGCGACCGCGATCGCCGGTCCGCCCGCAGGCGGCGCACCATGACACCGTGTGTATTGTGGCGAGGCATGGCCCTGTCGGGCCGAAACCCCCCAACGAAGAAGCAGTGAGCGTGAGCATGGGCAAGAAGCTCGTCATCGTCGAGTCCCCGGCGAAGGGAAAGACGATCGAGCGGTACCTCGGCGAGGGATACCAGGTGCTGGCCTCCGTGGGCCACATCCGCGACCTCGTCAGCCCGCGCGACCTGCCGGCCGAGCTGAAGAAGGGGTCGTACGGCAAGTTCGCCGTCGACGTCGACAACGGCTTCGCTCCGTACTACGTCGTGAGCGACGAGAAGAAGAAGACTGTCGCCGAGCTGAAGAAGGCGCTCAAGGACGCCGACGAGCTCATCCTCGCGACGGATGAGGACCGCGAGGGCGAGGCCATCGCGTGGCACCTGCTCGAGGTGCTCAAGCCCAAGGTGCCCGTGAAGCGCATGGTGTTCCACGAGATCACCGAGGACGCGATCCAGCAGGCCAAGGACTCGATGCGCGAGCTCAACATGCCGCTCGTCGACGCGCAGGAGACCCGCCGCATCCTCGACCGCCTGTACGGCTACGAGGTCAGCCCGGTGCTGTGGCGCAAGGTGCGGCAGGGCCTGTCGGCCGGCCGCGTGCAGTCGCCCACCGCGCGGCTCATCGTCGACCGCGAGCGCGAGCGCATGGCGTTCGTCTCGGCCGGCTACTGGAGCCTCACCGCTCGGTTCGAGGCCGAGGGAGCCGCCTTCGGCGCTCGCCTCGTGCGGCTCGACGGCGCGCGCGTCGCGACCGGCAGCGACTTCGACGACCGCGGCCAGATCAAGGGCGTCCGCACGGTGCTCGACGCCGAGGCCGCCGAGACGCTCGCGACCGAGCTCGAGCGCAGCGCGTTCGCCGTCTCGGGCGTCGAGTCGAAGCCCTACCGTCGTCGTCCGTCGGCGCCGTTCACGACCTCGACGCTGCAGCAGGAGGCGGGCCGCAAGCTCAAGCTCTCGGCGAAGCAGACGATGTCGGTCGCCCAGTCGCTCTACGAGCAGGGCTACATCACCTATATGCGCACCGACTCGCCCTCGCTGTCGGCGCAGGCGATCGCCGCCGCTCGCGCCCAGGCGACGAGCCTCTACGGTCCCGGCTCCATTCCGGCCGCCGCTCGCCACTACACCGGCAAGTCGAAGTCGGCGCAGGAGGCGCACGAGGCCATCCGCCCCTCGGGCGAGCAGTTCCGCACGCCGCGCGACGTCAAGGGCTCGCTCACGCCGAACGAGCAGCGCCTCTACGAGCTCATCTGGAAGCGCACCGTCGCGAGCCAGATGATCGACGCGACGGGCTCGACCGCGACCATCACGATCGCCTCCGACAGGACGAGCCGCGGCATCGCCGAGTTCACCGCATCCGGCACCGTCATCACCGAGCCCGGCTTCCTGCAGGCCTACGAGGAGTCGTCGGATGCGGCCAGGTACGCCGACGAGGCGGCCACCGACACCGCGCAGGGCGAGGCGACGCTGCCCGACGTCAAGCAGGGCGACCCGCTGGGCCTCGACGAGCTCGAGCGCAAGGAGCACGCGACCACGCCGCCGCCGCGCTACACCGAGGCGAGCCTCGTGAAGGCGCTCGAGGAGCTCGAGATCGGCAGGCCCTCGACGTACGCGTCGATCATCGACACCATCGTGCGGCGCGGTTTCGTCACGCAGCGCGGCGGCGCGCTCGTGCCGAACTGGATCGCGTTCTCGACCATCAAGCTGCTCGAGGACAACCTCGGCGACTACGTCGACTACGACTTCACCGCCGAGATGCTCGCCGACCTCGACCGCATCGCCGACGGCGAGCTCGACCGGCAGGACTGGCTGCAGCGCTTCTACTTCGGCAGCCCCGAGCACCCCGGCCTGCAGAGCACCGTCGCGAACCTCGGCGACATCGATGCGCGCGCCGTCAACTCGATCCCGGTCGCCGAGGGCGTGACGCTGCGCGTCGGCCAGTACGGCCCGTACCTCGAGGGCACCGGCCCCGACGGCGAGGTGAAGCGCGCGAACATCCCCGAGGACCTCACGCCCGACCAGCTCACGCCAGAGAAGGCGGAGGAGCTGTTCTCGGCCGAGCCGGTGCAGGACCGCGTGCTCGGCCAGCACCCCGAGACCGGGCTCGATGTCGTGGTCAAGAACGGCCGCTTCGGCCCATACATCGAGGAGGCGCTGCCGGTCGAGCTCGACGACGAGGGCAAGCCCGTCGTGCCCAAGAAGGGGAAGGCCGCGCCCAAGCCGCGCCGCGCATCCCTCTTCAAGGCGATGGAGCCCGAGTCGGTCGACCTCGAGACGGCCCTCCGACTGCTGAGCCTGCCGCGCGTCGTCGGCATCGATCCGGAGTCGGGCGTCGAGATCACCGCGCGCCCGGGCCGCTACGGCCCGTTCCTCTCGAAGGGCACCGACACGCGGTCGCTCGAGGAGGAGGACCAGATCTTCTCGATCACGCTCGAGCAGGCGGTCGAGAAGTTCGCGCAGCCGAAGTACGGCGCTCGCAAGGCCGCCAGCGCGCTGAAGGAGTTCGACGCCGACCCCGTCTCGGGCAAGCCGATCAAGTTGCGCGACGGCCGCTTCGGCCCCTACGTCACCGACGGCGAGACGAATGCGACCATCCCGCGCGGCGAGGAGGTCGAGTCGGTCACGTTCGAGCGTGCCGTCGAGCTGCTGCAGATCAAGCGCGACAAGGGGCCGGCCAAGAAGCCGGTGCGCAAGGCGGCAGCGAAGAAGCCGGCAGCGAAGAAGCCGGCGGCGAAGAAGCCCGCGGCCAAGAAGCCGGCCGCCAAGGCGACGGCAGCCAAGACGACCGCCGCGAAGAAGCCTGCCGCGAAGAAGCCCGCGCCGAAGCCGAGCGCCGACGCGTCGTGACCGGGGCGTTCATCACGCTCGAAGGCGGCGACGGCTCGGGCAAGACGACGCAGATCGGCCTGCTGCACGCGTGGCTCGAGGGGCAGGGGCGCACGGTCGTGCGCACGCGCGAGCCCGGCGGCACCGAGCTCGGGGTGGAGATCCGCCGGCTCGTGCAGCACACCGAGGGGCACGTCGCCCCGCGCGCCGAGGCGCTGCTGTACGCCGCCGATCGCGCGCACCACGTCGCGACGCTCGTGCGGCCCGCGCTCGAGCGCGGCGAGGTCGTGCTCCAGGATCGCTACCTCGACTCGTCCGTCGCCTACCAGGGTGCCGGCCGCGAGCTCGACGGGGGACAGGTCCGCGACCTCTCGCTCTGGGCGACCGACGGACTGCTGCCCGACCTCACGATCCTGCTCGATATCGATCCCGCCGCGGGGCGGGAGCGGATGGCCGCTCGCGCGGACGCGCCCTACGACCGGCTCGAGGAGACGGGGGACGACTTCGCCCAGCGCGTGCGCGCCGCCTACCTCGAGCTCGCGGCGGCCGAGCCGGATCGCTTCGCCGTGGTCGACGCTTCGGGCACCGCCGAGGAGGTGCACGCGCGCGTCGTGTCGCACGTGCGTGCGATGCTCGACGCGAACGGCTGATCGCCCGGCGATGACGGCCACGGACGAGGAGGCGCGCATGACGGTCGGCTGGAGCGCGATCGTCGGCCAGGCCGACGCCGTCGCGCAGCTGCAGCGCGCCGCAGCCGTCGATCCTGGCGTCGACGGCTCCGGCGCGATGACGCACGCGTGGCTGCTGACGGGCCCTCCCGGCTCGGGCCGCTCCAACCTCGCGTACGCGTTCGCCGCCGCGCTGCTGTCGGATCCGTCCGGCATCGACGAGCGGGTCGCGACGCTCGTCGAGGCGCGCACCCACCCCGACCTCGTGACGCTGTCGACCGAGGGCGTGCTCATCACGATCGCCCAGGCGCGCTCGGTCGTGCAGCGCGCCTCGCTCGCCCCGTCGAGCGCGCGGTACCGCGTCATCGTCGTCGAGGACGCCGACCGCATGGCGGAGCGCACCTCGAACGCGCTGCTGAAGGCGCTCGAGGAGCCGCCGCCCGAGACCGTGTGGATCCTCTGCGCGCCGAGCGAGGCAGACCTGCTGCCGACCATCCGCTCGCGCGTGCGGACGCTCACGCTGCAGGTGCCCGACCCGCGCGAGGTGGCGCAGCTGCTCGTCGACCGCGACGGCGTCTCGCCCGAGGTCGCCGAGCGCGCGGCGCGCGAGGCGCAGAGCCACATCGGCATGGCCCGCAGGCTCGCGACGAGCGACGAGGCGCGGGCGCGCAGGGCCGAGACGCTGCAGATCGCGATGCGGGTGTCGACCGCGGCGTCGGCCGTGCTCGCCGCAGCGCGCTACGTCGAGATCGCGACCGCCGATGCCGACGCCCTCTCGGCCGAGAAGGACGAGGCCGAGCGGGCGCAAGCGCTGCACCAGCTCGGCATCGAGCCGGGCGGCACCGTGCCCCCGGCACTGCGGCGGCAGCTGAAGGAGCTCGAGGACGCGCAGAAGCAGCGGGCGAAGCGCGGCATGCGCGACGGCGTCGACCGCATCCTCGTCGACCTGCTCTCGCTCTACCGCGACATCCTCATGACCCAGCTCGGCGTCGGGCGCGAGCTCGTCAACGAGGCGATGCGGCCCACGGTGCTCGCCGCCGCCGACTTCCTGCACCGGGCCGCGGTGATCGACGTGCTCGACAGCATCCGCGTCGCGCGGGAGCGCATCGAGGCGAACGTGCCCCCGGTGCTCGCGCTCGAGGCGATGCTCGTGCGCGCCGCGCGGGCCGCGCAGCGCCGCTGACAACCTCGCGCGACCCCGATCGGGGCTCGAGCACGGCCGGCCCCGCGTACCGTTGGACCCATGCCTCGCACCCGCCGCCACCTCGCCGCTCTCGCCGCCGTCGCCACGGCGGCGATCGCGCTGTCGGGGTGCGTCATCCTGCCGCCGCCGCTGCCCTCGGGAGCAGCGCCGAGCACGGACGGCGCCCCGAGCTGGAGCCCGACGGGCGAGGACGTCGCCCCAGAGCTCGAGGGCTACTTCGAGCAGGACGTCGACTGGCAGGACTGCGGCGCCAACTGGTGCGGCACGGTGAGCGCGCCCATGGACTGGTTCGACGTGGGCGCCGAGACGATCGACCTCGCGGTCACGGTCGCGCCCGCGACCGGTGAGCGCCGCGGCGCGATCCTCTACAACCCCGGCGGGCCGGGCGCATCCGGGGTCGAGTACGTGCAGCAGTACGCCGACTACCTGCTGCGGCCCGAGGTGCGCGAGCACTACGACCTCGTCGGCTTCGACCCCCGCGGCGTCGCGGGCTCGACGCCCATCTCGTGCTACGACGACCCGCAGGAGCTATACGACTGGCTGTGGGAGATCCCCGAGGGGCCGCAGCCCGAGCCGCTCAGCGACGAGGACCTCGAGCGCCAGCTCGCCGATGCCCAGTGGTTCGGCGACTCCTGCCTCGAGCACACCGGTCCGCTGCTCGAGCACATCGGCACCGAGCAGGTGGCGAGCGACCTCGACCTGCTGCGCGCGCTGCTCGGCGAGCAGCAGCTGAACTACCTCGGTGTCTCGTACGGCACGCTCATCGGCGCCACCTACGCCGACCTGTTCCCCGAGAACGTCGGCCGCTTCGTGCTCGACGCCGCCGTCGCCCCCGACTCCACCGACTTCGACGGCACCCTGTACCAGGCGGCCGGCTTCGAGCTCGCGTACGGCAACTTCGTCGCCGACTGCCTGCAGCAGGACGACTGCCCCTTCCAGGGCACGAAGGAGGACGCGCTGCAGCAGACGCGCGAGCTGCTCGACCGGCTCGACACGGCGCCGATCCCCGTCGCCGACGGGCGGCAGCTGGGCTCGAGCGCGCTCTTCACGGCGATCGCCGCGAACCTCTACGCCGACGCGCAGTGGGCGACGCTGCGCGAGGTGCTGAGCGACGTCTCGGCCGGCAGCGGCGAGTCGGCCTTCGTCGAGGCCGACGACTACTACGGCGTGAACCCCGACGGCACGTTCGCCGACAACTCCCTCGAGACGCTCATCGCGGTCAACTGCCTCGACTACCCGGCGATCACCGACTTCGACGAGGTGCGCGCGAACGCGGAGCAGATCATGGCAGCCGCGCCGACGCTCGGCCCCGACTTCGTCGGCCTCGGCAGCTGCGCCGGCTGGCCCTTCGAGGCCACGCGCGAGCCGCACGAGATCAGCGCACCCGGCGCCGCGCCGATCATCGTCATCGGCGGCATCAACGACCCGGCGACGCCCTACCAGCAGGCGGTCGACCTCGCCGCGATGCTCGAGTCGGGCGTGCTCATCTCGGTGGATGCCGAGGGTCACGGCCAGTACTTCGTCGGCAACGAGTGCGTCGACCGACCCGTGAACGACTACTTCCTCACCGGTACGGCACTGACGGCGCAGATCGACTGCTGAGCCCGGCGCGGCCTGGGCGGACGAGCCGAGCGAACGCGCAGGGAGAGCGGAGCCCCCTCGCAGGCGCCGGTCGTACGGTGCCCGGCTGAGCGACTGTGCGGGCAGCGGTGGCGCAGCTCGACACCACCGACATCCCCGCGTGCGGCGACGTGATCGATCGGCTGAGCGACGAGCTGGGTGGGCTCGACGTCTTCGTGAACAACGCGGGGACCGGGAGCGCGACGCCGCTGCTCGACCTCGAGTACGACGAGTGGGACCGCATCGTCACGACCGACCTCGACGGGGCGTTCGTGTGCATCCAGCGCGCGGCTCGCCGAATGGTCGCCGGCGGCGCGGGCGGCCGGATCATCGCCGTCTCGAGCGTGCACGAGCACCAGCCGCGCGTCGGCTCGAGCGCCTACGACGCCGCGAAGCACGGGCTCGGCGGCCTCATCAAGACCGCGGCGCTCGAGCTCGGAGCGCACGGTATCACCGCCAACACCGTCGCGCCCGGCGAGATCGCGACGCCGATGACCGGCCAGACCGACGACGACCCGCACGAAGCGGCACGGCCCGGGATCCCGATCGGTCGGCCGGGCGACGCGCGAGAGGTGGCATCCGTCATCGCGTTCCTCGCCTCACCGGCCGCCTCCTACGTCACGGGCACGTCGCTCGTGGTCGACGGCGGGATGCTGCAGATGGGACCGCAGGCCGGCTCGCACCTGCGCAGCGACGACTGGCGCTCCGTCTAGCGCTCTCGCGCGGCTCGCGCCGCGACGGTCCGCCTCGCAGGGGACGCCGCGGGCGTCGTGGAGGGCGCTCGGGTGCGCTATGATCGTTGATCGTGCCTCGGCACGCCGCCTTAGCTCAGTCGGCAGAGCGATTCACTCGTAATGAATAGGTCCGGAGTTCGATTCTCCGAGGCGGCACCGTCAAGAGCCCCGCACCAGCGGGGCTCTTCGCATGTGCGCAGCCGGCCGCTCGGTACCCTGCAGGCATGACCCGTGCAATCCTCATCGTCGACGTGCAGAACGACTTCACCGAGGGCGGCGCCCTCGCCACGGAGGGCGGCGCGGCCGTCGCCGCCGCCATCACCGAGCACCTCCGCTCGCACCCGTACTCGCTCGTCGTCGCGAGCCGCGACTGGCACGACGCCCATGGCGACAACGGCGGCCACTTCGCGGCGGGCGAGCCCGACTTCGTCGACACGTGGCCCGTGCACTGCGTCGCCGGCACGCCCGGTGCCGACTACCACCGGGCGCTCGACGCGCTCGCGATCGACGTGCACGTCAAGAAGGGGCAGGGCAAGCCCGCCTACTCCGCGTTCGAGGGCGTGACCGACGACGAGGAGACGCTCGGCGAGGTGCTCGAGGAGCAGGGCGTCGACGAGCTCGACGTCGTCGGCATCGCGACCGACTACTGCGTGAAGGCGTCGGCGCTCGACGCGGCGCTCGCGGGCATCCGGGTGCGCGTCATCGATGCACTGACCTCTGCGGTCACGCCCGAGACGCGCCAGACCGCGCTCGACGAGATGCGCGACGGTGGCGTCGAGGTGGTGCGACGCCACTGATGCGGTCGGCCGAGGAGACCGCGACTCGCCGTCCTTCATTTTTTGATTAGTTAGCCAGCAACAAGTAGTCTGCCTGCATGGCTTCCTCGCGCACGTCCGATCGCCCCACCCGTCGTGGGGTACCCGCCTGGCTGCGGGTGCTCATCCCCGCCGTCCTCATCCTCGGCTGGCTCGCCGCGGCCGGCATCGGTGGCCCGACCTTCGGGCGGCTCTCGACGGTCGTCTCGAACGACCAGACGAGCTTCCTGCCCGCGAGCGCGGAGTCGACCGAGGTCCAGGCGCTGCTGCCCGAGTTCCTGGGCGCCGACGAGGTGCCGGCGATCGTGGTGGTCGCCGCCGACACCGAGCTCGACGCAACCACGCTCGGAGCAGTGACGTCGCTGCAGGAGACGCTCGCCGGTCTCGAGGGTGTCGTCGAGACCTCGCCGGTCGTGCCGAGCGAGGACGGCCAGGCGGCGCAGGTGGTCGCGCTGCTCGACGGCACCGGCTCATCCGAGGAGCTCTCGACCTACACCGAAGCGCTGCGCGCCGAGGTCGCCGCAGCCGACCTGGGCGAGGGCGTGCAGGCCGCGGTCACCGGACCGGCAGGCTTCGCCGCCGACATCGGGGCGGCGTTCGCCGGCATCGACGGCCTGCTCCTGCTCGTCGCCCTCGGCGCGGTGTTCGTCATCCTCGTGCTCGTCTACCGCTCGCCGCTGCTGCCCGTGCTCGTGCTGTTCACCTCGGTCTCGGCGCTCTGCCTCGCGATCCTCATCGTCTTCGCGCTCGCGCAGGCCGAGATCCTCACGCTGAGCGGCCAGACGCAGGGCATCCTCTTCATCCTCGTCGTCGGCGCCGCGACCGACTACGCGCTGCTCTACACGGCGCGCTTCCGCGAGGCGCTCGGGCAGACCCGATCGCGCTGGGAGGCGACGCTCGCCGCGCTGCGCGGCGCGACCGAGCCGATCATCGCCTCGGGCGGCACCGTCATCGCGGGCCTCCTCTGCCTGCTGCTCAGCGACCTCGTCACCAACCAGCAGCTCGGCCCGGTCGCCGCGATCGGCATCGCGACATCGATCCTCGCGGGCCTCACGCTGCTGCCCGCGCTCCTGCTGGCCTTCGGCCGCGTCGCCTTCTGGCCGGTCGCGCCGACGCCCGAGCGCCCCCGCACCAAGCCCGAGGGCAAGGGCCTGTGGGGCGCGGTGGCGCGACTCGTCGACCGCCGCAGCCGTTCGGTCTGGATCGTGACGGCCCTCGTGCTCGCCGCCGGCGCCGCCGGCATCACGCAGCTGCAGGCGAACGGCGTCCCCTCGAGCGAGTTCGTCGTCGGGGAGTCGGAGGCCCGCGACGGCCAGGAGCTGCTCTCGGCGCACTACCCCGGCGGCTCCGGCAGCCCGACGCAGATCGTCGTGCCCGAGGACGACCAGGACGCGGTCGCCGAGGCACTCGGCGACATCGAGGGCGTCGAGAGCCTCGCGCTGGCGAGCGAGGACTCGCCGTCGGGCTCGATTCCGCTGCCGGTCGACCCCCAGTCGCCCTTCGCCTCCGCGACGCCGACGGTCGTCGACGGCCGGGTGCTGATGCAGGCGACGCTCGTCGACGCTCCCGACTCGGATGCCGCACAGGCGGTCGTCCGCGAGGTCCGCGATGTCGTGGACGCGACCTCCGCCGACGCGATCGTCGGTGGACCGACCGCGACCGCGATCGACACGAACGACGCGGCGACGCGCGACCTGCTGCTCATCATCCCGATCGTGCTCGCGGTCATCTCGCTCATCCTCATGCTGCTGCTGCGCTCGATCGTCGCCGCGCTGCTGCTGCTCGCGACCACCGTGCTGTCGTACGGCACCGCGCTCGGCGTGGGTGCGCTCATCCTCTCGGCGCTCGGCATCCCGGCCATGGATCCGTCGGTGCCGCTGTTCGCCTTCGTGTTCCTCGTCGCCCTCGGCGTCGACTACAACATCTTCCTCATGACGCGGGTGCGCGAAGAGGTCGCCGTCATCGGGCACCGCCGCGGCGTGCTGCGCGGCCTGCGGGTGACGGGTGGCGTCATCACCTCGGCGGGCATCGTGCTCGCGGCGACGTTCGCCGCGCTCGGCGTCATCCCCGTGCTGTTCCTGCTGCAGCTCGCGATCATCGTCGCGCTCGGCGTGCTCATCGACACGACGATCGTGCGGTCGCTGCTCGTGCCGGCGCTCGCGCTCGAGATCGGTCCGAAGACGTGGTGGCCGTCGAAGCTCGCGAAGGACGGCGCGGCGGGCAAGCACGCGCGATCGGCCGACCCCCAGGAGGAGCGGGAACGCGTCGACGCGTAGGCTTGTGCGCAGGGTCGACCACCCTGGCGCAACGGCCGGGTGATCGTATACGATCGCACCGTTCCTCTCGACGAAGGAGTCCCCATGACCGTCACCACCGGCACCGAGTCCCAGGTCCTGGACAGCGTCCGCGGCCAGCTGTTCATCGGCGGCGAGTGGATCGACGGCGAGCAGGGCACGATCGACGTGCGCGATCCCGCGACCGGCGAGGTCATCAAGCAGATCGCGAACGGCTCCGTCGAGGACGGCGTGCGCGCGCTCGATGCGGCCGTCGAGGCGCAGGAGTCGTGGGCGCGCACGCCCGCGCGCGTGCGCGGCGAGATCCTCCGCAAGGCGTTCGACCTGCTCCAGGAGCGCAAGGAGGAGTTCGCGCTCCTCATGACGCTCGAGATGGGCAAGCCCCTCGCCGAGGCGCGCGGCGAGGTCGCCTACGGCGGCGAGTTCCTGCGCTGGTTCTCGGAGGAGGCCGTGCGCATCGATGGCCGCTACACGATGACGCCCGAGGGCACCGGCCAGATGATCGTCACGCACCGCCCGGTCGGCCCGTGCTTCCTCATCACCCCCTGGAACTTCCCGCTCGCGATGGCGACCCGCAAGCTCGGGCCCGCGCTCGCCGCCGGCTGCACGGCGGTCGTCAAGCCCGCGACCCTCACGCCGCTCACGACGCTCGCCCTCGTCGCGCTGCTCGAGGAGGCGGGCCTGCCGAAGGGCGTCGTCAACGTCATCACGACGAAGTCGACCGGCGCGCTCTCCGAGAAGCTGCTCGCCGACCCGCGCCTGCGCAAGGTCTCGTTCACGGGCTCGACGCCCGTCGGCGTGCAGCTGCTGAAGCTCGCGGCCGACAACGTGCTCAAGGCGTCGATGGAGCTCGGCGGCAACGCGCCGTTCGTCGTCTTCGACGACGCCGACCTCGACAAGGCGGTCGAGGGCGCGCTGCTCGCGAAGTTCCGCAACATCGGCCAGGCCTGCACCGCCGCGAACCGCTTCATCGTGCACGAGTCGGTCGCCGACGAGTTCGCGAAGCGCATCGGGGATGCGGTGAAGGGCATGAAGATCGGCCGCGGCACCGAGGAGGGCGTCACGATCGGCCCGCTCGTCGAGGACAAGGCCGTCGACAACGCGGTGCGCCTCGTCGACGCCGCGGTCTCCGACGGCGCGACCCTCGTCACCGGCGGCAAGGCGATCGACGGGCCCGGCTCGTTCTTCGAGCCGACCGTGCTCGACGCCGTGACGGCGCAGATGGCCGTCTCGATCGAGGAGATCTTCGGCCCGGTCGTCGCCATCCAGCGCTTCGCGACCGAGGACGACGCGGTGCGGCTCGCGAACGACACGGAGTACGGCCTCGTCGGCTACGTCTTCACCGAGGACGCCAAGCGCGGCCAGCGCATGATCGACCGCATCGACACCGGCATGATGGGCCTCAACGTGGGCGTCGTCTCGAACGCGGCCGGCCCGTTCGGCGGCGTCAAGCAGTCGGGCCTCGGCCGCGAGGGCGGCGCCGAGGGCATCCACGAGTACCTCGAGACGAAGTACACGCTCATGCCCAACCCGTTCGCCTGATCTGACGCACGAAGGGCCGGTCCGCACACGCGGGCCGGCCCTTCGTCGTCGCTGAGCCCTCGCCCGTTGAGGCTCTGCGTCCGAGTGAAGGGCAACTCGGACGCAGACGCTCAACCGGCTCGCGGGGCGCGCGCCCCGGCGATCAGGCGGCGGGGGCCAGCAGCTGGTGCGTCGCGAGCTCCCGGTAGAGCGGCGACGAGTCGAGCAGCTCGGTGTGCGTGCCGCGAGCGAGCACCCGGCCCCGGTCGATCACGACGATCTGGTCGGCGTCGACGACGGTCGCGAGCCGGTGCGCGATCACGAGCGTCGTGCGACCCTCGCTCGCGACGTCGAGCGCCGCCTTGAGCGACGCCTCGTTGCGGGCGTCGAGGTTGGCCGTCGACTCGTCGAGCAGCAGGATGGGCGTCGCCGAGAGCAGCGCGCGAGCGATCGCGAGCCGCTGGCGCTCACCGCCCGAGAGCAGCACGCCGCCCTCGCCGACCTCCGCGCCGAGGCCCGCGCCCGCGCGCCGCACGAGGTCGCCCAGGTTCACCGCCTCGAGCGCCGCGAGCAGCTGCTCGTCGGTCGCCTCGGGCGCGCCGAGCCGCAGGTTGTCGCGCAGCGAGCCGGCGAGCACGGGCGCGTCCTGCTCGACGTAGCCGACGAGCGCGCGCAGGGATGCGCGATCGACGTCGCGCACGTCGGCGCCGCCGACGAGCACCCGGCCGTCGCTCGCGTCGTAGAAGCGCTCGATGAGCGAGAAGGTCGTCGACTTGCCCGCGCCCGACGGCCCGACGAGCGCGGTGCGGGTGCCGGCGGGCACCGAGAACGAGACGTCCTCGAGCACCGTGCGCGGATCGTCGGCCGAGGGGTAGCCGAAGGTGACGCGGTCGAACGCGACCATCGGCGCGCCCGCAGCGGGCTCGAGCGCGACGTCGGCGTCGGCATCCGTCTCGCCCGGCAGCCGGACGATCTCCTGGATGCGCCCGAGCGCGCCGAGCGCGACGCTCACGGCCGAGATCGCCCCGGCCAGCTGGCCGAGCGGCATGATCATGAGGAAGAGGAACAGCAGGAAGCCGACGAGCTGCGAGATGCCGATCTCGCCCGTCGCGACCCGCAGGCCGCCGACGCCGAGCACGACGAGGAACGCCATCTGCAGCGCGACGCCGAAGATCGGCACGACGAGCGCCGAGATGCGCGCGACGCGCACGCCCGCGTCGAACGCGCCGCTCGCGCGCTCGCCGATGCCGGCGACCTCGCGATCGGTCGCGCCGGCCGCGCGAACGGTGCGGACGGCGCTGATGGCCCGCTCGAGCGCGCTCGTGAGGTGGCCGACCTGCTCCTGGGCCTGGCGCGACGCACGCGTGAGCATGGGCATGACCGCGAGCATCACGATGATCGCGCCGGCGAGGACGAGCACCGTGAGGCCCAGCAGCAGCGGATCGATGATGAGCATGGCGATGACCGCGCCGACGAGCGTGAGGAGCCCGCCGACCGACTCGACGAGGCCCTGCGTCAGCACGGCTCGCAGCAGCGTCGTATCGCTGCCGACCCGGCTCACGAGGTCGCCCACGCGCCGCTCGTCGAACTGCGCGATCGGCAGTCGCAGCATCCGCTCGACGAGCGTCCGCCGGGTGCGCAGCACGACGTGCTCGCCGAGCACCTGCAGCAGGAAGTGCTGGAAGCCGTCGAGCACGGCGCCGACGACGACGATCACGAGCAGCAGCGCCGGCAGCCACCCGAGCGGCTGCGTCTGCTCGACGCGCGCGATGAGCTCCTGCGCGAGGGCAGGCTGCGCGAGGGCGAAGCCCGCGCCGAGCACGGAGAGCACGATCGCGCCCGCGAGCAGGCCCTTCTTGGGGAACAGGTACGGCATCAGGTCGCGCACGCTCGCGCGCGGCCCGTCGTCCGCGCCGCGCCGTCGCCCGAACATGCCGCGTCGCTCGCTCATCTGCCGTGGTGTCCCATCTGCCGGCCCATCTGCGGGCCTATCGCTTGCCATGCTTCTTGTGGACCGCCTGGCGCGAGACGCCGAGCGCGTCGGCGATGGCCTGCCAGGGGAACCCCTCCATTCTCGCGCGTCTGACGAGCGCCGATTCCTCGCGCTCGATCTCGCGGCGAGTCGCGGCGGTCTCGGAGAGCAGCTCGAGCACGCCGAGCGGTCGCTCCGACGATGCGGTGACCTTGTCCATGTGTCAATGATGGTTGACAAGGGCCGGATGTGTCAACCTCGGTTGACGACGCGGCGTGGTGCGTCGAGTGGGCGGCACGGTCTACCGTTGACTCTCGTGCCAGCACCCGTGATCGAGGCCAAGGGCCTCCGCAAGCAGTACGGCGACTTCACCGCGGTCGACGGCATCGACTTCGCGATCGAGCCGGGGGAGGCGTTCGGGTTCCTCGGCCCCAACGGCGCCGGCAAGTCGACGACGATGCGGATGATCGCAGCGACGTCGACGCGCACCTCCGGCGAGCTGCGCGTGCTCGGCTTCGACCCCGAGAGCCACGGCCCCGAGATCCGCGCCCAGCTCGGCATCGTGCCGCAGGCCGACCAGCTCGACGAGGAGCTGCGCGTCATCGACAACCTCATCGTCTACGGCCGCTACTTCGGGCTGCCGCTGCCGTACGTGAAGCGGCGCGCCGAGGAGCTGCTCGAGTTCGCCCAGCTCACCGAGAAGCGCAAGGCGCGCGTCGACGGCCTCTCCGGCGGCATGAAGCGCCGCCTCACGATCGCGCGTGGGCTCATCAACAGCCCGAAGGCGATGCTGCTCGACGAGCCGACCACCGGCCTCGACCCGCAGGCGCGCCACGTGCTGTGGGACCGCCTCTTCCGGCTCAAGGAGGAAGGCACGACGCTCGTGCTGACGACGCACTACATGGATGAGGCCGAGCAGCTGTGCGACCGGCTCGTCGTGGTCGACAAGGGCACGATCGTCGCCGAGGGGAGCCCCTCGGCGCTCATCCGGCAGTACTCCACGCGCGAGGTGCTCGAGGTGCGCTTCGGCTCGAGCCGCAACGCAGAGGCCGCGACGAGGATCGAGGGCATCGGCTCGCGCATCGAAGTGCTGCCCGACCGCGTGCTCGTCTACGACGACGACGGCGAGGCCGCGATGTCGGCCGTGCACGAGCGCGGGCTGCAGCCCATCACGAGCCTCGTGCGCCGCTCGAGCCTCGAGGACGTGTTCCTGCGCCTCACGGGAAGGTCGCTGATCGAATGAGCGGCTCGCACGTGCAGACCCCCGGCCTCGTCGACGTCGACGGCGTCGACCACGCCGCGGTCGCGCGCAGCTCGCGCACGTGGGGCTGGTGGTTCGTCGCCGAGCACCGCATTCGCGCGATGCGGTCGTACGTCGCGTCGTGGGTCGCGATCGGCGTCGGCTCGCCGTTCCTGTACCTGCTCGGCCTCGGCGTCGGGCTCGGCCTGCTCGTCGACGCGAACCAGGGCGACACGGGCGTCGACGGCGTGCCGTACCTGACGTTCCTCGCGCCGGCGCTCGCGATGGCGACCGTCATGCAGACCGCCTCGCAGGAGAACACCTACGGGGTGTTCGGCGGCTTCAAGTGGTTCCCGATGTTCTTCGCCATGAACGGCACCCCGATCTCGGCCGCGCACATCGTGGTCGGCTTCCAGGTGTCGGTGCTCGTGCGCGTGCTGCTGCCGCTCGTCGCGTTCGTGGCCGTGATGGTGCTGTTCGGCATCGGCACGCCGCTCGGCGCGCTGCTGCTCGTGCCGATCGGGCTGCTGCTCGGTGCGGCCGTCGGCTTCGCCGTCATGTCGTGGGTCGCGACGCAGACGGAGGACCGCGGCCAGCTCTCGTTCATCGAGCGCTTCGTCGTCGTGCCGCTCACCCTCTTCTCGGGCACCTACTTCCCGCTCGAGACGCTGCCGGCGTTCCTGCAGTGGATCGGCTGGATCTCGCCGCTCTGGCACGCCGCCGAGCTCGGCCGGGCCGCCCTCTACGGCGCGCCCCTGCCGGCGGCGATGCTGCTCCTGCACGTCGGGTTCCTCGTCGTGCTCGCGCTCGTGACGTGCCTGCTCTCGATCCGCACCTTCAGGAAGAGGCTCGACAAGTGACCGAGCAGCTGCTCGAGGCGCCTGCGCCCACCATCCGCGGACCGCTCCGCGGCCTCTACGCCGGCAACACCCGCTCGGTCGTCGCCCGCGGCCTGCAGGTGATCGCGCGCAACAACTGGCTCATCGTCGTCACGGGCTTCTTCGAGCCGGTCTTCTACCTGCTCTCGATGGGCATCGGCCTCGGCGCGCTCATCGGTGCGGTCGAGTTCTACGGCGTCGACGTGCCGTACGCCGCCTACATCGCGCCCGCGCTCATGGCGGTGAGCGCCATGAACGGCGCGGTCTACGACTCGACGATGAACGTCTTCTTCAAGATGAACTTCGCGAAGCTCTACCAGCAGATGCTCTCGACCTCGCTCGGCCCGCTCGACGTCGCGCTCGGCGAGATCCTGCTCGCGCTGTTCCGCGGGCTGCTCTACGCGAGCGGCTTCATGCTCGTCACGACGCTCATGGGGCTCAACCTCTCGTGGACCGCGATCCTCGCGATCCCGGCGGCCCTCATCATCGCGTTCGGCTTCGCCTCCTTCGGGATGGCGGTGACGAGCTACATGAAGACGTTCCAGCACCTCGACTACGTCTACTTCGTGATGATGCCGATGTTCCTGCTCTCCGCCACGTTCTTCCCGATCGAGGTGTACCCGCAGGGGCTGCAGTGGATCATCCAGGCGATGCCGCTGTGGCACGGCGTCGACATGATCCGGCAGCTGACGACCGGGCTCATCCAGCCGTCGATCTGGCTCCACCTGCTGTACTTCGCCGTCATGATCGTCTTCGGGCTGTGGTTCACGACCGTGCGGCTGCGGGCGCTCTTCCTGCGCTGACCCCGGTCGCGTCCAGGCTCGGTGCCTAGGCTGGCCCGCATGGCTCGAGTGCTCGTCTTCGCCCCCGCCCCGACGCTGACCGTCACGATCGAGGACCTCCACGACGACGCCGACGTGCACGTCCACGTCGGCGGCCAGGGAGTGTGGCAGGCGCGGATGCTGACCGCGCTCGGCGTCGACGTCGTGCTCACCTGCACGGTCACCGGCGAGGTCGGCCGCGTCGTGCGGCACCTGCTCGACGACGAGGGCTTCGAGGTCGTCGCGATCGAGCGGCAGGGCGTGAGCCCCGCCTACGTGCACGATCGGCGTGGCGGCGAGCGGGTGGCGGTCGTCGAGGAGGACGGCGAGCGGCTCGAGCGCCACGCGCTCGACGACCTGTACTCCGCGACGCTCCGGGAGGCCGCGAAGGCCGACCTCGTCATCCTCTCCGGTCCCGACGGCGACGACGTGCTCGAGGCCGACGTCTACCGGCGCCTCGCGAGCGACGTGCGCGCGCTCGGCACGCCCGTGCTCGTCGACCTCGCCGGCCCGCGGCTCGAGGCGGCGCTCGAGGGCGGCGTCGACGCGCTCAAGGTGAGCCACGAGGAGCTCGCCGACGACGGCCGCGTCGATGACGGCGACGACGAGGCGCAGCTCGTCGCCGCCGCGCGCGAGCTGCACGACTCGGGCATCGGCCTCGTCGCCGTCACCCGCGCCGATGCCGGTTCGATCGTGGTCGGGGACCGCGGCGCGTGGCGCGTGTCCGCGCCCGAGCTCGAGCCGGTCGACACGCGCGGCGCCGGCGACTCGTACGCGGCCGGCGTCGCATCCGTGCTCGCCGTCGGTGGCTCGCACGACGACGCGATCCGGATGGGCGCGGCGGCGGGCGCGGTGAACGCGACGCGCCGGGGGCTCGGCACGGGCGACGCGGAGGCGATCCGGGCGATCGCCGAGCAGGTGCAGCTGGACGAGATCGAGGAGGAGGACTGATGCGCGCGCTCATCACGAACGACGACGGGATCGACTCGCCGGGGCTCGCCGCGCTCGCGCGGGCGGCGGCGGATGCGGGCTTCGAGGTGGTCATCGCCGCCCCGGCCGAGGAGCACTCCGGTGCGAGCGCATCCATCATCGCGACGCAGGGCACGGCGGTCACCGCGGCGGGCGGCAAGGGCACCGTGCGCTCCGAGCGGCGCACCGTCGCCGGCCACGACGGCGAGGCGCACGCGGTTCACGCCGCCCCAGCCCTCATCGTGCTGCTCGCGCTGCACGGCTCGTTCGGGCCGGTGCCCGACGTCGTGCTGAGCGGCATCAATCGCGGCGCCAACGTGGGGAGCGCCATCCTGCACTCGGGCACCGTCGGTGCCGCGCTCACCGCCGGGCAGGGCGGCGTGCGGGCGCTCGCCGTGTCGCTCGACGTCGGGCTGCGCGAGGGCGGCGGCGAGCACTGGGAGACGGCCGCAGCGATCGCGGGTCGCGCGCTCTCCGGCCTGCTCGGCGCGCCCGCGGGCGCGGTGCACAACGTCAACGTGCCCGACGTGGCCGACGCCGACGCGCTCGAGCTCGTCTCGGCACCGCTCGCGCCCTTCGGCATCGTGCAGACGACCATGACCGAGGTCGACGGCGACGAGGTGCGCCTGTCGATCCGCGAGCACCGGGCGGCGGATGCGCCGGGCACCGACATGGAGCGGCTCGCGGCGGGCCTCGCGACGGTCACGGCGGTGCAGGCGCTCTCCGCACCGGCCGTCTGAGGCGCGACGACGGACGGCCCGCCACCCTGCGAGGGTGACGGGCCGTCGTCGCCGGGCGGGCGCATCCGATCGCGCGTCAGCGCTCGATGTCGATGTCCTTCGTCTCCTTCGAGATGAGCAGCGCGACGAGCGTCAGGGCACCTGCACCGGCGAGGTAGACCCCGACCCAGAAGACGCTCCCGCCGCCCGCGGTCCAGAGCGCCACCGCGATGAACGGCGCGACCGCGGCGCCGAGGATCGACGAGACGTTGTACGAGATGCCCGAGCCCGTGTAGCGCACGTTCGTCGGGAACAGCTCCGGCAGCAGTGCGCCCATCGGGCCGAACGTGAAGCCCATGAGCGACATGCCGAGGATGAGCCACAGCATCACGCCGACGAAGCCGGCGCCCGTGAGCGGCACCCAGAGCAGGCCGAATGCGATGATCGCGAGCGTCACGACGATGAGCGTCTTGCGACGGCCGAAGCGGTCGGCGAGCGGGCCGGAGACGAGCGTGAAGATGCCGAAGAAGACGACGCCGACGATGAGCATGACGACGAAGGTGTTGTACGAGTACCCGAGACCGGGCACGGCAGCGTCCGTCGGCGTGCGGCCGAACGTGAGCGAGAATGTCGTCATCAGGTAGAAGAGCACGTACGTCGCGAGCATGAAGAACGTGCCGAGGATGAGCTCGCGCCAGTTGCTGCGGAGCACCGTGCCGAGCGGCAGGCGCTGGATCGTGCCGGTCTCCTTCGCCTTCGTGAACGACGTCGACTCGACGAGCTTGAGGCGTACGTAGAGGCCCACGATCACCATGACGGCGGAGAACAGGAACGGGATGCGCCATCCCCACGCGAGGAACGCCTCGGAGGGCACCGAGGGGTCGTCGCTCGGCAGCGCCGCGGCGATGATGAGGAAGAGGCCGTTGGCGATGATGAAGCCGATCGGCGCGCCAAGCTGCGGGAACGTGCCGTACCAGGCGCGCTTGCCGGCCGGGGCGTTCTCGGTCGCGACGAGCGCAGCGCCCGACCACTCGCCGCCGAGCGCGAAGCCCTGCGCGAGGCGCATGACGACGAGCAGCGCGGCGGCGAACCAGCCGACCTGCTCGTGCGTGGGCAGCACGCCGATGAGGAACGTCGCGATGCCCATCGTGAGCAGGGCACCGACGAGCGTGAGCTTGCGGCCGTGCTTGTCGCCCAAGTGGCCGAAGACGACCGAGCCGATCGGGCGGGCGACCATCGCGGCGCCGAAGACGGCGAACGACGACAGCAGGGCCGTCGTGTCGTCGCCGGTGGGGAAGAACAGGTGCGGGAACACGAGCACGGCGGCCGTCGCGTAGACGTAGAAGTCGTAGAACTCGATCGTCGTGCCGACGAGGCTCGCGAAGAGGACGCGGCCGCGGGAGTTGGCCGGGGCGGATGGCGCGGACGCCTGGGTTGCGGAGATGGACATCTGGCTTCCTGGGATGCGTGTGGCGCGCCGAGATGCGGGTGTGCGGGCGCGCGGGGAGCGGTCCGCTCGTGACGGGCCGGCCGTGTCGGAGACTGCTGCGGCTCCTTGGGGGACGACGCTCCAGTCTAACGATCGAGCGGAGCGCCGCCCGTCTACCGGTCGGCCCTGCTACCGATCGGCGGAGCGCAGCGAGCGCAGCGCGAGCGCGGCCTCGACGACCGCCTCGGCGGCCTCGCGGCCCTTGTCCTCCTTCGAGCCGGGGAGGCCCGCCCGGTCGATGCCCTGCTGCTCGTCGTCGAGGGTCAGCACGCCGAAGCCGACGGGCTTGCCCGTGCGCACGGCGACCTCGGTGAGGCCCATCGTGGCGGCCTGCGACACGTACTCGAAGTGCGGGGTGCCGCCGCGGATGATGACGCCGAGCGCGACCGCGCCGTCGGCGCCCGCCTCGAGCGCCGCCTGGGCGACGACCGGCAGCTCGAACGAGCCCGGCACGGGCAGCTCGAGCACCTCGGCGCCCATCTCGGCGAGCGCGCGTCGCGCGCCCTCGAGCAGCGCGGTCGCGATCTGCTCGTGCCAGCGGCCGTGCACGACCGCGATCCGCAGGCCCGTGGCGTCGAAGCCCGCGCCTCCCTGCCCGTCGCGCGTGGGCGCTCCTGCTCCAGCCATCAGCTCTCTCCCTGTTCGTCGCGGACGTCGATGACCGACGGGAGCTGGTGCCCCATGCGGTCGCGCTTCGCCTGCAGGTACTGCTCGTTGTGCTCGCCCACGCCCACGAGGAGCGGCACGAGCTCGGTCACCTCGACGCCGTGCTGCTCGAGCTGCTGCTGCTTGAGCGGGTTGTTCGAGAGCAGCCGGATGGAGCCGACGCCCTGCTGCCGGATGATGTCGGCTGCGGCGCCGTACTCGCGCGCGTCGGCCGGGAGCCCCAGCGCGAGGTTGGCGTCGAGCGTGTCGAGCCCGTCCTCCTGCAGCCGGTAGGCGCGCAGCTTGTTGATGAGGCCGATGCCGCGGCCCTCGTGGCCGCGCAGGTACACGACCATGCCGCTGCCCGCATCCTGGATCTGCTCCAGCGCCGCGTCGAGCTGCGGGCCGCACTCGCACTTGAGCGAGTGCAGCGCCTCGCCCGTGAGGCACTCGGAGTGCACGCGCACGAGCGCGCCGTCGTCGAGCTCGCCGGCGATGATCGCGACGTGGTCGGCACCCGTCTGGCGATCGCGGTAGGCCGCGACCCGGAACATCCCGAAGCGCGTCGGCACGTCGGTCTCGACCTCGAACGAGACTCGCGCCGACTCCTCGTTGGCGCCGCCGCACGCGGTGGGCAGGCCACCGGCGTCGAGGTAGTCGACGAGGTCCTCGATCGTGATGACGGGCAGGTCGTGCTCCTCGCCGAAGGCGATGAGCGATGGGAGGCGGCGCATCTCGCCGCCGTCCTCGACGAGCTCCCCGATGACGGCGACGGGCTCGAGGCCCGCGAGCGTCATGAGCTCGACGGCGGCCTCGGTGTGGCCCTTGCGCTCGCGCACGCCGCCCGGGACCGCGCGCAGCGGCACGATGTGGCCCGGGCGGCGGAGGCTCGAGGGCGTCGACGCCGGGTCTGCGAGCACGCGCAGCGTATGCGCGCGGTCGTCGGCCGAGATGCCGGTGGAGTCGCGGTCGGCCGCGTCGACGGTGACCGTGTACGCGGTCTGCCGGGCGTCCTCGTTGTCGAGCACCATGAGCGGCAGTGCGAGCTCGTCGGCCCGCTCGGCCGTCAGCGGCGCGCACAGGTACCCGGAGGTGTGGCGCACCATGAACGCGACCTGCTCGGCCGTGGCGAGCTGCGCCGACATGATGAGGTCGCCCTCGTTCTCGCGGCCCTCGTCGTCGACGACGATGATCGGCTTGCGCTCGCGCAGCGCTGCGAGCGCGACGTCGATGGTGGTGATGCTCATGATGCCTCCCGCTGCAGCTGCAGCATGCGCTCGACGTGCCGAGCGACGATGTCGGTCTCGATGTTCACGCGGTCGCCCACGTCCCGGAAGCCGAGCGTCGTCGAGGCGAGCGTCTCGGGGATGAGCGCCACCTCGAACCACTGCTGCGCGTCGGTCGGCTCGCTCACGGCGGACACCGTCAGGCTGATGCCGTCGACGGCGATCGAGCCCTTGCGCACGACGAGGTGCGCGTGCTTTGGGTCGAGCGAGATGCGCACGGTGCGCTGCCCGTCGCCCTCCACGATCGAGAGCACCTCGGCGGTGCCGTCGATGTGCCCCTGCACGATGTGCCCGCCGAGGCGGTCGCCGACGGCGGCCGCGCGCTCGAGGTTGACGCGGTCGCCCGGGCGACGGTCGCCGAGCGTCGACATGTCGACTGAGATCTGCATGACGTCGGCCGTGAACGCATCCGCCGTCTGCTCGACGACGGTGAGGCACAGGCCGTTGACCGCGATCGAGTCGCCGTGGGATGCGTCGCTGACGGCGAGCGGGCCGCGAACGGTGAGGCGCCAGGCCTGCCCGTTGCGCTCGAGCGAGACGACCTCGCCGAGCTCTTCGATGATGCCGGTGAACATCAGTGCACTTCCTCTGTCGTGGCCTCGACCAGGAGGTCGGGGCCGAGCTGCTCGAGCCGCGTCACCGTGAGGCGCCGCTGCTCGTCGATCGTGCGGACGCCGATGTCGTCGAGCACGGTGCGCGGACCTCCGAGGAGCGTCGGCGCGAGGTAGATGGTGAGGCGGTCGGCGAGGCCGGCGGCGAGGAAGGCGCTCGCGAGCGTCGGGCCGCCCTCGACGTAGAGGCTCTGCACGCCGTCGGCGGCGAGGCCGAAGAGCTCGCGCTCGAGGTCGTGGCCCGCGGTGCGGTGGCCGCGCGGATGCCGTCGGACGGCGGCGTCGACCGGGATCGCTCGCGTGCCGAACACGACCGGCATGGGCTGCGGCGCGTCGGCGTCGCCGTCGATGCGCGCGGTGAGCTTCGGGTCGTCGGCGAGCACCGTGCCCGTGCCGACGGCGATCGCGTCGTGGGCGCTGCGCTCGCGGTGCACGTGCGCGCGCGCCTGGGGGCCGGTGATCCACTGGCTCGAGCCGTCGGCGGCGGCGGCGCGGCCGTCGAGCGACTGCGCCCACTTCACCGTCACGCGGGGCCTGCCCGTGCGCTGCACGAACAGCCAGTCGGCGATGACGGCCTCGCCCTCCGCCTCGTCGAGCCGGGCGACGGCGACGCCCGCCGCTTGCAGGCGCGCGGCGCCGCCGCTCGACGCGTCGCCTGGGTCGTCGCACGCGTAGACGACGCGAGCGACGCCCGCCTCGAGCAGCGCCTCGGCGCACGGGCCGGTGCGGCCCGTGTGGTTGCACGGCTCGAGGGTGACGATCGCGGTCGCGCCGCGCGCCTCCTCTGGGCGCAGCCGCGAGAGCGCGTCCACCTCGGCGTGCGGCGTGCCGGCGCCGCGATGCCAGCCCTCGCCGAGCACGCGGCCGTCGGGAGAGAGGATCACGGCGCCCACCTGCGGGTTCACGCCGCGCGGGCCGCGGTGCGCGAGCTCGCGAGCGCGAGCCATCGCGTCGCGCTCTGCGACGGGGTTCCCTGCCATGACGTTCCTCTCCGAACGCGCGCGGGGAACGGGGGTCGCGAGCGACCCCACGTGCGCCTCCCCTCCGGACTCTCACCGTCGGTGCTGGAGTTCCACCAGCTCAACCGCTCGCGCTGCTCGAGATCGAGCGGCGCTCACGGGTCGCGGACTATCACCGCCGGTTCAGATTTGCACTGACCCCGGGCACGTTGCTGCTGCCACCCTACAACTCGCCTCTCCCGCATCCCATTCCCGCCCATCCGGCCGTGCTGCCGTGGGTGGTCACGACACGCCGCACGATGAGGGCGCCCGACGGCGTGTCGTGACCACCCCGCGCAGCCGAGGCGGCGTGTCGTGACCACCCCCGGCGGGGCGAGGCTGGGTGGGGCTGGGCGAGGGGGAGGTCAGTCGAGCGGCGGCCAGGGGCTCGCGCCGGCGGGCATGCCGCCCGCGACGCGCACCGCGAGGTGCTCGAGGCCTCGCCCGCCGTCCCGGCCCTCGGCCTCGCGCGTCCCGAGGTAGGAGAACCCGGCGGCCTTCGCGACGCGCATCGACGCCACGTTCCCGTCCCAGCAGCGCCAGTGCACCTCGGGCCACGTGAGGCATCCCTCGGCGTGCCCGACGAGCGTGCGCAGCGCATCCGCCATGAGCCCCTTGCCGCGCGCGTCGGGGTGCAGCCAGTAGCCGACCTCGACCTTCTCGGAGCGCAGGCCCACGACGCCCGCGATCGGCCCGCGCAGCGACTCGCGGATCGCCCACACGCGCTCGTCGTGCTCGCCCCGCCACCCGGCGGGCGCGAACTCGCGCACGAAGCCCTCCGCATCGGCGCGGGAGTACGGCCACGGGGTGTCGAGGTAGCGACGCGCGTCGTCGGCGGAGCACGCCTCCACGACGCGGTCGATGTCGTCCTCGCGCAGCGCCGTCAGCATGACCTTGCCGCCCAGCACGGGCAGCGAGGGTCCGGCGAGCGCGGTCATCGCAGCCCCATCGCCTCCATCGTGCGCCGGAGCGTCGCGTCGGCGACCTCGGCGGCCCGCTCGGCGTTCGCCGCGAGCAGCCGGTCGAGCTCGGCCGGGTCGTCGAGCAGCTCGAGCGTGCGCTCGCGCACCGGTGCGAGCTCGGCGACGACGGCATCGGCGACGGCGGTCTTGAAGACGCCGTAGCCCTGCCCCGCGAACTCCGTCTCGAGCTCGGCGACCGGTCGATCCGTCATCGCCGAGAGGATGTCGAGCAGGTTCGTGACGCCGGGCTTCTCGGCGCGGTCGGCGCGGATCGAGCCCTCGGTGTCGGTGACGGCGGAGCGGAACTTCTTCGCCGTCCTCGCCGGCTCGTCGAGCAGCCAGACGACGCCCTTGTCGTTGTCGGCCGACTTCGACATCTTCGCCTCGGGCGACTGCAGGTCGTAGATGCGCGCGCCGCCGGCGAGGATGACGGGCTTCGGCACGACGAACGTCTTCCCGAACCGCTTGTTGAAGCGCTCCGCGAGATCGCGCGTGAGCTCGACGTGCTGCTTCTGGTCGTCGCCGACCGGCACGACCTCGGTGTCGTAGAGCAGGATGTCCGCGGCCATGAGGATGGGGTAGGTGAAGAGCCCGACGGACGCGGCCTCCTGCCCGCCCTTCGCCGTCTTGTCCTTGAACTGCGTCATCCGGCTCGCCTCGCCGAAGCCCGTGATGGTCGACAGCAGCCACTGCAGCTGCGCGTGCGCCGCGACGTGCGACTGCACGTACAGGCACGAGGCCGACGGGTCGATGCCGCCCGCGATGTACTGCGCCGCGAGCGTCCGCACCTGCTCGCGCAGCACGCCGGGCGCTTGCGGCACGGTGATCGCGTGCAGGTCGACGATCGAGAAGAACGCCTCGTTGTCGCTCTGCATCCTGCGCCACTGCTGCAGCGCGCCGATGTAGTTGCCGAGGTGGAGCGAGCCCGAGGAGGGCTGCATCCCGGAGTAGAGCCGGGGCTTGGTCATGGTGCTTCCCGTCTGAGTGATCACAGGTCGTAGTCGACGATGACGGGCGCGTGGTCGGACCATCGGGTGTCCCACGCGCTCGCTCGATCGATGCGGTAGTCGCGGGCGACCGCCGCGAGGGCGGGGGAGGCCATGTGGTAGTCGATGCGCCAGCCGGTGTCGGTGTCGAAGGCCTTGCCGCGCTGCGACCACCACGTGTAGGGACCCTCGGTGTCGGGATGCGCGGCGCGGCCGACGTCGACCCATCCGTGACCGCGACCGCGCTTGCCGTCGACGCCCGTCACCATGCCGGTGCCGAGGAACCGGTCGAGGTAGCTGCGCTCCTCCGGCAGGAAGCCGGCGTTCTTCTGGTTGCCCTTCCAGTTCTTGATGTCGAGGGGCGTGTGGCCGACGTTGAAGTCGCCCATCACGACGGCATGGTCGGCGTGCGCGCGCAGCTGCGGCAGGCGCTTGGCCATCGAGTCGAGGAAGCGGTACTTGTCGTCCTGCTTCTGGCTGCCGACCTCGCCACCGGAGTGCACGTAGGCCGACACGACCGTGAGCAGCGTCTCGCCGACGAGGAAGTCAGCCTCGAGCCAGCGGCCCTTCGTGTCGAAGGTCTTCAGGCCGATGTCGGTGCGGTGCTCGATCGACGGCTCCCGCGAGAGCACCGCGACGCCCGCGCGGCCCTTCGCCGTCGCCGGGTCGTGCAGCACGTGCCAGCCCGGCGCGAGCGGCAGCAGGTCCTCGTCGAGCGCGCGCACCTCCTGCAGGGCGACGATGTCGAAGCCGCCGGCCTCGAGCCACTCGCCCATGCCCTTGCGGAACGCGGCGCGCACGCCGTTGACGTTGACGGAGGCGATGCGGACCATGCGCTCGAGCCTACCGACGCTCGCGGACGTCTCCGCGCGGCTCAGCGTCCCCTCGCGAGCCGCTTGTGCAGCTTGACCCGGTCGTCGCCCGCGCCTCGGCCGGCGCGCACCTCCGCGAGCAGCTCCTTCGCGCGCTCCGGGGTGAGGGTCGCGTCGAGCCCGCCCATCTCGACGAGGCGCGTGTAGGCGCGCCCGGTGTCCGTCACGGCGACGAACGCGAGCGCGATGAGCACGATCTGCATGATGAAGCCGAGCCAGATGAGGATGACCACGGGCGCGGCGATGCCCGCGAGCAGCGGGTTGTTCTCGACGCCGCGGAACAGCAGCGTCGCGAGCAGCTTCAGCACGACGAACGCCATCGCGCACACGGCGGCCGCGGGCACGATGAGCCTCGCGGGTAGGCGCAAGCGGCCGCCGAAGCGGTAGAGCAGCAGCACGACCGAGGTGTCGAGCAGCAGCTGCACGACGAAGCCGACCACCTGACCTGCCCACCCGAGCCCGAGCGCGTCGGCGAGCGCTTGCGAGACCACGAGGATGCCCGAGGAGACGACCACGAGCAGGCCGATGCCGATCGCGACCGCGAGGTCGCCGAGCTTGAGCAGGAAGAAGTTCGACGGCGGGGCGCCGAGGTCGAACATCGCGCGGAAGCCCTCGCGGCTCACCGCGATCCACGCGATCGCGGTCACGAGGATGGCGGCCGCGGCGAAGATGCCCGCCCAGCCGACGATGCTCGACTGCGTGAGCTGCTCGACGTCGAGCGCGCCGTTGTCGCCGATGAGCCCCGGGATCGCCGAGGCGATCGACCCGATGACGGCATTCCGCAGCTCGACGTTGCCGCCGAGCACCGCCATGAAGACGGCGAAGGCGACGAAGAGGGCCGCGAAGAGCGACAGGAACGCCTGCAGGGTCATGCCCTGCGCGAGCACGGGGCCGCGCTGCTCGAGGTAGCGGAACCACGCCCGCGCCGGCCAGGACCGCATGAGCCGTTCGACGAGCTTCCCCATGCGGTCTCCCCTTGCGATCGCGAGGCGGCAGCTGGGCGATGCTGGCCCGGCTCAGGCGCCCAGCGTAGTGTTGCCGCATGAGTGCGCTCGCAGGGGTCGGAGTCGGTCGGGGCATCGCTGCCGCGAAGGTGCTGAGGATGCCGGAGCCGCTCGCGCCGCCCAGCGACGAGCCGCTCGCGGCCGACGTCGACGCGGAGCACGAGCGCGTGCGCGTCGCGCTCGCGGCGGTCGCCGACGAGCTCGGTGCGCGCGCCGCCGCTGCCGGCGGCGACGCGCAGCAGGTGCTCGAGGCGGCGGCGCTCATGGCGCAGGACCCGGCGATCCTCGACGACGTGCGCACGCGGCTCGAGAGCGGCGTGAACGCCGAGCTCGCGACGTGGGGCGCGTACGCCGCGTTCCGCGAGATGCTCACGGCGATGGGCGGCTACATGGCCGAGCGCGCGACCGACCTCGACGACGTCGCGCAGCGCGTCGTCGCCCGGCTGCGCGGCGTCGCCGCGCCCGGCGTGCCGCAGTCGGACGAGCCGTTCATCCTCGTCGCGCGCGACCTCGCCCCCGCAGACACGGCGACGCTCGACCTTGAGAAGACGCTGGCGCTCATCACCGAGGACGGCGGGCCGACGAGCCACACGGCCATCCTCGCCCGCTCGAAGTCGCTGCCGGCCGTCGTCGGCGTCGTGGGCCTGCTCGCCGCGGTCGAGGACGGCCAGCGCGTGATCGTCGACGCGCGAGCCGGGACCGTCGAGCTCGATCCCGACGACGCTGCCGTCGCCGCCGCCGACGTCGAGCGCACCGCGCGCCAGTCCGCGGCATCCGCCCCCATCACGCCGGGCGCGCTCGCCGACGGCCACCGCGTGCCGCTCATGGCCAACGTGGGCTCGCCGAAGGACGCGGCGAAGGCCGTCGAGCTCGGCGCCGAGGGCGTCGGGCTCTTCCGCACCGAGTTCCTCTTCCTCGACTCCGACACCGCGCCGACGGTCGAGCAGCAGACCGCGTCGTACACCGAGCTGCTCGCCGCGTTCCCCGGCAAGCGCGTCGTGGCGCGCGTGCTCGACGCGGGTGCCGACAAGCCGCTGTCGTTCCTCAACGACGCGCACGAGGAGAACCCGGCGCTCGGGCTGCGCGGCATCCGCGCCCTGCGGGCGAGCGAGCACATCCTGCGCGACCAGCTCACCGCCCTCGCGAACGCGCAGGCCGCGACCGACGCGCAGCTCTCCGTGATGGCGCCGATGATCGCCGACGTCGATGAGACCGAGTACTTCGTCGCGCTCGGGCGGGAGCTCGGGCTCGAGGTCGTGGGCGCGATGGCGGAGGTGCCGTCGATCGCGGTGCTCGCCGACCAGGTGCTCGAGGTCGCCGACTTCGTCTCGATCGGCACGAACGACCTGACCCAGTACACGCTCGCCGCCGACCGGCAGCTCGGCTCGGTCGCGGCGCTGCAGGACCCGTGGCACCCGGCGGTGCTGCGGCTCATCAAGATGCTCGGGGATGCGGGCGGGCGCGCGGGGAAGGGCGTGGGCGTCTGCGGCGAGGCCGCCGCCGACCCGGCGCTCGCCGTCGTGCTCGTCGGGCTCGGCGCGACGTCGCTGTCGATGAGCGCCTCGGCGCTCGCCGACGTGCGCGCCGAGCTGCTGACCGTCACGCTCGACGAGGCGCGGGAGCGCGCCGAGCGCGCGCTGGGCGCCCGCTCGGCGACCGAGGCGCGCCAGCTCGCGGCGGGCAGCTCCGCCGACTGAGGCGCGCGACGCTCGTCACGGCGAGAGGTCGCGCGCGTTCGCAGCCGCCCGGATCGCCTCCGCCGGTGGCGGTCGCCCGGGATCGCCTCGTCTCGTGAAGGGGCGGTGACCGGTCAGCGCTTGCGGCCGGCCGCGCGCGCCACGGCGACCGCGAACTCGCGCGCCCGCTCGCGCTCGCCCTCGATCGGCAGCACCACGACCTGCTGCGCGACCGCATGCACCTGCTTCCGCAGCCGACGGTCGGCGCGAGCGCGACGGGCGGCGCCGATCGCGCCGCTGAGGAGCGCGCCGATGAGGCCGAGCACGATGCCGAGCAGCACGCCGCCGAGGAGCCCGACGAGCGGGATCGGCCAGCCGTCGAGCCAGGTCTGCGTGCCCTCGACCTGCGGGATGCCGGGCGCCACCATGCCCCACAGCGGCAGCAGGAGCGGCAGCAGCAGCCACACGCCGCTGATGACGGCGGCGATGAGCGCGAGCCACTGGATCGCGGCGAGCAGCGGCCACCACCACGATCCGCGCGCCCCGAGGTCGGTGCGAGCGACGGCTCGGTCGAGCTCGGACGGCAGCGACTCGAGCGCATCCGCCGCGAGCTCGTGGATCGCCGCCGACCAGCCCTCGCCGAGCCCGGCCGCAGCGGTGTCGGCGTAGGCGCGCACGGCGGTGCCGGCCTGCGCGCGCTGCGCCGCGGTCATGGGCGGCAGGCTCGTCCGGTGCAC
>NZ_BAAAKK010000005.1:657694-698940 GCF_039527715.1 Agrococcus citreus
GTCGCGGCCGGTCGACAGGTGCAGCCGTCGCAGCGGGTCGGGGACGAGCCGCAGCATCCACGCGGTGAGCGGCCAGCCCGTGACCTGGCCGGCGCGCTTGCGGTACGAACCGGCGACCGCGCGCGAGACGGCCTCGACGTTCGCGGCCGCCGCGAGCCCGCGCTCGAGCGCCTGCGCGTCGGCCGATCGCACCTTGCCCGGGACGCCCGCGTGCTCGAGGCGCGCGGCGATGCCCCGCACGTCAGCGGCGAGCCTCTGCGACGCGGCCTTCCGCTCGGCGGCGAAGCGCGCGATGCGCCCGCGCAGCTCCTCGATGCCGGCGCCGGTGGTCGCCGAGACGGGCAGCACCTGCACGCCCTCGAGGCCGTCGCCGCGCAGCAGCCCGCGCAGCGAGTCGACGACGTGGCCCACCTCGGCCGCCGGCAGCCGATCGACCTGGTTGAGCACGGCCGTCGTGACGGATGCGTGCGTCGCGAGCGGCGCGATGAAGTCACGGTGGATGACCGCGTCGGCGTACTTCTGCGGGTCGACGACCCACACGAGCACGTCGACGCGACCGGCGAGCCGCTCGGCGATCGCGCGATGCTCGAGCGCGACCGAGTCGAAGTCGGGCAGGTCGAGCAGGATGAGCGAGAGCTCCTGACCAGGCACGAACGGCCGGTCCATGATGCGACGGTCGCGCACCTGCAGCCAGTCGAGCAGCGGGGAAGCGCCGCGCGGGTTCCAGATCGCGGCGAGCGGCTCGGAGGTGGTGGGCCGCCGCACGTGGGTGCGCGCGACCGCTTCGCCCGCGAGCGCGTTCATGAGCGACGACTTGCCCGAACCGGTCGCGCCGAAGAACCCGACGACGGTGTGCTCGGACGAGAGGGCGCGACGCTCGCTCGCGCTCGCGGCGATGCGGCGCACGGCCTCGAGCTCATCGTGCGGCACACGGCCCGCGCCGAGCTCCGCCGCCTCCGAGAGCGCGCCGAGGAGCGCGTCGACGGTCGGCTCGCTCACCGGTCGCGCTCCGTCGGCGAACCGGCGCCGCGCTCGAGCTCGCGCACCTCGTCGGCCTCGCCCTCGAGCGGCGCCTCGGCGTCGTCGTCGAGCGCCTCCGCCTCGATCACGTCGCTGCGCTGCAGCTCCCTCGACGGCGGCTCGGGGGCGCGGGCCGCCTCGCGCATCGCGGCCTCGAGCTCGCTCGCCGCATCGCGCAGCGCGTCGCCGGTCGTGCCCTGCTCGACGGGCGTGAGGAGCGCATCCCAGCGCGCGGCCTCCGCCCCCATGAGCGAGCGCACGCGGTCGTCGAGGTCGTCGCGCGCCTGGGCGGCGAGGCGGCGCACGGCGTCCTCGCCGAAGATCGTCTCGAGCAGCTTCTGACCGACGACGGCGGAGCCGCCCGCGATCGCGAGCTCGCCGCCGGTGAGGCCGCCGGTCGAGGCGAACACGACCACCATGAGCGCGACCGTGATGACGTTGAGGCCGAGCGACATGACGCGCGCCTTCGTGCGCTTGCCGGCGGCCTGCTCGGTGATGAGCTCCATGAGCGCGAGCTGCCAGTCGCGCACGAGCAGGCTCGCACGCTCCGACAGCTCGGCAGACGGATGCGCGAGGTCGACGCCCGCGGTGAGCTCGCGACCGACGGCCGAGTGGCGCACGCGCTGCCACGCATCCGATGCCGCCCGGCCGGCCTCGTCGACCATGACGGCGTGCAGGCCGCTCTCGATCTCGTGCTCGACCTCGACCGGCGGCGCGGGCTGGCCCTGTAACCACGCGACCACGCGGTCGCGGGCCCGGGAGTACCAGGACTCGATGGTGCGGAACACGTCCGACGTGCCGACGTAGTCCTGCCAGCGCGCGAGCACCTCGCCGCGCAGCAGCACGCCGTCGCGAGTCGCGTCGCCCACGCGCGCGGCCGCGTCGTCGTAGGCGGTCTCGACCGTGTCGCGCAGGTCGCGCACCGTGACGATCTGCTCGTCGCGCGCCTCGGCGACCGTGCGGGCCGTCACCGCGAGCCGGCTGACGGCGCCGGCGAGCGTGCGACCTGCGATGCGCGCCCGCTCCGCCCGGTCGCCCGCGATGCCCGCGAGCCACGCGCGGATGGGCGCGACCGCGGCGGCCGGCAGCATGCCCCGATCGTCGAGCGGCGACTCCGTGACGACGAACACGGGCGCGGCGCCGAGCCCCCGCTCACCGAGCATCTGCCGCAGGTCGGCCTCGACCTCGCCCTCCGCACCGGGCGGCACGCGGTTGAGCACGACGCCGACGGTGATGTCGCGCGCCGCTGCGTCGTCGAGCAGCCGCCATGGCACCGCGTCCGCGTAGCGGTTGGCGGTCGTCGCGAAGAGCCAGAGGTCGGCCGCCGCGAGCAGCTGCGCGGCGAGCAGCCGGTTCTCGTCGGCGATCGAGTCGACGTCGGGGGCGTCGAGGATCGCGAGGTCGCGGGGCACGCGCTCGTCGGCGACGAGCACGACCGAGCCGATCTGCGCCGCGTCGGGATCCTCCCCGGCGCGGCTCGCCGTCGCCTCGCGCACGGTGCCCGTGACGCGGGCGAGCCCGGGCAGGATGCGCGTCGAGCCGAACCAGGCGGCGTCGGCGGGGGAGTGGAGCAGGATCGGCTGCCGGGTCGTCGGCCGGATCACCCCGGTGCGGGTGACAGGAACGCCGATGAGCGCGTTGACGAGGGTGGACTTGCCCGCGCCCGTCGAGCCGCCGACGACGGCGAGCAGCGGCGCGTCGAGGTGCCGCAGCCGCGGCTCGACGTAGTCGTCGATCTGCCGCACCGCTGCGCCGCGGGCATCGCGCGCCGCGTCGGCACCCGCGATCGACAGCGGCAGCGCGACGCCGCCGAGGGCCGAGCGGAGGGCGTCGAGCCGGTCGAGCGCGGCGATGGTCGGGGTCACGCGGCTAGTCTGCACCACCCCGCGCGGGGCTCGCCTGGCGCGAGGCGACCGGTCCTCGAGCGGGTGCGCGCAGCCGCGCGGCGACCGTCGCGAAGCCGATCAGCACGCACACGACCGCGGCCGCGATCGCGACGTTCGCCGAGGCGGGCTCGCCGATCGCACGGCCGACGCCGATCCAGGCGACGCCCCACAGCATGGCGAGCGCGGGAGCGATGCGGCCGCGGTAGCGGATCGCGAGCAGCGCCGCGACGATCGCGACGAGGCCCAGGACGAGGATCGCGGGCAGCTCCCACGCCGCCGGCCGCACGCCCGCATCCGCGAGCCAGGCCGAGATGTTCGCGACCGTCGCGACCGAGACCCAGCCGAGGTAGAGGCCGAACGTGCCGTCGACGACGACCGTCGCGATGAGCGAGCCGGGCCGCGAGCGACGCAGCTGCTCGAAGATCGCGACGAGCACGGCGAGCAGCAGCAGGATGACCACGACCGTGAGCGGCAGCAGGCCAGCTTGCGCGCACAGGATCCACGCCGCGTTGAGCACGAGCGACGCGACGGCGAGCCAGCCGATGCGCCGCTGGCGGATGTCGTGGCGCTGGCTCGGCAGCACCTGCCAGATCGCGTAGGCCGCGAGGCCCAGGTAGATGACCGACCAGATCGAGAACGCCGGCCCGAAGGGCGCGAGCGGGGTCGCGGTGTCCGAGAGCGCGCCGCTCGAGGAGGCCTCGACCTCCGTGCCGCCGAAGAGGCCCGAGCCGAGCCCGGCGGCGGCGAGGGTCACCGGCAGCGCGATGAGCACCACCCACGGACGGATGCGTTCTGCGGTCGTCGTCGAAGCGTTCATGGCAGGGACGATACATCGCCTGCCTACACATCGGCCGAGCGTGCGCGGCGCCCGGGGATGCGACGAAGGCCGGCATCCGCGCGGGATGCCGGCCTTCGAGCGCAGTCGGAGGGCTAGAGGCGCACGCCCGTCACCAGGGCCTGCTTGACCTCCTGGATCGCCTTCGTGACCTGGATGCCGCGCGGGCAGGCATCCGTGCAGTTGAAGGTCGTGCGGCAGCGCCACACGCCCTCGCGGTCGTTGAGGATGTCGAGGCGCACCTGGCTCGCCTCGTCGCGCGAGTCGAAGATGAAGCGGTGCGCGTTGACGATCGCCGCCGGGCCGAAGTACTGGCCGTCGGTCCAGAAGATCGGGCACGAGGTGGTGCAGGCGGCGCAGAGGATGCACTTGGTCGTGTCGTCGAAGCGCTCGCGCTGCGCGATCGTCTGGTGGCGCTCCTTGTCGGGCTTGCCGGCGGCGACGAGGAAGGGCTGGATCTCGCGGAAGGAGTCGAAGAACGGCTCCATGTTGACGATGAGGTCCTTCTCGAGCGGCAGACCCTTGATCGCCTCGACGTAGATGGGCTTCGAGGTGTCGAAGTCCTTGACGAGCGCCTTGCAGGCGAGGCGGTTCTTGCCGTTGATGCGCATCGCGTCGGAGCCGCACACGCCGTGGGCGCACGAGCGGCGGAACGCGAGCGACGGGTCCTGCTCCCACTTGATGCGGTGCAGGGCGTCGAGGATGCGCTCGGTCGAGAACATCTGCACGTCGTAGTCCACCCAGCGCGGCTCCTCGTCGACCTCGGGGTCGAAGCGGCGCACGATGACGGTGACGGTGAAGCTCTGCGGCTCCTCGACGGGCTCGATCGGCGCCACGTCGGCGACGGCGGCGCCGGGCTCGGCCGGCTCGGCGCGCTCGGTGCCGCTCGAGGCGGAGACGGCCTGCGAGTCGGCGGTCGTCGCGTCGACCGCCGCCTGCGCCTGGGCGCCCGGGTCGCCGGTCTCGGCGCCGAACTCGGTGCCGATGCTGTCCTCGTTCTTCTTCTCGCTCTCGGCCATCAGTACTTCCTCTCCGTCGGCTGGTACTGGGTGAACCGCACGGGCTTCCAGTCGAGCCGGATGTGATCGGAGGCGGGGCTCTCGAGCCCTGCCGTCAGGTACGCCATCGTGTGCTGCATGAAGTTCTCGTCGTCGCGCGTGGGGTAGTCGTCGCGCATGTGCGCGCCGCGCGACTCCTTGCGGTTGATCGCCGAGTAGACGAGCACCTCGGCGAGGTCGAGCAGGAAGCCCAGCTCGACGGCCTCGAGGAGGTCGGTGTTGAAGCGGCGGCCGCGGTCGTGCACCTTGACGTTGGGGTAGCGGCGGCGCAGCTTCTCGACGTCGGCGAGCGCCGTCTGCAGCGTCTCCTCCGTGCGGAACACCTGGGCGTTCCGGTCCATCGTCTCCTGCAGCGCCTTGCGCAGCTCGGCGACCGACTCGGAGCCGTCCGACTCGCGCAGCTGCGCGAGCATCTTCACGACGCCGTCGGCCGCATCCGCCGGCAGCGGCACGAAGTCGGCCGTCTGCGCGTACGCGACCGCGTTGTTGCCGGCGCGCTTGCCGAAGACGTTGATGTCGAGCAGCGAGTTCGTGCCGAGGCGGTTCGAGCCGTGCACCGAGACGCACGCGCACTCGCCGGCCGCGTAGAGGCCCGGCACGACGGTCTCGTTGTCGGAGAGCACCTGCGCGTCGTTGTTCGTCGGGATGCCACCCATCGCGTAGTGCGCGGTGGGGTAGACGGGCACGCGCTCGGTCACCGGGTCGACGCCGAGGTAGGTGCGCGCGAACTCGGTGATGTCGGGCAGCTTCGTCTCGAGCACCTCGGCGCCCAGGTGGGTGCAGTCGAGGTAGACGTAGTCCTTGTGGGGACCGGCGCCGCGGCCGTCGAGCACCTCCTGCACCATGGAGCGCGCGACGATGTCGCGCGGCGCGAGGTCCTTGATGGTCGGCGCGTAGCGCTCCATGAAGCGCTCGCCCGAGGCGTTGCGCAGGATCGCGCCCTCGCCGCGGGCGCCCTCGGTGAGGAGGATGCCGAGGCCCGCGAGGCCCGTCGGGTGGAACTGGTAGAACTCCATGTCCTCGAGCGGGAGGCCCTTGCGCCAGATGATGCCGACGCCGTCGCCCGTGAGCGTGTGCGCGTTCGAGGTGGTCTTGTAGATCTTGCCGAAGCCGCCCGTCGCGAACACGACCGACTTGCCCTGGAAGACGTGGATCTCGCCGGTGGCGAGCTCGTAGGCGACGATCCCGGCGGGGCGCTTGACGCCGTCGACCTCGGTCATGATGAGGTCGAGCGCGTAGAACTCGTTGAAGAACTCCACGCCGTGTTTGACGCAGTTCTGGTACAGCGTCTGCAGGATCATGTGGCCCGTGCGGTCCGCGGCGTAGCACGCGCGGCGCACCGGGGCCTTGCCGTGGTCGCGCGTGTGCCCGCCGAAGCGGCGCTGGTCGATCTTGCCGTCCTCGGTGCGGTTGAACGGCAGCCCCATGTTCTCGAGGTCGTACACCGCGTCGATCGCCTCACGGGTGAGGATCTCGGCCGAGTCCTGGTCCACCAGGTAGTCGCCGCCCTTGACCGTGTCGTAGGTGTGCCACTCGTTGCTGTCCTCCTCGACGTTCGCGAGGGCGGCTGCCATGCCGCCCTGCGCGGCGCCCGTGTGGGAGCGCGTCGGGTACAGCTTCGTGATGACGGCGGTCGACGCCTTGGGCGCCGACTCGATGGCGGCGCGCATGCCTGCGCCGCCGGCGCCGACGATCACGACGTCGTGCTGGTGGTAGTGGATGCCGTCGACGACGGAATGCTGATCAGCCATGGATGTGGGGTTCTCCGAATCTCGCCTAGACCGAGGCGCAGAACGACGGCAGCAGCGCGGGGTCCGCGCCCTGCGGGCAGGGGTCGAACGTGAAGGTGATGAGGGTGCCGAGCAGGATCAGCATGACGGCGGCGACGCCGATGGCGCCGAGCGCGAGCTTGCGCACGCGCGGCTTGTGCACGTAGTCGTTGACGATCGTGCGCATGCCGTTCGAGCCGTGCAGGATCGCGAGCCACAGCATGAGGGCGTCCCACCACTGCCAGAACGGCTGGGCGAGCTTGCCGCCGACGAAGCCGAAGTCGATGGCGTGGATGCCGCCCGGCGTCCAGATGAGGTTGTAGGCCAGGTGGCCGAAGATCAGCACGATCAGCACGACGCCGGAGGCGCGCATGAAGATCCAGCCGGCCTTCTCGAGGTTGGGGCCGCGGCGACCCGACGAGCGAGCCGGGTAGGCGTAGTTCGGGCTCTCGATGGTGGTGCTCATCAGTGACCCTCCTCCATCGGCGCGAACACGTTCATGAGGTGGTTCGGGGTGAAGTAGAGCATGAGCGCGACGACGAGGCCCATGACGATCCAGAACAGCAGGCGCTGGTGCTTCGTCGCCCAGGGCCAGACGTCGACGAGGATGATGCGAACACCGTTGAGCGCGTGCAGCACGACCGCGCCGACGAGGCCGACCTCGCCGAGGCCCATGATTGGGTTCTTGTAGGTGGCCATGACGGCGTCGTACGCCGCCGGGCTGACCCGGATGAGCGCCGTGTCGAGCACGTGGACCAGCAGGAAGAAGTAGATGGCCACACCGGTGATGCGGTGCAGGACCCACGACCACATGCCCTCGTCACCGCGATACAGCGTGCCGCTGAACGTGGTCTTGCGGGGGGTGGGATCGGGGAGGATGAGGCTGCTCTGCGTCTCAGACACGCGCAATCCCTCCGTTGTTCGACCGGGCAGATGCATCCATCCTATGCCCGCGGCGAACGCCGGACCGCCCGGCGGGTCGCCGGTGCCCGCGCTCGTCGAGCCTCAGGCGTCGACGAGCCCGTCGATGCCGCGCAGGGCGCGTCTCGACGCGCACCGGTAGTGCTCGAGCAGCTCGTCGACGACCGCCGACCACGAGCGCGGCAGCACCCGGCGGCGGCCCGCCTCGCCCATCCGCGACCGCAGTGCGGCGTCCGCCGCGAGCCGCTCGATCGCCGAGCGCAGGGCGGATGCGTCGTCGGGCTCGAACAGGAGGCCGGTCGCCCCGTCGTCCACGAGGTCGACCGGTCCGCCCGCGCGGGGCGCGACCACGGGGAGCCCCGTCGCGGCGGCCTCCTGGAGGGTCTGCCCGAAGGTCTCCTCCGTGCCCGTGTGGACGAAGGCATCCATCGCCCCGTACGCGGCGCGCAGCGACGCCCCCTGCAGCTGGCCGAGGAACGCGGGCCGGAGCGGCGCGAGCTGCCGACGGACCTCCTCCATCGCGGGGCCGTCGCCGACGATCGCGACACGGATGCCGGGGACGCCCTCGAGGGCGCGCAGCCGGTGGAGGCCCTTCTCGAGCGCGACGCGGCCGACGTAGCCGACGACGAGCTCGCCGCCCGGCGCGATCTGGCGGCGCAGCCGAGCCGTCGCGGGTCCGCGCCGGTTGTCTGGGTGGAAGCCGTCGAGGTCGACGCCGCGTCCCCAGCGGTGCACGCGCTTGACCCCGGCCGCCTCGAGGTCGGCGATCGCCGCGGTCGACGGCGCGAGGGTGCGGTCGGCGGCGTTGTGGATGAGCCGGATGAGCTGCCACGCGAGCGGGGAGCCGGCGGCGAGCCGGTTGCGGCGCGCGAACCCGGCGACGTCGGTCTGGTAGACGGCGACGCTCGGCAGGCCGATGCGCGCCGCCTCGGCGATCGCCTGGCCGCCGAGCATGAAGGGGCTCGCGGCGTGCAGCACGTCGGGCTGGAACCGGGCGAGCAGCGCGGCGACCTGGGGGCTCGGGAGGCCGACCGGGAACTGCCGGTAGGCGAACGACGGCACCTCGTGGACGGGCACGCCGCGGTAGTGGACGGGCGCGCCGCAGCGGGGCGTGATGACGATGGCCTCGCGACCCGTGTCGACGAGGCGATCGAGCACGCGGCAGACCGACGTGGTGACCCCGTTGACGGTGGGGAGGAAGCTCTCGGTCACGATGGCGACTCGCTCGATGCGCACGGCCCCACGGTACGTGCGGCGTGCCGCTGCCGCGAGGTCCCCGCGGTGAACGCCGCGTGAACGACGGCCGCCGGCCGATGCGTAGGGTGAGGGCCGTGACCGGCATCGACGACTTCTTCAGCATCATCCCTGCGGGCGGCGTGGGCTCGAGGCTCTGGCCGCTCTCGCGCGCCGACGCCCCGAAGTTCCTGCACGACCTGACCGGCAGCGGCAAGACGCTCCTGCGGGCGACGTACGACCGGCTCGTGCCGCTCGCAGGCCCCGGGCGCACGATGGTCGTGACCGGCCGCGCCCACCGCGCCGCGGTCGAGGCGCAGATTCCCGAGCTCGACGACGCGAGCATCGTGCTCGAGGCCGACCCGCGCGACTCGACCGTCGCGATCGCGCTCGCCGCGGCGATCCTGCGGCGCCGCGAGCCCGACGTCATCGTCGGCTCGTTCGCCGCGGACCACGTGATCGACGACGAGCGGTCCTTCCGGCGAGCGGTCGGCGAGGCCGTCGAGGCGGCTCGCGCCGGCTACATCGCGACCATCGGCATCACGCCGACCGAGCCGGCGATCGGCTTCGGCTACATCCGCGCGGGCGACTCGGCGGGCGTCGCGGGCGCCCCGAGCGCCGCGATCGTGCGCGAGTTCGTCGAGAAGCCGTCCGCCCAGGTCGCGCGGCAGTACGTCGCCGATGGCGACTACCTCTGGAACGCCGGCATGTTCATCGCGCGGGCCGACGTGCTGCTCGAGGCGCTCGCGACCGAGGAGCCGGAGCTCGCCGCGCAGATCGAGGAGCTCGCCGCGGTCTGGGACGAGCCGGCGCGCCGCGGTCCCGCCGTCGACCGGCTGTGGCCGTTGCTGAAGAAGATCGCCATCGACTACGCGGTCGCGGAGCCGGCGGCGGCGAGCGGACGGATGGTCGTGGTCCCCGGCGACTTCGACTGGGACGACGTGGGCGACTTCTCCGCGGTCGCGAAGCTGCACAACGGTGCGCACCGGGGCCGCCTCGCGATCCTCGGCAGCCAGGGGACGGTGATCGCCGACTCCGCGTCGGGCATCGTAATCTCGCAGTCGAAGCGCATCGTCTCCGTCGTCGGCATCCAGAACGTGGTCGTCGTCGACACCCCGGATGCGCTGCTCGTCACGACGACCGACAACGCGCAGCGCGTGAAGCAGGTCGTCGACGCGGTGCGCCGCTCGGGCAACACCGACGCCCTCTAGCCAGTCCCGCCCGGGTGGTCACGACACGCCGCCCGCGCGTCGCGGGGTGGTCAGGACACGCCGCGCGGACGCATCGCGCGGCGGCGTGTCGTGACCACCCGAGGTCCGCAGGGGGCGCGGGCGGGCGGCTACGATTTGGCCACCTGGTCGAAGGAGTCCGCCTTGTCCCGCACGCTCGCACTGCCCGCGCTCGCCGCGCTCGCCCTGCTCGCCGGCTGCGCCGCGCCGCCGCCCGCCGCGACGACGGCCCCCGGCGGCACCGCCGCACCGGAGCAGTCGCTCGAGTGCGCGCAGATGGTGACGAACTCCGGCGGGCTCAACGACCGCTCGTTCAACGAGACGAGCTGGGCCGGCATGGAGCGCGCCCAGGAGGAGCACGGCGTCGAGGCGAACGTGCTCGTCTCGACCACCGAGAGCGACCTCGCCCCCAACGTGCAGGCCGCGGTCGACACCGGCTGCGGCTTCGTGCTCACCGTCGGCTTCGAGCTGGCCGCCGCGACCGACGAGCAGGCGGCGGCGAACCCGGACGTGCAGTTCGCGATCGTCGACGAGATCGTCGAGCATCCGAACGTGCGCTCGATCGTCTTCGACACCGCGCAAGCGGCGTTCCTCGCCGGCTACACCGCGGCATCCGTCACCGAGAGCGGGATCGTCGCCACCTTCGGCGGCGGCAACCAGCCCCCGGTGACGCTCTTCATGGACGGCTTCGCCGCGGGCATCGACGCCCACAACGAGGCGAAGGGCACCGACGTGCAGCTGCTCGGCTGGGATCCCGAGACGCAGGACGGCACCTTCACGGGCGACTTCGAGAACGTGCAGCTCGGCCAGACGCAGACGCAGGCGTTCATCGCGCAGGGCGCCGACGTCATCCTCCCGGTCGCCGGCCAGGTAGGGGAGGGCTCGTTCCGCGCCTCGCTCGACGCCGGCGGCACCGCGCTCGTCATCTGGGTCGACAACGACGGCTACGACACGCTCCCCGCCGAGTTCCACCCGCTGCTCCTCACGAGCGTGCTGAAGAACACCGAGGATGCCGTGGTGGCGGCCGTCGGCGACGCCGTCGACGGCACGATCTCGGACGAGCCGATCATCGGCACGCTCGAGAACGGGGGCGTCGACATCGCCCCGTTCCACGACCTGGACGCGCGGGTGAGCGACGAGACGAAGGCCGAGCTCGAGGCGCTCCGCCAGCAGATCATCGCGGGCGAGATCACCGTGGAGTCGCCCTCCAGCCCCTGACGGCGGCTGATTGCAACGATTGCGTTGCGGTGCTGAGGATTGCGCGCTTCGCGCGTTCGTCCGGCTCTATGCTCAACCAACATGCGCTCAGCCGCGTCGCGGCGAGCATCCTTTGCACTGGAGGAATCCCTTGAGGAAGTTCACCCGTTCCGCCGCGCGCGGCGGCGCCATCGCGCTCGGCGCAGCGCTCCTGCTCGCGGGCTGCGCAGCAGCACCCGAGGCGCCCAGCGGCTCTGAGCCCGCCGCGAGCGAGGCGCCCACGACCGACATCCAGCCCTGCATCGTCTCCGACGAGGGCGGCTTCGACGACCGCTCGTTCAACCAGCTCGGTGCCGAGGGCCTCCGCGCCGCGGCCGAGGGCCTGGGCGTCGAGCCGATCGAGGTCGAGTCCTCCTCGCCCGCCGACTATGCGCCGAACCTCGACAGCGTCATCGCCGAGGGCTGCAACATGGTCGTCTCCGTCGGCTTCTCGCTCGCCGAGGCGACGGGCGCCGCCGCGACCGCGAACCCCGACATCAACTTCGCGATCATCGACGACAGCTCGATCGAGGCCGACAACGTGCAGCCGATCGTCTACGACACGGCGCAGGCTGCGTTCCTCGCCGGCTACGCCGCCGCCTCGTACAGCGAGTCGGGCATCATCGCCACGTGGGGTGGCCTGCCCATCCCGCCCGTGACGATCTTCATGGACGGCTTCCACGCCGGCGCCATGTACTACAACGAGCAGAACAGCGCCGATGTGCAGGTGCTCGGCTGGGACCCGGCTTCGCCGAACACCGGTTCGTTCACGGGTGGCTTCGCCGCCGGCGTCGAGGCGAAGGCCATGGCCGAGACCTTCATCGGCCAGGGCGCGGACGTGCTCCTGCCCGTCGGTGGCCCGATCTTCCTCTCCGCCGCCGAGGCGATCCGCGACCAGGGCGACGACTCGGGCATCGTGATGATCGGTGTCGACGCCGACCTGTACGAGACGTCGCCGGACAACGCCGACCTCTTCCTCACGTCGATCCTCAAGGGCATGTCGACGGGCGTCCAGACGGTCGTCGAGCAGGCTGCGGCCGGCGAGTTCTCGAGCACGCCGTACGTCGGCACGCTCGAGAACGACGGCGTCGGCCTCGCGCCGTTCCACGACTTCGAGGGATCGGTCGACCCTGAGCTGCAGACGCAGCTCGACGAGATCCGCGAGGCGATCATCGCCGGCGAGATCACGGTCGAGTCGGCTGCCAGCCCCTCGGTCGAGTAGAGCAGCACCGCCTGCGTGTGGGGGTCGGCTCCGGTCGGCCCCCACACGCATGAGCGCTGGCCCCACGCGCACGCTCGCGCCGTTCGGGCTAGATTCACAGTCGTCCGCCTCGTCGAAGGAAGGCCCATGACCGTCGAGCACTCGAGCCAGCACTCCACCCTGGAGCTGCGGGGCATCACGAAGCGCTTCGGCGCGCTCACCGCCAACGACCACATCGATCTCGAGGTCAAGGCGGGCGAGATCCACTGCCTGCTCGGCGAGAACGGCGCGGGCAAGTCCACCCTGATGAACGTGCTCTACGGCCTCTACCAGGCCGACGAGGGCGAGATCCTGCTCGACGGCGTGCAGCAGCGCTTCGCAGGACCCGGCGACGCCATGCACGCCGGCATCGGCATGGTGCACCAGCACTTCATGCTCATCCCCGTCTTCACGGTCGCCGAGAACGTGCTCCTCGGGCACGAGAAGGGCCTCGGCGGACTCGCCGGCGCCAAGCAGAAGGTGCGCGAGATCTCGCAGCGCTTCGGCTTCCACGTCGACCCGGACGCGAAGATCGAGGACCTCCCCGTCGGCGTGCAGCAGCGGGTCGAGATCATCAAGGCCCTGTCGCAGGATGCGAAGGTGCTCGTGTTCGACGAGCCCACCGCCGTCCTCACGCCGCAGGAGACCGACGAGCTGATGGCGATCATGCAGCAGCTGCGCGACGAGGGCACCGCGATCGTCTTCATCACCCACAAGCTCCGCGAGGTGCGCGCCATCGCCGACCGCATCACGGTCATCCGCCTCGGCAAGGTCGTCGGCGAGGCGAGCCCCGCGTCGACGAGCACCGAGCTCGCCTCGATGATGGTCGGCCGACCCGTCGAGCTCACCGTGCAGAAGAACCCCCCGGTGCTCACCGACAACACGCTGACGGTCTCGAACCTCACCGTGCTCGACGCGATCGGCCAGAAGGTCGTCAACGACGTCTCGTTCACCGTGCAGGGCGGCGAGGTGCTGTGCATCGCCGGCGTCCAGGGCAACGGGCAGACCGAGCTGACCGAGGCGATCCTCGGCCTGCAGGCGCGCGCGAAGGGGTCGATCGACCTCAACGGCAACGAGCTGCTCGGCGACTCGGTGCGCGAGGTGCTCGACGCCGGCGTGGGCTTCGTGCCCGAGGACCGCAAGGTCGACGGCCTCGTCGGCGACTTCACGATCGCCGAGAACCTCATGCTCGACCGCTACCGCGGCGCCCCCTTCGTCAAGGCGGGGACCGTCGACCGCGGCGCGCGCGACGAGTTCGCCGAGGAGAAGCTCACCGGCTTCGACATCCGCGCCCAGGGCATCGACACGCACGTCGGCACCCTCTCCGGCGGCAACCAGCAGAAGGTCGTGCTCGCCCGCGAGCTCGGCCGCCCGCTCGCGCTCTTCGTCGCGTCGCAGCCCACCCGCGGCCTCGACGTCGGCTCGATCGAGTTCGTCCACAGCCAGATCATCGCGACGCGCGACGCCGGCATCCCGGTGATCGTCGTGTCGACCGAGCTCGACGAGGTCGTCGGGCTCGCGGACCGCATCGCCGTGATGTACCGCGGCGGCATCGTCGGCATCGTGCCCGCCGACACCAGCCGCGACACGCTCGGCCTCATGATGGCCGGCGAGCGACCCGCCGACCTCGAAGGAGCCGCCGCGTGAACGACCAGCCGCTCGACGCCGACGACCCGATCCAGCCCGACGCCCCGCAGCGCCCGGGCGGCTCGCCCGACTCCGGCTCGGCGCCGGCCGTCGTGCACGCGCCCGAGGTCGCCGAGGTCGCCGCGCCCGTCGCGGCCGCGCCGACCGACGACCGCACCGCCGAGATCGACGACCCCTGGGGCAGCGCGTTCCGCCGCATCATGGGCGGCAACCTCGTCATGGCGATCCTCGCGATCATCACCTCGCTCATCGTCGGCGGCATCCTCATCGCCTTCACCGACGAGCGCGTGCAGGAGACGAGCGGCTACTTCTTCTCGCGCCCGGCAGACATGCTCGGCGCGGCGTGGGATGCGGTCTTCGGCGCGTACTCGGCGCTGTTCCAGGGCTCGATCCTCAACCTGTCGCGCGCCGACGCGGGGTTCGCCCAGCTCATTAAGCCGCTCACCGACACGCTCAACTTCGCCACGCCGCTCATCGCGGCCGGCCTCGGCGTCGCGCTCGCGTTCCGCGTCGGCCTGTTCAACATCGGCGGTCGCGGCCAGATGCTCTGGGCCGCCGCCGCCGCGGGCTGGGTCGGGTTCTCCTTCGACCTGCCGCCGGTGCTCCACGTGCTCGTCGCGATCGCGGTCGGCATCCTCGCCGGCGCCATCTGGGGCGGCGTCGCCGGCGCCTTCAAGGCCTACACGGGCGCGCACGAGGTGATCGTCACGATCATGCTCAACTTCGTGGCGCTCTGGTTCATCACCTGGATGCTGCGCACGCCCGGACTGCTGCAGAACCCGGGCGGCAACAACCCCATCTCGCCCCCCATGGCCGACACCGCGGTGCTGCCGCCGATCTTCGGTCCGCCCTTCAGCCTCCACTGGGGCTTCGTGCTCTCGGTCGCCGCGGTCATCTTCTGCTCGTGGCTCATCAACCGCTCCAACCTGGGCTTCCAGTTCCGCGCGGTCGGCTTCAACGCGAACGCCGCGCTCAACGCCGGCATGGACGTGAAGCGGATCACGCTGCTCGCCATGCTGTTCTCGGGCGGCTTCATGGGCCTCGCGGGCGCCCAGCAGGTCACGGGCGCCGTCACGACCGGCTTCACGTCGGGCATCGACGCCGGCATCGGCTTCGACGCCATCACCGTCGCGCTGCTCGGCGGCTCGACGCCGTGGGGCACGCTCTTCGCGGGCCTGCTCTTCGGTGCGTTCAAGGCCGGCGGATTCCGCATGCAGGCCGCCGAGGGCGTGCCGATCGACATCATCCTCGTCGTGCAGTCGTTCATCGTGCTCTTCATCGCGGCCCCGCCGCTCGTGCGCGCGATGTTCGGCCTGCCGCAGCCCGGCAAGAAGAAGTCGCGACGGCAGCGCCGCGACGAGGCCGCGCTCGCAGCCGCGACCAAGACGAAGGGAACGCAGGCGTGACCACGCAGCACCCCATCGACGCGCAGGCTCCGGCGCCCGTCCAGACGGTCGAGCTCGAGCGCGCGGTCGTCCGCCACTGGAAGGGCCCCGTCTCGTACGCGGTCCTCACGGTCGTCGCGGCGATCCTCATGATCGCCCTCGGCCGCGACGGCAGCGCCACGCTGCGCCTCGCCGACGCGGGCGACTTCTTCCCCATCCCGGATGCCGTGCTCCCGTCGCGCCCGACCGGCGTCGTCATCGTCCTCCTGCTCGCGGCGCTCACGGCGCTGTCGTTCTGGGCCGCGGCCACCACGCGCCGGCTCGGCGCGTGGCTACCGGTGGTCTTCGGCCTGCTGTTCGTCGTCGGCTTCCTCAGCTGGGCCGGCGCGGGCTCGATGATCCCGATCGCGGGACTGCTGTTCGCGACCGTCGGCCTCTCCGTGCCGCTCATCTTCGGCGCCATGGGCGGCGTCATCTCCGAGCGGGCCGGTGTCGTCAACATCGCGATCGAGGCGCAGCTGCTCGGCGGCGCCTTCACGGGCGCGGTCGTCGCATCCGCGACCGGCAGCACGATCGTCGGCGTCTTCGCCGCGATGCTCGCCGGCGTGCTCGTCTCGATGGTGCTCGCGGCCTTCGCGATCCGCTACCTCGTCGAGCAGGTCATCGTCGGCGTCGTCCTCAACGTGCTCGTCGCCGGGCTCACGAACTTCTTCTACTCGTCGGTGCTCACCGACAACCAGGCGCTCAACTCGCCCGATCGCCTGCCGAAGCTGCCGATCCCGGTGCTCGAGAGCATCCCGCTGCTGGGGCCTGCGCTCTTCAACCAGACGATCATCGTCTACGCGATGTACATCGCCGTGCCGCTCATCGCCTGGGGCCTGTTCAAGACCACGTGGGGCCTGCGCCTGCGCGCGATCGGCGAGCACCCGATGGCGGCCGACACCGTCGGCATCAAGGTCAACCGGCTGCGCTTCTGGAACGTCTCGCTCGCGGGCGCGGTCGCCGGCCTCGGCGGCGCGTACTTCACGCTCGACTCGAACGGCTCGTTCACCCGCGAGATGACGGCCGGTCTCGGCTACATCGCCCTCGCGGCGGTCATCTTCGGGCAGTGGCACCCGATCAAGGCGACCGCGGCGGCGCTGCTGTTCGGCTTCGCCTCGGCGCTGCAGCAGACGCTCGGCGCGATCGGCTCGCCGGTGCCGAGCGAGTTCATGCTCATGCTCCCGTACGTCATCACCCTGCTCGCCGTCGCCGGCTTCATCGGCCAGTCGAGGGCGCCGGCCGCCAGCGGCAAGCCATACGTGAAGCAGTAGCCGGATGCGCGACATCGACTGGTCGGCGCTGCACGCCGCCGCCGTGGAGGCTGCCGGGAAGGCGTACGCGCCCTACTCCGGGTTCCCGGTCGGCGCGGCCGCGCTCGTCGACGACGGCCGCCTCATCTCGGGCGCGAACATCGAGAACGCGGCGTACGGCGTGACGCTGTGCGCGGAGTGCTCGCTCGTGAGCGAGCTCGTGATGGGCGGCGGCGGCCGCCTCGTCGCGTTCGCGTGCGTCAACGGCGCGGGGGAGCGGCTCATGCCGTGCGGCCGCTGCCGACAGCTGCTCTCCGAGCACGCGGCGCCGGGCATGCTGCTCGACACGGTGAGCGGCATCCGCACGATGGCGCAGGTGCTCCCGGATGCGTTCGGCCCGGCAGAGCTCGAGGACTACGCATCGCGCGAGAGCGCGGCGCGGGACGAGGAAGACCATGGCTGAGGCGTTCGACGTCGTCGACATCATCCGCACGAAGCGCGACCGGGGCACGCTCTCGACGTCGCAGATCGACTGGCTCGTCGACGCGTACACGCGCGGCTACGTCGAGGACCCGCAGATGGCTGCGCTCGCGATGGCGATCCTGCTCAACGGCATGGACCGCCGCGAGATCCACGACCTGACGATGGCGATGATCGCCTCGGGTGAGCGGATGGACTTCTCGTCGCTCGACGCGCCGACGGTCGACAAGCACTCGACCGGGGGCGTCGGCGACAAGATCACGCTGCCGCTCATGCCGCTCGTGGCCGCCTTCGGCGCCGCGGTGCCGCAGCTCTCCGGCCGCGGCCTCGGCCACACCGGTGGCACCCTCGACAAGCTCGAGTCGATCCCCGGCTGGCGCGCCGACCTCTCGAACGAGGCGATGCTCGAGCAGCTCCGCACCGTCGGCGGCGTCGTCTGCGCCGCGGGTGCCGGGCTCGCGCCAGCCGACAAGCGGCTCTACGCGCTCCGCGACATCACCGGCACGGTCGAGGCCATCCCGCTCATCGCATCCTCGATCATGTCGAAGAAGATCGCCGAGGGCACGGGCGCGCTCGTGCTCGACGTGAAGTTCGGCTCCGGCGCGTTCATGCAGGAGTTCGAGCGGGCGCGCGAGCTCGCGCTCACCATGGTCGAGCTCGGCCGCGACGCCGGCGTCGAGACGCGCGCGCTGCTCACGACGATGGACACCCCGCTCGGCCGCGCGATCGGCAACGCGAACGAGGTGCGCGAATCGGTCGAGGTGCTCGCGGGCGGCGGTCCCGCCGATGTCGTCGAGCTGACCGTCGCGCTGGCGCGCGAGATGCTCGACGCGGTGGGCAAGGGCGACGTCGACGTCGAGGCGGCGCTCGCCGACGGCCGGGCGATGGATGTCTGGCGGCGCTTCGTCGTCGCGCAGGGCGGCGACCCCGACGCGGCGCTGCCGACCCCCAACGAGACGCACACGGTCGTCGCGGAGGCCGACGGCGTGCTCGCGCGGCAGGAGGCGCTGCCCTTCGGGATCGCCGCGTGGCGGCTCGGCGCGGGCCGTGCTCGCGCGAGCGACCCCGTGATCCACGCCGCCGGCATCGACCTGCACGTCAAGCCCGGCGACGCGGTGCGGAAGGGCGACCCGCTCTGGACGATCTCGGCGGACGACGCCTCGCGCATCCCGCGGGCGCTCGAGGCGCTCGAGGGCGCATGGGAGCTCGCCGCTCCGGGCACGGCCGTGGACGTCCCGTCGATCGTGCGCGAGCGCATCGCCTGACGCCGCGTCGCGCCGACGCGCATCCTGCCGTCGCCCGCCCGATACGATCGGGGTTCCAGCAGGAATCGACGACGGGGACGAGATGAGCCGGTACGAGGTCGAGGGCGTCGACATCCAGACGCTGCCCAAGGTCAGCCTCCACGACCACCTCGACGGCGGGCTGCGACCGCAGACCGTCCTCGAGCTCGCGGACGAGATCGGGCTCGAGCTGCCCGCCGCCGACGCGGCGTCGCTCGGCGAGTGGTTCGCCGCGCAGTCGAACTCCGGCTCGCTGCCCGAGTACCTCAAGACGTTCGACATCACGACCGCGGTGATGCAGACCGAGCACGGCCTGCACCGCGTCGCGAAGGAGTTCGTGCTCGACCTCGCCGAGGACGGCGTGATCTACGGCGAGATCCGCTGGGCGCCCGAGCAGCACCTGCAGCGCGGCCTCTCGCTCGATCAGGCCGTCGAGGCCGTGCAAGCCGGCATCGAGGAGGCCATCGGTCTCGTCTCGACGCACGGCGGCCGCATCCGCGTCGGCCAGCTCATCAGCGCCATGCGCCACCTCGACCGCGGTGACGAGATCGCCGAGCTCGCGCTGCGGCACCGCGACCGCGGCGCCGTGGGCTTCGACATCGCCGGTCCCGAGGCCGGATTCCCCGCCTCGCGCATGCGCTCGGCGTTCGACATCCTCGCGAAGGCGCACTTCCCCGCCACGGTGCACGCGGGCGAGGGCGACGGGCTCGAGAGCATCGCCGACGCGCTCTTCGCCGGCCGTGCGCTGCGCCTCGGCCACGGCACGCGCATCGCCGAGGACATCGAGGTCGAGGAGGAGACCGACGACGCCGTCGTCGTGCGCCTCGGCGAGCTCGCCGAGTGGGTGAAGGACCGGCAGATCGCCCTCGAAGTGAGCCCCTCCTCCAACTTGCAGACCGGCACGATCGCGCAGTGGGGCTCCGCGCTCGACGACCACCCGATCGACCTGCTGCACCAGCTGGGCTTCTGCGTCACCGTGAACGTCGACAACCGGCTGCAGTCGGGCACGACCCTCACGCGCGAGCTCGGCCTGCTGGTCGAGACGTTCGACTGGGACTTCGACGACCTCGAGCAGGTCACGCAGAACGCCGCCGCGAGCGCGTTCTGCTCGTTCGAGGAGCGCGAGGACCTCGCCGACGAGATCGCCGACGGGTTCGACGACCTCCGATGACGCTGCCGCTCGATGAGGCGACCTTCTCGCCAGGGGTCCGGGCCGCCGACTGGCGCGCCGCCGTGCGGGCCGCCGGCGTCGACCTCGTGACCGCCCACGCGGTCGGGCGAGCCTACGTCGAGGAGCTCGTGCAGCAGATCGAGGAGTCGGGTCCCTACTGCGTCGTCGCCCCCGGCGTCGCCGTGCCGCACGCGAAGGCGAGCGCCGTCGTGCGACGGGATGCGCTCGCGATCGTCGTGCTCGACGAGCCGGTCGCGTTCGGCCACCCCCACAACGACCCCGTCCGGGTCGTCATCGGCCTCGCCGCGACGAGCCCGCGGCAGCACCTGCGGATGCTGGCCGAGCTCGCGAACGCGCTCGACGGATCCGGCGTCACCGACGCGCTCGCGACCGCGACGACGCGTGACGAGGCGATCGCCGCCCTCCGCCGGTAGTCCAGCTCGCCCGGGACCTCTGTGCGACCGGGGTGGTCACGACACGCCGCGAGCGAGGCCGACCGCACGGCGTGTCCTGACCACCCCGGCGCCGGGCCACGGCGTGTCGTGACCACCCGCGGCTTCGAGCGGGGGGTCAGGCTGAGAGGAGGGGGCGGACGGCCACGGCGATGGCGTCGACGCGAGCGCGCGCCGCGCGCACGCGCTGCGACGGCGAACCCTCGGTCGAGGTCGCGTCGATGTAGACCTTCACCTTCGGCTCCGTGCCGCTCGGCCGCACCATCACGCGCGAGCCGTCTTCGAGCGTGAAGCGCAGGATGTCGCCGATCGCGCCGTGCTCGGGCAGCGACAGGTCGTCGGCCGCGAGCACCGCCGCGCCCGCGAGCTCGGCCGGCGGCGCGGCCCGGAGCGCCGCCATCGTGGCGGGGATGCGCGCGAGGTCGGTGACGCGCACGCTCACCTGCCCAGACTCGAACGCGCCGAACTCGCCGGCGAGCGCGAGCAGCTCCTCGGCGAGCGACGAGCCGCGCTCGTGCAGCTCCGACGCGATCGTGAGCACGCGCACGAGCGCCGAGACGCCGTCCTTGTCGCGCACGGTGCCGGGGTTCACGAGGTAGCCGAGCGCCTCCTCGAAGCCGAACAGCAGGTCGGGCACGCGCGAGACCCACTTGAAGCCCGTGAGCGTCTGCACGAACTCGAGCCCGTGCGCCTCGGCGATGACGCCGAGCCCGGGGGAGGAGACGATCGAGGCGGCGAGCACGCCCTGCCCGCGGGCGGCGCGCGCGGCGTCCCAGCCGAGCAGCAGCCCCACCTCGTTGCCGGTGAGCATGCGCCAGCCGAGCGGTGCCGCCTGATCGGGCACGGCGACGGCGAGCCGGTCGGCATCGGGGTCGTTCGCGAGGATCAGGTCGGCGCCGCTCGCGGTGGCGAGCGCCATCGCGAGGTCGAGCGCGCCCGGCTCCTCGGGGTTGGGGAACGCGACGGTCGGGAAGGCGCCGTCGGGCTCGGCCTGCTCCGGCACGACGATGACCGGCGGGAAGCCGGCGTCCTCGAGCACGGCCTCGACCGTCTCGAGCCCCACGCCGTGCAGCGGCGTGTAGACGACGGCGAGGGCGGATGCGCGGTCCTGGTCGACGGGCGGCAGGCCGATCGCCGCGGTGGCGGCGACGTACGCCTCCCAGACGCCCTCGCCCGCGACCTCCGGCTCGCCGCGCGGGTAGTCGGCGACCGGCGTGCCGGCCGCGCGCTCGATGAGCGCCGCGATCTCGGCGTCGACGGGCGGCACGATCTGGCTGCCCTCGTCGGCGCCCCCGAGGTACACCTTGTAGCCGTTGTCGGCGGGCGGGTTGTGGCTCGCCGTCACCATGACGCCCGCGCTCGCGCCCAGGTGCCGCACGGCGAACGCGGTCACGGGCGTCGGCAGCAGCCGCGGCAGCAGGATCGCGCGCACGCCCGCGCCCGCGAACACCTCGGCGGCGTCGCGCGCGAACTCCTCGGAGCCGCGCCGGCCGTCCCAGCCGATCACGACCGACGGATGCGACTCCCGGCCGACGAGGAACGCCGCGAGGCCCGCGGAGGCCTGCTGCACGACGACGCGGTTCATGCGGTTCGGCCCCGCGGCGATCCTGCCGCGCAGCCCGGCCGTGCCGAACTGCAGGCGGCCGCGGAAGGCATCCGCCAGGTCGGCAGCAGCGGCCTCGTCGCCCGTCTCGGCGGCGGCGATCGACGCCTCGAGCTCGGCGCGCGTGACCGGGTCGGGGTCGGCGGCGACCCACGCGCGCGCCGCGTCGAGCAGCTCGCCGGTCATGCCGGCTGCCCGATCGCGGCGACGACGTCGGCGAGCAGGCGGCCGAGGCGGCCCTCGGCCTCGCGGCCGGCCTCGATGACCTCCTCGTGCGACAGCGGCGTGGTCTGGATGCCCGCCGCGAGGTTCGTGATGAGGCTGAGCCCGAGCACCTCCATGCCGGCCTCGCGCGCGGCGATCGCCTCGAGCGCCGTCGACATGCCGCAGATGTCGCCGCCGATCGCCTTCGCCATCTGCACCTCGGCGGGCGTCTCGTAGTGGGGGCCGCGGAACTGCACGTACACGCCCTCGTCGAGCGACGCATCCACCGACCGCGCGATGTCGCGCAGGCGCGGCGCGTAGAGGTCGGTGAGGTCGACGAACGTCGCGCCCTCGAGCGGCGAGTCGGCGGTGAGGTTGATGTGGTCGCTGATGAGCACGGGCTGGCCGGGCGTCCAGTGCGGCTTGATGCCGCCCGCGCCGTTCGTCAGCACCATGACGGATGCGCCGGCGGCGGCCGCCGTGCGCACCGAGTGCACGACGCGGCGCACGCCGTGGCCCTCGTAGTAGTGGGTGCGCGCGCCGATGACGAGCGCGCGGCGGCCGTCGTCGAGGAGGATCGAGCGCAGCGTGCCGACGTGGCCCTCGAGCGCGGGCTTCGAGAAGCCGGTGACGTCGGTCGCCGGGATCGTGTGCGTCGTCTCGCCGATGAGGTCGGCGGCCTTCGCCCAGCCGGAGCCGAGCGTGAGGGCGATGTCGTGCGACTCCACGCCCGTGATGCGGCGGATGTCGTCGGCGGCCTGCCGGGCGATCTCGCGGGGGTCGGCAGGCTGGTCGAGCGGGTGCGTCATGCCGCCAACTCTAGAGGCGCGCTCACCGCCAACCCGGCAGCGGCGCAGCGCAAGCCCCCGACTCGCGGGGGAGCGGGCTGGCGCTCGCGTAGGCTCGGCGGAATGGCCATCGGCGCGACGATCCACACCTTTGAGGTGCAGCTGTCCGACGTCGACCGCGGGGTCTACGAGCAGGTCTCGCTCAAGGTGGCGCAGCACGCCTCCGAGACGGCGGCGTTCATGGTGACGCGCGTGCTCGCGTGGTGCCTCGAGCACGAGGAGGGCATCGCCTTCGGCTCCGACGTCGCCGGCGGCGACGAGCCCGCCGTGCTCGTGCGCGACGCGACGGGCGCGCTCGTCGCGTGGATCGAGATCGGTGCGCCCGAGGCCGAGCGCGTGCACCGCGGCAGCAAGGCAGCGCAGCGCACCGCCGTCTACACGCACCGCGACCCCGAGCGGGTGGCCGGTCGGTGGGCGGGCAAGCGCATCCACCGCGCCGAGGACGTGCGGCTCGTCTGGTTCGATCCCGGATTCGTCGACGCGGTCGCCGACGCCGTCTCGCGCCGCACCGCGATGGTCGTCTCGCGGATGGACGGGGTGCTCTACCTCGAGGTCAACGGCACGACGCTCACGTCGGCCGTGCACGAGCGCCGCGCGGCCTGAGGAGCAGCGCCGCGGAGCAGCGCCGCGGAGCAGCGCCGAGGAGCAGCGCCGCGCGCGGATGCGCGATGATGGTCCCCGTGAGTGCATTCGAGCGCAAGCAGCGCGTGGTGATCATCGGCGGCGGACCCGGCGGATACGAGGCGGCGCTCGCGGGCGCGCAGCTCGGCGCCGTCGTCACGCTCATCGAGCGGACCGGGGTGGGCGGCAGCGCCATCCTCACGGACGTCGTGCCGTCGAAGTCGCTCATCGCGACCGCCGAGTCGGCCGCCGCGATCCGCGACGCGAGCCAGCTGGGCGTGCAGTTCTCGGTGCGCGGCGACTCCGGCCGGCCGCAGAAGCCCGAGGTCGCCGTCAACCTGCGAGCGGTGAACCGCCGCCTGCTGTCGCTCGCCGCGAAGCAGTCGCTCGACATGAAGGCCGACCTCGAGCGCGCCGGCGTCACGATCGTGCAGGGCGAGGGCCGGCTCGAAGGACCCGGCCGCGTGGTCGTCTCCACCGGCAAGCAGGGCTCCGACTTCGACGAGTTCGAGGCCGACACGATCGTCGTCTCGGTCGGCGCGACCCCGCGCCAGCTGCCGTCGGCGATGCCGGACGGCAAGCGCATCCTCACGTGGACGCAGCTCTACGGCCTCGAGGAGGTGCCCGAGCACCTCATCGTCGTCGGCTCCGGCGTCACGGGCGCGGAGTTCGCGAGCGCCTACAGCCTCATCGGCGCCGAGGTCACGCTCGTGTCGAGCCGCGAGCAGGTATTGCCCGGCGAGGACACCGACGCCGCGCGCGTGATCGAGGACGTCTTCCGCCGGCAGGGCATGCACGTGCTGTCGAAGTCGCGCGCCGAGAAGGTCGAGCGCACCGAGCGCGGCGTCGTCGTGACGCTCACCGACGGGCGCACGGTCGAGGGCTCGCACTGCCTCATGGCGGTCGGCTCGATCCCGAACACGGCCGGCATCGGCCTCGAGGAGGCGGGCATCGAGATGGCCGACTCCGGCAACATCCTCGTGAACCGCGTCGCGCGCACGAACCTGCCGAACGTCTACGCGGTCGGCGACTGCGCCGACGCGCTGCCGCTCGCATCCGTCGCGTCGATGCAGGGCCGCACGGCGATGTTCCACGCGCTCGGCGACGCGGTCGACCCGATCTCGATGCGCACGGTCGCGTCGAACATCTTCACGCAGCCCGAGATCGCGACCGTCGGCTGGTCGCAGAAGGAGATCGAGGAGGGCATCGCGCAGGGCGAGGTCTACCGCATCGATCTCGCGACGAACGCGCGCGCGAAGATGATGGGCGTCGAGGACGGCTTCGTGAAGCTCTTCGCGCGCACCGGCTCCGGCACGGTCATCGGCGGCGTCATCGTCGCGCCGAAGGCGTCGGAGCTCATCTTCCCGGTCACGATGGCGATGGAGCACCGCCTCACGGTCGACCAGGTCGCCCGCGTCTTCCCGGTCTTCCCCTCGCTCACCGGCTCGATCTCCGATGCCGCGAGGGCGATGCACCGCTTCGAGGCCTGAACCGGCGACCGGCGTGTCGCAGCGAGCCGTGTCGAAACCGGTGCGCGTCATCCGTCTCCCTCGTGTGAGACTGCGGTCGGCGCAGTCGGTGAGGGAGAGGATCGGCCATGGCCGAGCAGTACATGTTCATGATCGTGGAGCCCGACTGGGACTCGGACGCCTACGTCGGTGACACGGCGGGCGAGCAGATCGCGGCCGAGTTCCCCGAGTTCGAAGCGTTCGAGCGACGGGTCGCCGAGCTCGGGGCGACGATCGTCGCGGGCAACGCGCTCCACAACCGCCGCCACGGCGGCACGGTCGTCCCCGGCACCGACGGCCGCGAGGTGGACGACGCCGTCTGGACGGACGGCGCGAGCATCGAGAGCGATGAGGTCATCAGCGGCTACTACGTCGTCGAGGCCGAATCGGAGGAGATCGCGCGGCAGCTCGCGCCGCTCGTCCCGACGGGCGGCCACATCGAGTGGCGGCGCATCTTCCCGATGGGGTGAGCGCCCCGCCGTGCCACGATGAGCGGATGCGGCCGAGCGACGAGCAGTTCCGAGCCGCATGGCCGAGCGTGGTCCGGCAGCTCGCGGCGTTCGCGGGGTCGCTCGACGCCGGGGAGGAGCTCGCGGCGGAGGCGATCGCGCGAGCCGTCGAGCAGCAGCGGCCCATCGACGATCTCGTCGCGTGGTGCACGACGGTCGGGCGGCGACTCCACGTCGACGCCGTGCGGAGCCGGGCGGCGGGCGAGCGCGCGATGGGCGAGCTGGCGCGGCGACCGCCAGCCGAGCCCGCGAGCCTCGGCGTCGACGACGACCGCTACGCGCTCCTGCTGGTCGCGTGCGACCCCGTGCTGGGCTTCGCCAGCCGGCTCGTGGTGGCGCTGCGGGTGGTCTGCGGGCTGCCCACCGCGCGCATCGCCTGGCACCTCGGCATCGACCCGCGGGCCGCTTCCGCGCGACTGACGCGCGCGAAGCGGGCGCTCGCCGCGGGCGCGGGGCGCTTCGAGGTGCCGGAGGGCGACGCGCGCGCCGAGCGGCTGCCGGCCGTGCTCGAGTGCATCGCCGTGGTGCATGCCGTCTCGCAGCGGGACGCCCTCCGGCCCGGCGCCCCGGCCGACGACCTCGGTCGCAGCGCCCTCACGCTCGCGCGCGCGGTGCAGCGCGCCCACCCGGCAGAGCCGGAGGCGGAGGCGCTGCTCGCGTTGGTGCTGCTCGCCCTCGCCCGCCGGCCGGCGAGGTTCGACGCGCACGGCGTCGCGCTCCCGCTCGACGAGGTCGACCGGTCGCGCTGGGACCGCGCGCTGCTGCTCGCCGGGCTCGAGCATGCGGCCGCGACCGCAGGCACGGGCGGGCGCTTCGCGATCGAGGCATCGATCGCCGCGCTGCACGTGGCCGCGCGCTCGGCTGCGGCGACCGACTGGGTCACGATCTCGGCGCTCCACGCGCGACTGCTCGCGATCCGGCCATCGGCGGCTGCGCGGGCCGCCGCGGCGATCGCGCAGGGGCACGCCGCGCTCCGCGCGGGCACCGACCCGGTCGAGGCCGAGGACGCGCTCCGCGCGCTCGAGCTCGAGGGCTCCGCCGCATCCAGGCGTGACGCGACGCTCGCGCTCGCGGACCTCGCGTGGCGCTCCGGCCGCCGCGTCGAGGCGGCCGAGCGCTACGCAGCGATCGCCGACGAGCTGCCTGCCTCGCTCGCCGCGTTCGCGCGGCGGCGCATCCGCGAGTCCTGAGGCCGGGTCGCGTCAGGCGGCGTCGGGTGCGATGGTCACGAGCATGTGCCCCGACGGCACGGTCTTGCCGACCGGCGCGTCGATCGCGGTGACCGTGCCGTCGACGGGCGACGAGAGCGGCTGCTCCATCTTCATCGCCTCGAGCACCACGAGCAGGTCGCCCGCGACGACGCGGTCGCCCTCGGCCACGGCCGTCTTGACGACCGTCGCCTGCATGGGGGAGATGATCGTGCCCGAGCCGATGCCGCCGGCGACGGCGCCGCGGGTGCGGCGGGGCGCCGGGCCCTTCGCGTCCTTCGTGTCGGAGAACAGCCGCTTCGGCATCGAGACGGCGATGCGCTTGCCGTCGGCCTCGACGACGACCGTTCGCCGCGGCTCGGGTCCTCCGAGCTCGCCCGGCTCGCCGCCCCACGCGGGGATGTCGTTGTCGAACTCGGTCTCGATCCACGACGTGTAGATCGAGAAGGGCGCGTCGCCGGCCGGCGCGAAGGCGGGGTCGTCGACGATGCGCCGGTGGAAGGGCAGCACGGTCGGCAGGCCGTCGACCTCAAACTCGGCGAGCGCGCGGCGCGCGCGGGCGAGCGCCTCGTCGCGGTCGCGACCGGTGACGATGAGCTTCGCGAGCATCGAGTCGAAGTTGCCGCCGATGACGTCGCCGGCGACGACGCCCGAGTCGACGCGGATGCCGGGGCCCGACGGGGTGCGGAAGATGCGCACGGGACCGGGCTGGGGCATGAAGCCGCTGCCGGCGTCCTCGCCGTTGATGCGGAACTCGATCGAGTGCCCGCGCACCTCGGGGTCGTCGTAGCCGAGCGCCTCGCCCTCGGCGATGCGGAACTGCTCGCGCACGAGGTCGATGCCCGTGACCTCCTCCGAGACCGGGTGCTCGACCTGCAGGCGCGTGTTCACCTCGAGGAACGAGATCGTGCCGTCCGCGCCGATCAGGAACTCGCACGTGCCCGCGCCCACGTAGGAGGCGGCGCGCAGGATCTCCTTCGACGCCCGCCGCAGCTCGGCATCCTGCTCGGCGGAGATGAAGGGCGCGGGCGCCTCCTCGACGAGCTTCTGGTGGCGGCGCTGCAGCGAGCAATCGCGGGTCGAGACGACGACGACGTTGCCGTGCGCGTCGGCGAGGCACTGCGTCTCGACGTGGCGCGGCTTGTCGAGGTACTTCTCGACGAAGCACTCGCCCCGGCCGAACGCGGCGACGGCCTCGCGCGTGGCGGAGTCGAACTGCTCCTCGACCTCCTCGCGCGTGCGAGCGACCTTGAGGCCGCGGCCGCCGCCGCCGAAGGCCGCCTTGATCGCGACCGGCAGCCCGTGCTCGTCGACGAACTCGAGCACCTCGGCGGCACCGCTGACGGGATTGATCGTGCCCGGCGCGAGCGGCGCGCCGACCGACTCGGCGATGCGGCGAGCTGAGACCTTGTCGCCCAGCTGCTCGATCGCCGAGGGGCTCGGGCCGATCCAGATGAGCCCCGCGTCGATCACGGCGCGGGCGAAGTCGGCGTTCTCCGCCAGGAACCCGTAGCCCGGGTGCACCGCGTCGGCGCCCGAGCGGCGCGCGATCGACAGCATCTTGTCGATGACGAGGTAGCTCTCGGCGCTCGTGGCGCCGAGCAGCGAGTACGCCTCGTCGGCGAGCTGCACGTGCTGCGCGTCGCGATCGGGCTCGGCGTAGACGGCGACCGAGCCGATGCCGGCGTCGCGCGCTGCGCGGATGATGCGGACGGCGATCTCGCCGCGATTGGCGATGAGGACCTTGGAGATGCGGCGCATGATCCCTCAGCCTAGGCGGCGAGGCATGGCGGATGCGTGCGCTCGCCACACAGGAATGCCGGGTTCGGTTGCGGATTCCCACAGTCGGCAGACGGTCGGCACCGCTCCCTGTGCGCGGCGGGCCGTCGCGCCTAGCATGGACGGGTGGACCCCGTGGTGCTCGCCCTCGTGGCCGAGTGGTGGTGGATCGCACCCGCCGGCGCGGGTGCGGGCGCGCTCGGCGTCGTCGGCGTGCGGCGCAGCCGGCCGGCCGGTCGCCGGCTCGAGCTCCACGCCGCGGTGCACGACGTGCGGCAGGCGCAGGATGCTGTGACGCGGTCGCGCGCCGACCTCAAGATCGCGCGCGCGGAGCTGCTGCGGGCGCAGGCGGAGCAGTCGGCCGCGCGCGTCGGGATCGGAGCGGTGCTGGAGGCGAAGCGGCGGGTGCAGGCGGCCGAGCGCGGGGTGAAGGTCGCGATCGCCGAGCTCAAGGCGAGGCGCGCCTCGGTGCAGGCGGCCCGCGCGACCCTGCCTGCGGGTCGGGCGCCGCTCGAGGCCATGCCGCTCGCACGGCTGCGCGCCGAGCACGATCGCCTCACGGCGCGCTGGATCGCGTACGAGACCGACCCCGCGATGGCGATCGACTTCCCCGCGATGAGCGACGCCTCGTCGCCGGCGCTGCAGGAGTTCCTGCGCGCGCAGCGCGTCGCGCTCGAGCTGCGGCCCGCGAGCGTCGCGACCCGCATGGCGCCCAGCGAGTTCGCGGCCTACCGCGATGCCGTGCGGCGGGCGACGCACGCGTTCGACGCCGCGGAGCACGCCGCGCGCGGCGGCGACGACGGGCAGTCGAGCATCGCCGACCGCGGCGACTGGAGCACGCTCGCGCAGGAGCTGCTCGACACCGCGCAGAGCGCAATCGCCCGGTCGGCGGAGGCCTGGCAGCGCGGCGAGCGCGGGCGCCGACGACGACCGCAGGTCTGACGACCGCAGGACTGACGTCAGCGCGACACGCCGCATCCCGTACCCCTGTTGAGTGAGCGCTCACTCAACTAGCATGCCCTCGTGCCTCCACCCATCCCTCGCCTGAGCGGCGACGACCGCCGCGCCCAGATCATCGCGGCCGTGACGCCCGCGGTGCTCGAGCACGGGGTCGGCATCACCAGCCGGCAGCTCGCCGAGGCCGCCGGCGTCGCGGAGGGCACGCTCTTCAAGGCGTTCGGCGACAAGGAGTCGCTGCTCGTCGCGCTCGCGGAGCAGCACATGACCGACGCCGACGCGGCAGCGGCCTTCGAGAGCGAGTCGCTCGAGCAGCTCGTCGAGACGATGGTCTCGGTGCTCGTCGAGCGCATGGCCTTCATGTTCCAGCTCGCGATGGCGCTCGGTCCCATCGCGCAGCGCGTCGCCGAGCAGCGCCGCGGCGAGTTCGAGCAGTCGAAGTCGTGGATCGCCGCGCACTTCGAGCCGTACGCGCGGCAGCTCCGCGTCACGCCGCTCGTGGCCGCGGAGCTCGTGCGCACCCTCGCCTGGGCCGCGGCCGCCGGCTGGGGCGAGGCCGAGCCCACGTCATCGGCCGCCGATATCGTCCAGGTGCTCCTCCACGGCATCGTCGACGCCGACGATCGCCCGGTCGCCCACGCGGCCCCCGCATCCGCCCTCGAGACCGAGAAGGTCTGACATGCTCTGGAAGCTCATCGTCCGCTACGTCACGCCGTCGTGGCTGCCGCTCATCCTCGTCGTGCTGTTCCAGTTCGCGCAGTCGGTGCTCTCGCTCATGCTGCCGACCATCAACGCCGACATCATCGACGAGGGCGTGCTCGTCGGCGACACCGATCTCATCTGGCGGCTCGGCTTCCTGATGCTCGGGCTCAGCGTCGGCCAGGTGGCCGCGAACATCCTCGCGATCCTCTTCGGCGCCCGGCTCGCCATGCGCGCCGGTCGCGACCTGCGCGCCGACATCTTCGCGAAGGTCGGCGACTTCAGCGAGCAGGACGTGCAGCGCTTCGGGGCGGCGAGCCTCATCACCCGCAACACGAACGACGTGCAGCAGGTGCAGATGCTCATCCTCATGTCGTGCACGATGCTGCTCTCGGCGCCCATGCTCGCGATCGGCGGCATCATCATGGCGCTGCGGGCGGATGCCACGCTCTCGTGGCTCATCGCGGTGGCCGTGCCGCTCATGCTGCTCGTGCTCGGCTTCCTCGTCTCCCGCCTCGTGCCGATCTTCCGTCAGCTGCAGGAGCGCATCGACCGCATCAACAAGGTGCTGCGCGAGCAGCTCACGGGCATCCGCGTCATCCGCGCCTTCGTGCAGGAGCGGCGCGAGAAGGCGCGATTCGCGGTCGCGAACGACGGCGTCACCGACGCCATGCTCCGCACCGGCAACCTCTTCGTGCTGATGTTCCCGATCATCATGCTCATCGTCGAGGTCTCGAGCGTCTCGGTGCTGTGGTTCGGCGCCGGGCTCGTCGACGCGGGCGAGCTCGAGATCGGCACGATGATGGCGTTCCTCCAGTACCTCATGCAGATCCTCATGGGCGTGCTGATGGCGACCTTCATGACGATCATGATCCCGAGGGCCGCGGTCTCGGCGAAGCGCATCGGCGAGGTGCTCGAGACCGAGCCGTCGATCGCGCGCGTCGCGGTGGGCGAGCGGATGCCGACGCCCGGCACGGTCGAGCTCCGCGACGTCGACTTCCACTACCCGGGCGCCGACACCCCCGTGCTCGACGGCATCTCGCTCAAGGCAGAGCCGGGGGAGGCGGTCGCGATCATCGGATCGACGGGCTCGGGCAAGACCACGCTCGTCAACCTCATCCCGCGGCTGTTCGACGCGACGGGCGGCAGCGTGCTCGTCGGCGGCGCCGATGTGCGCGACGTCGACGCCGAGACGCTCTGGCGCGGCATCGCGATCGTGCCGCAGCGGCCCTACCTCTTCGCGGGCACCGTCGCGTCGAACCTCCGGTACGGCAACGAGGAGGCGACCGACGAGCAGCTGTGGCGCGCGCTCGAGATCGCCCAGGCCGCCGGCTTCGTGCAGCAGATGGACCGGCAGCTCGGCTCCCGCATCGCGCAGGGCGGGACGAACGTCTCCGGCGGCCAGCGCCAGCGGCTCTCGATCGCGAGAGCGCTCGTGGCCGAGCCCGACGTGCTCGTCTTCGACGACTCGTTCTCGGCGCTCGACCTCACGACGGATGCGCGCCTGCGGGCGGCGCTCAAGGAATCGGTCGGTGCGACGACGCAGATCATCGTCGCGCAGCGCGTGTCGACGATCGTCGACGCCGACCGCATCGTGGTGCTCGACGGCGGCAGGGTCGTCGGCACCGGCACGCACGAGGAGCTGCTCGAGGCGAGCGGCACCTACCGCGAGATCGTCGAGTCGCAGATGGCAGTGGAGGCCTGAGATGGCACGCGAGCAGCAGTCCAAGCCCACGAGGGCCGAGCGCGCAGCCGCGCGCCGCGCGCGCGTCGCGAAGCCCGAGCCCGAGCTGACCGAGCCCGAGCTGACCGAGGAGGAGCGCCTCGAGGCCGAGCAGGCCGAGGCGGCGCGCCTCGGGGCGGGGGACTGGGAGCCGCCGCCCGGCAAGGCCAAGTCGTTCGGCGCATCCGCCCGCCGCCTGGTGGGGCTCATGCACCCGTATCGCTGGCTCCTCGCGCTCGTCTTCGCGCTCGGCGCCGTCGGCGTCGTGCTCGTCGTGCTCGGGCCGAAGATCCTCGGCCAGGCGACGAACATCATCGTGCAGGGCCTCGTGCAGCGGCAGATGCCCGCGGGCGCGACGCAGGAGCAGATCGTCGAGGGCCTCCGCCAGGGCGGCCAGGACGACTTCGCGAACATGGTCGAGCGCATGCCCGACCTCGAGCCCGGGCAGGGCATCGACTTCGAGGCGCTCGGCGGCATCCTGCTCGTCGTGCTCGGGATCTACCTCGTGGGCGCGCTGTTCCAGTGGCTGCAGGGCTACGTCGTCAACCGGGTCGTGCAGCGCACCGTGCAGGGGCTGCGCCGCGACGTCGAGGAGAAGATCCACCGGCTGCCGCTCGCCTACTACGACCGCACGCAGCGCGGCGAGCTGCTCTCGCGCGTCACGAACGACCTCGACAACGTCGGCCAGACCCTGTCGCAGACCATGTCGCAGATCGTCACCGGACTGCTGACGGTGATCGGCGTGCTCGTGATGATGCTCTCGATCAACGTCTGGCTCGCGCTCGTCGCGCTCATCTCGGTGCCGCTCACCGGCGTCATCCTCGGCGCGGTCATGGGACCGGCGCAAGGGCTGTTCAAGGAGCAGTGGCGCCGCACGGGCCGCGTCAACGCGATCGTCGAGGAGGCCTTCACCGGCCACGCGCTCGTCAAGGTCTTCGGCCGCGAGGACGCGGTGCGCGCCCGCTTCGCGACCGAGAACGACGGCGTGTTCCAGGCCGCGTTCAAGGCGCAGTTCATCTCGGGCCTCGTCTTCCCGCTCATGACCTTCGTCGGCAACATCGGCTACGTGCTCGTCGCCGTCGCCGGCGGCCTCTTCGTCGCGGCGGGGCAGATCCTGGTCGGCGACGTGCAAGCGTTCATCCAGTACTCGCAGCAGTTCTCGCAGAACCTCGGCCAGATCGGCCAGACGGTCACGATGGTGCAGTCGGGCGTCGCGAGCGCCGAACGCGTCTTCGAGCTGCTCGACGCCGACGAGGAGGGGTCGGATGCCGGCGGCGCGACCCCCGTCGAGGGCTCCGGCCGCGTCACGTTCGAGCACGTGCGATTCGCGTACTCGCCCGACCGGCCGCTCATCGACGACCTCTCGCTCGAGGTCGAGCCGGGCCAGACCGTCGCGATCGTCGGCCCGACCGGCGCCGGCAAGACGACGCTCGTCAACCTGCTCATGCGCTTCTACGAGATCGACGGCGGCCGCATCACGCTCGACGGCGTCGACACCGCGACCATGACGCGGGATGCGCTCCGATCGCAGACGGGCATGGTGCTGCAGGACACGTGGCTCTTCGGCGGCACGATCCGCGACAACATCGCCTACGGTCGGCCCGACGCGACCGAGGCCGAGATCGTCGAGGCCGCGCAGGCGACGTACGTCGACCGCTTCGTGCACGCGCTGCCGGACGGCTACGACACGGTGATCGACGAGGACGCGACGAACCTCTCGGCGGGTGAGAAGCAGCTCGTCACGATCGCGCGCGCGTTCCTCGCGCGGCCGAGCGTGCTCATCCTCGACGAGGCGACGTCGTCGGTCGACACCCGCACCGAGCTGCTGCTGCAGCACGCGATGGCGGCGCTGCGCACCGACCGCACGTCGTTCGTGATCGCGCACCGCTTGTCGACCATCCGCGACGCCGACCTCATCCTTGTGATGGAGCAGGGCCGCATCGTCGAGCAGGGCACGCACGAGCAGCTCGTCGCCGCCCGGGGCGCGTACTGGCGACTGCTCAACGCGCAGTTCGAGCAGGCGGCGGTCGACATGGAGCTCGACGCGTCGCTCGCCGAGGGCCCCGGCGCCATCCCCACCCAGCAGTCCACCTAGGCCGACGCGCGGGCGGGCTCGTCAGCGGGGCAGCGCCATCCAGTGCTGGGCGTCGTGCACCGCGACGCCCGCGAACCGGGCGTCCGCTGCGAGCCGCGCCGCGACGCGGGCGAGCTCGCGCTCGAGCACCGCGCTGCCGTCGTCGGCGAAGGTCGCTCGAGGGTCGGCCGCCGGCGCGGTGTCGACGCCGACGCGGTAGGCGATCCGCGACGACGAGAGGATGCGCCGGGCCGCGTCGCTCACGCGCAGGATGTCGGGTGCGCGGTCGCGGTAGGCCATGAGCGCGACGGCGTTCGCGCGGCGGGCGATGCGGGTGAACGCGGCCGGATGCTCATCCGCGACCCAGGGCGCGAGGTCGACCTCGACGGGCAGACTCGACCGCGCGGCGACGTCGTGCACGGTGCGCTCGAGCGCGTCGAGCAGCTCGCGCTCGCGGCCCGCCCAGTCGGCCCGCCCCCACGGCTCGATGTCGAGGTGCACGCCGTCGAACGGCCACCCGGCGACGGCGCGCTCCATCCACGCCACCGCCTCGACGCCGGTCCAGTCCTCGACGCCGCCGAGCGCCGCGACGCGCACGCCGTGCGCGCGGAGCGCGTCGGCGCTCGCCACGGTGTCGGCGCTCGGGCCGCCCCACGGCACGCTCACGAAGGCATCCGTCACGCGCTGCGCGCTCGCGAACCGGGCGAGCGCGACCGGGTCGGGCGGGGCCGCCTCCGGCACCCACACCCACATCGCGCGCGTCATCCGGTGAGGGTCGGCCAGGCGACGCCGAGCTCGCGCGCGAGGCGGCGCACGGCGGGGATGCTCATGCCGATCACGGTCGACGGGTCGCCGTCGATCCGGTCGATGAAGGCGGCGCCGCGACCGTCGATCGTGAACGCGCCCGCCACCTCGAGCGGCTCGCCGCTCGCGACGTACGCGTCGATCTCGGCGTCGTCGATGTCGGGGGAGAAGTCGAGGTGCGTCGCGGTCGCGAGCCCCGCGGAGTCGTCGATCCGGCCGTCGCGCACGCGCAGCAGCCAGTGGCCCGAGTGCAGCGTCGCCGACCGCCCGCGCTGCGCGAGCCAGCGCTCGCGAGCGCGCTCGGGGGTGTGCGGCTTGCCGAGCATCGCGCCGTCGAGCTCGAGCGCGGAGTCGCCGCCGAGCACGAGCCCGTCGAAGCCCGTGAGCGGATCCTGGTCGAGCAGCGCCTCGGCCTTCGCGCGCGCGAGCAGCAGCACGAAGTCGGCGGGGGCGAGCGGCCCGTGCTCCGCCTCGTGCGCGGCGACGAGCAGCTCCTCGTCGAGGTCGGTGGGCGCGACGGTCGGCTCGATGCCGGCCTGGCGCAGCAGGGCGAGCCGGGCGGGCGAGGCGGAGGCGAGGATGAGCTGCACGCGACGATCCTCGCACCTCGGTCGTCAGCGCTCGGCGATCGCCCCTCGGCGATCACCACTCCCTGATCACCGCAGGCACGTGGCGCGCGAGCCCGGCGAGCATGCGCAGCACCGCGTCGAGGTCGGCGCGAGTCGCGACGCTCGAGGCGCTCGCCCCGATCATCGCGAGCAGCGGCACGAGCGCCGCGGTGCGCGCGTGCTGCGGCGGCACGACCTGCAGCCAGAGCGCCTCGATCGCCGTCAGCCGGGCGGCGTCGACGCGCGCCTGCACGCCTTCCGCGTCGGCGTCGATCGCGGCCCACGAGCGCACGGCGCGCTCGAGGCGGTCGTCGGGCAGCCGACCGATGAGGTCGCCGAGGCGGTCGAGGGCGGCGGATGCGTCGAGGCCTGCCACGTCGTCGCGCACCCGCTCGACGAGCTCGAGCTGCGCGAGCTCGTGGGCGGCGAGCACCGCTCGTCGCAGGTCGGCCGCTCCGCGGAAGTGGTGGTGGAACGATCCCTTCGTCACGCCGAGCCGCGCCGCGAGCGGATCGACCCGGATCGCGCCCTCGCCCGCGGCGGCGAGCGCGTCGAGTCCCGTCGCCACCCAGTCGTCCCTGCTCGGCATGCGCATTCTCTCCCGTGCTCCGTACCATACCGTACGGTATGGTCCCCGCATGGCAAGCCTGCCCGATCCCGTCTGGCCCGTCGTGGTGCTCGCCGCGATCACCGCGTTCGACGCCGCCATCAGCTGGAAGCCGGTGCGCTTCGTCGCCGAGTGCTGGGACGACGTGCGGTTCCCGCGGCGGCTGTGGTGGATGCTCGCGCCCATCAAGGCCGCCGCGGTGCTCGGCCTCGTCGGCGGCATCTGGATCCCGTGGCTGGGACTCGTGACGAGCGCGTGCCTCGTCGCGTACTTCGTCGTCGCGATCGGGATGCACGTCCGCGCTCGCGATCTCGGGCGCAACCTGTTCGTGAACGCGACCGGCATGCTCGTCATCTGCGTCGCGGTGCTGCTGTGGTCGTTCCTGCTGTGATCGTGCGCGGGGCTGTGCTCGTGCGGGGGGCCGCGATCGTGCCCGCGGCCTCGCGTCGAGCGCGCGCGGCCCCTACCGTGAGGGCATGCACGCCGCAGCTCCCGCCCGTCCCTCGAAGCTCTCGATCATCGGTGCCGGCGGCGTCGGCGTCGCGATCGCCTACGCCGCGCTCATCCGCGGCTCCGCCGACATCGTGGCGCTCCACGACCTCGACGGGCCGAAGGTCGACGCCGAGGTGCTCGACCTCGCGCACGGCACGCAGTTCCTCGCCTCGAAGCGCGTCGAGGGCGGCACCGACCCGCGGGTGATGGCCGGCAGCGACGTCGTCGTCATCACGGCCGGCGCCAAGCAGCAGCCGGGCGAGCCGCGGCTCGCGCTCGCGCACCGCAACGCGGAGATCGTCAAGGCGGTGCTGCCGGGCATCCGCGAGCATGCGCCCGAGGCGATCGTCGTGCTCGTCACCAACCCGTGCGACGTGCTCACCGTCGTCGCGCAGCGCGAGGGCGGCCTCGATCCCGCGCGGGTGCTCGCGTCGGGCACCGTGCTCGACTCGTCGCGGCTGCGCTGGCTGCTGTCGGAGCTCGTCCGGGTCGACGCCCGCAGCGTGCACGCGCTCATGATCGGCGAGCACGGCGACAGCGAGTTCCCGCTCTGGTCGCGAGCGAAGATCGGTCCGGTGCTCGTGCGGGAGTGGGAGCAGGAGAGCGGCGAGCGCTTCACGGATGCCGATCTCGACGGCATCGCCGACGACGTCGTGCACGCCGCCTACCGGATCATCGAGGGCAAGGGCGCGACCTCGAGCGCGATCGGCGTCTCGACCGCGCGCATCGTCGAGGCGATCCTGCGGGACGAGCGCGCGGTGCTGCCGGTCTCGAGCGTGCTCGACGGGCAGCACGGGCTCTCTGGCATCGCCCTCTCGCTGCCGACCGTCGTCGGCCGCGGCGGGATCGAGCGCGTGCTCGAGGTGCCGATGGATGACGGCGAGCTGCGCAGGCTGCACGCCTCGGCCGAGACGATCGCCGCGACGCTCCGCTCCGTCGGCGGGTAGGGCGCGGCCTGCGGGCGTCGCGTGCGGTGGTGCCGGCGAGCGTCGATGGGAGGATGGGGGCATGTCCGCACCCCAGCAGTCCCGAGGCCAGGTCGAGCCCGGCCAGATCGTCGAGCTCACGATCGACAACGTCGCGCACGGCGGCCGCTTCGTCGGTCGTCACGAGGGGCGCGTCGTCTTCGTGCCCGACACGATGCCGGGCGAGACCGTGCGCGCGCAGGTCGTCGACGTCAAGAAGTCGTTCGCGACCGCCGTCGCGCTCGACGTCGTCGAGGCGAGCCCCGATCGCGTGCCGCACGTCTGGGCGGAGGCGGCGATCGACCGCCTGCCCGCCGAGCGCGCGGGCGGCGCCGAGTTCGGGCACATCCGGCTGCCCCGGCAGCGCCAGCTGAAGCAGCGCGTCATCGAGGACGCGCTCGAGCGCACCGGCGGCATGACCCGCGAGGTGCCGGTCGCCGCGGCGCCCGGCGACGACGCGCGCGGCGGTCTCGCGTGGCGCACCCGGGTGCGGCTGCACGTCGACGACCGCGGCCGCCAGGGCCCGTTCGCACCCCGCAGCCACGAGGTCGTCCCGGTCACGAGCCTGCCGCTCGCGACCGAGGGCATCCAGCGCTCCGCGCAGCTCGACCAGCCGCTGCCGCGCGTCACCGCCGTCGACTACGTCGAGTGGCGCGAGGGCGAGGTCGACGTCATCGCGATGGAGGGCGAGCCCGAGCGGGGCCGCACCGACACGATCGTCGAGACCGTGCGCGGGCGAGAGTTCCAGCTCGACCGCTCCGGCTTCTGGCAGGTGCATCGCGAGGCGCCGGCGCTGCTGACCGACGCGGTGCGCCGTGCGATCGACGTCGACCGGGTCGACGAGACGGGGTGGAGCCTCGACCTGTACGGCGGCGTCGGCCTGTTCGCGGCGACGATCGCCGAGGCGCTCGGGGAGCGCACGCGCGTCACGAGCATCGAGTCCGACGAGGTCGCGACCGACCACGCGAGCGAGAACCTCGCCGAGTGGCTCGGCGCGAGCGCCGAGACCGGCAGGGTCGACCGTTGGCTGCGCGAGCTCGGCAAGCGCGCGAGCGCCGCCGAGCGCGAGCGCCTCTCGCGCGGGCTCATCGTGCTCGACCCGCCGCGCGCCGGTGCGGGCCGCGACGTGATCGAGCAGGTCGTCGCGCTCGAGCCCGCGCAGATCGTCTACGTCGCGTGCGACCCGGTCGCGCTCGCGCGCGACGCGAAGCTGCTCGGCGAGGCCGGCTGGCAGGTCGACTCGCTCGAGGCCTTCGACCTCTTCCCGCACACGCACCACATCGAGGCCGTCGCGAGCTTCCGCCGCTGAACCGGTCGGCCCGGCGCGGGCGGATGCGTCAGGTCGCCTTCGTGACGCCGGTCGCGGCGCGCGCGACGAGGTGCACGACGCCGGGGATGGCCGCGGCCTTCCAGAGCGCGCGGCTCGCCTCGAGCTCGACGCGGCTGTGCGGCGCGAACGCCGAGGCCGCGCGTCGGCCGCGAGCCTGCTCGCGCTCGACGATCGGCCGCCAGTCGCGCTGGTAGGCGGCGAGGCCCGCCGTCACGTCGCTCGGGTGCCGCGCCCACGCGAGCTCCTCCGCGAGCTTCTCGGCGCCGGCGATCGCGAGCGACGCGCCCTGGCCGGCGACGAGCGAGACGGCGCCGCACGCGTCGCCGAGCAGCACCACGCGTCCCCGGACCCACGGCTCGACGATCGTCTGCGCCACGTGGTCGACGTAGGGCTCGCGGATGCCGCGCACCGCGCGCCGGCCGAGCGAGCCCATCGCGGCGATCGCGGCGCGCGCCTGCGCCGGCGGCACGCCGCGCAGCACCGCGAAGCCCGTCACCCCGCCGTCGCGCAGCGGCGCGACCACGAGCTGCCGGTCGAGCTCGACCTGCATCGCGACGCTCGCGCCGAGGTCGGCCGCGAGCTCGGCGTCCTCGCCGGTCCACGCGACGGCGAGCAGGTCCGAGAGCGGCCGCACGAACTGGCGGTGGTGCCCCCAGAACAGGTGGCGCACGCGCGAGCCCACGCCGTCGGCACCCACGAGCACGTCCGCCTCGAGCCGCTCGCCGTCCGACAGCAGCACCTGCACGCGAGAGCCGTCGTCGTACGCCGTCTCGACCTGCACGCCCCAGCGCATCGTCACGCTCTCGGGCAGCGACGACTGCAGCGCCTCCACGATCCGCGGCCGCAGGATGGTCAGGTAGCGGCCCGAGACGGCCTGCTCGACGAGCGAGATCGGCAGCCGCCCCCGCACGCGCCCGGTCGCGTCGACGGCGCGCAGCTCGTCGTAGCGCTCGGCGTGGGCGCGCAGCGCCGGCAGCAGGCCGAGCCGCTCCGCCGCCTCGAAGCCGAGCCCGAAGAAGTCGATGAGGTAGCCGGATGCGCGCGGCGCGCGGGCACGCTCGACGACGTCGACGGTCCAGCCGTCGAGCGCGAGCCGGCCCGCCAGCGCGAGCCCGGCGACGCCGGCGCCGGAGACGATCGCCTGCATGAGCCGACGGTAGCGCCCGCTCCTCGCCGCCGGCCGGGAATCGGCCGAGCGCGGCACCGCCGGTAGGCTGGGTCCTTCGCGCGTGCCAGCGCGACCGCAACCCTCCACCGATCGCCAAGGGGCCATGGCAGCGCAGACGAAGGACCGCAGGCTCGACATCCAGGGTCTCCGCGCCATCGCCTCCCTGCTCGTCGCGAGCTACCACATCTGGTTCGGCAACGTCTCGGGCGGCGTCGACGTGTTCTTCGCGATCGGCGGCTACCTGCTCGCGATGAGCCTCCTGCGCGAGCTCGAGCGCACCGGCGGCGTGCACGTGCCGAAGGCGCTCTGGCGCAACGCGCAGCGGCTGTTCCCGATGGCCGTGATCGTGCTCGTCATCGCGGGCTCGATCGCGCTCGTCGTCTCGGGGCCGCTCGGCATGGACCGCGTGATGACCGACATCCTCGCCTCGGCCACCTACTGGGAGAACTGGCGGCTCGCCGCCGACGCGACCGACTACGTCGCCGCCGGCCACGACAAGTCGGCGTTCCAGCACTTCTGGGCCATGGGCGCGCAGGGCCAGTTCACGGCCATGTGCATCATCGCCGCGGGGCTCTTCGGGCTCGCCGTGAAGGCGTGGCGGATCCGCGACGCGCGGCTCGGCTTCGGCATCGTCCTCGGCGTCGCGGCCGTCGCCTCGTTCGTCTACGCGCTCGTGCAGCTGTCGGTCGACCCCGTGCCGACCTACTACGACACGTTCGCGCGCACGTGGGAGCTCGCGCTCGGCGGCTTCGCCGCCCTCGTGCTCACGCGCATCCCGCTGCACCGCGTCGCGCGCATCATCATGGGCGTGCTCGGCCTCGCGCTCGTGCTCACCGCCGGCCTGCTGCCGCCCGAGTGGCAGCAGCCGGGCTGGGTGACGCTCTACCCGGTCGCCGGTGCGCTGCTCATCCTGCTCGCGGGCGAGGGTGACCAGGGCGCACCCGTGACGCGGCTGCTGCGCCTGCGCCCGCTCGTGTGGATCGGCGGCATCTCCTACGGGCTCTACCTGTGGCACTGGCCGGTGCTCAAGGGCTTCATCGCCTTCTTCCCGAACGCGGGGCTCGAGATCGACGCGCTCGAGGGCGCGCTCATCCTGGCCGTCTCGATCGCGCTGTCGTACGGCTCGTACCGGCTCATCGCGCTCCTGCACCGCCCGCGCGCCGCGCGCGAGGTCGAGGCGCCGAGCCCCGCGGCCGAGCCCGCGGAGGTCGCGCCGCGGCCGGCCCGCCGCGGCCGCCCGGTGCTCGCGTACGCGCTCCCCGTCGTCGCGGTGCTGAGCGCCGTCGGCGTGGTCGTCGCGCCGATGGTCCAGCGGACCGCGATCGCCGAGGCCGCCGCGGTGCATCCCGTCGCGGCGGACGCCGACGAGCTCGCCGGCTGGATCGCCGACGCGGTCGCCGTG
>NZ_BAAAKK010000005.1:698949-706458 GCF_039527715.1 Agrococcus citreus
GCGGTCGCCGTGCCGTCGGCGCCCGCCGCGGGCGCCGTCGTGGGCGAGGACGGACGCTCCGCCGAGTGGCTCGTCGACGAGTGCCTCACCGTCGGACCCGACGAGCAGGCGCAGTGCCGCTTCGACGACTCCGCGAGCGACCGGGAGGTCTGGATCGTCGGCGACTCGCAGGCCGTCACGTGGTCGCCCGCGGTGCGCGGCGCGCTCGGCGGGGCCGCCGACGTGCAGCTGCTCGGCCGCGAGATGTGCCCCTTCTCGAGCGGGCCGGCCGTCGAGCAGCAGATCGGCGAGTTCATGCGGGTCTGCGACGCGCACGCGCGCACGGTGCTCGAGCTCGCCGAGGAGCGGCTGCCCGAGCTCGTCATCATCAGCTACGGCGCGTGGTGGGTCGGCGAGGGCTACGAGGATCGCGCCGCCGACACGGGCGAGCAGCTCGCCGCCGGCACGCTCGCGTACGTGCCCCGCCTGCACGACCTCGGCATCCGCACGCTCTGGCTCGACAGCCCGCCGCCGGGTGCCGACCCGGGGGAGTGCCTCGAGGCGCACGCCGCGGCGACGTCGCTCGACGCGTGCTCCGCGCCCCTCCAGCAGGCGCAGCTGCAGCGGCACGTCGTGCTCGACGAGGCGCTCGCCGCCGGCGGCGTCGACGTCGTCGACACCCTCGGCTGGTTCTGCGACGTCGACGCGATGGCGTGCCCGAGCATCGTGCAGGGCGTGCCGACGTGGGTCGACCGCACCCACATGGGCGCGGCCGCCGCCGTCATGCGCGAGCTCGTCGTCGCCGACGCGCTCGCCCCGCTGCTCGACTGATCAGCGCAGCAGGTCGAGCAGCGCGCGCTCGCGCGAGCCCTGCAGGCCGATCGTCGCGCCGGCCTCGAAGCGCGCGAAGACCTCGGGGTCGATGTAGCTCGACTTCGCGACCGACGGCGTGTTGCCGAGCGCTTGCGAGACCTCCACGATCGCCGCGCGCACCGCGCGCGCCCGCGCGGTCTTCGTGCCGATGTCGCGCGCTCGCGCGAGCGCGACCGCCGCGACGATCGTGCCGTGCAGGGTGCGGAAGTCCTTCGCCGTGAACTCGCCGCCGGTCGCCTCGCGCACGGCGTCGTTGAGGTCGACGTCCCTGAGCGGATGCACGCCCGCGTCGTCCTGGAACGCGAGCAGCCGCGACGTGCGCGAGCGCCCCGCGAGCAGCTCCTCGACGCAGCGGGCGAGCGCCGGGTCGTCGATCGTGACATCGAAACGCTGCCCCGACTTCGCGGGGAAGCGCAGCCGCACCGAGTCGCCCGTGACGGTCGCGTGCCGGCACAGCAGCGTCATGAGCCCCCGGGAGCCGCGCTCCTCGGCGTAGGTGTCGCCGCCCGCGCGGATCGCGACCGTGTCGAGCATGCGGAGCGCCGCGGCGAGCACGCGCTCGCGCGGCAGCCCCTCGAGCGCGAGCTCGCGCGTGACCCGACGGCGCATCGCCGGCAGCGACTCCGCGAGGTCGAGGGCGCGCTCGTGCTTCGCGCGGTCGCGGCGCTCGCGCCAGTGCGGGTGGTAGCGGTACTGGGTGCGGCCCGCGTCGTCGACGCCGATCGCCTGGATGTGCGCGAGCGGATCGGCCGCGATCCACACGTCCTTCCACGCCGGCGGCACCGCGAGCGACTCGGCGCGCTCACGCTCCTCGGCCGTCACCCGCTCGCCGCTGTCGTGCCGATACGACCAGCCGCGACCCGATCGACGTCGCCGGATGCCCGCATCCGACCGCGGTCGCGCCTTGCGCAGCCTCACCATGGGGCGATGGTAGCTGGCAGAGGCTGAGCCTCAGTCGCGCTTCCAGCGGTGGCCGGTCGGGGTGCGCGACTTCGCCTGCCACTCGCTCTCGACGTCGAGCACTCGCCGGTGCTTCGTCTCGGCCCACTCGGCAGCGGAGCCGGTCAGCACCGCCTCGATCGCGGCGCGCTCCTCGTCGGTCGGCGAACCGCCCACGACGGTCATGATCGGCTCGCTCGTCTCGCGCGCGTCGCTCACAGCGGGATGTTCCCGTGCTTCTTCTCCGGACGCTGGACGCGCTTCGTGCGCAGGGCGCGGAACGCGCGGGTGATCATGACGCGCGTCTCGGCCGGCTCGATGATGCCGTCGAGCTCGCCGCGCTCGGCAGCGAGGAACGGGGAGGCCACGTTGTAGGTGTACTCGCTCGCGAGGCGCTTGCGCACCTCCGCGACGTCGTGACCGGCCGCCTCGGCGTCGCGGATCTCGTTGCGGTACAGGATGTTCACGGCGCCCTGGCCGCCCATCACCGCGATCTCCGCCGACGGCCACGCGACGTTGATGTCGGCGCCGAGCTGCTTCGAGCCCATCACGATGTACGCGCCGCCGTAGGCCTTGCGCGTGATGACGGTCACCATCGGCACGGTCGCCTCGGCGTAGGCGTAGAGCAGCTTCGCGCCGCGGCGGATGACGCCCGACCACTCCTGATCGGTGCCGGGCAGGTAGCCGGGCACGTCGACGACCGTGAGGATCGGGATCGAGAAGGCGTCGCAGAAGCGCACGAAGCGCGCGGCCTTCTCGCCCGCCTCGATGTTGAGCGTGCCCGCCATCTGGTTGGGCTGGTTCGCGATGACGCCGACGGTGCGCCCCTCGAGGCGACCGAAGCCGATCACGATGTTCGGCGCGTAGAGCGGCTGCACCTCGAGGAACTCGCGGTCGTCCATGAGCGTCTCGATGATCGCGAGCACGTCGTAGGGCTGGTTCGGCGAGTCGGGGATGATCGTGTTGAGGCGGCGGTCGCTCTCGTTCACGACGCGCTCGGCCGAGTGGTCGTAGGCCGGCACCTCCGACTGGTTGTTGTCGGGCAGGTAGGCGAGCAGCGCGCGCACGTAGTCGAGCGCGTCGTCCTCGTCGGCCGCGAGGTAGTGGCTCACGCCCGAGACGGTGTTGTGGGTGCGGCCGCCGCCGAGGTCCTCGAAGCCGACCTCCTCGCCCGTGACGGTCTTGATGACGTCGGGGCCCGTGACGAACATGTGGCTCGACTTGTCGACCATGATCACGAAGTCGGTGAGCGCGGGGGAGTACACGGCGCCGCCGGCCGCAGGGCCCATGACGATCGAGATCTGCGGGATGACGCCCGAGGCCGCCGTGTTGCGCTTGAAGATCTCGCCGTACTTGCCGAGCGCGACGACGCCCTCCTGGATGCGCGCGCCGCCCGAGTCGAGCATGCCGACGATGGGCACGCCCACCTTCATCGCGTAGTCCTGGATCTTGATGATCTTCTCGCCGGCCACCTCGCCGAGCGAGCCGCCGAAGGTCGTGAAGTCCTGCGCGTAGACCGCGACGCGCCGGCCGTGGACCGTGCCGATGCCGGTGACGACGGCATCGCCGTAGGGGCGATTGCCCTCCATGCCGAACGCGGTCGTGCGGTGCCGCACGTAGGCGTCGAACTCGACGAACGAGCCCTTGTCGACGAACTGCTCGACGCGCTCGCGCGCGGTCTTCTTGCCCTTCGCGCCCTGGCGCTCCTTGGCCTTCGACTCCTTGTCGGTCACCGCCTCGCGGTGCCGGCTGCGCAGATCGTCGATCCGCTCGGCCGTCGTCGACATGGGCGCAGCTGCAGAGGTGTCGTCGGTCACGGATGCCACTCTAGACGCCACCCCATGCCCGGCCTTTGTGGACTCCCACAGCGATCGAGCGCATCCCGGTGGTGATCCTCGACATCCCCTGCGGTCCCGCGCCGCCCCCTCGGCCTAGGCTGGAGGCATGCTCTTCCCAGGCGCGGCGAGCGTCGGCACGGTCTTCGAGCTCGGCACCGTCGGCTCGACGTTCGACGCGGTCGACGAGCGCGCCGACCACCTCACGACCTGGGCGACGCTCGACCAGCGCGCCGGCCGCGGGCGGCTCGGTCGCGAGTGGGTCTCGCCCGCGGGCAAGTGCCTCGCGGCCACGATCCTCGTGCGCACGAAGCGCATGCGCGAGGACGCGATCGGCTGGCTGCCGCTCGCCGCGGGCCTCGCGCTCGCCGACGCGCTCGGCACGCTCGTCGCCGACCGCGCATCCATCAAGTGGCCGAACGACGTGCTCGTCGACGGCCGGAAGGTCGCCGGCATCCTCTGCGAGCGCCGCAGGACCGGGGTCGCGGTCGGCTTCGGCGTGAACCTCACGCTCACGGAGGCCGAGCTGCCGACCGCCCACGCCACCTCGCTCACGCTCGAGGGCGCCGAGGGCACCGCGCCCGTGCTCGCCGACGCCGTCCTGTGCCACGTCCGCCGCTCGCTCGACGCCCTGCTGCCGGCGCTCGGCACGGAGGCGCTCCGCGCCGCGATCGCCGCGGAGCTCAGCACGATCGGCCGCGACGTGCGGGTCGCGCTGCCCGTCGGCGAGCTCGTCGGCCGCGCCGTCGGCCTCGGCCCGCACGGCGAGCTGCAGGTCGACACGGGCGACCGGATCGTCGACGTGCGGGCCGGTGACGTGGTGCACGTGCGCTGATGCGGGATGATCGTCGGGTGTCGACCGGCGAGGAGCGCGTGATCGCGCGCATGCGACCGCATGCGCGCGTGCTGATCGTGCCCGTGCTCGTGCTGTGGGGCTGCGCCGGTCTCGTCACCCTGCTGCTCGATCGCGTCGACTGGCCGCTGTGGAACATCGCGGTGCTCACCGTCGCCGGCCTCGTCGTCGGGCTGCTCACGCTCGTGCCGACGCTCGCCTGGCTCTCGCGCGGCTTCGTCTTCACGACCGAGCGCGTCGTCATCCGCGGCAGCTTCGGCGGCACCCGCCGCGAGACGATGCTCTCCCGCGTGCACGACGTGACCGTGCGCCGGCGAGGGCTGCAGGCGCTCTTCGGCGCCGGCGACGTGCTGCTGTCGACGGGAGGGGACCGCGCGGTCATCCTGCCCGACGTGCCGAGCGCATCCCTCGTGCAGCGCATGCTGTCCGAGCTGCTGGGGGCTCGCGGCATCGTCGTCGCGGATGCCGCCGACGGCGCAACGACCACCGTGCGCGGCTGACGCGCGCCGAGGAGGAGCTCTATGAGGATCGCCGTGATCGGATGCGGGTACCTGGGCGCGGTGCATGCCGCGGCGATGGCGTCGCTCGGCTACGACACCGTCGGGGTCGACGTCGACGAGGCGAAGGTCGAGCGGCTGCGCCGCGGGGAGCCACCGTTCTTCGAGCCGGGGCTGCCCGAGCTGCTGCGGGCCGGCGTCGACGCGGGCTCGCTCCGCTTCACGACCGACGTGGCCGAGGTCGCGGGCAGCGACGTCGTGTTCGTCGCCGTCGGCACGCCGCAGCTCGCCGGGTCCGACGCGGCCGACCTCACCTTCGTCGACGCGGCGATCGAGTCGCTGCTGCCGCACCTGGGGGAGGGCACCGTCGTGGCGGGCAAGTCGACCGTGCCGGTCGGCACCGCGCAGCGACTCGCCGACCGCATCGCGCCGACCGGCGCGCGGCTCGCCTGGAACCCGGAGTTCCTTCGCGAGGGGTTCGCCGTGCAGGACACGCTCGCGCCCGACCGGCTCGTGTACGGCGTGGCCGAGGGCGACGGCGCGGCCGTCGCGGCGCTCGACGCCGTCTACGCGACGATCCTCGCCCGCGGCACGGAACGGCTCGTCATGCGCTTCGCGACCGCGGAGCTCGTGAAGGTGAGCGCCAACGCGTTCCTCGCGACCAAGATCTCGTTCATCAACGCGATGGCCGAGATCGCCGAGACGGTCGGCGCCGACGTCACGCAGCTCGCCGACGCCATCGGCCTCGACGCGCGCATCGGCCGCCGCTTCCTCAACGCCGGCCTCGGCTTCGGCGGCGGGTGCCTGCCGAAGGACATCCGCGCGTTCCAGGCGCGCGCCGAGGAGCTCGGCCACGGGCACACGCTCGGCTTCCTGCGCGAGGTCGACGAGATCAATCTGCGCCGCCGCGACCGGATGGCGCAGCTCGTCGACGCCGAGCTCGCCAGGGTCGGCGGCGACCGGGTCGGCATGCTCGGCCTCGCCTTCAAGCCCAACAGCGACGACGTGCGCGACTCGCCCGCGCTCGACGTGTGCCGCATCCTCGAGCAGCGCGGCCGCGTCGTGCGCGCCTACGATCCCGAGGCGCGCGAGACCGCGGGCCGCAGCATGCCCTCGCTCGACATCGTCGGCTCCGTCGAGGACGCGGTGCGGGGCGCCGACGTGCTCGCGCTCGGCACGGAGTGGCAGGAGTTCCGCGAGCTCGACCCCGTCGTGGTCGCGACCCAGACGGATGCGAGGGTCGTCGTCGACGGCCGCAACACGCTCGACGCGGCACGCTGGGCCGCGGCGGGCTTCAAGGTGGTCGGCCTCGGCCGGCCGGAGGTGGAGGCAGCATGATCGTCGGTGTGGTGGGCGGCGGACAGCTGGCCAGGATGATGATCCCCGCGGCAGTGGCGCTCGGCGTCGAGCTGCGCGTGCTCGCGGAGTCGGACGGCATGTCGGCGGCGCTCGCGGCGACGTCGGTGGGCGACTACCGCGACACCGAGACGGTGCTCGCCTTCGCGGCCGGCGTCGATGTCGTGACGTTCGACCACGAGCACGTGCCGCAGGACGTGCTGCGCGCGCTCGTCGATGCGGGGCACGCGGTGCATCCAGGGCCCGACGCGCTGCGCTTCGCGCAGGACAAGCGCGCCATGCGCGAGCGGATGGCCGAGCTCGGCGCGCCGCAGCCCGACTGGGCGCCGGTCGACGGCGCGGCCGATCTCGAGCGGTTCCTCGCCGACCACGGCGGCGTCGCGGTCGTCAAGACGGCGACGGGCGGCTACGACGGCAAGGGCGTGCGGGTCGTGCGCGACGCGGCTGAGGCGGCCGACTGGCTCGCGGGAGCGGCCGACGGCGGGCCGCGGCTGCTCGTCGAGGAGCTCGTGCCGTTCCGCCGCGAGCTCGCGCAGCTCGTCGCGCGCCGTCCGTCCGGGGAGGCGGTCGTGTGGCCGCTCGTGCAGACCGTGCAGCGCGACTCGATCTGCGCCGAGGTGCTCGCGCCCGCTCCGCATGCCGCGAGCATCCAGCCCGTCGTCGACGACATCGCACGCGCGATCGCCGAGGGCCTCGGCGTCACCGGCGTGCTCGCGGTCGAGCTCTTCGAGACCGACGACGGCCGCGTGCTCGTGAACGAGCTCGCGATGCGGCCCCACAACTCCGGCCACTGGACGATCGACGGATCGGTGACGAGCCAGTTCGAGCAGCACCTGCGGGCGGTGCTCGACCTGCCGCTCGGAGCGACGGCGATCCTCGCGCCCGCGAGCGTGATGGTGAACGTCATCGGCGGCCCGGCCTCCGGAGCGATGGCCGACCGCTACCCGGCCGCGCTCGCGTCGCATCCCGACGTCAAGGTGCACTCCTACGCGAAGGCGACGCGACCGGGCCGCAAGGTCGGGCACGTGACCGCGATCGGCGACGACATGGACGAGGTCGCCTACCGGGCCCGGGCCGCCGCCGCCCACTTCGACGCCTGACCCCAGCTCGGATCGCGCTGGGGTGGTCACGACACGCCGCCCAGTGAGGTTGGGGTGGTCACGACACGCCGCACCGG
>NZ_BAAAKK010000005.1:706505-757162 GCF_039527715.1 Agrococcus citreus
CCGGACGGCGTGTCGTGACCACCCTGCGCGGCCGAGCGAGCGAGCGAGCGCAGGCGGGGCGCGGATGCGCGGGCAGGGTCAGCGGCGCAGGGTGCCGGGGTCGAGGCACGTCGACCAGTAGCCGCGCCGCTCGACGGGCGCGAGCGCCGCGAGCCGGGCGCGCTCGCGGACCTCGTCCGCGAACGCGACGATGGCCTCGCGCCTGCCGCGGAGGTGCTGCTTCGCGAAGCGCCGCGTCCGCCAGCCGAGCATGGCCGGCGCCTCGAGCCGGTCGAGGTCGCGAGCGGCCTGGCGCGGATCGGTGAAGTGCTGCTCGCCGTCGTACTCCCACGCGCACCGCAGCTCGGGCCAGCCGCCATCCGGTCGCATGAGGAACGTCCCGCGCTCGTCGAAGATCGAGAGGTTCAGCTCCGTCGTGCGGATGCCGAGCGCGCCGAGCACGAGGCGGAACTCCGTCTCCTTCGGCGATTCGACGCCTACCCGGCAGTCGAGCACCGCGCGCCGTGCGGCAGCGCTGCCGCGCGACGCGCGTCGCCGCCTGCAGTGCTCGAGCAGCTCCTCCGGTGTCACGCGGGCGTCGCCGCGCTGATGGGAGACCAGCCAGTCGGCGATCGCGACGAGCGACGCGTGGTCGAGCATGGCGGCCAGGTGGACGAAGACGTCGACCGGCGCCTCGACGCGCAGCCCGTCGACGACGACGGTCTCGGCGCGCAGCCGGTGCGCGATCATCCCCGGACGTCGCATGCGGCTGCCGGCGGTGGGCGCCGCGATGTGGATGCCGTCGCCCGGCAGCCACGGCAGCGGCATGCCGTGGATGCGCGCGGCACTCGTGTGCGAGAAGAAGTGGTCGTCGCGGGCGACGAGCGCGAGGGCGGCCATGAGCGTCTCGGCATCGACGATCTCGCCCAGCGCCCGCACGCCGCGAGTGGGGATGACGAGGCTGCGGGATCGCAGCTGCCTGGCGCGCATGCCGGAGGCACGGGCGTCTGCGACTCGGAACAGGTTCGGGCGATCCACGCGCGCATGGTGCCCTGCGCGTGCGAGCCCGCGCAGCGCATCCGACCGCCCCGGTGGAGAACGTCCGCTCCCAGCCCGCGCCGCCGCAGCAGGCGGCTGGTCACGACACGCCGCACGAACCCCACCACACGCGGCGTGTCGTGACCACCCTGGCGAGCGGAGGCGGCGTGTCGTGACCACCCCGCGGGCGGCAAGGCGTCGGAGGAACGTGGGTGGCGCGCGTACCCTTGAGCGCATGCCTGCGCAGGTCAGCATCATCATGGGTTCGGACTCCGACTGGCGGGTCATGGAGGCGGCGAAGGCCGTCCTCGATGAGCTCGGCGTCGCCTCCGAGGTCGACGTCGTGTCCGCACACCGGACCCCGGCGAAGATGGTCGACTTCGCGCGCGGCGCAGCCGACCGCGGCGTGCGCGTCATCATCGCGGGCGCCGGCGGCGCCGCCCACCTGCCCGGGATGGTCGCGTCGATGACGCGCCTGCCCGTCATCGGGGTCCCCGTACCGCTCGACCGCCTCGACGGCCTCGACAGCCTCCTCTCCATCGTGCAGATGCCCGCGGGCATCCCGGTCGCCACCGTCTCCATCGGCGGCGCGCGCAACGCCGGCATCCTCGCCGCGCGCATCCTCGGCACGACGGACACCGCCGTCGCCGAGCGCCTCGATTCCTTCGCGACCGACCTCGAGCAGCAGGTCGACGCCAAGGCGCGAGCGCTGCGCGACCGCGTGGACGCAGGCGCATGACGCTGCTGGAGGCCGGCACACCCATCCGCCATCCCGAGGCCGCACGCCCCGAGGTCATGCAGCGGCGCGGCTGGTGGCTCGTCGCGATCGGCTTCCTGCTGCCCGGCAGCGCGCAGGTGCTCGCCGGCAGCCGCCGCCTCGGCCGCTTCGGGATCGGCGCGACGCTCGTGCTGCTCGTGCTGCTCGTGCTCGCCGCGATCGGCTGGTTCGCGGCCCGCGGCGTGCTGCTCACCCTCGTCGCGAACTCGATCGGCCTGCTCGTGATCGAGGCGCTGCTCATCGGCTACGCGATCCTCTGGCTCGTGCTCGGCTTCGACACGCTGCGGCTCGCCCGGCTGCCGAAGGTCGGCGGCGGCGCGCGCGCGGGCATCGCGGTGCTCTCGATCCTGCTCACCGTCGCCCCGGCCGCGCTGGCGGGCTACGGCGCGACGCTCGTCGACGCGTCGCGCGGCCTCGTCTCGGGCCTGTTCGACTTCGCGCGACCTGCGGTCGACCCGATCGACGGGCGCTACACGTTCCTGCTGCTCGGCGGCGATGCCGGCGAGGACCGACAGGGGCTGCGCGCCGACTCCATGACGGTCGTGACGGTCGACGCCGACTCCGGCGCCGCGACGATGATCGGCGTGCCGCGCAACATGCGCAACGCGCCCTTCTCGGCCGGCTCGCCCATGTGGGGGCCGTACCCGAACGGCTTCGACTGCGAGTCGAGCGACTGCTACCTCAACGGCACCTACACCTACGGCGAGGCGCACCCCGAGCTCTACCCCGACGCGGTCGCGAACGGCTCGAGCCCCGGCATCGAGGCGACGAGGGATGCGGTCGAGGGCGTGACGGGACTCGAGCTGCAGTTCTTCGTGCTCGTCGACATGCACGGCTTCTCCGACCTCGTGGATGCGCTGGGCGGCGTCGAGCTCGAGGTGACGAACCGCGTGCCGATCGCGATCGAGGGCGGTCCGGTCGAGGAGTGGATCGAGCCGGGCGTGCAGCGCATGGACGGCTACCACGCGCTCTGGTACGCCCGCAGCCGCGCCGGCTCCTCCGACTACGCGCGCATGGAGCGGCAGCGGCAGGTCCAGGAGGCGGTCATCTCGCAGTTCACGCCCGAGACGCTGCTGACGAAGTACTCCGAGCTCTCGAGCGCGGGCCAGGACATGGTGCAGACGGATGTGCCGCAGTCGATGATCGGCGGGCTGTCGCAGCTCGCGCTGCAGACGAGGCAGCTGCCCATCACGAACCTCGAGCTCGTGCCGGACTCGGGCGTCAACACCGGCGACCCCGACTTCGAGCAGATCCACGCCATGGTGCAGGCGGCGCTCGCGGAGGCGGCCGCGCTCGAGCCGCCGACCGAGTCGCCGCAGCCGTAGCCGCGCGGCTCAGGCCGTGCCGTGCCCCTCGAGCAGGTCGCGGGCGATGTCGATCGCGCCGCGCGAGTAGCGGCGATAGCGCCCCGCGGCGATGCCGCGGAGCACGCGCGGCACGCGCAGCAGCCGCGGGCGGGGGAGCCGCGCGCGGTCCCGCTCGTGGCGCGCCTTCTCGACGAGCGCGTCGAGCGCCGCGCCGGTCGCGAGCCCGCGGCGGGCGGCCTCGGTGGCGAGCGACGTCGCGCGCTCGGCCTTGAGCGCGTGCTTGCCCGAGTCGGCCTCGAGCACCCGTCGCACCTTGTCGCCGAGCCCGAGCCGCTGCACGCCGATCTGGTTGCCGCCGTGCTGGCGGTAGTCGATGGTCTGCTCGGGCACGAACCGCACGCCGTCGCCGAGCGCGGCGCACATCGCGATCCACTCGTCGTGGATCCAGCCCACCGGCACCGGCAGCGCGGCGAGCGCGGCGTCGCGCCGCACGATCGCGGTCGCGCCGGTGACGAGGTTGCGGCGCAGCAGCGCCTCGAGCGCACGGCCGTCGGTCATCGCGGCGCGCTCCCACGCGCTCATCTCGAGCGAGTCGGCGAGCGTCGCGCCGAGCGGCCGCCCGTCGGCGTCGACGAGCCGCGCGTCGGAGTGCACGAGCGCGACGCCGTCGAGGTGCGGCAGCAGCCGCTCGAGCCGATCGGGGTGCCAGACGTCGTCCTGGTCCGAGAGCGCGACGACGTCGCCCGTCGTCGCGGCGATCGCGTCGGCGAAGTTGGCCGCGACGCCGAGCGCGACCTCGTGCTCGCGGATGCGCACGGGCACGTCGGTCTCGGAGGCGACGGCGCGCACGATCTCGAGCGTGCGGTCGGTCGAGGCGTCGTCGCCGACGACGATCTCGGCCACGGGCACCGACTGGGCGAGGATGCTGCGCAGCTGCTCCTCGATCCAGCGCTCGCCCTGGTGGGTGCAGAGCGCGACCGAGACCCGCACGCTCACAGCTCCGCGTGCAGCCGCCACACCTGCTGCGCGGCGGCCTCCCACGTGAAGGCGCGAGCGCGGTCCTGCGCGTGGAGGCCCAGCTGCGCGCGCTCCTCGTCGTCGGCGAGCAGCCCTGCGAGCGCGGCGGCGAGCTCGTGCGGTCCGCCCTCGACCGGCACGCTCGCGCCGCCGGCGATCTCTCGCAGCGAGCGCGTGCCCGGGTGCACGGTCACCGAGCCGAGCGCGGCGGCGTCGAGCAGGCTGAGGCCGAGCGCGTCGGTCTCGGCGACGTGCAGGTGCGCGAGCGAGCGGCGGTGGGCGACGGCGAGGTCGGTCTCGTCGAGGTCGCCGAGCATGACGAGCCGACCGGGGCGCAGCCCCGCCTCGACCGCCATCGCGGCGAGCGTCGCCTCGCCCCACTGCACGGGTCCGGCCACGACGACCCGGACATCCGGCATGGATGCGCTCGCGACCGTCTCGATGAGCGCCTCGGCCTGCGCCCGCGCCCCGGGCGCGGTCGTCGCGAGCACGTACTCGTCGGGCAGCGAGAGCGTGCTCGCGGCGCCCTCGTCGGCCGGCAGCGAGAACGCCGCGACGGGAGCGGGGTGCACGACGCGCACGCGGTCGCCGACGTCGTGGAGCAGCTGGAGGTCCTCGGCCACCGCGGTGGTGGGCACGACGATGCCGTCGGCGCGCAGCAGCGCCCGCCGCAGCGCGCGGTCGAACCAGCGCTGCTTGCGCTCGGAGCGGTCGGAGAGCGACTGCAGGCCGTGCACGGTGACGGTCACCTGGTCGCCGGGCTCCGGCTCGCGCACGAGCGGCGCGAGCAGGCTCGTCGCGTGGACGAGCCCGTGCACGGGCAGCGTCGTGAGCGAGTGGAGCCACGCCTGGCGCAGCTCGCGCGCCGACACGGCGGTCTGGCGCAGCTCGGCGAGGCCGGGCAGCAGGTCGCGGATGCGCGCCTGCCGGCTGTCGCTCACCTTGGCCGAGAGCGCGGTGACGTCGAAGCCCGAGGGGGCGCTCGCCGTGAGCGCGTGGGTGAGCGCGGCGGAGTAGCGGCCGACCGGGGTGGGGCTGCGCTCGCCGACCTCGTCGAGCACGACCGTGAGCACGCCCGTCACAGTGCCGCCCGCTCCTTGAGCGGCTCCCACCAGCTGCGGTGGTCGCGGTACCACTGCACGACGTCGGCGATGCCCTGCTCGAACGGCACCTGCGGCGCGTAGCCGAGCTCGCCCTGGATCTTCGCGATGTCGACGGAGTAGCGGCGGTCGTGGCCCAAGCGGTCCTCGGCCTGCCGCACCGACGACCAGTCGCGACCGGTCGCCTCGAGCAGCAGCTCGGTGAGCCTGCGGTTCGTCAGCTCGGTGCCGCCGCCGATGTTGTAGACCTCGCCGGGCCGCCCGCCGGTGAGCACGAGCGCGATGCCGCGGCAGTGGTCGTCGACGTGCAGCCAGTCGCGCACGTGCTCGCCGTCGCCGTAGAGCGGCACGTCGAGCCCGTCGATGAGGTTCGTGACGAACAGCGGCACGAGCTTCTCGGGGAAGTGGAAGGGCCCGTAGTTGTTCGAGCAGCGCGTGATGCGCACGTCGAGGCCGTGGGTGCGGTGGTACGAGCGCGCGAGCAGGTCGCTGCCCGCCTTCGACGCCGAGTACGGGCTGTTCGGCTCGAGCGGGCTCTGCTCGTCCCACGAGCCCTCGTCGATCGAGCCGTAGACCTCGTCGGTGGAGACGTGCACGAAGCGGCGCACGTCGTGCCGCAGCGCCGCGTCGAGCAGCCGCTGCGTGCCGACGACGTTCGTCTCGACGAAGACGGATGCGTCGCGCACCGAGCGGTCGACGTGGCTCTCGGCCGCGAGGTGCACGACGGCGTCGATGCCCGGCATGATGCGGTCGAGGAGCCCGATGTCGCGGATGTCGCCGTGCACGAACGCGTAGTGCGGGTGGCCCGCGACGGAGAGCAGGTTGGCCGGGTTGCCCGAGTAGGTGAGGGCGTCGAGCACCGTGATGGATGCGCCCTCGAGCCCGGGCAGGCGGTCCTCGAGCGCCATCCGCACGAAGTTGGAGCCGATGAAGCCGGCGCCGCCGGTCAGGAGGATCTTCACGAGGAGGCTGGCCTAACGGTCTGGGTCACGTCCGGCCGAGTCTAGTCGTCGCGGCCGGAGCCCGGGATCAGCGCGTGCCGAAGTCGAGCACGTAGTACCAGGAGCCGTTCGGCCCGCGGTCGATGCCGATGCCGATGTGGGTGAAGCTCGCGCGCTGGATGTTGAGGCGGTGCCCCTCGGAGTTCATCCACGTCGTCATCATCCTGGCGGTGTCGGGGTTCGTGCCCACGGTGCGGCCGACGTTCTCGCCCCAGCCCTTGACGGCGCACGCGCGCGCCTCGGGGGTGAGCGACGGGTTGTGCGCGCTGCCGGCGAGGCTGCCGGCGGCCATGGCAGACGCCCAGCCGCCCGCCATCCGCGAGAGGCAGGGGTCGATCGCGAGCGCCTGGCGGCCGACGAGCGCGCGCTCCGCGTTGATGCGCTCGAGCAGATCGTCGACGGATGCGTTGACGGCCGCGCACGGCACGAGCTCGGCAGCCACGGGCGAGACGGTGCTGACGCCGCCGAGCACCATCGTGCCGGTGGTGCCGACGCGGCGCTGCTCCGCGGCGACCGAGCCGCTCGTCGCGCAGCTCGGGTCGGTGAGGTAGAGCGCCTCGCCGCGGATGCCGGCATAGACGGCACCGACGAGCCCGTCGGGGAAGTCCGCGCCGCTCGTGAGCACGAGCTGGCCGCCGCTGCCGGCGGGCGTGAACGCGCGGTTAATCTGCACGGCGGTCTCGTAGCGATCGGCGCCAGGGAAGCGCGCGACCGTGCGGCCGGTGCCCGCGAGCACCGCCTCGACGTCGGCGCCGACGCTCGTGGTGCTGCCGGGGATGTGGAAGCGCTGGACGCCCGCGACGCGGGCGGCGATGCGCTGCGCGAACGACGCGCTCGCGCCCTGCGTGAGGACGAGCGCGTGGCCCTCCCTCGCGGCGACGGCGCCCGCGGCGAGCGCGTCGGGGAAGCCGTTGCCGCTCGCGACCCAGACGTCGGTGACCGTCGAGCCCATGGTGCGCATCCGGTCGAGCAGGAGCATGGAGGTCTCGACGCGGTCGGTGCCGCCGATGCGGGTGACGGTGCGCCCGGGCGCGGCCGCCTGCTGCGCGACGGCTGCCGAGAGCGATGCCTCCGCGCCGACGAGCACGACCTCGCTCGGCGCGAGCCGCTGGATCTCGTCGGCGACGACCTGTGGGATGCCCTCGGGGCGCACGAGCAGGAGGTGCGCGCCCTCCGCCGCCGCGACCGGCGCTGCGGCGAGGGCGTCGGGGAAGGCGGTGCCGGATGCGAGGAAGACCGCGCGTCCCGCGGGGAGTCGCTGCGAGGCGAGCACGCTCGTCTGGAAGCGGTCGTCGCCGTCGAGGCGAGCGGTCGCGGCCTCTGCGGCGGGGGCGGGGCCCAGCAGCGTCGACGCGATGACGCCGAGCATGGCGACGGTGGCAAGTGCGTAGCGCACGATGGGCTCTCCTCGTTCGTGACACGCGGGGGGCGGGCAACCCGGCAACTCTCTCGGCTGGTTCTCAGCGTTGTCAAGTGCCGGACATGGCATGGATATCGTGGTCGCATGCTGCAACCGCTCCTCCGCGGCGCCCGTGCGCGGGTGCGATCGAGCGCTCGGCGCGTGGCCGCCCGGGCGATCGGCGTGCCGCTCGAGGAGCATCCGTCGGCCGCGCAGGACGATCGCCCGAGCCCCGAGCTGCTGCGCGAGATCGCCGGCCTCCGCGTCGCCAACGCGACCTCGAGGCGGCGCGTCGTCGACCCGCGCGGCGAGGCCGTCGTCTCGATGACGACGCACGGCCCGCGCATCCGGCTCGTCTGGGTCGCCCTCGAGTCGATCGCGCGCGGGGAGCGGCTGCCGCGGCGGCTCGTGCTGTTCCTCGACGAGGCGGAGCTCGCCGCACCGCTGCCCGGTCCGCTGCGCCGGCTGCAGCGGCGCGGGCTCGAGATCCTGCCCGCGAAGCCGGGGCTGCGCGTGCACGCGAAGTACTGGCCGCACGTCGCGGCGACGGCCTCGCACGAGCTGCCGCTCACGGTCGCCGACGACGACATGATCTACCCGCGGCGGTGGCTGCGCGTGCTCGTCGAGGCGCACCGCGCGCGGCCTGAGCTCGTGCACGGCTTCCGGGTGCACGAGATGCAGTGCTCCGACGGCGCGGTCTGGCCGTACCACCTGTGGATGCCGGCCTCGGGGACGTCGCCGAGCTTCGCCCACTTCGGCACCGGCGTCTCGGGGCAGATCCTGCCGCCAGCGCTGCTCGACCGGCTGCGCGAGCGCGGCGAGGCCTTCCTCGAGCGCGCTCCGCGCGCCGACGACGTGTGGATCAACGCGACCGCGGTGGGCATGGGCATCCGCACCGCGCAGGTCGAGGAGCAGGCCCGCAACTTCCCCTTCGTGCCCGCGACGCAGGCGACCGGGCTCTACCAGCTCAACGTCGCGGGACGGGCCAACGACGAGCAGCTCGCGCAGTCGCTCGAGCCCGCGGACGTCGCCCGCATCTGCGCCGACTTCGCGGCGCTCAAGGCGGCGCGCGAGGGCTGATCCGGGGATTCCGGACGCCGTCCAAGAACGCTACGATGCGCGCAGGATCTCGACGAGGAGGTTCGCCGTGCTCGACCGCTCGACATCCCACAGCCCATCCCACCCGCGTCGAGGGAGAGCGGTCGCAGGCGCGGTGCTCGCGGTCGCGGTGCTCGCGTCCGCGCTCGCAGCGGCGCCGCCGGCGGCCGACGCGATGGCCGCGCTGCCCGCGACGGAGCGGCTGGCCGCTCCGGACCGCTACCAGACCGCCGCGCGCGTCTCGGAGCACGTCTTCCCCGACGGCGCAGACATCGCCTACCTCGTCACCGGCGAGGGGTTCGTCGACGGCATCATGGCGGGCCCCGCCGCCGCGGAGGAGGGCGGCCCCGTGCTCCTGACGCCGGGAGCGAGCCTGGCGCCGGCGACGGCCGCCGAGATCCAGCGGCTCGACCCGTCGACGGTCGTGATCGTCGGCAGCTGGCCGAGCGTCTCGATCGCGGCGGAGGACGCGGTGCGGGAGCTCGATCCCACCCGCGAGGTCGTCCGGGTGCAGGGCGGCGGCCGCTTCGACACGAACTCCTTCCTCTGGCAGCGGGTCTACCCCGATGCGGAGACGTCCGCGGCGTTCCTGACCAACGCCTTCCGCTTCCCCGACGGGCTCGCCGGCGGGCCGGCGGCGGCGCTGCTGGATGCCCCGATGCTGCTGAGCGACGGCGGCAGGATCGAGCCCCCGTCGATGCCGTGGGATGCGCTCCAGCACATCGACCCCGACTACGTCGCCCTGCTGGGCGGTGAGGATGCGCTCGGCAACGGCACGTTCCTCGGCATCCCGCCGGGCGCGGAGGTCGAGCGGTTCGCGGGAGCCGATCGGTTCGAGACGGCCGCGCTGCTGACCGCGCTGTTCCCGCCCGTCGACACCGTCTACATCGCGAGCGGCGAGACCTACGCCGACGCGCTCGCCGGCGCCGCGGCGGCCGGTGCGGAGGGCGTGCCGATGCTCCTCGCCCGGCGCGACTGCATGCCGGGCGCGACGCTCGACGCGCTCCTCGAGCTGCGGCCCGACCGGGTCATCCTGCTCGGCGGCGAGCCGACCCTCGGCCAGGCGACCGCCGCGTACGCGCGCTGCGGCTGAGCGGTCGACGGATCGCCCGCGAGCTCGCGGGTTAGACTCGCTCGGACGCGGCCGGGTGGTCGCAGAGGGGCAGGGCACGTGCGCGGCATCATCCTGGCTGGCGGCTCGGGCACGAGGCTGTGGCCGATCACGAAGGGCATCTCCAAGCAGCTGATGCCCATCTACGACAAGCCGATGGTCTACTACCCGCTGTCGACGCTCATGATGGCCGGCATCCGCGAGGTGCTCGTGATCACGACGCCCGAGTACCACGACCAGTTCAAGGCGCTGCTCGGCGACGGATCTGGCCTCGGCATGGACATCCAGTACGCCGTCCAGCCCTCGCCCGACGGCCTCGCGCAGGCGTTCATCATCGGCGAGGAGTTCATCGCCGACGACTCGGTCGCGCTCGTGCTCGGCGACAACATCTTCCACGGCACGGGCCTCGGCTCGAGCCTGCGCACGCACAACGAGGTCGACGGCGGCGTCATCTTCGCCTACCAGGTGGCCGACCCGACCGCCTACGGCGTGGTCGAGTTCGACGACGACTTCAAGGCGCTCTCCATCGAGGAGAAGCCGGTGCAGCCGAAGAGCGACTACGCCGTGCCGGGCCTCTACTTCTACGACAACGACGTGATCGAGATCGCGAAGACGATCGAGCCGTCGGCTCGCGGCGAGCTCGAGATCTCGACGGTCAACGAGCGCTACCTCGAGGCGGGCAAGCTGCAGGTGCAGGTGCTCGACCGGGGCGTCGCGTGGCTCGACACCGGCACCTTCGAGTCGATGATGCAGGCGAGCGAGTATGTGCGGGTCATCGAGGACCGTCAGGGCTTCAAGATCGGATGCATCGAGGAGATCGCCTGGCGTGCCGGGTGGATCGACGACGCGCAGCTCGAGCAGCTCGCGCAGCCGCTCGTGAAGAGCGGGTACGGCCGCTACCTCGTGCGGCTGCTGGAGCGCTCCCGCGCCCAGCGCTGACGCGCGCAGCTCCACGGTCCCAGCGCGGGGCGGCGGAGCGGCTCACCAGACGCCGAGCAGCAGCATGCCCGCGAGCGCGACGCGCTCGGACGCGCGTCGCCGCAGGCTGCCGACGCCGCGCAGGAGGGTGAGGCGCGCGCGGGCGTCATCGCGCTCGAGCAGCGCCGCGAGCGCGACGAGCCGCGCGCGGGCGTCGCCCTCGGCGACGCGCGACGCGATGCGCGCGACGACCGCGGCCTGCCTGCGGAAGCCGCCGGACCGCATCCGCTGCAGCCGCGTGCGGGCCTGGCGCCAGCCGACGTTCGCGCCGGTCACGTTCGAGGCGTGCTGGCGGTAGTCGATCACGGGGGCAGGGTCGATGTGCCAGCGCATGCCCGCCGCGCGCACGACGGCGTAGACGAGCCAGTCGTGCATCGGCGCGGCCCCGGCCTCCGGGTCGGTGCGCACGACGTGCCGCACGAGCTCGAACGCGGCGGGGGAGAGCACGAACGTGCAGCCGGGACCGGCGCTCTCGAGCACGAAGTCGAGCTCGCGCTGCGGCTGGGCCTTGTCGAGCAGCACGCGGCGGTCCTCGAAGACCGCGATGACGTTCGCGCTCACCGCGTCCGCGGTCTCGAGCTGCTCTAGCTGCTTCGCGAGCCGCTCGTCGTTCCAGACGTCGTCCTGGTCGGAGAAGGCGATCGCCGCCGCGCCCTCGACGGGGGCGTCGCGGATGAGCCGCAGGAAGTTCGCGTGCGCGGAGCCGTAGGCGCCGGCCGGCAGCAGCTCGATGCGCGGATCGGCGGCGTAGCCCGCGAGGAGCGCCGGCGTCGCGTCGGTCGATCCGTCGTCGGAGACGACGATCCGCACGTCGACGTCGCGCTGCGCGAGGATCGAGTCGAGCTGCTCGCCGAGGAAGGCTGCGCCGTTGTGGGTCGCGAGCAGCACGACGACCAGCGGTCGATCCTGCACGGCACCCCCAGTTGTCCGGCCAGCGACGTGGCCCACGCGGCCCGCTCGAGCGGGTCCCGCGGGCCCGTCAAGCCTAGTCGGTGGGGTTCCGGGCGGTCGGTACCCTGGAGGGCGGCGCGAGCGATTCGCGCCGGTGAGCGAGGTCCCCTTCATGCGCCGAGCGGTGTTCTTCCTGGTCTACGACCCCGACGGCCTCGTCGGCGAGCACGTGACCCACCATCTGCGCGCGCTGCGCCCGCACGCCGACGAGATCGCGATCGTCTCGAACTCCGCCCTCACGACCGAGAGCCGCGTCGCGCTCGAGCAGGTCGCCGACAGCGTGTGGGAGCGCGAGAACACCGGCTTCGACGTCGGCGCGTACCGCGACATCCTCGAGCGGAACGCCGACCGGCTCGCCGACTTCGACGAGATCGTGCTCATGAACTACACGTTCTACGGGCCCATCGGCTCGTACGACGAGCTCTTCGCCCGGATGGACGCGACCGACGTCGACTTCTGGGGCGTCACCGACCACGCGGAGGTGCGACCGCATCCGTACACCGGCACCGGCGTCATGCCGCGGCACATCCAGTCGCACTGGATCGCCGTGCGCCGGCGCATGGTCACGAGCGACGCCTGGCGCGAGTACTGGTCGACGATGCCGGTGATCGACTCGTACGAGGCGTCGATCACCCAGCACGAGTCGCGCTTCACGAGCTGGTTCGAGGCGCGCGGCTTCGGCTCGGCGACGGCGTTCCCCGCCTCCGACTACGGCGCCCAGCACCCGGTCTTCGACGTGCCGACGCAGATGATCGACGACGGCCTGCCGATCGTGAAGCGGCGCCTGTTCTTCCACGACCCGCTCTACCACGACGGGCTCGCGGTCATGCCGCGCGACGTCGAGGACCGGATGGTCGCCGCGGGCTACCCGATGGAGCTCGTCTACCGCGACATGGCGCGCACGTCGAAGCCGCGCGACCTCGCGACGAACCTCGCGACGCTCGAGATCATGCCGGATGTCGACACCGGTGACGCCGACGTCTCTGGCCTGCGCATCGGCGTGCTCGCGCACCTCTACTACGACGACATGCTCGACGAGATCCTGCTGCAGGCGAGCAGGCTCCCTGCGGGCTGGACGCTCATCGCGACGACCGACACCGACGAGAAGCGCGAGCGGCTCGAGGCGGCGCTGGAGGCAGCGGGCCGCTCGGGCGACGAGGTGCGCGTCGTCGACTCGAACCGCGGGCGCGACGTCTCGGCCTTCCTGCTCGGCTGCGGCGACGTGCTGCGCTCCGACCGGTTCGATCTCATCGTCAAGCTCCACTCCAAGCGGAGCCCGCAGAACGGCGCGAGCCCCGCCGCCCACTTCAAGGCGCACCTGTTCGAGAACCTGCTCGGCTCGCCGGGCTACGTGCGCAACCTGCTGCGGCTGTTCGTCGAGCGGCCCGGCCTCGGCATGGTGTTCCCGCCCATGATCCACTCGGGCTTCCCGACCATGGGCCGCGGCTGGTTCGCCAACCGCGAGCCCGCCGCGCGCCTCGCCGCGCAGCTCGGCATCGCGGTGCCGATCGACGACCGCAGCCCGCTCGCCGCGTACGGCTCGATGTTCATCGCCCGCCCGGAGGCGCTGCGGCTGCTCGTCGACGCCGGCTTCTCGTGGGAGGACTTCCCGACCGAGGCCGGCTACGAGGACGGCGGCCTCCCGCACACGCTCGAGCGGCTCTTCGCCTACGCGGTGCTCGGCGCGGGCTTCGAGGTGCGCACGGTGATGACGACGCGCAACGCGGCGGTCAGCCACTCGCGGCTCGAGTACAAGCTCGACGCGATGTCGGAGGGCGTGCCGGGCTGGCCGAGCGAGCAGATCGCGTGGGTGCAGGCGCACGTGCGCGGCTCGAACGGCATCGCCGGGATCAAGCGCGCGATCGCCGACGCGAGCCCGAGCACGGCGCGCGCGCTGCTCGTGCCGCTGCGCGCCGCCCGCGTGGCCCGCCGCGGCGCTCGACGGGTGCTCGGCAGGTGACCGCCACGACCCTCAAGGAGTCGTTCGACCCTCGCGGCAACAGCATCGGCTTCCTCCGGTGGCTGCTCGCGTTCGCCGTCATCTTCAGCCACGCGGGACCCCTCGGCGGCTTCTACGGCGGGCACGACCTCGGCTCGCAGATCTCCGACGAGCAGTCGCTCGGCGGCGTCGCCGTCGCCGGGTTCTTCTTCTTCTCCGGCTTCCTCATCACGCTCTCGCGCATGGGCCGATCGACGATCTTCCGCTACATGTGGCGTCGGGCGATGCGCATCTTCCCGGCCTTCTGGGCGGCGCTGCTCGCGACCGCGTTCCTGTTCGGGCCGGTCGCGTGGGTGCTCGAGACCGGGTCGATCGACGGGTACTGGGATGCGCCGACCCAGTCGCCGTTCACGTACTTCCTGTCGAACGTCTGGCTCATGCTCGGCCAGCGGAACATCGCCGAGGCCGGGTCGACGCTGCCGTACGCGCAGCTCCACGGCGGCTACGACTGGAACGGCTCCGCCTGGACCCTGCAGTACGAGTTCTTCGCGTACATCATCGTCGGCCTGCTCGGGCTCGTCGGCGTGCTCGCCTACCGCTGGCTGACGACGGCGTTCGCCACGATCATCCTGCTGCTGAACGCGCTCCAGTGGTCGGGCGCCGGCGACGTGGCCGCGTGGTTCCCGATCTTCGCCGACCCGTTCATGCTCATGTTCCTCGGGCCGTTCGCGTTCGGGATGCTCTTCGCGATCTGGCAGCACGTGATCCCGATCGACGACCGGCTCGCCCTCGGCGCGCTCGGCCTCGCGATCGCCGCGTACGCCTTCGGCGGCTGGAACATCTGGGGCATGCACGCCTTCTCGTACTTCCTCATGTGGTTCGCCGTGCGCGCGACGAAGCTGCAGCACTGGGAGAAGCACGGCGACCTCAGCTACGGCGTGTACATCTTCGCCTGGCCGCTCATGCAGGTCGGCGCGGCCGCGGGGCTCCACAACCTCGGCTGGTTCGTCTACCACCTCGTGATCGTCGCGGTCGTGCACGTGTTCGCCTTCGGCTCGTGGCACCTGATCGAGAAGCCGGCGATGAGCCTCAAGAACTGGACGCCGCGATGGTTGCGGTCGCTGCTCGACCGGTGGGTCGATCCGGCGTGGAACCGGCTCGCCGATGGGCTCGTCGACCCGCGGTTCTCGTCGACGCCGCGCGCGGCCCGCATGCGCGCCGAGGCCTCGTCGTGAGCGCGCTGCGCGAGCTGCCGCCCGACCAGGAGGTGCGGCCGTCCCACTGGTCGCGGCTCCGCCTCGTGCCGCTCATCGTGCTGTTCCTCGCCGCCGCGGTCGCGCTCGTCGGCGGCTACGTCTGGAAGGCCGCGCACCCGTACGGGGTCGCGCTGCCGAGCCCGACCGCGCCGCCGGGGGAGCCGCTGCCCGAGTCCTGCTCGCCCGCCTTCGAGCGCGAGGGTGCCGCCGACCCCTGGGACGCCGACCCCGCCGCCGCCGAGGCGGCCTTCCAGCAGCACGCCGCTGGGCTGCAGGGCTACTTCGTCGAGGGCCAGGGCGGGCACCTGCTGCTCGGCGAGCCGCACTCCGAGAACATCTCGCAGGCGCTCGGTCGCTTCGAGCTGACCGACGACCGCGTGGCAGCATGGAACGGCCACCTCGCGAACCTGCGGGCAGAGCTCGACGCCGACGGCCGGGAGCTGCTCGTGCTCGTGGCCCCGGCGAAGTGGGAGACGGTGCCCGAGGCGCTGCCGGCGTGGACGGAGGGACTGCTCGGACCGACCGTGCTCGACCAGCTGCTCGCAGCGCATCCGGAGCTGCCGATCGTCGACGTGCGCGCCGCGATGGAGGCGGCCGACGATGAGCACCCCCTCTACAGCCCGCTCAACAGCCACTGGACCGACTACGGCGCGCAGGTCGCGTTCGAGGCGCTCGCCGACTGCATGCGCGAGGTCTCGCCCTCGCTCGCGGATGTCACGGCTCCCGAGGTCGAGGGCGTCACGCGCACGACCGATCACAGCGAGTACGGGGGTGCCGGCTGGACGGGGGAGCCCGGCCCCGACTGGACGGTGCCGACCTACGCCGAGCCCGTCCCGCCGATGGAGGTCTCGCTCGCGGACGGCACCACCGAGCAGCTCGACGCGAACGCGCAGCTCGACATGCTGCAGCTGCCCGCGACGACCCGCACCGACGGCGCCGCGACCGATCACGTCGCCCTCGTGCTGCGGGACTCGACCGGCAACGCCCTCGGCCCGCCGCTGCACGCGACCTTCGCCGAGACGATGCAGGTCGAGCACGCGCTCGACCGGCCCGCCGACATGCCGGACGTGCGCGCGCTCGCGGCCGAGATCGACGCGGATGTCGTGCTGCTCGTGATGACCGAGCGGTACCTCGCGCTCGTGCCGGGGGTCGGCCCGGTGCCGTGACCTGCCGGGCGCCGGGACCCCGGTGCTAGTCTGATCGATCGTGCGCGCGCTTCCGGGCGCCCTACGGAGGACGATGACCGACACGAAGCCAGGCTCGCGCGCCGAGCGCGACATCACGTTCAACCTGCTCAAGAACCTGACGCTGCGTGAGATCCGAGCCGAGTACAAGCGCACCGCCCTCGGACGCGTGTGGTCGCTCATCAACCCCGTCGCGCAGATCGCGGTGTACTCCCTCGTCTTCGGGCTCATCCTGCGCGTGCAGGTCGCGCCCGGCGAGAACTCGGGCATCGAGTTCTTCCCCGCCTGGATCGGCGTCGGCGTCATCGTCTGGGGCTTCATCTCGGGCTCGATCTCGGCCGGCATGGGCTCGCTCATGAGCAACGCCGGGCTGCTGACCAAGGTCTACTTCCCGCGCTGGGTGCTCGTCGTCTCGACGGTGCTCGCGAAGGCGTCGACCTTCGCGACCGAGCTGCTCGTGCTGCTCGTGATCATGCTCGTCATCGGCGGCCCCGCGGTGCTCCTCTACGCGGTGCTGCTCGTGCCGCTGCTCGTCCTCACGTGCATCTTCGCGCTCGGCATCGGCCTGCTGCTGTCGGTCGCGAGCGTGTACTTCCGCGACCTGCAGCACCTCTGGACGATCCTCGCGCAGGTGTGGATGTACGCCTCCGGCGTCATGTTCTCGGTCGACATCGTCCGCGGCGCCGAGCGAGCGCTCGAGGAGGAGAACGGGCTCTCGCTCCCGCTCGTGACGCTCTTCGAGCTGAACCCGGCCGAGCGCTTCCTCTCCGCCTACCGCGACGTGCTCTACGACTTCACCGTGCCGGGATGGGACGTCTGGCTGCAGCTGATCGCCTGGTCGGCGATCTCGCTCATCATCGGCTCGCTCGTGTTCCGCAAGCTCGCCCGCAACATCGTCGAGGAGATCTGATGAGCGAGCCCGCTGTCAGCGTCGATCACGTGTCGAAGCACTTCCGCGTCTACTCCGACCGCAACCAGTCGCTCAAGGCGACCGTGCTCTCGGGTCGCCGTGCGAAGTACAACTCGTTCCAGGCGCTCAAGGACGTCACGTTCGACGTGCCGCAGGGCACGACGTTCGGCCTGCTCGGCCGCAACGGCTCGGGCAAGTCGACGCTCCTGAAGTGCATGGCGCGCATCCTCAACCCCAACTCGGGCTCGATCACGACCCGCGGCCGGGTCGCGGCGATGCTCGAGGTCGGCTCCGGCTTCCACCCCGAGCTCTCGGGGCGGGAGAACGTCTACCTCAACGGCTCGATCCTCGGCATGTCGCGGCAGGAGATCGACCGCAAGTTCGACCAGATCGTCGACTTCTCCGGCGTCGAAGCGTTCATCGACCAGCCCGTCAAGAACTACTCGTCCGGCATGTACGTGCGGCTCGGCTTCGCCGTCTCGATCCACGTCGAGCCCGACGTGCTGCTCGTCGACGAGGTGCTCGCGGTCGGCGACATGGAGTTCCAGGACAAGTGCCTCGACAAGTTCGCGCAGTTCCGCGACGAGGGCCGCACCGTCGTCGTCGTGAGCCACGGCGTCGAGCAGATGCGCAGCTTCTGCGATCAGGCCGCGTGGCTCGACCACGGCACGCTGCAGGCGATCGGCGACGCGTCCGACATCGTCGACCGCTACTCCGACGTCGGCCACGGCGCCGAGGAGGCGGTCGGCGGCGGGAAGCGCTACGGCACGGGCGAGATCCGCATCGACGACATCCACCTGCTCGACGCCGAGGGGCAGCCGATCGAGTCGGCGCCGACCGGCTCCGCCGTCGCGCTGCGCGTGCGCTACACGGCGCGGCAGCGCGTCGAGCGCCCCGTGTTCGGCGTGAGCCTCGCGACCGCGGGCGGCAAGCACCTGTGGAGCTACGACGGCCTCGCGGCCGGTGCCGTGCCCGACAGCATCGAGGCGGGCTCGGGCTCGCTCGACATCAAGATCGACCGGCTCGCGCTCATGCCCGACCTCTTCGACGTGAACGCCGACGTCAAGGACCACCACAAGACGCGCACGTTCGACGCCCTCGAGCGGTCGCTGCGGTTCCAGGTCACGAGCGGTCATCCGCGGGCCGCGGGCGGCTCGATGGTGCTCGACGCGTCGATGACGATGCCGCGCGCGGCGCAGTAGCCGGAGCAATGCCTTGGCAGGCCGCGTCCTGCATGTACCCTGAGTGCGACTCTAACCCTCTATGAACGGTTGAAGGATGCGCTTGCGCCCCCGACTCATCGTCGCCTCGGTCGTCGCCTCGCTCGTCGGCGCGCTCCTGACGGTGGTGACCCCTGTCGGCGTCGCTGACGACGCGGCAGCCGCTACGGCCTCGAACTTCGACCCCGGCTACATCGTCTCGGACGAGCAGTTCTTCGACGGCGGAGCCATGACGGCCGCGCAGGTGCAGGCGTTCATCGATGCCAAGCACCCGGGCTGCACCGCCGGCTACACGTGCCTCGACACCTACCGCCAGGGCACGCCGAGCATGCGCGCCGACGCCTACTGCGACGCGCTCCCCGGCCTGTCGAGCGAGACCGCCGCGAGCATCATCGCGCGCGTCGGCGCGGCGTGCGACATCTCGCAGCGCTTCCTGCTCGTGCTGCTCGAGAAGGAGCAGTCGCTCGTCACGCACCGGTCACCGAACGCGACGCGCTACTCGAAGGCCACCGGGTTCGGATGCCCCGACACCGCGCCGTGCGACCCGAGCGTCGGCGGCTTCTTCTACCAGGTGTACTACGGTGCCCGGCAGTTCCAGCGCTACGCGGCGCATCCGGGCAGCTACAACCACCGTGCGGGCGTCGTGAACAACGTGCTCTACAACCCGAACTTCGCGTGCGGCTCGAGCCCCGTGCTCATCCGCAACACCGCGACCGCGGGCCTCTACAACTACACGCCGTACCAGCCCAACGCGGCCGCGCTCGCGAACCTGTACGGCACGGGCGACGCGTGCTCGGCGTACGGCAACCGCAACACCTGGCGCATGTGGACCGACTGGTTCGGCGACCCGACCGCCGTCGCCGGCGGCGCCTTCGCCCGAGACACGTCGAACGGCCGCATCTTCCTCGTGAGCGCGGGCCGCAAGTACTACGTGCCGAGCACCGCGATCCTCGCCGAGTACCGCCAGCTCGGCGCCTCCGAGGACCGCACGCCCGCCGCGCTCGCGGCCATCCCCTCCGGCCCCGACCTCGGCCGCACGGTGCGCGCCGCGAACGGCGCGGTCTACCTCGTCGACAACAGCCAGCTGTTCCACTTCCAGTCGTGCGCGCAGATGGCCGTGTGGAAGCTCGAGTGCGGCGACATGCCGTCGCTCGAGGTCGGGCACGAGGCGCGCCTGCTCAAGATGGGCACGCTCAACGACCTCGTCACGACCGAGGACGGCGCCTTCTGGCTCGTGCAGTCGGGCACCCGCAGGCAGCTCACCGACCCGCTCCGCGTCGCCCCCTTCGGCTACCGCGCGGCGCCGAGCCGCATCGACACCGCGGTGATCGCGTCGATCCCGATCGGCCACCCGGTGGTCGCGGCAGGCGACGTCGTGCGCAGCGGCAACTGGCTGCAGAACCGCGTCGTCTCGGCGGACGGCCGGGTCTACACCTCCGACCCCTCGCACATCGGCCTCGAGTTCCTCTGGTTCGCGCCGAAGTTCGAGGACCGCTCGCTCGCGCTGCTGCCGGCCACCGCCGGCGCGCTGCCGGACCGCTTCCGCGACAGCTCGGGCTCGTGGGTGCTGACGACGGGCGGCGCGATGCGCGTCGACCCGCAGCACTACGGCGGCGCCGACTACTTCACGCAGGTGCCCGACGGGCTGAGCGCCACCGTGGCGACGGCCGGTGCGCCGACCGGTCCGCACTTCGCGCGCCCCTACGGCTCCAGCACGACCTACCTGCTCTCGCACGGCTACGCCGAGGAGATGTCGGCGACGGCGATGGACTGGTACGTGCGCAACTTCGCAGTCCCGTCGAAGGTGTGGGAGGTGTCGCGGAACGCGATCGACGCGGTCCCCATGCGCTCCTCGTACGCCGACGGCACGCTCGTGCGCGGACCCTCGGGAGCCGTGTACCTCATGGACGGCGGCAACGGCATCCACGTCGCGAGCATGGACTTCGTCACGGCGCTGGGCCTGCCGACCCGCATCACCGAGGTCTCGGCCGGCATCATCAACGGGCTCGAGAGCCGCCAGGGCGTGCTCAACTCGGCCGGCATCCGCATCGGCGAGGTCTCGTACGTCGCCGTGAACGGCAGCCTCCACCCGTTCTCGTCGACCGCGGTCAAGTCGGCGTGGGGCCTGCGCGAGATCACGCTCTCGAGCCTCGGCTCGAGCCTCACGATCTCGACCCAGGCGGCGACGCCGCTCATCTACGACGCGGCCGGGCGCACGTACCTGCTCGAGGCGGGCCAGCGCCGCTACATCGACTCGGGCGCGACCTTCGCGGCCGTCGGCGGGAGCACGACGCCGAGGATCCTGCTGCCCGCGGCGCTCATGCAGCGCATCCCCGAGGGTGCGTGGGTGCGGCCCGTCTACACGCCCGGCTCGCTCGTCACGACCGAGGGCCGCGGCGAGGTCTGGATGGCCGACGGCGACCGGCTGCTGCACCTGGGCGACTTCGCCACGGCGCGATCGATGGGCCTGACGACCGACAGCACGCGCATGCCGAACCAGGCGATCGCGGCGTTCCCGACCGCGCCGAAGCTGCCCTCCTCGCTGCTGCTGTGCGGCACGACGGCCTACGCGGCCGTGGGCGGATCGCTGCGCCCGATGGCGGCCGACGTGCGGGCACTCTACCCGGCGGCCGCGTTCACGCAGCTGAGCGCCGGGCTGTGCGAGCGCCTCCGCATCTCGACGACGCCGATGACGCCGTTCATCCGTGGCGCCGACGGCCGCGTGTACTACGTCGAGGCAGGCGTGCGCCACTGGCTCGGCGGGCCGGCGCTCACGCGCCTGAACGGCTGGAACCGCATCGTCGACGTCGACCGCACGATCATCAACGCGATCCCGAACGGCGCCACCTGGTCGAACTGACCACCGCGCAGTGAGAGGGGTCGCCGGCGTCGCCGGCGGCCCCTTCGCGGGCAGCGCGTGGAGGCGCGCCTCCGCCAGACAGGGATACGGCGATGCGCTCGCATGCGCGCGAGTTTCGAGCGCATCGCCCTCTCTCTGCGGTAGCCGCGTCGCAGGCGGCGATGACGGGAGCTCGACGCCCCCGGTCAGCGCGGCGGCGCGACCTGCCGGCAGGCGAGCAGGTAGGTCTGCCCGAACTGCTCGGTGGGCTCGAGCACGGCCGACTCGGCCCACTCGTTCCACGCGTTGACGAAGACGATGCGGCGCTCGAGCGGCCGATCCGCCTGCGCCTCGAGCGCGGCGGCAAGCCAACGCCGGAACGTCCACGGGTTCGCGCCCGTGAACGCCATCGGCGTCCACTGCTTGCGCGCGGTGTTGTCGAACGTCACCATCACGCCGGGGTGGTGGTGCTCGTCGAGGTCGGCCAGCTGCGCGATCGCGGCGTCCGCCGTGCCGCGGTACCCCATGAGGTTGCCGGCGAATCGCTCGTCCACCTCGGCGGCGCGATCCGACGCGATCCACGGCAGGTTGTGCGGCGCGAAGGTGAGCGTGCCGTCGGCGAGGTCGACGAGCTCGGGGCGGGGGAGGCCGCCCATCTGCTCGCCGATGTCGACGGCGAGCACGTGCAGCTCGCCCGCGCCCTCCGCGCGCGCCCGCTCGCGCCAGTGCGCGATCGTGGCTGCGGCATCCGGGACCGTGCCGATCTTGTAGACGGCGACGATCGCGGCGCCGTCGACGCGCATCCAGCGCGGGTCGCGCAGCATCGGCAGGATGTCCTCGATGAACTCGGTCGCCGGCACGCGGTCGTAGTCCTGGCCGACCAGCACGTCGGCGTCGAGCCCGTCCCAGCGCCTCGTCCAGTTCTCGTTCGCCCACATGACGCAGAACGGCTGGTCGACATCGCCGTCGGCGAGCCGCTGGAGCGGCAGCCCCAGCACGCGTCGCCCGGCGAACCAGTAGTGGTAGTACATGAAGCCCGCGATGCCGTGCGCGGCCGCGAGGTCGCGCTGGCGCTGCCGCACCTCGTCGAGCGCGAGGTCGTAGAAGCCCAGCTCGCCCGGCATGAGCGGCACGAGGTGGCCGGGGTAGAGCGGCTTCGCCTTCGCGACGTTCGCCCACTCCGTGAAGCCGGCGCCCCACCACCGGTCGTTCTCGGCGGTGCGGTGGAACTGCGGCAGGTAGAAGGCGACCACTCGGCCGTCGACGGATGCGCGATCGCCGCGACCGTCGAGGTCGTGCAGCTCGAGCACGTCCATGCCGGCCTCGACCGCGCCGATGCCGATGATGCGCTCGACGGCGTGCGCGGCCGTGCCGTCGATCTGGCCGGCCTCCTCCTCGAAGTCGGCGCGATCGATGCGCAGCGCGCGGAGCGACTGGAGCAGGAACCCGCGGATCCAGTACATCGAGCCGGCCGCGAAGCGCAGGTCGTCGGGCTCGAGCGGCATCGACAGGCGCTCGAGGAAGCCGCGCACGAGGTCGAGGTTCGAGCCCCAGTGCTCCGGGCCGGCGACGCTGCCGTCGGCGGTCACGATCCCGATCGACCGGTCGCGCCGGAACGCCTCGACGATCGCGGACGTGCGCTCGGGCGAGCCGAGCAGCGAGCCGACGAGCGCCGCGCGCCACTCCTCGCCGGATCCCGAGAGCTCGCCGTGAGACTCGCGCCACTCGCTGCGCTTCGTGTGCACCTTGAGCACGACGTCGTAGGCATCGAGGATGCCGGCGTTCACGACCTGCACGAGCGGCCAGATGTCGCGGCCGTGGTTCTCGACGGTGAGCACCTCGGCGTGCGCGGCGCCGGCGGCGGCGAGCCGCGCGGCCGTGATGGTCTCGCCGGAGGAGTTCGTGACGTAGAGGTCGAAGGGCTCGCCGATGGTCGGCAGCGCCGCGAGGAGCTCGTCGAGCAGCTCGGCGTAGTGGCAGTGCAGCACGACCGCGATCGGGGCGGGCGCAGCAGGGCCTGTGCGCTCGCGCCAGTGCGTCGGGAAGCCCACGAAGCGTGCGCCCTCGAGCCGGCGCTGCCACGCGGGGAACGACGACGGCCGGCTGCGGTCGGTGGCGCGCTTCGCGCGCGGTCCGCTCGCCGCCGCCTTCGCCCGGCGCACGGCGCGCGCGCCCATCGAGCCGATCCGGCTCGCTCGCGACGCCCACACCTTGGGGTCCCACGCGTCGGGCCGCTCGGCGCGGGCCTCCGCCTGCTCGAGCTGCGCCCGCAGGCTGTCGATCTGCTGCTGCAGCTCGATCCGGTCGCGGTCGCCGGCTTCGGTCATGCCTGCTTCGCCATCAGGGCGCGGATCTCCGTGGCGTCGCCGTAGACGACCTTCGAGTCGTACGGGCGGTCGGGGAAGGCGCCGTACTCGAGCTGGATGTCGAGCCCGTGGTCGGCGATGAAGCGCTCGACCTGCGTGCCGAGCGAGACCGGCTCGCCGGAGCAGACGTTGACGACCCCGGCGAGCTCGTCCTGCATCGCGACCGCGGCGATCTGGCGGCCCAGCTCATCGACGTGGATGAAGTCGAACTCGTTCTTGCCGGAGGTGAAGGGGAAGGTGCGCTTGCCCTGCTCGGCCGCCTCGAGCAGCTTCGTGAAGATCGACTGGTTGTTCCGGTCGTCGCCGTAGATGTAGTACGCCCGCAGCCACTGGATCGTCGCGTCGCCGAGGTCGGCGAACACGGCGCGACGCAGCGCGTCCTTCGCGATGCCGTAGAGCGAGGCTGGAGCGGTCGGCGTCTCGGCCGTGATCGCGCCCTCGTGGCGGCCGATCTCGTGCATCGTGCCGAGGATCGCGAGGCGCGTGATCCCGGCGTGCGCGAAGTGCCGCAGCACGCGGAAGTGGTCGGAGAGCCGCAGCATGTGCACGGGGGAGTTGTGGGCGAAGCCCGCCTCCCACGCGAGGTGCACGACGGCATCCGGTCGGTCCTCGATGAGCGCGTCGAGGTCGGTGCTCGGGTCGAGCAGGTCGGCCTCGACGACGGTCGCCCGCTCGTCGATGCGGTACGCGCGGAAGTGGCGGACCACGGCGGTCACGCGAGCGCCCCGGTCGAGCAGCGCCGCGACGACATGCCGCCCGACGTAGCCGCCCGCGCCGGTGACGAGGATGTGCTGCGCAGTCTGGGTGTTCTCCATCACCGTCGATGCTACTCGTCGTGCTGCAGGGGGAGCGGGAGGGCCATCGTGCGCAGCCTCCCCACCTCGACGCGCGCCCGTTCCTGGCGCACCGCGAACACGAGCAGCAGCACCATGCCGAGCTCGATGAGGGGGCGCGACTCGGCGAGCCCCTGCACGGCCTCGGCGACGAGGATCATGAGCGGCACGGCCGCGATCGGGCCGGCGCCGGCAGGTGCCTCGGCGAGCTCGCGACCTGCGCCGCGCATCGTCGAACCGAGGAGCCACGCCCACGCGAGCACGCCGAGGATGCCCGCCTGCATGAGCACGTCGATCCAGACGCTGTGCGCCTGCAGGTAGAGGATGCCGTCCTGCAGCCCGAGCCGGTCGTACGGCTCGACCCACGGCATCCAGTAGCTGAGCCAGCCGCGGCCGAGCAGCGGTGAGCCGCGCCACCAGTCGAGCGCCGCGGCCCAGATCTGGAAGCGGTCCTCCATCGACGCCTCGCGGCCGAGTGCCTCGACGACGCGGTCCCAGTTGCTGATCGCCCACGCGGTGAGCACGGCCATGAGCCCCGCCGCGACCACGACGGCGGGCCGGAAGGCTCCCCGCGGGCGGCGGCGCCAGGTGTAGACGAGCCAGAACGAGAGCAGCACGACGACCGCGGCCACGAGCACCGTCATGGAGCGCGTGAGGGCGAGCACGATCACGGGCAGCGCCGTCCACACCCACCAGAGCCTGCGATCGAGGCCCGCGCGGTGCCGGCCGATCGCGATGATGAGGGCGAGCAGCGCGAGCATGGCGGTCAGGTTGGGGTTGCCCGTGATGCCCTGGATGCGGTGGCCCCAGAAGATGCCGCCGGTCGACCACGGGATCATCGGCAGGCCGCTGCCCTGCACGAGCCAGATCGGGTAGACGGGCCCCTGCACGAAGAGCGCGACGCCGACCTCGAAGGCGAGCGACGCGATGAGCAGGCCCTGGAGGCAGCGATGGAGCACCTCGAGCAGCGCGTCGAGGGGCAGCGTGGCGAGCACGACGGCGACGAGCACGTGGACGAGCAGCAGCGCGATCCCCAGGAGCGTCGCGAGCGGATACGGGGTCACGATGAGCGTCGCGACGGCGACGCCGATGAAGGTGAGCAGCGGCGCCGGCAGCCACCGCCAGGTCGCGCCGCTCTGGCGCAGGGCGATGAGCGCCCACAGCAGCGTCGCCGCGCTCAGCGCCGCCCACAGCTGCCAGCCGATGAGGTTCCGGACGAGGTCGCCGCACGCGAGCTGCAGGACGATGAAGGTCGCGAGCAGCCGATGGGGGGCGCGCACGAGCATGACGGCGATTCTCGCACGCGGCGGTCGAGCGACCGCCGTGTCGTAGTCTCGCCGGGGAGCCGAAGCGCTCCGATCGGAGCGGGACCGGATGGAGCAGGCGTTGGATCGTGAGTCGGGCACCGCACGCAGGCCGTGGCTCGCGTGGGCCGCCGCCGCCGCCGTCTTCGCCGCCGCGCTCGCCTTCCAGGTCGCGCGCATCCCCGCGCTCGAGCACGACGTCGTCTGGGCCGAGGACGGGGCGATCTTCCTGCGCGGCGCGCTCGAGGACCCGGCCGGGTCGATCCTCGCGCCCTACGCCGGCTACCAGCACCTGCTGCCGCGGCTGCTCGCGGGCGCGATCGTCGCGCTCGCTCCGCTCGCCGGCTACGCGGCCGTCGTCTTCTGGTCGAGCGCGATCATCGCGGCGCTCGTCTGCGCGGCGACGATCCCGCTCGCGCGCTGGGCCGTGCCGTGGCTGCCCGCTCGGATCGCGCTCGGCCTCGTGCCGGTCGTGGTGCCGCTCGTCGCGCCCGAGATCATCGGCAACCTCGCCGACCTCCACACCTTCATGCTCTGGCTCGGCGTGTGGATCGCGCTCTCGATGCCGGCGACGCGCGTCGAGTCGTGGGTCGTCGCGGTCGCGGCGTTCGTCGCGGCGATGACCGAGGTGCAGCTGCTGCTCATGCTCCCGGTGCTGCTGCTGCGCATCCACGTGCGCCGACCGCTGCTGTGGCCGGTGATCGGCGGCTTCCTGCTCGGGCTCGCCGGGCAGGCGCTGTCCTGGCTGCTCGCCCCGCGCGCCGGCTACGACGGGGTGCCGATCGGCATCCCCGACGTCGTCGTGGGCTGGCTCGCCAACGTCGTGATGCCGACGCTGCGCCCGACCGAGCAGGGCATCCGCGAGGCGTTCGCGAGCCAGGGCCCGCTCGCGGCCGCCCCGATCCTCGCGGGCTTCGCGGTCGCGGCGCTCGTCGTCATCGTGCTCGGCTCGTGGCGAGCGCGCATCGCCGGCGCGGTCGTGCTGCTCGCCTCGGCCTCGTCGTTCGGCGGCTCGCTGCTCGCGTCGCCCATCGAGCAGTTCCAGTACGCCTCGATGCAGGGCGACGACTGGCTGACCGCGATCGTCGACCTCCGCTACGGCGGCGCGGCCGGCATGCTGCTCGCGGCGATCGTGCCGATCGCGGCGTCGGTCATCGCGGAGCGCCTCGCGGGCCGGTGGCGCGCGATCGGCCGCCCCGTGCTCGCGCTCGGCCTCGCCGCGTTCATCGGCGCGATGGCGTGGCAGTCCCCCGACACCGGCTCCCACCGCATCGGCGTCGAGCCCTGGAGCGAGCAGGTGGAGCGCCAGGCCGCGCGCTGCGGGAGCGGCCAGGGGCCGGAGCTCCTGCTCATCGCCCCGTACAATCGTGAGCTGGCGCTCGACTGCCGCACGATCGTCGATGAGCCATGAAGGGACCATCCATGATCAAGGCGCTCGCGCTCATCCCCACCTACGACGAGATCGAGTCGCTCCCGGTGCTGGTCGACCGGCTGCTCGCCGCGGTGCCGGAGCTCGACGTGCTCATCCTCGACGATGCGAGCCCCGACGGCACGGGCGCGCTCGCCGATCGCATGGCCGCCGTCGACCCGCGCATCACCGTGCGGCACCGCCCCGGCAAGCTCGGTCTCGGCGCGGCGTACCTCGACGGCTTCTCGATCGCGATGGAGCGCGGCTACACGCACGTGATCGAGATCGACGCCGACGGCTCGCACCCGCCGGAGCGGCTGCGCGCGATGCTCGACCGCGCCGCCGCCGGCGACGAGCTCGTGATCGGCTCGCGATGGATGCCCGGCGGCAGCGTCGTCGACTGGCCCAAGCGCCGCGAGGCGCTCAGCCGCGGCGCGAACCTCTACGCCCGGCTCATGCTCGGCGTGCCCGCCCACGACATGACGGCGGGCTACCGCGTCTACAGCGTCGCGCTGCTGCGGCGGCTCGACCTCGACTCGCTCGAGAGCCGCGGCTACTGCTTCCAGATCGACATGACGGTGCGCTCGCACGATGCCGGTGCGGCGATCAGCGAGGTGCCCATCCAGTTCCGCGACCGCGAGGCGGGCGAGTCGAAGATGTCGGGCTCGATCATCGGCGAGGCGCTGACGAAGGTCACAGGCTGGGGCATCGGCCGCCGCGCCGCCCAGCTGCGGGCGCTCCTGCCGCGCTAGCGGAGCCGGCCGAGCAGCTGCGTGTAGGACTCGCCGCTGCCGCGCCCGACGGCGCCAGCGAGCCCGCGCAGCTGGTGCTGCATCACCGAGAGCCGCTGCTCGGCGAGCCGAGGCGAGATCGACACGCGCGGTCGCATCCCCTCGTCCTGCACGGCGAGCGCGATGAGCCGCGCCCACTCGTCGACCGACAGCCGGGGAAGGTCGACGGCGGCGTCGCGCACGCGAGCGCCGAGGGATGTGGCGATGCGGCCGCGCAGGATCGCCGAGCCCGCTTGCGGCACGACCGGCGCGTTCGAGCGCGCTCGGATCGCGAGGCGGTTCGCCGCGTGCTCGAGGCGGGCGGTCGAGCCCTCGGCCTCGTGGCCGAGCTCGCCGAACCAGCCGCGCTGCAGCGCGGGCGCGGTCACGAGCGCGCCGACCCATGCGTCGTCGAAGGCGGCGGCGGCATCGGCGAAGCGGTCGGGGAGGCCGAGCGACTCGAGCGCGTCGGCGCGGCGGTCGTCGCGGTCGAGCCCCGGCAGCTCTGCGGGGATGCCGTCGGCGAGCGCGAGGATCGCGAGCTCCTCCTCGGCGTCGGCGAGGGCCTCGAGCGGGTGCGCGCGCACGCCCGCGAGCTCGACGCCGTCGGGGACGTCGCCGCGCGCCTGGATCGCGGCGAGGGTGCCGGGCGCGCCGGCGAGCACGATGCGGTCGGCGGCGCGCACGGCGGCGACGCGCTCCGGCCAGCCCTCGGAGGCCTCGACGAGCGCGACCGTCGAGGGCTTGGGTGCCAGCGCGGGCGCGAGGATCCGCCACTCGTGCATCGTCTCGAAGACGTCCCGCTGATCCGTCGAGCGCGCCAGGTGCCGGTCGAGCACGCCCATGTCGTAGCGGCCCGATGCGGCGAGGAACCGGTACAGCTCGCGCGCGTTGCCGGTCGCGTGCTCGTCGATGACCGAGTCGATGCCCGCGAACAGCGTCTTCCGCTTGAACACGGGGCAGCCGCGGTCGCGGATGAGCTCGACGGGCATCGAGTTGAGCGGGTAGAAGGTGGTCTGCCGCAGGTCGGCGGTGTCGACGAACGGCTCCCAGCGGAACCCGAACGACGAGAAGTGGTGCGTGAAGCGCGCCTCGTGCTTGGCGACCGCGTGCGCGTAGTCGGGGATGGGCGGCAGCTCGTCCCAGTAGCGGCGGAACGGCTCCGACTGCAGCATCGACGCGCGCACGGCGATCCAGTGCGACTGCAGGTGCTCGGGCAGCGTCGGCGTCTCGAGCAGCCCCCACGGGTCGAACGGGGCGCCGTGGTGCACGGTGAGCCCCCAGAAGTCGAGGTCGCGCGCATCCATGTCGGCGAACATCGCGTCGACGCTCGCGACCGGTCCGAGGATCGTGAAGTTGTAGAGCACGAGCTCGTCGATCTCGGCCATGGCGTCCCAGCCGATGTGCTCGATCGCCGTCTTGTACGCCCACGAGTCGAAGCCGCGGTTGTCGCGCTGCAGCAGCTCGGTGCCGGGCCGGCGCGCGAACTCGGCGCGGCTCGCGTCGTCGAGCGCGCCGTTGACGACGACGATCGTGCGCTCGAAGTGCGGCTGCACGCCGTCGAGCAGCACGCGCACCGTCTCGTCGGCGACCCCGTCGCCGTCGTAGAAGAAGAAGACGACGACGCGGCGCACCGCGTCGGGGTTCGCGAGCCGCACTAGCGGTTCCGCAGCCGGGGCAGCAGCGACCCGACCGTGCGACGGGCGACGCGCTTCGCGCGCACCGCCATCGCGCGCGGGTGCGGCAGCCGGTCGCGGCTCGCCGCGAGCTGCGCCTCGAGCTCCATCACGCGGTGCTGCGCGGAGCGCAGCTGCGCGACCTCGGCGGCGCGCTCGCGCTCGAGCCGCGACAGCTCGCTCCGCAGTCGCTCGATCTCGGGCCCAGCGGGCGCGTTCGCATCCATGCCGGTCAGCCTAATCGCCGACCGCGCGGGCCGACCGCGCGGGCCGGCCGCGCGCGGCTCACGCGAAGGCGGACTGCCCCGTGATCGCCCGGCCGACGATGAGCGCGTTCATCTGCGCCGTGCCCTCGTACGTGTAGAGCGCCTCGGCGTCGGCGAAGAAGCGCGCCACCTCGTAGTCGGTGACGATGCCGTTGCCACCGCACACCTCGCGGCACCAGCCGACGACCTCGCGCATCCGGCTCGTCACGTACGCCTTGGCGAGCGCGGAGTGCGCGTCCTCCTGGCGCTCCTCGTCGAGCATGCGCGACACCTGCACGCACAGCGCGATCGACGCGGTGATGTGACCGAGCGACTTCGCGAGCATGTCCTGCACGAGCTGGTGGCCGGCGATGGGCTTGCCGAACTGCACCCGCTCGGTCGTGTAGCGGACGGCCGCCTCGTACGCGCCCATCATCACGCCCACGGCGCTCCATGCGACCTCGGCGCGCGTGAGGCGCAGCACCTGCGCGGTGTCGCGGAAGCTGTTCGCCCCCTGCAGCCGCATCGACTCGGGCACCCGCACGCCCTCGAGCACGATGTCGGCGTTCTGGACCATCCGGAGCGAGATCTTGCGCTCGATCTTCGTCGCCGAGAAGCCGGGCGTCTCGGTGGGCACGATGAAGCCCTTCACGCGGCCGTCCTCGACGTCCTTCGCCCAGATGACGACGATGTCGGCGTGCGTCGCGTTGCCGATCCAGCGCTTCTCGCCGTCGAGCACCCACTCGTCGCCCTCGCGCCGCGCGGTGGTGCGGAGGCCCTGCGCGGAGTCGGAGCCGGAGAGCGGCTCGGTGAGCCCGAACGCGCCGACGACCGAGCAGTCGGCGAGGCGAGGCAGCCACTCGGCGCGCTGCTCGGCGCTGCCGGTCACGCCGATCGTGCCCGCCACGAGACCGTTCTGCACCCCGATGAACGTCGAGACGGATGCGTCGACCCGGCTCATCTCGAGCGCGACCCAGCCGCGGTAGACGGCCGAGTTCTCGAACGGCGCCGTCTCGGGCCACGCGGCGCCGACGATCCCGAGGGCGCCGAGCTCGGGGATGAGCTCGGTCGGGAAGGCGTCGCGGTGCCAGTGGTCGAGGATGACGGGGCGGACGCGCTCCTCCATGAAGGCACGGATCTCGGCGAGCGACGCGAGCTCTGCGTCGGTCAGGTCGGCGGCGAACCCGTAGAAGTCGCTCGCGAGCGGGGTGAACGTCATGGCTCCTCTTCCTTCCGGCCGACCTGGCCGTCGCGGCAAGGCTATGACCGACCGGGGGATGCAGCCGTGGCCGTTGGTACGCTCGAGCCAAACTGCCGGAAGGAGACCGCGGCCGTGTTTGTGCCGATCGCCAACGAGCCGAGGGACTACGCCTGGGGCAGCTCGACCCTGCTCGCGTCGTACCTCGGTCGCGAGGCGAGCGGCGGGCCCGAGGCGGAGCTGTGGCTCGGCGCGCACGCGGGCTCGCCCGCGGTCGTGACCGGCGGCCCGCACGAGGGCGCCGCGCTCGGTGCCGCGATCGAGGCCGAGGGAGGGCGGCAGCCGGGGATGCTGCTCAAGGTGCTCGCGGCGGCCGAGCCGCTCTCGCTCCAGGCGCACCCCGACGCGGCCCGCGCGAGGGAGGGCTTCGAGCGCGAGGACGCGGCCGGCATCGCGCGCGACGCACCGCACCGCAACTACCGCGACCCGCATCCGAAGCCCGAGATCATCGTGGCCGTCACGCCCTTCGAGGCGCTGAGCGGCTTCCGGTCGACGGCCGAGGCGACGGCCGTCGCGGCTGCGCTCACCGAGGCGGACGAGCGCGCCCGTGCCCTGCTCGAGCACGTCGCCGCGGGCGACGCGCTGCCGTGGCTGCTCTCGGGTGCGCCGGCGGTCGCGCCGCTCGTCGACGCGGTCGTGGCGGCCGCACCGCTGCTCGCCCGCTCGCATCCCGTCGAGGCCGACACGATCGCGAGGCTCGCCGCCACGCACCCCGGCGACCCCGGCATCCTCGTGGCGCTGCTGCTCAACCGGGTGTCGCTCGCGCCCGGCGAGGCGCTCTTCCTGCCCGCCGGCAACCTGCACGCCTACCTCTCGGGGCTCGGCATGGAGCTCATGGGGCCGAGCGACAACGTGCTGCGCGGCGGGCTCACGCCGAAGCACGTCGACGTCGCCGAGCTGCTCGCGGTCGTCGACCCGACGCCGCTCGACGATCCGCGGCTGCCCGCCGAGCAGCTCGACGGCGCGACCGCCTACCGGCCGGCTGCGCCGTTCGAGCTGCGACGGGTCTCGGGCGCGCACGAGGTCGCGGGCGGTCGGGGGCTGCTGCTCGTCGTCTCCGGGGGCACCGCGACGGTCGACGGCGAGGAGCACCGGTTGCGACGCGCGGACGCCGCCTGGATCGACACCGCGACGCCGTTCCGCGTCGAGGCGGCTGAGGCCTGGCTCGCGCTCGAGCTCGACACGCCGTGACGGCGTGGTGCCGGGGCGACGGGCCGCGACACTCCTAGAATCTCCGACTTGACGCGAGGCGAACTACACCGGTGTAATTGGTGCAGCGCAGGCCCGGCCGGGGTCCTGCAGGAGCCGGGGGAATCGCCATGCGAGAAGGAGTGCAGCGCAGCACTGCAGCGCAGGCCATCGACGAGAGCGGCCTGCGTCGCGGAGTGCCGGGAGACTGGTTCGTCGACCCGGTCATGCTCGGCGTCCCTGGAGTGCGCAGCGACGTCGACGACGCACCCCTCGCCTGGCAGGCCGACGCGCTGTGCGCGCAGACCGACCCCGAGGCGTTCTTCCCCGAGAAGGGCGGCTCGACCCGCGACGCCAAGCGCATCTGCGAGTCGTGCGACGTGCGGCAGCAGTGCCTCGACTACGCGCTCGAGAACGACGAGCGCTTCGGCATCTGGGGCGGTCTCTCCGAGCGCGAGCGGCGCAAGCTGCGCAAGCTCGCCTGAGTCCGAGAAACCCTGCTCGAGTCGTCGCTGAGCGCGGCTCATCCACCATTAGGCTCAGCCCATGACCGTCGTGATGACCATGATGGTGCGCGACGAGGCGGACATCATCGCCGCCACGATCGAGCACCACCTCGCCCAGGGGATCGACCGCATCCTCGTGACCGACAACGCATCCGTCGACGGCACGAGGGAGATCCTCGAGGCGTACGCCGCCGTCGCGCCGATCACGATCTTCGACGACCCGGAGCACCGCAAGCAGCAGGCGCAGGTCGTCACGCGGATGGCTCGGCTCGCGTTCGAGGAGCACGGCGCGGACTGGGTCGTCAACGGCGACGCCGACGAGTTCGTGCGCGCCGTCGATCCCTCGCTCACCGTCGCGGAGGCGCTCGCGCGCACCCCGCAGGAGGTCGGTGCGTTCACGGTGCCGGTCGTCAACCTCGTCGGCCCCATGGCGCGCCGGGGCTCGGGCCTGCGTCGCCTCGTGCGCCGCGACGAGCGCACCCTCGAGGCGCTCCGCGCCGCGGGCGTGCACGCGCACCCGACCCCGAATGCGATCCACGTCGGCAGCGCCGACGTCGAGGTCGCGCACGGCAACCACTTCGTCTCGATCGAGCAGCAGGGCGAGCCGCCCGCCGACGCGGCGCTCGAGGTGCTGCACCTGCCGTGGCGCTCGTCGTCGCAGTTCGAGCGCAAGACCGAGAACATGGGTCGCGCGTACGAGCAGAACCCCGACCTGCGGCCGAGCGCGAACCACCACGGGATGCGCGACTGGCGGCGCATGCGGGCCGGCGTGCTCATGCCGTTCCTGGCCCGGCGGATGCCGACCGCCGACGAGCTCGACGTGCCCGGCTACCGCGACGACGCGTCGCTGCTCGAGAGCCTCGAGCGGCTCGAGCCGCTGCTGCCCGAGCACTTCGCCGCGGCGCTCGACGACCGCTCGGACGAGCCGTTCACGACGGCCGAGATCGAGGAACTGCGCGCGCTCGCCGAGCTGCTCGCGCCGCTCGACCAGGTCGCGCAGGACGACATCGTCGCGCTCCGCGAGGAGCTCGACGCGCGCAACACCGAGCTGTACCGGCTGCGACTCGAGCGCGAGACGCTCGACGCCATCCCCGGCGTCGCGGCGCGGATCGCTGCGGAGCGCGAGGAGGCCTGGCTCGCCGGCCTCGAGGCCGCGCTGCCGGCCCGCCGCGCGCTCGAGGGCCAGCTCGCCGACGCGCGCGAGCAGACGGCACGCGCGACCGCCGCTCGCGATCAGGCGGCATCCCAGTTGCAGCGACTCCGGTCGCACCCCGCGCTGCGGGCCGCGGGAGCCCTGCAGCGCGTCGTGCGCCGCACCTGAGTGGAGCGGCCAGCGCGGACGGATAGGGCGGCACACCGCCGGCAACCCCCGGCCTGCGCGACGATCGCACCTAGCCTTGCCGGGTGCATCCGAGGGTCTTCGCCGTGCTCGCGGCCAGCGATGGCGCCGCGTACCTGCCGGCGACCCTCGCGGCGCTCGCGGCGCAGTCGACGGCGCCCGAGCGGCTCGTCGCCGTCGATGGAACATCCCGTGACGACTCGCGGGCCCTGCTCGAGGCCTCGCACGCGTCGAGCGTCGTCGTCGCTCCGCGGCTCGCGTACGGCGCGCTGATCGCGAAGGGCGTGGCGGCGCTGCCAGCCGCCGAGCCCGGCGACTGGCTCTGGCTGCTCGCGCACGACGCCGCGCCCCACCCGCGAGCGCTCGAGGCGCTGCTCGCGCACGTCGAGTCGCACCCGAGCGTCGCCGTCGTCGGCGCGAAGGTCATGCGCGCGGACGAGCCCGACCGCTTCGCCGAGTTCGGGCAGTCGATGACGCCGTTCGGCCGCAGCCTGCTGCTGCACGAGGGCGAGCTCGACCAGGGCCAGCACGACGACGACTCCGACCGGCTGGGCGTGGCCGAGACGGGCATGCTCGTGCGCCGCGACGTCTTCGAGGCGCTCGGCGGCTTCGATCCCGTGCTGCGATCGATCGACGCGGGCCTCGACCTCGGCGTGCGCGCCCGCCTCGCGGGGCACCGCGTGGCCGTCGAGCCGCGAGCGCGCGTGCGGCGCGCGGGCGGCCCCGAGCACTTCTCGGCGCGCGCCGTGAGCGACGCCGGTCGCGTCGCCGTCGCCAGGCGGGCGCAGCTCCACCGGAGGCTCGCCTACGCCAACCCGCTCGCGCTCGTCGTGCACTGGCTGCTGCTGCTGCCGAACGGCGTGCTGCGCTCGATCGCGCACCTGCTCGCCAAGCGGCCGGCTGCCGTGCTCGCCGAGTGGCGCGCGACGCTGCTCGCACTCGTCGACCTCCCCGCCGTCTTCCGCGCGCGCCGCCGCATCGCCCGCTCGCGCGCGGCCGGGTGGTCGACGCTGCGGCCGCTGCGCGCGTCGTGGCGCACCGTCCGCTCCCACCGCCGCGCCGTGGGCGACCCCGAGCGCATGCATCACGCCGCCGACGAGCGGGTCGGCTTCGTCGAGGGAGCAGGGCTCTGGGTCGCGGCCGCGGCGCTCATCGTCGGCGTCGTGCTTCACCCGCAGCTGCTCGGCGCGGCCGCGGCGACCGGTGGCGCGCTGCTGCCGCTCTCCGACTCGCTCGGCGACCTGTGGGCGAACGCGCTCGCCGGCCCGCGCGACGCGCTCGGCCAGGTCGTCGGGCCGGCCGACCCGTTCACGATCCTGCTCGCGCTGCTCGGCACGCTCACGCCGTGGCAGCCCTCGACGGCGATCGTGCTCGTGCTCTTCCTCGCGCCGACCATCGCCGCGATCACGGCGTTCTTCTCCGTGCGGCGGATGACCGACTCGCGCTGGGTGCCCGCGGTCGCGGCGGCCGTGTGGTCGCTGTCGCCGACGCTCCTCGTCGCCGTCGTCGACGGCCGGCTCGGCGCCGTGCTCGCGCACCTCGCGCTGCCGCTCGCGACCGCCGGCGTGCTGCTCGCGCACCGGTCGTGGCGCGCGGCCGGCGCCGCCGCCATCCCGCTCGCCATCGTCGTCGCCGCGGCGCCCGTGCTGCTGCCCGCGATGCTGCTGCTCGTCGTGCTCGGCATCGGCGTCGGCTGGCGCGCGCCGCTCCGCCCGCTCGCGGCGCTGCTCCCGGCGCTCGCCCTGCTCGCGCCAGTCGTCGTCGCGCGGTGGATGGCCGGAACGCCGCTCGCCGCGCTCGCCGATCCCGGGCTGCCTCGCGCATCCGCACCGCCGACCCCGGTGGAGGCTGCGCTCCTCTCGCCCGACAGCGCGCTCGCCGGGCTCGAGGGCGCCGTCGCGCTCGCGGGGCTCGACGCCACCTGGTTCGCGCTCGCCCTGCTCGCCCCGCTCGCGCTCGCGGCGCTCGCGGGCATCGTGCTGCGACCGGCGCGCGCGTGGCCGTGGGTCGTGCTGCTCCTCGCGGGCTACGCCACCGCCATCACCGCGTCGCGGCTCGCGCTCACGAGCATCGACGGCGAGCCCGTGACGGTCTGGGCGGGCTCCGGCGCGTCGCTCGCGCTCGCGGCGCTCATCGCGCTCGCGGTCACCGCGGCAGACGCGGACGACCGCCGCGCGAGCGTGCCGGGTGGCCTCGTGGCGCTCGTCGCCGTCGTCGCGGCCGTGCCCGTCGTCGTCGCGACGTTCCTCGCGCCCGACGTCGTGGGCCCCGCGCCCGACCGACGGATGCCGGCCTTCGTCGACGCGGCGACCGCCGACGACCCGAGGGTGGGCACGCTCGTGCTGCATCCGCTCGCCGAGGGCACGCTCGCGGTCGACCTCGAGCGCGGGCACGGCACGACGCTCGACGACCTCGCGACGGCGGAGCTCGTCCGCACCGCCGCCGACCCGCTCGACACCGAGCTCGCGCAAGCGACGGTCGACCTCGCCTCGGGCGCCGACGTCGACGTCGACGCGCTGCTCGACGCGCAGGGCGTGCGGTTCGTGCTGCTCGAGCAGGAGCGCGAGGGAGCAGCGGGGCTCCACGACCGCGCGCAGCGATCGCTCGACGCGCGCGGCGACCTGCAGACGATCGGCCAGACCGAGGCAGGACTGCTGTGGCAGCGGCTCGAGGCCGTGCCGGCGGCGCCGATCGAGCGGCCGACGTGGGCCGGCTGGCTGCTGCTCGGCCAGCTCGTGGCGCTCGGCGCCGCCGTCGTCACCGCGCTGCCGTCGCTGCGGCGCGGCGCGCGGGTGCGCACGAAGCGGCTCGAGGGAGCGGGGGAGTGGCAGTGACCGATCGGGACGAGGGCGCACCGCTCGACGATTCGCAGGAGTTCGACGACCCGTCGCCGATCGGCGAGCCGGAGCCCCCGCGAGTGCACGAGCCGACCGCCGAGGAGCTCGCCGTCGAGGCGGAGGCCGCCGAGGCAGCGGTCGAGGGCGACATCGCGAGCGACGTCGCGCTCACCGACCGCGAGGCCGCCGCGAACGACGCGGCCGAGACCGGGCGCCGCCGAGGCCGCCGCGACCTCGCGCGCTGGAGCGCTCGAGGCGCGGCCGGGGTCGCCGCGCTCGCGCTCGGCGTCGGCGCGGTGCTGGGCGCGAACGCCCTGCCCGACGACCTCCGCGTCGCCTCGACCGCGCCCTCGACGCTCGTGCAGCCCGCCTCGCCGCTGCAGTCGCGCGTGTGCGCGGGGCCGGCGCTGCGCGTCGGCACCGCCGACGGAGAGGACGCGCTCGCGATCGCCCCGCTCGCCGACGCCGAGGTGGCGATCGGCAGCCGCGGCGGCGAGGTGACCGAGGCGCAGCTCGTCGTGCCGAGCGTCGAGGGTCTGAGCGGCGGCGACGCGATCGCGCAGCGCGGCGAGGCGTCGACGCTGTCGGCCGCGCAGTCGCTCGACGTCGACGTCCCGGCGGTCGCCGGGTTCGCGGCGAGCGAGTGCGCCGAGACCCGGCTCGACCAGTGGCTCGTCGGTGGATCGACCCGCACGGGCCGGCAGACGGTCCTCACGATCGCCAACGCCTCCGAGGTCGGCGCGAGCGTCGACGTCACGGTGTACGGCCCGGACGGGCCCGTCGAGTCGGTCGGATCGACCGGCCTCGCCATCGCGCCGGGCACCGAGACCGTGCTCGACCTCGCCGCGATCGCGCCCGGGGTCGCCGACGCCGTCGTGCACGTCGCCGCGAGCGGCGCACCCGTCGCGGCGCACCTGCAGCAGACCACGACGCGAGGCCTCGAGCGCGGTGGCTTCGACGTCATCGACCCCGTCGTGATCGGCACCTCGGCCGTGCTGCCGGGCGTGCGCATCGACGAGCCGTCGGGCCTCGAGACGCAGACCGGCTTCCACGACACCGTGCCGGTGCTGCGCGTGCTCTCGCCCACCGGCGGCGCGCTGCGGCTCGCGTTCCAGTCGGGCGACGGCACGGTGCTCAAGTCGCAGGGCGAGCTCGAGGCCGGCATCGTCACCGACTTCCCGCTCGACGAGCTGCCCGCCGGCACGCTCGCGATCCGCGTCGAGGCGGATGCGCCGGTCGTGGCCGGCGCGCGGACGGTCGCCACCTCGAGCGAGGGCCTCGACTTCGACTGGGTCGCCGGCGGTCAGGCGCGCTCCGGCCTGTCGGCGATCGCGGTGCCGCCCGGGCCTGAGGCGACGCTCCACATCGTGAGCCTGTCCGACGCGGAGCAGCAGATCACCGTCGACGGCGAACCGCTGACGATCGGCGCGGACGGCGTGCTCGAGCAGCGGGTCGAGCCCGGCTCCGTCGAGGTCGAGGTCGAGGGCGAGCAGCTCGTGATCGGCGTCGGCTATCGCAGCGAGAGCGAGGTGGGCGGCTTCACGGCGAGCCCGCAGGGGCCGGCCGCCGAGGGCGTGCTCGTCCTGCACTGACCTCCTCGACCAGCTGCTGGCCGCTGGCGCGGCCGTGAGGCTCGACCAGCCGCTGGCTAGTGGTGCCGCCAGCGGTCGGGGGCGACCTCCCACGGGTCGCGCCCGAGCAGCTCCGCGGCCGCGCGGAAGACGGCGCCCTCGATGGCGACCTGCCGGTGCCACGGGTCGTCGACGTGCACGCGCGGGAGGCGCTGCAGCGGCAGCCGGTAGATCGTGATCGTGCGCTGCGCCGTGTCGACCGCCCACTCGGGCACCTCGTCGACGCGATCGGCGATCGACCGCGGCGGCATGTCGGCCCACTGGAACAGCACGTCGCCGAGCTCGGCCGGCCACAGCGCCATCACGTAGTCGGCCGCATCCGCCGCGATGTCCTCGAAGCGCGTCTCGCGCGAGGAGAGGAACGGCAGCACGGGACCCGCGACCGACGAGCGCATCTCGCGGCCGTGGCGGGAGCCGCGGGAGTGCGTGCGCGCATGCATGGCGCCATCCTACGTGTCGCCCGGCGGCCCGGCCGGGCGCCGCTACCCTGGGGCGGATGGATGTCGCGATGTGCTCCCGGCCCGGCTGCCGCCGGTACGCCGACCGCACCGTCACCGTCGACTACGCAGCGCAGCTGCTCGTCGTCGGGCCGCTGCAGCCCGCCAGCCGGCGGGGTGCGATCGAGGGCAGCTACGACCTGTGCGACCCGCACGCCGACCGCGCGTCGGGCCCGAGCGGCTGGCAGGTCGTGCGCCACGAGCCCGACCGCGCACGCTGACCCTGCCCGAGACCCGAGAGACCGAAGAGGAACCATGGCGCTGACCGACATCGTGAAGGCCTACGACGTGCGAGGCCTCGTCGACGGTCAGCTGACCGAGGAGGTCGTGCGCGCGCTGGGTGCCGCCTTCGCCGACGAGGTGGGCACCGCCGCCCCGATCGTGATCGGCCACGACATGCGCCCCTCGTCGCCCGTCCTCGCCGCGGCTGCCGCCGACGGCGCGCGCACCCGCGGCGCCGACGTGCTGCTCATCGGGCTCTGCTCGACCGACGGCACCTACTTCGCGTCCGGCGCGCTCGACGCGCCCGCGATGATGTTCACCGCATCCCACAACCCCGCCGCCTACAACGGCATCAAGTTCTCGCGCGCGGGCGCCCGCGGCGTGAGCCTCGACACGGGGCTCGCCACCATCCGCGACGGCGCGCAGCGCTACCTCGACGCCGGCATCCCCGAGGCGCCGCGCCGCGGCGACATCGCCGAGCGCGACGTGCTCGCCGACTACGCCGCCCACGTGCGCTCGCTCGTCGACCTGTCGCGCATCCGGCCGCTCAAGGTCGTGGTGGACGCGGCCAACGGCATGGGCGGGCTGACCGTGCCCGCGGTGCTCGGCGACGCCGCGGGCCTCGGCGCGCTGCCGCTCGAGATCGTGCCGCTCTACTTCGAGCTCGACGGCACCTTCCCCAACCACGAGGCGAACCCGCTCGACCCCAAGAACCTCGTCGACCTGCAGGCCGCCGTCGTCGAGCACGGCGCCGACCTCGGGCTCGCCTTCGACGGCGACGCCGACCGCTGCTTCGTGATCGACGAGCGCGGGGGCGCGGTGTCGCCGTCGGCGGTCGCGGCGATCGTCGCCGAGCGCGAGATCGCGCGCGTGCGCGCCGAGGGCGAGACCGACATCGTCGTGCTGCACAACCTCATCACGAGCCGCGTCGTGCCCGAGGTCATCGCCGCCGCCGGTGCCACACCCGTGCGCACCCGGGTCGGGCACTCGCTCATCAAGGACAAGATGGCCGAGACCGGGGCCGTGTTCGGGGGCGAGCACTCCGCGCACTACTACTTCCGCGACTTCTGGGGCGCCGACAACGGCATGCTCGCCGCGATGCACGTGCTCGCGACGCTCGGCGCCGACGCCGAGCCGATGTCCGAGCTCGCCGCCCGCTACTCGCCGTACGCCGCGTCCGGCGAGATCAACTCGACCGTCGCCGACGTGCCGGCCGCGTACACGCGCATCGTCGAGGCCTTCGCCGGGCGGGGCGAGTTCGACGAGCTCGACGGACTCACCGTGACGGCGCCCGACGGCGCATGGTGGTTCTCGGTGCGCCCGTCGAACACCGAGCCGCTGCTGCGCCTCAACGCCGAGGCGGAGCAGCAGGCGACGCTCGACGCGATCCGCGACGAGGTGCTCGCCCTCATCCGGGCCTGACGACCCGGGCCGGACGATGCGGGCCCGGCGACCTGGGCACGACGATCGTGGCCAGTACGCTGGACCCATGAGCAAGCTCCTGGTCACCGGCGGCGCCGGATTCATCGGCTCGAACTTCGTCCACTACGTCGTCGCGAACACCGACCACGACGTGGTGGTGCTCGACAAGCTCACGTACGCGGGCGACCGGGCGACGCTCGAGGGCCTGCCCGAGGACCGCGTGCGGCTCGTCGTGGGCGACATCGCCGATGCGGAGACCGTCGACCCGCTCGTCGCCGAGACCGACGCGGTCGTGCACTACGCCGCCGAGTCGCACAACGACAACTCGCTGCACGACCCGGCCCCGTTCATCCACACGAACCTGATCGGCACGTTCACGCTGCTCGAGGCGGCCCGCCGGCACGGCACGCGCTTCCACCACATCTCGACCGACGAGGTCTACGGCGACCTCGAGCTCGACGACCCCGCGAAGTTCACGCCCGAGACGCCGTACAACCCGTCGAGCCCGTACTCGTCGACGAAGGCCGGCTCCGACCTGCTCGTGCGCGCGTGGGTGCGCTCGTTCGGGCTCGAGGCGACCATCTCGAACTGCTCGAACAACTACGGGCCGCGCCAGCACGTCGAGAAGTTCATCCCGCGCCAGATCACGAACGTCATCGACGGCGTCCGCCCGCGCCTCTACGGCGCCGGCGAGAACGTGCGCGACTGGATCCACGCCGACGACCACTCGAGCGCGGTGCTCCGCATCCTCGAGCGCGGCCGCACGGGCGAGACCTACCTGATCGGCGCCGACGGCGAGAAGAACAACCTCGAGGTCGTGCAGGCGATCCTGCGCCTCATGGGCCAGGAGCCCGACGCGTTCGACCACGTGAAGGACCGTGCCGGCCACGACCTCCGCTACGCGATCGACGCCTCGAAGCTGCGCGACGAGCTCGAGTGGGAGCCGGCGTTCACCGACTTCGAGGCCGGGCTCGCCGACACGATCGAGTGGTACCGCGCGAACGAGGCGTGGTGGCGGAAGCAGAAGGCCGACGCCGAGGCGAAGTACGCCCAGGCCGGGCACTGAGGGCCCGGGCGTGACGACGGAGCCCATGCAGCCGCAGCCTATGCAGACCGGCAAGCAGCTCGCCGTGCGCGAGACGCCGATCCCCGGCTTCAAGGTCATCGACCTGCCGGTGCACGGCGACAACCGCGGCTGGTTCAAGGAGAACTGGCAGCGCGAGAAGCAGCTCGCGCTCGGCCTGCCCGACTTCGGGCCGGTGCAGAACAACATCTCGTTCAACGCCGCGCCCGGCGTGACGCGGGGCATCCACGCCGAGCCGTGGGACAAGTACATCTCGGTCGCCTCGGGTCGCGTCTTCGGCGCGTGGGTCGACCTGCGCGAGGGGCCGTCGTTCGGCGCGACCTTCAGCATCGAGATCGACCCGTCGATCGCCGTGTTCGTGCCGCGCGGCGTCGGCAACGCGTTCCAGGCGCTCGAGGCAGACACCGCCTACTCCTACCTCGTGAACGACCACTGGTCCGCCGAGGCGCAGGTCGAGTACACGTTCCTCAACCTCGCCGACCCGACCGCGGCGATCGCGTGGCCGATCCCGCTCGAGCAGGCCGAGCTGAGCGACAAGGACCGCGCGCACCCGATGCTCGCCGACGTCACGCCCATGCCGCCACGGCGCACGCTCGTGATCGGCGCGACCGGCCAGCTCGGTCGCGCGCTCCGATCGCTCTGGGCCGACCGCCACGACGTCGACTACGCCGGCCGCGACCGGGTCGACCTCGCGGCACCCGAGTCGCTCGACGGCATCCGCTGGTCGGCCTACGAGACGATCGTCAACGCCGCCGGCTACACCGACGTCGACGGCGCCGAGACCGCGCAGGGGCGGCGCGACGCGTGGGCCGTGAACGCGAGCGGCCCGGCGAGGCTCGCCGAGATCGCGGCCCAGCACCGCCTGACGCTCGTGCACGTCTCGAGCGACTACGTGTTCGACGACTGCGAGGGGGAGCGCGACGAGCAGGATGCGCTCGGCCCGCTGGGCGTGTACGCCCAGACGAAGGCGGCGGGCGACCTCGCCGTCACCGCGGCACCGAAGCACTACATCGTGCGCACCTCATGGGTGGTCGGCGAGGGGCGCAACTTCGTCTCGACGATGGCGTCGCTCGCGCGGCGCGGCACCGCTCCGCAGGTCGTCGACGACCAGATCGGCAGGCTCACCTTCGCGAGCGAGCTCGCGCGCGCGATCGACCACCTGCTCGTGAGCGGCGCGCCCCACGGCCTCTACAACGTCTCCAACAGTGGCGAGCCGGTGAGCTGGGCGACGATCGCGCGGCGCGTGTTCGAGCTCGCGGGCAGCGACGGCTCGAAGGTGTCGCCCGTCTCGACCGACGAGTACTTCTCGACGAAGACCGGCATCGCACCCCGGCCGCGGCACAGCGCCATGCGGCTCGCGAAGCTCGAGTCGACGGGCTTCGCGCCGCGCGACCAGTTCGCGATGCTCGAGGAGTACGTGCGGGCGCTGCCGACCGCCTGAGCGCCGCGTCCGACGGGAGTGGGAGGATGGTCGGCATGACCGACACCGCCTCCCGCACCCTCGAGCACCACGTGCGCGACCTCGCCCTCGCCGAGGCCGGCCGCCACCAGATCCGCCTCGCCGAGCACGAGATGCCCGGGCTCATGGAGCTTCGCCGCCGCTACGCCGACGAGCAGCCGCTCGCGGGGCAGCGCATCGCCGGCAGCCTGCACATGACCGTGCAGACGGCCGTGCTCATCGAGACGCTCGTCGCGCTCGGCGCCGACGTGCGCTGGGCGAGCTGCAACATCTTCTCGACGCAGGACGAGGCGGCGGCGGCGATCGTCGTCGGCGCCGGCACCCCCGACGCGCCCGCCGGCGTGCCGGTGTTCGCCTGGAAGGGCGAGACGCTCGAGGAGTACTGGGCGTGCACGACCCGCATCTTCGACTTCCCGGAGGGGCCGACGCTCATCCTCGACGACGGCGGCGACGCGACCATGCTCGTCCACCGCGGCCGCGATGCCGAGCTCGCCGGTGCCGCGCCCGTCACGCCCGAGGGCGCGCCCGACGAGCTGCGCGTCATCGACGCGCTCATCGCGCGCACCCTCGAGGAGGCCCCGCAGCGCTGGACGCGCATCGCCGAGCAGCTGCGCGGCGTCACGGAGGAGACCACGACCGGCGTGCACCGGCTCGAGCAGCTGTTCGCGGCCGGCGGCCTGCTCTTCCCCGCGATCAACGTGAACGACTCGGTGACGAAGTCGAAGTTCGACAACCGCTACGGCATCCGCCACTCGCTGCCCGACGGCCTCAACCGCGCGACCGACGTGCTGATCGGCGGCAAGACCGCCTTCGTGGTCGGCTACGGCGACGTCGGCAAGGGCGCCGCCGAGGCGCTCCGGGGCCAGGGCGCCCGCGTGGTCGTGAGCGAGGTCGACCCGATCTGCGCGCTGCAGGCGGCGATGGACGGCTTCCAGGTCGCGCGCGTCGAGGACGCGCTCGGCGAGGCCGACATCTGGGTCACCACGACCGGCAACGAGCACGTCATCACGCTCGAGCACCTCCAGGGCATGAAGCACCTCGCGATCGTCGCGAACGTCGGCCACTTCGACAACGAGATCGACATCGCCGCGCTCGAGCGCTCGGGCGCCGAGCGCATCGAGATCAAGCCGCAGGTGCACGAGTGGCGCATGCCGTCGGGCCGCGCGATCCTCGTGCTCTCCGAGGGTCGGCTCATGAACCTCGGCAACGCGACGGGCCACCCCTCGTTCGTGATGTCGAACTCGTTCTCGAACCAGGTGCTCGCACAGATCGAGCTCGCGACGAAGGACTACGAGCTCGGCGTCTTCCGGCTGCCGAAGGTGCTCGACGAGGAGGTCGCGCGCCTCCACCTCGACGCGCTCGGCGCCCGCCTCACGACGCTGAGCCCCGAGCAGGCCGCCTACATCGGCGTGCCGGTCGAGGGCCCCTTCAAGCCCGAGCACTACCGCTACTGACGTGCGGGACGTGCGGCTGACCGGCAGGCCGCCGGTCGTCTACATCGTGCTCGCCGTCGTGTGCGCGGGCTTCGCGGCGGTCCTCGTGCCCACGGAGCTGTGGCCGCTCGCGCTCGCGTTCGGGGCGCTCGTCGTCACGTTCGCGCTGCTCTCGGTGCGTGCGGGCACTGTGCGCTTCGCGCTCCTGCTGACGCCAGAGCCCGTGCTCGAGCTCGGCAGCGCGTTCGGTCGCTCGCGCGTGCCGCTCGCCGCGGTCGCGGCGGTGCGACGGCGGGGCGTGAGCGGCGGTCGAGGCCCCTCCTACGACGTCTGGGAGGCGGTCGGCGCCGACGGCGCGGTGCTCGCCCGCGGCGCCGACCTGGGGCTGCACCACGAGGGCATGCGTGCGCTCGAGACCGAGCTGCGGCTGCGGCACGTCCCGCTCGAGCGAGCCTGAACCTCAGAACGCCGAACTTCCCCGAACCGAGGGTTTCGACGCCGAGAACCCCGAGTTCGGGGAGTTCGATGTCGAGAGCTCGTCCTGGTCAGACCATCGCGTCGGCGAGCACGCGCAGGAGCTCGGCCAAGCGCGCCTGGTCGTCGGCGGGGATGCCCCGCAGCAGCCGGCGCTCGGCCTCGAGCAGCGCGTCGAGCGCGACGTCGACGCGGTCGATGCCCTCGTCGGTGAGCCCGACGAGCCGCACGCGACGGTCGGTCGAGCCGTCGACGCGCTCGACGAGGCCGCTTGCGACGAGGTTGTCGATGCGATTCGTCATCGTGCCGCTCGTCACCATCGTCTGCGCGATGAGGTCCTTCGGGCTGAGCGGGCCGTCCTGCCGGCGGAGCGCCGCGAGCACGTCCCACTGCCACGGCTCGAGCCCAGCGAGCTGGAACGCCTCCGCGCGCACGCGGCCGAGCTGCCGCGAGATGCGCGTCATGCGGCTCAGCACCGCGAGCGGCGACACGTCGGCGTCGGGGCGCACGCGCATCCACTGCGCCATGATGCGGTCGACGTCGTCGGTCATGCGCTCATCCTCGCATCCGGCTCACGACCAGTACGGCGGCACGAGCACGACCGCGATCATGACGGCGGCCGTGGCGGGGATCGCGACGGCGAGCGCGCCGGCGGGGTGCCGCTGGTGCCACGGCATGCCCTCGGGCACCGCGTCGGCGCGCCGGGCGAGAGCGAGCGGCACGAACGGCACGCCGAGCGCGCTGCGGAAGCGCTCGACGTCGACGGGGTCGATCCCCTCGGTGTTGGCCTGCCCGAGCGCGCGGCCGGCGTCGTCGACGAGCCACCACCGCGCCGCGTCGCGCGTGATGGGTATGCCGCGCGACGAGGCGCCCGGTGCGTGGACGACCACGACGCCGGCGAGGTCGACGAGCCGCACGCTGCGGGAGGCGCGGGCGCCGAACCGGAAGCGGGCGTCTGCGCCGGGCTCGTCGAGCTCCCAGCGCCGCCGCTGCGTGCGCACGTGCACCGCGATGCTCATCGCCATCGCGACGACGAAGAGCACCGTCCACCCGGCGCTCACCAGCGCGAGCGGCGCGAGGATGACGACGCCGAGCCAGCTGAGCGCGCGACCGAAGCCCGATGCCCAGCGGCGACTGGGATGCGCGTGGGCGGTGAGCATCGGGGTCGGCACCTCAACAGGGTGGTGGGCTGGGCTGCTGCTCCGCCACCAGGATTCGAACCTGGACAAACGGCTCCAAAGGCCGCTGTGCTGCCGTTACACCATGGCGGATCGCAGCACTCAGGGTACTGCGGGCGAGCGCGCCGTCCGTGCGCTCGACGCCGATAGCCTGGAGGGGCACACCGCACACCGTTGGGAGACCCCGTGGCCTCGATCGCCGTCATCGTGCTCGCTGCAGGCGCCGGCACGCGCATGAAGAGCCGCACGCCGAAGCCACTGCACCCGCTCGCGGGCAAGCCGCTCATCGCGCATGTGCTGCGCACCGCCGGCGAGCTGCACCCCGAGGCGATCGTCGCGGTCGTCCGGCACGAGCGCGAGCGGATGGCCGAGGCCGTGCTCGAGTTCGCCCCGCACGTGCGCATCGCCGACCAGGACGAGGTGCCCGGCACCGGCCGCGCGGTCGAGCAGGGGCTCGAGGCGCTCGAGGGCTTCGAGGGCCACGTCGTCGTGCTCTCGGGCGACGTGCCGCTCATCGACGCCGAGACGCTCCAGGCCCTCGTCGAGCGCCACGAGCGCGAGGGCAACCAGATGACGCTGCTCTCCGCGCACCTCGGCGACCCGACCGGGCTCGGCCGCATCGTGCGCGACGAGGCCGGCGCCTTCGTGCGCATCGTCGAGCAGAAGGACGCGAGCGACGCCGAGCGCGCGATCGACGAGGTCAACGGCGGCATCTACGTCTTCGACGCCGCGGCGCTGCGCCGGGCGCTCGGCAGCATCGGTCGCGACAACGCGCAGGGCGAGATGTACCTCACCGACGCGGCCACGCGCATCCAGTCGACGGGCGGCCGCATCCAGGCCGTCCCCGCCGGCGACATCTGGGCGATCTGGGGCATCAACGACCGGATCCAGCTCGCCGCCGCGGCGCACGAGCTCAACGACCGCATCATCCGCCGCTGGCAGGCGGCGGGCGTCACGGTGACCGACCCGGCATCCACGTGGATCGACATCGACGTCACGCTCGCCGAGGACGTCACGATCCTGCCGGGCACGCAGCTGCACGGCGCGACGGCGATCGCGGCCGGCGCGACGATCGGCCCCGACACCACGCTCGTCGACACGGAGGTGGGCGAGGACGCCGTCGTGAAGCGCACCGACGCGACCCTCTCGGTCATCGGCGCGCGCGCATCCGTCGGCCCGTGGGCATACCTGCGGCCGAACTCGCTGATCGGCGACGACGGCAAGGTCGGCACCTTCGTGGAGACGAAGAACAGCCAGATCGGTGCCGGCAGCAAGGTGCCGCACCTGTCGTACATCGGCGACGCGGTGGTCGGCGAGGGCTCGAACATCGGCGCCGGCACCATCACCGCGAACTACGACGGCCAGCAGAAGCACCGCACGACCGTCGGCTCGCACGTGCGCACCGGCAGCCACAACGTCTTCGTCGCCCCCGTGACGATCGGCGACGGCGCCTACACTGGAGCCGGCACGGTCGTCCGCAAGGACGTCGAGCCAGGAGCGCTGGCGATCAACGTCGCACCGCAGCGCACCATGCCGGGCTGGGTCGCGGCGAATCGCCCCGGGACGACGGCAGCCGACGCGGCAGCGGCGGCGAACACGCAAGCACCGAACGCCTAGGAGGCACCCGAGTGGCATCGATCGTCACGAAGAACCGCAAGCACCTGGTGCTCGCGACCGGCCGGTCGCACCCGGAGCTCGCGCGGTCGGTGGCCGCCGAGATGGGCGCCGACCTCATGGACGTCGACAGCCGCACGTTCTCGAACGGCGAGATCTACGCGCGGTACGAGGGCTCGGTGCGCGGCTCCGACGCGTTCATCATGCAGTCGTACGGCGCCCCCGTGAACGAGTGGCTCATGGAGCAGCTCATCATGGTGGATGCGCTCAAGCGCGCGTCCGCGAAGCGCATCACCGTGGTCATGCCGTACTACCCCTACTCCCGGCAGGACAAGAAGGGCCGAGGCCGCGAGCCGATCTCGGCGCGACTCATCGCCGACCTCTTCAAGACCGCCGGCGCCGACCGCATCATGTCGATCGACATCCACGCGTCGCAGATCCAGGGCTTCTTCGACGGGCCCTTCGACCACCTCTTCGCGATGCCGGTGCTGCTCGAGCACTTCCGCTCGACGCTCGACCCCGACACCGTCACGGTCGTCTCGCCCGACATGGGCCGCGTGCGCGTCGCCGACGTGTGGAGCGACAAGCTCGGCGCGCCGCTCGCGATCATCCACAAGCGCCGCGACCCGCTCGTGCCGAACCAGGTCTCCGTGCACGAGATCGTCGGCCAGGTCGACGGCCGCGTCTGCCTGCTCGTGGACGACATGATCGACACCGGCCGCACGATCGTGAAGGCCGCCGAGGCGCTCAAGAAGAACGGCGCCACGAGCGTCGTCGTCGCGGCGACGCACGCGATCTTCTCCGGACCGGCGCCGGAGATCCTGAACTCCGAGTGCATCGACAAGGTGGTCGTCACCGACACCCTGCCGCTCGAGGAGTCGCAGCGCTTCGAGAAGCTGCAGGTGCTCTCGATCGCGCCGCTGCTCGCCCGCGCGATCACCGAGGTCTTCGAGGACGGCTCGGTCACGAGCCTGTTCGACGGCGCGGCGTGACCGGCGCAGCGGGCCGCGGCGCGACCCGGCACCGACCCTGACCGGGCACCGTTCGTGACGTGGCACCGCGCCGATGGCGCGTCGAGGGCCGACGACGGGATCGACGGCGACGTCGCGCGGCGCGTCGCAGGCGACCCGCGCCGGCGCGTGCTGCCGCTCGCGCTCGGTCCCGGCGGTGCGCTGGCCCGCGGGGCCGTCGTCGGCACGCTCGGCGCGGCGCTCGCCGCCGTGCTCCTGCTGCTCGGCCTCCTGGTGGTCGGGATCGTCGACGAGGACGTGTTCGGGGCCGGCGTCGACCTGCAGCTGCTGCTGCGCGGGGCGATCGGCAGCCTGCTGCCGCTCACGGTCATCGCGGGTGTGGGGGAGCCGATCCGGCTCGCCGCGGAGCGCGCGCTGCAGCTGCGCGCCGCCGAGCGCGCGGACGACCGCACCATGCCGCCCGTGCTCGAGCGCGATGCGCTCGACAAGGGCCACATCGGTGTGCTGCGCGGTCTCGGCATCGGTCTCGCGATCGCGGGCGGGCTCGTGCTGCCGCTCGGCATCGCGCTCGCCACCGACGATCGCGAGGCGCTGCTCGCCCGCATCCTGCTGCCCGGCATCAGCGGCGCGTGGCTCCTCGGCGGCATCCTGCTCGCGTGGGCCATGCGCCCTCGCGGCGGCGTCCGCGCGCGCTGGGCCGAGCGCTCCGCGGCGGTCATGCGCCGCTGGACCGGGGGCGTGCGGTCGGTGCCTCGCGCGCACCGCCAGCGCCGCTTCCGAGTGCTCAACGCGGCGGGCGGCGCCGTCGGTGTCGGCGCGTTCGTCTTCTTCGGCGGCGTCTTCATGCGCCAGCCCGGGCGGTTCGCCGAGCAGCGGGAGTACGAAGACGCGGGCGAGCGCGCGATCGACGGGCTGCTGCTGACCGGGACGACGATCATGGCGGTCGCCGTCATCGTGCTGCTGCTCGGTGGCGCGGTGCTCATCGCCTGGGCGGCGATCGCACAGGGGCGCGCGGTGCGTGCCCTCGAGCGCGGCGAGCGCGTGCGCCTCGAGGTCATCGACGCGATCATCCTCGACGACAGCCCGCTCGAGCGGGTCGCGTGGGCCCTCGGTGTCGCCGCCTGGCTCGTCCTCGCGCTCGGCTGGGCGCCGGGCTGGGCCGGCGCGGTCGAGAGCGCCGAGCGAGCGGCACCGCTGCGCGCGGCCGAGGCGCTCATCGCTCCCGGCATCGCGGGCATCGCGCTCGCTTGGCTGCTCGGCAGCGTCGGTGCGTGGCGCTCGCGTCGTCGGCGTGCTCGCATCCACGCCGTGCTCGCGCGCAACCCGCGACCGGCGGAGGACTCCAGCGCCCCGACCGATCGCCGTGCCGGCGCCGTGCGCGACATCGCGCTGCACGCCGATCGCTCCGGCAGCTGACCGCGGTGGCGTGGCACCGGGAGGACGGCGCCTCGGTCGCGCCGCTGGCGATGCCGTCGGCGCTCGCTCGCGTGCGCGGGGCGAGGGCGGTCACGATCGGTGCCGTCGCCGGCGCACCGCTGCTGTTCGCGACGCTCCTCGTCGTCGGCGTGAGCAGCGAGGAGGCGCTCGGCGACGGCCGATCGGTGCGCCTCCTCGTGCGCGCCGGCATGGCGGCCTTCCTGCTGCTCGCGCTCGTGGCTGCCATCGCCGAGCCCGTGCGCCTCGCCGTCGAGCGCGAGCTGCTGCTGCGCGTCGCCGAGCGCGACGCGGCCCTGCCTCGCGTGGCGCCGCCCGCCGCGGAGCGCAGGGCGCTCGCGATCGGCCCGCAGCCGCTGCTGCGCCGGGTCGGCGGCTGGTGCGCGGCGCTCGCGGCGGGGGG
>NZ_BAAAKK010000005.1:757189-760661 GCF_039527715.1 Agrococcus citreus
CCCTGCTGCTCGGCCTGCTCCTCGTGCCCGACGACACCTACAGCGCGGGCGTCCGGGCGTCGGCGCTCGCGATCCCGCTCGCCGTGCTGGCCGTCGCGCTCGCGCTCGTGGCGCGCAGCGGCCGCCGTGGCGCGTCGCGGCGCAGCTGGGAGCGGCGCTGGAGCCGCGCCTCGCTGCGCTGGACGACGTCGGTCACGCCGGTCGAGCGCGCGGCGAGGCCGCGCCGCCGCCTGCGCCTCGCGCTCGTGATCGCGCCGCTCGTGCTCGGCACGCTCGTCTTCCTCGCGGGGGTGTGGCTGCGCCAACCGGGCCGCCTCGCGGAGCGACGCACGTGGGGCCCCGAGGGGGAAGCAGCGATCGATGCGCTCGTGCTGACGGGCGGCGCCGTGCTCGCGATCTCGGCGCCGGCGATCCTCGTGGGCTGGGCCGCGCTCCTGCTCGTGCGCGCGCGCCGCGACGCGCAGGTGCTGGTCGCGCTCGACCGCCGCGAGGCGCCCGTGGTCGAGCACGCCGACGCGATCGTGCTCGACCGCTCGCCGCTCGAGCTCGTCGCGACCGCGATCGGCGCGATCGGCTGGCTGCTCGCCGCGGCGGCCGCGACTCCGTCCCTGCTCCCGGTGATCCAGGACGCGGACGCCGCCGCACCCTTCGGCGCCCTCGCGCTCCTGTGGCTGCCCGCGCTCGGCTGCCTCGCGCTCGCGATCGTGCTCGGCACGCGCGGGGTGCGCTCCGCGCATGGCCGCCGCTCGCGAGTGCTCGCCGCCGCCCCGCGGGATCCGGTGCCGTGGGCGGGCCGCCCGTGGCACTACGACAGGCCCGACCCGTGGCAGCCGCTGCTGCGCCCGTGAGCACGGGGCTCGGCGACGCGCAGGCTGCCGCCGGTAGAGTCGAGCACCGGAGGTGCACATGGCGATCCCCGCATGGTTCTTGCCCGCGCTGAGGACGATCGGCGTGAGCGGCGTGAAGTACGGCCCGCTCGTGTGGACGTGGCTCGCGAGCAACCCCGACATCGCCGAGCGGATCCAGCGCGAGGTGCAGCGGCTGGGCCGCTCGAGCGGTCAGGACCCCGAGGCGATGCGCGCGAGCCTCAAGGCGATGCGCGAGCAGGTCGAGTACTTGCGCGACAGCGCCGACGACGACGCGGAGCGGGATCGCGCGAAGGCGTGGTCGGCGTCGCTCACGCGGCTCGGGCACGCGGTCGAGATGCTGCGCGGCGGCAGCTCGCGCGTCGACCGCCAGCGCCTCCGCAAGCACATCGACACGCTGCGCGCCGAGATCCTCGACGCGTTCCTCATCGAGCAGATCGAGGATGCGGGCGGGCCCGCGCCCATCGAAACCCGTGAAGACTGACGGGGCCGGCACGGTCACGACGAGCGTCGCGCTCGACTGCGCCTACTTCGACGCGTGGCGCTGCCGCTCGTGCACGCTCCTCGCGACGCCGTACGAGGCGCAGCTCGCCGAGCAGCAGGCGCGCATCGAGGCGCTGCTGCCGCCGATGCGCTGGGATCCGCCGTTCGCGAGCGCCGTCGGCGCGTTCCGCAACAAGGCCAAGATGGCCGTCGCCGGCACCGTCGACGCCCCGACCCTCGGGATCCTCGCGGCCGACGGCTCCGGCATCGACCTGCAGGCGTGCCCGCTCCACGAGCAGCCGCTCGTCGACGCGATGCCGGCGCTCGAGGCGCTCGTCCGCGAGGCGCGCCTCGTCCCCTACGACGTGCCGAGCCGGCGCGGCGAGCTCAAGCACCTCATCCTCACGGCATCGCCCGACGGCGAGCTCGCGCTGCGCATCGTGCTCCGCTCGAGCGAGGCGCTGCCGCGCGTCCGCAAGCACCTCGCGGTGCTCGACGACCTGCCGCTCGTGAGCGTCTCGGCGAACCTGCAGCCGGAGCACAAGGCCGTGCTCGAGGGCGACGAGGAGCTGCTGCTCGCGGGCGCGGGCGTGCTGCGGATGCGCGTCAACGGCATCGGACTGCGGCTGCGGCCGCGCGGCTTCTTCCAGACGAACACCGCGGTCGCGGCCGCGCTCTACCGGCAGGCGACCGCGTGGATCGACGAGGCGGAGCCCGCGAGCGTGCTCGACCTCTACTGCGGCGTCGGCGGCTTCGCGCTGCACGCCGCGCGGCCCGGCCGCCGGGTCGCGGGCGTCGAGGTGACGGCCGAGGCGATCGACGCGGCCCGCGAGACGGCGGCGGAGCTCGGCGCGGATGCGTCGTTCGCGGTGGGCGACGCGACGGGCGTCGACCTCGAGGGCGCGGGCGCGCCCGAGCTCGTCGTCGTGAACCCGCCGCGGCGCGGCATCGGCGAGCTCGCGGGCCGGCTCGAGGCGAGCGCGGTGCGCCGGGTCGTCTACTCGAGCTGCAACCCCTCGAGCCTCGCGCGCGACCTCGCGGCGATGCCGAGCCTCCGCCCCACGCGCGCCCGCGTCTTCGACATGTTCCCGCACACGACGCACGCCGAGGTGCTCGTCGAGCTCGAGCGCCGCTGAGCCGCGCTCGGCACCGACCGTTCACCCGGTCGGCCTAGGGTCGAGCGCATGACCCAGCTCGAGCGGCGGATCGGCGTGCCCGGCGCCATCGCGATCGGCCTCGGCGCGATGATCGGCGCCGGGCTGTTCTTCGTCTGGGCACCGGCCGCGGCGCTCGCGGGGCCGTGGCTGCCGGCGGCCGTGGCGATCGCCGGCACGATCGCCGTGCTCAACGCGCTCTCGACCGCGCAGCTCGCGATAGAGCATCCCGTCTCCGGCGGCGCGTACGCCTACGGCCGCGCCGAGGTGGGGGAGCGGGTCGGCTTCGCGGCCGGCTGGATGTTCCTCACCGGCAAGACCGCGTCCGCCGCGGCGATCGCCGTCATCGCCGGGCAGCACGTGTGGCCGGAGCACGCCGCGTGGATCGCCGCGGCAGCCATCGCGCTGCTCGCCGCGCTCAACATGCTCGGCGTCCGCGTGACGGCTTGGGTCTCGAGCGGGATCGTCGCCGTCGTGCTCGTGATCGTGCTCGTCGCGCTCGGCTGGGCGGCGACCGGCGGCACCGCGACGCTCACGCCCGTCGCCACCGACGCATCCGCCTCGAGCCCCGTGCCGGTGCTCACCGCCGCGGGCCTGCTCTTCTTCGCCTTCGCCGGCTACGCGCGCATGGCGACGCTCGGCGAGGAGGTGCGCGAGCCCCGCCGCACGCTGCCGGCCGCGATCGTGCTGGGCCTCGGCGTCGTGCTCGCGCTCTACGCGGCCGTCGGCTGGGCGACGTCGGCGCGCCTCGGCGCCGACCTCGCGTCGTCCGCGACGCCGCTCGCCGACCTCGTCGGCGACCCGGTGCTGCACGCGGTCGTGCTCGGCGCGGGCGCGCTCGCGTGCCTCGGCTCGCTCATGGGCATCCTCGCGGGGCTGAGCCGCACGGGCCTCGCGATGGCGCGCGAGCGCGACCTGCCCGGGCCGCTGTCGGCGATCGCGGCCCGCACCCGCACGCCGGCGGGCGCC
>NZ_BAAAKK010000005.1:760696-770537 GCF_039527715.1 Agrococcus citreus
TCGCCGCGATCGCCGCGGCGCTGCTGCTGCCGGCCGGCAGCCTCGTCGCCTTCTCGTCGACGTGCGTGCTCACGTACTACGCGGTCGCGCACCTGTCGGCCATCCGGATGCGCCGCCACGGTCGGGTGCGCATGTGGCTTCCCGCCTGGCTGCCGTGGGCGGGCGCCGCTGCGTGCCTCGTCGTGGTGCTCACCCTGCCGTGGCAGGGTGTCGTCGCCGCGGCCGCCTGGCTCGCGCTCGGCCTCGCGGCCCGCGCCCTCCTGCGCCGCTGACTCCGTACAACCGACCGATCTCAACCGGCCAGTTGGTATCGCGAGGGGATAGTGCCCTCGCGACGCCGATCAGCCGGTTGAGAGCTCGGGGTCAGTGGGTGTCGGTCGCCGCGATCTCGGTGCGGTCGCCGGACCACTGGGTGTGGAAGGTGCCTTCGCGGTCGATGCGGCGGTAGGTGTGGGCGCCGAAGAAGTCGCGCTGGCCCTGGATGAGGGCGGCGGGAAGCCGGTCGGCGCGGAGCCCGTCGTAGTAGGCGAGGCTCGACGAGAACGCGGGCGAGGGGATGCCTGCCTGCGCGGCCGCGACGACCACGCGGCGCCACGCCTCGTGCGTCGAGGCCATCGCGGCCCGGAAGTACGGGGCGAGGATGAGCGCGGGCAGGTCCGGGTCCTCGGCGTACGCCTTCGTGATGTCCTTGAGGAAGCGGGCGCGGATGATGCAGCCGGCGCGCCAGATGCGGGCGACCTCGCCCTTCTGGATGTCCCAGCCGTGCTCGACGGCGGCCGCGACGATCTCGTCGAAGCCCTGCGAGTAGGCGACGATCTTCGACGCGAACAGCGCCTGCCGCACGTCCTCGATGAACGCATCCGCGTCGTCGACCTGCCACGCGTCGGACGGTCCGGGCAGGTCGGTCGCGGCGGCGCGCTGCGCGAGCCTCGACGAGAGCGAGCGGGCGAAGACGGCCTCGGCGATGCCCGAGACGGGCACGCCGAGGTCGAGCGCGGTCTGCACGGTCCAGGCACCCGTGCCCTTGGCGCCGGCGGCGTCGAGGATGACATCGACGAGCGGCTGCCCGGTGTCGGCGTCGACCTGCCGCAGCACCTCGGCGGTGATCTCGATGAGGTACGACTCGAGCTCGCCGCGGTTCCACTCGTCGAAGACGTCGGCGATCTCGGCCGGGCTCTTGCCCGTGCCGCGACGGATGAGGTCGTAGGCCTCGGCGATGAGCTGCATGTCGGCGTACTCGATGCCGTTGTGCACCATCTTCACGAAGTGGCCGGCGCCGTCGGTGCCCACGTGCGTCACGCACGGCTCGCCCTCGGCGACCGCGGCGATGCCGGTGAGGATCGGGCCGAGCGTCGCGTACGACTCGGCCGTGCCGCCGGGCATGAGCGAGGGGCCGTTGAGCGCGCCCTCCTCGCCGCCGGAGATGCCGCAGCCGACGAAGTGGATGCCCGTCTCGCGCACCGCCGCCTCGCGGCGGATGGTGTCGGTGAACAGCGCGTTGCCGCCGTCGACGATGATGTCGCCCGGCTCGAACACGCTCACGAGCTCGTCGATGACCGCGTCGGTCGGGCGGCCGGCCTTCACCATGATGATCGCGGTGCGCGGCGTCTGGAGCGAGTCGGCGAGCTCCTGCATCGTCGCGGCCTTCACGAAGCCGGCCTCGGGGTGCGCGGCGATGAGGTCGTCGGTCTTCGACGTCGTCCGGTTGTAGACGGCGACCGTGTTCCCCTCGCGGCTCGCGAGGTTGCGGGCGAGGTTCGAGCCCATCACGGCGAGGCCGACGACGGCGATGTTGGCGGACGGCGCGGTGCTGGCGGAAGGCGCGGTGCTGTTGGAAGGCGCGGTGTTGGCGGAAGGCATGGGGGTCCTCTCGAAGTGGCGCTCCCAGGCTATGCGGTCGAGCATGCGCGGCGGACGGTCGGCCGTGCTCCCGGGTGACGCGGAGCCGGGCCTGGTTGCATCGCGGCATGGACATCGCCGCACCGCACGATCCCGCCGAACTGCACGATCCCGCCGGCCTGCTCGCGCCCGACGCCCGCCTCGAGCGGATGGCGACCGGGGCGGCCTGGAGCGAGGGGCCGCTGTGGATGCCCGACGAGCGCGTGCTGCGCTGGAGCGACATCCACGGCGACCGCATCCTCGAGGTCGACGAGGACGGGCAGATGGGCGAGCACCGCACGGGCGTGGAGTTCACGAACGGGCGGGCGCTCGGCCTCGGCGGCGTCGTGCAGTGCTCGCACGGCCGCCGGGCGATCGAGCTCGAGGTCGACGGCGAGGTGACCGTGCTCGTCGACCGCTTCGAGGGTGCGCGGTTCAACTCGCCGAACGACCTCGCCGTGCACCCGGACGGCTCGGTCTGGTTCACCGACCCGCCCTACGGCATCGAGAAGCCCGAGGAGGGCCACCCCGGCGAGGAGGAGTACGGCGGCCGCTTCGTCTTCCGCTGGCGCGCCGATGACGGCATCCGCGCGGTCGTCACCGACATGGCCCGCCCGAACGGCATCGCCTTCAGCCCCGACCTCGCGACGCTGTACGTCACCGACTCCGCGGGCGACGACGAGACCGCCGAGGCGAACACGATCCGCGCCTACCGGCTCGAGGGCGAGGGCGCAGCGACGCGCGCGGTCGACGGACGCCGGGTCTTCGCGATGGACGCCGGCACGCCCGACGGCATCGCGGTCGACGCCGAGGGCCGCATCTGGTCGTCGAGCGCCGACGGCGTGCACGTCGTGACGCCCGCAGGGGAGCGCGTCGCGCACATCCCCGTGCCCGAGACGGTCGCCAACCTCTGCTTCGGCGACGACGGCTGGCTCTGGATCGCCGCGACGTCGAGCGTCTACCGGATCCGGACGGCGACGCGCGGCGCGTGACACGGAGTCCCAACCCGCTTCCAGGTGCGGCTCCTACCGTCGTCGCCATGCAGATCGGATACAAGCTCTTCGCCGAGGACGTCGCGCCCAAGGAGCTCATCCGGCGAGCGGTCGAGGCCGAGCGCGCCGGCTTCGACTTCGTCGAGATCAGCGACCACTTCCACCCGTGGCTGCCGCAGCACCAGCACTCCTCGTTCGCGTGGTCGATCCTGTCGGCGATCGCCGCGAAGACCGATTCGCTGCGGCTCGCGACCGGCGTCACGTGCCCCTCGATCCGCTACCACCCCGCGATCATCGCGCAGGCCGCTGCGACGCTCCAGATCATCTCCGACGGTCGCTTCACGCTCGGCGTCGGCGCGGGCGAGCGGTTGAGCGAGCACATCGTCGGGGAGGGCTGGCCCGAGATCGGCGACCGCCACCAGCGGCTCCGCGAGGCGCTCGAGATCATCCGGCTGCTGTGGAGCGGCGGCAGCCACTCGTACCGCGGCGACTTCCTGCGGCTCGAGGACGCGCGGGTCTACGACCTGCCCGAGACGCTGCCCCAGATCGTGGTCGCGGCCGGCGGCCCGCAAGCGGCGGCGCTCGCCGCGGAGCTCGGCGACGGCCTCTTCGCGACCGACCCGGATGCCTCGCTCATCGAGGCGTGGACGACGGCGGGCGGCGACGGCCCGCGCTACTGCGAGGTGCCGACGGCGTTCGCCCCCGACGCGCGCTCGGGCGCCGAGGCCGCGCACGAGCGGTTCCGCTTCGGGCCGCTCGGGTGGAAGGTGCTCGCCGAGCTGCCCGACCCGACGGCGTTCGACCAGGCGACGCAGTTCGTGCGCGTCGACGACATGGAGGATGCGTTCGCGTGCGGCCCCGACGTCGAGGTGCACGCCGCAGCGTTCCAGGAGTACCGCGACGCGGGCTTCGACCACCTCGCGCTCATGGACGGCGGCCCCGATCCCGACGCGTTCTTCGGCTTCTTCCGCGACGAGCTGGGCCCGCGCCTGCGGGACGCCGGGTAGCGGGGGTCTACCGCTCGGCGATGACGCGTCGGGTGACAGCGATGTCGCGCTCGCCGTGGCCGCGCTCGACGATCTCGTCGAAGAACGACCGCAGCGTCGGCAGCAGCGCGGGGTTCGTGCCGGTCGCGGCGGCGACGTCGGCGGCGAACCCGAGGTCCTTGATCATGTAGCGCGCGATGCCCGATGGCGCGTCGTCGCCCCGCACGAGCTTGTCGCGGCGGCTCTCGAGCAGGTTCGACCCCGCGTAGCCGCCGGCGAGCAGCGTCCACATCGCCTCGAGGTCGAGCCCCGATCGCTCGGCGAGCACCGTCGCCTCGCCGAGCGCCGTGATGGTCGCGGCGACGACGAGCTGGTTGCAGGCCTTCGCGACCTCGCCGGCACCGACCGGACCGAGGTGCACCGCCCGGCCGCACGGGTCGAGCAGGTGCGCCGCGCGCGCCGCATCCGCCGCGTCGCCGCCGACCATGATCGAGAGCGCACCGGCATCGGCGCCGTCGACGCCGCCCGATACGGGGCAGTCCGCGACGCGCGCTCGGCCGTCGCTCGCGGCCGAGAGCCGGCCCGCGAGCGCGTGGTCGCCGGTCGCCGACGACGTCGACCCGACGAGCACGAGCAGCTCGCCGCCATCGGCGCCCGCGAGCATCCCGTCGGGTCCGTCGAGCGCCTGCTCGAGCTGCGGCAGGTCGGGGAGCATCGACAGCACCGCGCCGGCGCGAGCGGCGAGCTCGCGCGGCGAGTCGACCCACACCGCACCCGCCTCGACGAGCGCCGGCCGCGCCGAGCGGCCGGTGATGACGACCGCTCGTCCTGCCGCGAGCAGTCGGCGCACCATCGGCTCGCCCATCGCGCCGAGGCCGATGACCCCGATCGTGTCGTCGCGGGTGGAGGCCGGGGTGGGGGATGCGCTGCTCATGCCGCCAGGCTACGGTCGCGCGGCGCGCTTGGCCAGCATGCCGAACGGCGTCCGACCATCTGGCGTCTAGGGTGGGCGAGACACCGACCCGCGAAGGAGCGGACCATGACGCAGCACGATGCGACCACCGAGCAGGCAGCGGCGCAGCGGTCGGCCGATCGCGCCGACCGCGATCCGGCACCCGCGGTCTCACGCGCGCTGCGCATCCTCAGCTCGCTCGCCGAGGCGGAGGGCGTCCCCATGACGCTGAGCGACATCGCTCGAGCGCTCGGCCTCGCGAAGTCGTCCACCGCGAACCTCTGCGCGGCGCTCGAGGAGGGCGGCATGGTGGAGCGCGAGGCGAACGGCTACCGGCTCGGCCGTCGCACTGCGGAGCTCGGGGGCGCCTTCGCGCAGCAGTTCAACCAGGTGCGCGAGTTCTACCGCGTGGTCGCCGCGTCGCCCGTGCTGCACCGCGAGGTGGTGCAGATCGCGATGCTCGACGGCACCGACGCGCTCTACCTCGCGAGGCACGAGGGCCGCTCCCCGTACCGGCTCGGCACGCCGCTCGGCTCGCGGCTGCCCGCGGCGCTCAGCGCGACGGGACTCGCGCTGCTCGCGAGGCTCGGCGACGACGAGGTGCGCGCGCTGCTCGAGCCGACCCAGCCGTTCGCCGCGCTGACGCAGGGGAGCATCACGACGGTCGACGAGCTCCTGCCGCAGGTGCGCGAGGTGCGGGAGCGCGGCTTCGCGATCGACCGCGGCGGCTCGTTCGGCGGGATCACGGGCGTCGCGGTCGCGCTCGAGCCGTGGGCACCGGCCGACCCGGCGCTCGCGATGGGCGCGGCCCTGCCGGTCGAGCAGGCCGACGAGGCGCGCGTCGACGAGGTCGGCGCCGCGCTGCTCGACGTCGCGCGCACCCTCACGAACCCTCTGCGAGGTCCGCAGGGCTGACGCGCTCGCGCCCGTCCAAGGGGTTGTACGCCGTTCAGCCGAGTGGTACGGTCGCTCCAGCAACGATGCCTTGCACGACTGTCGAAGGAGATGGACCGTGACTGAAACCACCGCGCAGCAGCACCCCGCGCACAGCGACGACCCGGAGTACGCAGCCAATCTGCGCCGGGCGACGCTCGCCTCGAGCGTGGGCAGCGCGCTCGAGTACTTCGACTTCGCCCTCTACGGGCTCTTCTCGGCCCTCGTCTTCGGGCAGCTCTTCTTCTCGAACCTGCCGGCCGAGTTCGCGGTCGTGGCATCCCTCGCCTCGTTCGGCGTCGGCTTCCTCGCCCGGCCGCTCGGCGGCCTCTTCTTCGGCACCCTCGGCGACCGCCTCGGCCGCAAGTGGGTGCTCGTCGTGACGATCCTGCTCATGGGCGGCGCGACGACCCTCATCGGGGCGCTGCCGACCTTCGACCAGATCGGCATCTGGGCACCGATCCTGCTCACCGTGCTGCGCCTCGCGCAGGGCTTCGGCGCGGGCGCCGAGCAGGCGGGCGCGACCGTGCTCATGGCCGAGTACTCGCCGGTGCGCCGCCGCGGCTTCTTCTCGGCGCTGCCCTTCATCGGCATCCAGCTCGGCACGCTGCTCGCCGCGCTCGTGTTCTCGCTCATGTCGCTGCTGCCCGACGAGGTCTTCTTCGGCTGGGCCTGGCGCATCCCGTTCCTCGCCTCCTTCGTGCTCATCCTGCTCGCGCTCTTCATCCGCCTGCGGCTCAAGGAGACGCCGACGTTCGTCGAGCTCGAGAAGCACGAGCAGGTCGCGAACCGACCCATCCGCGAGATCTTCACGAAGGGCCTCGCCGGCGTCACGGTCGGCGTCGGGCTGCGGATGGCCGAGAACGGCGGCTCCTACATGTTCCAGACGCTCGCGCTCGCGTTCGTCGCCGGCAACTTCCTCGCGAACCCCGTCGACCGGGGCGTCGCGACGTGGGGCGTCACGGTCGGCTCGCTCATCGCGATGCTCGTGCTGCCGCTCACCGGCCACCTCTCCGACCGGTTCGGCCGCCGCGTCATCTACCGCGCAGGCGCGGTCTTCATGCTCGTCTACGCGTTCCCCGCGTGGTGGCTGCTGTCGCAGGGCGACCCGCTCACGGTCGTGATCGTCATCGCGCTCGGCATCGGCATCGCCGTCAACACCATGCTCGGCCCGCAGTGCGCGATGCTGCCCGAGCTCTTCGGCAACCGCCACCGCTACCTCGGCGTGGCGATGGCGCGCGAGATCTCCGCCGTGCTCGCCGGTGGCCTCGCCGGCGTGCTGGGCGCCTACCTGCTCGCGGTCTCCGACGGCGACTGGCTGCTCCCGGCCATCTACATGGCGGCCCTCGCGCTCATCACGACCGCCTCGACGTTCCTCGTGCCCGAGACGCGCGGCCGCGACCTGCTGCGACTCGAGGATGCCGTCAACGTCTCGACCGACGAAGGCCACGAGCGCGACGCCGACCTGCCCGTCGGCTCGGCCGCGCGCTGATGCGGATCGCCCGGATCGCCGTCGCCGGCCGCGCGCTGCACGCGCGGCCGGACGGCGACGGCTGGACGCCCGTGGAGGATCCGTACGCGGCCCTCGCGGCAGGGCGCGAGCCCGCGGACGCGGGCGCGCGGATCCCGAGCGCCGACGCCGCGCTGCTGCCGCCGGCCGTGCCGACCGTGCTCGTCGGGATCGCGCAGAACCGCGGCGCCTCCGACCATCCGCTGCCCGTGCAGGCCTGGCTCAAGAGCCCGCGCGGTGTCGTCGCGCACGGCGAGCCGGTGCGCGTGCGGCGCGATGCGGGGCGCGTCGTCGTCGAGGCGGAGATCGCCGTGGTCATCGGCCGCGACACGGGCGACCCGACAGCGACGGCCGTCACGGAGGCGAACGCGCACGAGTTCGTGCTGGGCGTCACCGCCGTGGACGACATCTCCTACCCCGACCGCGCCGAGCTCGACGTGCGCAACTTCGAGTCGAAGGGCGGCGACGGCTCGACGCCGCTCGGGCCGTGGATCGACACCGACGCGTCGATCGACGAGCTGCCGCTCGCGCTCGAGATCGACGGGCAGCGCGTGCGCGACTCGAGCGCGCAGGCGATGCCGGTGCCCGTGCGCGAGTCGATCGCCTATGTCGCGCGGTGGGTGCGGCTGGGACCCGGCGACGTCATCATGGCGGGCGCTCCGCTGTCGAACCACGAGGCCGCCGCCGGTTCGACCGTCGCGGTCGTCGTCGGCGACGCGCGGCTCGAGACGCCGCTGCGCTGATCCGGCGCCCACCGCCGTCCGCCCGTCGATAGCCTTGCAACGAAGGAGTCCATCCATGCCGAAGTCCACCCTCAAGGTCGCCGTCGCCGTCAGCCTCGACGACGCCAACGCCGATCGCATCCGCGAGCTCGAGCCGCGCGTCGAGCTGCTGCGCGATCCCTCGCTCACGCGCCCGTGGCGCTGGACCGGCGATTGGGAGGGCGACCCCGAGTGGGAGCGCACGGCGGAGCAGCAGGCCGCGTTCGAGGCACTGCTCGACGGCGCGGACGCGATCTTCGGCGTGCCCGACGTCTCGCCGCCCGCGCTCGCCCGCGCGGTGCGCGCGAACCCCGGGCTGCGCTGGGTCCACACGACGGCGGCGGGCGGCGGCGGCCAGGTGAAGGCCGCGCAGCTCACCGACGACGAGCTCGAGCGCGTCGTCGTCACGACGAGCGCCGGCATGCACGCGACGACGCTCGCCGAGTGGGCCCTCTTCGGCGTGCTCGCCGGCGCGAAGGGCCTCCGCCAGCTCGAGGCCGACCAGGCGGCGCGCACGTGGGGCGACGGCCGTCGCCTCATGCGCCACGTGAACGAGATGACCGTGCTCGTCGTCGGGCTCGGCGGCATCGGCAAGGTCGTCGCCGAGCGCTTCTCGGCCCTCGGCGCCACGGTGTGGGGCACGACGCGCTCGGGAGAGCCGGTCGCGCACGTCGACCGCCTCGTGCCGATCGACGAGCTCGCGGAGGCCGCGGGCCAGGTCGACGCGATCGTCGCGACGCTCCCCGGCACGGCGCACACGACCGGCCTCATCGGCACCGAGGTGCTCGGCGCCGTGCGCGACGACACCATCTTCGTGAACGTCGGTCGCGGCACCGTCGTCGACGAGGACGCGCTGCTCGACGCGCTCGACGCCGGCCGCATCGGCTTCGCGGCGCTCGACGTCACCGCGGTCGAGCCGCTGCCCGCCGATTCGCCGCTGTGGCAGCACCCGAGCGTGCTGCTGAGCCCGCACACCGCCGCCCTCTCGGTGCAGGAGCCGCGTCGCATCGCCGAGCTCTTCGCCGCGAACGCGACGCGGCTGCTCGACGGCGAGCCGCTCCAGAACGTCATGTCCACGAAGGAGTTCTACTGATGCCTAGCGGCGCCGCGCTCTTCGACCTCACCGGGCGCACAGCGCTCGTCACCGGCTCGAGCCAGGGCATCGGCCGCGCGCTCGCGCAGGGCCTCGCCGAGGCCGGCGCGACCGTCGTCGTGCACGGCCGCGACCGCGCGAAGGCCGAGCGCGCCGCGAGCGAGATCACCGCGTCGACCGGCCGCGAGGCGCACGTCGCGACCTTCGACGTGACCGATGCGTCGGCGGTCGAGGCCGGCATCGACGACGTCGAGGCGCGGCTCGGCACCCCCGACATCCTCGTGAACAACGCCGGCATCCAGCGCCGCAACCCGATTGCCGAGTTCACCGACGAGGACTGGCACGACCTCCTCGCCACGAACCTCACGAGCGCGTTCCTGCTGTCGCGCCGCGTCGCGCGCGGGATGATCGCGCGCGGCTCGGGCCGGATCGTCTCCATCGGCAGCGTCCAGTCGCAGCTCGCCCGCCCCTCGATCGCGCCCTACAGCGCGACGAAGGGTGCGATCGTCATGCTCACGAAGGGACTGTGCGCCGACCTCGCGCCCCACGGCATCAGCGTCAACGCGCTCGCGCCCGGCTACTTCGCGACCGAGCTCACGCAGAAGCTCGTCGACGACGCCGAGTTCTCGGCGTGGGTCGCGCAGCGCACGCCCGCGGGGCGCTGGGGGAAGGTCGAGGATCTCGTCGGCACCCTCGTGTTCCTCGCGAGCGACGCGAGCGCGTTCGTGAACGGCCA
>NZ_BAAAKK010000005.1:770578-776903 GCF_039527715.1 Agrococcus citreus
GCAGTACCGAGCAGCAGCACCGAGCGGACGGACGACATGAGCGACAACTTGGCACTCGTGGCCCACGCCAAGGACGACGTGCGCGTCGACGCCCTGCCGGAGCCCGACCCGGACGCCTCCGAGGCGGTCGTCGAGATCGCCTACGGCGGCATCTGCGGCTCCGACCTCCACTACTGGCTGCACGGCGCGGCCGGGCAGTCGATCCTCCGGGAGCCGATGGTGCTCGGCCACGAGGTGGTGGGCACCGTGCTCGTCGCGGCAGCGGACGGCAGCGGTCCCGCGGCAGGCACGCGCGTCGCGGTGCACCCGGCCACGCCGCTCGACGACGGGTCGGCGCCGTTCCCCGCAGATCGCCCGAACCTCAGCCCGGCCGGCACCTACCTCGGCTCGGCGGCGCGCATGCCGCACACGGCTGGTGCGTTCGCCCGCCGCGTGGCCCTGCCCGCGCGCATGCTCCGCGTCATCCCCGAGGGCCTCGACCTGCGCCTCGCCGCGCTCGCCGAGCCGGCCGCCGTCGCGTGGCACGGGGTGGGCCAGGCCGGCGACATCGCCGGCGCCCGCGTGCTCGTGATCGGCGCGGGCCCGATCGGCGCGCTCGCGATCGCGGTCGCCCGCCACCACGGCGCCGCGGAGGTCGTCGCGACCGACCTCCACCCGCATCCGCGAGCGCTCGCCGAGCGGCTCGGCGCCCGCGCGCTCGACGCGACGGATGCGGACGCCATCGCGGCCGTGCACGCCGACGTCGTCATCGAGTCGTCGGGCACCGAGCAGGGGCTCGCGGCAGCCATCAGCGGCGCGCGCCGGGGCGGCACGGTCGTGCTGCTCGGCCTCCAGCGGGCGGGCGACATCGCGGTGCCCATGGCGAGCGCCATCACGCGCGAGCTCACGCTCGTCGGCTCCTTCCGGTTCAACGACGAGATCGACGACGTGCTCGCCGCCCTCGCGGACGGCTCGCTCGACGCCGGCGCGGTCATCAGCCACGAGCTGCCGATCGACGACGGGCTCGAGGCGCTCGCGCTCGCACGCGACGCATCCGTATCCTCGAAGGTGCTGCTGACCTTCGCAGCCGAGACCGACTGAGGAGCGAGGCGATGAGCGAGACGCGGTACCCGCCGATGATCATCATGGGCGTGCAGGGATCCGGGAAGTCGACGATCGGGAAGGCGCTCGCGGAGCGGCTGAACATCGACTTCATCGACGGCGACGACCTGCACCCGACGGCGAACAAGGAGAAGATGGCCGCGGGGCACCCCCTCACCGACGAGGACCGGGTGCCGTGGCTCAAGACCATCGGGCAGACGATCGCCGATGGGCGCGTCGAGGGGCGCATCACGATCGTCGCGTGCTCGGCGCTCAAGCGCTGGTACCGCGAGCTGCTGCGCTCGAGCGATCAGGACCTCGTCTTCGTGCACCTCAGCGGCGACAAGGGACTGCTCGCCGACCGGCTCGCCCACCGCGACCACGAGTACATGCCGACGACGCTGCTCGACAGCCAGATCGAGACGCTCGAGCCGCTCGCCGACTGGGAGCAGGGCATCGTGATCTCGATCGAGCAGCGCCCCGAGGCGATCGTCGACGAGGTCACGCGCATCCTCACCGGCCGGGCCGCAGGCCGCGCGGTCGAGCCGCGACCGGGCGCGACCATCACCGGCGCCATCGACGTCCAGCCGGCCTGACCCCAGGCCGAGCCCCACCGCACCGCCACGCACACAGGAGACACCGATGGAAGATCTCGTCCTCAACTGGGACCTCGGCACCGGAGGGCTCCTGCTGCTGGCAGCCGCGTCCATCGCGCTGCTGCTCGTCCTCATCATGACCTTCAAGATCCACGCCTTCCTGGCGCTGATGATCACGAGCCTGCTGACCGCGGTCGCTGCGGGCATCCCCTTCGACCGGCTCATCGCGGCCATCCAGTTCGGCTTCAACCCGACGCTCGGCAGCGTGATGCTGCTCGTCGCGCTCGGCGCGATGCTCGGGCGCATGATCGAGACCTCGGGCGGCGCGCGCGTGCTCACCGACCGGCTGATCGCCCGCTTCGGCGAGCAGCGCGCCGGCATGGCCGTCGGCATCGCGAGCCTGCTGATGGGCTTCCCGATCTTCTTCGACGCCGGCCTCGTCGTGATGCTGCCCATCATCTACGCGGTCTCGCGCCGCCTGGGCGGCTCGCTGCTGTCGGTCGCGTTCCCCTCGGCGCTCGCGTTCAGCTCGATGCACATCTTCGTGCCGCCGCACCCGGGCCCCGTGAGCGCATCCGCCATCCTGGGCGCCGACGTGGGCCTCGTGCTCATCCTCGGCCTCGTGGTCGCGCTGCCCGTCTGGTATCTCGTCGGTGTGCTCTTCGGAGGCTGGGTGGGCCGCAAGTACCACGTCGAGGTCCCCACGATCCTCAGCGGCACGCCCGACCAGGAGCGCGAGATGGAGTCGAACCCCGCGTTCGGCAAGGTCATCTTCCTGCTCGTGCTGCCCCTCGTGCTCATCCTCCTCAACACGGGCCTCAACATGTACGCGGCCACGACCGACGACCCGGATGCCTTCAAGGCCGAGCCCGTCGTCGCGCTGCTGCGCACGCTCGGCGAGACGCCGATCGCGCTCCTCATCACCGTGCTCGTGTCGTTCTGGCTGCTCGGCTGGGGCATGGGCAAGAAGGGCTCGCTGCTCGACAAGGTCGCCGACAGCGCGCTCGGACCGATCGCGTCCGTCGTGCTCGTCACCGGCGCCGGCGGCATGTTCGGCGGCGTGCTGCGCGTCACCGGCATCGGCGACGCGATCGCCGAGTCGCTCAACTCGGTCGGCATGCCGGTCATCGTCGCGGCGTTCCTCATCGCGCAGATCGTGCGCATCGCCCAGGGCTCGGCCACGGTCGCGCTCACGACCGCGGCATCGCTCATGGCGGGCGTCGTCATCGATGGCGGCTTCAACCCCGTCGAGACGGCCGCGATCGTGCTCGCGACCGCTGCCGGCTCGGTGGGCTTCAGCCACGTGAACGACTCGGGCTTCTGGCTCGTGAGCAAGTTCTTCGGCCTCGACGTGAAGACGACGCTCAAGACGTGGACGGTCGCGCAGGGACTCATGGCGATCGTCGGCTTCGCGATCTCGTACGTCATCTACCTCGTCGGCGGGATGCTCGGCTGATCCCGCCCGGCGCGCGACGCGGGGAGTGATAGAGTCTGAGGCTGAACTTCGGCGAGGGGTGCGGACGCATCCGTGATCGACGCAGTGGCAGCAGCGGACCCAGTCCTCACGCTTCGCGCGTTCGAGTCGACCATCGACGGGCTGCGGCCCACTAGGAGCACTTCCATGACTGACGCCAGCAAGCTCGTCACCGAGACCCGCACGGCATTCGGCAAGGGCGCGGCGCGCAAGCTGCGCGCCCTCGGCAAGATCCCCGCGGTCCTCTACGGCCACGGCACGGAGCCGAAGCACCTGACGCTCAACGCGCACGACGTGTTCATGCTCGTGCGTCGCTCGAACGCCATCTTCGACCTCGAGATCGAGGGCTCCTCGCAGCTCGCGCTCGTGAAGGACATCCAGCGCAACCCGGTGCTCGAGGGCTCGCGTGCGATCGAGCACCTCGACCTCGTCATCGTCAAGCGCGGCGAGAAGGTCGTCGTCGACGTGCCGATCCACGTCGAGGGCGAGTCGGCTCCCGGCACGATCACGAACCTCGAGGCGACGAGCATCTCGATCGACGTCGACGCCATGAACATCCCGAACAACCTCGTCGTCTCGATCGAGGGCCTCGAGGAGGGCGCGCACATCCTCGCCGGCGGCATCGAGCTGCCCGAGGGCGCGACGCTGCTCACCGACCCCGAGGCGCTCATCATCGGCATCATGGTGCCGGCCGCCCCGCAGGACGAGGACGAGGGCGCCGCCGCGACCGGCAGCGGCGCGAGCGGCGAGGCCTCGGACGACTCGGCGTCGGCGGAGTAGCCAGCAGGCGACCGCGCCCGCATGGCGCAGACGTGGCTCGTGGTCGGGCTCGGGAATCCCGGGCCCGACTACGAGCGCACGCGCCACAACATCGGCCGCCGAGCGCTCGCCGAGGTGGAGCGGCGTGCAAGCGCGACGCCCAAGCGGCATGGCCGCGCCCAGGCGCTGGTCGCCGAGTCGCGCGTGATCGGCGGACCGAAGGTCGTCACTGCGTTCCCGACGAGCTGGATGAACCGCTCCGGCGGTCCGGTCGCGCAGCTCATGGACTTCTACGGCGTCGACCCCGAGCACGTGATCGTGCTCCACGACGAGCTCGACCTGCCGCTCGGCACGGTGCGGCTCAAGCAGGGCGGCGGCCACGGCGGCCACAACGGGATGCGCGACATCATCGCCGCTCGCGGCGGCGACGTGCTGCGCGTGCGGCTGGGCGTCGGCAGGCCGCCCGGCAGGCAGGATCCCGCCGACTTCGTGCTGAAGCCGTTCGCGAAGGCCGAGCAGGAGGAGGCCGAGCTGCTCGTGCAGCTCGGCGCCGACGCGGTCGAGCGCATCGTCGCGGAGGGCTTCACCGAGGCCCAGCAGCGCATCCACGCACCGAGCTGAACCCCGTGCTCGCCGCTCGCCCAGTGGCCCGCCGCTAGCATGGAGCCGATCGAGAGGAGCGCGCCCTTGCGCCGAATCGCACCGCTTGCCGCTGCCGTCATCGCGGCGAGCCTCGCGCTCGCCGGCTGCGCGAGCGCCGAGCCCGAGCGCGCCGCTCCCGAGGGGCCGAACGGCTACACGCTCTCCGCGACCTTCGACGACGGCGCCGCCCTCTGGTGGGACGGCGGCACCGAGTCGGGGCTCACCGACCTCATGCTCGAGGACGCCGACGGCCGCATCGTCGCGTCGTGCCTCGGCACCGGTCCGCTCCTGTGCGTGGGCGGCACCGACGAGGCGCGCGGAGCGCTCGTCATCGGGCCCGCCGGCGCGGAGCGCGCCGTCATGCACTGGTACGGACAGGACGTCGAGCTCCAGCGCGGCGAGAACACCCCCGACGACGCGCCGCCCGTGTTCGCCGGCGTGATGCCGCCGGTCGGCGCCGAGGGCTCGTACACGGTCGAGGTCTTCGACGGCGCTGGCGCCGTCGTCATGGCGCAGTGATCGCTGCCGTTCGGACCAGTGCCCCGGTGGGGGCGCTGTGAGCCTCCGGCCACTCCTCGAGCTGCTCGAGCGCGGCGCGCTCGCCCCCGTCGTCGAGGCGAGCCGAGGCGGCGCGCTCACCGGCATCGAGTCGATGCGCGCCCCCGTCGTCGCGTCGATCGCGAGCGCCCACGACCGCCCGCTGCTCGTCATCACCGCGACCCGGCGCGAGGCCGAGGCGGTCCGCGACGACCTGCTCGCGTGGCTCCCCGAGGCGCAGGTGCTCGACCTGCCCGCGTGGGAGACGCTCCCGCACGAGCGCTTGAGCCCCTCGGCCGAGACCGTCGGGCGGCGCGGCGCGACGCTCCGCGCGGTCGCCGAGCGGCAGCCCGGCACGCCCACGGTCGTGGTCGCATCCGTGCGCGCGGCGCTCCAGCCCGTCGCCGACAACCTGCTCTCGGTGGCGCCCGTCGAGCTCACGGCCGGCGCGCGCGGCGTCGACCTCGCGGCGCTGTCGCGGCGGCTCGTCGACCTCGCCTACTCGCGCGTCGACATGGTCACGCGCCGCGGCGAGTTCGCGGTGCGCGGCGGCATCGTCGACGTCTTCGCGCCCGCCGACGACTATCCGGTGCGCATCGAGCTGTTCGGCGACGAGGTCGAGCAGATGCGGCGGTTCCACGTCGCCGACCAGCGCTCGGAGGCCGACCCGATCGACCGCGTCGTGCTCCCGCCGAGCCGCGAGATGCTGCTGACGGATGCCGTGCGCGCTCGCGCGCGCCAGCTCGCGCCCGAGTTCCCCGGCATCCAGCAGATGCTCGAGCGCATCGCCGAGGGCATGCCGGTCGAGGGCATGGAGTCGCTCGCGCCCGCGCTGCTGCCCCGACTCGTGCCGGTGACCCACTACCTGCCCGACGCGGGCGTCGTCGTGCTCGGACCCGAGCGCATCCGCGACCGCGTCGCGAGCCTGAACGACACGAACCAGGAGTTCCTGCAGGCCGCGTGGAGCGCCGCGACCGCGGGCGGCGAGGCCCCCGTCGACCTGCAGAGCGGCTTCCTGAGCCTCGACGAGCTGCGCGACCAGGTGCGCGCGCCCTGGTGGACGTACTCGACGCTGCAGGCGGACGACTCGGTCACGGCGGTCGACGCGCAGCCGGTGCCGAGCTTCGCGGGCCGCGCGGACGGCGCCGTCGATCACCTGCGCGAGCGCGCTCGCGAGGGCTGGCGCGTGGTCGTCACCGCCGCCGGCCACGGCCTCGTCGAGCGCGCTGCGCAGGTG
>NZ_BAAAKK010000005.1:776926-875268 GCF_039527715.1 Agrococcus citreus
AGGTGCTCGGCGAGCACGAGGTCGCGGCGCGGGTCGTCGAGGCGCTGCCGGCGGCGCTCGAGCCGGGCGTCGTGCACGTCACGCAGGCGTCGATCGAGCACGGCTTCTCGCTCACCGAGGATCGCATCGAGCTCGTGAGCGAGGCGGAGTTCTTCGGCCGCGCCGTCGGCGTCGACGCGCGGCAGCCGCACAAGCTCGCGGGCCGCCGCCGATCCGTCGTCGATCCGCTGCAGCTCAAGGCGGGCGACTACGTCGTGCACGAGACGCACGGCGTGGGGCGGTTCGTCGAGCTCACGCAGCGCACCGTGTCGACCGGCGGCCGGAACCCGGTGAAGACCACCCGCGAGTACCTCGTGATCGAGTACGCGGCCTCGAAGCGCGGGCATCCGGGCGACCGGCTCTCGGTGCCGACCGACCAGCTCGACCAGCTCAACCGCTACGTCGGCGGCGAGGCGCCCCAGCTGTCGAAGATGGGCGGCAGCGACTGGCAGCAGTCGAAGGCGAAGGCGCGCAAGGCCGTGCGCGAGATCGCGATCGAGCTCGTGCAGCTGTACTCGAAGCGGATGGCGTCGAAGGGCCGCGCGTTCGGTCCGGACACGCCATGGCAGCGCGAGCTCGAGGACGCGTTCCCCTACGCCGAGACGCCCGACCAGCTCACGACCATCGAGGAGGTCAAGCGCGACATGGAGCGCCCGGTCCCGATGGACCGGCTGCTGTCGGGCGACGTCGGCTACGGCAAGACCGAGGTCGCGGTGCGCGCCGCCTTCAAGGCAGTGCAGGACGGCACGCAGGTCGCGGTGCTCGTGCCCACGACGCTGCTCGTGCGCCAGCACTTCGAGACCTTCGCGTCGCGCTTCGCGGGCTTCCCGGTGCAGGTGCGGGCGCTCAGCCGGTTCCAGCCCGACAAGGAGGTCCGCGAGACGATCGCCGGGATCGCCGACGGCACCGTCGACGTCGTCATCGGCACGCACCGCATCCTCTCGGAGAGCGTGCAGTTCAAGGAGCTCGGCCTCGTCATCGTCGACGAGGAGCAGCGCTTCGGCGTCGAGCACAAGGAGAAGCTCAAGGCGATGAAGGCGAACGTCGACGTGCTGTCGATGTCGGCGACGCCCATCCCGCGCACGCTCGAGATGGCGGTCACCGGCATCCGCGAGATGTCGACGCTCGCGACGCCGCCCGAGGCGCGGCACCCGGTGCTGACGTTCGTCGGGGCCTACAACGACCAGCAGGTCGCGGCCGCGATCCGCCGGGAGCTGCTGCGCGAGGGGCAGGTGTTCTTCGTGCACAACCGCGTCGCGTCGATCAACCGGGTCGCCGCGCACCTCGCCGAGCTCGTGCCCGAGGCGCGCATCGGCGTCGCCCACGGCAAGATGGCCGAGACCTCGCTCGAGCGCGTGATCGTCGACTTCTGGGAGAAGCAGTACGACGTGCTCGTGTCGACGACCATCGTCGAGACGGGCCTCGACATCCCCAACGCGAACACGCTCATCCTCGACCACGCCGAGCGCTACGGCCTCAGCCAGCTGCACCAGCTGCGCGGGCGCGTCGGCCGCGGGCGCGAGCGCGCGTACGCGTACTTCCTCTACGACGCCGAGACGCCGCTCTCGGAGCTCGCGCACGACCGGCTCGAGACGATCGCGGTGCACAACGAGCTCGGCGCGGGCATGCAGGTGGCGCTCAAGGACCTCGAGATCCGCGGCGCCGGCAACATGCTCGGCGGCGAGCAGTCCGGGCACATCGCGGGCGTCGGCTTCGACCTGTACCTCCGGATGGTGGGGGAGGCCGTCTCGGTCTTCCGCGGCGAGGAGGACGAGGGACCGCGCGAGCTGCGGCTCGAGCTGCCGGTCGACGCGGTCATCCCCGAGGAGTACGTCGACGCCGAGCGGCTGCGCCTCGAGGCCTACCAGAAGCTGTCGGCCGCGGCGTCGTCGCGCGACGACGAGGCGATCGACCACGTGCTCGAGGAGCTCCGCGATCGCTACGGCGAGCCGCCCGCGCAGGTGACGGCGCTCGTCGCCATGGCGCGGCTGCGACGCAAGGCGCAGAAGGCACAGCTGTCCGAGGTCATCACGGTCGGACCGAACCTGCGCGTGGGCCCGGCGGAGCTCGCCGACTCGGTGCAGCTGCGGCTGCGGCGCATGTACCCGGACTCGAAGGTCAACGCGCAGGCGAAGACGGTCATCGTGCCCATCCCGACCGCCGGTGGCGGCCGGCTCGCGGGCACGCAGGCCGAGCCGCTGCCCGACGCCGAGCTGATCGCGTGGGTCGACGCGCTGCTCACGGCCATCTTCCCGCCGCCGAAGGAGCCCGCTGCAGGGTCGACCGAGGCCGCGTCGACGGAGGCCGCGGGGTGAGCGCGCTCGACGACCTCGTCGCCGTGATGGCGCGGCTGCGCGGACCGGGCGGATGCCCGTGGGATGCGGAGCAGACGCACGCGTCGCTCGTGCCGTACGCGATCGAGGAGGCGCACGAGCTCGCCGAGGCAGTGGAGGCCAGGGAGGCGGGGCTCGGCGACGACGCGCACCTCCGCGAGGAGCTCGGCGACGTGCTGCTGCAGGTCGTCTTCCACGCCGACATCGCGCGAGCCGAGGGCCGCTTCGATGTCGACGACGTCGCGCGCACGCTGATCGAGAAGCTGCGCCGCCGGCACCCGCACGTCTTCGACGACCTCGCGGTCGACGGCGTGGCCGACGTCGTCGCGAACTGGGACGCGATCAAGCGGGCCGAGAAGCCGGAGCGGTCGAGCGCGCTCGACGGCATCCCGGTGACGCTGCCGGCGCTCGCGCGCGCCGAGAAGACGATGAGCCGTGCCCGGCGCGCCGGCCTCGCGCTGCCGCAGGCGCTCGCCGACGCTGGCCCGGCCGACGGGGGCCCGGCCGACGGCGGCCCGGCCGACGAGCAGGCGCTCGGCGCCGCGCTGCTCGCGCTCGTGCAGAGCGCGAGCGAGCAGGGGCTCGATGCCGAGCGCGCGCTCCGCACCGCGACGCGGGCCCTCGAGCACGAGCTGCGCGCCCAGGAGTCGGCGCAGCGGGAGTCGACGCAGCCGTGACCGGCATCGCGACGATCGAGGCCCGCATCGAGCGTCGTCGTCGCGCGCTCGCGGCCTCGGTCGTGGTTGCGGCAGCGACGACGGTCGTGACGGGCTGCGCGCACGCGCTCGGCGGTGGCACCGCCCCCGACCCGCTGCTGCTCGCGGCCGCGCTCGTCGCGACGATGCTCGTCCTCGCCCCCGTGCTCGGCAGCCGCGGGTCGGTCGCCCGCCGGGTGTCGGCCGTCGCGATCGCGCAGCTGCTGCAGCACGGCCTGTACTCGCTGCCGGACACGTCCGTGGCGGAGGGGCACGTCCACGACGCCTCCGCCGCGCTCGGATCGTTCGCGGTCGGGCACGCCCACGCCTCGATGCCGCTCGCGCACCTCGGCGCGGGACTCATCACGCTCTGGCTCCTCGGAGCCGCGCCGCGCGCGGTCGCCGCGGTGCAGGGCGCCATGTCGCTGCGCCTCGCCGCCGCGACGCTCGACTGGACGCCGCCGCTGGCGCGGCGACGCGCATCCGTCTCGGCCTCGAGGCCGGCTCCTCGGGCCGCCCTCGACGTGCTGCGCGACGCGCTCGCGCGGCGCGGACCGCCGCTGCTCGTCGGCTGATCCCATCCGCGAGGCCCTGTGCCCGCGAACCACTTCGGCGACCGCGCGTGCGGCGCCGATCCGTCGACCGCGCCACCGAGCGCGAGGAGCCATTGGAGCACCCATGCACACGTCCACCACCCGCCCCCGCACCGTCGCCGCCGGCGTCGGCGCCACCATCGCCGCCGCAGCGCTCGTGCTGCTCGCCCCCACCGCGGCGAGCGCCCACGTGCACGTCTCGCCCTCGAGCACCGAGGCGGGCGCTACGAGCGAGCTCGCCTTCTCGTTCAGCCACGGCTGCGACGGCTCGCCGACGACGGGCGTCGCCATCACCATCCCCGACGAGGTCGCGGCGGTGAGCCTCATCGCGAACGCCGGCTGGGACGTCGCGGTCGACACCGCGGGCGGCCAGCGCGTCGTGCAGCTGACCGCCGACGAGCCCGTGCCCGACGGCATCCGCGAGACCCTCGAGGTCGAGGTGACCCTGCCGGAGGGAGCCGCCGATGGCACGGTCCTCGCGTTCCCGACGCTGCAGTCGTGCGAGGTCGGCGAGACCGACTGGAGCAGCCTCGATCAGGAGGCCGACACGCCCGCACCGATCCTGACGATCGGTGCGTCGTCCGAGCACGGGCACGGTGCCGCGGACGGCGCGGACACCGCCGGCAGCGCGGACAGCGCGGATGGCGCGGACAGCGCGGATGCCACCGCCTCGGTCACCGCGGAGGAGGGCGAGGCGTCCGCCGCGATGCCCATCGCGATCGCGGCGCTCGTCGTCGCCGTCATCGCGGCGGCGCTCGGCGCGTTCTCGGTCCTCCGACGCCGAGCGACCGACTGACGCGCACCCCTCGATCGCACAGCGCAAGCCGCCGCGGCCCGATCCCTGCCGGGTCGGGCCGCGGCTCGCCCGGCAGGTGGCGGGGAGGGCAGCTAGGGGCGGACGACCACGTTGCCGACCTTGCGGCCCGAGTCGACGATCCCGTGGGCGCGAGCGATGTCGTCCATGGGCATCGACTCCTGGATCACGGGATCGAGCTCGCCGCTCGCGACGAGCGAGAGCAGGCGGGTCATGTGCGCGGGCCGCACGCGTGCGACGCCGGCCCTGACCGGCCGGCGCGCGGTGATCGTCTGCCCGAGCGTCGCGACGATCAGCAGCAGCGTGCCGCCGTCCGCGAGCAGGCCACGACCAGCGGCGGTGCTGCGTGCGCCGACGGTGTCGACGACGACGTCGAATCGCTCCGCGATCCGGTCGATGGGCGTCGAGGTGTAGTCGATGACGGCCTCGGCGCCCAGCTGCCGCACGCGCTGGGCGTTGCGGCCGCTCGAGACGCCCGTCACCCGGGCGCCGGCGATCCGAGCGATCTGCACGGCGCTCGAGCCGACGGCCCCGGAGGCGCCGATGACGAGCACCGACCTGCCCGGCTCGAGGCCCGCCACGTCGAGCAGGTAGTGCATCGCGGTCGTGCCGCCGAAGAGCACGGCCGCGGCGGCGTCGTGCGAGACGTCCGCCGGCTTGCGCACGAGCCGGTCGGCGCGCACCGCGACGAGCTCGGCGTGCGCCCGGCTCGCCATGCCCGCCACCTCGTCGCCGACGGCGAGGCTCGTGACGCCCTCGCCGATGGCCGCCACGGTGCCCGAGAGCGCCACGCCGAGGATGCGCTGGCGTGGGCCGTGCAGGCCGATCGCGAGCCGAGCCGGCAGCGCCATGCCGCGCGGGAAGCTGGCGGCGCGCATCCGCGCGTCGCCCGAGGTGACCGCGGCAGCGGCGACGCGCACCACGACCTCGTCGCGCCTGGGCACGGGGTCGGCGACCTCCGCGACCCGAGCGACGCTCGGCGGTCCGTATCGATCGACGACGACTGCACGCATCCGGTGCTCCTTACAGGTGTAAGCCAGGTTCGCGACGACCGTATCCTTACACTCGTAAGAGCGCAAGGAGGGGATGCATCATGACGAGCGGCGCAGGAGCGAGGCCGGGGGTCGGGCGGCCCGGCCTCACGACCGAGCGGATCGTCGAGGCGGCCGCGGCGGTCGCCGACCGCGAGGGGCTCCACGGCGTGAGCATGCGCCGCGTCGGGCGCGAGCTCGGCGTGGAGGCGATGTCGCTCTACCACCACGTCGCGGGCAAGGACGCGCTCCTCGACGCCCTCGGCGACTGGCTCATGCAGCGGGTCGAGCGGCCGCCCGTCGATGCCGGCTGGCGGGCGGGCATGCGCGCCCGCTGCGCCTCGCTCCGCGAGGTCATGCGCGAGCACCCCTGGGGTCCCGCGATCGTCGAGTCCCGCCGAGCACCCGGCATGGCGCTGCTCGGACACCTCGAGGCTGTGCTCGAGTGCCTGCACCGGGGCGGGTTCCCGGTGCAGCTCGCCGCGCACGCCTTCTCGGTGCTCGACGCCTACGTCTACGGCTTCGTGCTCACCGAGCAGAGCCTGCCGTTCGAGCCGGGCGGCGGCGTCGACGAGCTCGCCGACGAGCTCGCGCTGCCGGCCGACGATTTCCCGCGCATGGCCGCCCTCATCGAGCAGGCGATCGTCGGCCGCTCGTACGACTACGGCGACGAGTTCGAGTACGGCCTCGAGCTCGTGCTCGACGGGCTGGAGTCGAGGCTCGCCGCGGCCGGTCCCGGCGCGCGGTAGCGCAGCCGGCCGACGGTCGCCACGAGCAGGATGCCGATGAGGAAGGCGAGCAGCACCTGCCCCGTCGGCCCGACGAGGCCCGCCCAGCCGCCGTGCTCGCCGGGGTCGAGGAAGGGGTAGGGGAACCAGCCGTCGATGAGCCCGCCGCGCAGCCAGGACGCGACGAGGTACCCGATCGGATAGGCCATCCACCACGCGGCGCGCGAGACGCGGATGCGCCGGGCGGTCGGCACGAGCAGCCAGTCGAGCCCGACCATCCACGGGATGAAGCGGTGCTGCGCGGCGTTCGTGTACTCGATCGACCACGACCACACCTCGTCGGGCTGCGCGAGCAGCACGGCGTAGACGAGGCCCGTGAGCACGATGTACGCCGTGATCGCGCCGCGCACGTGGTCGAACCAGCGCGGCCGGTGCTCCTCGCGCGAGCGCAGCATCCACAGCATGAGGATGATCACGAGGATGTTCGCCTGGACGGTGAAGTAGGCGAAGTGCTCGGTCGGCGGCTCGCCGTCGCGCACCATGTTGACGATGTTCCAGGCCTCGGCGAGCACCGCCGCGAGCACGATGACGATGCGCCATGCGACGACGGGGACGGCGCGATCGTGGAGGGGCCAGCGCTGTCGCATGCCGTCATGATGGCACGCGGCGGCCGGTGCGGACGGGGCCGCGGCGCAGGGTGTGGAGCGCGTGCGGGAGAATGGTCGGCATGGCAAACCAGGTGCACCCGGCGCGCGGCATGCGCGACTTCCTGCCCGTCGAGAAGCGGCGCCGCGAGCGCGTGCTCCGCGTGATCCGGGATGCCTACGAGGACCATGGCTTCGAGGAGATCGAGACGCCCGTCGTCGAGGACGCGAACCGCCTGCACGCGGGGCTCGGCGGCGACAACGAGAAGCTCGCGTTCGCGGTCATGCGCCGCGGGCTCACGGTCGACGACCTGCGCGCCGCGGAGGCGCCGCTCGCGCTCGCCGACCTCGGCCTGCGCTTCGACCTCACCGTGCCGCTCGCGCGCTTCATCGCGTCGAACCGCGCGGCGCTGCCGCCCGTCTTCCGCGCGATCCAGATCGCCCCGGTCTGGCGCGCCGAGCGCCCGCAGCGCGGCCGCTTCCGCCAGTTCATGCAGTGCGACATCGACATCGCGGGGGAGCCCGGCATCGCCGCCGAGCTCGAGCTGCTCGCAGCGACCGCCGATGCGCTCACGCGGCTCGGCATCCCCGACGCGTTTATCCGCATCAACGACCGGCGCATCCTCGCGGCCGCGCTCGAGCACGCGCGGGTCGCCGAGGAGCTGCGCGAGGGCGCGCTCATCACGATCGACAAGCTCGACAAGATCGGCCGCGAGGGCGTGACGGAGGAGCTCGACGGTCGCGGCATCGACGGTGCGCGGCTGCTCGCGACGCTCGACGCGATCCGCGGGCTCGTCGACGGCGGCGAGGCCGAGGCGCTCGACGGCTTCGACGAGGGCGTGCTCGGCGGCGTGCGCGAGCTGCTCGGCGCGAGCGTCGGCATCCGGCTCGACTTCGACCCCACGCTCGTGCGCGGCATGGGCTACTACACGGGGCCGATCTTCGAGATCGCGCACCCGGAGCTGCCGTACTCGATCGGCGGCGGCGGTCGCTACGACGGCATGGTGGGGCGCTTCCTCGGCCAGGAGCTGCCGGCCGTGGGCATCTCGCTCGGCTTCGAGCGGCTCGTCGACCTCGTCGCCCTGCCCGAGACGGGTGGCCGCGAGGCGATCGCGCTGCTCGTCGACAAGGCCGTCGCTCCCGCCGACGCGCTCTCGATCAAGCGCGACCTCGTCGCGGCGGGGCAGACGGTTCGGATGCAGCGCCGAACGAAGAACGTGACGGGCCTGCTCGAGCAGCTCGCGGCATCCGGCGCGACGCACTTCGCCTTCGTGCGCCCCGGCGACGCGGCCGCGACGCTCGAGGTCAAGCCCATCGCCTGACGCGGCCGCGCGCCCGACTAGGCTCGACAGCGGCCATCCACTGCGATCCAAGGAGCACCCGTGGCACTCATCGACACCCTGCAGGCTCGCGAGATCCTCGACTCGCGCGGCAACCCGACCGTCGAGGTCGAGGTGTTGCTCTCCGACGGCACCGTCGGCCGCGCCGCCGTGCCGAGCGGCGCGTCCACCGGCGCGTTCGAGGCCTTCGAGCTGCGCGACGGCGACAGTGCCCGCTACCTGGGCAAGGGCGTCGAGCAGGCCGTCGACGCCGTGAACGAGGAGATCGCCGAGGCCATCGAGGGCCTCTCGGCCGACGACCAGCGCATCGTCGACTCGACGCTCATCGAGCTCGACGGCAGCGACAACAAGAAGAACCTCGGCGCGAACGCGATCCTCGGCGTCTCGCTCGCCGTCGCGAAGGCCGCGGCCGACTCCGCGAAGCTGCCGCTGTTCCGCTACCTCGGCGGACCGAACGCCTTCCTGCTGCCCGTGCCGATGATGAACGTCATCAACGGCGGCGCGCACGCCGACACGGGCGTCGACATCCAGGAGTTCATGGTGCTGCCGATCGGCGCCGAGACCTTCCGCGAGGGGCTGCGCTGGGGCGCCGAGACCTACCACGCGCTCAAGAGCATCCTCAAGGAGCAGGGCCTGTCCACCGGGCTCGGCGACGAGGGCGGCTTCGCACCCGACCTCGCCAACAACCGCCTCGCGCTCGACCTGCTCGTGCAGGCGATCGAGAAGGCCGGCTTCACGCCCGGCAGCGACATCGCGCTCGGCCTCGACGTCGCCGCCTCCGAGTTCTTCGCGAACGGCGTCTACCGCTTCGAGGGCCAGGACCGCTCGAGCGCCGACATGACCGACTACTTCGCCGACCTCGTCGACGCGTACCCGCTCGTGTCGATCGAGGACCCGATGAACGAGGAGGACTGGGAGGGCTGGGCCACGCTCACCGAGCGCCTCGACGACAAGGTGCAGATCGTCGGCGACGACCTCTTCGTCACCAACCCCGAGCGGCTCATCGAGGGCATCGAGCGCGGCGCGGCGAACGCGCTGCTCGTCAAGGTCAACCAGATCGGCACCCTCTCCGAGACCTTCGACGCGATCCGCATCGCGACGCAGGCCGGCTACGCCTCGGTGCTCTCGCACCGCTCCGGCGAGACCGAGGACACCACCATCGCCGACATCGCGGTCGCCGTGAACGCGGGCCAGATCAAGACCGGCGCCCCCGCCCGCAGCGAGCGCGTCGCGAAGTACAACCAGCTCCTGCGCATCGAGGAGGACCTCGGCGAGGCCGCCGAGTACGCGGGCGCCGCCGCGTTCCCCCGATTCGAGGGCTGACCGCGGTCCTGTCGTCGAAGGAGGGCACCCGCCGATATCCTCGGTCGGTGCCCTCCTCCCGTGAAGCCGCCACCGGCCAGCTGCGCGTGTCGTGGCTGCTGCTCGTGGTCGTCGGCCTCGTGGCGGCGGGCTTCGTCGTGCTCGCGCCGACCGTCGGCCTGCTGCTCGAGCAGCGCCGCGACATCGCCGCGATGGAGGCCCAGGTCGCGGGCCAGCAGGCGAACGTCGAGGCGCTGCAGACCGAGCAGGCCCGCTGGGACGACCCCGCCTACATCGAGGCGCAAGCACGCGACCGGCTGTTCTTCGTCTACCCGGGCGAGACGAGCTTCGTCGTGCTCGACGACCGCTCGCCGCTCGACGCCGCCTCCGCCGAGGTGCCCTCCGCGACGCTCGAGGAGCCGTCGAGCGACTGGGCGGCGGCCGCCGCGACGTCGTTCCTGCTCGCAGGCCTCACCGACGAAGGCCCGAGCTCGTTCGTCGGCGTCGCGCCGGAGCCGCAATGAGCCCCGCGGCGATCGACCCCGCGACCGAGCGCGACCTCGAGATCATGGCGCTGCAGCTCGGCCGCTCGATGCGCGGCGTGCTCGGCATCGGCGCGCGCTGTGCGTGCGGTGCGCCGACGGTCGTCGTGACGAGCCCTCGGCTGCCCGACGGCACGCCCTTCCCGACCTTCTACTACCTCACGCACCCCGCGGCGACGGCGGCCGCGTCGCGCCTCGAGGCCGACGGCACGATGGCGCGGCTGCAGCTCCGGCTCGACGACCCGGCGGTCGCGGATGCGTATGCCGCGGCCCACGCGGCGTACCTCGCGGACCGCGAGCGGCACGGCCGCGTCGACGAGATCGCCGGCATCAGCGCCGGCGGCATGCCGAGCCGCGTGAAGTGCCTGCACGCGGTCATCGCGCACGCCCTCTCGGCCGGCCCGGGGGTCAACGTCATCGGCGACGAGGCGCTCGCGCTCGCGGACTGGTCTCCCGAGGTCTGCGCGTGCGCACCGGACGCTCGCGGCGCCGCGGGCCCAGAGGCGCATCCGGAGCCGCGATAGACTCGATGCACATCCACATCTGATACCGCGGAAGAAGCGTGCTGTGACCAAGATCCTCATCGTCGGCGGCGGCTATGCCGGCCTCTACACCGCTCGCGGTCTCGAGCGCCAGCTCGGTGCCGCGGAGGCCGAGATCACCATCGTCGACCCGCTGCCGTACATGACGTACCTGCCGTTCCTCCCCGAGGTCGCCGCAGGGTCGATCGAGCCGCGGCACGCCGTGGTGTCGCTGCGCCGCCACCTCGCGCGCACGCGCGTCGTGCAGGCGAAGGTCACCTACGTCGACCACGCGGCCAAGGTCGCGACGATCCAGCCCGAGCTCGGTGAGCCGTCGACGCTCGAGTACGACGTCATCGTCATGACCGCCGGCTCGGTCTCGCGCACGTTCCCCATCGGCGGCGTCGCCGACGAGGCGATCGGCATGAAGACGATCGAGGAGGCCACCGCCGTGCGCGACCGCCTCATCGGCAACTTCGCCCGCGCCGCGGCACTGCCCGTCGGCCCCGAGCGCGACCGCCTGCTGACGGTCGTCGTCGTCGGCGGCGGCTTCGCCGGCATCGAGACGATCGCCGAGCTGCGCGACTTCGCGACCCACCTGCTCTCGCGCTTCCCCGAGATCGGCTTCGAGGAGGTGCGCTTCCACCTCGTCGAGGCGATGGGCCGCATCATGCCCGAGGTCAGCGCCAAGACGGCCGACTGGGTCGTCGCCGACATGCGCGGGCGCGGCGTCGACGTGCACCTCGAGACGCAGCTGCAGAGCGCCGTCGGCGGCGTGTGCGAGCTGTCGACCGGCGAGCGCTTCGCCTCCGACCTCATCATCTGGACGGCCGGCGTGATGGCGAACCCCGTCGTGCGCCAGACCGACCTGCCGCTCGACGAGCGCGGCCGCATCACCGCCCTCGCGACCCTGCAGGTCGCGAAGGACGGCGTCGTGGTCCCCGACGCGTGGACGGCCGGCGACGTCTCCGCGGTGCCCGACAAGTCGAAGACCCCCGGCCCCGGCGGCTTCTGCGTGCCCAACGCGCAGCACGCGGTGCGCCAGGCGAAGCTGCTCGCGAAGAACATCGTCGCGGTGCTCCGCGACGAGGCGCCGCGCGAGTACATCCACGACAACCTCGGCGCGGTCGCAGGCCTCGGCATCGGCAACGGCGTGTTCCAGAGCGGCAAGATCGCGATCAAGGGCCCGCTCGCGTGGCTCGCGCACCGCGGCTACCACGGCATGGCCATGCCGATGTGGGAGCGCAAGCTGCGCGTCTTCGGCGGCTGGTGGAACAACTTCTGGCTCGGCCGCGACATCGTCGAGCTCTCGGAGCGCGAGCACCCGCGGGTCGCCTTCGAGACGTTCGCCTCGCGCCCGAAGCCCAAGGTCGACGCCTAGGCCGACCCGGCTCCGAGCCCTCGACAGCGCCGCCCTTCCTCCGGGAGGGGCGGCGCTGTCGTCGTTCGAGGGCTCGCCCGGAAGGCGTACGCTTGACCCGGACGCTTGTCCAAGTCAGGTCGAGGTCGGAGGCAGCGTGGCACGGACATCGGCGATCGAGCGCCGCGGGCAGCTCATCGAGGCCGGCCTGCGCGTCATCGCGCGCGAGGGGATGCACGGCGCGACCGTGCGGGCGATCGTCGCCGAGGCCGACGTGCCGCTCGCGACCTTCCACTACGTGTTCGCCTCCCGCGAGGAGATGATCGGCGAGGCCTACGCGTACATCGCGGTGCAGCCCGACGACAGCCTCGCGGGGCTCGTCCCCGACGGCGCCGCGCCCGAGGACGCGGTCCGGGCGCTGCTCATGCACTGGCTCGAGCGCTTCCTGCAGCACCCCGAGTACGAGCTCGCGATCATGGAGATCATGGCGTTCTGCACCCGCACGCCGGCGCTCGCCCATCTGCCCGCGCAGGTGCAGGAGGGCTACCTCGAGCTCGTGGTCGCTGCGATCGAGCTGCTGCGCGAGCGCTTCGAGGTCAGCGCCGCCCCCGGGGCGCGCGACGTCGCGACGCTCCTCATCCACGTCACCGACGGCATCACCTACTCCTGGCTCCGGACGCGCGACTCCGACGCGTCGCGGCGCATGATCGACGCCGCCGTCCCCGCGCTCACCGCCGCCGTGATGGGACGCGGCTGATGCTGCTGCTCGACGAGGCCGCGCCCTGGCACGCCGACGGCCACTGGCAGCGGATGGATGCCGCGACCGCCGCGATCGACGGGCCGTTCGCCGCGCTCTCGCTCGAGGCACTCGCGCACAACGCGCGCAGCATGGTGGCGCGATCGGCGGGCACGACGCTGCGGGTCGCCACGAAGTCGGTGCGCAGCCGCGCGGTGCTCGACGCGGTGCTGCGGCTCCCCGGCTTCGCCGGCGCGCTCGCCGCGACGCTGCCGGAGGGCCTCTGGCTCTCGGAGACCGTCGACGACGTGCTCGTCGGCTACCCGACCGTCGACCGGGCCGCCCTCCGCGCGCTCGCGGGCGACGAGCGGGCGCTCTCGCGCGTGACGCTCATGGTCGACAGTCTCGAGCACCTCGACGTCGTCGATGACGCCGCGCCCGGCCATCCGCCCATCCGCGTCGCGCTCGAGCTCGACGCGTCGTTCCGGCTGTGGCCGGTCCGCGCGGGCGTGCGGCGCTCGCCGCTGCGCGAGCCCGAACGGCTGCGAGCGCTCGCCGAGGCCGTCGTCGCCCGACCGGGCTTCACGCTCGTCGGGCTCATGGCCTACGAGGCGCAGGTCGCGGGCGTGCAGGACGCCCGTCGACGCGGCCTCGCCCCGCCCGTGGTGCTGCGGACGATGCAGCGGCTGTCGGTCGCCGAGCTGCGCGAGCGGCGCGGCGCCGCCGTCGGCGCGGTGCGCGAGGTGGCAGCGCTCGAGTTCGTGAACGGCGGCGGCACCGGGTCGATCGAGCTCACCGCTGCCGACCCCTCGGTGACCGAGATCGGCGCCGGCAGCGGGCTCTTCGGGCCGCACCTGTTCGACGGGTACCGGCGGTTCTCACCGGCGCCGGCGCTCGCCTTCGCCCTGCCGGTGGTGCGCAGACCCGGTCGCGGCTGCGTGACGCTGCTCGGCGGGGGATGGATCGCCTCCGGACCGCCCGGACCCGACCGCGAGCCCATCGTCGCGTGGCCCGAAGGGCTGCGGATCGACCCGCAGGAGGGCGCCGGCGAGGTGCAGACGCCCGTGCTCGGAGCGGCGGCCGACCGGCTCGCGCTCGGGGACCGCGTGTGGATGCGCCACGCGAAGTCGGGCGAGCTGTGCGAGCGCACCGACGTGCTGCACGTCGTCGCCGGCGATCAGGTCGTCGAGAGCGTGCCCACGTATCGTGGTGAGGGCAGGAAGCTGCTGTGAGCTCGGGAGGCGACGCGTGACGTGGAGGAACTGGGCCAGGTCCCAGTCGGCTGAGCCCCGCGAGGTGCACGCACCCGTCACCGCCGAGGACGTGCAGCACGTCGTCGAGCGCGTGCGGGCGCGCGGCGGCACCCTTCGGCCGGTCGGCAGCGGACACTCCTTCTCTGGCGCCGCGCGTCCCGACGACGCGCAGCTCTCGGTCGACGGCCTCGCCGGGCTGCTCGGCGTCGACCCGGAGCGCCGCCGCGCGACGCTGCTCGCGGGCACGAAGCTGCGCGAGGTGCCCGCGCTGCTCGCGCCGAGCGGGCTCGCGATGGACTGCCTCGGCGACATCGACTCGCAGACCATCGCCGGCGCGATCTCGACCGGCACGCACGGCACGGGACTGCGGCATCCGTCGATCGGAGCGACTGTGGTCGCGGCGACGCTCGTGTCGGGCACGGGCGAGATCGTGCGCGTGAGCGAGACCGAGCGGCCAGAGCTGCTGCCGGCGGTGCGGCTCGGGCTCGGCGTACTGGGCGTGCTCGTCGACGTCACGCTGCAGTGCGTGCCCGCGTTCGCGCTGCAGGCGGTCGAGACGACGCTCGGCCTCGACGCGGTGCTCGACGACTGGATGGGCCTCAACGAGCGCACCGACCACTTCGAGCTCTACTGGTTCGCCGCCACCCGGCTCGCCGCCACGAAGTCGAACACGCGGGTCGAGGGTCCGCTGCGGCCGCGATCCACCGTGGGGAGGTTCCTCGACGAGCGGGTGCTCACCGACGTCGGCCATCGGGCGCTGCTCGGCGCCGCGGCGCTCGTGCCGGCGCTCGCGCCGTCGGTGAACACGCTCGCGGCGCGCGCGATGCCGCGCGGCTCGTTCACCGAGCCGAGCCACGACGTGTTCACCGCGCCGCGGGCCGTGCGGTTCCGCGAGCTGGAGTACGGCCTGCCCATCGCGGCGGTGCCCGAGGCGCTGCGCGAGATCGACCGCGCACTGCGGCGCGCCGACCTCGTGCTCACCTTCCCGTTCGAGGCGCGCGCGAGTGCCGGCGACGACGCGCACCTGTCGACCGCGCACGGGCGCGACACCGGCTACATCGCGGCCCACCGCTGGTGGCGGGAGGACCCGCGCCCGCTGTTCGACATCGTCGAGCCGATCCTGCTCGCCCACGACGGTCGACCCCACTGGGGCAAGCTCCACTCGCTGCGCGCGCCCGAGCTCGCCGAGCGGTTCCCCGGGTTCTCGGACTTCCTCCGGGCTCGCGACGAGCTCGACCCCGACCGCACGTTCGCGAGCAGCTGGACGCGGCGAGTGCTCGGCGACTGAGCCGCTTACAGTGGATGCATGGACACGCTGACCGTCATCTGGATCGTCGTCGGTGCCCTCGTCGTCGTCGCGATCATCGGCGCGATCTGGGTGGGCAGCGCGCTCGCCTCGATGCGGCGCCTGAGCGCCTCGGTGGACGAGCGCTGGCGCGCCCTCGCCTCCACTCTCGAGCGGCGCCGAGCGGTCGCCGCGCCGCTGCTCGCGACCGCGGCGGAGCCGCAGCGCGAGCAGGCCGACCGGGCGTTCTCCGCGCTCGAGGGAGCGCTGCTGCCCGGCTCGAAGGCCGAGGCGGAGGCCGAGGTGCAGCGCGTGCTCCGGCCGCTCGTGCACGCCGCGGCGTCGCAGCCGCTCGGGTCGCAGGCCGCGGACGCCCGCACCGCGCTCGCCGCGCTCGACGACGAGGCGCAGGCGCGTCGCCGCGACTACAACACCGGTGCGCGCGAGCTCAACGCCAAGGGGCGTCGCTTCCCGACGTCGCTGTGGGCCAACGCCGCCGCCGTGCCGCGGCAGTTCTTCGAGGTCGACCAGACCGGCGCGGTCGCCGAGCCGCCCCGCATCCAGTTCTGAGCTAGACCCTCGGCAAGGCCCCCGCCACCTCCCGCGCCCACGTCCCCGGCCCCGCGACCTCGACGCGCTCGAGCCCCTGCCACCCGGCCGCCTCCTCGAGGACGGGCGCGAGTCGCGCGGCGAGCTCGTCGGCTCGGTGCGCCTGGTGCGGCTCGATCGTCGCGTGCTGCACGCGCAGCACGCCCGCCCGCCGGTCGCTCTTGAGGTCGACGCGGCCGACGAGCTCGTCGTCGACGAGCACCGGCAGCACGTAGTACCCGTGGCGGCGCTCCGCCGCTGGCGTGTAGATGCTGATGCGGTAGGCGAAGCCGAAGAGCCGCTCGGCGCGCGGCCGGTGCCAGACGAGCGGGTCGAAGGGCGAGAGCAGTGCCGTCGCGCGCACGCGCCGCGGCCGTCGCGCGCCCGCCCAGAGCCAGGCGGGCCGGCCCCAGCCCTCGACGTCGACCGGCTCGAGCGTGCCGTCGTCGACGAGGTCGTCGACCGCCGCCTTCGCGTCCTTGACGGGCAGCCGGTGGTAGTCGGCGAGGTCGTCGAGGGTCGCGACGCCGTGCGCCTCGGCGGCGCGCGCGACGAGGATGCGCTGCGCGTCCTCGCGCTCGAGCTCGACCTGCGCCGCTGCCGGCAGCACCCGGTCGGCGACCGCGTACTGGCGCTCGAACCTCCTGCGCCCGGCGGTCACGAGCGCACCGCGCCGGAACAGCACCGCGGTCGCCCAGTACGCATCCGACTTGTTCCACCAGCCGCCCGGCAGCCGCTCGTGCGCCGGATGCTCCATGTCGCTCGGGCGCATCGGCCCGCGCTCGGCGAACTCCGCGAGCACGCCGTCGATGAGCGAGGCGTGCTCGGCTGCCCATCGCTCGTCGCTCGCGCGCATCGGCTGCCGGCGCTTCCACGCCCACAGCGGCCAGTCGTCGACGGCGATGACGGCCGCCTCGTGCGCGACGTACTCGGTGTAGCCGCTTAGGCGCGGACGGCGCGGGTGGTCGTGGTGCAGCAGGCGGTCGAGCGCCGTCCGGTCGTAGGGTCCGAGCCGCGACAGCAGCGGCAGGTAGTGGCTGCGCTCGAAGACGTTGACGGAGTCGAGCTGCAGCAGCCCGAGCCGCTCGACCGCGCGCTCGAGCGTGCGCGTGCCCGTGCGGCCGCGCTCGCCCGGCACGGAGCCGTCGAGGAAGCCGGCGGCGATCGCGACGCGGCGGGCCTGGGCGGCGGACATCCTGGCAGGAGCTGTCACGCGCCGCAGGCTATCAACGGCCACCGACGCATGCGCCGGGCGTCACAGCGGTGCGCCGTAGGATCGCAGGATGATGCTCCGACGGCCTCGCATCGAGGTGCCACCCGCGTCCGCGCGCGCCGCGGACGCGCTGGTGCCTCGCGGCATGCAGGTCGCCGGAGCGTGGGCGTGGCGCTTCGTCGCGATCGCCGCCGCCGCCGCGATCGCCCTGTGGCTCGTCGTGCAGTTCCGCATCGTCGTCATCCCGGTGCTCGTCGCGGCGCTGCTGACGGCCCTGCTCCTGCCCGCGGTCGACGCGCTCGTGCGCGCTCGGTGGCCGCGCGGGCTCGCCGTCGCCCTCGCGATCCTGTCGCTGCTCGTCGCGGTCTCGGGCCTCGGCTGGCTCGCGATCGCGCAGATCCGCGGCGAGTACCCGGTGCTGCAGGAGCGCGCCGTCGACTTCTGGTCCGAGACGCAGGCGTGGGTCGTCTCGCTGCCCTTCGGCATCGACCAGGCCGATCTCCAGTCATCGGTCGAGGGGGTGCTCGAGACCGTGCGCGACGACCTCTCCTCGATCGTCTCGAGCGCGCTCTCAGTGGGGTCCTCGGTCGGCCACTTCCTCGCGGGCGCGGTGCTCACGCTCTTCGCGCTCATCTTCACGCTCGCGGACGGCCGCCGCATCTGGCGCTGGATCCTCGGCGTGCTGCCGGAGCGCGCGCGTGCCGCGACCGACGGGGCGGGCCGGACCGGCTGGGTGACGCTCGGCAACTTCGTCCGCGTGCAGGTGCTCGTCGCCTTCATCGACGCCGTCGGCATCGGCCTCGGCGCCTTCATCCTGGGCCTCTTCTTCGAGGGCGGCACGCCGCTCGTGCTCCCGATCGCCATCCTCGTCTTCCTCGGCTCCTTCATCCCCATCATCGGCGCCGTCGTGACGGGCGCCATCGCCGTGCTCGTCGTGATGGTGTCGTTCGGCCTCTGGCCCGCGGTCATCATGCTCGGCATCGTGCTCCTCGTGCAGCAGATCGAGAGCCACGTGCTGCAGCCGCTCATCATGGGCACCGCCGTGAAGGTGCACCCGCTCGCCGTCGTGCTCGCGGTGGGCGCGGGCTCGACGATCGCCGGCATTGCGGGCGCCTTCTTCGCCGTGCCCGTGGTCGCCTTCGTCAACAGCTTCATCACGACGGTCGCCTCGGGCTCGTGGCGCACGACGCCCCGACCGACCGTGGAGGACACGATCCGATGATCGATCGAACGACGCCCGAACCGACCGTCGAGGCGCGCGGCGCAGCGCTGCCGGGCCCGAGCCTGTCCGACTTCGAGGAGGCGCGCGAGCGGCTCCGCGGGATCGTGCAGGAGACGCCGATGGAGCGCTCGCGGTACTTGAGCGGCATCCTCGGCGCCGATGTGCTGCTCAAGTGCGAGAACCTGCAGCGCACCGGCGCCTACAAGATCCGCGGCGCGTACAACATGCTCTCCCAGCTCGACGCCGAGCAGCGCGAGCGCGGCGTCGTCGCGGCGTCGGCCGGCAACCACGCGCAGGGCGTCGCGTTCTCGGCCACCGAGCTCGGCATCCGCTCGACCATCTTCATGCCGCTCGGCGTCGCGCTGCCGAAGCTGCAGGCGACCCGCGACTACGGCGCCGACGTCGAGCTGCGCGGCATGGACTTCCAGTCGGCGCTGGCCGCTGCGATCGATCACGTCGAGCGCACGGGCGCCACGTTCGTGCCGCCCTACGACCATGCCCAGATCATCGCCGGCCAGGGCACCGTCGGCCTCGAGATCCTCGACCAGGTGCCGGATGTCGCGACGATCGTCGTGCCGCTCGGCGGCGGCGGGCTCGCCGCCGGCGTGGCATCCGCGGTGCGGCAGCGCGCCGCCCTGACGGGCCGCACCGTGCGGATCGTGGGCGTGCAGGCGGAGCGCGCCGCGTCGTTCGTCGACTCGCTCGCGGCGGGGGAGCCGACGACGATCGTCACCCGTCCGACCATCGCCGACGGCATCGCCGTCTCGCGCCCGGGCACCCTGCCGTTCTCGATCGTGCAGGCCGCGGTCGACGAGATCGTCACGGTCTCCGACGACGACATCGCGCGCGCGATGATCGTGCTGCTCGAGCGCGCCAAGCTGGTGGTCGAGCCGTCGGGCGCGGTCACGACGGCCGCGATCATGACGGGGCTCGTCACATCCGACGGTCCGACCGTCGCCGTGCTCTCGGGCGGCAACATCGACCCGCTGTTCATGGAGCGCGTGATCGCGCGCGGCCTCGCCGCCTCGGAGCGCTATCTCAACGTGCGGCTCGCGCTGCCCGACCGGCCCGGTCAGCTCGCGATCATCGCCCAGATCGTCTCGGACGAGCAGGCCAACGTCGTCGAGGTGCTGCACACGCAGCACGACACGTGGACCTCGATCGCCGACGTCGCGCTCGACATCTCCGTCACGACCCGCGGTCCCGAGCACGCGCAGCGCGTGCTCGCGGCGCTCCGCCGGGCGGGCTACGAGCCGCAGGTGCGATAGCCGCACCGACGACGACGAAGGGCCCCGCAGCCGACGCCGCGGGGCCCTTCGTCGTCGCGCGCCTAGCCCGCGTAGGTCTGGACGTCCTTGATCTCGACGTCGATCGTGGCGCCGTTGGGCGTCTGGTACGACGTCTTCGCGCCGATCTTCAGGCCGACGATCGCCGCGCCGAGCGGGCTCGCCTCGCTGTAGACGTCGAGGTCGTCGCCGGCCTCGTGGATCTCGCGGTTGCCCACGAGGAAGGTGGTCTCGTCGCCCGCGATCGTGGCCGTGACGACGGTGCCCGGCTCGACGACGCCGGATGCCTGGGGTGCGTCGCCGACCTTGGCGGTGCGCAGCAGCTGCGTGATCTGCGAGATGCGGGCCTCGATCTGCGCCTGGTCGTCCTTGGCGGCGTGGTAGCCGCCGTTCTCCTTGAGGTCGCCCTCGTCCCGAGCCTCTTCGATGCGCTTGGCGATCTCGGCTCGCACTGGCCCCTGCAGGTGCTCCAGCTCGCCCTGCAGGCGGTCGTAGGCCTCCTGGGACAGCCAGCTCTCCGTGGTGCCGTTCATGTGGTCTCCCGATATGCGAAGAACCGGCCCCGTGCGGGCCGGCTCGCGTGCCATCTTATGGCACCCAGCAGTCCGAGACCAATCCTGTCGTGGCCAGCTCGCTCGTGCGCACGTCCACGCGATGGCTGGAGGTGTGCGCGTCGGCGGGCGGGAGGTCGAGCTCGACCCAGCCGACGACGCCGTACGCGGTGTTGAGCGCCTCGACCGCGCAGCGCACCGGGGTGCCGGCGTCGACCGAGACCTCGAAGGTGACGGCGACGGTGGAGTCGTCCTCGATCACGTAGCCGATCGTGCGCGACTGGAGCTGCGTCGAGGCGGGATCGGTGCCGACCCACCACACCCACGCGACCGCGATCAGCAGGATCCCGAGGCCGACGCTCCAGCCGAGCGTCCTCTCGCGCTGCGTGCGTGCGCGCGTGCGTCCGTAGCGTGCTGCGAGGTCGGTCATCGGAGCCTGTCGTGGGAGGATGGGAGCCTGCCCAGTCTAGTCGTCGCGCCGTCCGGTGCGGCCCGGCGGGCAGGGGAGGAGAAGCCGTGCGACGCCTGCTCGCCGTGCATGCGCATCCGGACGACGAGTCGAGCAAGGGCGCCGGGACCCTTGCCCGATATGCGGCCGACGGTGCCGAGGTGACCGTCGTCTCCTGCACCGGGGGCGAGAGCGGCAGCGTGCTGAACGAGGGCTTCGAGTCGAAGCATCGCGCCGCGCGCGACATGACCGGCCTCCGCCGCGTCGAGATGGAGGAGGCTCGGGCCGCGCTCGGCATCGACCATGTCTGGCTCGGCTACGTCGACTCCGGGCTGCCCGACGAGGGCGAGCCGCTCCGCGAGCTGTCGTTCGCGACGATCCCGCTCGAGATCTCGGGGCGCCCGCTCGTGCGGCTCATCCGCCGACTGCGCCCGCACGTCGTCGTCACGTACGACGAGACCGGTGGCTACCCGCATCCCGACCACATCCGCTGCCACGAGGTGACGATGTGGGCGGTCGAGCACGCGGCCGCGGGCCTGCCTGAGCTCGGCGAGCCCTGGGACGTGCCCAAGGTCTACTTCGACCGCAGCATGAGCGGGGCGCGGCTGCGCGCGCTGCTCGCGGCCGTCGAGGCGCAGACGCCGGACGACGACCGGCTGCCGTTCATGCGCGAGTGGGCGCAGCGGCTGGGCGAGCGCGGCGAGACGATGACGACGCGCATCGACGTGGGCGCCCACCTCGGCGCCCGCGACAGCGCGCTGCGCGCCCACGCGAGCCAGGTGGAGCCCGACTCGCGCTTCTTCTTCTGGCCGCACGAGCTGCTGCTCGGCACCTGGCCGACCGACGACTACGAGCTCGTGCGACCGCGAGCCGCGCACGCCGCGATGGAGGACGACCTGTTCGCGGGCGTCGAGGAGGACTGATGCACATCCTGGGCGCCGAGCCGCTGCCGTTCGACCCGAACCAGGTCACGCCGGGCGTGATCGGCTTCGCCGTCACTGCGCTCGTCGCCATCGCCATCATGCTGCTGATGTACGACTTCAACCGCCGCGTGCGCCGCATCAACGACCGCGCCGACGTCAAGGCGCGCATCGACGCTGAGCTCGCGGCCCAGCAGGCGGGGACCGAGCCGGCTCCCGACGGTGCGGCAGACGGTGCCGCCGCCGCTCCCGACGACGTGGAGCGCCCGAGCCCGAGCCCGTAGCGGCAGGAGGCGCAGCGGCCAGCATCACAGGACCGCGATCGCGGTCGCGCGCCAGTGGTCGTCGAGGCCCTCGAGCCGGATCGCGACGGCTCTCGAGCGGACGGCCGTGCGCACGACGACCGCGCCCTCGACGACCCCGTCGGCCGCATGGCAGGCGCGGACGCTGCAGATGGTGAAGCCGGGCACCGATCGGTCGCGCTGGGCGGCGCGAGCGCGCCGCGCGGTGAGCGCGCGCCCCGCGAGCATGTCGTAGGTCGGCTCGGTCACGAACCGCGCGATCTGCTGCACGTCGCGCACGCCGAGCAGGATCTCGATCACGCTCGTCGCGAGGTTCTCGAGCAGCCCGATCGGGTCGGGCAGGCCCTCGGACGAGCACGGTTGGAAGTCGAAGAACTCCTCCGCGTCCACGGTCGTCATGCGTCGTCGCGTCACTGCCGGCCCCCTCCGTGTGCGGGAGAAGATAGACCCAACCGCGAAGGTGAGGGGATGGGGCACTTCTGTCCTGTGGAGAACCCCGCACCCGCGCCATCGCGGCGCGATTAGATTCGCTCGCGTGCGCTTCGACGACCTGTTCGACGACCTCGAGAGCCAGCTCGAGGCCGAGCTCGGCGCCGAGCGTCGCGACCTGGAGGCCGAGGAGGAGCGCTTCCGCGTCGGCAGGCTCGAGCTGCGGGACCGCATCGCCGCCGCGCCCCGCCAGCTCGACCTGACGCTGCGCGGCGGCGCCCGACTCCGGCTGCGGCGGATGGCACTCGGCCGCGACTGGCTCAACGGCCTCGTGATCGAGGACGCGCCGGCCGAGACGGGCGCGCTCGTGCCGCTCCACGCCATCGCGACCGTCGCGCTCGACGCCGACGGCGCGGCCGGCTCGCTCCGTGCCGCCGGCGGGAGCGACCTCCAGGCGAGGCTGAGCTTCGCCTTCGCGCTGCGCGACCTCGCCCGCCGACGGGTGCCGGTGATCCTCGAGGGGTCGATGCCGCTCGCCGGCACGATCGACCGCGTCGGCCGCGACCACCTCGATCTGGCCGAGCACGAGCCGGGTCAGCCGCCTCGGCTGGGCACGGTGCGCTCGTGGCGCATCGTGCCCTTCCGAGCGTTCGACTGGGTGCGGTTGCCCTGACGCGCTCGGCCGTGGCTGTCAGCGTCCTCCGAAGAGGTCGGTGATGCTCGCCGCCTGCGCCTGGCGCCACAATCCCCGTCGCCGCTCGAGCTCGAGCTCGCGGTCGATCCACGCCTGCACCTCGTCGTCGGCGATCCGCCACGCGCCCCGCACGCGCAGCCCCCGCAGCTCGCCGGACTCGAGCAGCTCGGCGACCGCGGCCGGCGTGATGCCGAGCACGTCGGCGACGTCGGCGACGGCCAGGAATCGGCGTGCTTCGAACTCCATGGGCCCATTGTGGGCCAGCCGCGGAGAAGGCGGCGCGAGCCTGTGGAGAACTTCAGCGACCGACGTGCGCGACCTGCCACCGTGGTGCTCCGACGAGGGAGGACCCATGGCAGCGCGCCGCACCTGGCTGGATCCGAGGCTCGTGATCGGCGTCGTGCTCGTGCTCGCATCTCTCCTCGGCGTCTGGCTCGTCGTGCAGCAGTCCGCGCGGACCGAGGCGGGGTGGTCCGCGACGCGCACGCTGCTGCCGGGCGAGACGATCGCGGAGGGCGACGTGCAGCCGGTCGCCGTGCGGATGCCGCAGTCGCAGGACCGGTACCTCGAGGGCTCCGCCGACCCGGTGGGACTCATCGTGGCGGCGACGGTCGGCGAGGGGGAGGTGCTGCCGCTGCGCGCGGTCGGCAGTGCCTCGAGCGTCGACCGCGCGGCTGTCGTGATCGACCTCGAGAGCGCCTTGCCGCGGGCGGTGCGCGCCGGCGCGCTCGTCGACGTCTGGACGGCGACGCCGACCGACGACGGATTCGCGGCGCCGGCCGTGCTCGTGCACGACGCGATCGTCGCCGGGGTCGTCGAGGACGAGGGCATCCTCGCGACCGCGGCCGTGCAGCTCGAGCTGCTCGTGCCGCGCGACCAGACAGCTCTGCTGCTCGAAGCGGCATCGAACGAGCACGCGATGAGCGTCGTGCCGCTCGCGCAGCCGGTCGAGGCGTCGCCGTGATCGGGATCGCGGTCTCCGCGCCGCTCGAGCGCGAGGACGCGATCGTGCGCGAGGCGGCGCGCCATGGCCACCGGGTGGTGATCCGCGCGGCGACCGCGACCGATCTCGTGGAGCGCGTCGCAGCGCGGAGCCCCGAGGCAGAGCCGCGGATCGACCTCGTGCTCGTCGTGGCCGACGCCCGGCACGCGAGCCGGCAGCTCGTCGACGCGTGCGACGAGCGCGGCCTCCGGCTCGTCGCATTCGCCGACGACGAGGGCGAACGGGTGCGCGCGGCCACGCTCGGCCTCGACGCGGTCTCGTGGTCCGATGGCTTCGGCGCGATCGAGGCCGCCATCGCGCCGGGCGCGGCCGATCCAGGGCCTGATCGGCCGCGCGGTCGGGTCATCGCGGTGTGGGGGCCGTCCGGAGCGCCGGGACGCACGACTGCCGCGATCGCGCTCGCGGCCGAGCTCGCGCTGCTGGGCAGGCGGGTCGCGCTCGTCGACGCCGACACCACGAGCGCGGCCGTCGCGCCGTCGCTCGGCCTGCTCGACGAGTCGCCCGGCTTCGCGGCCGCGGCGCGGCTCGCCCGCGCGGGCAGCCTGACCGTCGATGAGCTCGACCGGATCGCGCAGGCGGTGCCGACCATGGGCGGTGTCGTGCAGGTGCTCACGGGCATCGGGCGGGCGAGCCGGTGGCCCGAGCTCGGCGGCGAGCGGGTGGCCGAGGTGCTCGCGCGCTGCCGCGACTGGGTCGACGCGACCGTCGTCGATGTCGCGGCGAGCCTCGAGCGCGACGAGGAGATCTCGAGCGACCTCTTCGCGCCGAGGCGCCATGCTGCGACGATCGCGACGCTCGAGGCGGCCGACGACGTCGTCGTGATGGCGGGCGGGGATCCGGTCGCGGTCGCGCGCCTCGTGCGCGCGCTGCCCGAGCTGCGGGAGGTCGCGCCGCAAGCGCGGGTGCGCGTCGTGGTGAACAAGGTGCGGCCGGGTGCCATCGGCGTCGCGCCGGAGCGCGCGGTGCACGAGACGCTGCGGCGGCTCGCGCAGGTGACGCCCGAGGCGTGCTGGCCGTTCGACGGCCGCGCCGCCGACGCGGCGCTCCTCGAGGGGAGGCCGCTCGTCGACGTCGCCGGTCGCTCGAGGCTGCGGCGGCGGGTGCAGGAGCTCGCCGCGACGCTCTCGCCCCAGCCGGTGCCCGTCAGCCGCGCATCGCTGCGGGCCGCCGAGCGGCCGCGGCGCTCATGGCGGGCGGCGCTGCGCTGATGCGGGAGGGACGCTGATCCGGCACCGAGCGCACCGGCGCTAGGCTGACCCGGTGACGAGCCTGACGTCGATCGCCGAGCGCTACGGCAGAATGAGCGAGCAGGACCTGCGATGGCTGCACCGCCTGGTGGCGGACTTCCAGCTGCTGGCCGACCTCGCGATCGGCGACATCGTGCTGTGGCTGCCCACCGGCGACGACGACGGCTACATCGCCGTCCAGCACGCGCGCCCCGCGGGAGCGGCGACCCTCTTCTACCGCGACATCGTCGGGCAGCCGGTGCGCAACTCGTGGCGCGAGCAGGTCGGTCGCGCCTTCGAGGAGGGTGTGACGCTCGACGCCGACTCGCCCGAGTGGGGTGTCGAGACCGACGCGAAGGTGAAGGCCTTCCCCGTCCGGCGCCGGGAGGCGGAGCCGTCGACGGCCCTCGTGGAGCAGCCCATCGCGGTCGTCACGCGGCACGCCAACCACGCCGACACCCGCAGCGCGGGCCGGCAGGAGCGCACGTTCCGTGAGTGCGCATCCGAGCTCTTCCGCATGATCGCCGACGGCGACTTCCCCGACCAGGCGGCGCCGAGCGGCCCGCGGCGCGGGGCTGCCCGCGCGTCCGACGGACTCATCCGGCTCGACCAGGCCGGCACGGTGACCTTCGCGAGCCCCAACGCGCTCTCGGCCTTCACCCGCCTCGGCTTCCCGGGCGAGCTCGAGGGGGAGTCGCTCGCCGAGATCACCACCGAGCTCATCGACGACTCGCACGAGGTCGACGAGGCGCTGCCGCTCGTCGTCACCGGCCGGGCGCCGTGGCGCACCGACATCGAGACCCGATCGGTGACGCTGTCGCTGCGCGCCGTGCCGCTGCGGAGCGGCGCGGCTCGGCTCGGCGCGATCGTGCTCGTGCGCGACGTGACCGACCTGCGCATGCAGGAGCAGACGCTCATCACGAAGGACGCGACGATCCGCGAGATCCACCATCGCGTCAAGAACAACCTCCAGACGGTGGCGGCGCTGCTGCGCATCCAGTCGCGACGCACGAAGAGCGTCGAGGCGCGCACGGCGCTGCAGGATGCGGAGCGACGGGTGTCGTCGATCGCGGTCGTCCACGACACCCTCTCGGAGGGGCTGAGCCAGTCGGTCGACTTCGACGCGGTCTTCGACCGATCGATGAAGCTCACGAGCGAGCTCGCCTCGATCCACGGGGCACGGGTGCGCACCGAGCGGATCGGCTCGTTCGGCGTGCTGCCGAGCGGCTATGCCACGCCGCTCGCCCTCGCCCTCACCGAGCTCGTCACCAACGCCGTCGAGCACGGCCTCGTCGGGCGCCAGGACGGACTCGTCCGGATCACCGCGAAGCGGGCCGACGGCTGGCTGACGGTGCAGGTGTGCGACAACGGCGCCGGGCTGCCGCCGGGCAGGGTCGGCGCCGGGCTCGGCACGCAGATCGTGAAGACCCTCGTCACCGGTGAGCTGTCGGGCACCATCGACTGGGGTGCCCGTGCTGTGGAGGGCACCGAGGTCACCGTGAAGGTGCCGATCTCGTACATCCGCGAGGACGACGAGGCCTGAGCGAACCGCTCGCCGCACACAGAAGCGGGGCCGCCTTCCGGCGACCCCGCTTGCATCCGTGCTGCGTCAGCCCGCGCGGCGGGCGCGTGCGGCGCGACGCTTGAGCGCGCGGCGCTCGTCCTCGGAGAGGCCGCCCCACACGCCGGAGTCCTGGCTCGTCTCGAGTGCGTACTGCAGGCACATCTCGGTCACCGGGCACGTCGCACAGACAGCCTTCGCCTTCTCGATCTGCTCGAGCGCCGGTCCGGTGTTGCCCACCGGGAAGAACAGCTCGGGGTCCACCGTGAGGCAGGCAGCGTCATCACGCCAATCCATACATGTGCTCCTTGTACATTGGAGGGGGGAGGTCGCGCTTCGCGAGAGAGTCGCGGCGCGGAAGTCTTCGGGCGCTGCAGCGCTGCTGCCCGACGTCCTATGGTTTCACAGCGCCCCCAGAGAGGCAAGGGTCACTTCCGTGAGCGAAGGTTCTGAAGCACGTCCGCGGACGGCGACATGGACGGCCGCGATCCTCCTCGTGGAGGCGCTCGGCATGCTCGCGGTCGCGGTCTGGCTGACCATCGGCGCCCTCGGCGATCCGGTCGAGCACATCGCCGGCGGCTTGTTCCTGGCGGTGCTCTGCGCGGCTGCCGCGGCCTTCCTGCTCGCGGCGGGGCGCGCGATGCTCGACGGCCGAGCATGGTCGCGCAGCGCGACCGTCGTCTGGCAGGTGCTGCAGCTCGGCGTCGGGTTCGGCACCTTCGACGGCGGCGAGGGCCCGGTCCCGCTCGCGCTCGTGCTCGTCGGCCTCTCGGCCGCGGGATTCGTGCTCGTGCTGCGGCGCAGCGTCACGGGTTGGCTGCGCCGCGAGCAGTGATCGCCGTCAGCCGCTGAACGCGAGCCGCTTGTCGAGCATCTCGAGGTGGCCCTTGGCGCGCGTGCTGTAGAAGGCGTGGGTGATGATCCCCGCCTCGTCGATGACGAACGTCGACCGGCGCACACCCTGCACGATCCGGCCGTAGCTGTTCTTCTCGCCGAACGTGCCCCACGCGAGGTGCACAGCGAGGTCGGCGTCGCTCAGCAGCGGGAACGGGAGCGCGTCGAGCTCGCTCGCGCGCGCGAGCTTCTCGACGCTGTCGCGCGAGATGCCGAGCACCGTGTAGCCGTGCCGGCTGAGGTCGGGCAGGGCGTCGCGGAAGTCGCACGCCTGCTGCTTGCAGGCGGAGGTGAGCGCCTCAGGGTAGAAGTAGACGATCACCCGACTCCCGCGTAGCGACGCGAGCGAGACCTGCTCGCCGTGCTGGTCGGGCAGGGTGAAGTCGGGCGCGGGCATGCCGGGAGCGAGGTGCGTCATCCCCTCCATCCAACCAGCGTCGGGCGCCGCTGGGCGCAGGCGCCGAGGTCGTGCTACGCTTGATCCTCGGTAGCGACACTGCGGTGGAGCGGCCATGCACCTCTAGCTCAATTGGCAGAGCAGTTGACTCTTAATCAATTGGTTCCGGGTTCGAGTCCCGGGGGGTGTACCAGCAAGGCCCGGTCAGGAGCGATCCTGACCGGGCCTTCGTCGTTCTCGGCGTCCAGCAGCTCGTCCATCGACGACCGCGACGGCACGGAGGCGACGCACCCGACGAGCCTGCCGGGCATTCGTCGTCGGGCCGCCGCCTCGGGCGGCTACGGTCCGGGTGCCGGGGGAGCCGCCGAGACGGGCTCTTCGACCAGCTCGGGATTGCGGCGGAGGATCGCCCATCGCAGGACGAAGACGCCGACCGCGACGATGAGTGCGAAGGCGACGACTGCGGCGGGGACGAGCAGGATCGCCGGGTCGAGCAGCGTGGCGAGGGGTGCGGAGGAGTGAAGGTCGGTGAGACCTGTGACGGTGGCGTGGGGGAGGGCGAGGATCTCGTCGGCCCCGGAGACCGCGTTGACGACGTTCGGAACTTGATGTTCGGCTATGTCCCAAATGTAACCCAGGTGGGGGACACCCCGCGACCGTCGATCAGAAGATGCGCTCCCATGCGCCGTCCAGCAGCATCAGCACGATCGGCTCACCGTCGGCATCGCGTCCCGCGAGCCGCACGTAGGTGAGCGTCTCGATCGCGACGAGTCGCTCGAGCGGGACGTCGGGCGTCTCGCCCCACGATCGCAGGCTCTCGTGATCGGTGGCGAGGGTGGCGAGCTGGAGCAGGATGCGAGCGATCTCCTCTTCGGAGTGGACCGTTCGCGAGGGCCGGGATGTTTCCACCGTCGAACAGTAGTGGGGTACAAACCGCTCCGCACAATCGGCGCGCGCGCCGCTACTGCCGGTACGCGCTGAGGAAGCTCCCGATGCGGTCGACGGCGTCGACGAGGTCGCGCTTCCAGGGCAGCGTGACGATGCGGAAGTGGTCGTTCGTCGGCCAGTTGAAGCCCGTGCCGTGCGTGATGAGGATCTTCTCCTGCCGCAGCAGGTCGAGCGCGAACTGCGCGTCGTCGTGGATCTCGTGCACCTCAGGATCGAGCCGCGGGAACGCGTACAGCGCGCCCTTGGGTGTCACGACGCTCACGCCAGGGATGCGGTTCAGGCCCTGCACGGCGGCGTCGCGCTGCTCGAGCAGCCGGCCGCCGGGGAGGATGAGATCCTCGATCGACTGGTGGCCGCCGAGCGCGACCTGGATGCCGTACTGGGCCGGCACGTTCGGGCACAGTCGCGTGGAGGCGAGCAGCGTCAGGCCCTCGAGGAAGCCCTTCGCGTGCTCCTTGGGGCCTGTGATCGCGAGCCACGCGGCGCGGAACCCGGCTGCGCGGTACGTCTTCGACAGGCCGTTGTAGGTGAGCACGAGCAGGTCGGGCGCGAGCGTCGCGATCGAGACGTGCTCGGCGTCGTCGTAGAGGATGCGGTCGTAGATCTCGTCGGCGAGGATCAGCAGCGAGTGCTTGCGGGCGAGGTCGACGATGCCCTGCAGCACCTCGCGCGAGTAGACCGCGCCGGTGGGGTTGTTGGGGTTGATGACGACGATCGCCTTCGTGCGCGGCGTGATCTTCGCCTCGATGTCGGCGAGATCCGGCGCCCAGTCGAGCCCCTCGTCGCACAGGTAGTGGATGGGCGTGCCACCGCCGAGCGACGTCATGGCCGTCCACAGGGGGTAGTCGGGCGCGGGGATCAGCACCTCGTCGCCGGCGTCGAGCAGCGCCTGCATCGTCATGGTGATGAGCTCGGACACGCCGTTGCCGAGGTACACGTCGTCGACCGAGAGCCGCGGGAAGCCCTCGACGTCCTCGTAGCGCGTGACCACCGCGCGCCGGGCGGAGAGGATGCCCTTCGAGTCGGAGTACCCCTCCGCGAGCGGCAGGTTGGCGATGATGTCCTGCAGGATCGTGTCGGGCGTCTCGAACCCGAAGGGCGCGGGATTGCCGATGTTGAGCTTGAGGATGCGGTGCCCCTCCGCCTCGAGCCGCGCCGCCTCGGCGGCCACGGGCCCCCGGATCTCGTAGAGGACGTGCTTCAGCTTCGACGACTGATCGAGGGACTTGAGTGCCATTGCACCATGGTAGGCGGGCGGCCGCGGGCCACTCCGCCGCGGGTGGCGCGAGCGGCCCGGGAGTGCCTCAGCGGGGCAGCTGCAGCAGCCCGCCGGCGACGCGCGTCGTGGCGGCAGCGACGGCCATCGCGCGCTCGAGCGGGGCGGCCCATCCGCCCGTGTGCTCGCCCGCGAGCACCGATGCGGCGAGCGACGCGAGCACGCTGTCGCCCGCGCCGATGGTGTCGACGATCGGCTCGTGCAGCTCAGGCACGAACGCGTCGATCCAGCCCTGGGCGGTGGCGAGCGTCGCGCCGTCCGGTCCGCGCGTGATCGCGACTGCACCGGCGCCCGAGCCGAGCCACCTCGATGCGGTCGCACTCGCGTCCTCGCCGTAGACGAGCTCGGCGTCCTCGTCGCTCAGCTTCACGAGCAGCGATCTCGACGCGAGCAGGTCGAGCCCCGCCGCGAAGCGTGCGACGGCGCCGGGCTCGCGCAGGTACGCCGGTCGGGCGTTCGGGTCGAGCATGAGGCGCTCGCGAGCGCCGGGGAGGGCCGCGAGCGGCGCGACCTGTGCCTCGTGCTCGAGCGCGAGGCACGAGACGAGCACGAGCGGCGCCGACTCGAGCGCCGCGCGCTGGTCGCGCAGCTCGACGAAGCGCGACGTGCCCGCGGCGTTGAACTCGTAGCGCATCGTGCCGCCGTCGCGAACGGCGGTGGCGACGGCGGTGCCGCGCGGTGCTGCGGTCGCGACGAGCTCGACGCCGTGCGCCGCGCAGTGCTCGCGCACGAGCCGGCCGGCCTCGTCGTCGCCGACCATCGCGATGAGCTGCGCCGGCACACCGAGCCGCGACAGCCCCACCGCGACGTTGAGCGCTGCGCCGCCGACGATCGACGCGCCGTCGACCTCGTCGACCAGGGCGTCGCCGACGACGACGACGCGGTCGGTCACTTGCGCTTCGCCGCCTTCTTCAGCTCGCGCTCGAGCTCGTCCTGGCGGATGGCGTCCTCGCGCTGGTTCACGGCGCCGAGTGCGAGGGCGACGCCGATCGCCCAGCTGGCCCAGAGCAGTCCGAGGCGCCAGTCCCTCGGGCCCTGCTTCGTCGCCTTCGCCACGCCGATGGCGCCGGCGATCGAGCCCAGCACGCCGGGGTTGAACAGGTACTTGCGCATGATGCCTCCTCGTCGCGAACAACCTACCGGCGAGTGCTGAAGAGCAGCCTCCTGACCGATCGGTCGACTTCTGACCGATCGGTCAGTATGCTGGTGGATCGTGACCACTCGCGACACCCTCGTCCAGGCGGCGCTCGAGCGCTTCGCCCGCTTCGGCTACCTGGGCTCATCGATCCAGCAGATCGCCGACGACGTCGGCACCTCGAAGTCGTCGGTGCTGTACCACTTCGACTCGAAGGAGGCGCTGCTCGAGGCGGCGATGGCGCCCGCCCTCGACGCGCTCGCGACCCTCATCGATGCGCTCCCGCAGCTGCGCGACGACAAGGTCTCGGCCGCCCCGGCGCTCGTCACGGGGTTCGTCGACACGCTCATGCAGCACAGCGCCGCCGTCTCGATCTTCATCAGCCAGCGCGGCGCCCTCCAGCAGGTGCCGGTCATCCAGCGCGGCAACGAGATCGTCGACGCGATCGCCCGCACCCTCGTGCTCGAGGCCCCCTCCACCCGAGTGCTCACGCGCCTCTCGATCGGCCTCGCCGGCGTCGCCTTCATCCTCGGCGATGCGCTCGACGACTCGCACGAGCACCCCGATCCCGCCGAGATGCGCGAGATCCTCATCGACACCCTCCTGGAGCTCTGCATGCCCGCCATCGTCCCCGCCGCAGCCACGACCGGTCGGGACGCCTGATGGCCACCTGGCTCTCCCGCGTCGGCGCCGCATCCATGCGCCGCGCCTGGCTCGTCATCGTCGCCTGGGCCGCGCTGCTGGGCGGCGTGCTCGGTGGCGCCTTCGCGCTCGGCCCCAACATGCAGGAGTCGTTCGCCATCCCCGGCACCGAGTCGCAGGAGGCGCTCGACCACCTCGCGAGCGTCTTCCCCCAGGTCGCCGGCTCGTCGGTGCAGATCGTCTTCCAGGCGCCCGAGGGCGAGCTCGTCGAGGACCACCGCGACGCGATCCAGCAGCAGGCGACCGAGATCGCTGGCGTCGACGACGTCGCGAGCGTCGTCGAGCCGTGGAGCGAGTACGCCTCCGCGCAGATCTCCGACGACGGGCGCTTCGCCTACACGCAGGTGCAGTTCGAGCCGCAGGGCTCCGGCGCGAAGCCCGCTGGGCTCGCCGACCTCGTGGCGACGGCGGATTCCCCTCGGGCCGACGGCCTGACCGTCGAGTTCGGCGGCCAGGTGTTCCAGGCCACGAGCGTGCCCATCTCGTGGGTGGAGGGGCTCGGCGTGCTGTTCGCCGGCGTCGTGCTGTTCGTGACGTTTTGGTCGTTCCTCGCCGCGGGGCTGCCGCTGCTCACCGCGCTCATCGGCGTCGGCATCACGATGGGCGGGGTGCTCGGCGCATCGGCGCTCATGACGGTGTCGAACTCCGCGCCGCTCATGGCGCTCATGATCGGCCTCGCCGTCGGGATCGACTACGCGCTCTTCATCCTCCACAAGCACCGCACGCAGCTCGCGCGCGGCATGGGCATCGTCGAGTCGGGCTCGCTCGCCGTCGGCACCGCGGGCACGGCTGTGCTCTTCGCGGGCCTCACGGTCGTCATCGCGCTCGTCGGCCTGCTCATCGTGGGCATCCCGTTCCTCTCCGTCATGGGCATCGGCGCCGCCGCGTCGGTCGCGATCGCCGTCGCGGCCGCCGCCACGCTGCTGCCGGCGATCATGGCGCTGCTCGGCGAGCGGCTGCGGCCCAAGGCCGGCAGCCGCGCCGCCCGGCTCGCGGAGCGCGACGTCGACGCGTCGCCCACGCTCGGGATGCGGTGGGTGACGGGCATCACGAAGCGGCCCGTGCTCGCGATCGTCGGCGTGCTCGCCGTCGTCGGCATCGCTGCCGTGCCGGCCGCGAGCCTCGAGCTCGCGCTGCCCGACAACGGCCGCGAGGCGCGCGGTTCGACGCAGCGCATCGCCTACGACCTGCTGCAGGAGGGCTTCGGCGACGGCACGACCGGCCCGCTCGTGGTGATGGCCGACATCACGCAGGTGACCGACATCCTCGGCGTGCTGGACGACATCTCGGCCGACCTCGAGGAGATCCCCGGCGTCGACCGCATCGGCAGCGCCTTCCCCGACGAGACCGCGGACACCGCGATCATCCAGGTGATCGCCGAGACCGGCCCGACCGATCACGCGACCGCGGAGCTCGTGCGCGCCATCCGCGACGCGGCGCCCGACATCGAGGCGGCGCACGACACGCCCATCTCGGTCACCGGCGCGACCGCCGTGCAGATCGACGTGTCGCAGCGGCTGCAGGATGCGCTGCTCCCGTTCGGGCTCGTGGTCGTGACGCTCGCGATCGTGCTGCTGCTGCTCGTCTTCCGCTCGATCCTCGTGCCCATCACCGCGGCGATCGGCTTCGTGCTCTCGGTGCTCGCCGCCTTCGGCACCGTCGTCGCCGTCATGCAGTGGGGCTGGGGTGCCGAGCTGCTGCACGCGGAGGCAGGCCCGATCCTGTCGTTCATGCCCGTGCTGCTCATGGCGGTGCTGTTCGGCCTTGCGATGGACTACCAGGTGTTCCTCGTCTCGGGGATGCGCGAGGCCCACGCGCACGGCCACAGCGCCGTGAGCGCGGTGCGGCACGGCTTCGCCGCCAACGCCCGCGTCGTCACCGCGGCGGCGCTCATCATGTTCTTCGTCTTCTTCGCCTTCGTGCCCGAGGGCATGGCGATGATCAAGGCGATCGCGCTCGGCCTGGCCGTGGGCGTCGCGGTCGACGCGTTCCTCGTGCGCATGACGCTCATCCCGGCGGTCATGACGCTGCTGGGGGAGCGGGCGTGGTGGCTGCCGCGCTGGCTCGACCGCGCGCTGCCCGACATGGACGTCGAGGGCGAGAGCCTCGGCCGCCACCGCGCTGCTCTCGCGTGGGCGGCGGATGCCGGCGGTCACCTCGCGCTCGACCGCTTGCGGCCCGAGATCGATCACGACCTGCCCGGCAGCGCCTCGTGGACCGTCATCGCGCCGCGCGGCGCGGTCGTGCGGCTCGACGCACCGTTCGTCGACCGCCAGCGGCTCGTGCACGCGCTGCTGGGGGACATCCCCGCTCGCGGGGGCGCGCACGTGGGAGGTGCCGCGCTGCCCGGCGACGTCAGCACGCTGCGCACGCGCATCGGGCTCGCCGACCTCGACCTGCTCGGCGTCGGCGGGCACGGCGAGTCGGCGCACGACGCCGCGCGCGGCGCCCTCGCGCTCCGCTCGCCCTTCGCGATCGGCCCCGTGCTCGACCGGCGCGCGACCGCGCTCGTCGAGCGGGCGGCCGCCGCGGCCGGCACGCCGATCGACGCCTCGGCGCCGCTCGCTCGCCTCGCGCCGCTCGAGCGTGCCGCGGTGCTGCTCGCGATCGCGATGGAGCGCGGCCCGAGCCTGCTGTGGATCGACGGAGCCGCGGGCGCCCCCGCCGGCGTCGCTCGCGTCGCGGCGAGGCTCGCGGGCGACGACGTCACGATCGTCACGAGCGAGCGCTCGCCCGAGGCCCACGGGCGCGCGGCGATCGACCTCGCGCCCGCCGACGCGGCCGTCGAGGACCGCGCCACCGCATCCGACTCCGATCAGACCGACACCGACGCGGCGCCCACCGAGGCGCTCGCGACCACGGGAGCAGACCGATGACCACCGCTACGGGCCTCAAGAAGGCCGTCGCCCTGACGGCCGCGGCCGCCACACCCTTCGCGATCGCGGCGTTCGCCGCCTGGTCGATGGGACCGGCCGCCGACGGCGAGCGCGACGTGCCCGCAGCGGTCGTGAACCTCGACGAGCTGCTCACGACGACCGCGGAGGACGGCACCGAGTCGACGATGTTCGCCGGCCGCCAGGTCGTCACCGACCTCGTCGCCGACGATGCCGACGGCTTCGACTTCCGCATCCTGAACGCCGACGACGCCGCTGCGGCGCTCGCCGACGGCACGGTGCACGCGGTGGTCACGATCCCGGAGGACTTCTCGCGGCGCGTCACGAGCCTGCAGGGCGACGACCCCCAGCAGGCGGGCATCGAGATCGTCACCGACGCGTCGAGCGATGGGCTCGCGACGGGTCTCGCGACCGAGACCGGGGAGTCGATCGTCGCGTCCTTCGGCGACCTCGTCACCTCGGGCTTCATCTCGGGGCTCTACGGCGGGTTCGGCACGCTCGCCGAGCAGCTGGGCAGCGCGGCCGACGGCGCGGATGCGCTCGGCTCGGGCGGTACGGAGCTCGCGACCGGCCTCGGCGAGCTCGCCGATGGCGTGGACCAGCTCGCCGACGGCGCGGGCGGCGCGCAGGACGGCGCGGCGCAGCTCGCGGCCGGCGCCGACCAGCTCGCCGACGGACTCGGCGCCGCGGCGACCGGCATCGGCGGGATCGCCGACGGTGCCGGCGCGCTCAGCGACGGTGTCGACCAGTACTCGCGCGGCGTCGACAGCTTCGCCGGCGGCGTGCAGCAGGCCGTCGCCCAGCTCGATGCGGGGCTCGCGGGCGCGGCCGACGCGGGCGGCATCGGCCAGCTCGAGCAGTCGATCGACGCATCGGCGGGGGCAGCGGCGCAGCTCGTGCAGCTGCTCGAGGCCGACCCGAACGATCCGGCCGCGCTCGCGACGGCGCGCCAGCTCGCGGGCGGGCTCGGCCAGCTCGGGCAGCAGGACATCGGCGGCCAGCTCACCGCCGGGCTCGGCCAGGCGACCGCGCCGCTCTCGCAGCTCTCGGGCGCGGCGTCGCAGATCGTCGCGGCCGGGCCCGGGATCCGCAGCGGAGCGTCGCAGCTCGCCGATGGCGCCGCGCAGCTCGACGCGGGCTTCGGCGCCTCGGTCACCGGAGCGCGCCAGCTCGCCGACGGCACCGCGGCGCTCGGCGACGGTCTCGGCGAGCTCGAGTCGGGCGCGGTCCAGCTCGCGGCCGGTGCGCGATCGGCGCAGTCGGGCGCGACGCAGCTTGGCGACGGCGGCGGCGAGCTCGGCGACGGGCTGCGCGAGGGCATCGCGGCGATGCCGCAGCTGAGCGACGCCGAGCTCGAGAACCTCTCGGACGTCGCGACGAACCCGGTCGGCTTCGACCTCGAGGAGCGGAACGCGCTCCCGAGCGGCGAGGCGCGCATCGCGGCGCTCGCGGTGCCGATCGGCCTGTGGCTCGGGGCGCTCGCCCTCGTGCTCGTGCTCGCCCGCTCCGCTCGTCGCATCGCGGCGTCGGCGGAGTCGGACGGTCGCGTGCTCATGACCATGCTCATCCGCTCGTCGTGGGTCGTCATCGCGCAAGCGGCGCTCGCGACGCTCGTCGTGCACGGCATCGGCGGGGTCTCGTGGGCCTCGGCGCCGGCGACGCTCGCGATCGCGCTGCTGTTCGGCGGCGTCGCGACCCTGCTGCACGTCGCGTTCGTCTCGTGGTGGGGCGCCGCCGGCGCGATCGTCTCGGTCGTGCTGCTCGGCCTGCAGGCCGTCGCCGCCGGGGGCATCGTGCCGCGCGACGTGCTCGGCCCGGGCTTCGATGCGATCGCCCCGGTGCTGCCGATGACGCCCGCGGTCGACGCGCTGCAGGCGATCGCGGCGGGCACCGGCGGCGCGGGCGGCGCGGCGGTCATGCTCGTGCTGTGGCTCGGCGGCGGCCTGGTCGCGGCGTTCCTCTCGCTTCGCGGAGCGCGCCGACGAGCGACGGGGGAGCGCGTCCGCGCGCTCGAGGCGCTCGCTCCCGCGACCGCCTGACGGCGGGGCTCGGCCCTGCTCCTGCAGGCCCTCCCGCCGCGCACAGCACGAGAGGCCGCCGCCGTCGATACGCTCGCGACGTGCTCCTCACCTCTGCCATCGCCGCTGTCGGCGCGCACCTGCCGGCGAGGATCCGCACCACCGACGAGACCGAGGCGCGGCTGCGCGACGAGAACCCGGGCGTCGCGCTGCCGCTCGGGCTGATCCGGCGGATGACCGGGGTGCAGGGCGTGCACGAGCGCGAGCCGGGCGAGCAGGCATCCGACCTCGCCGCGCACGCGGCGCGGCAGGCGCTCGACGCCTCGCCCGAGCCGGTCGACCTGCTGCTGTTCGCGAGCGCGAGCCAGGATCTGCTCGAGCCCGCGACCTCGCACATCGTCGCGGATGCGCTCGGCCTCGACGTGCCCGTCTTCGACGTCAAGAACGCGTGCAACTCGGTGCTCAACGCCATGCAGGTCGCGCACGGCCTGATCGTGAGCGGGCAGGCGCGGCGCGTCCTCATCGCGAGCGGGGAGACGCCGACGAGCGCGGTGCGCTGGAAGGTCGCGGATCGGCACCAGTTCGTGCGCTCCTTCCCGGGCTACTCGATGAGCGACGCGGGGGCCGCGCTCGTGCTCGAGGCGGTGCCCGAGCGCGCGGGCTCGCGCGGCATCGTCGGGCTCGCGTTCTCGGCCGCCTCGCGGCACTGGCGCATCGGCACGCTGCCGATGGGCGGCTCGATGCGACCGCGCGACCTCGACGCCACCTACTTCGACATCGACGGCCGCGCGCTGCAGCGGGCGTTCCTCGCCCTCGGCCCGGAGCTCATCACCGACCTGCTCGCGCGCAGCGGCGTCGCGCTCGACGACCTCGACCTCGTGCTCATGCACCAGGTCGCCGAACCGCACCTCGCGCCCATCGCCGAGCGGCTCGGGCTCGCGGTCGACCGCATCCTGCCGACCGTCGCCCAGCACGGCAACCTCGCCTCCGCGACCCTCCCGGTGCAGCTGCGGCACGCGCTCGACGCCGGTCTCGTCGGGCCGGGGAGCCTCGTGCTGCTCGTCGGCCTCGCGGGCGGCATCAGCCTCGGCGCCGCGGTGGTCCGGCTGTGAGCGCGGAGCAGGCGCGCCGCCCGACGTCGCCGCAGCGACTCGCCGTCATCGTGCCCGTCTTCCAGGAGGCGACCGGCATCCGGCCCACGCTCGAGCACCTCGCCGCGCAGCGCGACGGCGACGTCGACGTCTGGTTCGTCGACAACGGCTCGACGGACGGCTCCCGCGCGGTGATCGAGCGGTTCGCGGCCGAGCGGGGGCTCTCGCGCTGGCGGGTCGTCGACGAGCCGCAGAAGGGCACGGGCGCAGCGGCCGACACGGGCATGCGCGCCGCAATCGCCGACGGCGCCACGATGCTCGCGCGCACCGACGCCGACTGCTTGCCGCGGCTCGACTGGACGGCGCGCATCCGCCACGCCCTCACGCCGCGCAGCGACGGCGGCCTCGGTCTCGAGCTCGTCGCGGGGCTGCTCGTGCCGCGGCATGACGAGGGGCTCGGGCTCGCGACGCGGGCCGCCCTGCGCGGCGCGGTGGCGCTCGCGACCGCGTTCGGCGTCGTGCGGCCGTCGAACAACGGCCCCGAGTTCCACGGGCCCTACGTCATGACGGCCGGCTGCAACGTCGCCATCACGGCCTCGATGTACGTCGCGAGCGGCGGCTTCCCGCGCACCGCGATCGAGGAGCTGCACGAGGATCGCGCGCTCGTCAACGCGGTGCGGCGCCTCACCGGCAGCTACGCGAGCCGCCGCGACGTCGTCGTGCGCGGCTCGTCGCGGCGGGTGCAGGCGTGGGGGCTGCGCAACACGCTGCTCTGGTACAAGGACCACGCCTACCGGCCCGAGCACGTGGACATCCGGTGACCGCGGTCGTCGAGCGGGATCGCGGGCGCCGCCTCGCGCTGGCCATGCGCGCCGACGAGCGGCTCATGCGCGCCGTGCACCCGATCGGCTACCCGCTGCTCGAAGCGGTGCCGGGACCGGTGCGGCGAGTGCCGGGCATCGGCGTCGTCGTGAAGGACGCGGGGCTCGCGCGGCAGGTGCTGCTCGACGGCGAGGCGTTCTCGAAGCGAGGGCGCGGCGCGTCGAGCGACCTCTGGACGCCCGTGCTGGGCGAGAGCGTGCTCGTGAACATGCACGGCGACGACCACCGCGCGCTGCGGCGGCGGCTCGCGCCCATCTTCGCGCCGGCCTTCGTCGACCCGCTCGTGCAGGCCGCGCTCGGGGATGGCGCCGCCGAGCTCGAGCGCCGGCTGCTCGCAGGGGAGCGGGTCGACCTGGCGGCGCACGTCCGGCAGGCGGCGGGTGCGGCGATCGCGCTGCTCGTCGGCCTCGACCGCGGCGCGATCGACGACCGGCTCTTCCGCGAGGTGACGGCGATCACGGGCATGGTGCGGCTCTCCCGGCCCCGCTTCACGCCCCCGCAGGTGCGGCGCGCGAGGGCCGCGCTCGACGAGCTCGCCGAGCACTCCGCCGCCGCCTACCGCGGCGACGAGTCGACCGTGCCCGGCAGGCTGCGCGGGCTCGGCCTCGACGAGCGCGAGGCGCTCGGCGCGGTCGGGGCCTTCGTGCTCACCGGCACCGAGACGATCGTGTCGGCGCTGCCGCGGCTCGTGGCGCTGCTCGTCGACAGCGGCACGCTCGGCGAGCTCGTCGACGACGAGCGGTGCGAGCGCGCGATCGCCGAGGGCCTCCGGTGGACGACGCCGACGCCGGTGATGCTGCGTGCGACCCTCGCGCCCCGCGAGCTCGGCCCGCTGCGGGTGCGCGCGGGCGACCGGATCGTCATCGCGACCTATGCCGCGAATCGCGCGGCCGGCGGCTTCGACCCCGCGGGCTCGGCCGCGACGGGCCTCAAGCAGCTCTGGTTCGGCGCGGGGGAGCACTTTTGCATCGGCGCGCCGCTCGCGATGGCGCAGCTGCGACTCGCGCTCGGGGCGCTCCGCCGCGTCGAGGCCGACGGGCGCCGCATCCGCATCGTCGAGCGGCGCGACGCCCGCGGGCAGCTGCTGCCGGCGCTCGCCGAGTGCGTGCTCGAGGCCCGCGCGTGAGCATGCTCGCGGCGGTGCTCGAGGCGACCCGCGACCACGCCGATCGCCCGGCCATCACCGCCGGCACCCGCACGCTCACCTTCGGGCAGCTCGGCGAGCGCATCGCGCGCGTGGCGACCGGGCTCGCGGATGCCGGCATGCAGCCGGGCGACCGCGTCGCGTTCTCGGTGCGACCGAGCCTCGACGCCGTGCTGCTCGCGCTCGCCGTCTGCCGGGCCGGCGGATCGATCGCGTTCGTCGACCTCGGCGCCGGTCCCGAGCTGCTCGCGGCGCGGCTCGCGCTCGCGGCGCCGCAGTGGACGGCGGCCGAGTCGGTGCTGCACCTCGTCTCGGCGCCGGGGCTGCGCCGCATCGCGCGCTCGCGCGGCATCGACCTGCCCGCCTACGCGACGCTGCTGCCGGATGCGCGGCACATCGTCGCCGGACGCCGACTGCCCGGCGCGCCCCGCGGCGCGCTGCGCCTCGACCGGCTCGCGCGCACGCCGGCGCGCCCGCTGCCGATGCCCGATCCGTCCGCCGACGCGCTGCTCATCTTCACCTCGGGCACGACGGGCACGCCGAAGGCGGTCGTCCACTCGCTCGCGTCGCTCGGGGCAGGGCTCACCGACGTGCGCGACGGTCTCGGGCTCGAGCCGGGCCTCGCCGTGCTCACCGACCAGCTCATGATCGGCATCCCCGCGCTCATCGCCGGCGCGCACTGGACGCTCCCGCCCGCGGGCCTCGACCCGGGCGCGGCGCCGGAGCGGTACCTCCCGCTGCTCGACCGCGCCGAGGCGGTCTTCTGCTCGCCGGCGGGGCTCGACGCGATGCTGCGGCTGCTCGACGAGCGGGGTGCACCGGCGGGCGGCCTGTCGCTCATCGCGCTCGGGGGAGCGCCGGTGCTGCCGCCGCTCATCGAGCGCGCGCTGCGGCGCTTCCCCGACGCGCGCATCCGCTGCGTCTACGGCATGAGCGAGATCCTGCCGGTCGCGATCGCCGACGGCGCGGAGAAGCTCGGGCGCCGGTCGGAGGGCGACGTCGTCGGCCGCATCGTGCCGAGCGTGCGCGCGCGCATCGACGACGGCGAGCTCGTGCTCGCGGGCCACGGCCTCGCGCGCGCCTACCTGCACGAGCTGCCGGCCGAGCTCGCCGAGGTGCGCACGGGCGATCTCGCGCGCATCGACCCCGCGCCGCCGGGCGACCACGGCGGCGACCGGCTCACGCTGCTGGGGCGGAAGAAGGACATGCTGCTGCGCGGCACGCAGAACGTCTACGTCGGCCTGTACGAGCCGATCATCGCCTCGCTGCCCGGCGTGGCCGACGCCGCGATGGTCGGCGTGCCGGATGCCATCGGCGACGACCGGCTCGTGGTCGCCGTCGTGCCCGACGGGGCGCCGGAGGGCCTCGCGCCCGACGCCGCGCATCCGCTCGCCCGCCGCGTCGCGGCGGCACTGCCAGGCCTCATCGACCACGGCGCGCTGCCCGACCTCGTGGTCGCGATCGGCGCCCTGCCCCGCCGCGGCCGGATGCGCAAGCCCGACCGGCCGGCGCTCGTCGCGCTCGTCGCGCCGCTCATCGACTGAGCGACGCGACGAGCGGCTCACTCGAAGACGACGACCACCTTGTTCGCCGCGCCGGGCGTCGAGGCGAGCTCGAGCGCCTCGAGCGCCTGATCGAACGGGAGCGTGTGGCTGACGATCTTGGCGTACTTGTCGGCGTTCGCGATGATCGCGTCGGTGACCTCGAAGATCTCGGTCGGATAGCCCATCGACATCCGGATGTCGAGCTCCTGCATGAGGATCGCGCCGAAGTCGACCTCGACGGGCCGCTTGTGCACGGCCGGGATCGTCAGGACGGCGCCATGCTTCGCGGTCGCGAGCACGGTCTCGATCACCGATGCGACGCCCGCCGCGTCGATGAAGACGTCGGTGGCGGGCCTGCCCTCGTTGCCGAACGCCTCGGGAGCGTTGCCGTGCAGCTCGATGAGGCGTGCGGAGACGTCCTCGCTCGAGGAGTCGATGACGGCGTCGGCTCCCACCTCGAGCGCGATCTCGAGCCGCGACGGCTGCACGTCGACGACGACGACGTGCGCGACGCCGGCCGCCTTCAGGCTGATGGTGGCGCCGAGGCCGATGGGGCCGGCGCCGAAGACGACGGCACGGTCGCCGGCCTTCGCGTCGGAGCGGTTGACGGCGTGGTGCGCGACGGCCATCGGTTCGTTGAGCGCGGCGACGTGCCACGGCAGCTCCTTGGGGATCACCCGCAGCTGCACGCCGGGCTCGTTGTCCTTGACGACGACGAACGGCGTGAGCGCGCCCTGCGCACCGCCCGATCCCAGCAGGCCGTCCGTGAAGCGCATCGTGTCGATCACGACGTGGTCGCCGATGGCCACGCCCACCGCATCCTCACCCATCGCCACGACCTCGGCGGCGGGCTCATGCCCGAGCGGCGTCGCTCCCTGCCGCGGCGGGATGCCGCCCATGTGCGCGTACATCGCGTCGGAGCCGCAGATGCCGCAGGCCTTGATCTGCAGCAGCACGTCGCGGGGGCCCACCTCGGGCTCGTCGACCTCGACCCACTCGATGCGGTCGGGACCGGTGACGGTGACGGACTTCATGGAGGGTTCCCTTCGTCAGTTGCGCATCGACGTCGACGCGTACCGCTCACGCTAGTCACTGAATCCGTTTAGTGCGTCTACGCTCGAGGCGTGACCTCCTCCCGCGCGACCATCCGCGATGTCGCCGCTGCGGCCGGGGTGTCGCCGACCACGGTGAGCTTCGTGCTGAACGACACACCCGGTCAGGCCATCCCCGAGGCGACGCGGCATCGCGTCCGGTCAGCGGTCGCGCAGCTGGGCTACACGCCGCACCGGATCGCGCGGGCGCTGCGTGAGGGCTCGAGCAGGCTCGTGCTGCTGCGCGCCGGCCCGCTCCGAGGCTCCGCGAGCATGGCGAGCCTCATCGCAGGGATGGACGAGGAGCTGCGCCGCCACGGGCACGCGCTCATCGTCACCTACGGGACGGTCGAGGCGGAGCGAGAGCTCCTCGAGGCGGTCGCGCCTCGGACCGTGCTCGACCTCGTGCGCATCTACGGCTCGGGCGACTCGCCGCAGGGCGACGGCGGCGATGTCGACGGGCTCGAAGCGCACGCCGCCGTGCAACTGGGCCACCTCCTCGAGCTCGGGCACCGTTCGATCGCCGTCGCGCTGCCCGCCGATCCCAGCTTCGAGCCGCTCTCGTCGCTGCGCCGCCGCCAGCTCGAGGCCGCGGCGGCTCGGGCAGGCGCGACCGCGATCCCGATCATCATCCCGCGCGAGCCGAGCGGAGCCGCGCTCGCGCTCGCTCGGCTGCGCGCCGAGCATCCCCGCGCGACCGCGATCGCCGCGTTCAACGACGACGTGGCGTTCGTCGTCCTGGCGGCGATGCACGCTGCAGGCCTGAGCGCACCCGACGATCTCGCCGTCGTCGGGTTCGACGAGGGTGAGCACGCCGCGCTCTGGAACCCGCCGCTGTCGAGCCTGCGGATCGATGCGGCCGAGTTCGGCCGTCGGGCCGCTCGCCGCGCGCTCGGGCTCGACACCGGCGCGTGGCAGCGGCCGCCGAGCCAGGTCGTGCGTCGCGCGACGACGTGAGTCTGCCGCGCTTCAGCGGGGCTGCTCGGGCGCGGACTCGACCTGCGCCGTCTGGCCCAGGTGCTCGCGCGCGAACTCGAGCGTCTCGACGAGCAGCCGCAGGCGGTCGCGCTCGGAGCGCGCCTGCCGCGTCTTGATCTCGGCGACCACCTGGCCGGTCCACTGCTGCGCGGCGAGCATCTGCAGCACCTCGGCGACCGGCTCGTTGCCGTGGCCGGGCACGAGGTGCTCGTCGAACACCTTGTCCTCGTCGCCCGCGACGCCGTCGGTGAGGTGGAGGTGCCGCAGGCGCGGCCCCAGGTCGAGCGCGAGCTCCATCGAGTCGCGCTTCGCGAGCGCGCAGTGCGAGAAGTCGAGCGTCGCGTGATCGACGTCCATCTCGCTCGGGTCGATGCCGGGCAGGTACGCCTGCCGGTCGGTACCTCCCATCGACCACGGGAACATGTTCTCGACCGCGACCTCGACGCCGTGCTTCTGCTCGGTCTCGCGCACGGCGTCGACGAAGGCGAGCGCATACTTGCCCTGCCAGCGGAAGGGCGGATGCACGACGACGGCGGGCGCGCCGACCGCGACCGCGAGGGCGGCCGAGCGGTCGAGCTTCACGAACGGGTCCCTGCCCCAGACGAAGGTGGTCAGCAGCACGACGGGCGCGTGGATCGCCATGATCGGCTGCTGGTACCGCTCAGAGAGCTCGAGCAGCCGCTCCGGGCTGCGCGTCTTCGAGTCGGTGGTGACCATCACCTCCACGCCGTCGTAGCCCGCCTCGTGGGCGAGCCGGAAGCCGTCCTCGACCCCCTTGGGGAAGACGGAGATCGTGCTCAGGCCGACCTTGATCATGCGAACGACGGTAGACCCTCGGGGCTGGACGGCGCGCATCCGCGAGCACCGCTCCGGCACCGCGAGCCGATCTGACATGTCCCGGCGGCGTAGGATCGCAGCATGCCTGAGATCGACATCAAGCCGCGCTCGCGCGCCGTCACCGACGGCGTCGAGGCCACCACGAGCCGGGGCATGCTCCGCGCCGTCGGCATGGGCGACGGCGACTGGGAGAAGCCGCAGATCGGCATCGCGAGCTCGTGGAACGAGATCACCCCGTGCAACCTCTCGCTCGACCGCCTCGCGCGCTCGTCGAAGGAGGGTGTGCACGCCGGCGGCGGCTACCCGCTGCAGTTCGGCACCATCTCGGTCTCCGACGGCATCTCGATGGGTCACGAGGGCATGCACTTCTCGCTCGTGAGCCGCGAGGTCATCGCCGACAGCGTCGAGACCGTCGTCATGGCCGAGCGCCTCGACGGCACGGTGCTGCTCGCGGGCTGCGACAAGTCGCTGCCCGGCATGCTCATGGCAGCCGCGCGGCTCGACCTCGCGAGCGTGTTCGTCTACGCCGGCTCGATCGCCCCCGGCTTCGCCAAGCTCGAGGACGGCACGATCCCGCAGTCGATGACGATCATCGACTCCTTCGAGGCCGTCGGCGCCTTCAAGGCGGGCAAGATCTCGGCCGAGGACCTGCACCGCATCGAGTGCGGCTTCGCGCCCGGCGAGGGCGCGTGCGGCGGCATGTACACCGCCAACACCATGGCGTGCGTCGCGGAGGCGCTCGGGATGAGCCTGCCCGGCTCGTCGACGCCGCTGTCGGCCGACCGTCGCCGCGACTTCTACGCCCGCCGCTCGGGCGAGGCCGTCGTCGAGCTGCTGCGGAAGGGCATCACCGCCCGCGACATCCTCACCAAGGAGGCGTTCGAGAACGCCATCACCGTCGCGATGGTGCTCGGCGGCTCGACGAACGCCGTGCTCCACCTGCTCGCGATCGCGCACGAGGCCGAGGTCGAGCTCACGCTCGAGGACTTCCGCCGCATCGGGCAGCGCTCGCCGCACCTCGCCGACGTCAAGCCCTTCGGCGCCTACGTCGCGCAGGACTTCGACCGCGTCGGCGGCATGCCCGTGGTCATGAAGGCGCTGCTCGACGCGGGCCTGCTGCACGGCGACGTGCTCACCGTGACCGGTCGCACCCTCGCCGAGAACCTCGCCGAGCTCGACCCGGCCCCGATCGACGGCACCGTGGTGCGCTCGCTCGACGACCCCATCCACGCCACCGGCGGGCTGACGATCCTCGAGGGCTCGCTCGCGCCCGAGGGTGCGGTCGTGAAGACCGCGGGCTTCGACGCCGAGGTCTTCGAGGGCCCCGCCCGCGTGTTCGACCGCGAGCGCGCCGCGATGGACGCGCTCACGAACGGCGAGGTGCGGGCCGGCGACGTCGTCGTCATCCGCTACGAGGGCCCCAAGGGCGGCCCCGGGATGCGCGAGATGCTCGCCATCACCGCCGCCATCAAGGGAGCGGGCCTCGGCAAGGATGTACTCTTGCTGACAGACGGCAGATTCTCAGGCGGCACAACCGGCCTGTGCATCGGCCACATCGCTCCTGAAGCGGTCGACTCCGGTCCGATCGCCTTCGTGCGCGACGGAGACCGCATCAGGGTCGACATCGCCGCTCGCTCGCTCGACCTGATCGTCGACGAGGCAGAGCTCGCCTCCCGGCGTGAGGGCTGGGAGCCGCTGCCCCCGCGCTACACGCGCGGAGTCCTCGCCAAGTACGCACGCCTCGTGCGATCCGCCGCCACCGGCGCGGTCACGGGCTGACGCACGCCCGATCGAGAGACCAGCCAGGAGACCCATGTCCATCGCCGCCAGGCCTGCCGCTCCGCGCAGCGCCGAACCGCTGACCCTGACGGGTTCCGGTGCCGTTCTGAAGTCGCTCGAGATGCTCGGCGTCGAGGACGTCTTCGGCATCCCGGGCGGCGCGATCATCCCGTTCTACGACGAGCTCATGCAGCAGTCGGCCATCCGCCACATCCTCGTGCGCCACGAGCAGGGCGGCGGCCACGCCGCCGAGGGATACGCGGCCGCGACCGATCGCGTCGGCGTCTGCATCGCCACGAGCGGCCCGGGCGCGACGAACCTCGTCACGGCGATCGCCGACGCCTACATGGACTCCGTGCCGATGGTCGCGATCACCGGCCAGGTCTTCAGCCACCTGATCGGCACGGATGCGTTCCAGGAGGCCGACATCACCGGCATCGTGATGCCGATCACGAAGCACTCGTTCCAGGTCTCCCGCGCCGCGGACGTGCCCGGCGTGCTGCGCGCGGCCTTCCACATCGCCTCCACCGGACGTCCCGGCCCCGTGCTCGTCGACATCACGAAGGACGCGCAGCAGGAGTCTGCGCCGTTCATCTGGCCCGAGTCGCTCGACCTGCCCGGCTACCGGCCGGTCACGAAGGCGCACGGCAAGCAGGTCGCCGCCGCGGCCGCGATGCTCGCCGAGGCGAAGCGCCCGCTGCTCTACGTCGGCGGCGGCGTGATCCGCGCGCACGCGTCTGCCGAGCTGCTCGAGTTCGCCGAGGCGACCGGCGCGCCGATCGTCACGACGCTCATGGCTCGCGGCGCCTTCCCCGACTCCCACCCGCAGCACCTCGGCATGCCGGGCATGCACGGCGCGGTGCCCGCGGTGCTCGCGTTCCAGGAGTGCGACCTGATCCTCGCGCTCGGCGCGCGCTTCGACGACCGCGTGACCGGCAAGGTCAACGAGTTCGCCCCGGGCGCGAAGGTCATCCACGTCGACGTCGACCCCGCCGAGATCTCGAAGATCCGCACGGCCGACGTGCCGATCGTCGGCGACGTGCGCGACGTGCTCGCCGACCTCTCGATCGCCTTCCAGGAGCTCGCGGCCTCCGAGCGCACCGACCTCACCGACTGGTGGGAGCGGCTGCACGGCCTGCAGGAGCGCTTCCCGCTCGGCTTCTCGGAGCCCACCGACGGCAAGCTCGCGCCCCAGCACGTCATCCAGCGCATCGGCGAGCTCACCGGGCCGGAGGGCGTCTACGCCTCCGGCGTCGGCCAGCACCAGATGTGGGCGGCGCAGTTCATCAAGTACGAGCGCCCCAACTCGTGGCTCAACTCCGGCGGCGCCGGCACGATGGGCTACGCCGTGCCCGCGGCGATGGGCGCGAAGGTCGCGGAGCCCGATCGCGTCGTGTGGGCGATCGACGGCGACGGCTGCTTCCAGATGACCAATCAGGAGCTCGCCACCTGCACGCTCAACGACATCCCGATCAAGGTCGCGATCATCAACAACTCGTCGCTCGGCATGGTGCGGCAGTGGCAGAGCCTGTTCTACGAGGGCCGGCACTCGTTCACCGACCTCGAGACCGGCAACGACGCGAAGATGATCCCCGACTTCGTGAAGCTCGGCGAGGCGTACGGCTGCCTCGCGATCCGCGTCACGAAGCCCGAGGAGATCGACCCGGCGATCAAGCTCGCGCTCGAGACCAACGACCGCCCGGTCGTCATCGACTTCATCGTGTCGAAGGACGCCATGGTGTGGCCGATGGTGCCGCAGGGCGTCTCGAACTCCTTCGTGCAGTACGCCAAGGAGCACAGCCCGGTGTGGGAGGAGGAGTGATGAGCACGCACGTCCTGTCGCTCCTGGTCGAGGACAAGCCCGGCCTGCTGACCCGCGTCGCCGCGCTCTTCGCGCGCCGAGGCTTCAACATCGACTCGCTCGCGGTCGGCAAGACGGAGGTGCCCGGCCTCAGCCGCATCACCGTCGTCGTCGACGTCGAGGACCTGCCGCTCGAGCAGGTCACGAAGCAGCTCAACAAGCTCATCAACGTCGTGAAGATCGTCGAGCTCGAGCCGAGCCAGTCCGTGCAGCGCGAGCACCTGCTCGTGAAGGTGCGCGTCGACAACTCGACCCGCTCGCAGATCCTCGAGGCCGCGACCCTCTTCCGCGCCCGCGTCGTCGACGTCACGACCGACGCGCTCGTGATCGAGGTGACCGGCGACACCGCGAAGTGCCAGGCGTTCCTGCGGCTGCTGGAGCCCTACGGCATCAAGGAGATCGCGCAGTCCGGCCTGCTGGCCATCGGGCGCGGCGGCAAGTCCATCAGCGAGCGCGTCCTCAAGTCCGACGCCCGCTGACCCACACATCGATCCACGAGCAAGGAGACTCCATGACTGACGTCATCTACGACGACGGTGCCGACCTGGGCATCATCCAGGGCAAGAAGGTCGCCGTCATCGGCTACGGCTCGCAGGGCCACGCGCACGCGCAGAACCTGCGCGACTCGGGCGTCGAGGTCCGCGTCGGCCTGCAGCCGGAGTCGAAGAGCCGCGCGAAGGCGACCGAGGCCGGCTTCGAGGTGGGCACGCCCGCCGAGGTCGCCGCGTGGGCGGACGTCGTCGTCCTGCTCGCGCCCGACCAGCACCAGCGCCACATCTACAACGACGAGATCGCGTCGTCGATGGGCGAGGGCAAGACGCTGCTGTTCAGCCACGGCTTCAACATCCGCTTCGGCTACATCGACGCCCCCGAGGGCGTCGACGTCGTGCTCGTCGCGCCGAAGGGCCCGGGCCACACCGTGCGCCGCGAGTTCCAGGCCGGCCGCGGCGTGCCCGTGATCGTCGCCGTCGAGAAGGATGCGTCGGGCTCGGCGTGGCAGACGGCGTGGTCGTACTCGAAGGCGATCGGCGGCCTCCGCGCCGGCGGCATCACCACGACCTTCACCGAGGAGACCGAGACCGACCTGTTCGGCGAGCAGGCGGTGCTGTGCGGCGGCGTCTCGCAGCTCGTGCAGTACGGCTTTGAGACCCTCACCGAGGCCGGCTACCAGCCCGAGATCGCCTACTTCGAGGTGCTCCACGAGCTCAAGCTCATCGTCGACCTCATGTGGGAGGGCGGCATCGCGAAGCAGCGCTGGTCGGTCTCCGACACGGCTGAGTACGGCGACTACGTCTCGGGCCCGCGCGTGATCGACCCGAGCGTCAAGGAGAACATGCAGGCGGTGCTGAAGGACATCCAGAACGGTGCCTTCGCCGAGCGCTTCATCGGCGACCAGGACGCCGGCGGCCCCGAGTTCAAGGAGCTGCGTGCGAAGGCCGAGGGCCACCCGATCGAGGCGACCGGCCAGAAGCTGCGCAGCCTCTTCGCGTGGGAGCAGCCCGACGCCGACTACGTCGACGGCAGCGCCCAGCGCTGACCGACGGCACGAACGCTGAGCAGGGGGTCCGAACGGGCCCCCTGCTCTTGTGTGCGAACCGCTCGACGGATTGAGTGGGGGACATGAGCTCTCTCTGGCATGCGGCCGGCCCATCCATCGCCCTCGACGCTCCCGGGGAGCGCGACGGCTTCGACGTCGCCGTCGTCGGCGCGGGCGTCACGGGCCTCACGACCGCTGCGATGCTCGCGAGCCGCGGCGCGCGCGTCGTCGTGCTCGAGGCGCGCGAGGTCGGCGCGGCAGCGACCGGCGGCTCGACTGCGAAGCTCAGCCTGCTGCAGGGCGATCGCCTGCACCGCATCCTCGGCCTCGCGCGCCGCGACGCGGCCCGCGCCTACGTCGAGGGCTCGCTCGAGGGCATGCGCCAGCTGCGCGCGATGCTCACCGGCACCGACGCCTTGCAGTCGCGCACCGCGGTCTCGTACGCGAACGGCCCGGAGGGCGCCGAGGCGCTCGAGCACGAGCTCGTCGCGGCGGCGCAGCTCGGCCTGCCGGTCGAGCGGGGCGGCGCCGAGTCGCTGCCGTTCGAGACGGCCGGGGCGCTCCAGCTCGCCGACCAGGCGCAGCTGCACCCGATGGCGATGCTCGCCGAGCTCGCCGCGCAGCTGCGCTCCCAGGGCGGCACCGTCGTGCGCGCGAGCGTCGAGCACGTGCGCGTACGCGGCCGCCGCGTCGAGGTCGAGACGGATGCGGGCTCGTGGTCGGCGGGCGTCGTCGTGCTCGCGACCGGCTCGCCCGTGCCCGCCCGCGGCACCTCCGCGCTGCTGTCGGCGCACCGCTCCTACGCCGCGGCGTATCGCACGGCGGGCCCGCTGCCCGAGGTGATGGCGCTCAGCGTCGATCCACCCAGCGTCGACGCGCCGAGCCGCTCGCTGCGCACCGCGAGCGTCGGCGGGGAGGAGCTGCTCATCGCCGGCGGCCCCGGCCACGCCGTCGGCCGGCACGACGACCCGCGCCGGCTCGTCGCCGAGCTCGACGAATGGGTGCGTGCGCTGTGGCCGGACGCGGAGCGCACGCACGTGTGGAGCGCGCAGGACTATCGCACGCCCGACCGGCTCCCGTGGATCGGAGCGCGGCCGGGCTCGCGCGGCCGCGTGCTGCTCGCGACCGGGTTCGACAAGTGGGGCATGTCGAGCGGCGCGATGAGCGCCGTCGCGATGGTCGGGCGCATCAGTGGCGACGAACCCGACTGGGCGCGCTCGCTCCGCCGCCGCGGGACCACGACCGTGGCCGTCGGCCGCCTCGGCGGGATGCTCGCGGCGACCTCGAAGGCCGATGCCGTCGCGCTGGCCCGCACGCTGCGCCCCGCGCCCGAGCCGGCCGAGGGCGAGGGGGCGCTCGGCCGCACGGGGCTCCGGGCGGTCGGGACCTCGACGGTCGACGGCACGACGCGGCGGGTCTCGGCGCGCTGCCCGCACGCGGGGTTCCTCGTGCAGTGGAACGCGCAGGAGCGCAGCTGGGACTGCACGGCGCACGGCTCGCGCTTCGCGCCCGACGGCACGCGGCTCGAGGGGCCGACCGCCTGCCCGCTCAAGCAGCTCGCCGCTCAGGGCTGATCGCGCCGCTCGCGCTCCCGACCGGGCGTGGCAGGCCGACCGACAGGCCTGGCAGGCTGGTGGCGTGCAGGACGTGACCGACGACCGATCCGTCGCCCGATCGTACGAGCGATGGGCCTCGGCGGAGGCTGACGACCGCTCGCCCCGATACGCGGAGTGGGCGCGCGGCGTCGCGAGCGATCCGGCGCTGTGCGCCGCGATCGCCGAGCTCGAGCCCGTCAAGCGCCAGCCCAACCTGCTGTTCGCGGCCGCCCGCTTCGAGGGCGTGCCCGTCGCGCCGTGGACCGAGGTGCGCGACATGATCGCGGGCGCGTGGGAGCGCATCCGCGCCACGATGCTCGCCCGCATGACGCAGACGAACGAGGCGCGGCGGATGGCCACGATGCTGCCCGCGATCGCGCACGTGCGCGGGCCGATCGCGCTCGTCGAGGTGGGGGCATCCGCAGGGCTGTGCCTCTCGCCGGACCGCTGGCGCTACCGCTTCGGGCCCGGCAAGTACGTCGGCGACGCAGCGCTGCCGCTGCTCGAGACGCAGGCGTCGCCCTCCACGCCGCTGCCCGAGCGGACGCCCACGATCGCGTGGCGAGCGGGCCTCGACCTGCAGCCGCTCGACCCCGGGGATCCCGACACGAGGGCGTGGCTCGAGGCGCTCGTGTGGCCGGATGCGACGGGTGGCGTCGACGGGGCGCGCGTCGACCGGCTGCGCACCGCGCTCGCGATCGCCCGCCGCGAGCCCGCGCGCGTGCGCCACGGCGACCTCACGACCGACACGCGCGCGCTCGTCGAGGAGGCCGCCGAGCACGCGCCGACCGTCGTCGTGTGGCACTCGGCGGTGCTGCCCTACGTGCCCGCGTTCGAGCGCGCGACGTTCGCCGACCTCATGGCCGAGCTGCCGGTGACGTGGATCGCGAACGAGGGCGCGACGCTCGAGATCGGACCGCCGGCGCCGTGGGCCGAGCCGGGCGACTTCGTGCTGCGCCGCGATGCCGAGCCGGTGGCGATCACCGACCCGCACGGCGCCTCGATCACCTGGCTCGACGACATCGCGAGGTAGCGTCGCGTCAACGCACGGCGGCCGCGCGCCGGACGCCCCGCACGAACGGCGCGGCGACGATCGCGACGACGCCGAGCGCGCCGCCGACGGTGAAGGCGAGCTGGGTGCCGCTCGACTGCGCGTCGGCGGCCGAGAGGCCGCTCGAGGCGGCCGCGGCGACGCCGATGCCCATCGCGGCGACGAGTACCGCAGTGCCCGCGGCGCCCGCGAGCTGCTGGAGCGTGTTCATGATCGCGCTGCCGTGGCCGTAGAAGCGAGGGTCGAGGCCGCCGAGCGCTGCCGACATGAGCGGCGTCATGAGCAGCGCGAGGCCGATGCAGAAGACCACGTTCATCGCGATGACGATGCCGATCTCGGTCGTCGCGGTGAGGGTGCTCGACCACCACTGGCCGCCCGCGAGCAGGACGGCGCCGGGCATGACGAGCGGCCGTGGCCCGACCGTGTCGCTGATGCGGCCGATGAAGGGCGCGAGCAGGCCCTGCGCGAGCCCGCCGGGCAGCATGACGAGGCCGGTCGCGAGCACGCTGAGGCCCATGGCGCCCTGCAGGTGGATGGGCAGCACGATCACGGTGCCGAGCATCGTGGCCATCGCGACCATCACGATGACGACCGACACCGAGAAGTCGCGCTTCCGGAACGGTCGCAGGTCGAGCAGCGCGCCGTCGCTGCGCCGCTGCAGCCGCACCTGGCGCGTCGCGAACACGACGAGCGCGAGGATGCCGACGCCGAGGGCGATCGGCCCGCTCCACTCGCCGCGCAGCGTCGCGCCCGCCGTCGCGAGCGCGAAGACGATGCCGCCGAAGGCGAGGAGCGAGAGCAGCACCGACCACACGTCGAGCGGCACGGCGCGCGTCTCGCCGCCGGTGCGGATTGCGGCGGCGCCGAGGATGAGCGCCAGGACGGCGATGACGGCCATCATCCAGAACAGGCTGTGCCAGCTCCAGGTCTGGACGACGATGCCCGAGACGGTCGGGCCGATCGCAGGCGCGACCGAGATGACGACCGAGGTGAGGCCGAGCATCGTCCCGCGGTGCCGCGCCGGCACGGTGGTGAGCGTCGTGGTCATGAGGAGCGGCAGGATGACGGCGGTGCCGCCCGCCTGCACGATGCGGCCGAGCAGCAGCGCCTCGAAGCCCGGTGCGAGCGCGGCGAGCAGCGAGCCCGCCGCGAAGAGGGCGAGCGCCCCGATGAACAGCGCGCGCGTCGTGCAGCGCTGGATGAGGAAGCCGGTCGTCGGGATGACGACCGCCATCGTGAGCAGGAAGCCGGTCGTCAGCCACTGGCCCTGCTCCGCGGCGATGCCGAAGTCGGCCATGATCGGCGGCAGCGCCACGCTGAGCACGGTCTCGTTGAGGATCATCACGAAGGCCGAGACGGCAAGGATGGCGATCGTGATGCCTGCACGTCGCGGTGTCGAGCGCTCGGGCTCGGTGGTCAGCGCGATCGGCTCGCGCTGCTGGGTGTTCGTCATCTGCATCTCTTCCGCGTTCGGGCAACGTCCTATCTTGGCACAGAGTGTCAGGTTGGCGTAAGATGACATCGAGGTGCGACTCGAGGCTGAGCGCCTCGAATCGACGCGCACGAGGGAGACGCATGGACGACGCGATGCCGGACGGCCTGCGCGAGCGGCGCCGACGCACGACGCAGCTCGAGATCCACGAGGCGGCGCTCGCGCTCTTCGAGGAGCAGGGGCTGCGCGCCACGACCGTGCAGCAGATCTCCAACCGCGCCGGCATCTCGCACCGCACCTTCTTCCGATACTTCGCGAGCAAGGAGCAGGCCGCCATCCCAGGCCAGCGACGGCTGCTGCACGCCTTCGAGTCGCTCGAGCTCGACGGCGACGAGCCGGGCGACGTGCTGCGGGCGATCGAGCGCGCCGCGATGGCGGCGATGGCCGAGGTGGGGGACGGGCAGCACGAGGGCCAGCTGCGCATCACGCGACTGCTCGCCGCCGAGCCCGACCTGCAGGCCTCGGCGTCCGGTCAGGACCTGCAGCTCGTCGCGGCGCTGCGCGACCGGCTGGGAGCGGGCCTGCCCGACTGGCCGGTGCGACGCATCCGCCTCGTGGCCGAGATCGTGGTCGCCACCTGGCGCGCGGCGTGGCAGCACTGGGGCGAGCGCGCGCTGCAGGGGGTCGTCGTCGAGCCGGCGGACGTGCTGCGCGAGTGCATGGCCGACCTGCGGCTGCTCGTGCGCTGAGACGCGCGGCAAGGGCGCCGCATCGCCGTCCCGGCTAGGCTCGATCGAGTGAGCCGAGACGAGGATGCCCTCCGCTGGGAGGGCGATGACGAGCTCGACGGGCTCGCCGTCGGGGACGCGCCCGACGACCGGCGCGTCGGGACGATGCCCGACGCATCCGACCAGGTCGCACCGCGAGCGGCAGGCCGACGCGGGCCGCTCGCCTGGATCGTGCTCGCGCTCGCCCTCGCGTCGACGGCCGGCTGGATCGTCGTGATCGTGGCCAACCCGGTGCAGCAGCCCAGCCTGCTCGGGCTCGCGATGTACCAGCTCGGCGAGCTGCTCGCCGTCATCGCGCCGCTGCTGTGGTGGCTGCTCGTCGACCGCCTCGCGCCCCGTGGTCGTCGTGCGCCCCTGTGGCTCGTCGGACTCGCCGTGACGGCGCCGTGGCCGCTCGTCGCCGGAGCCGTGGCATGACCGCCGACGCCGGCCTGAGCGCCGCGAAGCAGCCGCGCGAGGAGCGGCCAGGTGACGCGCTCATCGTCGCCGCGCTCTTCGCCCTCGCGTTCGGCTACGACACCGTCGAGGCCGTGACGAACCTGCAGCAGCTGCCGCTGCTCTTCATCGGTGCCGACATCGAGGCGTCGATCCCGTGGTGGCTCCTCATCGCGCAGGTCGCGCTGCCGGCCGCGCTCTTCGCCGCTGCCCTCTGGGTCGGGCGGCGGATGCGCCTGGTCGCGAGGGCGGGCGTGCTGCTCGCCGCGCTCGCCGTGAGCGCGCAGCTGAGCCTGCTCGCCGAGCAGATCGCGAGCCTGCTCTACTTCGGGGCGCCCGCCGGCTGATCCGCCCGCGGCAGGGGAGCTCCGTCGAAGCGGACCCAGCTTCGGCACGCGGACCCGAGATCGGGGGTCCGGCTGCCGAACCGGGGTCCGGTCGCGATGCGGGAGCAAGTCGCTAGATCACGCTCACGAGCAGCAGCGCGCCGAGCGCGACCTGCCCGATCGCGCGCGGCACGAGCGGCACCGCGACCGGACCGAACCGCTCCGGCTGGCGCGCGGCCTGCGCGTTCGCGGGGAAGACCGCGATGAGCAGCGCGATGAGCGCGAGCCCGGCGGCGAAGCGCACGCCCCACCAGGGGGCGAGCAGCCCGAGCCCGCCGAGGATCTCCGCGATCCCCGAGACGACCACGAGGTTCGGCGCCCAGCGGCGCTCCGGTCCGGCGAGCGGCGCCGGGATCATCGCGGCCATCGTCCGCTTGACGCGGGGCACGAAGTGGGCAGCGCCCATGCCGATGAAGACAGCGGCGAGGATGATGCGCAGCACGAGCTGCGCGATTGCGAAGGCGTCCATCGCCTCCATCCTCCCGCACCCGGCACCGCCCCGCGGACCGCGCGGTCAGCGCTCGGGCGGCATGCCGAACGGCATCGGCGCGTCGGGCCGCACGGGCGGCACGTCGGCGGGCGGCGCGAACCGCCCGTCGTGCTGCTGGGCCTGCCGCGCCAGATCGGCCGACTGCGGCGTCGCGCCCTCCTGCCCGGCCGGGATCGCCTCGACGACGACCGCCGTGCCGTAGGCGCAGATCTCCGTCCACTGGGTGGCGATCTCGCTCGCGTCGAAGCGCATCGCGATGATCGCGTTCGCGCCGCGGCGCTGCGCCTCGTCGACCATCCGCCCCATCACCTGCATGCGCGCCTCGTAGAGCATCTGCGTGAACTCAGGGATCTCGCCGCCGCCGATCGCGCGGAAGCCGGCCACCCAGCTCGAGGCGGCGTCGCGGCTGCGCACCGTGAGCCCCATCACCTCGCCCTGCACGGCGAGGATGCGGAAGCCGGGGATCTCGTTCGTCGTCACGATCAGCATGGCTGCATCCTGCCGTGCTGCCTCGCGTGACGGCTGGGGCATCGGCCGGCACGCGTCGCTCGGTACGCTGGGTCCAGCACGACGAGGTGCTGCCATCCACCGCACCGCGCAAGGAGTCCGCATGTCCAAGCCCGTCGTCCTGATCGCCGAGGAGCTCTCGGCCGCGACCGTCGACGCCCTCGGGCCCGACTTCGACATCCGCCACGTCGACGGCACCGACCGTCCGGCGCTCTTCGCCGCCCTCGCCGACGCATCCGCGGTGCTCGTGCGCAGCGCCACGCAGCTCGACGCCGAGGCGATCGGCCACGCGCCGCAGCTCAAGGTCATCGCCCGCGCGGGCGTCGGCCTCGACAACGTCGAGATCCCGGCGGCGACCGCGGCCGGCGTCATGGTCGTCAACGCGCCGACCTCGAACATCGTCTCGGCCGCCGAGCTCGCGATCGCGCACCTGCTCGGCCTCGCCCGCCACATCCCGGCGGCGGATGCGTCGCTCAAGCGGGGCGAGTGGAAGCGGAGCGCCTACACGGGCGTCGAGCTCTACGAGAAGACGGTCGGCATCGTCGGCCTGGGTCGCATCGGCGTGCTCGTCGCCGAGCGCCTCGCCGCCTTCGGCACGAAGCTCATCGCCTTCGACCCGTTCGTGAGCCCCGCTCGCGCCGCGCAGCTCGGCGTCGAGCTCCGCTCGCTCGACGAGCTCATGGCCGAGAGCGACTTCATCACGATCCACATCCCGCGCACGCCCGAGACGGTCGGCCTCATCGGCGAGGCCCAGTTCGCGCTCGCGAAGCCGAGCCTGCGCATCGTCAACGCATCGCGCGGCGGCATCATCGACGAGGCGGCGCTCGCGCAGGCGCTCCGCGACGGCCGCATCGCCGGCGCCGGCATCGATGTCTTCGTCTCCGAGCCGCCCAAGGACGACGCGCTCACCTCCGCCCCGAACATCCAGGTCACGCCGCACCTGGGCGCCTCCACCGACGAGGCGCAGGAGAAGGCCGGCGTCGCCGTCGCCCGCTCGGTGCGCCTCGCGCTCTCGGGCGACCTGGTGCCGGATGCGGTGAACGTCGCGGGCGGGATCATCGACGAGTACGTGCGCCCCGGCATCCCGCTCGCCGAGCGGCTGGGTCAGTTCGTCGCGGGTCTCGCGGCCGGGCCGGTCGAGGCCGTCGACGTCGCCGTGCACGGCGAGCTCGCCGGCTACGACGTCAAGGTGCTGCGGCTCGCAGCGCTCAAGGGCTTCTTCTCGTCGATCGTGAGCGAGCAGGTGACGTTCGTGAACGCACCGGTGATCGCCGAGTCGCGCGGCGTGACGAGCGCGCTCACCGCCGACGAGCGCAGCGACGAGTACCGCAACGTCGTCGAGGTGGTCGCGGCGACGAGCGACGGCCGCCGCGTGAGCGTCGAGGGCACGCTCACGGGGCCGAAGCAGGTCGAGAAGATCGTCGGCGTCAACGGCCAGTCGGTCGAGGTGCCGATGGCCGACCACTTCGTCGTCATGGAGTACGTCGACCGACCCGGCATCGTGGCCGCCTACGGCGCCGCGTTCGGCGAGGCGGAGATCAACATCGCCGGCATGCAGATCGCCCGCACCTCCGCCGGCGGCGACGCGCTGTCGATCATCACGATCGACCAGGTCGCGCCCGATGCGCTCGTCGAGCAGGTCGGCGCGGCGATCGAGGCGACGACGATCCGACAGATCGGCATCCGCCCGCTCTGACCTGGCGCGATGCCGAGCCCGCGACTAGCGTCGCGGGCATGGATCCCACGACATCGGCCCGCATCGTGCTCGTCCCCGGCTTCTGGCTCGGCGCCTGGGCGTGGGAGGAGGTCGCGGCGCTGCTGCGCGCGCAGGGCGACGACGTCGTCGCGCTCACGCTGCCGGGGCTCGAGGGCGACCACGCGTCGCCCGGCGACGTCTCGCTCGAGGACCACGTCGCCGCGATCGAGGCGGCGCTCGAGGGCGATCGCCCGGTGGTGCTCGTCGCGCACAGCGGCGCGGCCGTGCCCGCGACGATCGCGATCGATCGCGACGTCGATCGCGTCGCCGCGTCGGTGTGGGTCGACACCGCGCCGGTGGTCGACGGCTACGCGATGGATGCGTCGTTCGAGGGCGACGCGCTGCCGCTCGAGGCGCAGTGGGACGACGAGCTCGAGCAGGGCTCGATGCTCGACCTCACCCCAGCGCAGCTCGCCGAGTTCCGCAGCCGCGCGGTGCCCGAGCCCGCCGGGGCGGTGCGCGATGCGGCGTCGCTCCGAGACGACCGTCGCCTCGACGTGCCCGCGACGATCATCTGCACCGCGTTCTCGGCGGCCGACTACCGCTCCTACGCGGAGGGCGGCGCGCCGTTCCTCGCGGGCCTGCTCGAGCACCGCGCGCTCACGCTCGTCGATCTGCCGACGGGCCACTGGCCGATGTGGTCGAAGCCCATCGAGCTCGCCGCGATCATCGACGTCGCCGCTCGCGCCGCCCGGCGCTGACGAGGCGTCGCAGCGCCGGCGTCAGCCTGCCGGGAGCACGACCCACGCGCTCGCGCCGCCGAGGGCGGATGCGTCCATGCCGATCCGGCCGCCGTGCGCCTCCACGATGCGTCGACAGGTCGACAGCCCGATCCCGAGCCCCTCGACGTCCGCGGCCTCGCCGCGCTCGAGCAGCCCGAAGACCCGCTCGCGCTGCTCGGCCGGCACGCCGGGTCCGTCGTCGTCGACCGTCAGGCGCCACCCGCCGGTGAGCTCGTGGGCGCGCACCTCGATCGTCGGCGCTCCGCCAGCCGCGGCGCTGAACTTGATCGCGTTGGCGAGCAGGTTCTGCAGCAGGGCGCGCAGCTGGGTCGCATCGCCGCTGACCCTCGGCAGGTCACCCACCGCGATGCGAGCGCCCGAGGCGCGGATGGGCGTGTCGAGGTCGTCGAGCACCTCGCCCACGATCGCATCCAGATCGACCATGCCGCGGCTCGGCTGGCCGCCCACCCGCGCGAAGTCGAGCAGGTCGGACACGAGGGAGGTCATGCGACCGGCAGCGGCATCCGCGCGCTCCAGGGCGCTCGAGGCGAGCGGCGCGTCGCCGAGCTGGACGCCGTCGGAGGCGAGCTCGATGAAGCCGACGAGCGCGGTGAGCGGGTTGCGCAGGTCGTGGCTCACCTGGCCGGCGAAGTGCGCGAGCTGCTCGTTCGAGCGGCCGAGCTCGCGCGTGATGCGCCGCAGCTCGAGCACGTCGATCACCTGTCGCGCGAGCAGCGCGAGCGCGCGGCTGTCCTGCTCGCTCAGGTCACCGACCTCCTCGTCGAACACGCACAGCGTGCCGATCGGCACGCCCGCCGGCGTGATGAGCGGGCTCGACGCGTAGAAGCGCACGTCGGCGACCTCGCCCGTCACGAACGGGTTGTCGCGGAACCGGTCGTCCTCGCGCGCGTCCCGCACCACGACGTGGCCCGGGTGGCGGAAGACGACGGCGCACATCGAGTCCTCTCGCGCGCACACGGAGGGCTCGAAGCCCACCGCCGCGATCTGGTGCTGGCTGCGGTCGTCGATGATGTTGATGACGGCGGTCCCGACGCCGCAGATGGCGGCGGCGAGGTGCACGAGGCCCTCGAGGTCGGGCTCGGGAGGCTGGCCCACCACCTGGTACTCCGCGATCGCCTCGCGGCGCGTGATGTCGTCAGCGGTGCTCACGCTCGGACCCCCTCGTCGGCATCGGTCCTGCACCGCTGCATCCTCGCCCAGGCTATCCGCCCCGAGACCGGCGGATGCGCGACGCGACTCAGGCGCCGAGCCGACGGGCGACGCCGACCAGCAGCTCGATCTCGGCGCCGGCGCGGGAGGGCTCGAGCGCGCCGAGCGCGGAGCGGAGGTAGACGCCGTCGGCGAGCAGCACGACGGTGAGGGCGAGCTCCGCGTCGCCGAGCCGCTCGGCGATCGCGGCGACGTAGTCGTCGTCGAGGCCCTGCAGCGCCGCGCGCGCCGCCGCGCCGGCGGGGGACTGGGCGAGCCGGATGACCGCCACCATCGTGCGGTCGAGCGGCGAGCCCGACGCGACCGAGGTGCGCAGGAACGTCTCGACGATGTCGTCGGCAGAGCGCAGCGACTCGACGTCGGCGGCGCCGAGCTCGCGCAAGCGCTCGATGAGGCCGGCCGCGAGATCGGCCTTCGAGCCGAAGTGGTAGAGCAGGCCGCCCTTCGAGACGCCCGCGCGGTCGGCGACGGCCTGCACGGTGGCAGCGCGCTCGCCGTCGTCGATGAGCAGCGTCTCGTACGCGTCGAGGAGCTGCGCTCGGACGGTGCCTGGAGCGTCGCGGACCATGGATCGAGCATACCGTTGCCAGCAAACCGTCCAGACGGTACAGTAATCCGGTCGCTGCACGCGCGGTGACGGACGAGATGAGGACGGGCATGGACATCCGGCAGCCGACGATCGCCGATCAGGCGAGCGAGCCTCGAGCTGGCAGGCGCGAGTGGGCCGCGCTCGCGGTGCTCATGCTGCCCGTGCTGCTCATCGCGATCGACAACACGGTGCTCGGCTTCGCGCTGCCGCAGATCGCGCTCGACCTCGAGCCGACCGCCGCGCAGCAGCTGTGGATCGTCGACGCCTACTCGCTCGTGCTCGCCGGGCTGCTCGTCGCGATGGGTGGCCTCGGCGACCGCTTCGGGCGGCGGCGGATGCTGCTCATCGGGGCGACGGGCTTCGCGCTCGTGTCGGTGCTGGCAGCGTTCGCGCCGACGGCGACCGCCCTCATCGCCGCGCGCGCCGCGCTCGGCCTCTTCGGCGCGATGCTCATGCCGTCGACGCTGTCGCTCATCCGCTCGACGTTCCCGCACCGCGGCGACCGGCGGCTCGCGATCGCCGTCTGGGCGACGGCCTTCTCGGTCGGCAGCGCCGTCGGCCCGACCGTCGGTGGACTGCTGCTCGAGCACTTCGCGTGGGGCTCGGTGTTCCTCATGGCGGTGCCGGTGCTGCTGCCGCTGCTCGTGCTGGCGCCGCTGCTCGTGCGCGAGAGCCGCGACCCGAACCCGGGCAGGCTCGACCCGATCGGCGTCGTGCTGTCGATCGTGGCGCTCGGCGCGCTCGCGGCCGGCATCAAGCACGTCGCGGTCGACGGGCTCGACCTCGTCGCCCTCGCCCTCGCGCTCGCCGCAGTCGCGGCGGGCTGGGCGTTCGTGCGGCGGATGCGCGCATCGGCCGCGCCGATGCTCGACATCGACCTGCTGCGCATCCCCGCCTTCTCGGGTGCGATCGCCATCAACCTGCTGAGCGTGATGGCGCTCGTCGGCGCGCTCTTCTTCCTCACGCAGCACCTGCAGCTCGTCGAGGGGCTCTCGACGCTCGACGCGGCGCTGCTGCTCGTGCCCGGCACCATCGCGATGGTCGCGACCGGTCTCGGCGTCGTCGCGCTCGTGCGGCACATGCCCGCGCACCGCGTCGTCGCGCTCGGGCTCGCGAGCTCGATGGCGGGCTACCTCGTGGTGGCGCTCGCCGGCGACCAGCTGTCGCCGCTGCTCGTCGCCGTCGCCTACGGACTCCTCGGCGCGGGCGTCGGCGCAGCCGAGACGCTCTCGAACGAGATCGTCGTCAGCACCGCACCGCCCGAGCGCGCCGGCGCGGCGAGCGCGGTGTCCGAGACGGCCTACGAGCTCGGCGCGGTGCTCGGCACCGCGGTGCTCGGCGGAGTCGTGAGCGCGGTCTACCGGTCGTCGCTCGCGGTGCCGGCGGGGGTCGGCGCTGCCGACGCTGCTGCGGCGCGCGAGACGCTCGCCGGCGCCCTCGACGTCGCCGACCGCATCCCCGAGGGGCTGGGGGCGGCGCTCGCGGAGGCGGCCAAGGCGGCCTTCGATGCCGGCGCGCTCGCGACGGCGCTCACGGGCGCCGCCCTCATGGCCGTCGCCGTCGTCGTCGCGCTGCGAGCCCTGCGCCGCGCGTGAGGCGAGGGAGCGCGCCGGGGGAGCGCGAGACGCACGAAGGGGCGCCACCGGTCGGTGGCGCCCCCTCGTCGCTGCTGCGGGGTCGGCGTCAGAGCACGTCGTCGCGGCGCTCGGTGCGCTCGACGCGCGTGCCCGAGGCCGGGTCGACGCTCGACCGCGAGACCTGCGAGGTGCGGCCCGAGCGCGAGGCCAGGATGATGCCGATGAGGGTGACGAGCGCGCCGGCGCCGAGCAGGATGTAGCCGATCAGCGCCCAGTTGGCGCCCTCGACCTCCCACAGGGCGGGGACCGCCCAGGCGATGATCGCGCCGACGGCCATGAGGAAGATGCCGAAGCCGATGCTCAAGGTGCTCTCCGTTCGTTGCGGCCGCCCGGGGGCAGGCTGCCTGTGGCCCGAATGTACTGCGTCCCGCCTGGGACGTGGATGCGAACATCGGCGCGGCTAGGCTTGAGCGCGCGGCCCGCGCGGATGCGGTGCCGCACGACGCGCACCCCGTGCGCCGCAAGGAGGAAGAGTGCAGCAGCTGCGCCTCGCCGTGATCGCAGGAGACGGCATCGGCCCCGAGGTCACCCTCGAAGCGAGGCGGGCCATGCGCGCCGCGCTCGACGGGGTCGAGCTCGTCGAGACGGAGTTCGAGCTCGGTGCCGCGCACTACCTCGCCACCGGCGAGGTGCTCGACGACGCGACCCTCGAGCGACTCGCGCAGCACGACGCGATCCTGCTCGGCGCGGTCGGCGGCGATCCGGCCGACGCCCGGCTCGCGGGCGGCATCATCGAGCGCGGCCTGCTGCTGCGCCTGCGCTTCGCCTTCGACCACCACGTCAACCTGCGGCCGACGCGCCTGCACTCCAACGTCGAGAGCCCGCTGCGCGATCCCGGCGCGATCGACTTCGTCGTCGTGCGCGAGGGCACCGAGGGTCCCTACGTGGGCAACGGCGGCTCGCTCCGCACGGGCACGCCGCACGAGGTCGCGAACGAGACGAGCGTCAACACGGCGTTCGGCGTCGAGCGCGTCGTGCGCTTCGCCTTCGAGCTCGCCGAGCGGCGCGACCGGCGGCTCACGCTCGTGCACAAGAAGAACGTGCTCGTCCACGCGGGCGGCCTGTGGCAGCGGATCGTGGATGCGGTGGCGACCGAGCACCCGGACGTCGCGGTCGACTACCTCCACGTCGACGCCGCGACGATCTTCCTCGTCGAGCGGCCGAGCCGGTTCGACGTGATCGTCACAGACAACCTCTTCGGCGACATCCTCACCGACCTCGCCGGCGCGGTCGGCGGCGGCATCGGCACGGCCGCCTCCGGCAACCTCAACCCGTCGGGCGAGTTCCCCAGCATGTTCGAGCCCGTGCACGGCTCCGCGCCCGACATCGCGGGCCGCGGGATCGCCGACCCCACCGCGGCGATCCTGTCGGCCGCGCTGCTGCTCGAGCACTCGGGCCACCCCGACGCGGGCCGTCGCATCCGCGACGCCGTCGATGCCGACCTCGACGCCCGCGTCGGCGGCGCCGCCACCGGGCGCAGCACGAGCGAGGTCGGCGACGCCATCGTCGACCGCATCAGCACTTCGAAGGAGCAGGCATGACACTCGAGTTCACCCTCACGCGGAACGAGCGGCCCGCCGACGACGCCGTGCGCGCCGGCGTGCTCGCCGAGCCCGGCTTCGGCAAGCACTTCACCGACCACATGGTCTCGATCGACTGGACCGCCGATGGCGGCTGGCACGATGCTCGGATCGAGCCCTACGGCCCGCTGCAGATGGACCCCGCCTCGGCGGTGCTGCACTACGGCCAGGAGATCTTCGAGGGCATGAAGGCCTACCGCCGCACCGACGGCTCGGTCTGGACCTTCCGGCCCGACCAGAACGCGAAGCGCATGCAGCGCTCCGCCGCGCGCCTCGCGCTGCCGCAGATCCCCGAGGAGCTCTTCCTCGAGGCGATCCGCCGGCTCGTCGAGGTCGACGAGGCCTGGGTGCCGGAGGGCGGGGAGGACTCGCTGTACCTGCGCCCGTTCATGATCGCGAACGAGGTGTTCCTCGGCGTCCGCGCGGCGCAGACGGTGCGCTTCATGGTCATCGCGAGCCCCGCGGGCCCGTACTTCTCCGGCGGCGTCAAGCCCGTGTCGATCTGGCTGTCGCGCGAGTACAGCCGAGCGGGCAAGGGCGGCACCGGCGCGGCGAAGTGCGGCGGCAACTACGCCGCGAGCCTGCTGCCCACCCAGATCGCGGTCGCGAACGGCTGCGCGCAGGTGCTCTTCCTCAACGAGGAGGGCACCGACCTCGAGGAGCTCGGCGGCATGAACGTCGTGCTCGTCAAGGCCGACGGCACGCTCGTCACCCCGGAGTCGGACTCGATCCTCGACGGCGTGACGCGCAACTCGCTGCTGCAGCTCGCCGCCGACGCGGGCCACACCGTCGAGCGCCGCACGGTCACGCTCGCCGAGTGGCGCGACGGCATCGCCGACGGCTCGATCACCGAGGCGTTCGCGTGCGGCACCGCTGCGGTGATCACCCCGATCGCGGCGCTGCGCAGCACCGAGGAGACCATCGGCGACCCTGCGGCGCCCGCGGGACCCGTCTCGCTCGCGCTCCGCGCGGCCCTCACCGACATCCAGTACGGCCGGGCGGACGATCCGCACGGCTGGATGGTGCAGCTGACGGGAGGGCGCTGAGATGCGGGTCGCTCGCTTCTCCCACGGTGACCGGATCGGCTTCGGCGTCGTCGACGCCGATGCGCTCGTCGTGCTGGTCGGCGACCCCATCATCACCGGCTTCGACACGACGGGGGAGCGCATCCCGCTCGGCGAGGCGCGACTGCTCGCCCCCGTCATCCCCCGGTCGAAGGTCGTCGCCGTCGGACGCAACTACGCGAAGCACGCCGCCGAGATGGGCAACGACGTGCCGACCGAGCCGCTCGTGTTCCTGAAGCCGAACACGTCGGTGATCGGCCCGGGCGACGCGATCGTGCTGCCGCCGGAGTCGAGCGACGTGCACTTCGAGGGCGAGATCGCGATCGTCATCGGCCGCGTCGCGCGCCGCCTCACGAAGGCGAACGCGCTGCACGCGGTCTTCGGCGTGACGGTCGCCAACGACGTGACGGCCCGCGACCTGCAGCAGCGCGAGCCCCAGTGGGCGCGCGCGAAGGGGTTCGACACGTTCTGCCCGCTCGGCCCCGCGATCGAGACCGAGCCCGACTGGAGCGATCTGCGGCTCATCACCCGCGTCGACGGCGAGGTGCGGCAGGACGGCGTCTCGAGCGACTGGATCTTCGACGCGCCCACCGTGCTCGAGTGGATCACCGCATCCATGACCCTGCTGCCCGGCGACGTCGTGCTGATGGGCACGCCCGAGGGCGTGGGCCCGCTCGCCGCGGGCCAGACGGTCGAGGTCGAGGTGCCCGGGGTCGGCACGCTCCGCAACCCCGTCGTCGCGCAGGCCACCGCCGTCTGACCGAGCCCGCCCACCGTCGAGCTTCCCCGAGCTCGGGTCTCCGCCTCGGAATCCCGCTGTTCGGGGAAGTTCGACGTTCGCGGGCTTAGCATCGGGGGCGGCGGCACGGGTCGCCGCGGGACTCGAGGAGGAGTCATGTCGGAGATCCAGCAGCTGCTCGGCCAGATGCCGATCCAGCAGATCGCGCAGCAGGCCGGTGTCGGCGAGGACGAGGCGAGGCAGGCGATCGAGGCGATCGTGCCGGCGCTCGTCGGCGGCATGCAGGCGAACGCGCACGACCCGGCAGGCGCGCGATCGCTCGCCGGCGCGCTCGGCGCGCACGCCGGTCGCCTCGACGAGCGGCTATCGGGCTCGATCGATCCCGCCGACGGCGAGAAGATCGTCCACAACGTCTTCGGCGACAACACCGAGCAGATCGCCCGCGCGGCCGGCGGCGGCTCGGCGCTCGGCGGCATCATCCAGAAGATCCTGCCGATCGTCGCCCCCATCGTGATCGCGTGGATCGCGAACCGCTTCCTCGGCCAGGGCGGCGCGCAGGCGCCGGCCACGCCTGCCGGACAGTGGACCGGCGGCGACTCGCCCTTCGGCACCGGTTCGCCCGGCGCGGAGCAGCGGATCCCGGTGCCGCAGGGGCAGCCGGGCGGTCAGCCGCAGGCGCAGGCGCCCGAGCGGGGCGGCTTCGGCCTCGACGACCTGCTCGGCGGCATCCTCGGCGGCGGCTCCGCGCAGCAGGGCGGCACGCAGGCCGGCACGCAGGGCGGCAGCGGCCCGCTCGGTCCGCTCGGCGACATCCTCGGCGGCCTGCTCGGCGGGGGCCGTCGCTGACCACCGACCGCAGCACCTCGGTGTGGAGCCTGCCTGCATATGCAGGCAGGCTCCGTTAGAGTGGGCGCATGGCTTCCAACGATGCGCTCCGCGGCCACGTCGACGCGATGCTGCTGTCGGTGCTCTCCGCGGGCCCGGTGCACGGGTACGGCGCGATCGAGCGCATCCGCGAGCGGTCCGGCGGCGAGCTCGACTTCCCGAGCGGCACGGTGTACCCGGCGCTCAAGCGGCTCGAGCGCCGAGGCCTCATCGAGGGCGAGTGGGCGTCCGACGGGCGCTCGAAGCGCGTCTACCGCCTGACGACGGCCGGCACGGCAGCGCTCGCGACCGAGCGCGACGACTGGGCGGCGACCGCCTCGGTCATCTCGCGCGTGCTGGGACCCGCGCAGGCGTAGCGGCGAGCCGCACCGCGGCGAAGCGCAGCAGCAGCCGCGCAGCGCCCGCACCGACCGCCGTGCCCACCACGACGGTGCTCGCCACGAGCGCGATCGCGATCGCAGCGCCCGAGGGCGGCACCGGCAGGGCGACGGCGAGCGCGACGGCACCGCCGACGAGCGCGAGCGCGAGGACGAGCTGCATGCTCGCGACCGCGACGAGCGCAGGCATCGATCCCGCCCGCCGGATGGCGATCGCTCCCACCGCGGCTGCGGCGGCCACGGCCGGCGCGACGACGTCGAGCGCGCGCGAGACGGGCAGCATCCACGCGGCGTCGACCGGCACGCGGAAGCCCGGCAGCGCGGCGAGCGTCGTCATGCCGATGACCCAGGCGACGACGAGCAGGCCGACGAGCACCGCCGAGACGGGGGAGTAGCGGCGGCCGACGTCGGTGAGCAGCTCGCGCGAGAGCTCGGCGCCGATCGACGCCGGATCGCCGAACTCCGCGACCACGGCGGATGCGGCGGCCCGGCTGGGCTCGCCCGTCGCGGTGCGTGCGGCGACGGCGTCGCGGAGATCGCCCTCGATCTCGCGCACGAGCTCGCGCCGGGGGCGCCCCGGGGCGACGACGGAGCGCTCGAGGAGCGCGACGAGGTCGGTGACGGGATCGGAGGCGGGCATCGCCGCCCATTGTCCCACGCCTAGGATGGAGCCATCATGAGCGTTCCCTTCTCGACCGCCACGGGCGGCGACGTCGTCGTCCGCTTCTGCCCGTCGCCCACCGGCACCCCGCACGTCGGCCTCATCCGCACGGCGCTGTTCAACTGGGCGTTCGCGCGCCACCACGGCGGCAAGATGGTGTTCCGCATCGAGGACACCGACACCGCGCGCGACAGCCAGGAGTCGTACGAGCAGCTGCTCGAGGCGATGCGCTGGCTCGGCATCGACTGGGACGAGGGCGTCGAGACCGGCGGTCCACACGAGCCCTACCGGCAGTCGCAGCGCGGCGAGATCTACGCCGAGCTCATCGAGCGGCTGCTCGAGGCCGGTCACCTCTACGAGTCGTTCGCGACCGCCGAGGAGATCGAGGCCCGCAACCTCGAGGCCGGCCGCGACCCGCGTCAGGGCTACGACAACTTCGAGCGCGAGCTCTCGGCCGAGCAGCGCGAGGCGCTCCGCGCCGAGGGCCGTCAGCCGAGCCTCCGGCTGCGCGTGCCCGACGAGGACCTCTCGTTCGACGACCTCGTGCGCGGCGAGATCACCTTCCCAGCCGGCTCGTTCTCCGACTTCGTCGTCGTGCGGCCGAACGGCGCGCCGCTGTACACGTTCGTCAACCCCGTCGACGACGCGCTCATGGGCGTCACGCACGTGCTGCGCGGCGAGGACCTGCTCTCGTCCACGCCGCGGCAGATCGCGCTCTACCGCGCGCTCGCCGACATCGGCGTCGCGACCGCGATCCCGCGCTTCGGCCACATGCCGTACGTGATGGGGGAGGGCAACCGCAAGCTCTCGAAGCGCGACCCGCAGTCGAACCTGTTCCTGCTGCGCGAGGCGGGCTTCATCCCCGAGGGGCTGCTCAACTACCTCTCGCTGCTCGGCTGGTCGATCGCGCACGACCGCGACGTCTTCACGCGCGACGAGCTCATCGCCGCGTTCGACGTCGCCGACGTGAACCCGAACCCGTCGCGCTTCGACCCGAAGAAGGCCGAGTCCATCAACGGCGACCACGTGCGGATGCTCGCGCCCGACGACTTCGCGGCCCGCCTCGAGCCCTACCTCGGGCAGGTCTTCGGCGGCGCGCCGAGCGACGAGGAGCGGGCGCTGCTCGCGCAGGCCGCCCCGCTCGTGCAGGAGCGCATGCAGCTGCTCGGCCAGGCCGAGGACATGCTGGGCTTCCTCTTCCTCGACACCGAGGACATCCGCCACGACCCGGATGCGGTCGCCGGCCTCACCGACGACGCGCACGCGGTGCTCGAGGCCTCGCGCCGCGCGCTCGCCGAGCTCGAGACCTTCGACACCGCGGCGATCGAGCAGGTGCTGCGGGACGTGCTCGTCGACGGGCTCGGCATCAAGCCGCGCTTCGCGTTCACGCCGCTGCGCGTGGCCGTGACGGGCCGCCGCGTCTCGCCGCCGCTGTTCGAGTCGATGGAGCTACTCGGCCGCGACGCGGTGCTCGCCCGCATCGAGCGGCTGGCCGCGAGCGTCTGATGGACGTCGACGTCGTCGTGATCGGCGCCGGTCCCGCCGGCCTCGCCGCCTCGCTCAACCTCGCTCGCCAGCAGCGCACGGTCAAGCTGCTCGACTCGAACCGTCCCCGGCACGCCGCGACCCTGCAGTCGCACGGATACATCACGCGCGACGGCATCTCTCCGCTCGAGATGCGCTCGCTCGGCCGCGAGGAGGTGCTGCGCTACCCGACGGTCACGCACGAGCGCGCGCTCGTGCAGCAGGTCGTCGTCGTCGACGGGGGCTTCGCGGTGCAGGCGGAGCAGCCGGGCTCGCGCGCCGAGAGCGAGACGCGCGCCGCGGCCGTCCTGATCGCGACGGGCCTCTCCGAGACGCTGCCGGCCTCGCAGCACGTGCGGCCCTGGTACGGCACGAGCCTGCACTCGTGCATGGACTGCGACGGCTACGACAAGCGCGGCCAGGCGCTCGCCCTCATCGGCGAGACCGCCGACCTCGTCGACCGCGCCATGGTCATCCGCCGCCACACCGACGACCTCGCCGTCTTCACGAACGGCTCGGATGCGGTCGACGACGAGGGCGCGACCCGGCTCGCCGATCACGGCGTCGCGCTCGTGCGCACGCCCATCGCCGCGATCGAGGGCGACCGCGACGGCATGCGCGCGATCGTGCTCGAGGACGGTGAGCGGAGCGAGCGCACGGGCGGGTTCGTGCGCCCCTGGTGGCATCCGCAGCTCGGCTTCGCCGAGGCGCTCGCGCTCGAGACCGACGAGGATGGGCTCGTGATCGTGGACCGCAGCCAGCGCGCGTCCGTCCAGGGCATCTACGCGGCCGGCGACATCACACCGGGCTTCCGGCAGCTCGCCGTCGCCGCGGGCGCCGGCACGGTGGCGGCCTCGGTGATCAACCGCGACCTCATCGCGCGCGAGCGCTGACCCGCGCGGTGTGCGCGCCGACTCGGCGCGGCCGCCGAACCCATCTGCTCGTCGAGTAGCTCGGCGGCGAAGCCGCCGCGCGCATCGAGACGAGACCGTCCCGGCTAGGCCATCTCGTAGGCGCCGCGGAGCCACCCGAGCAGCTCGTCGTCCACCTCGTCGACCGAGGCGATGTCGACCCGGTGCGTGCACATGCCGCCCGCGGCCCGCAGCCGGTCGGTCGCCGGCGCATCCGCGAGGTTGAGGCCGAGCTGCACGCGCTTCGCGCTCGCCGCCTCGACGAGCCCGAACTGCTTGCGCCGCCGCAACGAGACGCCCGTCTTCTTCGGCGCCACCTCCACGTCGTCGCCGAACGACGTCGCGGCGGCCACGAGCCGGTCGAGGATCGGCCGCAGCGCCGCCTTCGCGCCCGCGTACTGCGCGTCGACGAGGTCGTCGCCCGTGACGGGCCCGGCGTCCCGCGCTCGGTGCCGGAGCGCGACGAGGTTGGCGAATCCGTGGCTCATGCCGTGCTCGCCCTTGAGCAGCGCCATCTGCTGCCCGTGCTTCTCGAGGCCCGCGGCGTCGAGCACCGCGAACCACTCGTCCAGGGTCCTGCCGGTCTTCGTCGGCAGGTTGTCGATCATCGTCTGCGTCGCAGCGTCCACGTCCATGGTGGTGACGCTAGCCCTCTGCGGCGTCGCGCGATGGTGCGAAGTTGACGCGCGAGGCCACGCCTCGGTTGCCGGTACCGAAGTGCGTGTCCAGCTGCCCGCGAGCCGCACATCCGTACCGCAGATGCGAGGCACAAGCCAGGCCGCGATTGGCGCCCCGGCGCCCTTTCCGTTATGCTCGACTCTTGGCTCGCAGTGCTTCGGTGCGCGGCCATTGGGGTATGGTGTAATTGGCAACACGGAGGTTTCTGGTACCTTTGTTCTTGGTTCGAGTCCAGGTACCCCAGCAGTGAGAGCCCCGCGGAAGCGGGGCTTTCGTCGTTTCCGAGCGGGACGCGCTCACGCCGAGACCTCGTCCGCATAAGGTTCGCCGTGGCGGAGCAGCAGCCGCTCCGCGATCGCCGTCTCGACGCTCTCCATGACCAGGTAGACCGTCGTGGCGACGAAGGGCGCGAGCGCCCATGCCCAGCCGCCGTCCGCGAGGTGCAGCACGGGCAGCGCGCAGGCGAGCCCCGCTCCGACGGAGACGATGTTGAGGCTCGTCGCGAGCGCGAGCGTCTCGGTGCGGTGCTGCGGCATCGGCTTCCGGAACCCGCCGGACAGGAGCCCCGTGAGCACCGTGAACGACATCACCGCGCCGGCCGCGTACAGGAAGATCTCCGGCACGCCAGGGGCGCCCTCGACCGTCTGCGCCAGGGCGAAGGCGACGGTCACGAGGATGGAGAAGCCGAACGTGGTGCTCTCGCGCCCCGTGGTGCTCCGGAGCGCCCGGAGGATCGTCGAGCCGTTGCGGTCGGTGGCGGAGGCGCGCTCGTCGTGCATGAGGGCATCGTAGGCACGCCGGTTCAGCGACTCCTGACGCGGTGCACGACCTGCCCCTCGAGGCTCGACTTCATCCATCAGGAGACCCGCTCGGACGGCGCGGAGTCGAACGTCCTCCGCCTCGACAACCCCGAGCGCGAGGACGGCTGACCGCCGGCGCTCCGGTTCCGAGCCCCTCCGGTTCTGTCGGGGCACGCTGCCCACTCGTAGGATGCGCAGCACGGCGAGAGGCGGAACATGAGCGACGTCAGCATGGGCATGGCGGGGTGGCTGGTGGGGCTCGTCGCCGTCGCGATCTGGCTGGCCTTCTGCTGGTGGGTGATCTCGAGGCTCATGAGCATGGACGTCGCGCTGGTGTCGAAGGTCATCTGGGCCGTCGTGATCCTCACGTTCCCGGTCGTCGGCCTGCTCGCCTTCGTGCTGCTGGGCGACCGCACGCCGCAGCTGGAGCGCGAGCTCGGCATCCGCCGCTACTAGGCCGCACGGCAGGGCCCCGCGCCTAGACTGCGGCGCATGGACCTCGCCGTCATCGCCTGCATCGCCGCCGCGCTCGCCGCGGCCGTGCATGGCTACATCTTCGTGCTCGAGACGCTCCGATGGGAGGAGCCCGGCACGCGCCGCGTGTTCGGCACGAGCGCCGAGCAGGCCGCGCAGTCGAAGCAGCTCGCGGCCAACCAGGGCGTCTACAATCTGCTGCTCGGCATCGCAGCCCTCGCGGGCGTGCTCGCGATCCTCGCGGGCGCCCGCGTCGCCGGCATCGCCGTGCTGCTGGCGGCGACCGGCATCATGCTCGCCGCCGCGCTCTACCTCGTCGTCTCCGACCGCACGAAGGGCCGCGCCGCCGTGGTGCAGGGCTTCTTCCCGGCCGTCGCCGTCGTGACCGGCCTCATCGCGCTCGGGCAGGTCGTCTGATGGGCGCCGTGCGCACCGCTGCCCGGCTCGCGCTCGGGGGCGCGCTCGTCTTCGCCGGCGTCAGCCACCTCACGTTCGCCCGCAAGGACTTCCGCGCACAGGTGCCCGACACCGTCGTCGAGCTCGCGCCGCTCGACGAGGACGGCGTCGTGCTCGCATCGGGCGTCGTCGAGATCGCGCTCGGCAGCGCGATCGCGCTCGCGCCCCGAGGCATCCGCCCGCTCGTCGGGAAGGTCGCCGCCGCGTTCTTCGCCGCCGTGTTCCCCGGCAACATCTCGCAGTGGATCAACCACCGCGACGCCTTCGGCCTCGACACCGACGAGCGCCGCTTCGGCCGCCTCTTCTTCCAGCCCGTGCTCATCGCCTGGGCTCTCTGGGCGACGCGGCCGCGCCGTCCCTGAGCGCAGGCGGTCAGCGGCCCTTCAGCGGGAAGATCCCGAGGAACTTGCGCTTCGACTTCGGCCTCGAGGCACCGTGCGCGGCGACCGCTCGATTGGTCGCCTGGCGAACCGCTCGCGCCGACCGCGACGTCTGCTTCCGGTCGCGCTCCCGTGCATCCGCATCGTCGCGCCCGGATCGGTCTCGCCCCGCGTCATCCCGATTCGCGTCATCCCGCCCCGCGTCGGCAGCCTCAGGGGCATCGCCCTCTGAGTCAGGGCCATTGTGCAGCTCGCGCAGCTCCCGGCCCTCGGCCTCGAGCTTGTCGCGCGCCTCCGCCTTCTTCTCGACCTTCTTCGTGCCGCGCGGCGGCAGCTGGATCATCGACTCGGCCTCGATGCCCGTCTGCAGCTGCCGCGCGCGCTCGACCTCGGCATCCACCTCGGCGCCCAGCAGCAGCACGATGTTGAAGATCCAGAGCGCGAACAGCAGCGCCATGACGCCACCGATCGCGCCGTAGGCGCTGTAGCCGGAGGAGAGGGCGAAGTAGATCGACAGGGCGACCGCGGCGATCGCGATGCCGACGATCGCGACGATCGAGCCGATGCTCACCCAGGTGAACTTCGGCTGCTGCAGGTTCGGCGCGAGGTAGTAGAGCAGCGCGACCATGAGGATGACGATGGCGAGGATGACCGGCCACTTCACCCACGCCCAGATGGGCAGGAACGTCTGTGACATGAACGCGAGGAAGCCCCCGAGGCCGAGCGGCTCGGCGATCGGGCCGAGGACGCCCGTCACGACCGTGTCGTTGACCGCGATCGAGACGAGGATGAGCACGACGCCGACGAGCAGCGCGACCGTGATGAGCAGCATCGTCGCGGTCTGCTTGACGAAGCCGCGGCCCTCCTCGATGCCGTAGACGATGTTCATGCAGCGCGAGAACGCCTTGACGTACGCGGAAGCCGACCACACGGCCGTCGCGATACCGATGATGAGCGCGATGACACCGCCGGTCGCCGAGCTCGTCATGGTCTCGACGAGGTTCGCCACGATCGGCTGCGCGTCGCCGGGCACGTTCTGGACGAGGTCGTCGACGAGCGTCGTCACCGTCTCGGCGTTGTTGGCCAGCACGAGCGAGATGATCGAGAAGACAGCCAGCAGGCCCGGCGCGAGCGACAGGACCGTGTAGTAGGTCAGCATCGCGGCGAGGTCGGTGCCGCCGTCGGTGCCGAACTCCTTCAGCGCGCGCTTGAACGCGTACTTCCAGCTCGAGCCCTCGAGCTTTGGCGGATCGTCGGGCTTGGCATCATGGTCCGGCGCCGGCGCATCCGCTGCGTCGAGGGTGGCGTCGATGGGATCTCTGCTCGACACGGGGTGTCCTCTCGCCGGTAGTGCTGCTGGCGCAGAACTGTACCCCGGAAAGGCTGAATGGGGGCCGGTCGTTCGCCGTACGTCAGTGGTCCCGTCCGTGCGGCGCGGTTCGGTGATGCGCGGAGGATGCTCGACTATGGAGGCTGCGCTGCGCGTAACACGAGCAGCCGTTGTCCTATACTGATACGAACGTACGCGTATAGTGACTTCATCCGATTGAAGGAGGCACCGTGGCCACGACACAGGATGAGACCGCTCCGAACACCAGCGCGATCGCGCTCGGCGCCATCGCCGCGCAGCAGGACACGCTCGCGGCGAAGACGAAGAAGTCGCAGTGGTGGCGTGCGGTGCTCGGCGAGTACCCGACGGGCGTCGCGCTCGTCACGGGTCGCCACCCCGACACGGGCGAGGCGATCGGCATGGTGGTCGGCACGTTCGCCGCGGTCTCTGAGGACCCGGCCATCGTCAGCTTCATGCCGTCCTCGTCGTCGTACACGTGGGGCTTGCTGCAGCGCTCCGGATCCTTCTGCGTCAACGTGCTCGGGGCCGGCCACGAGGCACTCTGCCGAGCCTTCGCGCGCGGGCCGGAGGAGCGCTTCACGACGGGGGAGTGGATCGAGACGGCTTCCGGCGACCCGCGCCTGGCCGATGCGCTCGCCTGGTTCGACGCGGGCATCCGCGACGTGATCGGCGCTGGGGACCACGACATCGCGCTCGGAGACGTGCGCGGCTTCGGGGTCGGCCAAGGTGACGCGGGGATGCCGCTCATCTTCCTCAAGGGCGGCTACGGGACGTTCACCATCCCGTCGCTCGAGTTCAGTCCGCGCGGGGTAGCAGGCAGCCTGCGACAGGCTGAGTCGGTGCGACAGGCCGTCGATTCGGTCGCCGCGGAGCTCGGGGTGCTCGCGTTCGTCGCCACGGTCGTCAAGGACAGCATCGTCGTGCTCGCGGCCGCGAATGTCGGGGGTGCGGAAGGGGCGGCGCTCGTCGGGCAGTCGTTCCCGTTCGCTGCACCGATCGCACCTGTCTTCGCGGCCTGGTCCTCTGCTGCGCGCCGCAAGGTCTGGGAGGAGAGCTCGAGGCACCTGCTAGGCGTCGTCGACCGGCCGTTCATGGAAGGGATGCTCGAACGCGTCCGCGAGCGAGGCTATGCCGTGTCGGTGGGAGACAGCCTCGGGGCCCCGTTCGACACGATCGTCGGCGACCCCGATTCGAAGCCGTCCGACTACTCGCGACTATGGGCGGAGATCGACCGGGACTTCCGCTCGCTGGCCGACCCGGCGACGCTCCACGAGCACGTGCAGGCGATCCAGGTGCCGGTGTTCAACGCCGAGGGCGTGACCGAGCTCGAGCTCTTCATCTCCGGTTTCGACCTGCCGATGACGCCGGAGCGGTTCGGCGAGATCCGCAGGCGAGCGGTGGCTGCTGCCGCGGGGCTCTCGGAGGCGATCGGTGGCCGGGTGCCCGACGCGTATCCCCGCGATCTGCTCGACTGACTACTCGACGAAGGCGGAGGCGCGGGGGAACGTATGGACGATCCACAGCTCCGCGTCGCCACCGATCGCCTCCCAGCGGTGCACGCGATCAGCGGGGTAGGTGGCGTAGTCCCCCTGGCCAGCCTCGATCTCCTCGCCGACCGGGCCGAGGCGGATGCGGCCGGCACGCACGAAGACGTGCTCGCGCGCCCCGGAGCCATGTGAGGCCGACGTCTCCGACGCGCCGTCATGGAATCGCTGCGCGTGGATCTCGAGCGAGCCGGCGCCGATCACCTGGCTGCGCAGCACGCGTCCGTCGGAGGCGGCGTCGGAGATGTCCTCTCCTTCGCCGGCCCGCACGACCTCCACGAGCGCGCGCGGCTTCCTCGCGATGAGCGTCGCGACGGGCACGTCGAAGGTCTCGGCGACCGCCACCATCGTCTCGAGCGTCGGATTCGTCCGTCCTCGCTCGATCTTGAAGAGCGTCGCCTTCGCCACCCCAGAGCGCTCGGAGAGCTGCGAGAGCGACAGTCCGTGCGCTTCCCGCAAGCGCCGCACGTTCTCGGCGAGCGCCCCGACGTGGTCGATCTCGTTCAAGTCCACAGGGTCTCCACTTCGGCGCACCGGCTGGCATCTTTACGAGTACGAGTGTACTCTCAAAGAGAACACCCCTACGCGATCCACTGGAGGCTATCGTGACCCAGGCAATGCACTTCTCGACCGCGGACGGTCGCCGCCTCGTCGGGCGGGTGGAGGGCGAGAGCGTCGTGGCGGCGTTCGACGCGCCCGCGGAGGGCTTCGTCCCAGCTGACGATGCCTGGCGGGCGGTGCGAGACGCCAACGGCGAGCGCTTCGCGATCGCGGATGTGCACGTGCATGCACCCGTGCTGCCGCGCAAGATCCTCGCGATCGGCCTCAACTACATGGGGCATGTCGAGGAGACGAACCTGGCCAAGCCGGAGGTCCCGGTCGTCTTCGCGAAGTGGTCGAGCTCGGTCACCGGGCCCTTCGACCCGATCGTCATCCCGCACGAGGAGACGCGGACCGACTACGAGGGTGAGATCGGGGTCGTCATCTCGAAGCGCGCGTACCGGGTGAGCGTCGAGGACGCGTGGGACCACGTCGGCGGCATCACCGCGCTGAACGACGTCTCCGGCCGGCGCGCGCAGCTCGAGACCCCGATGCGACAGTTCACCGTCGGGAAGTCCTTCGACACGTTCACCCCCGTGGGCCCCGTGATCACGAGCGTCGATGCGATCACCGACCGCGACCGGATCGCCGTCCGGACCGTCGTCTCCGGCGAGCAGATGCAGTCGTCGACGAGCGACCACCTCATCTTCTCGATCCCGGAGATCATCGAGTACCTCTCGCGCGGCATCACGCTGGAGCCGGGCGACCTCATCGCTACCGGCACGCCGGGAGGTGTCGGAGACGAGCGCAAGCCTCCGCGCTACCTGGTGCCCGGCGACGTCGTGCGGGTCGAGGTCGAGGGTGTCGGCGCCATCGAGAACCCCGTCGAGGCCGAGCGATGATGCACGTGGCAGCCGAGGGCGACAAGGACTACGCGTACGGCGGGCGCTTCACCGGCACCGTGCTGCTCGAGATGCTTCGCGAGGCAGGGCGCGAGGGGGAGGCAGACGTCGCGCGCGTCCACAGCGAATCGGGCGCGTGCACGAAGTGGCACAGCCACCCGGGCGGTCAAGTGCTCGTGCTCGTGGCCGGGACGGGGCGGGCGGGCGACCGCGATGGTGATCATCGCGAGCTGCCCGTCGGCACGTACATCGTGACGCCGCCTGACACCGCGCACTGGCACGGGGCGGAGGATGGGCATGAAGCGACCTGGCTCGCCATCACCTATGGCACGACCGACTGGACCGACGAATCGCCCGTCTCATGAGGCCGTTCATCGCGGTCGTCGCGGATCGGAAGCCGCAGTCGTCGGGCGCGTGGGTCGATGTGCCTACCGACGGCCTGCCGCACTCGTATGTGCGGGCGATCGAGCAGGCGGGGGGCGCAGCGGTCCTGATCCCCGCAGTGGAGTCCCACCTCGACGAGCTCGATCGCCTGCTCGACTGCGTCGATGGCCTCTTCCTCGCCGGCGGTCGTGACATCGACGCCGAGCTCTACGGCCAGCGCCCCCATCCAGCGAACGACCCGTCGCTGACCGTGCGCGACCGGCTCGAGATCGCGCTTACGCAGCGGGCGTCGGAACGCGGCATCCCCGTGTTTGGCGCCTGCCGCGGCATGCAGGTGATCAATGTCGCGTTCGGCGGCACGCTCGAGCAGCATCTCGCCGATCGCGTCGACATGCAGCCGCACCGGGATGGCGTCGGAGAGTTCACGAGCCATCGCGTCGAGATCGTCGCGGGATCGGCGCTCGCGACGATCGCGCCGCATGCCGAGCTCGACATCGCCTCGCACCACCACCAGGGCGTCGACGCGCTCGGCGAGGGTCTCATCGCGACGGCGTTCGCCGACGACGGCGTGATCGAGGCCGTCGAGACACCGACGGGATTCTGCGTGGGCGTGCAGTGGCATCCGGAGGAGCAGCTCGATCATGAGGGCCATGCGCTCGTGCTCGCCTTCGTCGACGCCGCGAGGCAGCATGCAGAGAGGAACCAGCATGGCGACCGCAGCTGACCGTAGCGCGAGCGAGTGGACCGCACTCGCGGACGCCATCCGCTGGCCGGATCAGCTCCTCATCGACGGCGCCGATGTGGCGGCGGAGGGCGGCGCGACCGTCGACCTCGTCGCTCCTCGCGACGGCCGCACCGTCGCCGCCGTGCCGTGGGGGAGCGAGGCAGACATCGACCGCGCGGTCGCGGCCGCGCGTCGCGCCTTCGACCAGGGGCCGTGGCCGCGCATGCGCCCCGCCGAGCGCAAGCGGATCATGCTGCGCTGGGTCGAGCTCATCGAGGCGAACCGCGACGAGCTCGCGGCCATGCTGAGCATCGAGATGGGCAAGCCCATCGCCGACGCCTGGGGCATCGAGCTGCGCGCCGTCATCAGCACCTACTCCTGGTACGCCGAGCTCGCCGACAAGGAGCTCCACGAGGTGTCCGACGTCGGCGAGGATGCGCTCGCGCTCATCACGCGCGAGCCGGTCGGCGTCGTCGGCGTCGTCACGCCGTGGAACTTCCCTCTCACGCTCGCCGCGTGGAAGATCGCGCCGGCGCTCGCCGTGGGCTGCACGGTCGTGCACCGCCCGGCAGACCCGACACCGCTCTCTGCGATCCGCATCGCAGAGCTCGCGCGCGAAGCAGGCGTTCCCGACGGCGTGCTCAACGTCGTGCCAGGGCGCGGCTCCGTGCTCGGTCGCCGACTCGGCACGCATCCCGACGTGGACTCCATCGCATTCACCGGCTCGACCGACGTCGGACGTGCCTACCTTGAGTACGCCGCGCGGTCCAACCTCAAGCGTGTCTGGCTCGAGCTCGGCGGCAAGTCGCCGAACATCATCCTGCCCGACGCCCCCGACCTCGAGACCGCCATCGACACGGCGGCGTGGGGCATCTTCTTCAACTCCGGTCAGATGTGCACCGCGCCCTCGCGGCTCATCGTGCATCGCGAGATCGCGGAGGCCGTGCGCGACGGCCTGCGGCAGCGCGCGAGCGCATATGCCCCAGGTGATCCGCTCGATCCTGCGACTCGCATGGGCCCGCTGGCCAGCCGCGGCAGGATCGCCGAGGTGGCGCAGCACGTGCGGCATGCCCACGAGGACGGAGCGACGCTGCTGCTGGGAGGCGACCGTGTCGATCTCGGAGGCGACCTCGCCGCTGGCAGCTATTTCGCGCCGACCGTCTTCGACCGGGTCGATCCCTCATCCAGGCTCGCCCAGGAGGAGGTCTTCGGACCGGTGCTCGCGATCGTCGAGGTCGGGGACGAGGATGAGGCGGTCGCTGTCGCCAACCGCTCGAAGTACGGGCTCGCGGCAGGTCTCTGGACGGCGGACGTGTCCCGGGCGCACCGATTGTCGCGGCGCATCCGCGCCGGCACGGTCTGGGTGAACTGCTACGAGGAGGGCGATCTCACGGTGCCGTTCGGTGGCTTCAAGCAGTCGGGCAACGGCAGGGACAAGTCGCGTCACGCCCTCGAGAAGTACACCGAGCTGAAGACCACCTACATCGCGCTCTGAGCACAACGAAGGGGCGACGCCGCGGCGTCGCCCCTTCGTCGTGCGACCATCGCGCCGGTCAAGCCCCGAGCTCGAGCGGCAAGTGCCGCGCTGCGGCCCGCACCTGCGCGACGTCGGGCGCGAGGAACAGCACCAGGTGCTCGACGCCAAGGGCGAGCAGGCGGTCGTACGCAGGGCTGCCGCGGCGCCAGAGCGGGTCGGACGCGTCGTCGAAGGGCCCGGTGTGGGCCACCACTCGCACGCGGCCAGGTCGACCGGCCTCCCGCCTCGCCTCCTGCGCGAGCCGGGCGACGTCCTCCAGCCGCGGTGCGTCGGGGCCACCGAAGCCGTCGAGCGGCGCGGCGATCGCGTCGGCATGCTGGCCCGCGAGCTTCGCGCCGATCGGGCCGAAGGCGCCGAATACGATGGGGATCTCGGGCTCGGGCTGCAGGAAGTGCTCGGCGGCCCAGATGCGTCGCATCTCGCGGATGTGTCGGCGCGCGGCGATGCGACGCTCCTTCGCGGGCGCCGGGGTGCGGCCGAAGGCATCCTGGTCGCGGGAGAACTGCTCTCCGGCGTTCGTGCCGGAGCCGAGGCCGAGCCATAGGCGTCCGCCGGAGACATCCTGGAGCGTCGCGGCGGCGACGGCCGTGGTCCCGGCATCCCGGTTCGCGACGTTGAGCACGAACGGCATCAGGTGCACCTCGCTCGTCACGGCCGCGACCGACGAGAGCAGCGTCCACGGGTCGTGGCTCCAGGTGCCGCCGAGGTCGATGTCCATGAGCTCGTCGGACATCGCGATGCCGCCGAAGCCCTCACCCTCTACCGCTCGGGCGGCCTCAAGCACCGTCGCGGCCCGTTCGCCCTGCACGCGCAAGCAGATGGTAAATCGCATCGTTCGCCTCTCTCTGTCGTGCCCGCTGCCAGGTGCTGGCCGCTAGACGCTGTCGGCGTAGAGCCGCCACTCCCAATCGGTGACCGCCGCGTCGAAGTCGGCTGACTCGGCCCGCTTGACGGCGGCATAGACGTCGACGAGCTCGTCGCCGAGCGCGTTGCGCAGCACGGCGTCCTGCTCGAGCGCTGCGATCGATGCGGTGAGCGACTGCGGGAGCGGGTGGCCCTGGGCGTGCGGGGTCAAGCCGCGCTCGATGCCATCGAGCGCCGCGTGGATCATCGCGGCCATGAGCAGGTGCGGGCTCGCGGACGAGTCGCCGGCTCGCAGCTCGAACCTCGTCGCGTCACCGCGCTCCGCCGGCAGCCGCAGATAGGAGTAGCGATTGTCGGCGGCCCACCCCGAGCTGCGAGGGGACAAGCCCTCGCCGCGCAGCCGCTTGTAGGAGTTGATCGTCGGGGCCGCGAAGGCGTGGATCGCAGGCGCGTGGTCCTGGATCCCGGCGATGGCCGACATGGCGAGGTCCGAGACGCCGTCGGCGCCCTCGGCGAAGATGTTGCGGTCGCCGTCCCAGAACGACATGTGCACGTGCAGGCTGCTGCCTTCCTCGCCGGCCAGGGGCTTCGGCATGAAGCTCGCCCGCAGGCCCTCGATGATGGCGAGCTCCTTGAGCCCGGTCTTGAGCAGGAACACGCGATCGGCCGCGTCGAGGACCTCCGCGTGGTGCAAGTTGACCTCGAACTGCCCGCGAGAGAACTCGCGGTTGATGGCCGTGACGCCGATGCCGAAGTCGATGAGCGCGCGATGGATGCGTCCAGCCGCTCCGTCGGGATCGGCGAGCCGGTCCATGGTGTACGACACGCCCGTGCCGCCGTAGGGGTGCGGCTGCTCGCCCCGCTCGAACAGGTAGAACTCCGGTTCGCCCGCCGCCACTGCGTGCCACCCTCGCTGCGCGAGCCGGTCGCGGGCGTTCCGGAGCGCGGACCGAACGCAGAGCGGCGACGGCGACCCGTGCTCCTCGAGCGAGCTCATCATCCAGCTCGCGTCGGGCTCCCACGGGGGCGTCACCGAGGTCGTCGGCTCGAGTCGCGCGTCGAGGTCGGGGTGCCCCGCGACTGCGGGGAACGCAGTCTCGTCCACGGGCACACCCATGAGGTCCTCGGCCAGGCTCATCTTGGAATAGGCGATCGTGTCGGCTCGCTCGGCGAGCGCGACGGGGATCTGCTTCGCCCGCTGCCTACCGAACAGATCCGGGTGCACGACGCGCACGACGCGCGTCCTCGCTCCGGCATCCGTCCTGCTCTTGGACTGGTCCCGTGTCATCGGAGCTCCTTCCGGCCGCGCTCGCGATCCTGGTGTGCGCAGTTGCGCTTGCCGTTAACTATAGTACTATGAGTGTTCAGCAAAAGAAACGTCGGTGAAGAAGCCGGCGGCGGGAGGGGCATCGCATGATCAGGATCGTTGACATCGACCACGTCGTCCTTGCGGTCGAGGACGTCGACACGGCGTCCGACAGCTGGCAGGTCGAGTTCTCGATGCTCGAGCGGCGCCGCGAGGACGGTCGCGCCTACCTCGCGTGCAACTACGAGGAGTACTCCGTCGTGCTCCAGCAGGCGAACGCGCCGGGGCTCACCCACGCCGCGTACCAGCTGCACCCGGAGTACTCGCTCGAGGATGCGACGACGCACCTGAAGGCCGTCGGCGTCGACTTCTCTCGCGACGACGAGTCGGTCTCGTTCGTCGACCCGGAGGGGAACGGTGTGAAGTTCGTGCCGTTCCGCCCGCGCACTGGGCAGAATGCCTTCCCCATCTCGTCGCGGCTCTCGAGCGAGGTGAAGGCCGGTGCGATGCGTCGGCTCGGCCACGTCAACTACCTCGTCGAGGACGTCGACTCGATGGTCGACTTCTACACGAACGTCGTGGGACAGCAGCTCGCGGACCGCCTCGGCACCGATGCGGGTGCCTTCATGCGCATCGGTGCGGACCACCATGTGAACGCATTCGTGAACACCGGCACGGCACATCCGCACCACCTCGCCTTCGACCTGGGGGAGTGGGGTCAGATCCGCGACAAGTTCGACCACCTGTCCCAGCACGGTCGCTGGTTCCCCTGGGGTCCGGTGCGTCACGGGATCGGCGGCAACACGGCAGGCTATGTGCGCATCCCTGAGGCCGAGTGCTTCGTCGAGCTGTACTGCGACATGGAACAGCTCGACGAGTTCCACGAGCCTCGCGAGTTCCCCGACGACCGCCACTCCTCGAGCGTCTGGGGAATGCTGCCTCCGCGCTCGTACTTCCGGTTCGATCAGGAGACCATCGACGCCGAGCGCGAGAGCCTCCGCTCGATCTGGCAGTAGCAGCACCCGAGCACGAGAAGAAGAAGAGGACGACGATGTCGAGAGTCAAGGTCAAGGCGACGCCCACGAGCGTCGTGACCACCGGGCCGAGCATGACGCACGAGACTGAGCCCACCCGCATCGAGCCTGGACTCGCGGGCCCCTATTCGCTGGGTGTCGTCGCGCAGTCGGACGAGCGCGTGCGCCGTGAGCTCCAACGCCTGCTCGAAGCCGCTCGCGAGATCCGACCGACGCTGCGCGAGCGTCAGGGGAAGACGGAGGCCGATGGTCAGTACGCGGAGGACGTGCACGAGCACTTCATCGAGCACGGCTTCTACCGCATGCTGCTGCCGCTCACGCACGGCGGGCTCGAGCTCGGGATTCCCGGCTTTCTCGCGGTGATCGCGGAGGTCGCGCGCGGTTGCCCCTCCACCGCATGGTGCCTGTCGCTGTCGTCCGCGCACTCCCTGACGCTCGCCTCCTACTGGCCGGAGGCCGTGCAGAACGAGGTGTTCGGCGCCAACGGCTACATGATCGCCCCGGCATCCGGCCAGATCGCGGGCTCGAAGCTCGTGCCCGTCGAGGGCGGCTATCGACTCACCGGCACCTGGCGATACTGCTCCGGGGCCCCGTACTCGACGCACTTCTTCCCGACGGTCGTCGTGCCGGCCACGGACGACGAGCCGGAGCACCGCGCGTGGGTCGTGGTCGACCGCGCCGACTTCGAGGTGCTGGACGACTGGGGTCGGGTGATCGGCATGCGGGGGTCGGGCTCGAACGGCATCACGATGCAGGACGTCTTCGTGCCCGCCGAGCGCGTCGTCGCCGAGACCTGGGCGTCGCGTGTCGACGAGCCCACGATCGGCTACGAGCTGCACGGCAACCCCCTCTACTCGGGCGTCTTCTTCGGCTTCGCCGAAGGCGAGGTCGCGGCGGTGGCGGTCGGTCTGGGATACGCCGCGATCGACGAGTACGAACGAGCGATCCGGATCAGCCGAGCGCCCTACGACCCGGCCGGCTCGAAGCGCGTCGACAACGACGATTGGCGCCGCGTCCTCGGCCTCGCGATCGCGAAGGTCGATGCGGCCTTCGGTGTGCTCATCGAGCAGGGCCGCCTCTACGAGGAGCACGCGCGCAGGCTCGTCGTCGACGGCACGCCGTTCGACGACGCGAGCGCGATGCGAATCAACAACGCGCACCTCGTCGCCGAGGACCTGGTGTGGGAGATGCTCCAGCAGCTCATCCGCACCGCGGGCACTGGCTTCTCCGCGGACGGGCAGGCCCTGCAGCGCTACTTCCGCGACATCTGGACCACCGTCTCCAGGACGGACCAGCTCGAGTTCTTCGCCGCACCGACCGCGGGGTACCACCTCGCCGGTCGCGCGATGTTCGAGGCCGACCACCCCGACGAGGTCGAGCGCCTCGCACCCAAGGACTGAGGAGCATCCCATGAGCAAGCACTATCCGATCGGCACCACCGTATGGCAGGAGCTGCGCGTCGCCTCCGACTCCGGGCTGGCAGCGTTCTACCGCGCCGTGCTCGACTGGGAGCTCGAGCTCGAAGGCGATCGTGGCCGCTTCAGGGCCGCCGATGGTGAGGTCGTCGCGGGCCTCCAGCTCGTCGAAGACCTCGCACCCGATGCGGCAGGATGGATCGCCTTCCTCGGCGCTGGTGACCTCGCCGCCGATGTGCAGCGCGCGGTGGAGGCGGGTGCGACCGTCATGGAGGAGGGAGTGCGCCTCGCAGTGCCGGGCGATGCGGTCTTGCTCCACGATCCTTTCGGTGCGGTCTTCGGCATCGCTGAGCTGCCGGCCGGCAGCGGCACCGTCCCCTCTGGTGCGCTGGGCCACCTCTCGATGGTCGACCCGACCAACCACGACCTGGCAGCGCAGATCGAGTTCCAGCTCGCGCTCTTCCCCGGGGCGGCCGTGGAGGCACTCGACCACGGGATCCACTTCGTGCGCGATGCCGCGGGCAACGTGCTGCGCGGAGCCTATGAGGTGGCGCCGGAAGCGCGAGCGTTCCTTCCGCCGCACTGGCTGCCGTGGTTCAACGTCGTCGACCAGGGTGCGGCAGTGGAGGCCGCAGCGGTGAGCGGCGGCCGGATCAACACGCGCGACAACGAGCTCAGCTTCGGCATCTGGGGCGTCGTCGTCGACCCGGCCGGCGGCGAGTTCAAGGCGCTCCAGCTCTCAAGAGACGAACTTTGAGCCGTCTCTTGTAGTACTACGTTCGTATCAGCATAATGAAAGCATCGCCGTGCGCACCTGCGCCGGCGCAGGGGCAGCCGCATCGGAGCGGCGAGACCACGGGAGCACCATGAGCACCACTGCACCCTCGATGGCGACATCGAGCAGCCCGACACCGCAGCGCCTCGAAGGCAAGCTCGGCGTCATGTCCATCGTCTTCATGGTGGTCGCCGCGGCAGCGCCCTTGACGATCATCGTCTCGACGCCGCTGAACATGCTCGCGTCGAACGGCGCGGGCATCTCCTTCGCGTACTTCGTGGGGCCGCTGATCCTGCTGGTCTTCGCCGCCGGGTACGCTTCGATGAGCATGCGCATCGAGAAGGCCGGCGCCTTCTACTCCTATGTGATGGCCGCCTTCGGCCGGCCGGCAGGCGTCGGAGCGGGATTCATGGCGCTCTTCGGGTACCTCCTGTTCCAGGCCTTCGTGTTCGCACTGCTGGGCGTCACGACGAACGGCATGCTCGCCGGCTTCGACAGTCCGTTCAATCTCGAGTGGTGGGGTTGGACCGTCATCTCGCTCGCCCTCGTCGCCTTCCTCGGGTACTTCAACATCGACCTGAGTGCGAAGGTGCTCGCGGTGGCGCTCATCCTCGAGGTGCTCGCGGTGCTGGTCATCGACTTCGCGATCCTCCTCCAGGGCGGCGGCGTCGAGGGCATCTCGTTCACGTCGATCTTCGCCCCCGAAGTTGTGACGGGCGGCTCGCTCCCGCTCGCGATCATGTTCGGCCTCAGCGTCGGTCTCGGATTCGAGGCGACGGCGATCTTCCGCGACGAGGCGCGCGACCCGCGCCGCACGATCCCACGCGCCATCTACGTCTCCATCGGCAGCGCCCTCGTCTTCTACGTGTTCGCCACCTGGGCGCTCTTCCAGGGCTTCGGCGGACCCGCCGTCATGGATACGATCGCGAGCCTCGACGACCCGACCGCGCTGCTGTTCATCGCTTCGGACACCTTCATCGGACCGGTCTTCACGCACATCGTGTCGGTGCTCGCTGTCACCTCGATGTTCGCGTGCGTGCTGTCGTACCACAACATCGCCGCCCGGTATCTGCACTCGCTCGGCCACACGGTGCTGCCGAAGCCGCTCTCCGCCGTGCACCCGAAGCACCGCTCGCCCTTCGTCGCCTCGTTCACAGCGAGCATCATCTCGGCCCTGCTGTTCGTCGCGGTGCTCGTCGCACCCACCGACATCTTCACCGTCATGCAGTGGTGCATCGCGATCGGCACGTTCGCGATCCTGCTCCTGCTCCTGCTGACCGCGGCCGCGATCTTCACCTTCTTCCGCAAGCACCCGGAGCTGCGCGAGGGCCGGTGGTCGGGGACCCTCTCGCCACTGCTCTCCGGGGTCGCCTTCCTCTTCATCGTCGTGACGGCGCTCATGAACTTCGGAGCGCTGTCCGCCTCCGGCGACCCGCTCGTCAACATCGCGCTCCAAGCGGTACCGTTCCTCCTCTTCGTGATCGGCATCGTCGTCGCACTCATCTCGCGACGCCGCCACCCCGAGCGCTACGAGCACATGCACGAGCAGACCAGCATCACCTCCCCGGTGACCACGGTCGACCGAGCGTCGGTCGACCAGCCCGCCATCAACCAGGAAGACGCGCGATGACCGACACCACCCGCCGTACCCGACCGCAGACCGGCGACGAGTACCTCGCCAGCCTCCGCGATGACCGCGAGGTATGGATCCACGGCGAGCGGATCACCGACGTGACCGAGCACCCGGCTTACCGGAATTCCGCCCGGAGCATCGCGCGACTGTTCGACCAGATCAACGACCCAGCGCGCAACGGCGACACGGTCGTCGAGACCGACACCGGTTCGGGCGGCTCCACGCACGCGTTCTTCCGCGTGCAGCGGTCGAAGGACGATCTGCGCGCAGCCACACGGGCGATCGAGGCCTGGCAGCGCCTCACCTTCGGCTGGATGGGCAGGACGCCCGACTACAAGGCCTCGCTGCTGTCGACCGTCGGCGCCGACCCCGCATTCTTCGGCGAGTTCTCCAGCAACGCGCAGCGCATCTACGACGACGCCCAGGAGCTCGTCTCCCACGTCGGCCACGCCATCGTGCACCCGCCCGTCGACCGCGCGAAGGGCGTCGAGGAGGTGCGCGACGTGTTCGTCCACGTCGAGCGCGAGACCGACAGCGGCCTCATCGTGTCGGGCGCGAAGGTCGTGGCGACGGGTGCCGCCCTGACGCAGAAGGTCTTCGTCTCGCACTTCGGCGCAGCGCTCGGCCAGAAGGAGTTCGCGCTCACGTTCATGGCCGACATCGGCGGACCGGGCGTGCGCCTGTACTCGCGTGCCTCCTACGAGGAGGCGGCAGCGCGCGCCGCGAGCCCGTTCGACTACCCGCTCTCGAGCCGATTCGACGAGAACGACGCCATCCTGGTGTTCGACGAGGCGCTCATCCCCTGGGAGAACGTGCTCATCTACGACGCGCAGAAGGTGCAGCACTTCAACAACGAGGCTGCTTGGATGACGCGAGCGGCACTGCAGTCGTCGACCCGCCTGAGCGTGAAGCTCGACTTCATCATCGGCCTGGTCTCCCGCGCGCTCGACGTCACGGGCTCGGGGGAGTTCCGCGGCGTGCAGGCCCAGCTGGGCGAGATCATCGCCTTCCGCCACACCGTCGCGGGCCTCCGGGACGGCATGATCGAGGCGGCGCAGCCCGGTTTCGGCGACTCCGTGCAGCCCAACCAGGACTATGCTTTCGCCTTCGCGGCGCTGTCGCCGGGCAACTACACGCGCATGAAGCAGATCATCGAGACGATCGTGGCGTCGGGGCTGATCTACCTCAACTCGAACGCGGTCGACTTCCTCACGCCGGACGTGGAGCCGCACCTCGCCCGATTCATGCGAGGTTCGAACGGCAACACGGCGCAGGATCGCTCGAAGATCATGAAGGCGCTGTGGGACTCGGTCGGCTCGGAGTTCGGCTCGAGGCATGAGCTCTACGAACTCAACTACTGGGGCCAGCCGGAGAAGTCCTATCTCGACATCCTGGACGTGGCGAAGCACGACGGCAGGCTCGACGAGAACCGCGCCTTCGCGGAGTCGTTCATGTCGGAGTACGACCTCACCGGGTTCACCTCGCCCGATCTGATCAACCCCAAGGACGTCAATCCCTACATGCGCTGATCGCCATCGAGGAGGGGTCGTCGCCGTCGGGCGGCGGCCCCTTCGCGCGCGGCGAGACCTCAGAGCCGGACGAGCTGCTCCACGAGTCGGTCGAAGGATGCGTCGACGTCGGCCGGGAGGCCGAAGCCGCCGGCGGCCTCGAGCGTCGCGAAGCCGTGGGCGGCGGCGCGCAGCCCGCGCAGCGCGTGGATCGCATCGTCGCCGCCGCGGTCCGCCACGGCGCGCTCGGCGATCGCCATCACGCGCGCGCCGGCCGCGGCGAGCGCGGGGTGACCGACCGGCCGCGGGGGGAGCGCTCGGTAGCGGCCGGGGTGGCGCACCGCGAACGACCGGTACGCGTGCAGGAACGCGCGCGCCGCATCCGCCCCCTGCCGCCCGTCGACCGCCGCGGCGACGGCCTCCCCGAGGTCGTCGTAGATGCGCGCGCCGACGAGGGCCTCGAGCTCGGCGAGCCCGGCGACGTGCTTGTAGATCGACGGCGGCTTGACGCCCGCCCGGGCGGCGACCGTGCCGATCGACAGCGGCGCGCCGCCCGTGGCGTCGAGCTCGGCGAGCGCGATGTCGACGAGCGCCTCGGGGGAGAGGCCCGCCCTAGGCACGCGCGCCGACCTGCCAGCCGACGCGGCGGGCCAGCGCGAGGATGGCGGCGGCCGTCTCGCCCGGACGCTCGGCGTGCGGATAGTGCCCGGCTCCCGGCACCATGACGACCTCGCCTCGCGTGGCGTCGGCGTAGTCGCGGGCTTCGGCGGCAGGGTCGGTGAAGTCGGGATCGGCAGCGCCCATGACGACCGCCACGGGAGCGACCTGCGTGGCGCGCGCACCGATCGCATCCTTCGTCCTTCCCGTCCCCATCGCGACCAAGGCGTCGGTGCCGTGCGGCCGGCGCAGCGACGCGACGATGCGCCGTCGATGTGCAGCGAGGTCGACGGGCGGCGCCTTGTGCAGCGACCGGTAGAAGAGCGACCACAGCATCGGCGTGCGCGTCACGAGGCGCGTGATGGCCGCCATCAGGCGCGACGGCGTCGGCGTCGTCGCCCACGGCGCGATCGCGACCGCGCCGACGATCGCGTCAGGGGCCAGCTGCGTCGTGAGCAGCGCGGAGTCGGGCGTGAACGAGTGCCCGACGACGACGGCCGGGCCGCCGAGCCGCTCGACGAGCGCGACCGCGGCCCGCGCGATCTGCGCCTGCCCGACCGGGACGGGGGAGATGCCGGAGTCGCCGTGGCCCGGCAGGTCGAGCGTCGCGACGCGGAGGCCCGCCGCGACGAGCAGCGGGACGACGTGGCGGTAGGCGCTGCGGAGGTCGCCCATGCCGGGCAGGAGCACGACGAGCGGGCCGTCGACCGGGCCGGCGAGGTCGTACGCGAGCGCGACACCGTCGAGCTCGAGGATAGAGGTGGTCATGCGCTTAGGCTAATCAAATTAGCCAACGACCACAAGGGATGACCGCTCGTGAAGCCGAACTTCCCCGAACTCCGGGTTCTCGACTCGAACCCGGAGTCTCGGGAAGTTCGGCGTTCGACGCGGGGTCAGTACTCGTCGGTCTCCGAGCTCGACTGCTTGAGCCGCGCGACTGCGGCCTCCGAGCCGCGAGCCATGAGCGTCACATCAGCCCCGACGAACACGAACGCCGCGCCGCGGGCGATGCAGCGGTCGGCGTCGGCCTCGACGAACGTGTTCACGCCCACGGGCGTGCCGGCCGAGCGCACCGCGTCGATCGCCGCGTCGACGGCGGCGACGACCTCGGGCGCCGAGGCGCGACCGGGGAAGCCCATCGAGCCCGCGAGGTCGGCCGGGCCGATGAAGACCGCGTCGACCCCGTCGACCGCCGCGATCTCGGCCGCGTTCGCGACCCCCTCGGCGGTCTCGATCTGCACGGTGACCGACACGTGCGCATCCGCGTCGGGCACGTAGCCCGCGATCCGGCCCCAGCGCGACGAGCGAGCGAGCGCCGAGCCGATGCCGCGCGCGCCCTCGCGCTCGCCGGCCGCGCCCGGGTACCGGGCTGCGCGCACGGCGGCCGCCGCATCCGCCGCCGTCGACACCATGGGCACGAGCACGTTGACGGCGCCGAGGTCGAGCGCCTGCTTGATGATCACCGGATCGTTCCACGGCACCCGCACGATCGTCGTCACCGGGTAGGCGGCGGCGGCCTGCAGGATCGGCAGCATCTCCGAGATCGAGATCGGCCCGTGCTCGCCGTCGACGAGCAGCAGGTCGGCGCCGGAGCCCGCCATGATCTCGGCCGCGAGGGCGCTGCCGGATGCGTTCCACAGGCCCACGAGCGGAGCCTCGGCGGAGGAGAGGACGTCGCGGAAGGTGCTCATCGGAAGGTCACCTCGACCGAGCCCATGTCCTGGAAGTGCGCCGTGACGACGTCGCCGGGCTGCACCCACACGGGCCGCGTGAACGAGCCGGCGAGGATGAGCTCGCCCGCCTCGAGCCGGTCGCCGTGCTGCGCGAGCTTGCCGGCGAGCCAGGCGACGCCGTTCGCGGGGTGGCCGAGCACGCCGCCCGAGACGCCCGTCTCGATGATCTCGCCGTTCACGAGGCAGTGCGCGCCGACCCACGCGAGGTTGCGGTCGAACGGACCGACCTCGACGTCGCCGACGACGATCGCGCCGAGGGCGGCGTTGTCGCTGATCGTGTCGACGATCGTGCGGCCCTCGAGCTGGATGTGCGAGTCGAGGATCTCGAGCGCCGGAACCACGACCTCGGTCGCCTCGAGCACCTGCTCGACGGTGAGGCCCTCGCCCTCGAGCGGGGAGCGCAGCACGAACGCGAGCTCGACCTCGACGCGCACGTTCGACCACTGCGCGTGCTCGACGACCGCGCCCGACGGGTGCGCCTGGTCGGCGAAGATCACGCCGTAGTCGGGCTCGCTGATGCCGGTCGCGAACTGCATGGCCTTGCTCGTGAGCCCGATCTTGCGGCCCACGAGCCGCGCGCCGGCCTCCTCGCGGCGCGTGCGCCAGATGCGCTGCACCGCGTAGGAGTCCTCGATCGTCGCCGCCGGGTAGCGGGTGGAGATCCGCTCGATCGTGCCGCGGCTGCGGGTCGCCTCGGCGAGCTCGTCGGCGATCGCCATCACCGTCGCGTCGTCGAGGCCGCGCCCGGGTCCGCCCGACCCGAGCGCGACGGCTCCCGTCGTCACAGCTGGTTGCCGATCTTGAAGCCCTTCGACGCCTCGCCCCGGTAGGTGCCGTCGTCGTCGCCCGGGCGGGTGTACGAGAAGCCGTCGGCGCCGATCGTCACCTCCATCTCGCTCGAGTCGGTGCGCTCGACGACCTCGACGAGGTTGCCGTCGAGGTCGAGCACCGGGGATGCCTCGGTGTACCAGGAGGGCACGACGGGGTTGCCCCACCAGTCGCGACGCTGGTTGTCGTGCACGTCCCAGGTGATGACGGGGTTGTCGGGGTCGCCGGTCCAGTAGTCCTGCGTGTAGATCTCGACGCGGTGCCCGTCGGGGTCGGTGATGTAGAGGTAGAACGCGTTCGAGACGCCGTGGCGGCCCGGGCCGCGCTCGATGTGGTCCGACATCCGGAGCGCGCCGAGCTTGTCGCAGATCTGGATGATGTTGTGCTTCTCGTGCGTCGAGAAGGCGATGTGGTGCATGCGCGGGCCGTTGCCGCCCGTGAGCGCCGTGTCGTGCACGGTGCCCTTGCGCTGCATCCACGCGGCGTAGGTGACGCCCTGGTCGTCCTGGATGTCCTCGGTGACGCGGAAGCCCAGGTCCTCGAGGTACTTGCGGCCGCGAGGCACGTCAGGGGTGACCTGGTTGAAGTGGTCGAGGCGCACGAGCTCGCCGGCCGAGATGAGGTCGTAGCGCTGGTGCAGGCGCTCGGCGTGCTCGGTCGCGTAGAAGAACTCGTACGGGAAGCCCAGCGGGTCCTCGACGCGCACGCTGTCGCCGAAGCCCTTCTGGAAGCCGTCGGCGCGACGCTCGGTGCGGCAGCCGAGCTCCTGGTAGTAGGCCTCGGCGCGGTCGACGTCCTCGGGGGTGCGCACGCGGTAGGCGAACGCGGCGACGGCGGCGACCGGGCCCTTGCGCAGCACGAGGTTGTGGTGGATGAACTCCTCGAACGACCGAAGGTAGATCGCCTCGTCGTCCTCCTCGGTCACGTGCAGGCCGAGCACGTCGACGTAGAACGCGCGGCTCGCCGCCAGGTCGGTGACGACCAGGTCCATCGCCGCGCAGCGGATGATGTCGGGGGCGGGCACGCTGGGCTTGGGGATCTCGTTCATGATGATGCTGCTCCTTCGAAGCTCAGTGGTCGGCGGATGCGCCGAAGCGGGTGGTGTGGACGTCGCCGAGCGTGATGTGCACGGCCTGCTGGTCGCTGTAGAAGTCGAGCGAGCGGTAGCCGCCCTCGTGGCCGAGGCCCGACGCCTTCACGCCGCCGAACGGGCTGCGAAGGTCGCGCACGTTGTGGCTGTTGAGCCACACCATGCCCGCCTCGACGTTCTGCGAGAACAGGTGCGCGCGCTTGAGGTTGTTCGTCCAGATGTAGGCGGCGAGCCCGTACTTCGTGTTGTTCGCGAGCTCGAGCGCCTCCTCGTCGGAGTCGAACGGCGTGATCGAGACGACCGGGCCGAAGATCTCCTCCTGGAAGATGCGGGCATCCGGGGCGACGTCGGCGAAGACCGTGGGCGCCACGTAGTTGCCCTCGGGGAACCCCTCCGGCCGGCCGCCGCCGGCGAGCAGGCGGCCCTCGCCCTTGCCGATCTGGACGTACGACATCACCTTGTCGAAGTGCTCGGGGTGCACGAGCGCGCCCACCTCGGTCTTGGGGTCGGCGGGGTCGCCGACCACGATGCGCTGCGCGCGCTCGGCGTAGCGCTCGACGAACTCGTCGTAGACGGAGCGCTCGACGAGGATGCGGCTGCCTGCGGTGCAGCGCTCGCCGTTGAGCGAGAAGACGCCGAAGAGCGTCGAGTCGATCGCGGCGTCGAGGTCGGCGTCGGCGAAGACGACGGCGGGGCTCTTGCCGCCCAGCTCCATCGAGAGTGCCTTGAGGTGCGGCGCCGAGTTGCCGAAGATGAGCTTGCCGGTGCTGCTCTCGCCCGTGAACGAGATGAGCGGCACGTCGGGGTGCTTCACGAGCGCGTCGCCCGCGGTCTCGCCGAAGCCGTTGACGAGGTTGAAGACGCCGCGCGGCAGCTCGGCCTCCTCGAAGATGCCGGCCCAGAGCGACGCCGACAGCGGGGTGAACTCGGCAGGCTTCAGCACGACGGTGCAGCCGGAGGCGAGCGCGGGGCCCAGCTTCCACGACTCGAGCATGAACGGCGTGTTCCAGGGCGTGATGAGGCCCGCGACGCCCTTGGGCTTGCGGTTGACGTAGTTCACCTGCGTGCCGGGCACCTTGTAGGTGTCGTCGCGGCCCGCGACGATGAGGTCGGCGAAGAAGCGGAAGTTCTCGGCGGCGCGCTGCGCCTGCCCCTTCGCCTGCGTGATGGGGAGGCCCGAGTCCCACGACTCGAACTGCGCGAGCTCCTGGTCGCGCGACTCGACGATGTCGGCGATGCGGCTGAGGATGCGCGCGCGCTCGCGGTTCTTCATGCGCGGCCAGGGGCCCTCGTGGAAGGCGCGCGTCGCCGCGGCGACGGCGAGGTCGATGTCGGCCTGCTTGCCCGAGGCGGCGCGCGTGTAGTCCTCGTTCGTGACGGGGTTCAGCACGCCGAAGGTGTCGCCGTCGACGGAGGCGACGCGCTCGCCGTCGATGTAGTGGGGGATCAGGTCGGGGATGCCTGCGGGCTGGGTGGCCATGATGGCTCCGTTTCTGTCGGTTCGTCCCGCGCTCGACGGCGGGTCGGTGCGAGGAGGTTCAGGAAGTGGTCGGGCGGTTGCGGTGCAGGTACGCGTCGGGGGTCGCGAGCCGGTGCGCGCGCACGGCGAGCTCGATCCGGCGGGGGTCGGCGCCCTCCTCGATGAGGTCGAGGATCGCCTCGTGCTCGTCGACCGACGAGACGGCGCGGCTGGGCACGAACGAGAAGGTCGACTGGCGCAGCCGCGAGAGCCGCTTCCAGCCGTTGTCGATGACGTCGCCGAGCACCTCGTTGTGGCACACGTCGGTCAGCCGCCGGTGGAAGGCCTCGTTGAGCGCGGTGAACCGCACGGGGTCGAAGGCGGCGAGCGTCTCGCGCATCTGCGCGTTGATGGCGCGCGCCTCGTCGAGGTCCGACTTCGAGTAGAGCCCCGCGGCGAGCATGACGGCGGCGCCCTCGACGAACGAGAGCGTCTCCATCGTGTCGTGGTACTCGAGCTCGTCGATCTCGGCGACGCGCGCGCCGATGTTGCGCTCGAACGTGACCATCCCCTCGGCCTCGAGCCGACGGATCGCCTCGCGCACCGGCACGACGCTCATGTCGAGCTCACGGCCGATCGCGTCGAGCACGAGCCGGTAGCCGGGGGAGTAGGTGCCGTCGACGATCCGGTCGTGGAGCAGGTCGTAGGCGCGCTGCGACTTCGACGGCGTGACCGTGCCGCCCGACTCCGCGACCGCCGCGGCCCGCGCGCGCCTGGCGCTCATGCGCGGCTCGCATCCTCGAGGGTCGCCTCGTACTTCGCGCGCCACTCGGCGTTCATCGGGAACAGCCCCTCGACCGGGTGCCCGGCGTCGACCTGGGCCGCGATGAACTCCTCCTCGCGCTCCTGCACGATCGCCTCGTCGACGAGCTCGAGCGCGATGGCGGGCGGGATGACGAGCACGCCGTCGCCGTCGCCGACGATGATGTCGCCGGGCTGCACCGTGGCGCCGCCGCACGCGATCGTCTCGTCGTGCGACCACGGCACGTGGAGACGGCCGAGCACGGCGGGGTGGCCTCCGCCGTGGTAGGTCGGCACGCCGATCTCGGTGACGACATCGAGGTCGCGCACGCCGCCGTCGGTGACGAGGCCAGCGGCGCCGAGGTGACGCGCGCGCAGCGCGAGGATGTCGCCGAGGGTGCCAGAGCGGTTGTCGCCGCGGGCCTCGATGACGACGACCTCACCCGGCTGCAGCGAGTCGAACAGCTGCTTCTGAGCGTTGTAGCCGCCCGCGTGGCGCTTGAAGAGGTCCTCGCGGTTGGGCACGTACCGCAGCGTGCGGGCGGTGCCGACGATGCGCTTGCCGGGCTGGGTCGAGCGCAGGCCGTCGATCGAGACGTTGTTGAGGCCGCGCTTGCGCAAGCCCGATGAGAGGGTCGCGAGCGCGACGGTCGACAGCTTGGCGCGGAGCTCGTCGTCGAGCACCGGCGTCGCGGGCTGCTCGAAGTCTGAGAGCGGGCGGCCGGATGCGTCGGCCCACTGGTCGGGCGTCGGCTTCGGCTGCGCCGAGTAGGCGGGCAGCTCGTGGTCGCCGACCCGCAGCGTGGTGGCGAGGCGGCCGCTCGAGAGCTGCTCGCCGTCGATGGCGGTCGCGGTCACCTCGACCTCGACGGTCTGCCCGGGGGCGAAGGTCGAGGCGTTCGCGGGCGTGCCGGTGAGGATGACGTCGCCGGGCTCGAGCGTGATGAGCTGCGACAGGTCGCTCACGATCTGCGGGAGCGGGAAGAGCAGCGTCGCGGTGGAGTCGGCCTGCACGAGCTCGCCGTCGAGCCAGGTGCGCACCTCGATCGCCGCGGGGTCGAGGCGGTCGGCGGGCAGCAGGGCCGGCCCGATCGGCGTCATGCCGTCGCCGCCCTTCGAGCGCAGGTTGGCGCCCTTGTCGACCCAGCGGAGGTCGAAGACGCCGAGGTCGTTGGAGGCGGTGACGGCGGCGACGTGCGCCCAGGCATCCGCCTCGTCGACGCGTCGCGCGTGGCTGCCGATGATGATCGCGATCTCGCCCTCGAAGCCGAAGATCTCCGTGCCAGCCGGCAGCTCCACCTCGCCGCCGGTCGAGAGCGACGTGGGGGGCTTGAGGAAGAAGCCGGGCGCCTCGGGCGTGCGGCCCTTCTGCGCGGCGCGAGCGGCGTAGCCGATGTGCATCGCGAAGACCTTGGCCGGCTTCGCGCCGATGAGCTGCCATGCGGAGTCAGCGGCCGGGGGAGTGCCCGCAATGCGGTGCGACGATGCATCCATGCGGGCATCGTATACGATTCCGAATCCGATCTGCAAGGAGGAGTGAGGCCGCCGGGGAGATCCGCGACGAACGGTGTTCTCGATGCCCTTGCCGTCGTGCACGAAATCGTATATGTTCCATTCAGTCCCGAGCCCGACCGCCGGTCCGGCCGCCCCTGACAAAGGAGTCAGCGTGTCCCACAGCACGACTCGTGCCCCGCAAACCGCCCGAGAGCGCAACAAGGTCCTCGGAGCCGTCGTCGTCGGCACCACCATCGAGTGGTACGACTTCTTCATCTACGCCTTCATGGCGAACCTCGTCTTCGCCCAGCTGTTCTTCCAGCCCGCCGGCGAGGGCATGATGCAGATCCTGTCGCTCATCACGATCGGCATCTCGTTCCTCTTCCGCCCGCTCGGTGCCTTCCTGGCCGGCCACTTCGGCGACAAGGTCGGCCGTCGTCCCATGCTCGTGCTCACGCTGCTCCTCATGGGAGTCGCGACGACGCTCGTCGGCGCGCTGCCGACCTTCGACCAGGCAGGTTGGATCGCCCCGATCCTGCTCATCACTCTTCGCATCCTGCAGGGCATCTCTGCGGGTGGCGAGTGGGGCGGCGCCGTTCTTATGGCGGTCGAGCACGCGCCAGTGCACCGTCGCGGCCTCTACGGCTCCTTCGTGCAGGCCGGTGTGCCCCTCGGCATGCTGCTCGCCACCGGCGTGCTCGCCGGCATCCGCGCGGCGTTCCCCGGCGACGCGTTCCTCGAGGTCGGCTGGCGCATCCCCTTCTTCGTCTCCATCCTGCTCGTCGTGGTCGGCTATGTCGTCCGCCGCTCCGTCGACGAGTCGCCGGTCTTCGAGGAGATCAAGCAGACGGCGCAGCAGGAGTCGGCGCCGATCGTCCAGGTCTTCAAGAAGTACGGCCTCGTCGTCGTGCTCTGCGCATTCGTCTTCATGGCCAACAACGCGACCGGCTACATGACGACCGGTGGTTACGTGCAAGGGCTCGCATCGCGGCCCACCGATGGCACGCCTCCTGGCCTCGGCTTCGACCCCGTCGGCGTCCAGCTTGCTACGTTCGCAGGTTCGCTCTCGTGGCTGGTCTTCACCTTCGCAGCGGGTGCGCTGTCTGACCGATTCGGGCGCAAGCGGACCTTCGTGCTGGGCTGGATCGTCCTGGCGATCGGCATCGTCCCGCTCTTCGTGCTCGTGGAGCAAGGCGTTTGGGGCGTGGCGCTCGGGACGATCATCCTCGGTGCGGGTCTTGGACTGACGTACGGTGGCCAGGCCACGTGGTACGCGGAGTCGTTCCCCGCTTCGGTCCGGTTCTCTGGTGTTTCGATCGCTTACGCGATCGGCGCCATCATCGGCGGTGCGTTCGCGCCGACGATCGCGCAGGCTCTCCTGCAGTCCACGGGCACGACGTGGGCGATCGTCTTCTACCTTCTCGCGACCGTTGTGCTCTCGCTGATCGCTACGCTGCTGCTCAAGGAGCGCAAGGGCGTGCCGCTCGACATCGAGTCCGAGCACTCGGGTGCCTGGGAGAACTACAGCGCCGACGTGTCGGCACCTGTCGAGGTTTCGGCGAAGCGCTGACAACGTGAAGGGAGGGAGGGGGAGCGCGAGCTCCTCCTCCCTCCCTCTTTGCCGCCGCTCGCTAGAAGGCCTCGGCGCCCGCCTCGGCGACCGAGTGGTCCTGCTCGCCGGATCCGCCGCTCACGCCGACCGCACCGACGACGACGCCGTCCCGCGAGAGCGGGATGCCGCCGGCGAAGATCGCGACCTTGCCGCCGTTCGTCGTGTGGATGCCGAAGAACTGCTGCGTCGGCTGCGCGTTGTCGCCGAGGTCCTTCGTGGTGATGTCGAAGGCGCGCGACGTCCACGCCTTGCTGATCGAGATGTCGACGCTACCGACCGTTGTGCTCTCGCTGATCGCTACGCTGCTGCTCAAGGAGCGCAAGGGCGTGCCGCTCGA
>NZ_BAAAKK010000006.1:0-70705 GCF_039527715.1 Agrococcus citreus
ATTTGGCATTTGACATTGTGCACGCTGTTGAGTTCTCAAGGATCAGACGCTCTCGTGCATCCCCTTCTCAGGTTCTGCGCCGAGGCAACTTCTCTATCGTAACCACTTCTCAGACCGTGTCAAATCGACACGCTGTGCGATTCGGCGTCGTTCGGGCCGGCTGCATGCTGCTGCCGTCCGTCGCGCTGCGCGCTTCGCACTGTCTTCGTTGAAGTGGATTGTCACCGTACTCGCTTCGGGCGGCGACACGCTACTGCGTGCGGCCTTCTTGCGAGGAGGTGGTCCCTCTTGATCCGCTGGCCTGACCGGCTCTGCGTCTTTGGGGTGACGAGTGATTACGTTACACGGGCCTGGGCCCTGCTCCCCAAACCGCGTGCAACCCGGGCGTGTCGCACCGGAATCCCGCGGAAGCAGGGGGACAGCAGGCGTCAGGCGCCGGCGTCGACGCCAGCGAGCGTCTTCTTGCCGCGCCGCAGCACGGCGAAGCGACCGTGCAGCAGTCGACCCTCGAGCGTGGCCGACGGGTCATCGATCCGCTCGTTGTTGACCGACACCCCGCCCTGGGCGATCGCCCGCCGGCCGTCGGAGAGCGAGTCGACGAGTCCGGTCTCCTGCAGCAGCTGCAGCACGGGCGCATCCGGCGTCGCGGTCGCGAGCTTGTCGAGCGACGCGATCGCCGCCGCGAGGGTCTCGGCATCGAGCGCCGAGAGGTCGCCGCTGCCGAAGAGCGCGTGCGAGGCGTCGATCGCCTGCTGCGTCGCGGCCGATCCGTGGATGAACGCGGTGGCCTCGAGCGCGAGCACGCGCTGCGCCTCCCGCCGGAACGGCGCTGCCGCCGTCGCTGCCTCGAGCTCGTCGATCCGCTCCTTCGGCAGGAACGTGAACGACTTGAGCAGCTGGACCACGATCGCGTCGTCCTGGTTGAGCCAGAACTGGTACATCGCGTACGGCGTCGTGAGCTTGGCGTCGAGCCACACCGCGTTGCCCTCGCTCTTGCCGAACTTGCGTCCCTCGGCGTCGGTGATGAGCGGGGTGCCGATCGCGTGCGCGTGCACGCCGTCGGCCTTCCGCAGCAGCTCGGTCCCAGCGGTGAGGTTGCCCCACTGATCGCTGCCGCCGGTCTGCATGAGGCAGCCATAGCGGCGGTGGAGCTCGAGGAAGTCCATGCCCTGCAGCACCTGGTAGCTGAACTCGGCGTAGGAGATGCCCTCGTCCGACTCCATGCGCGCGGCGACCGCGTCCTTGCGGAGCATCGTGCCGACGCGGAAGTGCTTGCCGATCTCGCGGAGGAAGTCGACGGTCGACAGCGGCGCCGTCCAGTCGAGGTTGTTGACGAGCCGCACCGCGCTCTCCCCCTCGTCCGAGAGGAACCGGAGCACTTGCGCCTGCAGGTAGGTCACCCACTCGGCGACCGTCTCGCGCGTGTTGAGCTGCCGCTCGCTCGTCGGCTTCGGGTCGCCGATCAGCCCGGTCGAGCCGCCCACGAGCGCGAGCGGCCGGTGCCCGGCGAGCTGCAGCCTGCGCATGACGATGAGCTGGGCGAGGTTGCCGAGGTGCAGGCTCGGCGCCGTCGGGTCGAACCCGCAGTAGAACGTGATCGGCTCGCCGCCGAGCAGTGCGCGCAGCGCCTCCGGGTCGGTCGAGACGTGCACGCTGCCGCGGTACTGCAGCTCGTCCCACACGTTCTCGAAGGCGGGGTCGAGCTGGATGGGCGCAGGATCGATCACGACTCGAACCTACCGGGGATCAGCGCGCGGCCAGGCGCGCGAGGCGCGCGTCGAGCGAGTCGAGCTGCGCGTCGACCGCGGAGCGAGCGGTGCCGCCGATCCCGTCGCGCGATGCGATGGCGCCGTCGACCGTGAGCACCTCGCGCACCTCCGGAGCGAGGTGCTCGCTCACGCTGCGGTAGTCGTCGTCGGTGGCCTCGTCGAGCTCGATGCCGCGCTCCTCGCACAGCCGCACGAGCGCACCCGAGATCTCGTGCGCCTCGCGGAACGGCACGCGCCGCTTGACGAGCCACTCCGCCACGTCGGTCGCGAGCGCGTAGCCCGCTGCCGCGCCCGAGCGCATCCTCGCCTCGTCGAAGTCGAGCGTCGCGACCATGCCGGCGAACGCCGGCAGCAGCACCTGCAGCTGGTCGACCGCGTCGAAGACGGGCTCCTTGTCCTCCTGCAGGTCGCGGTTGTACGCGAGCGGCAGCGCCTTGAGCGTCGCGAGCAGTCCCGCGTGGTCGCCGATGAGCCTGCCGGCCTTGCCTCGCGCGAGCTCGGCGATGTCGGGGTTCTTCTTCTGCGGCATGATCGACGAGCCGGTCGAGAAGCCGTCGTGGAGCTTCGCGAACCCGACGTCGCGCGTCGACCAGAAGATGACCTCCTCGGCGAGGCGCGAGAGGTCGATCGCCGTCATCGTCAGCACGAAGGTGAGCTCGGCGACGACGTCGCGCGCGCTCGTCGCGTCGATCGAGTTCGGGCTCGGCGCCGCGAGGCCCAGCTCGCGCGCGACGAGCGCGGGGTCGAGGCCGAGCGTCGAGCCGGCGAGCGCGCCAGCCCCGTAGGGCGACTCGCTCGCCCGCACGCGCCAGTCGGCGAGCCGCTCGAGGTCGCGCAGCAGCGGCCACGCGTGCGCGAGCAAGTGGTGGGCGAGCAGCACCGGCTGCGCGTGCTGCAGGTGGGTGCGACCGGGCATCGGGGCGGTCGGATGCGCTGCCGCCTGCATGCGCAGCGCCTCGATCACCGCGCGGATGCCGCGCTCGACCTCGTCGGTCTCCTCGAGCATCCACACCCGCACGAGCGTCGCGATCTGGTCGTTGCGGCTGCGACCGGCGCGCAGCCTGCCGCCGAGCTCGGCGCCCGCGATGTCGATGAGGCCGCGCTCGAGCGCGCCGTGGACGTCCTCGTCCGACTCCGCCGCAGCGAACGCGCCCGTGCGCACCCGCTCGGCGAGCTCGTCGAGCGCCGCGCGCATGGCGGCGAGCTCGTCGTCGTCGAGCAGCCCCGCGGCATGGAGCGCCATCGCGTGCGCCTTCGAGCCGCGGATGTCGAGCTGCGCGAGCCGCCAGTCGAACTGCGTCGACTTCGACAGCCGTGCCATCTCGGGGCTCGGGCCGGAGGCGAACCTGCCGCCCCAGAGCGATCCCTCGTTCGTCGCGTGCTGGTCGCTCATGCTGCGGCCTCCGTCGATCCCGCGCGCTCGAGCAGCCACGCGAGCAGCGCCTTCTGCGCGTGCAGCCGGTTCTCCCCCTCGTCCCAGATGATCGACTGCGGGCCGTCGATGACGTCGGCGGTCACCTCGAACCCGCGGTCGGCGGGCAGGCAGTGCATGAAGACCGCGTCGGGCTTCGCCTGGTCCATGAGCGCCTGGTCGACCTTGAAGCCGCCGAACGTCGCGACGCGCTCCGCCTTCTCGTCCTCCTTGCCCATCGACACCCAGGTGTCGGTGACGACGACGTCGGCGTCGGCGATGGCTTCGGCCGCGCTCGACACGACCGTCGCGCTGCCGCCGGTCGTGCCCGCGATGCGCTGCGCGTCGGCGACGACGCCCGCCTCGGGCGCGTACTCGGCGGGTGCGCCGACGCGCACGTGCATGCCGGCGGTCGCGCACGCGAGCAGGTACGACTGGGCCATGTTGGAGCGGCCGTCGCCGACGAAGCCGACCGTCAGCCCGGCGAGCTCGCCCTTGTGCTCCTGCATCGTGAGCAGGTCGGCGAGCAGCTGGCAGGGGTGGAAGTCGTCCGAGAGCGCGTTGACGACCGGCACCGTCGTGCCGGCAGCCATCTCCTCGAGCCCCGCTTGCGCGTAGGTGCGCCAGACGATCGCCGCCACCTGGCGCTCGAGCACGCGCGCCGTGTCGGTCGCCGTCTCCTTGCCGCCGAGCTGGCTCGACGCGGTGGAGATGATGAGCGGCGAGCCGCCCAGGTCGGAGATGCCGACGTGGAACGACACGCGCGTACGGGTCGACGACTTGTCGAAGATGACGGCGACCGACTTGGGGCCCTCGAGCGGGCGCTCGCCGAAGCGGTCCAGCTTCATGCGCCGCGCTCGCTCGAGCACCTCGCGCTGCTCGGCGGGGCTCAGGTCGTCGTCGCGCAGGAAGTGGCGGGTCATGCGGTCTCCTTGGTGGGATGCGCGGTGCCGGGCACGACCTCGGTGCCCGAGCCCGCGCTCGTGAAGATCTCGGTGAGGATGGAGTGGGGCGAGCGGCCGTCGATGATCGCGGCCTTCGGCACCCCGGCGCGCACGGCGGTCAGGCACGCCTGCATCTTGGGGATCATGCCCGACTCGAGCGAGGGCAGCAGCGCCTCGAGCTCGATGTCGCTGATCTCGCTGATGAGCGAGTCGCGGTCGGGCCAGTCGCGGTAGAGGCCCTCGACGTCGGTGAGGATGACGAGCTTCTGGGCACCGAGGGCCGCGGCGAGCGCCGCCGCCGCCGAATCGGCGTTGACGTTGAGGCTCTCCCCCGGCCTGTCGCCGTCGGGCGCGATCGACGAGACGACCGGGATGAGCCCGGCGTCGAGCAGGCGGTGCACGCCCGCCGGGTCGACGGCCACGACGTCGCCCACCTGGCCGAGGTCGACATCCTCGCCGTCGACGACGGTGCCGCGCCTGCGGCCCGTGAAGAGTCCGGCATCCTCACCGGAGAGGCTCGCCGCGAGCGGCCCGTGCGCATTGATGAGCGAGACGAGCGTGCGCGCCACCTGGCCGGTGAGCACCATCCGCACGACGTCCATCGCCTCGGGGCTCGTCACCCGGTAGCCGCCGCGGAACTCGCTCTCGATGCCGTGGATGCGGAGCGCCTCGTTGATCTGCGGGCCCCCTCCGTGAACGACGACGGGCTGCAGTCCGACGTGGCGGAGGTAGACCATGTCCTCGGCGAAGGCGCGCTGCAGCTCGGCAGACACCATCGCGTTGCCGCCGTACTTCACGACCACGGTCGCGCCGCGGTAGCGCTCGAGCCACGGCAGCGACTCGATGAGCGTCTCGGCCTTCCGCGCGGCTTCGGCCGCCGCTCCCCTAGCTCGCATACGCGGAGTTCTCGTGCACGTAGTCGTGCGTGAGGTCGTTCGTGCGGACGGTCGCGCTCTCGTCGCCCGCGAACAGGTCGATGACGATGCTCGTCGCGCGCGGCGCCAGGTCGACCTCCTCGCGCGGGCGGTCGGGCTCCCCCGCGTGGCAGACGCGCACGCCGTTGAAGTGCACGTCGACCGCATAGGGGTCGAACGCGGCGTCGGTCGTGCCGATCGCCGCGAGGACGCGACCCCAGTTCGGGTCGTTGCCGAAGATGGCCGCCTTGAAGAGGTTGGAGCGGGCGACGGAGCGCGCGACGACGACCGCGTCGTCCTCGCTCGCCGCGTGCCGCACCTCGATGGCGATGTCGTGGGTCGCGCCCTCGGCGTCGCCGTGCAGCTGGCGCGCGAGGCCGTCGCACACCGCGGTCACGGCGGCGGTCAGCGCAGCCTCGTCAGGGCGCACGCCCGCCGCGCCCGACGCGAGCAGCAGCACGGTGTCGTTCGTCGACATGCAGCCGTCGGAGTCGAGCCGGTCGAAGGTGGTGCGGGTCGCGGCGCGCAGCGCGCGGTCGAGCACGTCGGCGTCGGCCTCGGCGTCGGTCGTGAGCACGACGAGCATCGTCGCGAGGCCGGGCGCGAGCATGCCCGCGCCCTTCGCCATGCCGCCGACGGTGAAGCCATCCCCTGCGGCCACCGCTTGCTTGGGCTTCGAGTCGGTCGTCATGATGGCCTCCGCGGCGGCGAGCCCGGCCTCGTCTCCGGCCGCGAGCGCATCCGCAGCGAGGTCGACGCCGTGCAGCACGGCGGCGCGGAACGCCTCGTCGCCGACCCCGATGAGCCCTGTCGAGCACACCTGCACGTCGATGGCTCCGATCCCGAGCCGCTCGGCGACCCGCTCCGCGGTCTGGTGCGTCGTCTGGAAGCCGAACGCGCCCGTGAAGCAGTTCGCGCCGCCCGAGTTGAGGATGACGGCGCGAGCGCTGCCGCCCGCGATCGCCTGCTGGCTCCACAGCACGGGGTTGGCCTTGGCCCGGTTCGAGGTGAAGACGGCGGCGGCGGCGTCGAGCGGTCCGTCGTTGACGACGAGCGCCACGTCGGGCCCGCCGGACGACTTGACGCCGGCGGCGACGCCCGCGGCGCGGAAGCCCGCGGCTGCGGTCACGCTCACGGCGCGACCCCGTCGACCGAGAGGCCCGTGTGCTCGTCGAGGCCGAGCGCGATGTTGGCCGACTGGATCGCGGCGCCCGCCGTGCCCTTGCCGAGGTTGTCGAGCGCCGCGATCGCGACGACGCGACCGGCCGCGATGTCGAGCCCGACGCCGATGTGCACCGAGTTCGAGCCGACGACGTCGGCGGTGCGCGGGAACGAGCCGGCCGGCAGGACGTGCACGAAGCGCTCGTCGCCGTAGGCGGAGAACCACGCGCTCTGCACCTCCTCCGCCGTGGCGTCGCCGACGAGCGGCGCGCTCACGGTCGCGAGGATGCCGCGCGACATGGGCACGAGCACCGGGGTGAAGGAGTGGCGCACGTCGGCGGCACCGACCGCGCGGAGGTTCTGCGCGATCTCGGGCAGGTGCCGGTGCGTGCCGCCGACGCCGTAGGGCGTGGCGGAGCCGGTGAGCTCGGCCGCGAGCAGGTGCGTCTTCGCGGCACGGCCCGCGCCCGAGGAGCCGACCGCGAGCACCGACGTGAGGCCCGTCGGGTCGACGAGTCCCGCCGCGATGCCGGGGGCGATCGCGAGCGTGACCGCCGTGGCGTTGCAGCCGGGCACGGCGATGCGCCGCGCGGCGCGCAGCTCGCGGCGCTGCCTGCCGCCATCGGCGAGGATCAGCTCGGGCATGCCGTAGGGCCAGGTGCCGGCGTGCTCGGTGTCGTAGAACGACTGCCAGTCGTGAGCGTCGAGCAGCCGGTGGTCGGCGCCGGCGTCGACCACGAGCGTCGATTCGGGCAGCTGCGCGGCGATGCCGGCGGAGTGGCCGTGCGGCAGCGCGAGGAAGACGACGTCGTGGCCCGCGAGCACCTCGGCGGTCGTCTCCTGGAAGGTCAGCGAGGCGAGGGAGCGCAGGTTCGGGTGGACGGAGACGAGGGGCTGCCCGGCGTTGGCGTGCGCCGTGACCGTGCGCACCTCCAGCTCGGGATGCTGGGCGAGCAGCCGCAGCAGCTCACCGCCCGCGTATCCGCTCGCGCCTGCGACGGCGACGGAGAGGCTCATGCCTCCAGGCTAGTCGCCCGCCGATCCCCGGTCGTGCCGCAGCGCATCCGCGACGAACCGCACCTCGACCGCGGCGCGCACCTCGAGCTCGCCCGCCTCGAGCGAGACGGCGGGGCCCGCGTCGGCGGCCTCCATCGCCATCGCCGCCATGCGGCCCTTCGGCGCGACGGGCCCGGGCGGCATCGTGCCCGGCTCCTGGATCGCGTCGATGACGGGCGCGCCGAGCCCCGCCGCGGCCGCGTAGTCGCCGGCGCGCTCGACCGCGTCGGCGATCGCGCGCGTGCGGGCAGCCCTCGCGCGCTGCCGCTCGGTCGCGTCGGAGAGCGACCATTGGATGCCGCCCACCTCGTGCGTCTGGTGCAGGCCGACCCGGCCGATCCAGGTGCCGAGCGCCTCGAAGTCGCGGAACCGCACGGTCACCGCGGCGGCCGCCGTGTAGACCGACCGCCGGGGCTGGCCCTCCCCGACCCACTCCTCGTGGTGCGAGATCCACACCCGGTCGGCGTGCCACGACTCGGCGGCACCCTCCGCCTCGTGGGCCTCCGCGTCTGTCACGAGCCGATCGTGGGCCTCGGCGACGGCATGCATCGCCGCCTCGGGGCTCGGTGCGCTCCACCGCGACTGCACCGTGACCGTCGCCCGCTCGGCGGCGGCGCGCTCCACCGCCGAACCGCACACCGTGATCTCGACCATGGCCGGATGCTACCCCGCGCCGGGCGCTACTCGCGGAGCCGCGCTCCGTGCCGCTCGGTCGCGACGGCGAGGCCCGCGAGCTTCGCCTCCGAGGCCTCGGCAGCCGTGAGCGTGCGGTCGGGCGCGCGGAAGCGGAGCGCGAACGTGAGCGACTTCTCGCCCTGTGCCAGCCCGCCGTGGCCGAGCCCGGCTCCGCGGTAGTCGTCGACGAGCGCGATGTGCTCGAGCAGCGCGCCGGCGCCGTCGCGCACCGCGCGGCGCACCTCGCCGGCGGGCACGCCGACGGGCACGACGACCGAGAGGTCCTGCGTCGCCGCCGGCACCGGCGCGATGCGCTGCGTGTCGAGGCTCACGCGGGCCCGCTCGATGAGGAGGCCGAGGTCGAGCTCGGCGACGGCGACGACGCGCGGCAGGTCGGCAGCGGCCGCCACCGCAGGCAGCAGCTCTCCGGCGACGCCGACGACCGTCTCGCCCAGCAGCAGCTCGGCCGTGCGCCCGGGGTGCAGCCACGCGCGCTCCGACTGGCGCAGCTCGAGCTCGAGCCCGAGCGTGCGCGCGATGCGCTCCGCCGCCTCGATCGCGTCGGCGACGCCGTAGCGCGCGGCGGGCGTGCCCGGCTGCTTGCGCACGCGCTCGCCGACGAGCAGCACCGCCGCGTGGTCGGGCTGCTCCGGCAGGCGGTCGAGCTCGGCGAGCTCGACGTCGGAGGGGCGGGCCGCCGCGCTCGGCAGCGTGTCGGTGCCCTGGCCGTCGACGGCGTGGAAGACGCGGCCGAGCTCGAAGAGCGCGAGGTCGGTGAGTCCGCGGCCGAGGTTGCGGTGCGCGGTGTCGAGCATGCCGGGCACCAGCGCGGTGCGCAGCCACGGGCGCTCGCCGTCGAGGGGGTTCTCGAGTCGCACGGGCGCTGCGCCCACCATCGCGGCCTGCCGCTCGGTGACGAACGGCGCGACGAGGACCTCGGTGAGGCCGTTCGAGGCGAGCGCGTCCGCGACGCGGCGGCGCAGCCGCTGGGCGCGCGTGTAGCCGCGGCCGGGGGGCGCGACGGGCAGCACGGAGGGGATGCGGTCGAAGCCGACGATCCGCGCGACCTCCTCGACGAGTCCCTCGCGGTCGACGAGGTCGCGGCGCCACGTGGGCGGCGTCACCGTCCACGCATCCGCGTCCTCGTCGATCTGCGCGCCGATGCGCTCGAGCGCATCGCGTGCTTCGTCGACGGTGTAGTCGGCACCCGTGTGGTCGCTCCAGAAGCCGACCGGGATGCGGATGGGCGCCATCGCGGGCACCTCGCCCACGTCGGTGCCGAGCTCGTCGATCGTGCCGCCGGCGAGCTCGACGAGCAGCTGCGCGACGCGCGCCGCCGCGGCTGCCGCGACGGCGGGGTCGACGCCGCGCTCGTAGCGCTTCGAGGCCTCGGAGAACAGCTTGTGGCGTCGCGCGGTGCGGCCGATCGTGACGGGATCGAACGTGGCCGCCTCGATGAGCACGTCGGTGGTCGACCCATCCATCTCGGTCTCGGCGCCGCCCATGACGCCCGCGAGGCCGATGGCGCCGCGGTCGTCGGTGATGAGCAGGTCCTCGGTCGAGAGCGCGCGGTCGACGCCGTCGAGGGTCGTGAGCCGCTCCCCCGGCGCTGCTCGGCGCACGGCGATGCCGCCCTGCAGCTTGCCGAGGTCGTAGCCGTGGATCGGCTGCCCGAGCTCGAGCATGACGTAGTTCGTGATGTCGACCGGGAGCGAGATCGAGCGGATGCCCGCGAGCCGCAGGCGAGAGGCGAGCCACGAGGGCGTCGGCCGGCTCGGGTCGATGCCGCGCACGACGCGCACGACGAAGCGAGAGCAGCCGTCGCGGCCGCGGATGGGGGCGTCGTCGCGCAGCTCGACCGGGAAGCCGGCCGCGGTGCCGGTCTCGATCGCGGCGGGGTCGCGGAAGGGCTGGCCCGTCGCCGTCGCGACCTCGCGCGCGATGCCGCGGAGCGAGAGCGCGTAGCCGCGGTCGGGCGTGACGTTGATCTCGACCGCCTGGTCGTCGAGGCCGAGGATCGTCAGCGCATCCTCGCCGACCTCCCCGGGGATGCCGAGCTCGTCGAGGCGCATGATGCCGTCGTGGTCGTCGCCGAGGCCCAGCTCGCGCTCGGAGGCGATCATGCCGTCGGAGACGTGGCCGTAGGTCTTGCGCGCAGCGATCTCGAAGCCGCCCGGCAGCGATGCGCCCGGCAGCGTGACGACGACCCGGTCGCCCTCGACGAAGTTGAGCGCGCCGCAGACGACGCCGCGCACGCCCCCGTTGGCCTCGCCGACATCGACCTGCACCCAGCGGATGGTCTTACCGTTCTTCTGCGGCTCCTCCACGAGCTCGAGCACGCGGCCGACCACGATGGGCCCCCGCAGCTCGCCGCCGTGGACGGCCTCCTCCTCGAAGCCGACGCGCACGAGCGTCGCGTGCAGCCAGTCGGCGGTGTCGTCCTTCGGGATCTCGACGAGCTCGCCGAGCCATGACAGCGGGATCCGCATCAGATCACCATCCCGAACTGCTCCGTGAAGCGGACGTCGCCCTCGATCATGTCGCGCATGTCGTCGAGCAGGTAGCGGAACTGGAGGGTGCGCTCGATGCCCATGCCGAACGCGAAGCCGGAGTGGACGTCGGGGTCGATGCCCGCAGCGCGCAGCACGTTGGGGTTGACCATGCCGCAGCCGCCCCACTCGACCCAGCGCGCGCCGCCGCGCATGCCGGGGTGCCACACGTCCATCTCGGCGCTCGGCTCGGTGAAGGGGAAGTAGTTGGGGCGCAGGCGGATCTTCGCCTCCTCGCCGAACATGATGCGCGCGAGGTGCTCGAGCGTGCCGCGCAGGTGGGCCATCGTGAGCCCCTTGTCGACGGCGAGTCCCTCCATCTGCGTGAAGACCGGCAGGTGCGTCGCGTCGATGTCGTCGGTGCGGTAGACGCGGCCGGGCGCGACGACGTAGATCGGCAGCTCTCGGGTCAGCATCGCGCGCAGCTGCACGGGGCTCGTCTGCGTGCGCAGCACCATGTGACGGTCGGCGGGTGCGACGTAGAACGTGTCGGACTCGCTGCGCGCGGGGTGGTCGGGGTCGACGTTGAGCGCGTCGAAGTTGTACCACTCGTGCTCGAGCTCCGGGCCCTCGGCGACCTCCCAGCCCATGCCGACGAAGACATCGCTCATCTCGTCCTTGAGCATCGTGAGCGGGTGGCGGCCGCCGCGCGAGCGGATGCGCGGGAGCGCGGTGACGTCGACGCGCTCGGTCTCGAGCTGCGCGGCCTCCTCGGCGAGCGCGAGCTCGGCCTGCCGGGCGGCGATCGCCTCTGCGACCCGCGAGCGACCGGCGCCGATCGTCTGGCCGGCGGCCTTGCGGTCCTCGGGCGCGATCTCGCGCAGGCTCGCGTTGAGCGACGCGAGCTCGGAGCCCTGCCCGTTGTGGGCGGACTTCGCGGCCTGCAGGTCGGCGGTCGTCGTGGCGGCGTCGATGGCGGCGAGCGCCGCGGTCACCGCGGCGTCGACGCGCGCGCCGAGGCCGGTGGGATCGTCTGGGTTCAGCACCCGACGATCCTACCGAGCCGTCGGCGTCAGCCGCCGCCGCCCGAGCCCATGCCGGCGCCGGGCAGCCGGGTGACGTCGGCCTGCGGGTCGTTGATCTCGCGCAGCGCCTGCGTCGAGACGGGGATCGCGGTGGTCGCGGTGCCGTCGAGGTTCGGCCCGCCACGGCGCGGCCGCTGCATGCGCTTCGCGAGCAGGCGGACGAGCGCGGAGAGGCTCAGGTTGATGGCGAGGAAGATCGCGAGCATGACGAAGAACATCGACAGCGCGTAAGGGCCGCCCTGGCGGTCGTAGAAGTCGACGAGCTGGCGCCCGATGCGGATGATCTCGGGCGAGCCGACGATGTAGCCGAGCGACGTGTCCTTCAGCAGCACGATGAGCTGCGCGAGGATGATCGGCAGCATGATGCGCAGCGCTTGCGGCAGCTCGATCTCGAGCGTCGTGCGCAGCGGCGTCAGGCCGATCGCGAGCCCGCTCTCGCGCTGCCCCTTCGGGAGCGACTTCATGCCGGCGCGGAGCGCCTCGCCGATGATCGCCCCGTTGTAGACGATGAGCGCCCAGACGACGGCCCAGTAGGCGCCGGTGGAGAAGACGATGAGGATGAAGAGCATCATCAGCAGCACGGGCATGCCGCGGAAGAACTCGAGGACGATCGTGGTGGGCACGCGCACCCACGCGGAGGCCGCGTTGCGCATGATCGAGAACACGACGCCGAGGATCATCGCGCCGACGGCCGCGATCGCGGCGATCGACAGGGTCGTACCGAGCCCGACCATGAGCCCGCGCGCTCCGAACCAGAGCTGCGGATCCTGGAAGATGTCCCAGCGATCCTGGTAGAACGCGCCGCCGAGCCAGAGCTGGTAGGCCGCGAGGGCGAGCGCCACGACCGCGACGACCGCGAAGACGATCGAGAGGATGCGCGAGCGCCGGATGGCGTTCGGTCCCGGGGCGTCGAAGAGGACGGAGCCGCTCATCGCTGCACGCTCCACTTGCGCTCGAGGTGGTCGACCAGCTGGCCGAGCGGCACCGTCAGGATCAGGTAGCTGAGGGCGATGCCGACGAAGATCTGGAGGCTCTGGTCGCCGTACACGTTCGAGAGCCGCTGGGCGACCGAGACGAGCACGAAGACGAAGAAGCCCATCGCGACCGAGGTGTTCTTGACGAGCGCGATGACGACGTTGATGACGGGCGGCATGACGCTGCGGAACGCCTGCGGCAGGATGACGAGCCGCATCGTGGCACCGAAGCCGAGGCCGATCGAGCGCGACGCCTCGGCTTGCCCGAGGGGAACGGAGTTGATGCCGGAGCGCACCGCCTCGCCGAAGAACGCGCTCGTGTAGTAGGTGAGCGCGATGACCGCGCCGAGGGTGAAGTCCAGGACGATGCCGAGCTTCGGGAGCACGAAGGCGGTGAAGAAGAACACGAGCGTGAGCGGCGTGTTCCTCGCGACCTCGGTCCAGACCGCCGCGACGACGCGCAGCGCCGCGACCGGCGACACGCGCATGCCGGCGAGCAGGATGCCGATGGGCAGGCCTATGAGCGTCACCACGGCGGTGAGCAGCAGTGTCGCGCCCATGCCCTGCAGCCAGAGCGGCCAGTTCTCGAGAAGTGCTTGCATCAGTCCCTCATCCGGCGGCCGGGTGCGGGAGGAGCTCCTCCCGCACCCGGCTCGGGTGATCGATCAGTAGCGGTCGGGTGCGGGGAACTCGGGCGTCGGCAGGACGGTGCCTGCGGTCTGCTCCCAGAGCGACGCCATGGTGCCGTCGGCGACCGCCTCCTCGAGGACCGTGTTGATCCAGTCGCGGAACGCGTCGTCGCCCTTCTCGAGACCGATGCCGTAGGGCTCCTGCGTGAACGTCTCGCCCTCGTTGACGAGCTCGAACTCACCGGCGTTCTGGTCGACGAAGCCCGCGAGGATCACGTTGTCGGTCGTGACCGCGACGACCTGGCCGTTGCGCAGCGGGTCGAGGCAGTTGGAGTAGGTGTCGGTCGCGCTCAGCACGGCGCCGTACTCGTCGACGATGCGCGCCGCGGGCGTCGAGCCCTCGACGGAGCAGACCGCGAGGCCCGCGACGTCGTCCGGCCCGGTGAGGCCCTCGGGGTTGCCCGCGAGCACCATGAGCGCCTGACCGGCCTCGTAGTACGGGCCTGCGAAGTCGATCTTCTCCTTGCGGGCGTCGTTGATCGTGTAGGTCGCCGCGACGATGTCGACGGTGCCGTTCTCGATGAAGGTCTCGCGGTTGGCCGAGACGGTCTCCTCCCAATCGACGTTCTCGAACGGGATGCCGAGCTCGGCGGCGATGAGCGAGCCGACGGCGACGTCGAAGCCCTCGGGGGCGCCGTCGGGGCCGACGAGGCCGAACAGCGGCTGGTCGAACTTGGTGCCGATCGTGATCGAGCCGGCCTCGGCTAGCTCGGCCATCGTGGTGCCGGCCTCGAACTCGGGCGACTCCGCGACCTCCAGGCCGTACGGGTGGTCGGTCGTGGCGGCGCCCGACTCCGCGGGCTCCTCGGGAGCCTCGGACGACGTCGTGCCGGCGGGGCCGCCGCACGCGGTGAGGGCGAGGACCGCGAAAGCGGCGACGCCCAGCGTCAGCTTGCTGCGCATGGGTGCTTCTCCTTGATTTGGTGTGCTGGGAACAGGGTCAGTGGGTGAGGATCTTCGAGAGGAAGTCCTGCGCGCGCGCGGTCTGCGGGTTCGAGAAGAACGCCTCGGGCGTCGAGTCCTCGAGCACCTTGCCGTCGGCCATGAACAGCACGCGGTCGGCAGCCTTGCGGGCGAAGCCCATCTCGTGGGTGACGGTGATCATCGTCATGCCGCCGTGCGCGAGCTCGACCATGACGTCGAGCACCTCGTTGATCATCTCGGGGTCGAGCGCGCTCGTGGGCTCGTCGAAGAGCATGAGCTTCGGCTCCATGGCGAGCGATCGAGCGATCGCGACGCGCTGCTGCTGACCGCCCGAGAGCTGGGCCGGCATCTTGTGCGCCTGGTTCGCGATCCCGACGCGCTCGAGCAGCACCATCGCCTGCTCCTCGGCATCCTTGCGCTTCTTGCCGCGCACCTTCATGGGGCCGAGCGTGACGTTGTCGAGGATCGACTTGTGGGCGAACAGGTTGAAGGACTGGAAGACCATGCCGACGTCGGCCCGCAGCTGCGCGAGGCCCTTGCCCTCGGAGGGCAGCTTCACGCCGTCGATGCGGATCTCGCCGTCGTCGATGGTCTCGAGCCGGTTGATCGCGCGGCAGAAGGTCGACTTGCCGGAGCCCGACGGGCCGATGACGACGACCACCTGCCCCTTGGGGATCGCGACGTTGATGTCGTTGAGGACGTGGAGGTCGCCGTAGTGCTTGTTGACGTGGTCGAGCTCGACGAGGGGCTGCATGCCGTCATCAAAGCACGACCTATGGGCCAGCCCGACGCACGCTGACCGATCGCAACGAAATGGTTACACGGCGCCTAGCGGAGGGCGCGCTGCGCGAAGGCCGACTGGTACAGGCACACGGATGCCGCGGTGGCGAGGTTGAGCGACTCCGCGCGCCCGTAGACGGGCAGCCGCGCGGCTCGATCCGCGAGCGCGAGCGTGCCGGCGTCGAGACCGCGGGCCTCGTTGCCGAACAGCCACGCCGTGGGTCGCGCGAGCACGCCCTCGGACTGGAGGTCGACGAGGTCCTCCCCCGAGACGTCGGCGGCGAGCACCGAGAGGCCGGCTGCGGCGGCGGCCTCGACGGCGTCGATGGTCGAGGCGCCGACGGCGATGTCGATGTGGAAGAGCGAGCCGGTGGTGGCGCGCACGACCTTGGGGGCGAACGCATCGACGGAGTTGGCGGTGACGACGACCGCGGATGCGCCGGCGGCGTCGGCCGCGCGCAGGATCGTGCCGAGGTTGCCCGGGTCGCGCACCTCGTGGAGGATCGCGACGAGCGGGTGCTCGCTCGCGGCGGCGCGCGCGATGGCGTCCTCGAGCCGCACGGGCGCCTGCTTCGCGACCGCCACGACGCCCTGCGGGTGCACGGTGTCGGCGATGGCTGCGAGCGCGCGCTCCGAGACGTCGGTCAGCTGCGCGTGCTGGGCGGCCCGCTCGAGCAGCTCGGGGTGGCGCTCGCGCGCCGCGTCGGTGACGAACACCTCGACGAGCTGCGCAGGCTGCCAGCGCACGGCCTCGTCGAGGCACGCGGGGCCCTCCAACAGGAACAGCCCGGTCGAAGACCGGGCTGCTCGCTGCTGGAGTCTCGCAGCCTCTCGCACGCGGGGCGCGCGGGGGCTGTCGAGCACGTCAGGCTGCGCTTCGCGGAGCCGAGGTGTCGGCCGGCAGTGCGGCCTTCGCTGCCTCGACGAGCGTCGCGAAGGTGGCGGGCTCGTGCACGGCGAGCTCGGCCAGCATGCGGCGGTCGACCTCGATGCCCGCGAGGCCGAGGCCCTGGATCAGGCGGTTGTAGGTCAGGCCGTTCGCGCGCGACGCGGCGTTGATGCGCTGGATCCACAGGCGGCGGAAGTCGCCCTTCTTCGCCTTGCGGTCGCGGAAGGCATAGACGTGCGAGTGGAGCAGCTGCTCCTTTGCCTTGCGGTACAGGCGCGAGCGCTGGCCGCGGTAGCCCGAAGCCTGCTCGAGGATGACGCGACGCTTCTTGTGGGCGTTGACCGCCCTCTTGACACGTGCCATGAGTCTGTTCTCTCTATCTCTTCGTCGCGCGCGTCAGCGTGCGAGCAGCTTCTTGATGATCTTGGCGTCGGCCGGGGCGAGGACCTTGTCCCTGTTGAGGCGGCGCGTCTGGACCGACGACTTCACCTCGAGGTTGTGGCGCATGCCAGCCCCCTGCTTGCGGATCTTGCCGGAACCGGTGATCTTGAAGCGCTTCTTCGCACCGGAGTGCGTCTTCTGCTTGGGCATTCTTCTTCTCCTACTCGGATGCTGGCTCGCCGGCGGGCGGACCCGCGGGCTTGGCCTTGGGGGCTGCGGGCTTGGTCGCCGCCGAAGGCGTCGCAGGCTTCCCCGCGGGCTTCGGGGCGCCGGGCTTCACAGCGGGCTTGGGAGCTGCCGGGGCGGCAGCGGGGGTGCGGGACGGCGCCGCGGCGGGCGTCGCTCCTGCGGGCCGGGGTGCGCCTGCGGGACGCGGTGCGCCTGCGGGCGTCGGCTGCACGGTGCGCGGCTGCTGGCGCGGACGCGAGTCCGACGAGTCCGACGAGGGACGCGACGAGCTCGACGGGCGCGAGGACGCTGCGCTCGCCGGGCGCGACGCACCGGTCGACGGGCGCGACGAGCTCGACGGGCCGGACGTCGATCGCGACGAGGTCGAGGAGCTCGACGAGCTCGAGGAGCCGGCCGGACGCGAGCGGAGCTCGGCCTCGGCTGCCGCGACCGCGCTGCTCGCGGGCAGCGCCGGACGCTCGGGACGCTCGGCGTCGAGGGCTGCCTGGCGGGCGGCCTGGCGCTCGGCCTCGAGGCGACGCTTCTCCTGGTCGGCGGCGCGCTGCGCGGAGCGGACTGCGTTGAGCTCGGCCTTCGCGTCGGACTTCGAGCGCATCGGGCCCACGATCATGACCATGTTGCGGCCATCGATCATCGGCGACGACTCGACCGAGCCGAACTCGGCGATGTCCTCGGCGAAGCGCTGCAGCAGGCGGACACCCTGGTCGGGGCGCGACTGCTCGCGACCGCGGAACAGGATCATGGCCTTGACCTTGTCGCCGGCCTTCAGGAAGCCCTCGGCGCGCTTGCGCTTGGTCTCGTAGTCGTGCTCGTCGATCTTGAGCCGGAACCGGACCTCCTTGAGGACCGTGTTCGCCTGGTTGCGACGAGCCTCCTTAACCTTCTGAGCCTGCTCGTACTTGAACTTGCCGAAGTCCATGATCTTGACGACGGGCGGGCGCGCCTCGGGAGCGACCTCGACGAGGTCGAGCTCTGCCTCGCGGGCAAGACGGAGGGCATCCTCCACCCGGACGACGCCGACTTGCTCGCCAGCAGGGCCGACCAGTCGGACTTCGGGGACGCGGATGCGCTCATTGGTGCGGGGGTCGCTGATCGCGGGCTCCTTCTCGTTGCGTGCTGTGTGCTGGTGCACGGCGAACGAGGAGCCGAAACGCACATGCTCTGCGCGGCTCAGCACCTGCGACGCAGAGCATCGCGGTGCCGTTGACCCGTTAGCCTGGAACGACTGCGGGTGGGATTGCTCCTCTTTCACCTTCCGGGCGCAATGCCCGAAACCTGCAGAAGCCTACCAGACACCGACCTTCGGGAGAAGAGTGCGATGAGCGACGCGATGCAGCACGACCACGATCACGAGGACGCGATCAACGAGATGCGCGACATCGCGGAGGTCCCGGCGGTCGAGCTCATCAACACCGTCGCGATCCACCTGCTGAGCGCCGCCGCGGTGAAGGTTGGCCTCGCCGACGACCCGGAGCAGCAGCTCGACCTCGACGAGGCGCGGAAGCTCATCAACGCGCTCGCAGGGCTCGTGACCGCCGCCGCCGCGGAGGTCGGCTCGATCCACGCCGCGCCGCTGCGCGACGGCCTCCGCTCGGTGCAGCTCGCCTTCCGCGAGGCGAGCGCGATCCCCGACGCACCGGGCAAGGGCCCCGGCGAGAAGTACACCGGGCCCGTCAACTAGAACCTGCGGCGGGCCTCGGCCTCGGCGCGCGTCACGGCGAGCGTCGCGGGAGCCGCGAGCGGCAGACGCGCAGCGCCCCCGTCCCAGCGGTGCACGCGCACCGCGACGCTGGAGATGCGCGCGCGCACGACCTCGGCCGCGCCGAGCGCCTGCGCCGCCGCCTCGACCTGCCGGGCGGCGTCGGGCGAGGGGTCGACGAGCGCGTGCACCTCGAGCTCGGCGCCCGCGAGCCGGCATCGCGGGTCGCCGGCGGCGATCACGACCGCCTGCACCGCCGGCTGCGCGAGCAGCGCGTCGAGCACCGCGTCGTGCACGGCCGGGTCGTCGACGCCCCACGACCAGGGGGCTTCCGTCAGCAGCGCCTCGAGCATCGAGCGGCCGAGCACGAACTCCCCCTCGCCGCCCGGGTCGACGACGATGCGCGCGGGACCGTCGAGCGCCGCGGCCGCGGCGCGCTGCACGCTCGTGGGCACCGGTCGGGCCCTCGCGTTCCAGGCCTGCATCGCGGCGACGCCCGAGAACATCGGCAGGATGGGTGCGCCGTCGGGACCCTGGACGGTGACGATCGACAGCTCCTGCGTCTTGTCGATCGTCCGCCCTGCCGCGTCGACGCCCGTCTCCCCCGCCGCCGCGAGCAGCGGCACGAGCAGCCGCTCGCCCCGCAGCGCATCGACGACCGCGACCGGTGCCGCCGTGCCGTCGGCGAGCGCGCGCACCGCCGCGAGGTAGCCCTCGGGCGCCGAGCCGTCGTCGCCGGCGTACGCCGTGTCGTGGTGGCCGAACGAGCGCCCCGCCCACGGCCTGCCCGCCGAGTCGGCCTCCCGGCCCGGCGTCATCGCCACGCCTCAGTCGCCCGCGACGTCGAGCGCCGCGGCGAGCGTGAACGCACCCGCGTAGAGCGCCTTGCCGACGATGGCGCCCTCGACGCCGTGCGGCACGAGCTCGCGGAGCGCCGCGATGTCGTCGAGGCTCGCGATGCCGCCCGACGCGACCACCGGCTTCTCCGTGCGCTCGGCGACCTGGCGCAGCAGGTCGATGTTCGGGCCCTGGAGCGTGCCGTCCTTCGTCACGTCGGTGACGACGTAGCGGCTGCAGCCCGCCGCCTCGAGGCGGTCGAGCACGTCCCAGAGGTCGCCGCCGTCCTGCGTCCAGCCGCGGGCGGCGAGCGTCGTGCCGCGCACGTCGAGCCCGACCGCGATCTGGTCGCCGTACTCCGAGATGACCGACGCCGTCCACTCGGGGTTCTCGAGCGCGGCGGTGCCGAGGTTGATGCGCTTCACGCCGGTGGCGAGCGCCGCCTCGAGCGATGCCTCGTCGCGGATGCCGCCGGAGAGCTCGACGTGCACGCGGCCGCGGACGGCCTTGATGACCTTCTTGATGACCGCGCGGTTGTCGCCGCGGCCGAACGCCGCGTCGAGGTCGACGAGGTGCAGCCACTCGGCGCCCTGGCGCACCCAGTCCTCGGCGGCGTCGACCGGGGTGCCGAAGGACGTCTCGGTGCCCGCGCGTCCCTGCGTCAGCCGCACCGCCTTGCCGCCCGCGACGTCGATGGCGGGCAGCAGCTGCAGCTTGGGCGACTGGTTGAAGTCGGTCATGAGGGATCGATGCCTTCCGGTGGGTGCTGGGTGCTCGTGGGTGCCGCGCTCAGAGCCCGCTGACCCAGTTGCGCAGCAGGCGGATGCCCGCCTCCCCCGACTTCTCGGGGTGGAACTGGGTCGCGGAGAGCGGGCCGTTCTCGACGGCCGCGATGAACCGCTCGCCGTGCTGCGCCCACGTCACTCGGGGCTGGCGGATGCGCGGGTGCGGGTCGAGCGACCACTCGGTCGCGGCGTAGGAGTGGACGAAGTAGAAGCGCTCGTCGCGCAGTCCCGCGAAGAGCGCGGAGTCGTCGGGGGCCTCGACCTGCGCCCACCCCATGTGGGGCAGGATGTCGGCCTGCAGCCGGCGCACGGTCCCGGGCCACTCGTCGAGCCCGGCCGTCGGGCTGCCGCCCTCGTCGCCCTCCGAGAACAGCACCTGCATGCCGACGCAGATGCCGAGCACGGGACGGCCGCCCGCGAGCCGACGACCGATGAGCTCTCCGCCGTGGATCGCCTGGATCCCGGCCATGCACGCGGCGATCGAGCCCACGCCCGGCACCACGAGCCCGTCGGCGTCGGCGACGCGAGCGCGGTCGGCCGTGAGGACGACGTCGGCGCCGGCGGCCTCGAGCGCCTTCGCGGCGGAGTGCACGTTGCCGAGCCCGTAGTCGAGCAGCGCCACGGTGGGACGGGCCGCCATCAGAGCGCGCCCTTCGTCGACGGCACGCCGGTGACGCGCGGGTCGCGCTCGACGGCGACGCGCATCGCGCGCGCGAAGGCCTTGAACTCCGCCTCGGCGATGTGGTGCGGGTCGCGCCCCGCGAGCACGTCGACGTGCGCGGTGATGCGCGCGTTGAGCGTGATCGCCTCGAAGACGTGGCGCACGAGCGAGCCGGTGAAGTGGCCGCCGATGCGGTGCAGCTCGAAGCCGGCGGGCTCGCCGCCGTGCATGAGGAAGGGACGGCCCGAGAGGTCGACGACCGCACGGGCGAGCGCCTCGTCGAGCGGCACCGTGGCGTCGCCGTACCGCCGGATGCCCGCCTTGTCGCCCAGCGCCTCGGCCAGCGCGAGCCCGAGCGCGATGGCCGTGTCCTCGACCGTGTGATGCGCGTCGATGTCGGTGTCGCCGCTCGCCTCGACCGTGAGGTCGATGAGCGAGTGCTTGGCGAAGGCCGTCAGCATGTGGTCGTAGAAGGGCACGGTCGTCGAGATCGACGAGGTGCCGTCGCCGTCGAGGTCGAGCGAGAGGCGGATGCTCGACTCGCTCGTCGTGCGCTCGATGGAAGCAGTGCGGGCCATGCGTCGATCCTATTCCGCGCGGAGCTCGGCCATCGCGGCGAGCACCGCGCTCGTCTCCGCCCGCGTGCCTGCCGTGATGCGCAGGGTGCCGGGCAGCCCGACGTCGCGCACGAGGATGCCGCGGTCGAGCAGCGCTCGGAACGTCGCCGGCGGGTCGTCGATCCCTCCCACGAGCACGAAGTTCGCGTCGGACGCGAAGGGGCGGTAGCCGAGCGCCGAGAGCTCGTCGACGATCCGATCGCGCTGCGCCCGCAGCTCGTCGACGCGCGAGAGCATCTCGTCGCTGTGGCGCAGCGCGGCGATGGCCGCCGCCTGGGTGATCGACGAGAGGTGGTACGGCAGCCGGACGAGGCGCAGGGCGTCGATGACGGCCGGGTGGGCGGCGAGGTAGCCGACCCGGATGCCCGCGAACGCGAACGCCTTGCTCATCGTGCGCGACACGAGCAGCCGCGGGAACCGATCGAGCAGCGTGAGCGCCGTCTGGCTGCGGTCGTGCGCGAACTCGGCGTAGGCCTCGTCGACGAGCACGATGCCGCGCGCCGCCTCGGCCGCGGCCTCGACGACGTCGAGGCCGATCGCCGTGCCGGTGGGGTTGTTCGGCGAGCAGAGGAAGACGACGTCGGGGTCGTGCTCGGCGATCGCCGCGCGCACGGCCTCGGGCGTGAGGGTGAAGTCGTCCGCGCGCGGCACGCGCAGCCACCGCATCCCGACTCCCTGCGCGAGCAGCGGGTACATCGAGTAGGTGGGCGTGAACGACAGCAGCGTCCTGCCGGGGCCGCCGAAGGCCTGCAGGACGTGCTGCAGGACCTCGTTCGAGCCGTTGCCCGCCCACAGCTGCTCGGGCTCGAGGCCGTGCCCGAGGTAGTCGGCGAAGGCGCGGCGGAGCACGTCGAACTCGCGGTCCGGGTAGCGGTTCGCGTCGGGCAGCGCCCGCGCGATCTCCTGCACGATGTCGAGCGCCACGGCCTCGGGCACGCGATAGGCGTTCTCGTTGACGTTGAGCCTCACGGGCACGTCGAGCTGCGGAGCGCCGTACGGCGTCAGCCCTCGCAGGTCGTCGCGGATGGGGAGGTCGTCGAGGCTCGTCACCGAACCAGCCTAGGACGACCCGCGACCGCCGCCGCGACCGGCGCGTCAGCGCGAGTAGTGCGCGGGGATGGCGAGCTGCTCGCCGGGCTGGATCGCGCCGGCGATGCCGTTGAGCATCTCGATCTCGGCGACGACGTCGCGCGGGTCTGCCTCGGGGGCGACGTTCGCGGCGATCTGCCACAGCGACTGGCCGGGGAGCACCGTGATGTGCTCGAACTCGGCGGACTGCGCCGACGACGAGGCGACGGCGCCCGTGAGGGCGTCGCCGAGCACGCCTGCACCGGCGAGGGTGCCGGCGGCGAGGACGGGGGCGGCGACCAGCAGCGCGAGGGCACGCCGGCCGCGCGGCGTCATGCGCACGCGGAAGGTCGGGGTGCCGGTGGTCGTTGCGATGGCGATGGCAGTCATGGCCTGCTCCTCTCGTGGGACTCGCGGCCGGTGCTCGGCCGGGAGCACCGGCCACGAATCTCTGTTTCGAACCTATCTTCGACTGGTGGTTCGAGTCAAGCCCCGATGCTGAGGATTCGCTACCCCTGGCGTCGGCGACACGCTCGAACGTCCGTCTGATCCGGGCGCTCCGTCGGATACGCTTTCGAACCAGGACGAGTCCACCAGGCACCACTGACATGGCGTCCCGGGCCAACGAGAGCAGGCATCATGGCGAGGCAGCTGACGGAGAAGCAGCAGGCGATCCTGCAGATGATCCAGAGCGCGGTGCGACAGCGCGGCTACCCGCCGAGCTACCGCGAGATCGGCGACGCCGTCGGGCTCTCCTCGCTCTCGAGCGTCACGCACCAGCTCGGGCAGCTCGAGCTGCAGGGCTACATCCGTCGGGACCCGTCGCGGCCGCGCACGATCGAGGTGCTCGTCGACGACGAGACCGACGAGACCGTCGGCAGCATCCAGCAGGCGTCGTTCGTCCCGCTCGTGGGACGGATCGCGGCCGGGATCCCGATCACCGCCGAGGAGCAGGTCGAGGACGTCTTCCCGCTCCCGAAGCAGCTCGTCGGCACCGGCGACCTCTTCATGCTCAAGGTGGTCGGCGACTCCATGATCGATGCCGCCATCTGCGACGGCGACTGGGTCGTCGTGCGGCAGCAGCGCACGGCCGACAACGGCGACATCGTCGCGGCGATGCTCGACGGCGAGGCGACCGTCAAGGTCTTCAAGCAGCGCGACGGCCACACGTGGCTGCTGCCGCGGAACTCGGCGTTCGAGCCGATCCTCGGCGACGAGTCCGACGTGCTCGGTCGCGTCGTCGCGGTGCTGCGCGCGGTCTAGGAGGAGCTAGACCGCCCGGAACTCGTCGAGCTGCGCGAGCGCCGCCGGCGTGACCTTCGCCTCGACGCGCGTGCCCGCCTCCTCGTAGGCCTCGTGCAGCACCTCGAAGCGGTCGTGCAGCATCGCGATGATGTCTCCCCGGTCGAACGGCACGAGCAGCGACACCGCCACGTCCGGCCGCGGCAGCAGCTCGGCGATCGCGGCGAGGATCGCGTCGATCCCGTCGCCCGTCCTCGCGGAGGCGAAGATGGCGTCGGGCTGCAGGCCCCGCAGCACGAGCCGCTCGTCGTCGCCGATCAGGTCGGCCTTGTTGAACACGACGATCTCGGGGATCGATCGTGCGCCGGTCTCGCCCAGCACGTCGCGGACCGTGGCGATCTGCGCGGCCGGGTCGGGGTGGCTCGCGTCGACGACGTGCACGATGACGTCGGACTCGGTGACCTCCTCGAACGTCGATCGGAACGCCTCCACGAGCTGGTGCGGCAGGTTGCGCACGAACCCGACCGTGTCGGCGATCGTGAACTCTCGGCCGTCGGGCGTGCCCGTGCGCCGCACGGTGGCGTCGAGGGTCGCGAAGAGCGCGTTCTCGACCAGCACGCCGGCGCCCGTGATGCGGTTGAGCAGGCTCGACTTGCCGGCGTTCGTGTAGCCGACGATCGCGACGCCCGGCACCTCGAAGCGATCGCGGTTCGCGCGCTTCGCCTGGCGCGCGGGCGCGAAGCCCTTGATCTGCTTGCGCAGCCGCGCCATGCGCGTGTGGATGCGCCGGCGGTCGAGCTCGATCTTCGTCTCACCGGGGCCGCGCGAGCCCATGCCCGCGCCCTGGCCGCCGACCTGGCCACCCGCTTGGCGCGACATCGACTCGCCCCAGCCGCGCAGGCGCGGCAGCAGGTACTCGAGCTGCGCGAGCTCGACCTGCGCCTTGCCCTCCCGGCTCTTCGCGTGCTGGCTGAAGATGTCGAGGATGACCGCGGTCCGGTCGATGACCTTGACCTTCACCTTGTCCTCGAGCGCGCGACGCTGGCTCGGCGAGAGCTCGCTGTCGGCGATCACGGTGTCGGCGCCGAGCTCCTTGACGATCTCGGCGAGCTCCTCGGCCTTGCCTCGCCCGACGTAGGTCGCGGGGTCGGGGTTCGGACGGCGCTGCAGCATGCCGTCGAGCACGAGGGCGCCAGCGGTCTCGGCGAGCGCCGCGAGCTCGCGCAGCGAGTTCTCGGCGTCCTCGGCGCCGCGGGCGCCACCGGAGTAGACCCCGACGAGCACGACGTTCTCGAGGCGCAGCTGCCGGTACTCGACCTCGGTGACGTCCTCGAGCTCGGTGCGGAGCCCGTCGACCCGTCGCAGCGCCGCGCGGTCCTGGCGCTCGAGCTGCTCGCCGTCGAAGCCGTCGTCGAGCCCGGCGCCGGGGCCAGTCTCGAGGTCGTCGTCCTGGAGCGCCTGCGCGCGCTCGCCCCAGGCCAGGATGCGCTCCGTCGCGCGTCCGGGACCTGTGGCTTCGGTCTCGTGCGGTGCTGCCATGCTGCGTCCTTCGCTACTGTCGTGTCCGTGCCGGACCATTACTTCTCTCCCGATCCTGTGGCTCTCGAGTCCACCCGGTCCATCCGGGTGCCGATCGCCGGCGAGGAGCGGACCATGCTGACGGCGACCGGTGTCTTCTCCGGGGACCGACTCGATGTCGGCACCGCCGTCCTGCTCGACGCCGTGCCGGCGCCGCCCGCCGATGGCGAGCTGCTCGACCTCGGCTGCGGCTGGGGGCCGATCGCCGCGACGCTCGCGCTCCGCTCCCCCGCCGCCCGGGTCTGGGCGGTCGACGTCAACGCCCGAGCGCTCTCGCTCGTGGAGCGGAATGCCGAGCTGCTCAGCATATCGAACATCGTCGCCGCCTCGCCGGAGCTCGTGCCCGAGGACGTGCGCTTCGACGCGATCTGGTCGAACCCGCCCATCCGGATCGGCAAGCCGCAGCTCCACGCACTGCTCGAGACCTGGCTGCCGCGGCTCGCCCCCGGGGCGACCGCGTGGCTCGTCGTGCAGAAGCACCTCGGCGCCGACTCGCTGCTGACGTGGCTCGCGGAGCGCTTCGAGGGCTTCGACGTCGAGCGCGCCGACTCCAAGAAGACGTACCGCATCATCGCCGTCACGGCACCGGACTGAGCGTCTCTCCGCGGAACACGATCTCGGCGGGGCCGGTGAGCCACGCGTGCCCGCGCTCGTCGAGCTCGACCTCGAGCCTGCCGCCGGGCACGTCGATGATCCAGCGGTCGGCGGCGTCGCCCGACCAGTGGCGGGTGGCCATCGCCGCGGCGACGGCGCCCGTGCCGCACGAGAGCGTCTCCCCCACGCCGCGCTCGTGCACGCGCATCCGGATGGAGCCGACGCCGTCGGCGATCACGCCGGGCACGACGAACTCGACATTCGCGCCGTCCGCCGGCACGGGATCGAGCGCCGGCGCGCGCTGCAGGTCGAGGTCGCGCAGCTCGTCCTCGCTCGCGAGGGCGACGACGATGTGGGGGTTGCCGGTCGAGACCGCGAGGCCCGGCCGCGCCACGTCGAGTCCATCGGCCGCGACGAGGCTGTCGCGGCCGAGCTCGAAGCCGCCGAGGTCGGCCGAGAGCAGCGCGCCCCGGCGCACGACGCGCTTGACGCCGGCGCGGGTCGCGATGTCGATCGAGCCGCCGTCGGGCAGCTCGGCGAGCCGCTGCTCGAGCAGGTACCGCACGAAGACGCGCACGCCGTTGCCGCACATCTCGCTGACGCTGCCGTCGGCGTTCCAGTAGTCCATCGCCCAGACCGTCGCGGCCGCGCCGTGGGCCGCGGCGTCGAGCGCGTCGTCGCCCGCCCGACCGGAGGGCACCGCGCGGATGACGCCGTCGCCGCCGATGCCGAAGCGGCGATCGGCGAGCGCCCTGACCCGCTCGGGGGTGAGCGGCGCGCTGCCGTCGACGTCGGCGACCAGCACGAAGTCGTTGCCCGTGCCGTGCCCCTTCGCGAAGGGACCGCTCGAGAAGGCACCGTGCTCGCGCTCCGTCATGCCTCCAGGGTAGCGACCGCGCGCTGGGCGAGCGCGTCGGCGTCGAGCGCGGGGGCCGCCGGGTAGCGCTGGAACCACGACACCTGGCGGCGCGCGTAGCGGCGCGTGAGCGCTTGCGTGCGAGCGATCGCCTCAGCCTCGTCGATGCGGCCGTCGAGCTGGTCGAGGGCCTGCCGGTAGCCGATCGCCTGCTGCGCCGTCGTGCCCCGCTCGATGCCGGCCGCGCGCAGCTCGCGCGCCTCGTCGACGATGCCGCGCTCCCACATCGTCGCGACGCGCGCGTCGAGCCGGGCGACGAGCGCGGCGCGGTCGACGCGCTCGTGCTGGATGAACGTCGGGCGCACGAGCGCCTCCTCCGGCGGCAGCCCGACGCGGAACGGCTCACCGGTGAGCGTCACCGCCTCGAGTGCGCGCACGAGCCGCCTGCCGTTGTGCGGACCGATCGCGGCGGCCGCGGCCGGGTCGACGGCGAGCAGGCGCTCGTGCATCGCGGCGGCGCCGAGCGCGTCGAGCTCGGCCTCGAGCGTCGAGCGCAGCGCGGCGTCGGTGGCGGGGAACGCGAAGTCGTAGAGCACGCTTGAGGCGTACAGGCCGCTCCCGCCCACGAGGATCGGCACCCCGCCGCGCGCCTCGATGCCCGCGATCGCGTCGAGGGCGGCGTCGCGGTACGCCGGCACCGCGGCGTCCTGCCACGGCTCGAGCACGTCGAGCAGGTGGTGCGGATGACCGCGTCGCTCGTCGGCGCTCGCCTTCGCCGTGCCGATGTCCATGCCGCGGTAGAGCTGCATCGCATCGCAGTTGACGATCTCGGCAGCGGCGCCGAGCCGCACGACCGCGTCGGCGATGTCGAGCGACCTCGCCGTCTTGCCGGTGCCGGTGGCGCCGACCACGGCGATCAGCGTCACGCGCGCGACTCGACCGGTCGCAGGGTCGGCAGGCCGAGCGAGACGGCCCGCGGGGCACCGCTGGCCGCCGGCACGCCGCACGAGTCCGCCTGCGCCCGATCCCACGCGTCGCCGGCGCGCGTGCGCCGCAGCGCGATCGGTCCGCCGTCGGCGATCAGGTGGAAGGTCGCGGCGCGCGTCACCTCGACGGTGACGATGTCGCCGGGCCGTGGCGCACCGACGCCCGGGATGTCGCCGGGAGCGAAGTGCACGAGCCGGTTGTCCTCGGCGCGGCCGCTGACGCGGTGCGTCTCGGCGTTCTTCCTGCCCTCGCCGACCGAGACGAGCACGTCGACGCGGCGACCGACCTGCGCCTGGTTCTCCTCGTGCGAGATCCGGTCCTGCAGCGCGACGAGCCGCTCGAAGCGCTCCTGCACGACCTCCTTCGGCACCTGATCGGGCAGCGTCGCCGCGGGCGTGCCGGGCCGGATCGAGTACTGGAACGTGAACGCGGAGGCGAAGCGCGAGGCTTCGACGACCCGAAGGGTCTCGGCGAAGTCCTCCTCGGTCTCGCCCGGGAAGCCCACGATGATGTCGGTCGTGATCGCCGCGTTCGGGATGCGCTCGCGCACCCGGTCGAGGATGCCGAGGAACCGCGTCGATCGGTAGGAGCGCCGCATCGCGCGCAGCACGCGGTCGGAGCCCGACTGGAGCGGCATGTGGAGCTGCGGCATCACGGCGTCGGTCTCGGCCATCGCGTCGATGACGTCGTCGGTGAACGCCGCGGGGTGCGGGCTCGTGAACCGGATGCGCTCGAGCCCGTCGATCTCGCCGGCCGCGCGCAGCAGCTTGCCGAAGGCGAGCCGATCGCCGAACTCGACGCCGTAGGAGTTGACGTTCTGGCCGAGCAGGGTGACCTCGATCGCGCCGTCGTCGACGAGCGCCTGCAGCTCGGCGAGCACCTCGCCGGGTCGGCGGTCGCGCTCCTTGCCGCGCAGCGACGGCACGATGCAGAAGGTGCACGTGTTGTTGCAGCCGACCGAGATCGAGACCCAGCCGGCGTAGGTCGACTCGCGCTTCGTCGGCAGCGTCGAGGGGAAGACCTCGAGCGCCTCGAGGATCTCGATCGCCGCTTCGCCGTTGTGGCGGCTGCGCTCGAGCAGCGTCGGGAGCGAGCCGATGTTGTGCGTGCCGAAGACGACATCGACCCACGGCGCCCGCTCGACGATCGTTGAGCGGTCCTTCTGCGCGAGGCAGCCGCCCACCGCGATCTGGAGGCCAGGCCGCTCGCGCTTCGTCTTCGCCAGCTGCCCGAGGTGCCCGTAGAGCTTCTGGTCGGCGTTCTCGCGCACGGCGCACGTGTTGATGACGACGACGTCGGGCTCGCCGTCGGTCGCCTCGGCGAAGCCGGCCTCCTCGAGCGAGCCGCGGAGCCGCTCCGAGTCGTGCACGTTCATCTGGCACCCGAAGGTCTTGACCTCGTAGGTGCGCACGGCGTGGTCGGTGCGCGGAGCGATGACGGTCATGCACTCAGGGTACGACGCCGAAGGGCGGGCCCTCGCGGGCCCGCCCTTCGGTCGTGGTGGCGTCAGTCCTGCGACGCGACGAGCGTGTGCGAGCTGCCGTCGGTGCCCTCACCGCTCAGGTCCATCTGGCCGCCCTCGGCGGTGCCCGACACGGTGAGGTCGAACGCGCCCTCCTCGAGACCGGTGATGGTCACGGTGAGGTCGGACGCGTCCCCCGACCAGACGTCCTGCGCGAAGTCGTAGGTCTCGTCGGAGTCGCCCCAGGTCGTGATGTCGACGGTGCCGTCCTCGTTGAGCGTGAAGCCGAGCGGGTCGACGACGCCGTCGATCGCACCCATCCACGACGTGCCGGCGAGATCGGTGGACTCGGTGCCGTCGCCGCCGGTGACGGGCGCCTGGGTCTCGGTGGTCGTGCCGCCGCCCATGGGCGGGAGCTGGATGCAGCCGGTGAGGGCGAGCAGCGACGCGGCTGCGAGCGCGGGAACAGCGAGGAACCTGGTCGTCTTCATAGGAGAAACCTAGCCGCGATCAACGTGCTCAACCTGCATGCATCCTGAACGTGCTCGAGCTGCATCAGCGGAAGCGCGGGCCGCGCACGCGCGTGCGCTCGATGGCGATGCGCACGGTGCCGCCCAAGAACCCGCGGCGCTGCAGCCAGCCCGCGAGGCGGCGCTCGGCCGTCTCGTCGTCGAGGCTCCCGAGCCGGCGCCGTCGCTCGGCGGCCGCGTCGATGGCACGCTGCAGCTCGTCGTCGCGGTCGGCGTCGTCGAGCTCGTCGGGATCGAGCCCGCGCTTGCGCAGCTCTGCGGCGATGCCGCGCTCCCCCATGTGCTTGCGCTCACGCAGCCGCTCGGCGGTGTCGCGAGCGAGCTGCGCGTCGTCGACGAGGCCCTCGCCCTCGAGCCTGTCGAGCACCGCGGCGCGCACCTCGGGCTCGACATCGCGTCGCTCGAGCGTGCGGTCGAGCTCGCGCCGGCTCGCGGCCTTACGCCCGAGTGCCCGCAGCGCGATCGAGCGCGCCGACTCCTCGTCGACGGGCTCCGCGGCGTCAGCGTCGTCGTCATCGCTCGAGCCCCCGACCGGGCCGACGTCGTGCCCGGCGTCACGAGCGACCCACGCGGAGAGCTGCGTGACGCCGGCCAGTCGGTCGGGATCGCTCACGCGCCCTGGCGCTCCTGCCGGCGCGCGTCGAGCGATTCGACGGCGGCCTGCGCCTCGGCCTTGCCAGCGCCGATCCCGAGCTTCACCAGGATCTTCTGCTCGATGTCGGCGGCGATGTCGGGGTTGTCGATGAGGAACTGGCGGGCCTTCTCCTTGCCCTGACCGAGCTGGTCGCCGTCGTAGGTGTACCAGGCGCCCGACTTGCGCACGATGCCGTGCTCGACGCCGAAGTCGATGAGGCTGCCCTCGCGGGAGATGCCGACGCCATAGAGGATGTCGAACTCCGCCTGCCGGAAGGGCGGCGCCATCTTGTTCTTGACGACCTTGACGCGCGTGCGGTTGCCGACCGCCTCGGTGCCGTCCTTGAGCGTCTCGATCCGACGGATGTCGAGCCGCACCGAGGCGTAGAACTTCAGCGCCTTGCCGCCGGCGGTCGTCTCGGGGCTGCCGAAGAACACGCCGATCTTCTCGCGCAGCTGGTTGATGAAGATCATCGTCGTCTGCGTCTGGTTCAGGCCACCGGTGAGCTTGCGGAGCGCCTGCGACATGAGCCGGGCCTGGAGGCCGACATGGCTGTCGCCCATCTCGCCCTCGATCTCAGCGCGGGGCACGAGCGCGGCGACCGAGTCGATGACGACGAGGTCGATGGAGCCCGAGCGCACGAGCATGTCGGCGATCTCGAGCGCCTGCTCACCCGTGTCGGGCTGCGAGACGAGCAGCGCGTCGATGTCGACGCCGAGCTTCTTCGCGTACTCGGGGTCGAGCGCGTGCTCCGCGTCGATGAAGGCCGCGATGCCGCCGGCGCGCTGGGCGTTCGCGATCGCGTGCAGCGTGAGCGTGGTCTTGCCCGAGGACTCGGGGCCGTAGATCTCGACGATGCGGCCGCGAGGGAGGCCCCCGATGCCGAGCGCGACGTCGAGCGCGATGGATCCGGTCGGGATGGTCTCGACCGGCGCGCGCTCGTCGCTGCCGAGGCGCATCACCGAGCCCTTGCCGAACTGGCGGTCGATCTGTGCGAGCGCTGCCTCGAGCGACTTCTCGCGGTCTGCGGATGTGGGCATTGCTGGGCCTTCCGTTGGTGGTGCGCTCACGCTACGGCGGGCCGCTGACATGCGTGCGACCCCGGGCGCCGCCTGTGGATGGCGGGCTCGTCGTGCGTGGCAAGCCTACGCTCCGGTCGAACGAGTCTTCGAACGTGGCCCGGCGTGTCGCGCGCGCATCACGCGAGCGGCTCGCGCACCCCTCTGCCGTGCCGACGCTCGATCGGCACGTCCTTCGCGTCGCACAGCGCCTGCCAGATCTGGCGGGCCGGGACGCCCGCCGCCAGCGCCTCGGTGGCCGTGCGGCCCCCGAGGCTCCGGAGCGTCGTATCGGTCATGAGCACCGCGCCGAGCGCGCCGAACTCCTCCGTCACCGCGAGCTGCAGCTCGCTCGTCCTCACGAGGTTCCCCCGGTCAGCGGACGACCGCGTCGAACTCCGCCACGAGCTCGTCGGGCAGCGTGTCGGGCACCGTCGAGCCGATCGCGTCGAGCTCGCCGTAACTGAGCCCCTCGAGGACCGCGAGCCGGTCGCCCACCTCGCGCAGGATCCTCGACAGCGGCACCTCCAGCGCGTCGGCGACCGACGCGAGGATCTCGCTCGAGGCCTCCTTCTGCCCCCGCTCCACCTCGCTGAGGTAGCCGAGCGCGACCGACGCACGTGATGCGACCTGGCGCAGCGTCCTGCCCTGCCGGAGGCGGACGTCACGCAGGACGTCGCCGATCTCCTGTCGTACCAGCACCATGGTCTCCCCCTTCACCGTGGTCGGATGCATCATCCTAGTCGCAGCTTCTCTGCCCTCAGCCGTGCGTCCCACGTCTCCCACAACGTCAGTCTCACACCGGGCATTCCGCGCGGTGCCCAGGTCAGGATGTGGATTCGCTGTGCATCGCGAGATCGGTGCGCTCGAGCGCCGCGTCGAGCGCGTCGAGCGCCGCCCGGAGCGCGGCTCGGCGCACCGCCTCGCGGTCGCCGCGCACGAGGTGCGAGGTCGCGCTCGCGTCGAGCCCGTGCGTCGTCTCGAGCTCGACGCCGATGTGGAACTCGCCCGGGGCGTGGCCGTCCTGCGCGCCCGGACCGGCGACGCCGGTGGTGCCGAGGCCGATCGTGCACGCGGAGCGGTCGAGCGCCGCGAGCTGCCGCACCCCTCGCGCCATCCAGATGGCGACCTCGGGATCGACCGCGCCGCGGTCGGCGAGCAGCTGCGTCGGCACGTGCAGCACGCGCTCCTTCATCTCGGTGGCGTACGCGACGACGCCCAGCCGCAGCACGACGGAGGCGCCGGGCGTGCGCACGAGCGTCTCCGCGACGAGGCCGCCGGTGAGCGACTCGGCGACGGCGATCGTCACGCCTCGAGCGGCAGCCCGCGCGACGATCCGCGCGGCGAGGTCGGCAGCATCCATCGACGTCCTCTGCTCCATCAGCGTCCTCTCATCGCGTGCACCACGAACTCGATCCCGGAGTAGATCGTCAGGGCGACGGCGATCGCCATCGTGACGACGCACACCCACACGGCCCAGTCGCCGAGCCACGCCTGCAGCGGCAGCAGCGCGAGCGGGAGCGCGATCGCCTGCGCCATGGTCTTCGCCTTGCCCGCCCAGTCGGCGGCGATGACGACCTGCTGCGCCACGACGAGCCGATAGACCGTGATGCCGACCTCGCGCACGAGCACGACGATCGTGATCCACCAGTCGAGCTCGCCGAGCAGCGACAGCACGACGAAGGCGCTGCCCGTGATGGCCTTGTCGGCGATCGGGTCGATGAGCTTGCCGAAGTCGGTCACGAGGCCGCGCCCGCGCGCGATCTGCCCGTCGACGAAGTCGGTCGCGATCAGCACCGTGAACAGCACCGCACCGATCGTGCGCGCGAGCCCCGGCTCAGGGTTCGACAGCGCCACCACGATGAAGACCGGCGTCAGCAGGATGCGCGCGACCGAGATGAGGTTCGGCACGCTCGCGACGCTCGCCGGCCCGTCGCCGCGGCGCCACACGCGGCCGCGCCACGGGCTCAGGATCCCCATGCTGCGAGGCTATCGACTCGGCCTGCGACGGCGCTCAATCGCGACGCCGCTCAATCGCGACCGGTGAGCGACCACGCGTCGTCGTCGCCGTCGCCGTCCGCCTCGACGACCTCGAGCCCGTCGCGGTTGGCCTCGTCGAACGGGTCCGCGTAGCGGTCGTCCTGCTCGGTCCACGCGCCAGCCTCGTCGTCGGTCTCGTCGGCGTCGTCGGCGTCGGCGACCGGCGCATCGGAGGGCACCGACGCGGGCGCCGACGCGACCTGCGGCGCCGCGGCGCGTGGCGCAGGGGCCTGCGCCGGGCCCTCGCCGCGCAGCGACGCGAGCACCTGGGCGAGGTTGTCCGGCGGCACGAGCACGTCGCGCGCCTTCGAGCCCTCGGACGGGCCGACGATCTCGCGCGACTCGAGCAGGTCCATGAGCCTGCCCGCCTTCGCGAAGCCGACCCGCAGCTTGCGCTGCAGCATCGACGTCGAGCCGAACTGCGTCGAGACGACGAGCTCGGCCGCGGCGCACAGGTCCTCGAGGTCGTCGCCGATGTCGCTGTCGATCTCGCGCTTCTCGGCGACCTCGGCGACGTCCGGGCGGTACTCGGGCTGCGCCTGGCCTGTGACGTGCTGGACGACGCGCTGGATCTCGGCCTCGTCGACCCAGGCGCCCTGCACGCGCATCGCCTTGTTCGCGCCCATCGGCAGGAACAGCCCGTCGCCCTGGCCGATGAGCTTGTCGGCGCCCGGCTGGTCGAGGATGACGCGGGAGTCGGTGACGCTCGAGACCGCGAACGCGAAGCGGCTCGGCACGTTGGCCTTGATGAGGCCGGTGACGACGTCGACCGAGGGTCGCTGCGTCGCCAGCACGAGGTGGATGCCGGCGGCTCGCGCGAGCTGGGTGATGCGGACGATCGAGTCCTCGACGTCGCGCGGCGCGACCATCATGAGGTCTGCGAGCTCGTCGACGACGACGAGCAGGTACGGGTAGGGCTTGAGCGTGCGCTGACTGCCGGCGGGCAGCACGATCTCGTCGGCGCGCACGGCCTTGTTGAAGTCGTCGATGTGCTTGTAGCCGAACGACGCGAGGTCGTCGTACCGCATGTCCATCTCCTTCACGACCCACTGCAGCGCCTCCGCGGCCTTCTTCGGGTTCGTGATGATGGGGGTGATGAGGTGCGGCACGCCCTGGTAGGCCGTCAGCTCGACGCGCTTCGGGTCGACGAGCACCATGCGCACGTCGGCCGGCGTCGAGCGCATGAGCAGGCTCGTGATCATCGAGTTCACGAACGACGACTTGCCCGAGCCGGTCGAGCCGGCGACGAGCAGGTGGGGCATCTTCGCGAGGTTCGCGACGACGTAGCCGCCCTCGACGTCCTTGCCGATGCCGATCGTCATCGGGTGCTTCGAGTCGGCGGCGGCGCGCGAGCGCAGCACGTCGCCGAGCTTGACGATCTCGCGGTCGGGGTTGGGGATCTCGATGCCGATCGCGCTCTTGCCCGGGATGGGCGAGAGGATGCGGACCTCGTTCGACGCGACGGCGTACGACAGGTTCTTCGACAGCGCGGTCACGCGCTCGACCTTCACGCCAGGGGCGACCTCGACCTCGTAGCGGGTGACGGTCGGTCCGCGCGAGAAGCCGGTGACCTTCGCGTCGACGTTGAACGAGCCGAGCACCTGCGTGATCGCTGCGACGATCTCGTCGTTCGCCGCCGAGCGCGCCTTGGGCGGGTCGCCCTGGCCGAGCGAGGCGATCGACGGCAGCCGGTACGGGCGCTCGCGGGGCACGGGAGCGGGCTGCGCGGCGGGGGCAGCCCCGTCGACGCCGTCGACCTCGCCGGTGTGCTTCCGCATGGCCTCCTCGGCCTGCTCGAGCGACGCGAGCACCGACGTCTCGTAGTCGTCGTGCTCGTCGGCCGCGGGCAGCGGCTCGACGGGGGTCGCGGGCACGGCGGCGAGCGGCGCGGCGCCGAGCGGCATCGTCCCGACGTGCGTCGTCGGCTGCTCGCGGTCGACGACCACCGGCGTGTCGTACGCGGGGTCGTAGTCGGGGTCGATCTCGCGACCGGTGGTGTTGCGCCGCCAGAACGGCAGCGCATCCGGGTCGTCGACGAGCTCGTCCTCGGCGATCTGCGCCGCCTCGGCCTTCGCCAGCTCCTTCGCGTCCCGTCGCTCGCGGCGCGCCGCCTCGCGCTCCTCGGGGTCGAGCGTCTCGACGCCGAAGAGGTAGCCGTACAGGTCGCCGAGGCGCTGCGGGATGCGGTTGGGCGGCGTGCGCGTGATGACGAGCACCGAGAGCGCGGCGAGCAGGCCGCAGACGATGCCGGCGCCGATGCCGGTGATGAGCGCGGCGAGCGGCGCGGCGATGACCCAGCCGAGGATGCCGCCGGCGACCGCGAGCGCGGGCATGCCGAGCGACGCATCCGGCATGCCGAGCACGACGTGGCAGAGCCCGGCGACGGTGGTGAGCAGCATCGCGAGGCCGACGCCGACGCGGCCGTTGTCGCTCACCGACGCGGGGTGGCGGAACATCCAGAGCGCGAGCAGCACGAAGACGACCGGGAGCGCGATCGCGACCTGGCCGAAGAGGCCGCCGAGCGTGTACGCCGAGATCGCCTGCGCGACGGTGTTCGTCGGCAGGATCCACTCGACGATCGCGCCGGCGATCGCGAGCAGGGTGAGCAGGAACGGCACGCCGTCGCGACGCTCGTCCTTCGCGAGCGACTCTCGGCCGAACACGCGCGCGGCGGCGCCGGTCGCGTGCGCGAGCCCCATCCACGCGCGCTGGCCCACGCCGGGACCGTGGTCCTCGAAGACCGGCTGCGCCGCGGCCTGGCGCGTGCGCTGCACCTTCGTCGTCGCGGTGGTCTTGCCCTTCGAGGCCGCTGTGCCGGATGCGGCACGATTCGAGGCTGCGCTGTTCGAGCGCGGGCGCGTCGGCTTGGTGGTGGACATGCGGACAGCGTATTCGTGCGGGCCCACGCGGCCCCGGAGGCGCTCCGGGGTCAGAAGCGGATGGCCTCGATCACCTTCGAGCGGACGGCGATCGCCGCCGGGATGCTGCCTGCGAGCGCGCCGACCGCGGCCGAGACGAGCAACCCCGTGATCGCCGCGCCCATCGGGAAGCCCGGCAGCACGACGCCGCCGATGCCCTGCGTGAGCGTCTCCTGCACGATCGGCAGCCGGTAGGCGAAGATGCACAGCGCGATGCCGATCGCGCCGGCGACCACCGTGCCGACGACCGACTCGAGCATGACCGCGACGAAGATGCGCGAGCGAGAGGCGCCGAACGCGCGGCGGATGCCGAACTCGCGCACGCGCTGCCGTATCGAGACGACCGCGACGGTGACGAGGCCGAGCGCCCCCAGCAGCAGGATGACGACGGCGGTGCCGACGAGCGTCAGCTGCAGCGGCAGCAGCGGGTCGTAGCCGTCGAACGCCTGCCAGTCGGATCGACTGCCGTCCACGGACGACCCGGGCAGCGCCGAGCGCAGGTCCTGCGACAGCATCCTCGTGCCGTCCTCGACCATCTCTTCGGGCAGCCACACCTCGAGGCTCAGCGACGACATCCCGCCCGACTGTCCCGACGCATCCGCGACCCGGATCACGTCGCGCGGGAGCATCCAGGCCTGCGGCCACTGGTCGCCGAGGCCGCGATCGACGACCCCAACGACCACCGCGGTGACGCCGCCGACCTCGACCGTGCGATGGAGCGCCATGTCGCCGCCGCCGAGGGCGTCGAGCATGCCGCGGTTGACGACGATCGCGGGCGCGAGCCTCGCGCGGTCGCTCTCGACGAGGAAGCGGCCCTCCGCGACGCCCAGGTGCCGCATGACGGCGAAGTCGGGGTCGACGCCGCGGATGTCGAGCCCCTCCCCCTGCGCGCCGAGCGGCACGTAGCCGCCGGTCTGCACGCTCGCGTACTCCACTCGGTAGCGCTCGACCGCCTCGTCGACCGCGTCGATCGCGGCGAGCTGGTCGCCGGTCGTGGGCATCCGGTCGGACGCCGGACTGATCCAGAAGGTCACGGTCGCGGGCCTCCCGCCGTTCGCCTCCATCGAGACGAGCAGCGTCGAGCGCGCGAGCTCGCCGACGGCGACGGATGCGGTGAGCGCGGCGATCGCGACCGTCACCCCGATGAGGCTCATGAGCACGCGGCCGCGGTGGATGCGCAGCTCGGTCCAGGCGTCCTGGATCGCCGCGACGACGTCGGTCATGCCGCGACCTCGCTCGGCTCGAGCGCGTGCAGCCTGCCGCCGACGAGCTCGAGCACGCGCCGCGCGCGGCTCGCGACGGCGCGGTCGTGCGTGATCGTGACGAGCGCGGCGCCGGCGTCGGTCGCGACGCGGTCGAGGAGGTCCATCGTGCGCGCACCTGTCTCGATGTCGAGGGCGCCGGTCGGCTCGTCGGCGAGGATGAGCCGCGGCTGCCGCACGAGCGCCCGAGCGATCGCCACGCGCTGCTGCTCGCCGCCCGAGAGGTGCGTCGCCCTCGTGTCGAGCCGGTGCCCGAGCCCGACGCGGTCGAGCATCTCGCGCGCGAGGTGCGCGCGCCGCCAGTAGCGGCGGCCCGCGCCGTAGTGGAGCGGCACCGCGACGTTCTCCGCGGCGGTCAGCCCCTCGATGAGGTTGAACTGCTGGAACACGAAGCCGACGCTCGCGCCCCGCAGCCGGTCGCGACGGCGCGCCGACATCAGCGCGACGGGCTCGCCGTCGAGCTCGATCACCCCGGTCGTCGGCTGGTCGATGAGCCCGAGCAGGTTGAGCAGCGTCGACTTGCCCGAGCCGGAGCGGCCGACGATCGAGACGCGATCGCCGGCGGCGACGTCGAGGTCGACGCCCCGCAGGATCTGGAGCGCCGGCCCGTCGATGGTCGCGAACTGCCGCGTGACGGCGCGCAGGTGCAGGAGCGTCACGGCGCGAACCCGCCGCCGACGCCGCACACCATCGGGTCGGCGGTCGCGGGGTCGGCGCACGGGTCGGCGGCGCCCGGCACGAACTGGAGCACCTCGTCGCCCTCGGCGAGCCCGGCGCGCACCTCGACGCGCGAGCCGTCGGTGAGCCCGAGCTCGATGCGCACCTCCTCGGCCTCACCGCTCGCGCCCGGGCGGTAGACGATGCCGGCGTCGGCGCTGCCGAGCACCGCGGTCGTCGGCAGCAGCAGCACGTCGTCGGCGGCGCCGGCGACGAGCTCGATGCTCGCGGCGAGCCCGACGAAGACGCGCACGTCGTCCGGCACGGTGCAGCTGAGCGTCGCGCTCGCGCCGGTCGCGGCCGCCTCGCCGGTCGGCTGGACGATCCGCACGCCACCGCACTCGAACGGCGCCGGGCCACCCTCGATCGTCACGGTCGCCGTCTCGGGCTGCGAGGTGAGCCGGTACTGCTCCGCAGCGCCGACATCGGCGCGCACGAGGTGCTGCGGCGGCTGGACGGCGCCGGTCTCGGTGGCGATGTCGACGCTCTGGTCGACGAGCAGGGCGAAGCCGGTGAGCGTGCCCGCCGCCGGCGACGTGACGTTGTAGACGCGCGAGGTGGGCGGACCGACCGTGCCGTCGGCCGCGGGCTGCGGCTGCGACTCGACGCGCACCGTGTAGAGCACGTCGCCCGCGGCGACCTGCTGGCCGTCGGCGACGTCGACGCGCGCGACCGTGCCAGCTCTCGTCGAGCGCACCGGCACGGCCTCGACGGGCACGACGGTGCCGTCGACCGAGACGGCGTTCTCGATCGAGCCGCGCTCGACGAGAGCGAGCGGCTCCTCGAAGACGGCGCCGGGGAACGCCTCATCGGCGATCGCCTGCTCCGCCGTCGGGAAGAAGGCGAGCTTGACGAGCGCGATCGCGATCGCCGCGCCGACCGCGAGCTTCAGCATCGGCAGCACCCACGTGCGCCACGCGCCCGGGCCGCGAGCGGCCCGCTCGGCGCGGTGCAGCTGCTTGCGCTCGAGCCGCTCGAGCGCGCCCTGGCGCTTCGCCGCCCGCCGAGCCTCGCGCGGGGAGCGCTCGGCGTGCGCGGGCGGAGCCGCCGGCGCGTCGAGCTGCGCCGGGTCCAGGTGGGCGGTGTGGTCCTGCTCGGGCACGGCGTCGTCCTCTCGGATGCGGCATCAGCAACGTTGCGCGGATGCCCTCGGCCCACCGTAGGCCAGGGCATCCGCTCGACGCACTCATCCCCGAGGATGATCTCCGCGCATCCGCGCGCGCTACGCCTCGATGACGACCGGCACGATCATCGGGCGGCGGCGGATGCGCGTGCCCACCCAGCGGCCGACCGTGCGGCGCACGACCTGCTGGTACTGGTGCTGGTCGCGCACGCCCTGCTCCCCCGCCTCGGCGAGCGCCTTGACGATCTTCGGGCGGATCTCGTCGAAGATCGAGTCCTCCTCGGCGAAGCCGCGCGCGTGGATCTCGGGGCCGACGATGATCTTGCCCGTCTGCGGCTCGAGCGCGATGAAGATGGAGATGAAGCCCTCCTCGGCGAGCGTGCGCCGATCCTTCAGGTCGGCCTCGTCGATGCGGCCGACGGACGAGCCGTCGACGTAGACGAAGCCGATCTCGATCTGGCCGGCGACCGCGACGCGGTGGTCCTTGAGGTCCCAGACCGTGCCGTTCTCGCCCACGAAGGCGCGGTCGCGGGGCACGCCCGTGTCGATCGCGAGCTGCGCGGCCGCGTGCAGGTGGCGGTACTCGCCGTGCACGGGGATGACGTTGGCCGGGCCGACGATGTTGTAGCAGTAGAGCAGCTCGCCCGCCGAGGCGTGGCCCGAGACGTGCACCTTCGACGAGCCCTTGTGCACGACCTTCGCGCCGAGCTGCATGAGCCCGTTGATGATGCGGAAGACGGCGTTCTCGTTGCCCGGGATGAGGCTCGAGGCGAGGATGATCGTGTCGTCCTCCCCCACCTCGATGCGGTGCTCGCCGTTGACGATGCGGCTCAGCACGGCCATGGGCTCGCCCTGCGAGCCGGTCGACATGAAGACGACCTCGTGGCGCGGCAGGTTCTCCGCCTTCTTCTGGTCGATGACGACGCCGTCGGGCACCTTGAGGTAGCCGAGGTCGGCGGCGATGCCCATGTTGCGCACCATCGAGCGGCCGACGAACGCGACCTTCCTGCCGTTCTCGGCAGCCGCATCCAGCACCTGCTGCACGCGGTGCACGTGGCTCGAGAACGACGCGACGACGACGAGGCCGGTGGTCTTGGCGATCACCTGCGAGATGACCGGGCCGATCTCGCGCTCGGGCGCGGTGAAGCCCGGCACGTCGGCGTTCGTCGAGTCGACCAGGAAGGCGTCGACGCCCTCCTCGCCGAGCCGCGCGAAGTGGCGCAGGTCGGTGATGCGGTCGTCGAGCGGCAGCTGGTCCATCTTGAAGTCGCCCGTGTGGAGCACGAGGCCTGCGCTCGTGCGGATCGCGACCGCGAGCGCGTCGGGGATGGAGTGGTTGACGGCGACGAACTCGGTCTCGAACGGGCCGAGCCGCTCGATCTGGCCCTCGCGCACCGTGTGCGTGTAGGGCTTGATGCGGTGCTCCTTGAGCTTCGCCTCGACGAAGGCGAGCGTGAGCTGCGAGCCGAGCAGCGGGATGTCGGCCTTGAGGCGCAGCAGGTAGGGCACGCCGCCGATGTGGTCCTCGTGGCCGTGCGTGAGCACGACGCCCACGACGTCGTCGAGGCGGTCGCGGATGGGACCGAAGTCGGGCAGCACGAGGTCGACGCCGGGCTGGTGCTCCTCGGGGAAGAGCACGCCGCAGTCGACGATGAGCAGCTTGCCGTCGAGCTCGTAGACGGTCATGTTCCGGCCGACCTCGCCGAGGCCGCCGAGCGGGAAGATGCGGAGCGTGCCTGGCTCGAGCGGGGCAGGCTGGATGATGGCCGTCACATGGCCCTCCTTCGTATGGAGCCCGCCTCACGGCGGGCCGATCTGTGGTGTGCGCGCAGCTCGCGCGCTGTGTGGTCTGGGGTTCCGAGCGGTCGGTGCTATCGGGTGGTGCCGTGCACCTTGGGGAGCGCGCCGCCGGCGGCCGCGTTGCGGTCCGGGCGGAAGCGCGAGAGGTCGAGCCCGTCGACGCCTCGGACGAGCGCGATCTCGTCCTCGATGAGCGCGGCCTCGGAGTCCTCCGGCCCGACGAGCGGCAGCCGCACGCGCGGGCTGCCGATTCGGCCGAGGCCGTGGAGGATGTACTTCGTGGCGACCGTGCCGGGCACGTGCGTCATGGTGGCGCGCACGAGCGGCTCGAGCGCCTTGTGCTGCTCCTGCGCGGTGCGCAGGTCGCCGGCGTTGACCGCGTCGATCATCGTGCGGTACGGGCGCGGCGCGATGTTCGCCGTCACGCCGATGAGGCCGGAGGCGCCGACCGAGAGGTGCGGCAGGACGTTCGCGTCGTCGCCCGAGAAGTACAGCAGGTCGGTCTGGTTGAGCACTCGGCTCACCTCGGCGAAGTCGCCCTTGGCGTCCTTCACCGCGAGGATGTTCGGGTGCTTCGCGGCGCGCAGCAGGGTCTCGAAGCGGATCGGGATGCCCGAGCGGCCGGGGATGTCGTAGAGGATGACCGGCAGGTCGGTCGCGTCGGCGATCATCCGGAAGTGCGTGAGGATGCCCGACTGGGTGGGCTTGTTGTAGTACGGCGTCACGATCATGACGCCGTCGGCGCCCGCTCGCTCCGCCTGGCGGTACAGGTCCATCGCGTGCGCGGTCTCGTTGGAGCCGCCGCCCTGGATGATCTTCGCCCGGTCGCCGGCGACCGCCTTCGCGACCTCGACGAGGCGGATCTTCTCCGGGTCGGTGAGGGTGGAGGTCTCGCCGGTCGTGCCCGAGACGACGATGCCGTCGGCGCCGTTCGTCACGACGTCGTCGATGAGCCGCTCGACGTCGTCCCAGTCGACCTCGCCGTCGACGCCCATCGGGGTCACGAGCGCGACGAGCACCTGGCCGAAGGGATTGGGGTCCATCGTGCCAGGGTACCGCGCCGCGCGTGCGGACGCCGCTGATCGCTTGCGCCCGGCACCGACTCGGCAATTTTGCAACGCTGTTTGGGTGGCATGATTGCTATCAGGTCATGCGCAGGTCGCTCCACGCGCGCGCACAGGATCGCCGCAACGCCTCCCCAGCATCTAGGACAGTCAGCCATGCGCCCACTCCTCGCCCTCCCCGCGGTCGTCGCCCTCGTCGTCGCCGGCATCACCACCGCCGCAGCGCCCGCCGAGGCGCTCTCGACGGAGCGCTTCGCAGGCCCCGACCGCTACGCGACGAGCGTCGCGATCTCGCGCGGCACGACCAATCCCGGCACCACGGTGTTCCTCGCGAGCGGCGAGCGGTTCCCGGACGCGCTCTCGGCGGGACCGGTGGTCGCGGCCGAGCGCGGGCACCTGCTGCTCACGCTGCCGGGGCAGCTCCCGGCGGTCGTCGCGCAGCGCATCGCCGAGCTGCGCCCGACCGAGATCGTCGTGGTCGGCTCGACCGCATCGGTGTCGGCGGCCGTCGCGACCGAGGCCGGCGCGGTGAACGGCGCGCGCGTCACGCGCATCGGCGGCGCCGACCGGGTCGCGACCTCCCTGCTGCTGCTCGAGCGCCTCGCCGGGCGAGGCACGGTCGACTCGGTGTGGGTCGCCTCGGGGCAGGACTTCCCCGACGCGCTCGTGGCGGCATCCGTCGCCGGTCGCGACCGATCGGCCGTCATCCTCGACCACCACGGCGCCGATGCCGCCTCGGCACGGGCCTGGGTCGAGCGCGTGCGCCCGCACGTGACCGGCCGCGAGGTGCGCATCGCGGGCGGCGAGCCCTCCGTGAGCGCCGCCGACGCGCAGCTCCTGCGGGGGGCTGGCGCGACGTCGGTCACCCGCTACGCGGGCCAGGACCGCCACGCGACCGCTCGCGTCATCAACGACGCCTTCTCCGCCTCTCCGGCCGAGCCCACCATGCTGCTCACGACGGGCAGCAACTTCCCGGACGCGCTCTCGGGTGCCGTCCACGCTGCCTCGCGAGGCATCCCGATGTACCTGACGAGCGGCTCGTGCGACGCCGGCATCTCGCAGATGCTGCGCGAGGAGGCCGCCCAGCGCGGCATCACGCGCATCGTCGGGCTCGGCAGCGCGGCGTCGATCAGCGACGGCGCCCTCTCGCTCGGACCGTGCGCGAGCACGCTGCAGCAGCAGATCGGCACGGCCTTCGGCACCTTCGCGCCGCGCACCCTGAGCGGCACGGGCAGCCAGACGATCGACCTCGGCACGCCCATCGCCTACGCGCAGCTCCGCGCGAGCATGCCCTCGAGCGCCGTCAACCAGGTGAGCGCGCTCGACGCCGGCCGGCAGATGGTGGCCATGCCGCTGTCGATCACCGGCGCGTACAGCGGCACGACGCTCCTCGCGACCGACAGCGCGAGCCGCCCGGCGCGGTTCCTCGAGGTGCAGTCGAGCGGCGCGTGGACGATCGAGCTGCGCGACCTCACGAGCGCGCCCGTGCTCACCGGCACGGCGAGCGGCAGCGGCGACGCGGTCTACCTCTACGGCGGCGCGGCGCGCACGCTCGCCGCGACGCACAGCGGCACGAGCTACTTCGGCGTGCGCGAGCTCACCGGCTCGGGCGCGAAGCTCACGCCGATCTCGAGCTGCTGCACGGCAGCCAGCCCGACGATGCAGCTCCATGCCGGCCCCTCGGTGCTCAACGTGCTCGGCGAGGCGCCCTGGACGGTCGCGCTGCGCTGACGCGCGGGCGAGCAGCGTGGCCGAATCGTTATCGGTCGCGGTGCTGCGACGGGCGCGCGCCTGCATAGGCTCGCGCTCAGCCCCCACGACGCAGCGCCGCTGCCCGATCCCGTCAGGACCGCCATGCGCGCACCGCTCGCCCTCCTCGCTGCCTCCGCCCTCGTCGCCACCGGACTCGCGACCGCCGCCGCGCCCGCGCACGCGCTCGAGACCCACCGCATCCAGGGCGCCGACCGGTACGCCACCGCCGTCGAGATCGACCGGGCCATGGATGCGGTGGGCGGCCCGGTCTTCCTCGCCAACGGCCAGAAGTTCCCGGATGCGCTCGCGGCCGGCCCCGTCGTCGCGGCGGAGGGCGGGCACCTGCTCCTGACGGGCCCGAACGACCTGCCTGCCGTGGTCGCCGCGCGCATCGAGGAGCTCGCGCCGAGCGAGATCGTCGTGGTCGGCTCCGCCGCCTCGGTCTCGGACGCGGTCGCCGAGCAGGCGGCCGAGGCGGCGCTGCGCGGCGGGACCGAGGCCGTCCTCGACCGGATCGGCGGCGCCGACCGCGTCGAGACCTCGCTGCTGCTGCTCGACCGGCTGCTCGAGAGCGGGCCGGTCTCGCACGTCTGGGTCGCGTCCGGAGCGATGTTCCCGGACGCGCTCGTCGCGGCATCCGTCGCCGGCCGGCACCACCACGCGGTGATCCTCGACCACCACGGTCCGGGCGACGCAGCCGCGCGGGCGTGGCTCGACACCGTCGGCCCGCGCGTCACGGGGCGGCACGTGGAGGTCGCCGGCGGATCGTCGTCGGTGAGCGGCGCCGATGCCGACGGCCTCTGGAGCTTCGGCGCGCGCTCCGTGCAGCGGACCGCGGGTCGCGACCGGTACGAGACCGCTCGGCTCATCAACGAGGTGTGGGGCACGGGCTCGTCGGCGCCGGAGATCCTCCTCGCGACGGGCGAGAACTTCCCCGATGCGCTCGCTGGCGCGGCGCTCGCGGCAGCGTCCGGAGCGCCGATGTACCTGACGCCCAACGGCTGCCACGCCGCGATCACGCCGATGCTGCGCGCCGAGGCGACGAGGCTCGGCGTCGAGGCCGTCATCGGCCTCGGCAGCGCTGCGACGGTGAGCGACGGCGCGCTGCAGCTCGGGCCGTGCACCACCACGCTCCAGCAGCAGATCGGCCAGGTGTACGGCACGTTCGCGACCCAGCGGCACACGGGCCGCGGCACCCGCGTCATCGACCTCGGCCGCGAGATCCCGTACGCGCAGGTGGTGGCGCAGCTCGCGTCGAGCACGTTCACCGGCATCCACGCGCTCGACCGCGACCAGCAGCACATCGACTCCATCGCCTGGGGGTTCCGCTCCTTCGACGGGGCCTCGCTCGTCATGCCGCACGGCTCGGCCGTGACGCGCTACCTCCGCGTGGAGGCCGACGGCGCCTGGTCGATCGAGGTGCGCGACCTCACGAGCGCTCCGGTGCTGCAGGGGACAGCGAGCGGCAGCTCGAACGCCGTGCTGCTCTACGCCGGCCCGGCAGCCTCCGCCTCGAGCACGAACGGCGGCTCAGGCCGAGCCTTCTCCGCCCAGGAGCTGTACGGCTACTGGCAGCACGGGCTGCCCTTCGGGCACGACGCAGCGACCAGGGGCGCGGTGCACCAGGGCCCCTCGGTGATCGGCGTCAGGGCTGCGCAGCCGTGGACCATCCGCGTCGGCTGACGCGGGCGGTCAGCGAGTCGAGCGCTCGAGGGTGCGGTACGCGTAGCGGAGTCCCGTGCGGCTGACGTGCCACCCCTCGGACGGGTCACGCGCGACCTCGCGCCACGAGGCATCCGTCTCGGGTGCCGTCGTGTCGCCGCTCGCGCCGAGGTCGATGTCGGTGATCTCCAGCCGGTCGGCGCGACCCATCGCGTCGCGGTAGACGCGCCCGCCGCCGACGATCCACACCTCACCGTCGAGCGCGAGCGCGGCATCGAGCGCCTCGTCGAGGCTGCGGACGATGGTCGCACCGGCGGCCACGTAGTCGCGGTCGGAGGTGATGACGATGTTGTCGCGGCCGGGCAGCGGCCGGAACCGCTGGGGGAACGACTCCCACGTGCGCCGCCCCATTACGACGGGGTGGCCCATCGTGATCGCCTTGAAGCGCTGCATGTCCTCCGGCAGCCGCCACGGCATGTCGCCGGCCTCGCCGATCACGCCGTCGCGGGCCTGCGCCCAGATCATGCCGAGCATCAGACCGCGACCGGCGCCTTGATGGCCGGGTGGTGCTGGTAGTCGACGACCTCGAGGTCGTCGAACTCGACGTCGAAGACGGAGTCGCGCTGCGTCGTGAGCCGCAGCTGCGGCAGCGGGTACGGGTCGCGGCGCAGCTGCTCGGTGACCTGCTCGACGTGGTTGTCGTAGATGTGGCAGTCGCCGCCGGTCCAGATGAAGTCACCCACCTCGAGGCCCGTCTGCGCGGCGATGAGGTGCGTGAGCAGCGCGTAGCTCGCGATGTTGAACGGCACCCCGAGGAACATGTCGGCCGACCGCTGGTACAGCTGGCACGACAGCCGGCCGTCGGCGACGTAGAACTGGAAGAGCGCGTGGCATGGCGCGAGCGCCATGCTCGGGATGTCGGCGGGGTTCCAGGCCGAGACGATGAGTCGACGGGAGTCGGGGTTGCGACGGATCTCGTCGATCACCTGCTGGATCTGGTCGATCGTCTCGCCGCCGGGCGTCGGCCATGAGCGCCACTGGACGCCGTAGACGGGGCCGAGCTCACCATCCTCGTCGGCCCACTCGTCCCAGATCGTCACCCCGCGCTCCTGCAGCCAGCGCACGTTGGAGTCACCGCGCAGGAACCACAGGAGCTCGAGCGCGATCGACTTGAAGTGCACGCGCTTCGTCGTGATGAGCGGGAAGCCCTCGGACAGGTCGAAGCGGAGCTGGCGGCCGAAGACCGAACGCGTGCCGGTGCCGGTGCGGTCGCTCTTGTGCTCGCCGTTCGCGAGCACGTCGGCGAGCAGCTCCTCGTACGGATGCGTCGCGTGCGTGGTCATGATGCCTCCCTGGACTCAGTCTTCCGCAGCCTCCGCCGCAGGCCGAGCGCGGTGCGTGCGGCGTGCCGCGCTCGCCGCCGGTCGCGCGCGGCGTCGTACGCCATCGAGAGCCGCAGCCACGACTGCCACGACTCGGGGTGGGCCTCGACGTCGGCCTTCGCGACCGGGAACGCCTGCTCCGCAGCATCCTTGTCGGCTCGCCCCGACGGCGTGCCGGGCAGCGGCGCGGGCATGCCGCCCTCTGCCTCGAGCGCCGCGACGGCACCCTCGAGCTGCACGCCGAAGACGACCTCGCGCACGAGCGCCCACGCGCCGACGAGGAACATCACCACGAGCGCGCAGCCGACGGCGACGCCGAGCGGCTCCCCGGTCGCGATGAACCGCACGGCGCGATCGCCCGCGACGATCACGTAGAGCGCGAGCAGGGCCGCCATCGCGAGGGCGGCGGACTTGCGGAACCCGACGCGGACGGCGCGCGGCTGCGTCATGCGAGCCCCAGCAGGTCGCCGATGCCGACTGTGACGCCCGCCTGCGCCTCGGCGCGCAGCGCCAGCAGGATGCCGGCGGCGTACGACTCGCTCGAGGTCGTGTCGTGGCGAATCGTGAGCGTCTCCCCTGTGCCGCCGAAGACGACCTCCTGCCGCGCGACGACGCCCGGCAGGCGCAGCGCGTGGACCGGCACGCCGGCGATGATCGTGCCGCGACCGGGCTCGTCGGGCGTCGCGGGGCGGAAGCCGCGCACGGCGCCGATCGCCTCGGCGGTGCGCGTCGCGGTGCCGCTCGGGGCGTCGCGCTTGCGGTCGTGGTGCGCCTCGACCACCTCGACGGCGGTGAAGTGCCGCGCGGCGATCGTGGCGAGGTGCGTCTCGAGCACGCTGCCGAGCGAGAAGTTGGGGACGATGCGGATGCGCTCCGCGCCGCGGGCGCGGAGGTCGCCGATGCGCTCCTCCGACCATCCGCTCGTGCCGACGACGACGGGCACGCCCGCGGCGACGGCCGCGTCGACGAGCCGCTCGCTCGCGTCGAGGACGGTCGCGTCGAAGATCGCGTCGAGCCCGGTCGGGTCGAAGCCGTGGCGCACGTCGAGCGCGACCGCGTCGAGGTCGGCGGCCTCCTCGACGAGCCGCATCGCGAGCGATCCGAGCCTGCCGGTGGAGCCCGCGATCCCGATGCGCCTCGTCCCTGCCATGCCGTCCAGCCTACGGGCCTCGCCGTGCGGCGTCCGCCGGTGGGACGCGGTCGTAGAGTTGGCGAGTGGCTGTCACGATCGCTCTCGAGGACCCTGCTTCCGCCGTCGCGCGCTCGCTGCTCGAGGCCTACTTCTCCGACCGGGCGATCACGTTCGTCGGCGGGCAGTACACGCCGAAGCCCGCCGACCCCGCGACGCTGCGCGCCCCCGACGGAGCGTTCCTCGTGGCCTGGGCGGAGGGCGAGCCGGTCGGCTGCGGCGCGCTGCGCAGGCTCAGCCCCGAGCGCTTCGAGGTGAAGCACCTCTACGTCGCGCCGGCCGGTCGCGGCATGGGCACGGGTGCGGCGCTCCTCGCGGCGCTCGAGGCGAGGGCCGCCGAGCTCGGTGCGACCGAGGTCGTGCTCGACACGAACAGCGCGCTCGAGGTGGCGAACCGGCTCTACACGACGCGCGGCTACGCATCCGTGCCCGCCTACAACGACAACCCCAACGCGACGACCTGGTTCCGCAAGCCCCTCGGCTGATGCGCCGCGCGTGGCGGCTAGTAGGGCTGCGGGATGGGGAGGCCGGTGCGGTCCTCCGCGGGCAGGTGGCCGAGGTCGTTGTGCACGACGAGCTGCGGCGGCTTGCCCGTGCGGCGGCGGATGATCGTGAGCCCGCAGTTGGCCTGGTTGAGGCTCATCCACTGCCAGTTGGGCGACTGCATGACCTCGCGCACGAACCAGCCGATGACGAAGTTGTGGGTGATGAGCAGCTCGTTCACGTCGCCGCGCGACGGGCGCAGCCAGTGCTGCGCGGCGTCGTGCATCTGCGCAGCACCCGCCTCGGCGTCGACCGGCCGCACGCTCTTGAGGAAGCGCTGGAAGCCGACGGGCGTGTCGGGCTCGAGCCCCGAGGGGATGCAGTCGAGCAGCAGCGACGACGGCTCGAACTCCACCGCGGGCAGCCGCTGCTGCATGATCGCGGCGGTCTCGGTCGCGCGCAGCAGCGGCGACGTCCACGCGTGGTCGAAGTGCACGCCCGAGAGCCGCTGGGCGATCGCCTGCGCCTGCCTGACACCGCGCGGCGAGAGCCTGCCGTCCTCGACGCCGTGCTCCGCGTCGACCTGCTCTCCGTGCCGGATCAGGTAGAGCAGGTGCGCCATGGTTCCTCCACAGGGCGCGTCGATGCGCCGGTCGGTGCAGGGCGCGGTCGAGCCCCGGGCTTCGTCAGGAAGCGGCTGCGGCCGCTCCCTCCACCCTAGTCGAGGCGGCTGACGCGAGCCGCTCGTCGAGCCCCGCCGGCACCTGGCCGACCGCCGCGATCGAGCGCGGCCCTGAGGCGAGCTCGGCGGCGAGCGCGCGCACGTCGGCGTCGGTGACGCCGTCGATGCGCTCGAGCGTCGCGTCGATGTCGAGGAACTCGCCGAGCGTGAGCTCCGCGCGGCCGAGCCGCGACATCCGCGTGTCGGAGTCCTCGAGGGCGAGCGCGGAGCCGCCGGCGAGCTGGCCCTTCGCGCGCCGCAGCTCCTCGTCGCTCGCGCCGTCGGCGAGCCGCTCGAGCTCGTCGAGCATGAGGTGCGCGACCTCGAGCGTCTTGCGTGGCGCGCAGGCGGCGGCCATGCCCATGATGCCGGCGTCGGCGTAGCCGCCCGCGTAGGAGTAGACGGAGTAGGCGAGGCCGCGCTTCTCGCGGATCTCCTGGAAGAGCCGAGACGACATGCCGGCGCCGAGCACCGCGTTGAGCACGGCCATCGCGCCGCGGCGCGGGTCGGTCGCGGTGATGCCCGGCGTGCCGATCATGAGGCTGACCTGCTCGAGCGGCCGCTGCACGACGGTGAGGCCGCCGGAGCCGTAGGGCTGCGCGGCGGTGCCGCGGCGCGGCGCCGGGCTCGCGGCGTCGAGCGACCAGCCGTAGCGGACGAGCGCGTGCTGCAGCTGCTCGACGACGACGTCGTGGTCGACGGCGCCCGCGACGGTGACGACGAGGTTGCCGGCGCCGTAGTGCTCGCGGTAGTGCTCCGCGACGCGGTCGCGCGAGACCTCGCCGATGGATGCCGGGGTGCCGCCGATGGGTCGCCCGAGCGGCGCCTCGACGCCGTGGACGAGCTCGCTGAGCCGCTCCCCCGCGACGTCGCCCGGGTCGTCGTCGGCCATCGCGAGCTCCTCGAGGATGACGTCGCGCTCGCGCTCGAACTCATCCGCGTCGAGCAGCGACGACGTCACCATGTCGGCGAGCACGTCGACGGCCATCGGCAGGTCGCGGTCGCGCACCTTCGCGTAGTAGCAGGTGTGCTCCTTGGCGGTGAGCGCGTTGTGCTCGCCGCCGACCTCGTCGAACGCGACCGCGATGTCGAAGGCGGTGCGCGAGCGCGTGCCCTTGAAGAGCAGGTGCTCGAGGAAGTGCGTGGCGCCGCGGGCGTCGTCGCGCTCGTCGCGCGAGCCGACCGGCACCCAGAAGCCGACGGTCGCGCTCAGCGCCCCCGGCACGCGCTCGGTGAGCACGCGCACGCCGCTCGGCAGCAGGCTGCGGCGCACGAGCGCGCCGCTCGCGGTGGCGATGGCGACCTCAGGGGTCTCGAGGGGGAGCTGGACTGCGGGCATCCGTCCAGCCTAGGACAGTCGGCCCTGCAGAGGCGGTGCAGACGACGGATGCCCCCACCCGGTCGGGTGGGGGCATCGGTCGTTCGCGACTACTCGGCCGAGTCGGCCGAGTCCGCCGAGTCGGCGGAGTCCGCGGACGCCGCCGCGGGCGGGGCTGCGGGAGCCGAGTCGTCCACGATCTCGAGCGAGAGCTTGCCGCGGTCGTCGATCTTCGTGATCTCGACCTGGATCTTCTGGCCGATCGACACGACGTCCTCGACGCTCTCGATGCGCTTGCCGCCGTTGAGGGCGCGCATCGCGGTCACGTGGAGCAGGCCGTCGCGACCCGGGAGCAGCGAGACGAACGCGCCGAACGACGCCGTCTTGACGACGGTGCCGAGGTAGCGCTCGCCGAGCTCCGGGTTGAGCGGGTTGGCGATCGAGTTGACCGCGGCGCGCGCGGCCTCGGCCGACGGGCCGTCGACGGCGCCGATGTAGACGGTGCCGTTGTCCTCGATCGAGATCTGAGCGCCCGTGTCGTCCTGGATCTGGTTGATCGTCTTGCCCTTCGGGCCGATCAGCTCGCCGATCTTGTCGACCGGGATCTGCACGCTGATGACGCGGGGCGCGGTGGGCGCCATCTCGTCGGGGGCGTCGATGGCGGCGTTGAGGACCTCGAGGATCTTCGTGCGCGCCTCCTTCGCCTGCGTCAGCGCGCTGCGGAGCACCGAGGCCGGGAGGCCGGAGAGCTTCGTGTCGAGCTGGATGGCCGTGATGAACTCGGGCGTGCCGGCGACCTTGAAGTCCATGTCGCCGAGCGCGTCCTCGGCGCCCAGGATGTCGGTGAGCGCCGCGTAGCGGGTCTCGCCGTCGACCGTGTCGCTCACGAGGCCCATCGCGATGCCCGCGACGGGCGCCTTGAGGGGCACGCCGGCGTTGAGCAGCGCGAGCGTCGAGGCGCAGACGGAGCCCATCGACGTCGAGCCGTTGGAGCCGAGCGCCTCGGAGACCTGGCGGATCGCGTAGGGGAACTCGTCGCGGCTCGGCAGCACGGGCATGAGCGCCCGCTCGGCGAGCGCGCCGTGGCCGATCTCGCGGCGCTTCGGGCTTCCCACACGGCCGGTCTCACCGGTCGAGTACGGCGGGAAGTTGTAGTTGTGCATGTAGCGCTTCGACGTGACAGGGCTGAGCGAGTCGATCTGCTGCTCGAGCTTGAGCATGTTGAGCGTCGTGATGCCCATGATCTGCGTCTCGCCGCGCTGGAAGATCGCGGAGCCGTGCACGCGCGGCACGACCGCGACCTCGGCGTCGAGCGGACGGATGTCGGCGAGGCCGCGGCCGTCCATGCGGATCTGGTCGGTGAGGATGCGGCCGCGGACGACCTCCTTCGTCACCGCCTTGTAGGCGCCCGAGACCTGCGTCGCGATGACGGCCTCGAGCTCGCCGCGCTCGATGCGCTCGTTGATCTGCTGCTTGACCTGCTCCTTGAGCTGGTCGTCCGCGTCCTGGCGCTCGAGCTTGCCGGCGATGCGGTAGACCTCGCCCAGGCGGTCCTTGGCGATGCTGCGGACGGCCTCGAGGGCCTCGTCCGAGTAGGGCGGGAAGAGCGGGTACTGCTGCGTCGGCTTGGCGGCGGTCTTCGCGACCTCCGCCTGGGCTGCGACGAGCTGCTTGATGAAGGGCTTCGAGGCCTCGAGGCCCTCGGAGACGATCTCCTCGGTCGGCTTGACGGCGCCGCCCTGGATGAGCTCCCACGCGTTGTCGGTGGCCTCGGCCTCGACCATCATGATCGCGACGTCCTCGACGCCCGCGGCGTCGGTGACCACACGGCCGGCGACGACCATGTTGAACACGGCCTGCTCGAGCTGCGAGTGCTTGGGGAACGCGACCCACTGGCCGTCGATGAGGGCGACGCGGACGCCGCCGATCGGCCCGTCGAACGGCAGGCCGCTCAGCTGCGTCGACATGGACGCGGCGTTGATGGCGAGCACGTCGTAGAGCTCGTCGGGCTCGATCGCGAGCACGGTGACGACGACCTGGACCTCGTTGCGGATGCCCTCCACGAACGACGGGCGCAGCGGCCGGTCGATGAGGCGGCACGTGAGGATCGCGTCGGTCGAGGGGCGGCCCTCGCGACGGAAGAACGAGCCGGGGATGCGACCCGCGGCGTACATGCGCTCCTCGACGTCGACCGTGAGGGGGAAGAAGTCGAAGTTGTCCTTCGGGTGCTTCGAGACGCTCGTGGCGCTCAGCAGCATCGTCTCTTCGTCGATGTACGCGACCGCGGCGCCCTGGGCCTGCTGCGCGAGGCGGCCGGTCTCGAAGCGGACGGTGCGCGTGCCGAAGCGGCCGTTGTCGATGACAGCCTCGGCGAATGTGATCTCGGGACCTTCCATGAAGGTCACTCCTCTCCTGTGCCCGTGAGGGCACGACATGGGAGACGTGCGCCGATCGCGGCACGGAGTGGTCATCAGTGGAGGGCGCCGAAGGCGACTTCGGCACCCTCCACCAACGACCAGCTCTCGAGCAGGTGCGAATCGGGCGCACGACGGCCGCAGACGCGGCCTCCGACAGACTATCAGCCCGGGTCCCGGAACCCCAGGAGGCCGGGCTGCGAGATGGCGCCTGGACAGACGACGGAGGGCCGCCCCCGTGGGGACGGCCCTCCAGAACGCTTCGGAAGACTAGCGGCGCAGGCCGAGGCGCTCGATGAGCGCGCGGTAGCGGGCGATGTCGATCTCCTGGAGGTAGCCGAGCAGGCGGCGACGCTGACCGACGATGAGCAGCAGTCCACGACGCGAGTGGTGGTCGTGCTTGTGCTCCTTCAGGTGCTCCGTGAGGTCCTTGATGCGGCGCGACATGAGCGCGATCTGCACCTCGGGGCTCCCGGTGTCGCCCTCGTGCGTGGCGTACTCCTCGATGATGGTCTTCTTGATCTCTGCGTTCAGACCCATGGTCGAACCCCTCTCTCCTCGCAGCGCGGTGCCCCCGCCGAATGCTGGGGCGCTCTCTGTCCGCGGCCGGTCTACGGCAACCGCACTACTCTACCAGGTCACGGCGCCTCAGCGGCGTGGCGGCCAGCCGGCGTCGAGGTCGCCGAATCGCTGCACGCGCGCGCCGGCGGGCGTCAGCACCGGAGCGCCCTGCGCCATGGTGACCGGCTGCCCGATCGCGGCCGTCGCCATCCCCCGGCGGTGGTGCATGAGCTCCGCGAGCAGGGTCGCCTCGTCGGCGACCACGCGGGTGCGGTCGCGCCCGACGAGCGCGCGCTGCCGGTGGTTCGCGAGCTTCGTCGCGGTGACGATGTACTCGCGCATCGGGCGGCGGAGGCTGCGCTTCCTCGCCCAGTCCATGAGGGATGCGCGGCCGTCGCCGGTCGAGAGGCGCTCGACCTCCTCGGCAGTGAACCAGCCCGCGCGGCCGTAGTCGTGCAGCCGGGCCCGCGTGATGCGGATCTCCTGCCGCAGCAGCAGCCACACGAGCGCCGCGGCGAGCACGCACAGCGGCACCTGCACCACGAGGTAGTAGACGAAGAAGCCGATCGTGCCGCCCGGCACCCACCAGCTCGCCGAGTTCCAGAGCGCGTGCAGCAGCGCAGAGACGAGCCAGCCAGCAGGGAACGCGAGCAGGATCCACCAGCGCGATCGCAGCCGCGCCGCGAGCCCGAGCGCGAGGCCGATGCCGACGGCCGTGAAGATCGCGTGCGTCAGCGGGCTCATGATGCCGCGCAGGAAGAAGATGAACGAGCCGTCGCCCGACTCCGCGAGCGACGTGCCGAAGTAGAGGATGTTCTCGGTGAACGCGAACCCGGCAGCCGACAGCGCCGCGAAGACGACGCCGTCGACCGGCCCGTCGAACGTCTTCCGGAAGAACAGGAACATGATGACGACCGGGATGCCCTTCCACAGCTCCTCGGTGACGGGCGCCTGGATCACGGTCTGGTAGAACTCGAGCTGCTCCTGCGACTGCAGGAATCGGACGACGATCGGCTCGAGCACGAACGAGTTGAGCGCGAGCGTCAGCAGCACCGCGGCCACGCCGCCCCAGAGCGCCGCGAACCACATCGCGATGCGGGGCTCAGGCTCCCAGCGGTCGATCGCGAGCACCGCCCACACGACGAACGCGAGCGGCACGAGCGCCATGAGCCCCGAGGTCGCGACGACGAGCGGGTTGCCGATCGCACCGCCCAGGAAGAGGATCACCCCGAACGAGGCGAGCGCGAGCACGACGATGCCGATGATCCCGGCGATCATGCCGACGTTCGGGCCGTCCTTGCGCACGAGCGGCGACAGTGGTGCGGTGGCGGTCACCTCAGGAGCGTACCGACTCCCCGTCGCATCACGGCAGGTCGTCGGGCGAGATCACCGGGATCGCCTGCGTGACCGGCTGCAGCCCCGAGAGCCTCGCGGGCGCGAGCAGCTTCTCGACGCGCTCGCGGTCCATGAGGCCCGCCTCGACGACGAGGTCGGCGATCGACTTGTCGGTCGTGAGCGCCTCGTGCGCGAGCTTGGCCGAGTCGGCGTAGCCGAGGTAGGGCGTGAGCGCGGTGACGACGCCGACCGAGGTGCCGACCATCATGCTGAGCCGCTCGCGGTTGGCCTCGATGCCGTCGATGCAGTTGACGCGGAGCGTGAGGCACGCCTGCGTCATCCAGTGGAGGCTCTGCAGGATCTGGTGCGCGATCACGGGCTCGAAGGCGTTGAGCTGCAGCTGGCCCGCCTCCGATGCTGCGGTGACCGTCGCATCCGAGCCGATGACCGCGAAGGCGACCTGGTTCACGACCTCGGGGATGACCGGGTTGACCTTGCCGGGCATGATCGACGAGCCGGCCTGCTTCGGCGGCAGCGTGATCTCGCCGAGGCCTGCCTGCGGGCCTGACGAGAGCAGGCGCAGGTCGTTGCAGATCTTCGACAGCTTGACGGCGCAGCGCTTGAGCGTGCCCGAGAGCGTCATGAACACGCCCGTGTCGCTCGTCGCCTCGATGAGGTCGGCGGCGGCGACGATCGGCAGGCCCGTGAGCTCGGCGAGGTGGCGGCACGCCGCCTCCGCGTAGCGCGGGTCGGCGGTGATGCCGGTGCCGATCGCGGTCGCGCCGAGGTTGACCTCGCTGAGCCACGCGATGGTCTCCTCGAGCCGGTCGCGGTCCTCGCGGAGCGTCACGGCGAAGCCGCGGAACTCCTGGCCGAGCGTCATCGGCACGGCGTCCTGCATCTGCGTGCGGCCGACCTTCAGCACGTCGCGGAACTCGACCGCCTTCGCGTCGAACGCATCCGTCAGCCGCACGAGCTCGTCGAGCAGACGCCGCAGCGTGAACGACATCGCGACCTTGATGGAGGTCGGGTATGTGTCGTTCGTCGACTGCGAGCGGTTGACGTCGTCGATGGGGCTGAAGTGCTCGTAGTCGCCCTTGGCGTGGCCGAGCTCGACGAGGCACGCGTTGGCGATGACCTCGTTCGTGTTCATGTTCGTCGAGGTGCCGGCGCCGCCCTGGATGACGCCGACCTTGAACTGGTCGTGGAGCTCGCCGCCGCGGATGCGCACGCACACGCGGTCGATGAGGTCGGCCTTGTCGGGATCGAGCACGCCGATCTCGCGGTTGGCGCGCGCGCACGCCTGCTTCACCACGGCGAGCGCGTTGACGAGGTCGGAGTACACCGAGATGGAGCGGCCCGTGATCGGGAAGTTGATGAGCGCTCGCTCGGTGTGGATGCCCCAGTACGCGTCGGCCGGGACGGGCAGCTCGCCGAGCGAGTCGCGCTCGAGCCGCGTCGGCCCGGCGTAGATGCGCTCTCCCTGCGGTGCGGGATCGAGCTTGTACGTGGGGATGTCGGTCATGCTGGCTCCATTGCCTTCGTTGCCCGCGGGTCTGCGGGTCGCGGACGCGTCGCGCGGGGTTCGCCCGCCCCTGAAGCCTAGCCGGGGGCCCCGTCCGCTCAGGCGAGGGCGGCCCGCAGCTCCTCGCCGATCGCGGCGACGCCGGCCTCGACCTCGGCGAACGTCGTGCTGAGCGGCGACAGCCCGACCCGGATGCCGTCGGGGCCCCGGAAGTCGGGGATCACGCCGCGCGCCCACAGCCGCTCGGTGACCTCGCGGAACGCCGGATGCGTCACGGTCAGGTGGCTGCCGCGGCTCGGGCCCGCGGGCGGGCTCGCCAGTCGCGCGCCGAGCGGCAGCACGTGCGTCGCGAGCGCCTCCTCCGCGAAGTCGGTGAGCGCGATCGACTTCTCGCGCACCGCGTCGACCCCGACCTGCTCGAGCAGCTCGACCATCGCCTCGAGCGCGACGGTCGCGAGCACCGGCGGCGTGCCGCTCGCGAAGCGGCGGAGGTCGGGCGCGGGCTCGAAGCGCGGCCCCATCGCGAAGACGTCGGCGGCGCCCATCCAGCCCTGGATCGGCTGCGAGAGGCGCGACTGCAGCTCGTCGCGCACGTAGGCGAACGCGGGCGAGCCGGGGCCGCCGTTCAGGTACTTGTAGGTGCAGCCCGCCGCGAGGTCGACGCCCCACGCGTCGAGCTCGGTGGGGATGACGCCGGCCGAGTGGCACAGGTCCCACAGCACGAGCGCGCCAGCGTCGTGCGCGGCGCGCGTGATGCCCTCGACGTCGGCGACGTGGCCCGAGCGGTACGCGACGTGGCTGAGCAGCAGGAGCGCCGTCCGCTCCCCCACCACCGCCTCGACCTGCTCGAGCGTGACGCCCGCCGAGCGGTCGACCTCGATCCAGCGCACCTCGAGCCCGCGCTCCGCGGCGACGCCCTCGACGACGAACCGGTCGGTCGGGAAGCTGTCGTCGTCGATCACGACCTCGGTGCGGCCGGTCGCCGCCTGCGCGTCGGCGGCCGCGCGCACGAGCTTGTAGAGCAGCACCGTCGTCGAGTCGCCCACGAACGCCTGGCCCGCGCCGGCGCCCACGAGCGCGCCGATCCGGTCGCCGAGGTCGAAGGGCCGACGCATCCACCCCTCGTCCCAGCTGCGGATGAGCCGCGAGCCCCAGTCGTGCGCGATGAAGCGGGCGAAGCGCTCCTCGAGCGCCGCGAGCGGGCGGCCGAGCGAGTTGCCGTCGAGGTACGAGACGACGTGGTCGTCGCGCACGAACGCCGCGGCGTGCTCGGCGAGCGGGTCGGCGGCGTCGAGCGCGGCGGCCCTCGCGGCGAGGTCCAGCGCGCCGGTGTCCTGTGCGGCGGCATCGACGGGCGTCGTGGTCATTCGTCCTCCAGGTGGAACCAGGTGAGGGGCAGCGATCTCGCTCGCGCGAGGTTGGCGAGCAACGACTCGTCGTCGTGGACGTCGGCGGAGACGACGCCGAACGTGGGGCCGGCGGGCAGCAGCCGCTCGGCCAGCAGGGCGTCGACGAGCGCCGTGCCCTCGATCCCCGCCTGCCGCAGCGCGGCGATCTCCTGCGCGTCGAGGTCGAGGCGCGCGATGCCGTTGCCGAGGTCGGTGCCGTAGGCGACCGCTCCCCCGGCGGCCGCGAAGCGGGCGAGGTTGTCGGTCGCGCGCGCGAAGCCGAGGTCGTCGCCGCCGCGGCCGTGCATCGCGAGCGTCGAGATCCAGGTCTGGCTCGCGGCGGCGGCCCGGATGACGGCGTCGCTCAGCCGCTCCGTCCACGGGGCGTGCGCGAGCACGTCGACGCCCGCGTCGAGCGCGCGCTCGGCCATCCCCTCGCCCTGCACGTGCGCGACGAGCTGCAGGCCGACCGCGTGCGCCTGGCCCGCGAGCGCCGCGAGCAGCGCGTCGTCGAGCACCGGCCCGGCGTCGGCGTGGAGCGTGACCTTGATGACGGATGCGCCGGCTGCCGCGTGGGCGCGCACGGAGCGAGCGGCATCGGCCGCGTCCTCCAGCTCGGCGACGGCTCCGGGCGGCGCCCAGTCGCGATCGGAGGGGTAGCCGCCGACGGCGGCGTGGAACGCGCCCGCGAACCGCACGTCGAGGCCGCGATGCGCGCCGCGGGCGGCGTCGGCGACGCCCGGGAGCGCATCCGGCGCCCAGCCGAGGTCGAGCACGCGGCCGAGCGCGGTCCCGCTGCGCCCGCTCGCGTCGGCCAGGCCGAGGTGCACGTGCGCGTCGGTGAGCGGCGGCATGAGCGCCCCGCCGAGGTGCGTGCTGATCCGGCGCGGCGCCTCGTCGGGCGGCACGAGCCGCATGCCCGACTCGCTCAGCTCGACCACCGCATCCGCCACCCACCGGCCGCCGATGCGCGCCCGCTCGACGCGGGCGACGACGGGGGCAGTCACTCCTCGATCCGGGTGCGCACCGCGTACAGCTCGGGGAAGAACGTCAGGTCGAGCGCTCGGCGCAGGAAGCCGGTGCCGCTCGAGCCGCCGGTGCCGGTCTTCATCCCGATCGTGCGGGTGACGGTGCGCAGGTGGCGGAACCGCCAGAACTGGAAGTTGTCCTCGAGGTCGACGAGCTCCTCGCACGCCTCGTACTCGCGCCAGTGCTCCGAGCCCTCCGGCTGGCCCACCTCGGTGTAGATGCGCGTGAAGACGTCGACGAGCGGCTCGCTGAACACGTGCGCCTTGCGCACGTCGCGCTCGAGGATCTCGGCGGGCACGGCGTGGCCGCGGCGGGCGAGCAGCCGGAGGAACTCGTCGTAGAGGCTCGGCCGCTCGAGCTCCGCCGCGAGCGCCGCGTGGTCGTCGGGGCTCGAGGCGAACACCTGCAGCATGCGCTCGTGCTTGTTGCCGAGCGCGAACTCGACGAGCCGGTACTGCGCCGACTGGAAGCCCGATGCGCTCGCGAGCGCGCCTCGGAACTGCACGTACTCGGTGGGCGTGAGCGTGGCGAGCACCGACCACTGCTGCGTCAGCACCTCCTGGATGTGTTTGACGCGCGCGATGCGCTTGAGCGCCGCGCCGAGCTGGTCGGCGGCGAGCAGCGAGCGCGCGTCGTCGAGCTCGTGGATGACGAGCTTGAGCCACAGCTCGGTCGTCTGGTGCTGGATGATGAAGAGCAGCTCGTCGTGGTGCTCGGGCTCGCTCCTGGGGTGCTGCGACGCGAGCAGCGTGTCGAGCCCGAGGTACGCGCCGTAGCTCATCCGCTCGGAGAGGTCGGTCACGATCGTCGACTCGATCTCGCGCGTGTTGTCCGCGACGCCCACGGGGCCTCCTTCGATGGTTGCCCCACACGCTAACGCGCTCGGAGTGCGCGGCATACGACGGTAGCCTGCTCGCGTGGTGCGCATCGACGAGTCGGCGATCGACGACCTCATCGCGCTCGTGCGGGTGCCGACCGAGCTGCCCGAGCAGCTGCCGGCGTTCCAGGCCGCGCTGCGCGAGTGCTTCCCTCGGCTCTTCGACGCCCTCGAGGTCGAGTCGGTCGGCGCGACGCTGCTCGCGCGCTGGCCGGGCCGCGAGTCGGGCGCGTCGGCGCTGCTCATGGCGCACCAGGACGTCGTGCCGGCACCGCCCGCCGGGTGGACGCATCCGCCCTACGACGCCCACCGCGACGCGACGCACGTGTGGGGGCGCGGCACGCTCGACGACAAGGGCTCGCTCGTCGGGCTCTGCGTCGCGGTCGAGGCGCTGCTCGAGGCCGGCTTCCGGCCGGCGCGCGACGTGTGGCTGCTCTTCGGCCACGACGAGGAGACGATGGGCACCGGCGCCGCGTCGGCGATCGCCGAGCTCGACGCGCGCGGCGTGCGGCCCGCGTGGGCGCTCGACGAGGGCGGCGCGATCATCGAGCCGCCGATCGCGGGCGTCGCGCGCGACGTCGCCGTCGTCGGCGTCGCCGAGAAGGGCTTCGCGAACATCCGGATGCGCGTGGCGCAAGTGGGCGGGCACGCGTCGACCCCGCCGCGCCTGCCGGCGACGTCGCGGCTCGCGCGCGCGATCCGGCGCCTCGATCGCGCCTCGTTCCCGCGATCCCTCCCGGAGCCGGCGCTGCGGATGCTCGAGCTGCTCGGCGCCGAGGCGCGCGGGCCGCAGGGCGCGGTGCTGCGCAGCGTGCGGCGGTCCCGCCCGCTCGTCGAGCGCATCCTCGCCCGCGGCGACGAGACGCGCGCGATGCTCTCGACGACGGCGGTCGTGACGCAGCTGTCGGGCGCTGCCGCCCCGAACGCGCTCGCCGAGGAGGCGCTCGCGGTCGTGAACGCGCGGATCGCGGTCGGCTCGAGCGTCGACGACACGCTCGCGCTCGTGCGCCGCGCGATCGCCGATCCGCTCGTCGAGCTCGAGGTGCTGCACGGGCACGGGCCGAGCCCGGAGAGCCCGGCGAGCGGTGCCGGCTGGGCCGACATCGAAGCCGCGATCGGGCGACTGCGCCCCGACGTGCTCACCGTCCCCTACGTGATGCTCGGCGGCACCGACGGCCGGCACGCGCACCGCATCACCGACCGCGTGTACCGGTTCGCACCGTTCTCGATGACGCGCGAGGAGCGGCTCACGCTGCACGCGCGCGACGAGCGCATCCGCATCGACACGTGGCTCGACGGGTGCCGCTGGTACGCCGACCTCATCGAGTCGAGCTGCTGATGACCCGCTTCGCGATCGACGCCGCGACGGCGCTGCGGATCGTCCGCGAGCGCGTCGACGTCGGTGCGCACCAGCTCGTGAGCTCGGGCAGCATGCGCTCGCAGGCGGCGCAGCTGCTCTACGCCGCGGTGCGGGCGGGCGAGCTCGGCGAGGTCGAGGGACGCGCGCAGCTCGGCGAGGTGGCGGCGCTCAAGGTGCGGCTGCTCGCCGACCGCGTCTCGCGAGCCGTCGCCTGGACGATCGCGGCGCGGCTCGACTGGGACGAGATCGCGCCCGCGGAGGTGCTCGCGGTCGCGTCGCTGCAGGCCGACGTGCTCGTCACCGACGACCCCGTGCTCGCGGCGGCCGCCGAGGGCGTCGTCGAGCGGATGCCGTGGGACGCGTTCGTGCGCGCGCTCGGCTGACGCTTCAGGGACGTCGCCCCAGGTATCGCCAGGCGTGCAGCGCCGCGACACCCAGCACGGCGCCGATCGTCGCCATGGCCGCGAAGGCGACCACGAGCCGGTCGTCGGCGAGCAGGCTCCAGCCCAGGGTCACGACGAGCACCGTGCTCACGATGGCCATGCCGAGATGCCAGCCGTCGAATGGTGCGGACCTCCACCACGATCCGTTCGCACCGGCCCCGAGGATCCAGGACGAGAGCATCCACGCCATCGACAGCACCCAGAACTGCGGCATCGCGTCCTCGACCCTCGTGCTCCAGGCCAGCATGCCTGCGGCTGCCCACAGCGGCCATGCGTACCGGCACAGCAGCATGAGCCGGGTCGGCGGCGGAGCGGAGCTGCGCGCACGTTCGACGCGTCCCTCCATGGGATTGGCGACCTGCCCGAGCCGGAGGTCGCCGCTCACAGCGCACCCTCCACGCGTGCGCGCCACAGCTGCGAGGCGCCGACGCCGAGCACCGCGCCGACGACCAGCGTCGATGCCAGGACCATCACCAGTGGCTCGCCGGTGGCGATCGTGACGACGAGACCGACGACGAGCACACCGCCCACGGCGAGACCGCTCGTGTGCCACGCGTCCCAGGACTGGGAGCGCCACCACGAGCCGTGCGCGCCGGCGGTCAACGGCAGGAGCACCACGATGTAGGCCACGAACAGCCACCACCACGGGAGCTGCTCGGCACCGACGACAGCGGCCGCGACATAGATGGGCGTCAGAAGGGCAAGCGCATATCGGCACACCACCATGAGCGGGGTGAGCGGCCCCGCGGGCATCGACCCGTCGTCGAGACTGCCCGTGACCGGGTTCGGGATCCGCTCCATCGAGGCCTCCTTGGCCACACGCTAGCCCGAGGCAAGCGTTTGCGGTACCGAGTTGCCGCTCCACCCCGCTCGCACGGGCAATCGGTACCGCAACCGCGGGAGCCGCCGCTGCCCAGCGCGCTTGCGGTACCGGGTTGCCGGTCGAGGCCGCCCGCACGGGCCAATCGGTACCGCAACCGCGAGAGCCGCCGCCGCCCGGCGCGCTTGCGGTACCGAGTTGCCGGTCAAGGCCCCCAGCAGGGGCCAATCGGTACCGCAACCGCGGGAGCCGCCGCGGCCCCGCGCATACCGCTACGGCTCGCGGCTCACGCGTGCAGGTGCGACTCGTGCGAGGCGTGGCCGGGCGGCTCGAGCTGGAACGTCGCGTGCTCGAGCGGCACCGGGAAGTGCTCGGCGACGCACGCCTGCAGCGCGTCGAGGATGCGCGGCGCGTGCCCGTCGTGGAAGCACGACTCCTCGACGACGACGTGCGCGGTCAGCTGGTGGGTGCCGGTGCCGAGCGTCGTCGCGTGCAGGTCGTGCACCCCGAGCACGTGCGCCTGCCGCTCGAGGTGCGCGCGCACCTCGTCGAGGTCGAGCGCGGCGGGCGTCGCCTCGAGCAGGATGCGGCCGGTGTCGCGCAGTAGCACGACCGCTCGCGGCACGATGAGCGCGGCGACGAGCGCGCTCGCGATGAGGTCGGCCTGCTGGAAGCCCCAGGCCCAGATCGCGACGGCCGCCGCGATCACGGCGACCGAGCCGATCGCGTCGTTGAGCACTTCGAGGAACGCCGCCCTCTGGTTGAGGCTCGAGCCTCGACCGCCGGCGAGCACGAGCAGGGCGACGAGGTTGCCGGCGAGCCCCACGACGCCGAAGACGAGCAGCAGCGGACCCGGCACCTCCGTCGGCTCCGCGAGCCGCCGCACGCCCTCGACGACCACGACGAGCGCGACGACGAGGAGCGCCGCCGCCTGCGCGGCCGCGGCGAGCACCTCGACGCGGACGAGCCCCCACGTGCGCGTGCCCGACGGCGGGCGCCGCAGCAGCGCCTGCGCGCCGAGCGCGACGCCGAGCCCCGCGATATCCGTGAGCATGTGCACGGTGTCGACGAGCAGCGCGAGCGAGCCCGTGACGATCGACCCGACGACCTGCGCGACGAGCAGCGCCGCCGTGATGCCGAAGGCGACCGCGATGCGCGCCGTGCTGGCGCTGCCCGGAAGGGTGTGCGCGTGCCCGCCCGACATCACGGCCTGCCCGCTCGCGCAGCTACAGGCGCGACTTCGTGTGCCAGACCGTCTTCGTCTCGGTGAGCGCGAGGATGCGGTGCGGCGTCTCGGGCGCGAGCCCGGGCTCGGGACGGATGACGCGCTTGAGCGTGTCGGCCGCGAGCACCTCGAGCTCGACCCAGTCGAGGTCGCCGGCGCCGGTGAGGTCGAGCGCGTTGATGTCGGCGTGCCCTGCGAGCCACGGCGCGAGCTCGGCCGGGTCGCCGGTGAGCACGTTCACGACGCCGCCCGGGAGGTCGCTCGTCGCGAGCACCTCGGCGAGCGAGATGGCGACGAGCGGCGACGTCGCGGCGGGCACGACGACGACGGCGTTGCCCGTGACGAGCGCGGGTGCGATGACCGACGTGAGGCCGAGGAGGCCCTGCGACTGCGGCGCGACGATCGCGACGACCCCGGTCGGCTCCGGCACCGAGAGGTTGAAGTAGGGACCGGCGACCGGGTTGGCGTTGCCGCCGATCTGCGCGATCTTGTCGGTCCAGCCCGCGTGCCACACCCACAGGTCGATCGCGTCCTCGACCTGCTGGCGCGCACGGGCGGCCGAGAGGCCCTCGGTGCGGACGAGCTCGTCGACGAACTGCGCCGTGCGGCCCTCGAGCACCTCGGCGACGCGGTACAGCACCTGCCCGCGGTTGTAGGCGGTCGCGCCGGCCCAGCCCGACTGCGCCTTGCGAGCGGCGCGGACGGCGTCGCGCGCATCCTTCCTGGATGCCTTGGCGACGTTCGCGACGAACGCGCCGTCGGGGCTGCGCACCTCGGTCACGCGGCCCGACTCGCTGCGGGGGAAGGCGCCGCCGATGAAGAGCTTGTACGTCTTCGGCACGTCGAGGCGGACGGTCGTCGTCTTGGTGGGCGTCGCCATCACTTGCCTGCCTTCAGGTATGCCTGCATGCCCTGCACGCCGCCCTCGCGGCCGTAGCCGGACTCCTTGTAGCCGCCGAACGGGCTCGTGGGGTCGAACTTGTTGAACGTGTTGGTCCACACGACGCCGGCGCGCAGCTTGTCGGCGACGGCGAGCACGCGGCTGCCCTTGTCGCTCCAGATGCCGGCGGAGAGCCCGTAGGGGGTGTTGTTCGCCTTCGCGATCGCCTCGTCGGGCGTGCGGAAGGTCAGCACCGACAGCACGGGCCCGAAGATCTCCTCCCGGGCGATCGTCGACGACGCCTCGACGCCGGTGACGACGGTGGGCGGGAACCAGTAGCCCTGCGCGGGAAGCTCGCACGCGGGCGCCCAGCGCTCGCCACCCTCGGCCTCGCCCTGGTCGACGAGCCGCGTGATGCGCTCGAGCTGCTCGGAGGAGTTGATGGCGCCGACGTCGGTGTTCTTGTCGAGCGGGTCGCCGAGGCGCAGCGTCGCCATGCGCTCCTTGAGCCGCTCGAGCACCGCGTCGTGCACGTTCTCCTGCACGAGCAGCCGGCTGCCCGCGCAGCACACCTGGCCCTGGTTGAAGAAGATGCCGTCGACGATGCCCTCGATGGCCTGGTCGAGGGGCGCGTCGTCGAAGACGATGTTCGCGCCCTTGCCGCCGAGCTCGAGCGTGAGCTTCTTGTCGGTGCCGGCGATCGCCTTCGCGATCTCGCGGCCGACCGCGGTCGAGCCCGTGAAGGCGACCTTGTCGACGTCGGGGTGGCGCACGAGCGCGGCGCCCGTCTCGCCCGCACCCGTGATGAGGTTGACGACGCCGGCGGGCAGTCCCGCCTGCTCGCAGATCTCGGCGAAGAGCATCGCCGTGAGCGGCGTGGTCTCCGCGGGCTTCAGCACGACGGTGTTGCCGGCGGCGAGCGCCGGGGCGACCTTCCACGCGAGCATGAGCAGCGGGAAGTTCCACGGGATGATCTGCGCGGCGACGCCGTGCGGCTGCGGCGCGGCGCCGAGGCCGATGTGGTCGAGCTTGTCGGCCCATCCGGCGCAGTGGAAGAACCACTGGGCGACGAGCGGCACGTCGGCGTCGCGCGTCTCCTTGATGGGCTTGCCGTTGTCGAGCGACTCGGCGACCGCGAGCTCTCGCGCGCGCTCCTGCAGGATGCGCGCGATGCGGAAGAGGTACTTGCCGCGGTCGCGGCCCGACATCGGGCCCCAGACGGTGCGGAACGCGGTGCGCGCGGCGGCGACCGCGGCGTCGACGTCGCCCTCGTCGGCGCTCGCGAACATGGCGATCTGCTGCTCGGTCGAGGGCGAGATCGAGGCGAAGGCGGTGCCGCCGCCCGTCACCCACTCGCCGCCGATCCAGAGGCGGTACTCGTCGCGCAGGTTGAGGATGGAGGTCGACTCGGGAGCCGGCGCGTAGTCCAGGAATGCCATGGTTGCCTCAGTCGATCGTGACGTAGTCGGGGCCGGAGTAGCGGCCGGTGGTGAGCTTCTGGCGCTGCTGCAGCACGTCGTTGAGCAGGCTCGAGGCGCCGAAGCGGAACAGGTGCGGGTCGAGCCACGTCTCGCCGCACGTCTCGGCGACGGTGACGAGGTACTTGATCGCGTCCTTCGCGGTCGAGATGCCGCCGGCGGGCTTCACACCGATCCGCTCCCCCGTCAGCCGCTCCCAGTCGCGCACGACCTGCAGCATGAGCAGCGTCACGGGCAGCGTCGCGGCGGGCTGCACCTTGCCGGTCGACGTCTTGATGAAGTCGCCGCCCGCGAGGATCGAGAGCCACGACGCGCGCCGCACGTTGTCGTACGTGACGAGCTCGCCGGTCTCGAGGATGACCTTGAGGTGCGCGTAGCTGCCGTCGTCGCGGCGGCACGCCTCCTTCGTCAGCACGATCTCATCGAAGACCTTGCCGTAGTTGCCCTCGAGGAACGCGCCGCGGTCGATCACCATGTCGATCTCGTCGGCGCCGGCGGCGACCGCGTCGCGCGTGTCCTGCAGCTTCACCGGGAGGCTCGCGCGACCGGCGGGGAAGGCGGTCGCGACCGCGGCGATGTTGATGCCGTCGTCACGACCCGCGCTCCAGGCCGAGCCGAGCGCATCCCGGGCGTTGCCGACCATGTCGCCGTAGACGCACACGGCCGCCGGGCGCGGCGTCGAGGGGTCGGATGCGTCGGGCACGAGCGCCTTCGCGACCAGGCTGTGCACCTTGCCGCGGGTGTCGGCGCCCTGCAGCGTCGTGAGATCGATCATGCGGATGACGAGGTCGAGCGCCGCCTGCTTCGAGGTGGTCTTGATCGAGCGGGTGCCGAGCCCCGCCGCGCGCGCCTCGAGGCCCACGGCGTCGACGCTCGGGAGCCCCTCGAGGTGCTGCCGGAGCGCGACCTCGGAGAGGTCGCTGCCGAGCAGCTGGACGGCTCGCTCTGCGGGCGCGAGCGCTGCGCTGGGTGTGGTCACGCGGTTCCTCCTGCTCGACCCGCGCGAGCGTGCGCGGGCGGATGGGTGCACGAGAGTCTACCCAGCGGCGCACGCTCGCGCGGCCGGGCGGCGGCGCCGGGTCAGGCGCTCGCGGCGGCGATGATCTCGCGGGTGCGGTCGACGTCGCGCCCCATCTGCGCGATGAGGCCGTCGAGGTCCTCGAAGCGGTGCATCGAGCGCACGAACTCGACGAGCTCGAGGGCGATGGGTCGGTCGTAGAGGTCGAGGTCGACGTCGAGCAGGTACGCCTCGACCGTCTTCGCCGCGACGCCGTCGAAGGTGGGGTTGTCGCCGATCGAGACGGCGGCCGCGAAGGTGCCGGCGTCGACGTGCGCGAGCGCGGCGTAGACGCCGTCTGCCGGGATGAAGCCCTCGACCGGGGCGCCGAGGTTGGCGGTCGGGTAGCCGAGCGCACGGCCGCGCTGGAAGCCGCGCACGACGTCGCCGCGCAGCAGGTGGCGGCGGCCGAGCATGCCGTTGGCCTCGTCGATGCGGCCGAGCGCGAGCGCCTCGCGGATCCAGGTGCTCGAGACCCGGCGCCCGTCGGCGAAGCAGATGTCGTCGATCGACTCGACGCGGGCCCCGCGGGGCTCGGCGAGCTCGCGCAGGAGCGCCGCGTCGCCGGCGCCGCGCGCGCCGAAGCGGAAGTCGTCGCCCACGAGCAGCACGCGCGCGTCGAGTCCCTCGAACAGCACCCGCTCGGCGAACTCGCGCGCCGGCTGCGCCGCGGTCTCGGGCGTGAAGGGCACCACGACGACCCGGTCGGCACCCGCGTCGCGCAGCAGCTCGATCTTGTGCGCGAGCGAGACGAGCGGCGCGGGGGCGCGGTCGGGACGGACGACCTCGAGCGGGTTGCGGTCGAAGGTGACGACGGTGGTCGCGAGCCCCGCCGGCGCCGCGACGGCGCGCAGCTGCTCGATGATGCGCTGATGGCCGATGTGGACGCCGTCGAACTTGCCGATCGTGACGGCCGAGGGTGTCGGCTCGAGCTGCTCGATCCAGCCGAGGCCGCGCTCGGCGAGGCCGCTCACGCCGCCACCCGCTCGCGGCTCGCGCGCAGCCACCACAGGCCGAGGAAGGGCAGCACCGCGGGGATGAAGAGGTAGCCGATCCCGAAGCGGCTCCACACGGTGTCGTGCGCGAAGAGCTCGGGCGCGGCGATCGAGAGCGTGCCGACCACGACGACGCCGACGAGCTCGAAGCAGACGGCCGCGAGCGCGATCCTCCGCCACGCATCCCCGCGCATCGCGAGCGCGACGGTCGCGAGGATGTAGACGACGGCGGCGACGGCGCTCAGCGCGTACGCGAGCGGCGCCTCGTCGAAGCGCTGGACGATCTGCACGAACGAGCGGCCGGTCGCGGCCATGGCCAGCACCGCGTACACCGCCACGAGGACTCGGCCGATCCCTGCATGCTTGCGCTCGCTCATCGGATCGAGTCTAATCCCGCTCGCGGCGCCGCCCCGCGCGTCAGGCGACCTGCACGAACCAGATCTGGTGCATCCGGTAGACCATCACGGCGCACGCGAGGATGCCGACGCCCACGACGAGCGTCGACCACTCCCCCTTCTTGTCGACGAGCGCCCAGAGCACGGCGGCCGGCGGGATCAGGAGCGCGGTGATGAGGTAGGTCCAGTACTCGAGCAGGTCGCCGGTGGGACCGGCCCCCAGCAGCGGCGCGATGACCGACGCGATGGTCTGGACGACGAGCGAGAGCAGCGCGATCGCCGCGCCCGCGAAGACCCAGTCGTTGAAGGGCTTCCGGGCGAGGCCGACGATCGCGACGGCCGCGCCGATGACGGCGAGCGCGATCGCCTGCGCGAGCATGAGCCAGCTGATCATGCGGCACCCCCGGCCGTCGCGGTCGGGAAGTTCGTGACCGGCAGCAGCCGCCGGCCGGAGACGCGGGCGATGCCGACGAGGCGGTCGCCGTGCACGGCGGCGACGATGCCCGACTCGCTCTCGAGCGCGGCCGTGCGGCGCCCGCTCGCGAGGTCGGCGGCGCGCTGGTCGTCGAGCTGCGCGACGGGCAGGATGCGCGAGGCGGCCTCGGCGGGCGGCAGCAGCAGCGCGTCAGCACCTGTCTCGGGCAGGGCGTCGGCACCCGGGGCGCCGTCGACCGCGAACGGTCCGATGCGCGTGCGACGCAGCGCCGAGAGGTGGCCGCCGACGCCGAGCGCGGCGCCGAGGTCGCGCGCGAGCGCCCGGATGTACGTGCCGCTCGAGCAGTCGACGATCACGTCGACCTCGGCGATGGAGCCTGCGCGGAAGGCGAGCGCCTCGAAGCGCGCGACCGTGACGGGCCGCGCCTCGAGCTCGACCTGCTCCCCCGCGCGCACGCGGGCGTAGGCCCGCTCGCCGTCGACCTTGATGGCGCTCACCGACGACGGTCGCTGCTCGATCTCGCCGGTGAGCGCCGCCATCGGGGCGGCGAGGTCGGCTGCCGTGAGGTGCGAGGCATCCGCCGTGCTCGTCACCTCGCCCTCGGCGTCGTCGGTCGAGGTCGCGGCACCGAGCGAGATGGTCGCGGTGTAGGTCTTGTCGAGGCCCACCATGTGGGTCAAGAGCCTGGTCGACGGCCCGATGCCCAGGATGAGCAGCCCCGTGGCCATCGGGTCGAGCGTGCCGGCGTGGCCCACCTTGCGGGTGCCGAGCGCCCGTCGCGCGCGGCTCACGGCGGTGTGGCTCGTGATGCCCTGGGGCTTGTCGACGAGCAGGATGCCGTCGGGGGCGTGGGGGGCTGCTGGCACCCGTCGAGTTTAGTCGCTCGTCGCTGGCCGCTCCTCGTCGGGACCGCCGCCTGGATCCTCGTCGAGGTCCTCGACGTCGGGCCACGACGCGATGTCGACGCCGTGGTTCTCGGGCGAGGCGATCGTCCACCAGCGACCGGGCTCCTCGCGCACGATCCTCCCGCCTGCGGCGACCGCGGCGGCGACGCGCGCCTCCGCGTGGTCGGCGGGCACCGAGATGTCGATGTGCGTGCGCCCGCGCCCGGGCCTCGGCGGGTCGAGCTCGTGCAGCCACACGCGCGGGTTGCGACGCTGCGGGTCGATGGCGTCCTCGTCGCCGAGCGGGTCGTAGCCCATGACCGCCGACCAGAACGGCCGGACATCGGCGCCTCGGTCCTGCGCGACCGCGATGCCCGTCACCATGAGCGTCGACGGGTCGGGTCGGCAGCCGAGGCGGTGCGCGGCCTCGGAGACACCCTGTGCGAGCTGGGCGTCGAGCATGCTCAGCCCGCCGTCGCGCCGCGTAGCCGTGCGGATGGTCACGCCGGTCGGTCGCACGTCGACGTCGGGCGCATGGCCGACCGCCTCCGCGACCTCGCCGATCGCGTCGACGAGCCGCACGGCGTGCGCGAACGAGTCGCACGCGGAGAAGGCATGGGCGCCCCAGGAGAGCACGCGCCAGTCGTCGACGCCGGGATGCGCGTGGAACCGCCTCGCGGTCAGGCGCGGCCGTGCGGCGGTCGCGCCCCCCCGGTGCCCCCTGATCGGCCATGGCTCCCCTCTCCCCGCGCGCCGTCGCGCGAGCCTGCGAGGAGCGTCGGGCGAGCCGCCGACACCCGCACCCCGGATAGCCTGCTGGCCATGACGATCGAGCGCAGCGAGGCAGCCTCTCCGCGGCAGCGGGTCGCGGTGCTCGGCGCGGGCGCGATCGGCGGCACGATCGCGGCGCTGCTCGAGCGCGCGGGTCACGACGTGACCGTCACGGCGCGCGGCGCGCACCTCGCCGCGATGCGGGAGCACGGCCTGCGCATCCAGGGCGGCTACGGCGCCCACACGGCCCACGTCGCCGCGCTCGAGGCGCTCGAGGCGACCCCCGACGTCGCGGTCCTGACGACGAAGGCGACCGGCGCGGCCGAGGCGCTCGAGGCGAGCCGCGCGCACCTCGACGGCGTGCCGCTCCTCGTCGTGCAGAACGGGCTCGGCGGCGAGCGCG
>NZ_BAAAKK010000006.1:70710-78855 GCF_039527715.1 Agrococcus citreus
CGCCCGCCGAGCTGCTGGGCCACTCGCGCGTCGCGGGCGGCATCGCGCTCATGGCCGCGAACTCCATGGAGCCGGGCACCATCACCGTGACGGCTCCCGGCGACACCATCGTCGGCGGCGCGGAGGGCGCTCGCTTCGCCGAGCTCCTCGCCGAGGCGCTGCCGACGAGCCTGACGCCGTCGATCGAGGGCGCGCAGTGGACGAAGCTGCTCATCAACATGGTGAACGCGCTGCCGGCGATCGTCGGCCACTCCGTGCAGGACGTCATCCGCGACCCGGGGCTGCGGCGCGTCATGCTCGCCTCGATGCGCGAGACGGCGCGCATCGGGCTCGCCTCCGGCGTGCGCTTCCAGCCGTTGCAGGGGCTCACGCCCGTGCTCGTGCGCGTCGTCGCGTTCGCGCCGCGGCGCATCGCGCAGCAGGTGCCGCTCCGCATCAAGGACCGGCTGGGCGACGTGCCGAACCTCGGCTCGACGCAGCAGTCGATCCGCCGCGGTCAGCCCACCGAGGTCGACCACATCAACGGCGCCGTCGTCGCGGCGGCGGCGAGGATCGGCCGGGAGGCGCCGGTGAACGCGTCGCTCGTCGAGCTCGTGCACGAGGTCGAGCGCACGGGCCGGTTCCTGCCCGCGTCGGTCGTGCGGCGGCTCGGCTAGCAGCTGTCGGCGAAGACCTGCTTCGGCCAGCGCCAGTCGCTGTTGTCGACGATCGCGAGCGCCTTGCCGCGCGGCCGGACGGTGCGCTCGTAGAGGTCGTGCGCCTCGCGATACCGCCGGTGGGAGGCGTGCTGCACGTCGGGATGCGCGCCGTCGCGGGCGCGCATCCGCTCACCGCGCACCCGGTCGTCGGCCTCGAGGAAGATGACGGCGTGCCACTTGCCCGCGAGCGAGGGACGCTGCAGGAACACGCCGTCGACGATGAGCACGGCATCCGGGCCCGCCGTCTCCCACTCCATCTCGACCGCGCGGTCGGCGTGCAGGTCGAAGGCGCGCGTCATGAAGCCCGTCGATCCGCCCATGCGGAACGGGTGCAGCAGCACCCGGTCGAGGAGCTCGGTGTCGAAGGCGTCCTCGTAGTAGCCCTTCGGCGAGTCCCTGCCCTGGCGGTACCGGAACGCCTGCGGCCGGTGGAAGTCGTCGGCGCTCGCGCGGAACGCCTCGACGCCGGCGCGAGCGAACGCGACCTGCAGCGCATCCGCGAAGCGCGTCTTCCCGACGCCGTCGCGACCCTCGATCGCGACGAGCCGGCGGCCGCGCGGATTGCGCCGCACGAGCTGCTCGGCGAGGGTCGTGTAGAGCGCCTTCTGCTCGGGCGTCCAGGAGGCTGCCTGCATGAGCAGCGAGGAGTCGACCATGTCGTCAGCCTAGGCGCTCACGCCACGGGCGTCGGGGCGGCCACGGGCCGCGTGCCGTAGGCGAGCCGGCGCAGCAGCGCCTCGGCCGGACCGCGCCTGCCGGCACGGTCGAGCACCACGGCGACCACGAGGGTGACGAGCCACACGCCGACCGCGAAGGCGGCTGCGCCGAGCGGCGAGAGCACCGCCCCGAGCCCGAAGCCCCACGCGGCGAACGCCGGCGCGAACAGCACCGACTGCAGCAGGTAGCTCGAGAGCGAGCGCTTGCCGACGGCTGCGAGCGCTCGCGAGACGACGCCTCCGCGCTCGCCGACCGCAGCGGCGACGAGGCCGAAGAGCGCGGCGTAGCCGACGCCGCCCGCGACGCCGGCGAGGCTCGAGACGCCCATCGTCGCCCACGAGATCGCGGGGTCGAACAGCAGCTCGGCGAACTGGGCGGCGGCGAGGGCGCCGCCCGCCCAGCCGATCGCGATGCCCACCACGGCGATGCGGATGAGCGTCGAGCGGTGCTCGCGCGGCCGGTCGAGCAGCCCACGGCGTGCCGCGAGGATGCCGAGCGTCACGGCGAGCGGCACCGTGAGTGCGAGCAGCTGGCCGGGCGTCGCGACGAGCCAGGTGCCGATGCTCGCGAGCATGAAGACGGGGTAGTCCGAGAGCCCCGCCACCGAGGGGAGCGCGCCACCGGCGAACTGCGCGGGGTCGCCCGCGATGCCAGTGCTGAGCACGACGCCGCTGACGATCGAGAAGAGCGCGAACAGCAGCAGCAGCCCCGCCATCACCCACGCGACGACCTGGAGGGTGCGGTCGCGTCGCTGCAGCAGCAGCCACGTGACGAGCAGCCCGGTGATGCCGTACGCGCCGACGATGTCGCCGAACCACAGCAGCAGCGCGTGCACGGCGCCGATCGCGAGCAGCCACCAGTGGCGCCGCTGCAGCAGTCGCCGCGCCTCGGAGCTCGGCGTGCCTGCGGCGGACTGCCGGCTGTAGAGCTGCCAGATGCCGTAGCCGAAGAGGAACGCGAACAGCGGGTAGGAGCGGCCGTCGATCGCGACGAGCGAGAAGAGCTGGTAGCCGAGGTCGGCGCCCCCATGGCCGACGGTATGCGCGTTCGTCAGCCCGTGCCGGCCCGCGTAGAGCCACCACGGCACGTTGGCGAGCGCGATGAGCAGCAGCATGAGGCCGCGCGCGAGGTCGGGGGCGAGGCTCCTGCCGCGAGCGGCGGTCGCTGCCGCGGCGTGGTCGACGACGGGCTCGGGATGCTGCGGCGGAGCGGTCTCGGTCACGACGATCACGCTAGGGCGCTGCGGGCGCGGCCGCCTCCGCCGAGCGGCGGATCCTGCTCGTCTAGCCTGGCGGGATGCTCCCTGCCGCCTCCCTGGACGCGCTCGCCGGCTGGTACCGCGCCAGCGCGCGCGACCTGCCCTGGCGACGGCCCGAGTTCGACGCGTGGGGCACGCTCGTGAGCGAGATCATGCTCCAGCAGACCCAGGCGTCGCGCGTCGCGGTCGAGATCGACCGCTGGCTCGAGCGCTGGCCGACGCCCGCCGCGCTCGCGGACGCTCCGACGCACGAGGTGCTGCGCCAGTGGGGCACGCTCGGCTACCCGCGGCGCGCGCTGCGGCTGCAGGATGCGGCGCGGGCGATCGTCGAGCGGCACGGCGGCGAGGTGCCGCGCGACGTCGCCGAGCTGCTCGCGCTGCCGGGGATCGGCGACTACACGGCGCGCGCCGTCGCCGTCTTCCACTTCGGCGACCGGCACCCGGTGGTCGACACGAACGTGCGCCGCGTGGTCGCGCGGGCCGTGCACGGTCAGGGCGAGGCCGGGCCGGCCGCGAGGCGCGACCTCGCCGGCGTCGAGGCGCTGCTGCCCGCCTCCCCCGCCGACGCATCCGTGGTCTCGATCGCGCTCATGGAGCTCGGCGCGCTCGTCTGCACGGCTCGGGCGCCGCGGTGCGACGCGTGCCCGATCGCGGCGGCCTGCGCCTGGCGGGCAGCCGGCTACCCCGCGTTCGAGGGCAGGCGAGCGCCCCGCCAGGGCGCCTTCGCCGGCAGCGACCGGCAGGCGCGCGGCACGGTGCTGCGCGCGCTGCGCGCGGTCGACGTGCCGCTCGCCGAGGCCGAGCTCACGCCGCTGTGGCCCGATGCCGAGCAGCTCGAGCGCGCCGTCGCGTCGCTCGCGGCCGACGGCCTCGTCGTGCGAGAGCCCGGAGCGGTCAGGCTGCCCGACTAGGTTGTGACGCATGCCGGCACGACACGCGCGTCTGACCGATGCGAGCGACGAGCTCGCCGCCGCCCTCGCCGCCATCCGCGAGGAGCTGGAACTCACGGCCGAGTTCCCGCCCGCCGCGCAGGCCGAGGCCGAGGCGTACGCCGCCTCGCCGCGACTGCCGGACGCCGACCGCACCGACGTCGACTTCGTCACGATCGACCCGGAGGGCTCGACCGACCTCGACCAGGCGCTCCACCTCGAGCGCGACGGCGACGGGTTCGTCGTGCGCTACGCCATCGCCGACGTGCCCGCGTTCGTCGAGCCGGGCGGCGCGATCGATGCCGAGGCGCGGCGCCGCGGGCAGACGATGTACGCGCCCGACGGCCGCGTGCCGCTGCATCCGCCGATCGTGAGCGAGGGCGCCGCGAGCCTGCTCGAGGGGCAGGAGCGCAGCGCGTACGTCTGGACGATGCACCTGGATGCGTCGGGCGACGTGACCGAGACGACGCTCGAGCGGGCGCGCGTGCGCTCGCGCGCGCAGCTGACCTACGTCGAGGCGCAGCGGCGCGTCGACGCGGGCGACGCCATGCTCGGCCTGCTCCGCGAGATCGGCGAGCTGCGGATCGCGCTCGAGGAGGCCCGCGAGGGCGCGAGCCTCGACATGCCCGAGGAGCAGGTCGTGCGCGACGGCGACGACTTCGCGATCGAGCGCCGTGAGCTGCTGCCGGTCGAGCGCTGGAACGCCCAGCTGTCGCTCATGACGGGCATGGAGGCGGCGAACCTGCAGCTGCGGGCGAAGCGCGGCATCCTGCGCACGATGCCGGTGCCCCCGCCGGGCGACGTCGAGCGCTTCCGCACCGAGGTGCGCGCGATCGGCGAGGAGTGGGTCGAGGGCGAGCACTACGGCGCGTTCCTGCGCCGGCTCGATCGTTCGAAGCCCACGACGCTCGCGATCCTGCAGGCCGCGCGGCGGCTGTTCCGCGGCGCCTCCTACACGGTGCTCGACGACGACTCGGTCGCGTCGGAGCTCGAGCAGGCCGCGATCGGCGCCCCGTACGCGCACACCACGGCACCGCTGCGGCGGCTCGTCGACCGGTACGTGCTCGCGCACTGCGATGCGATCGCGAACGGCCGTGAGATCCCCGCGTGGGCCACTGAGGGGCTCGAGGGGCTGCCCGAGATCATGCAGGCGTCGGGCCAGCTGGCGTCGCGGCTCGAGCGCGAGTCGATCGACGCGGTCGAGATCGCCGTGCTGCGGCACCGGATCGGCGAGGAGTTCGACGCCGTCGTGGTCGAGACGCGCAAGGAGGGCGCGACGATCCAGCTGCTCGACCCGCCCACCGAGGCCGCGTGCGACACGGCCGCCGGGCCGGGCACGCGCATCCGCGTCAGGCTCACCGAGGCCGACCTCGCCGCGCGGCGGCTGCGGTTCGCCGAGGCCTGACCATGGTGACGCGAGTCCGCCCGGCGACCGTCGAGGATGCCCGCGGTGTCGCGACCGTCCACGTCGAGACGTGGCGCGCGGCCTACCGCGGGCTCATCGACGACGCCGTGCTCGACGCGCAGCGGGTCGAGCAGCGCGAGCAGATGTGGACGCGGTGGCTCGAGCGCACGGGCGCCGGGCAGCCGAGCTACGGCGACGGCGACGCCGTGCACCGGATGCTCGTGGCCGAGGCGGACGGCGCCATCACCGGCTGGGCGACGTTCGGTCGCGGTCGCGACGCGGAGGATGCCGGCCGAGGCGAGCTCGCCGGGCTCTACGTGCTGCCCGGCCATTGGGGCACGGGGACCGGCCACGCGCTCATCGAGCACGCGGTGCTCGGGCTGCGCTCCGACGGGTGGCGCGAGGCGTACCTCTGGGTGCTGCACGGCAACGAGCGAGCGTTCCGGTTCTACGGCCGCCACGACTGGCACGCCGACGGCACCGAGCGGCTCGGCGCCGCGGGCGGCGCGACGGAGCTGCGCGAGCTGCGGCTCGTGCGCCGGCTCGCCTGACGGCGTCCGGCGTACGAACCGGGCTGCTCAGTCCTCGTCGTCCGCTTCGCGCGGCTTCTTGTACGGGTCGGCGTCGCCGGCGTACTGCGCAGCGGCAGCCGCCTCCTGCGCGGCGCGGTCCCGCACGCGCGCCTCGTCGAGCAGGTGCTCGATCGATGCGGCGCTCTCGGGCAGCGCGTCGAGGAAGAACTCGATCGACGGGGTCAGCCGGAGCGAGAGCCCCTTGCCGATCTCGCGCCGCACGACGCCCTTCGCGCTCGCGAGCGCCTTCGCGGTCTCCTCGCGCTCCTCGTCCGTGCCGTACACGGTGTAGAAGATCGACGCGTGCTGGAGATCGCCGGTCATGCGCACGGCCGTGATCGTGACGAAGCCGAGCCGCGGGTCGCGCACCTCGTGCTCGAGCGCGCGCACGGTGATCTCGTGGATGCGGTCGGCGATCTTCCTCGCCCTGGGGTTCTCTGCCATGTCGTTCCTCCGGTCCTAGAGACGGGTGTGGGGCGACCGCAGCCGCCCCACACCCTTGTCGCGTGTCAGACGCGCGGCTTCTCCACCATCTCGGTGGTCTCGATCTCGTCACCGATCTGGAGATCGTTGAACTTGCCGAGGCCGATGCCGCACTCGAAGTCGGTGCGGACCTCGGTGACGTCGTCCTTGAAGCGGCGCAGCGACTCGATGGCGAGGCCATCGGCCAGCACGACGCCGTCGCGGATGACGCGCGCCTTCGCGTTGCGGGTGATCGTCCCCGAGCGCACGATGCAGCCGGCGATGTTGCCGAACTTCGACGAGCGGAACACCTCGCGGATCTCCGCCACGCCCGACTGCTTCTCCTCGAACTCCGGCTTGAGCATGCCCTTCAGCGAGTTCTCCACGTCCTCGATGGCCGCGTAGATCACGTTGTAGAAGCGGATGTCGACACCCTCGCGGGCAGCGCGCTCTCGAGCCTTCGGGTCGGGGCGGACGTTGAACCCGATGATGACGGCCGAGTCGACCGTCGCGAGGTTCACATCCGACTCGGTCACGCCACCGACACCGCGGTGGATGATCCGCAGGTCGACGGTGTCGTCGATCTCGATCTTCATGAGCGACTCCTCGAGCGCCTCCACGGCACCCGACACGTCGCCCTTGATGATGAGGTTGAGCGTCTCGACCTTGCCCTGCTCGAGCGCGAGCTTGAAGTCCTCGAGCGACAGGCGCTTGCGGGCCTTCGCCAGCTGCGCGTTGCGCTCCACGGCCTCGCGCTTCTCAGCGATCTGGCGCGCGGTGCGGTCCTCCTCGGTGACGATGAAGCTGTCACCTGCACGGGGGACGCTCGAGAGGCCCTGCACCTGGACGGGCATCGACGGGCCGGCCTCGTGGACCAGCTCGCCGCGGTCGTCGACCATCGCACGGACGCGGCCGTAGGCCGTGCCCGCCACGATCGCGTCGCCGACGCGCAGCGTGCCCGACTGGATGAGCACGGTCGCGACCGCGCCGCGGCCCTTGTCGAGGCGAGCCTCGATCGCGACGCCGCGAGCCTCCTTGTTGGGGTTGGCGCGCAGGTCGAGACCGGCGTCGGCGGTGAGCAGCACGGCCTCGAGGAGCTCCTCGATACCGGTGCGCGCGAGCGCCGAGACGTCGACGAACATCGTGTCGCCGCCGTACTCCTCGGTGACGAGGCCGTACTCGGTGAGCTGCTGGCGCACCTTGGCGGGGTTCGCGCCCTCCTTGTCGACCTTGTTCACCGCGACCACGATCGGCACGTTGGCTGCCTGCGCGTGGTTGAGCGCCTCGATCGTCTGGGGCATGATGCCGTCGTCGGCCGCGACCACGAGGATCGCGATGTCGGTCACCTGCGCACCACGGGCACGCATGGCGGTGAACGCCTCGTGGCCCGGGGTGTCGATGAAGGTGATCGCGCGGTCCTCGCCCTCGTGCTCCTGCCACACCTGGTAGGCGCCGATGTGCTGCGTGATGCCGCCGGCCTCGCCCTCGATGACGTTGGCGCCGCGGATCGCGTCGAGCAGTCGCGTCTTGCCGTGGTCGACGTGACCCATGACGGTGACGACGGGCGAGCGGTAGACGAGGTCCTCGTCGGTCTCGTCCTCGAGCTCCTGCTCGAGGTCGATGTCGAAGCCCTCCAGGAGCTCCTTGTCCTCGTCCTCGGGGCTGACGATCTGGATGCGGTAGCCGAGCTCCGCGCCCAGCAGCTCGAAGGTCGCCTCGTCGAGCGACTCCGTCGCCGTCGCCATCTCACCGAGGTGGAACAGCACGGTCACGAGGTCGCCGGGGCTCGCGTCGATCTTCTCGGCGAAGTCGGCGATCGATGCGCCGCGGCGCATCCGGACGACGGTCGTGCCGTCGCCGCGACGGACCTTGACGCCACCGATCGACGGCGCCTCGCGCATCTCGAACTCGAGCCGCTTCGTGCGCTTCGACTTGCGCGACTTGCCCTTCGCGCCGCCCTTGCCGAACGCGCCGGCAGTGCCGCCGCGACCGCGACCGCCACCGGGACGGCCCGCGAACGCAGGACCGCCACGACCGGGAGCGCCGGGGCCGGGAGCACCCGCACCGGCACGCTGGAAGCCACCGGCGGGACGGCCGCCGGCAC
>NZ_BAAAKK010000006.1:78860-79229 GCF_039527715.1 Agrococcus citreus
CGGGACGACCGGCGCCGCCCGGTCGGGGCGCGCCCGGACGCGGGGCGCCGGGTCGCGGAGCACCGGGACGGGGAGCGCCAGGGCGCGGCGCCACCGGGCGCGGGCCACCGGGGCCGGCCTTGCTCGTGAAGGGGTTGTTGCCGACGCGGGGTCGGCCCATGCCCTGGGTCGATGCGAACGGGTTGTTGCCCGGTCGGGGGGCTCCCGGTCGGCCCATCGGACGCGGGATCGCGCTCGGCGTGGCACCGTCGTCGCCCTGCGCCGCAGGCGCGGGGTCGGCGGATGCGGGGGCCGCGGGTGCGGGCGCCTCGGCCGCCGCTGCGGGCGTCGGGGCCGCCGTCGCAGGCGTGGCGGGCGCGGCCTTCGGCG
>NZ_BAAAKK010000006.1:79240-82766 GCF_039527715.1 Agrococcus citreus
TTCGGCGCGGGCGCCGGGGTCGGCGCAGCCTCGGGGGCCGGCGCCTCGGGGGCGGGCGCGGGAGTCGCGGCCTTGCGGGCGCCTCCGGGCTTGGCGGTGGTCTTCGCCGGCGCCTTCGCGGCCTCAGCCGCGGGCGCGCTGGGTGCGCTCTCGGCCGCGAGCGCGGCCTTGAGCTTGCGAGCGACCGGGGGTGCGATCGCCGAGGCGGGTCCCTTGACGAACTCGCCCATCTCCTTGAGCTTGGCCATCGCGACCTTGCTCTCGACGCCGATCTCGGCGGCGATCTCGTGCACACGTGGGTTTGCCACTTGTCTCCTGTCCTGGTCCGCCCAGGACAGGGCGGACATCAAATGCTGACGGTTCTCATTTCGAGGTGCTCATCAGTTGTCCATGGGGTGTTCGTTCCTTCGGTCGGGGCTCGGTGCGAGCCCGTCCTGTGCCCACCGTGCGATGGGCGATGTGTCCAGGTGCTTGTCGCGCAGTGCCCGCGGGATCGCTCGCACTGCTCGTTCCGCGCACTGCTGCGTCGGATGCACCCACGCGCCGCGGCCGGGAAGCCGTCGATCGAGATCGACGACCGCCGCCCCGCCTGCGCCCACGATCCGCACGAGGAGTGCGGGTTCGGTGCGCGCGCGACAGCCAAGACACGTACGGATGGTCACGAGTCTAGCGCACGGCGCGCCCGGGAGACAGGGGGGTCAGTCCTCATCCATGACCGAATCCGGCTGGATGTCGATCTTCGCGCCCGTGAGCTTCGCGGCCAGGCGGGCGTTCTGGCCCTCCCTGCCGATCGCGAGCGACAGCTGGAAGTCGGGCACGAGCGCGCGCACGGCGCGCGTCTTCTCGTCGAGCATGAACGCGTCCGACACGCGCGCGGGGCTCAGCGCGCTGGCGACGAACGACGGCAGGTCCTCGGAGTAGTCGACGATGTCGACCTTCTCCTCCCCGAGCTCTGCCTGCACGGCGCGCACGCGCGCGCCCATCTCGCCGATGCACGCGCCCTTGGCGTTGATGCCCGGCTGCGTCGCGCGCACCGCGATCTTCGTGCGGTGGCCCGCCTCGCGCGCGATCGCGACGATCTCGACCGCGCCGGAGGCGATCTCCGGCACCTCGAGCGCGAAGAGCCGGCGCACGAGCGAGGGGTGCGTGCGGCTCACGGTGACCTGCGGGCCGCGCTGGCCGCGCTCGACCTTCGTGATGTACACGCGCATCCGCTGGCCGTGCTTGTACTCCGCGCCCGGCACCTGCTCCTCGGGCGGCAGCAGCGCCTCCATGTCGTCGCCGAGCTTCACGTGCACCATGCGCGGGTTCGTGCCCTGCTGCACGATGCCGGCGATGATGTCGCCCTCGCGGTCCTTGTAGGCGCCCAGCACGGTCTCGTCGCTCTTCTCGCGCAGGGCCTGGAAGATGACCTGCTTCGCGGCGGATGCGGCGATGCGGCTGAAGTCGTCGGTGGTCGCGACCGACTCGCCGATGCGGTTGCCGTCCTCGTCGAGCTCGGGCTCGTAGAGCGTCACCTCGCCGGTCGAGCGGTTCACCTCGACGCGCGGCTGCGGGGCCGCCGCGACGGGCTTGTCGCCCGCCTTCTCGACGGGCCTCTCGGCCGACTTGATGTGCGCCTGCAGGATCGCCTGCTCGATGATGTGGATCAGGGCGTCCGAGGAGATCTCCCGCTCGCGCTCGACGGTCTTCAGCACGGTCAGATCGATCTTCACTTGTGGCTCCTTGGTCTGCTGCTCAGCCGGCATCCGATGCCGACCGATCATTCTACCGCGCTCGCGAGGCGCACGAACTAGTGTGGCCCGCATGGAAGCGTTCGACGACCTCGTGCTCACCGGCGGCGACTTCTGGTGGACGTGGGTCGTCCTCCCGGTGCTCGCCCTGCTGGGCATCTACTTCACGATCCGCACGGGCGTCGTGCAGCTGCGACTGCTGCCCTCGATGTTCCGCGTGCTGACCGACAAGACGCCGAAGGCGCGCGACGGCAGCAACCAGTCGGTGTCGTCGTTCCAGGCCTTCACGATCTCGGCCGCGAGCCGCGTCGGCGTCGGCAACATCGCGGGCGTCGCGACGGCGATCGCGATCGGCGGGCCGGGCGCGGTCTTCTGGATGTGGACGATGGCGTTCGTCGGCGGCGCGTCGTCGTTCATCGAGTCGACCCTCGCCCAGCTCTACAAGCACCGCGACGCGGACGGGTTCCGCGGCGGCCCGGCGTACTACATGCAGCGTGGCCTCGGCGCCCGGTGGATGGGCATCCTCTTCGCCGTCATCCTCATCGTCTGCTTCCCCTTCGCCTTCTCGTCGCTGCAGGCCAACACGATCGTCGCGACGATCACGTCGACGGTCGGCTCCGACGCAGCGTGGCTGCCGTGGGCGATCGGCATCGTGGTCGCGATCCTCACGGGCCTCATCGTCTTCGGCGGCGTGCGCCGCATCGCGAAGGTGACCGAGTCGCTCGTGCCCGCGATGGCGCTGCTCTACCTCCTGCTCGGCCTCCTCATCGTCGGGATGAACATCACCGAGGTGCCGCGCGTGCTCGGCGAGATCTACGCGGGCGCCTTCGGCTTCCAGCAGGTGGCGGGCGGCGCGATCGGCACGATCATCATGCAGGGCGTCAAGCGCGGCATGTTCTCGAACGAGGCCGGTCTCGGCTCCGCCCCGAACGGCGCCGCCTCGGCCGCCGTCACGCACCCCGCGAAGCAGGGCCTCGTGCAGACGCTCGGCGTCTACTTCGACACGTTCCTCGTCTGCTCGATCACGGCGTTCATCATCCTCGTCTCGACGCCCGACCTGACGGGCGCCGAGGGCGGCATCGGCCTGACGTTCGACGCCGTCACGGGCGAGCTCGGCGCGTGGGCGGGCATCGCGCTGTCGCTCATCGTCTTCCTGCTCGCGTTCTCGTCGATCATCGGCAACTACTACTACGGCGAGTCGAACATCGAGTTCATCACCGAGAGCCGCACGGCGCTGACCGTCTACCGCGTGCTCGCGGTCGTCGCCGTGCTCGGCGGCTCCGTCATCGCGACGGCGACGATCTGGAACACCGCCGACCTGCTCATGGGCGTCATGGCGATCGTCAACCTCATCGCGATCGGGCTGCTCTCAGGCGTCGCCTTCAAGCTGCTGAAGAACTTCGACGAGCAGCGCAAGGCGGGCAAGGACCCGGTCTTCACGCGCGACATGCTGCCGGAGCTGCGCGGCGTCGAGGTGTGGGAGGACGCCGAGTCGGTGACCGGCCAGTGGACGGTGCTGCCGGCCGCGACGGACGAGCGGCCCGCGAAGGACCGGCGCAGCAGCTAGCGGCCGAGCGCGCCCTCGAGCGCGTCGATCGCGACCTGCTGCCGCTCCCCCGTCGCACGGTCCCACACCTCGACGAGACCCGCAGCGGCGTCGCGGCCGACGATCACGATCTGCGGCACGCCGATGATCTCGGCATCGCCGAACTTCACGCCGGGCGAGACCTTCGGCCGGTCGTCGTAGAGCACCTCGAGGCCGCGCGCCTCGATGCCTGCGACGACGGCCTCCG
>NZ_BAAAKK010000006.1:82800-204035 GCF_039527715.1 Agrococcus citreus
GGTCGCGGCGTCCTTGCCGGTCGCGACGACGTGCACGTCGAACGGCGCGATCTCGCGCGGCCAGATGATGCCGCGCTCGTCGTGCGACTTCTCGACGATCGCCGCGAGGTTGCGCGTGACGCCGATGCCGTACGAGCCCATCGTCACGGTGACGAGCTTGCCGTTCTGGTCGAGCACCTTGAGCCCGAGCGCCTCGGCGTACTTGCGGCCGAGCTGGAAGACGTGGCCGACCTCCATGCCGCGGTCGAGCGTGACCGGGCCGGAGCCGTCGGGGGCGGGGTCGCCGTCGCGCACGTCGGCGGCCTCGACCCATCCGTCGCCGACGAAGTCGCGCCCGGCGACGAGGCCGAAGACGTGCTTGCCGGGCTCGTTCGCGCCGGTGAGCCAGGCGCTGCCGTCGACGACGCGCTTGTCGAGCAGGTAGCGGATGCCCGTCGCCGCCTCCTCGCCGAGCACGGCGCCGGCGGTCGACCACGGGCCGATGTAGCCCTTGACGAGTCCGGGGTTGGCCTTGAAGTCGTCGTCGTCGGCCGCGGTCACCTCGGCGGGCTGGAACGCGACCTCGACGCGCTTGGCGTCGACCTCGCGGTCGCCGGGCAGGCCGATCACCACGAGCTCGCGGCTGCCGTCGAGGTGCGTGAGGCGCAGCACGACGTTCTTGAGCGTGTCGGCGGCCGTCCAGGGGCGCCCGTCCTCGCGCGGGAAGCGCGCGTTCGCGTCGGCGACGAGCGTCTCGATCGTGGGCGTGTCGGGGGTGTCGCGCACGACCGCCTCGGGCTGGCCCTCGATCGCGATCGGCTCGGGAGCGACCGTCTCGAACGCCTCGACGTTGGCGGCGTAGCCGCTCGCCGAGCGCACGATCGTGTCCTCGCCGACGGGCGTCGGGTGCATGAACTCCTCCGACTTCGAGCCGCCCATCGCGCCGGCGTCGGCCGAGACGATGACGTACTCGAGGCCGAGCCGCTGGAAGATCCGCTCGTACGCGTCGCGCTGGCGCTGGTAGGAGGCCTCGAGGCCGGCGTCGTCGACGTCGAACGAGTAGGCGTCCTTCATCGAGAACTCGCGCGCACGCAGCAGCCCCGCCCGGGGCCGGGCCTCGTCGCGGTACTTGTCCTGGATCTGGAAGATCGTCAGCGGCAGCGCCTTGTAGCTCGAGACGAGGTCCTGCACGAGCAGCGTGAAGACCTCCTCGTGCGTCGGCGCGAGCAGGTGGTCGGCGCCCTTGCGGTCCTGGAGCCGGAAGATGCCGTCGCCGTACTCGGTCCAGCGGCCGGTGCGCTCGTAGGGCTCGCGCGGCAGGAGTCCCGGGAAGAGCACCTCCTGGGCGCCCGCAGCCGTCATCTCCTCGCGGATCACGCGCTCGATGTTGCGGCGCACCCGGAGACCGAGCGGCAGCCACGAGTAGAGCCCCGCGCCGGCGCGGCGGATGTAGCCGGCGCGCAGCAGCAGTCGGTGGCTCGCGACCTCGGCCTCGGCCGGGTCCTCGCGGAGCGTCGTGAAGAAGAGCTGGGAGAGGCGGATCACCCTGCGAGTCTAGGCACTCGCGAGTTCCCGGTCGTCACCAGGGCCGGTCGACGCCCGTGCCGCCGCTGCCGTCCTCGCCGCCCTGGTCGTACTGGTCCTGCTGCTGCTGCTCGCCCTGCGCCTCCTGGTTCTGCTCCTCGAGCTGCTCCTCGGGCGTCTGCGGCTCGCCCTCGCCCTCGCCGTCGCCGTCGCTCTCGTCGGTCGACTCGTCCTCGATCTTCTCCTCGATGCGCGGGGTCGCGGCCTCGAACTGCTCGGCGGTGTCGGCCTCGTCGGGCAGCGGCTCGTCGAGGCAGCCCTCGGGCAGCGCCTCGATGATCGCGAGCGCCTCGTTGTAGAACCCGTTGGCCGCCTGCGTGTCGTCGGCCTCGCGCGCGACGTCGCCCTGCTTCTCGATCGTCGTCACGAGCGACGCGACGATGACGCAGTGCTCGTGCACCTGCGTCGGCGTGACCGGCTCGCCGTGCAGCACGAGCGACTCCTCGAGCTTGGCCCTGCCCTCCTCGAGCGAGCCGGCCATGGTGAGGTTCACGCCGAGGCCGAACGGCCCCTTCCACGGCTCGACCCAGTTCCACAGCTCGAGCCCGCGAGCCGCCTCCGCGCCCTGCGAGTAGGCCCTGCCCTCGAAGCGGTCGATCGCGGTCTGCGAGAGCACGTTGACGCTGATGAGCTTCGTCGAGACGACGAGCACGGCGAGCGCGACGGGGATGAGCCCGAGCATGAGCCACCACCGCAGCGTGCGCCGCTGCCCGTCGGTGAGCACGCGCCGGCTCATCGTGCGCCCTCCCGGCGCAGGATGCCTCGGGTCGCGCGGAGCGACCGGGCGAGGCTGAGCGCCTCCCACGCGAGCAGCAGGGCGATCGGCACGCCGAGCACCCAGGCGATCTCGAGCCGCGCCTCCTCGGTGCGGTCGAGGTTCGCCTCGCCGTCGGCCGCCGCCATGGGCCCGAGCGCGTCGGCGAGCGGCAGCCCGGGGCCGCGGTGCAGGTAGGTGATGCCGAGCTGGTCGGCGATCGCGCCGAGCTGCGCCTCGTCGATCCTCGAGATCGCGTCGCCGCCCGCCGGGTCCTGCAGGTACTGCTCCTGCGCCGCCGGGTCGAAGCTCGACACGCGCATCCGCCCGCCCTGCTCCGTGCCGTAGCCGAGCACGAGCCCGCGATCGACGAGGCCCGCGACGTCGTCGAACGACTGCGGCGGCTCCTCGGCCGTGTGCTCGCCGTCGCCGAGGTAGAAGACGATCGCGGGCGAGTCCGGCTCGGCCGCCTCGCTGCGCTCGAGCTCGGTGCGCAGCAGGTCGTGCGCGACCGCGACCGAGGTGCCGCGCGACTGCTGCGCGATCTCCGGGCGGAGCGCCCGCACCATCTCGATCACCGCGGAGCCGTCGTCGGTGAGCGGCACGCGCAGGATGGGCTGCGAGTCGAACGAGATGACGGAGATGTCGGCGCCCGCGAAGGCGCGCGCGATCTCGACGACGTCCTCCTGCATGCCGGTCAGTCGCGGCTCGCTCCCCCAGTCCTCGGCCGCGATCGACTGCGACGTGTCGATCACGACGAACACGCGCGCCTGGATGGTCGCGGTCGGCACCTCGCCGCCGGGCACGGCGGGGCGGAAGGCCATCGCGACGGCGAGCACCACGAGGAGCGAGCGGCGCAGCCACGCGAGCCGACGGCCGCGCATGACGATGAGCTGCCAGACGCACAGCGCGAGCATCGCGGCGCCGAGCACGGCGACGACGACGGGGAGCGTCGGGTGGAAGGTGATCACAGTCGCACCCTCCAGGCGATCAGGCAGACGCCGGCGACGAGCAGCAGCACCATGAGCGGCAGCGAGCCCGGCCGGTCGATGATCTGCACCTGCGGGGGCGTCTCGATGTAGCCGGCCTCGATCGCGTTGACGCGGTCGACGATCTGCGGCACGGTCTGCGCGAAGTCGAGCGCGAAGTACGAGCCGCCGGTGCCCTCGGCCACGTCGCGCAGCTCCTGCGACGCCATGTCGCCGCCGAAGTCGAACGGGTTGATGGCGTACACGCGCACCTCGTTGTCGACCGCGAGCTGCCCGGCCTGCGGGAGCGAGAAGATCTGCTGCCCGTTCACGACGTTGTCGGTCGCGAGGATGATCGAGCGCGGGCGCTCGCTCGCCTCGAGGTCGGCGAAGTCGAGCACGCACGACGCGAGGCCGTCGCCGACGAGCGACGCGCCGAGCCCGCTCGCGGTGCCGGCGAGGTAGTTGAACTGCTCGTCGGGGCCGAGCGTGCCGCTGAGTGCGCGCTCGTAGCGGCCGAGCTGGCCGGCGATGTAGTCGTAGTCGCTCGTGAGCGGGAAGGCCATGACGCTCGAGGCGTCGAAGATGCGCATGCCGATGCGCTCGCCATCGAGCTCCGAGGCGATCTGCTGGTAGACGCCGAGGATCTCGGCGTCGACGTCGACCATCGAGCCGGAGACGTCGAGGCACAGCACGATGTCGCGCTTGTAGTCCTCCTCCTGGTTCGCGCTGATGCCCGAGGGCCTCGAGCCGATCGCGCCCGCGACGAGCACGCCGACGAGCGCCGCGAGCAGCGCCCCGCCGATCCACAGCCGGTAGCGCAGCAGCGCGCCGCGGAACGCGGCGAGCGACGTCATGCGGTCGACGTGCGCGACGGGCAGGCCGCGGTCGCGCCGGCGCCTCGGCAGCCACAGCCCGAGCGCGGCGAGCACGAACCCGACCGCGCCGACGATCGGCCACACCCACGGCCACAGCAGCGTCACATCCACGTGGCCACCACCTGCCGCGCGGCGGCGACGGCCGCATCCGGGTCGTGCTTCGCCGCGCGCCGGAACGACGACGGGTAGTACTGCTCGACCGCGCCGTGCACGCTCGGCAGGTCGGCCGCCTGCAGGTCGCGCAGCGTCATGACCTCGGCGACGACGCCGGTCGACTCGTGCGCGAAGAACCGCAGCACGAGGCTGAGCCGCTGCGCGAGGCCGCGCGCGTCGAGCTCGCCCTCGGCGTGCTCCTGCGCGACCTCGTCGATCATCCCGAGGTACTTCTCCTTCACGCTCCGCACGTCGATCGGCACCGGCGGCGGAGGCGGTGGCTCGAGGATGCCGCGCGGCCGCGTCCAGAGCCAGGCGAACGCGTAGGCGGCGAGCACGAGCAGCAGCGCGATCGCGCCGAGCAGCCACCACGGGCCGTAGCCGAAGGGTCCGTACGTGTCGGGTGCGGGCAGCAGCGCCAGGTCAGCGGCGCGCACGGCGGTGCCTCTCGAGCAGGCGGAAGAGGCCGCCGATCGCGGTGGCGCTGTCGCCGATGCGCACGGATGCGATGCCGAGCGTGCGCAGGCCCGTCTCGAGCCGCGCCCGGCGCTCGGCGGTCGCCTCGTCGAACGCCCTCCGTAGGCCGCGGTCGCGGCGCAGGAAGGGCGGCAGGCCGACGCCGGAGTCGACGCCCACGAGCTCGCGGTGGTCCCGCTGGCGCGACATGAGGTCGGCGTCGCCGATCGACACCCACAGCACCTCGTGGCGCGTGTGCAGGCGGCCGAGGTGCACGTCGAGGTCGTGCGTGTAGGCGATGTCGTCGGCGATCACGACGATGAGCGAGCGTCGGCGCATCCGCCGCACGGCCTGGCCGAGCACGCCCTCGAGGTCGGAGTGCGGGCCGTCGAGCCCGATCGCCTCATCCATGCGGCGCAGCATGCGCTCGAGGTGCGACTCGGAGCCGCCCTCGGGCATGCTCTCGAGCCGGTCGGCGTCGCCCATCAGCAGGCCGACGCGGTCGCCGTGGCGGGTCGCGAGGTAGCCGAGCACGCCGGCGACGAGGATGGCGATCTCGCGCTTCGTCTCGCCCGACTCCGCCGTGGCCGCCATGTTGCGGCCCGAGTCGACGACGAGCAGCACGTTGTGCTGCCGCGAGGCGATGTAGCGCTTCACGAGCGGCACGTGGCTGCGCGCGGTCGCCTTCCAGTCGATGTCCTTGACGTCGTCGCCCGGCTGGTACTCGCGCAGGTCGTCGAAGTCGTGGCTACGGCCGTGGTGGATCGAGGCGTACTCGCCGTCGAGCAGCTCGAGGGTACGACGGTGCGCGTGGATCGACATGGTCGTCTTCACCTTGCGCAGTCGTCGCTCCACGACAGGTCCTACGGGGTCCGCACAGCGGCGAAGATCGCGTCGATGATCTCCTCGCTCCTGACGCCGTCGGCCTCCGCCTCGTACCCGAGGATGAGGCGGTGCCGCAGCACGGCGTGCCGGAGGTCCTTGACGTCCTCCGGGATCACCCAGTCGCGGCCCTGCACGAGGGCGAGCGCGCGCGCGGCCTGCGCGAACGACAGCGAGCCTCGCGGGCTCGCGCCGTACTCGATGTAGCTCGCGAGCTGCGCGCCGATGTAGTCCTCGGCGTGCCGGGTCACGTACATGAGCTGCACGACGTAGTTCGTGATCGCCTGGTCGACGTAGACGCGCTTGACGAGCGACTGCAGGAACCGCACGTCGTCGAGCGACGCGACGGGCTCGTCGGGCTGCTCGAAGACGCCGCTCTCGGCGCGCCGCACGATCTCGGCCTCCTCCGTCGGCGACGGGTAGGTGAGGATCTCCTTGAGCAGGAAGCGGTCGAGCTGCGCCTCGGGCAGCGTGTACGTGCCCTCCTGCTCGATGGGGTTCTGCGTCGCGAGCACGAGGAACGGCTCGGGCAGCGGATGCGTCTCGCCGCCGATCGAGGTCTGCCGCTCCTGCATCGCCTCGAGCATCGCCGACTGCGTCTTCGCGCTCGAGCGGTTGATCTCGTCGAGCAGCACGAAGTTGGCGTGCACGGGGCCGAGCTGCGTGCGGAACTCGCCCGAGTGCTGGTCGTAGATCTGCGTGCCGACGATGTCGCTCGGCAGCAGGTCGGGCGTGCACTGGATGCGGTGGAACGACGCGGTGACGCTGCGCGCGAGCGTCGCGGCCGCCGTCGTCTTCGCGAGGCCGGGCACCGACTCCATGAGCACGTGGCCGCCGGTCAGCAGCGCCACGAGCAGCGAGCGCAGCAGCTGGTGCTGGCCCACGACCGTCGACTGGAACGACTGCTCCACGGAGCGGATGATGCGCTTCGCGCGCTCGAGCTCCTCGGGGGTGATGGGATCCCTGCCGGGGACTGCATTCGACACGCGGGCTCCTCGAGGCTGCTGACGGCTGGCGGTGGCGGCTGTCGCCTCGGTCACGGTACCCGGTGCGGGGCGGGTGTCGCTGAACGGCTGCGGGTCGCGAGCACCGCGGCGATCGCGACGGTCGCGATGACGGGCACCATCGCGAGGTTGAGGCCGCCGTAGCCGACGAGCCCGAGCACCGGCCCGGCCGACGCGCCCGCGGCCGCGCCGGCGAGCCCCATGATGAGGTCGCTCCGACCCTGCAGCACGGGTCGCAGCGGCTGCTCGACGGCGGCCGCGACGATCGTCGAGCCGGCGACGGTCGCGGCGCTCCAGCCGAGGCCGAGCAGCGCGAGGCCGACCGGCGAGAGGTCGGGACCGAGCAGGAGGTTCGCGAGGATCGCGGCGAGCAGGATGCCGGCGCCGAGCAGTACGGTCGATCGAGCGCCGACCCGGTCGGTGAGCCAGCCGAACAGCGGCGACAGCGCGTACATGCCCGCGGTGTGCGCGCTCATGGTGAAGCCGATGAGCGCGAGCGCGTGGCCGGCGTGCTCGAGGTGCACGGGGGTGAGCGCCATCACGCCGACCATGGTCGCGTGCGCCCCGGCGACCGCGACCACCGCGGCGATCGCGCGGGGATGGTCGCGCAGCCGCAGCGCGGGGCGCGCGCCCGACGACTCCGGCGCATCCGCCCGGCTCTCGAGCAGCGGGTCGGGCCGCAGCAGGAACCACAGCACCGCGGCCATGATCGCCGTGGCGGTGCCCGAGATGACGTAGGCGCCCACGAGGTGCGGCAGCCCGAGCGCCATGCCGAGCACGTCGCCGGGCGCGATGAGGTTGGGCCCGATGACGACGCCGATCGTCGTCATCCACACGACGACCGAGAGGTCGCGGCCGCGCCGCCGGGGCTGCGACAGGTCGGTCGCCGCGAACCGCGACTGCAGGTTGACCGCCGTCGCTCCGCCCAGCACGAGGAAGCCGGGCAGCACGATCCACGGCGAGCCGAGCGTGCCGCCGACGGCGAGCAGAACGGTGCCGAGCAGCGCGAGCATCGCGCCGGTCGTGAGCGCGACGCGGCGGCCTCGGTGGTGCGCGAGGCGCGCGAGCGGCACCGCGAGCCCCGCGCCGCCGAGCGTGAGCAGGGTCGCGGCGAGGCCGGCGAGCTCCGCCCGCCCGGTCACCTGCTCGACGAGCAGCGAGCCGACGCCGAGCGCGACGCCGTTCGCGACGCCGCCGAGCGCCTGCGCGGCGGAGAGCACCACGAGGGTGCGCCGCTGCGCCGGATGCGGGGGCGCCGGATGCTGTGACGCCGCGGGCGCGCCGGTCACCGCTGCCCGCGCATGTCAGGCGGTCGTGACGACCGTGGCCTCGCCCGAGGGCAGGCCCTGCTCGTCGGCGAGCTTGCGGGCCTCTTCGATGAGCGTCTGGACGATGTCGGCCTCCGGCACGGTCTTGACGACCTCGCCCTTGATGAAGATCTGGCCCTTGCCGTTGCCCGACGCGACGCCGAGGTCGGCCTCGCGCGCCTCGCCGGGGCCGTTGACGACGCATCCCATGACGGCGACGCGCAGCGGCACCTGCACGTCCTTGAGGCCCTCGGTGACCGCGTCGGCGAGCGAGTAGACGTCGACCTGCGCGCGACCGCACGAGGGGCACGAGACGATCTCGAGCTTGCGCTCGCGCAGGTTGAGCGACTGCAGGATCTGCATGCCGACCTTGATCTCCTCGACCGGCGGCGCCGAGAGCGAGACGCGGATCGTGTCGCCGATGCCCTCGGCGAGCAGGATGCCGAACGCCGTCGCCGACTTGATCGTGCCCTGGAACGCAGGGCCGGCCTCGGTGACGCCGAGGTGCAGGGGCCAGTCGCCGCGCTCGGCGAGCATCCGGTAGGTCTTGACCATGACGACGGGGTCGTTGTGCTTCACCGAGATCTTGAAGTCGTGGAAGTCGTGCTCCTCGAACAGGCTCGCCTCCCAGACGGCCGACTCGACGAGCGCCTCGGGCGTGGCCTTGCCGTACTTCTGCAGCAGTCGCGGGTCGAGCGAGCCGGCGTTGACGCCGATGCGGAGGCTCACCCCCGCCGCCTTCGCGCGCTTGGCGATCTCGCCGACCTGGTCGTCGAACTTGCGGATGTTGCCCGGGTTCACCCGCACCGCCGCGCAGCCCGCGTCGATCGCCTGGTAGACGTACTTCGGCTGGAAGTGGATGTCGGCGATCACCGGGATCTGGCTCTTCTTCGCGATGATGTGCAGCACATCCGCGTCGTCCTGGCTCGGCACCGCGACGCGCACGATGTCGCAGCCCGTCGCGGTGAGCTCGGCGATCTGCTGGAGCGTCGCGTTGATGTCGGTCGTCTTGGTCGTGGTCATCGACTGCACCGAGACCGGCGCGTCTCCCCCGACGAGCACCTTGCCGACCTTGATCTGCCGACTCTTGCGACGGGGCGCGAGCGTGAGCGGCGCGGGGCTCCCCAGGTTGATGGCTGCCATGCCGTCCAGCCTACGCGCCGCAGGTCGAGCGTCTCCTCGGCTGGCAGGATCGAGACCATGATCACCGCAGCGGCCGACGGCTCCTCCCTCGGCAATCCCGGTCCGACCGGCTGGGGCTGGTACATCGACGACGCGCGCTGGGCCGCGGGCGGGCAGCGGCTCGGCACGAACAACATCGGCGAGCTCTCCGCCGTCGTCGACCTGCTCCAGCAGACGGTCGGCGTCGACGAGCTGCTGATCCTGTGCGACAGCCAGTACGTCATCAAGTCGATCACGCAGTGGATGCCCGGGTGGAAGCGCAAGGGCTGGCGGAAGGCCGACGGCAAGCCCGTCATGAACCGCGAGCTGCTCGAGGAGCTCGACCGGCTGATGACCGAGCGCAAGGCGGCCGGCGGCGTCGTGCGCTTCGAGTGGGTGCGCGGCCACGCGGGCCATCCGCTCAACGAGGAGGCCGACCGGCTCGCGAACGGCGCGGCGACCGCGTTCCAGCGCGGCGCGGTGCCGGATGCGGGGCCGGGGTTCTCGGCGCCGAGGTCGACAGGGCCGGGGTCGACAGGGCCGGGATCCTCAGGTGGGACGCACGCTCCCGCAGCCGCCGACGCATCCGCGCCGGCCGCTTCCGCACCGGCGCCATCCGCACCGGCGCCGGCCGCGGCGGCGCCGGCCGCGGCATCCACGACCTCGGTGGGCCTGTTCGACGACCTCGACGGCTTCCTCGCCGACGACCCCGACGAGGCGACGGTCGTGCGGCTCGAGCGCGAGCTGCTGAGCGACCGGGTGCGCGCCGACCCGGCGAGCGTCGCCGCGATCCTGCACCCGGAGTGGGAGGAGATCGGCGCGTCGGGCCGCCGCTGGAGCCGCGACGAGCTGCTCGCCGAGATCGCGCCGCTCCCGTCGCCCGTCGAGCTCGAGCTGCTCGCGACGCACCGCGTCTCGGACGACGCGCAGCTGCTCGTGTGGCGCTCGGTCGGCGAGTCGAGCGCGCTGCGCAGCTCGCTCTGGGTGCGCAGCGGCGCCACCTGGCGGCAGCGCTTCCACCAGGGCACGCGCGAGGCCTGACGCCCCTCCGGCCCTTCTACGTCGCGGATGGTCGCTCGAGCGCTATATCGCGATGTCCGACCACCGGCGACGTTGAGGGTCAGTTGAAGAGGCTGACCGGCTTCACGATGTCGGCGTAGATGAGCAGCGCGCTCATGACCCCGAGCACGCCCGTCACGACGAGCGTCACGGGCACCCACTTCGCCGTGTCGAGCGGCGTCGCGACGGTGCCGCGAAGCTTCGCCCATCCGCGCCGCACCGCGTCGACGATCGCGCCGAGCACGTGGCCGCCGTCGAGCGGCATGAGCGGGATGAGGTTGAAGACGAAGAGCGCGACGTTGAGGCTCGCGAGCAGCTGCACCATGGCGCTCACGCGCTCGAGGATCGGCACCTGGTCTAGCGAGGCGATCTCGCCCGCCATGCGGCCGACGCCGACGACCGAGATGGGCCCGTCCGGGTCGCGCTCCCCCGGCCCGAAGGCGGCCTCCGCCACGGCGACGAGGCGCTGCGGCAGGTTGAGGATGAGCTCCCCCACCCGCAGGACGTTGTCGCCGACCGCGGGCAGCACGGCCGACGCGGGCTGCTGCTCGACCACGTACTGCGGCCCGACCCCGACGAAGCCGATCGTCTCGGTCACGGGCTCGCCGCCCGACTCGACCTGTCGCCCGCGGTCGTCGAAGACGTAGCGCTCGGTCGCGAGCGGCGTCACCTCGAGCGTGAGCGTCTCGCCGTCGCGCTCGACCTCGAACGGCGTCGGCACCGCCGCGCGGTCGCGGATGGCCGCCTGCACGTCGGCCCAGCCCTCGACCGGCTCGCCGGCGATGCCGATGATCGTGTCGCCCGGCAGCATCCCGGCGGCGGCGCCCGGCGCCTCGGGATCGTCGGCCGCGCACTCGCTGCGCTCCTCGGTCGCCGAGATCACGCACTCCGAGACGGTCGAGACCGTCGTCGAGGGCACCGCGATGCCGAAGGTGCACAGCACGATCGCGTAGAGCACGATCGCGAGCAGCAGGTTCATGGACGGCCCGCCGAGCATGATGACGATCCGCTTCCAGGTCGCGAGCCGCCAGAACGCGCGGTGCTCCTCGCCCTCCTGGATCGACTCCGCGCTCACCGTGCGCGCATCCGACACGAGCGTGTCGAGGAAGCCCGTCGACGCGTCCCGCGACTCCCCGCCGGGCTTGAGCGGCGGGAACATCCCCGACATCGAGATGTAGCCGCCGAGCGGGATGGCCTTCACGCCGTACTCGGTCTCGCCCTTGCGGAACGAGAGCAGCGTCGGGCCGAAGCCGATCATCCACTGGCCGACGCGCACGCCGAAGGCCTTCGCGGGCCACAGGTGGCCCAGCTCGTGCAGGCCGATCGAGACGGCGAGGCCGATGACGACGACGAGCACGCCGACGATGTAGAGCAGGACGGGTTCCATCGCCGCTCAGGCTAGTCGCACAGACCAGGTGCCTACGCTGTCGAGCATGGCAGCCGGCCCAGGATCGAGAGGCGCCGCGACCGTCGCCGAGCGCGTCCCGCGGTCGCAGTCCGATGGGCGCGGCATCGTGCTCGGCGTCATCGGGCTCGCGCTCGTGCTGCTGCTCGCGTGGATCCTCACGCGGCCCGCTCCCGATCCCGTGCAGCAGACGGCGACCGTCGAGGGGGAGCTGCCCCGCTCGGTGGGCGGCTGGAGCGGCGAGCAGCTCGAGCACGCCGCGATCGTCATGCGCGCCGGCCGCGACCTCGGGATGGCCGAGCGCGACGTGCGGGTCGCGGTGATGACCGCGATGGGCGAGTCGAGCCTGCGGGTGCTCGATCGCGGCGATCGCGCCGGCCCCGACTCGCGCGGCCTGTTCCAGCAGCGCGATCCGTGGGGACCGTACGAGGTGCGCATGGACGCCTACGGCTCGGCCGTGCTCTTCTACCGGGCGCTCGCCCGCATCGACGGCCGCGACGCGATGGCGCCGACGCTCGTCGCGCACGCGGTGCAGATCAATCGCGATCCCAACCACTACGAGCGCTGGTGGGACGACGCCGGCGAGGTCGTCGCGGCGATCGACCGGGCCGCCCCGGTCGTGGTGGTCACCCCGAGCTAGCGGCCGCGAGGGCTACCGGGCCCATGTGCACGCTACTGTCGCCCGCGCGCCCGCTGGGCCGCAACAGCGTGCACACCCGACGCGCACGCTGGCGGTGGTGTGCACACTCTTGTCGCCCGCGCCCCCGCCAGGCCGCAACAGCGTGCACACGCGTCAGCGGATCGCTAGCGGTTCACCCGGCATACCTCGTCGGCGATGCGGCGCGCCCACGCCTCCGCCTGCAGCACCCGCTCGAGGGTCAGCTCGCCCGGCTCGTGCAGCTCGAGCACGCGCTCGATCGCCGGGATGATGTCGAGGAACCCGATCTCGCCGAGGTGGAACGCCCGCACGGCCTGCTCGTTCGCGGCGTTGAAGACCGCAGGGTAGGTGGACCCCAGCCGCCCGACGCGCTTCGCGAGCGCCACGGCCGGGAAGGCGGCCTCGTCGAGCGGCTCGAACGTCCACGCGGATGCCGTGGTCCAGTCGAGCGGCGCACCGACGCCGTGCACGCGGTGCGGCCAGTCGAGCCCGAGCGACAGCGGCAGCCGCATGTCGGGCGGCGAGGCCTGCGCGATCGTCGAGCCGTCGACGAACTCGACCATCGAGTGCACGATCGACTGCGGGTGGACGGTGACGTCGATGCGATCGAGCGGGATGTCGAACAGCAGGTGCGCCTCGATCACCTCGAGGCCCTTGTTGACGAGCGTCGCGGAGTTCGTCGTGACCATCGGGCCCATGTCCCACGTCGGGTGCGCGAGCGCATCCGCAGGGCTCACGTCGGCCATCCGCTGCCGCGACCAGCCGCGGAACGGCCCGCCCGAGGCGGTGAGCACGAGCCGGCGCACCTCGCCGTGCTCGCCCGCGCGCAAGCACTGCGCGATCGCGGAGTGCTCGGAGTCGACCGGCACGATCTGCCCCGGCTTCGCGCGCCGCATCACGAGATCGCCGCCGGCGATGAGCGACTCCTTGTTGGCGAGCGCGAGCGAGCGGCCCGCGTCGAGCGCCGCGAGCGTCGGAGCGAGCCCGACCGAGCCGGTGATGCCGTTCACGACCACGTCGCACTCGACCGACTCGATCATCGTGACGGCGGCGTCGGCGCCGAGCGCCGCCTCGCCGCCGAACTCCGCCTGCTGCGCCTCGAGCCCGGCGCGGTCGCTGCCGGCGACGAGGCCGGCGACGCGGAACCGGCCGGGGTTCGCGCGGATGACGTCGAGCGTCTGCGTGCCGATCGAGCCCGTCGAGCCGAGGATGATGACGCTGCGCATCAGTGCTCCCCTCCCGCGTGGCCGCCGGCGACGACGGCGCCCGCGACGACGATCGTCGGCTCGTGCAGCACGGGGAACGCGACCGACGAGGCGATGAAGCAGTCGCGGTTCGCCTGGGCGTGCGCGTCGAGCGCGTCGGCCGCTCGCGACGCATCCGTGATCGTCACGACCGGGCGCAGCACGGCCTCGGTGAAGCGCCCGCCGGTGCCCGACGTCTCCATCGTGCCGCTCGCCGCGTCGCGGTAGTCGGTGACGACGATGCCGCGCGAGGCCGCTTGGTGCAGGTACGAGAGCATGTGGCACTGCGCGAGCGACGCGAGCAGCAGCTGCTCCGGGTTGTGGCGCGAGCGATCGCCGCGGAAGGTCGGGTCGGAGGAGCCCAGGATGTCGGGCAGCCCGTCGATCCGGATGACGTGGTCGCGGGTGTAGGAGCGGTAGGTGCGCGTGCCCTCGGCACCCGCTCCGGTCCATTCCACCTCGACGGCGTAGGCGTGGCGCATCGGCATGGCCTCAGCGTAGGCCGCCCGCTCTCGGCGCACGCTGCGCGGCGTAGGATCGGAGCATGACCGACACCGCCGTTTCCGCGCCGTCCCGCTCCGTCGTCACCGAGATCCCTGGCCCGAACAGCCGCGCGCTGCTCGAGCGCAAGGCGAAGGCGGTGCCCCAGGGGATCCCCCACCAGCTGCCCGTGTTCATCGAGTCGGCGCACGACGCGATCATCACCGACGTCGATGGCAACCGCTTCATCGACCTCGGCTGCGGCATCGGCGTCACGACCGTCGGCCACACGAACGACGCGGTCGTCGCGGCCGTCCGCGAGCAGGTCGGCAAGCTCACCCACTCGCTCTTCGGCACGACGCCGTACGAGCCGTACGTGCGCGTCGCCGAGTACCTCGCGAAGCACACCCCCGGCGACCACGAGAAGAAGACGTTCTTCGTCAACTCCGGATCCGAGGCCGTCGAGAACGGCGTCAAGGTCGCCCGCCGGCACACCGGCCGCCGCGCGGTCGCCGTCGTGGAGCACGGCTACCACGGCCGCACGAACCTGACGATGACGATGAACTACAAGCCGGCGCCGTACGCCACCGGCATGGGCCCGCTCGCCTCCGACATCTTCCACGCGCCGGGCTCCTACCCGCTGCAGGACGGCCTCAACGGCGCCGAGGCGGCCGAGCGCACCCAGTACTACCTCGAGAAGCACGTCGGCGTCACCGACCTCTCGTGCCTCGTCATCGAGCCCATCCAGGGCGAGGGCGGCTTCATCGTGCCCGCCGAGGGCTACCTCGCGGCCATGCAGGAGTGGTGCACCGAGCACGGCGTCGTCATGATCGCCGACGAGGTGCAGTCGGGCATCTGCCGCACCGGCACGACCTTCGCGTCGGAGCAGCTCGGCTGGGTGCCCGACATGGTGCTCTCGGCCAAGGGCATCGCCGGCGGCATGCCGCTCGCGGGCGTCACGGGCCGTGCCGAGATCATGGACTCCGTGCACGTCGGCGGCATCGGCGGCACCTTCGGCGGCAACCCGGTCTCGTGCGCGGCCGCGGTCGCGGTCTTCGAGCAGATCGAGGCCGACGACCTGAACGGCGAGGCCAAGCGCATCGAGCGCGTGCTGCGCCCGCTGCTCGACGCCCTGGCCGAGGAGCACCCGGAGATCATCGAGGTGCGCGGCCGCGGTGCGATGCTCGCGATCGAGTTCATCGACCCGTCCTCCGGCGCGCCCATCCCGACCGCGCCCATCGCGCAGGCGGCCGGCCTCGACGGCGTGCTCGTGCTGACGGCGGGCACCGACTACAACGTGCTGCGCTTCCTGCCGAGCCTCGCCATCACCGACGACCAGCTGCGCGAGGCCGTCGAGGTCATCGGGCGCGCGATCGCGTCGACGAAGACCGCGTAGATGCTCGTCGGGGTCCCGCACGAGATCAAGGCCGACGAGGCGCGGGTCGCCCTGACGCCGGCCGGCGCGGCCGAGCTCGTCGCGCGCGGGCACGAGGTCGTCATCGAGGCCGGCGCGGGCGTCGGCAGCGGGATCCCCGACGAGGCATACGTGGCGGCGGGTGCGCGCACCGTCGCGACGGCGGAGGAGGCGTGGGACTCCGAGCTCGTGCTCAAGGTGAAGGAGCCGGTCGACGGCGAGCTCGACCTGCTGCGCGACGACCTCACCCTGTTCGCCTACCTGCACCTGGCTGCCGCGCCCGAGCTCGCGCACGCGCTGCTCGAGCGAGGCACGACGGCGATCGCCTACGAGACGGTGCGCGCCGCCGACGGCTCGCTGCCGCTGCTCGCGCCGATGAGCGAGGTCGCCGGCCGCCTCTCGGTCGTGCAGGGCGCCTCGCTGCTCACCGCTCCCGCGGGCGGTGCCGGGCTGCTGCTCGGCGGCGTGCCGGGCACGCACGCCGGCCACACGGTCGTGCTGGGCGGCGGCGTCGCGGGCACCGCGGCGGTCGAGATGGCGGTGGGCCTCGGCTCGCGCGTGACGGTGCTCGACGTCTCGCTCCCCCGCTTGCGGCAGTTCGACACCGTCTACGGCGGGCGCGTGCAGACCCTGCACTCGAACCTCGTGACGGTCGCGGGCGCGGTGGCGGACGCCGACCTCGTGATCGGCTCCGTGCTCATCCCCGGCGCGAAGGCTCCGAAGCTCGTCACGAGCGCCATGGTCGAGGGCATGCGCCCCGGCTCGGTGCTCGTCGACATCGCGATCGACCAGGGCGGGTGCTTCGCCGACTCTCGGCCGACGACCCACCGCGAGCCGACCTTCCGCGTGCACGACGCGGTCTTCGCGTGCGTCGCGAACCTGCCGGGCGCCGTGCCGCGCACGTCGACGTCGGCGCTCACGAACGCCACCCTGTCGGCGACGACGCGCATCGCCGACCTCGGCTGGCGCGAGGCGCTGCGGGCGGATGCCGGGCTCGCGGAGGGCCTCAACACGTCCGGCGGCGCGGTCGTGCACCCGGGCGTCGCGTCGTCGCTCGGCGTTCAGGCCGTGCCCCCCGCCTCGCTGCTGGGGTAGCGCAGCCGCTCGAAGCGACCGCCCTCGAGCACCCACGCGGGCTCGCCGCGCATGGGCGGCACGGGCGGCGCGTGCCGCAGCAGCTGCCGCAGCGGCCGCTCGTCGACGCCGAGCGCGACGACGGGCCGGTCGGCGCGGAGCCGATCGAGCTCGCCCCATGCCGCCTCCCACTCGGCGACCGTGCCCGCGACGACGTCGCCCGGCTGCCCCGGGCGTGCGGCCGCGCGCGCGAGCGCGGGCAGCGGCACGCTCGGACCGAGCACGATCGCGGCGCGGCCTGTCGGCATCGCGACCGAGCGCGGCTCCCGCCGCGCTGCGCTCGCCCCCGGCAGCGCGAGCTGGATCCGCTCGTCGCGCGACCAGCCGGCTCCCGGCGGCAGCGACGCGTCGTGCAGCTGGCCCGTGCCGCCCGCGACGAGGTGCTCCTGCCGGCTCGCGATGCGCAGCAGGATGCGCAGCTCGGCGAGCGGCGCGAGCTGCCCCATCGCGCTCGAGACGCGACGCGCGGTGAGCGCGACGGGCGCGCCCTCCCGCATCCGCCTCGCGAGCAGCTGCGCGACGATCCCCTGCTGCTCCTCCCCCAGCCGCGCGAGCTGCAGGTCGACGTCGTCGACGACGAGCGGCGCGCGCTGCCGCGCGTCCTGCAGCGCATCCCACAGGGCGTCCTCGCGGTCGACGACCTCGCAGCCGAGCTGTCCCGCGACGAGGTCGGCGAGGCTCGAGCGCCCGCTCGCGGCACCGCCGATCGCGAGCAGCGGGCCGTCGAGGGCGGGTCGCCACTCGAGCGGCGCGACCCGCTGCTCGGCGGGCAGGTCGACGAGCCCGAGCCGCACGAGCGGCGCGGGGCCGAGCGGTGCCGTCGACCCGCCAGCCGTCGGCACCGCGGCGAGCGGCAGTCGGACGGGCAGCGGCTCGCACCAGGGCCGCGGCGGCCGCGGCTGACCCGCGGCGCCGGCGACGAGGCGCGCGAGGTGCGCGGGCGAGGCGACCGCCGCTTGGGCGGTGAGCGTCGCACCGCCGCTGATGCGGACGACGCACCGGCCGCGCGCGGCGAGCGGGATGGCCGCCGCCTCGGGCGTGCCGGTGATCGCGACCGCGTCGTGCTCGTGGGTGACGCGCAGCGAGATGCGGATGCCGCAGTTCGCGAGCAGCGCGTCGCGCACCGCCTCGGCCGGTCGCTGCGTGCACAGCACGAGGTGCACCCCGAGGGAGCGACCGCGCGCCGCGAGGTCGACGAAGAGGCGATGGAGGTCGGGCAGCTCCTGCAGCATCGCCGCGAACTCGTCGACGACGATCACGAGTCGCGCGATCCCGGTCGCGGCATCGATCGCGCGCACACCCTGCGCGGCGAGCAGCCGCTCGCGACGCCGCAGCTCGGCCCGCAGGCTCTCGATCGCGCGGCGGGCGCCGCCCTCGTCGAGGTCGGTCATGACGCCGACGCAGTGCGCGAGCGCGACGAGCGGCGCGAACGCGGCGCCTCCCTTGAAGTCGACGAGCAGGAAGGCGACCTCGTCGGTGGAGCGGCCTGCGGCGATCGCCGCGACCCACGCGAGCAGCAGCTCGCTCTTGCCCGATCCGGTCGTGCCGCCGACGACGGCGTGCGGCCCGTCGCGCACGAGGTCGAGCTCGATCGGCTCGTCGCCGACGAGGAAGACGGCCGCGAGCCCGCCCGCCGCCCCCGGCAGCGCGTCGAGGTCGACGTGCGCTGGCAGCCCACCCGCACGTCGGATGCCCGCGTGCTCGGCGGCGAGCGCGAGCGTGGCCGCGGCGGAGGCCGCCTCGCGCTCGGCGATCGCCTCGGGCCCGCACGAGCGCGCGCCCGCCGTCGCCTCGTCGAGCGCGATCCGCACGACGACGCGGCACTCGCGCGGCAGCGACGACGCGTGCTCCGCGACGGCGACGGTCACCTCGAGCCCGTCGCCGACGACCCGCACGGCCGACGCCGGTTCGCGGTGCAGCGGATGCGGCACGGCCTCGAGCCAGTCCCACGCGTCGTCGTCGGGCGCGATCACGTCGGCCGCGTCGGGCGGCACCGCGTCGAGCACCTGGACGACCGCCGAGCGCGCGGCCGCGAGCGCCAGGGGCCCCGGACCGACGAGTCCGATCCCCTCTCGCGCGTCGACGACGACCGGGCCGCGGAGCACGGCGGCGAAGGAGCGGAGCCGCTCGGCCTCGGCGGCGATGCCGAACGGGTCGGCGGCCGGCACCTCGCCCTCCACGACGATGCCGGAGGGCAGCGCCCCGGTGCCGAGCACGACCTCGACGGGATCGCCCCGCGCTCGACGCCAGCGATGCGGATCGTGCGGCGGTCGAGCGGCGAGCGCGCGCGGCCCGGGGTGGTCGGCCGCGAGGGCGAGCCGCCGCTCGTCGAGCGCGGCGTCGATCCTGTCGGCGACCCGTGCGAGCTCGGACTGCCAGCGCTCCTGCTCCTGCCGTCGTCGGCGCCGGCGCACCCGCTTGCCGTCGCCGACGCTCGCGAGCGCGATGAGCGGGCCGAGCAGCGCGAAGACGAGCACCGTGGGCGTCTGGAGCAGCAGCCACAGCGCACCGGCGCCGAGCACGGGCGCGAGGCTCGCGAGCAGCGGGAACGATGGCGGATCCGGCTCGGTCGGCGGCCGCGGCAGGGCGATCCGGGTCTCCATGCGGCGAGCATGCGCTGCTCCGCCCCCGACGCGTCGGCTCGGGCGCTCGCCCTGTGGAGAGCGCTCTCCCCGACGAGAGCGGTCAGCGGCCGACGAGCGACGCCGGGTTGAGGCTCGCGAGCGCGGGCCGCAGCCTGCCGTGACCGGCGTCGCGCGCGGCGAGCACGTCGTCGCTCAGCCGCCACGCATCCGCCACCTCGTCGTCCGTCGGCGGCGCGGCGGCGAACACCGCGCGATCGACGCGGTCGGCGAGCACGCGCATCCGCTCGTCGTCCCCCGCCTGCTCGAGCCGCGTGCCCTGCGGCTCGGGCGCCTCGCCGCGGTCGCGCAAGCGGTCGACGAGCTCGGTCCACGCGCCCTCGGCACGATCGCGCGGCGCGTCGGCGGCGCGGCGGCGACGACGCCGGATGACCTTGGCGACCACGAGCCCGACGGGCAGCGCCGCGACGAGGGCGACGAGGCCGAGCACGGCCGCTGTCGCTCCCAGCACGGCGAGCAGTCGCGACGCCGGGTCGGCGGCGTCCCGCGGCGCGCTCGGCGCTGCGGGGTCGGCGCCCTGCTGCTGCCCTCCGGGCGGCGGTGCGGGCGCCTGCTGGGCGGGCGGCGCCTCGACCACCGACGGCGCCCCGTCCTCCTCCTCGGGGATGGGCCGCGGCTCCGGCACGACGTCGATGCCCACCCAGCCGGCGCCGGTGCGCACCTCGACCCACGCGTCCGCGTCGCCGCCGAACACGGGCGTCGGGCTGCCGGGCACGATCGGGTCGGGCGTGTAGCCGACCACGACGCGGGCGTCGAAGCCGAGCTGACGGGCGAGGAGCATCGCGGCGGTCGCGTACTGCTCCGCGTCGCCGACCATCGGCTCGCGGAAGAGCTCGTCGAGCCGCTCGAGCGAGTGCCCGGCGCGCGAGGGCGCCTCGTCGTCGAGCACCCCGTGGCTGACGTAGCCCTGCGCCCGGAGTCCCTCGACCATGGCCGCGAGCCGCTCGCCCGCGGTGCTCGCCTCCCCGGTCCACGACGCGAGCGCGCTGAGCATCGAGTCGGGCAGCGTCTCGGATCCCTGCAGCGGCTCTGCCGGCTCGAGCGCTGCGATGCGCTCCCCGGCGGCGGTGGGCGTGCCCGGCTGCACGAGCAGCTGGTAGCCGTCGCCCGCCCCGATGCCCGGCGTCACGACCAGCGCGTTCAGCGCCTCGTCGCGATGCAGCCCGGAGGCGAGCGCCTCGGACCGGGGTCCGACGAAGCGGATGGCCGAGGCCTCCCCGACGCTCGGCAGCCACGGGCTCGACAGCCCCGCGACCGTGATGCCGACGACGCGGCCCTCCCCGGCCTCCGCGCCGGCGACGCGCTCGAACGCCGCACGCCCGACGCCGAGCACCTCGCCGTCGTAGTCGTCGAGGGCGGCGAGCCGGATGCGGTCGCCCGGCTCGAGGCCCGTGACCGTCAGCAGCGTGGCGTCGCGGGTGTCGAGCGCCCAGTTGGCTCGATAGGCCGACAGCGGCGATGCGCCCTCGAGCGCGATCGACGAGGGGCTGGCGCCGCGCAGCACGACGCGATCCGGCAGCTGCAGCAGCGCACCTGCAGCGGCCGCAGCGCCACCGGCGAGAAGGGCGACGAGCGTGCCGGCGCCGACGCGGCGCGCGAGCGACGAGAGCGCTCGGGGGGCGCGGCTGCGGCGGCGCGCCTGGCGCACGGTCGTCACGTAGGCGGCGAGCGGCACGAGCGCGACGACGCCCGACAGCCACGGCGAGGGCAGGTCTTGCGGACCCCAGAGGATCGACCAGCTCGCGAGCGCCGCCGGCACGAGCGCCGCGGTCTCGGCCCGGCGGGAGCGCAGCGCGAGCGTCACGCCGATGATCGTGCCGGCGAGCACGAGCACGACGGGCGCCATGAGCAGCGAGTCGCCCGTGCCGACGGGCAGGCCGATCGTCAGCAGCCGCCGCCACGCGAGCACGATCGCGGCGCCCGCATCGAGCAGGCCCGGCAGCCACTCCCCGCGCGGTATGCGCTGCGGCGCCGTGAGCGGCACGGCGAGCAGCGCGAGCGCGACGATGCCCATGAGCAGCAGGAGCAGCCCGCTCCAGCGCCGCCACGCGCCGAGCACGGCGATCGCGGCACCGACGAGGATCGAGACGGTGAGCGCGACGACGAGCTGCGCGGTGCCGAAGATCCACCACATCGGCACGCACGCGCTCGCGATCGCGAGCAGCAGCAGCCCGGCGCCGGGCGCGCGGCGCGCGATCACGCCGGCCTCGACTGGCGGATGCCGCGCGCGAGATCCTCGATCGCGCCGACCGTGACGACATCGGCGTCGCCGAGCCGCGAGCGCGCCGGCACGGCGCCGACCGCTGCGCGCACGACGACCGGGACGACGCCCGCGGGCATGCCGTTCGCCGCGGTGCGCAGCGTGCGCGCCGGCACGACCGAACCGGTGATGAGCCACGCGACGCTCCCCGGCGCGCCGCCGCGCGACGCGCGGGACGCCTGCGCGATGCCGTGGGCGCTGCGCGGCTCGACCACCGCGAGCGCGTCGAGCAGCCGCTCGCGCGTGGCCGAGTCGAGCGGCGGTGCGGCGCCGCGCTCGCTCGTCGGGCTCTCGACGACGCGCAGGGTGCGGCGGTCGGCGATCGCCGCGAGGCCGAGCGTGCCGACGATCGACAGCGCGAGCTCGAAGTCGTCGCCGTCGTACTCCGAGGGGTCGGTCGAGACGACGATGAGCGTGTCGGCGCGGCGCGAGGGCTCGAACTGCCGCACGAGCAGCGTGCCGTGGCGCGCGCTCGAGCGCCAGTGGACGAGCCGGCGGTCGTCGCCCGGCGAGTACTCGCGGAGGCTGTGGAACGAGACGTCCTCGGCCGTGCGCTCGGCGGCCGCCTCGCCGTCGAGGTCGCGGACGATGCCGCCAGCGCCACCGGGCAGCCGCACGACCCTGGGGTGGACGACGAGCGAGCGCGTCTCCGTCAGCTGGTGGCGCCGCTCGAGCACGCCGAACGGGTCGGTGCGCATGATCGTGGCGGGCCCGATCGTGCGCACGCCGCGCCGCGAGGTGTCGAGCGGCACGCTGCGCAGCACGCTCGCGCCCACCTCGAGCGGCGGGATCTCGAGCACGACCTCCTCGTCGCCGAGGCCGAGGTCGACCTGCCTCGGCGTGCCGGCCCGCGAGGGGCGCGCGACCTCGATGAGGGCGAGCGCGTCGGCGCCGACCGGCACCCGCTCGGCGCTCAGGCCGATGCGGGCGCGCGCCCAGCGCTCGCCGACGACCCACGGGATCGCCCCCAGGATGAGGGCCGCGGCCGCGACGGCGGCGACGACGGCCTCGCTCCAGCCGAGCGTGCGCGCGAGCACGACGCCCATGACGACGACCGCGAGCAGCGTCCACCCCCACGGGGTGAGCGCTCGCAGGGCCGCGTCCAGCCAGCGCACGTCAGCGCCTGGGCGGGGCCACGGTCAGCATGAGCTGCTGCACGACGCTCTCCGGCCGCACGTCGTCGAACTCGGCCTCCGGCTGCAGCACGAGCCGGTGCGCGAGCGCCGAGACCGCGAGCGCCTTCACGTCGTCAGGGGTCACGTAGTCGCGGCCGTGGATCGCAGCCCACGCGCGAGCGGTGCGCACGAGCGCGAGCGCCCCGCGCACCGAGACGCCCAGCCGCACCTCGTCGGCCTCGCGGGTCGCCTCGACGAGCCGGGCGACGTAGTCGACGATCGACGGCTCGACGTGCACGCCCCGGATGGTGGCCGCCATCGCCTGCACGGTCAACGCATCCGTCACCGGGGTGATGGCCTCGGGCGAGACCTCGTCGCCCGAGTCGGCGAGGATGCGCAGGGTCGACGCGTGATCGGGGTAGCCGATCGACGCCTTGAGCGCGAAGCGGTCGAGCTGCGCCTCCGGCAGCTCGTAGGTGCCGGCGTGTTCGATCGGGTTCTGGGTCGCGATCACCATGAACGGCTGCGGCACGGCGTGCGGCACGCCGTCGACGGTGACCCTCCCCTCCTGCATGACCTCGAGCAGCGCCGACTGCGTCTTGGGGCTCGCGCGGTTGATCTCGTCGGCCAGCACGACGTTCGAGAACACGGGTCCGGGCCGGTACTCGAACTCGCCTGCGCTCTGGCTCCAGACGCTCACGCCCGTGATGTCGCCGGGCAGCAGGTCGGGGGTGAACTGGATGCGCGTGGATGTCCCCGAGATCGACGCGGCGAGCGCGCGCGCGAGCGACGTCTTGCCGGTGCCGGGATTGTCCTCGATGAGCAGGTGCCCGTGGCTCAGCATCGCGGTGAGCGAGAGCTGCACGACGTGCGGCTTGCCGACGAGGACCCGCTCGACGCCCTCGACGACTCGCTCGGACAGCTCCTGGATGCTCGCGACGTCGACGCCCACGGGCGGCTCCCCTCTGTTCACAGCCCGCAGCTCGCCACGGTGGGCGACGGGTCCCGGATGGGACCGGACTCCAAGTAGGTTACGACGCCCCAGGCCTCCACCCGCGTCGCCCCGGCGGGGACGCGCGCGGTCGAGGGCTGCTCCTCGGTCCACGCGCCTCCCACGAGGTAGCGCGCGACCACGCTCCCCTGCGCCTCTGCGGTCGCGTTCGCGGGCGGCGTCGCCTCGAGCGGCACGAGCGGCCGGCAGGCGACGACGGTCGCGAGCAGGCTGAGCGGCATGCCGCTGCCGACGCGCGTCGGCCCCGAGCACACCGAGCTCGTGCCCGCCCCGGACGGCGCGCACACCCGGACGTCGACGGTCGCCTCGCGCCCGTACGTGAACGACGTCGTCGTCGGCGTGAGCCACGAGCCGACGCGCACCCGCTGCCACACGGGCTCCGTCGCCTGCGGCGACTGGCTCACGCGCGCCTCGAACCAGATGCCGTCGCTCGCGGCGGGGAGGGCGATCACCTGGAGGTCGAGCGCGTCGTCGCGCAGCTGTCCGGGGCTGCCTGCGGCGATCGTCACCTGGTCGGCGGTGATCGGCGCGGGCGTGCCGAAGACCGGGTCGGAGATCGACACCGAGCAGTGCCAGCCGTTGTCGGCCGTGACGGCGACCACCGCGCGCGAGCCGTCGGCGATCGAGAGCGTCGCGGTCGTGGCGGCCGAGCCGGCCGGGCTGCCCGTGCCCGCGCTCGAGCAGCCGAGCGTCGGCACGTCGGCGACCGGCACGATCCTGGCCGTGTAGCGCACGCCCGTGGCGCCGCCCGCGTCGACGCTCGACCATCGCGCCGTCACGGTGCCGCTGCCGCGGTCGGTGATGAGCACGGGTGTCGTGGCGGGCTGGCCGACGGCGGTGAACGGCACGGGCGCGGTTGGCCATCGCCACGCCGCGTCGGGCACGCCCGCGTCGTTCGCAGCCGCGACCTCGATCGCGTAGGCCCGGCCGGGCGTGAGGTCGGCGATCACGGCGGAGCGCTCGGCGGGGCCGACCCGGACGAGCCGGTCGGTGCCGCTGCCCGTGATGCGCAGGAGGTACGCCTCGATGGGCGTGCCGCCCTGCGGCTGCGGCACGGCGCGCCACGAGACCCGGGCGGCGCCCGGCTCGGTCGCCGGCACCGCGGTCACGCCCTGCACGAGCGCCGGCAGGCGGTCGGCGTGCACGGGCTCCGAGGGCTCGGATGCGGCGCTCTCGCCGAGCGCGTTGGTCGCGATGGCGCGCAGCCGCAGCTCGACGCCCGCCGCGAGCCCCTCGATCCTGCAGCGCGGCTCGGCACCGCACGCGACGTCGATGCCGGCGCCGGTGCCGGTGCCGACGATGCGATAGCCCGTGATGGGGCTGCCGTTGTCGGCGGGCGGCTCGATCGCCATGCTCACGACCCCGTCGACGTGCTCGTCGAAGATCTGCACGGGGGGTGCGGGGGCATCCGGCACGTCCTGCACGGTGATGGTGATGGGGCTCCACACGCCGCGGCGCGGATCGCCGGTGATGTCGAGCACGAGCGCCTGCACGATCGTCGCGCCGATCTGCGCGCTCGCGCTCGCGCTGAGCGTCACGGCGCCATCGCGGAGGCCCGCGTCGATGCCGCGGGCCGCGGCACCCGTCGCGCGCAGCGCACCGATCCGCAGCGGCGAACCGGGGAACGGGTTCGACGCCTCGTCGTTAGCGAGCGGCAGCACCTCGGCGCTCGTGCCGCGCTGCATCGTGATGGCGTCGGGCAGCGGCGCGACGAGCGGCTTCGTCGTCGAGATGACCGAGAGCACGACGGCGCCGGGCTCGCCCGCGCCGGCGGCGTCGCGGACGCCGATCTGCAGCTCCGCCATCGTGCCCGGGTCGGTGTCGGGCAGGGCGCGGACGGTGAGCTCGGAGCCGCTGATCGAGGCCTCGAAGCCCGCAGGCACGCCGTCGACCACCGACCACGTCGCACCCGCGAGCCTCGACGCATCCGGCGCTCGAGTGACGCGCGCGAGGTCGATCGTGCGCGCCGCGTCGGGCTCGAGCTGCACGAACGAGCCGAGCACGGTGAGCGGCACGTCGTCGCCCGCCGTCACCTCGATGGGCAGCACGATCGTGCCGACCCTGCCGTCCGGATCGGTGGGGCTGTCGCCGTCGGTGACCTCGAACGTGAGGCTCGCGGGACCGAAGTATCCGGCCGGCGGCACGTAGCGGAGCGTGCGCTCGTCGATGACGGGGTTCGCGCCGTCCGTCGGCGCAGCGACGACGGCGCTCGCATCGGTGAGCAGCGCGCCCTCCCCCTCGACGGTCGTGACGACGCTGTCGATCGGGATCTCGAGCGTCTCGCCCGCGCGCACCGTGAGCGGCGCGACGCCGGGCTTGAGCTGCGGGAGGGCGTCGAGGCGACCGGGCACCGCGATCACGGCGGTCGTGACGGTGCCGGGGGCGTCGGTGCGGGTGATCGAGAACGGCACGAAGCGCGTGCGGTCGCCGACGGCGACCTCAATCGAGCCGTCGTCGCGCAGCGCGACGCCCTCGGCCGGCATCGGCAGGCTCGCCTCGAGCACGTCGGTCCGGCCGTCGCGCACCGAGGCGTGGGCGAGCGGCGAGATGCGCACGGCGTCGGCCTCGGCGATCGACTCGATGGGGACCTGCACGTCGTCGACGTCGGCGGCCGGCGGGGGCGCATCCGGGTCGACGTCGACGCGGAGCCAGCTCGACGCGGTCGTGCCGGCGGCGTTCTCGACCGTCACGACGACGCCGATCTCGGTCGCGTCGGGGCTCGCGGTCACGAGCACGGCCCCGTCGCGCACCTCGGCTGCTGCGCCGGGCGACGACGTCTCGACGCGGACGATCTCGAGCGGCAGCCCCGCGGGATCGCTGTCGTTGTCGAGCACCGGCACGACGAGCGTCGAGTCGGGGCGCATGACCGCCTCGTCGGGGCGCAGCACGGGCGGCGCGGACTGGCCGGGCTCGACGACCGCGACGCGCACGGTGCCCTCGCTCACCGCGCCGAGGTCGTCGACGACGCGGTAGCGGAACTCGTCGGTGCCGAAGGAGTAGTCGCCCGCCTGGTAGCGCAGCGTCGACCTGCCCGACTGCGTGACGAAGCCGAGCGCCGGCGCGGTCGAGGGCCCGAGGAGCTGCACGGGGTCGCCGTTCGGGTCGGCGTCGGAGAGCGGCAGCGCGAGGTCGATCGACGCTCCCGCGACGACGCGCGCCTCGATCGACGGCGCGTCCGGTGCGGCGTTCGTCGTGCGGGCCTGGGCGGCGACGCGCAGCGTGAGGTCGGCCGTGGCGGTCTGCCCGTCGGGTCCGCGCACGCCGTAGGTCGCGGAGAACGTGCCCGGCTCGTCACCCGCGACGTAGCGCAACCGGTCGCCGTCGACGAACAGGAGCCCGGCATCGGGCGTCGCGACGATCTGCGGGTCGAGCGCGAGCGGCAGCCCGTCGGGCTGCTCGTCGTTCACGAGCACGGGGATCTCGACCAGGCCACCAGGGCGCAGCGTGACCTCGTCGTCGCGCGCGATCGGCGCCTGGACGGAGGCTGCGGCCGCCGACGACACGAGCAGCTCGCCCGTCGAGGTCGCGACGCCGTTCGTGACCGTGTAGCGCACGCTCGCCTGACCCTCGAGATCGTCGGTGAGGGTGAGCCGCACGCGATCCGCGTCGACGACCTCGACGCGCACGGCGTCGGTGTCGCTCTCGGCGGTGCGCACCGCGACCACCCCGCCGGCGGGGTCGTGCGCGAGGTCGTCGACGTGGAGCTCGACCGCGCCGATCGCCGGCAGCGCCGCGCGCTCGGGCATCGTGACGGGCGCGGAGGAGGCGTCGGCGCCCTCGAGCACGCGCACCGCGATCGGGCCGCTCTGCGTCGACCGGCCGTCGGTGACGACGTAGTCGAACCGCAGCAGCCCGGGCTCGGTGGGCGTGACGACGATCGTGTCGTCGGCGAAGCTCGGCTGGACCGGCTGCGCGCCCGCGACGACGTTGTGGAGGCTCAGCCCGCCGGCGCCGCCCTGCGCGGTCAGCAGCGGCTCGAGCACGAGCCGCTGGCCGACGCGCGTGACGGCGGTGATCGGCTGCGCCGTGATGGGCACCGCGCCCGCGTGCGCGGTGACGGCGAGCACGGCTGTCTCGGTCGTCTGCCCGTCCGTCACCGTCACCTCGATCTCGCGCTGCGCGCCGGCGCGGCCGTCGCGGAACTCGAGCCGTCCGTCCGGCCGCACGCTCACGCGATCGGGCGCCTCGGCGGTCGCGGCGACGACCGCGAGCGGGTCGCCGTCCGGGTCGATCCAGCCGTCGAGCGCGTCGAGCGCGAGCGTGCCGCCCGCCTCGATGACCGCTTGCGGCGGTCGCACGAGCACGGGCGGCTCGTTGCCGGTGCCGACGGTCACGGTCGCGAGCGCCTCGGCCGACGCCGTGCCGTCCGAGATCCGGTAGCGGATGCTCGTCACGCCCTGCTCCTGCGCCTCGAGCCGGATGGTGCGCCCATCCGGGGAGATCGACGCGGGCGCGTCGGCCCGGTCGGACTCGGCCTCGGTGATGACGATCGGGTCTCCGTTGACGTCGGAGTCGTTGAGCAGCACGGGCAGCAGCGTCACCGCGCCCGGTCGGGCGCCGAGCACGTCGTCCTCCGCGACCGGCGGCGCGGGCGCCGCCTCGACGACCTCCTCGACGGTCTCGCCCTCGGCGGGCTCCTCGGGGGCGGGCTCCTCCCCCTCGGTCTCCCAGCCGACGATGCGGTCGCCGTCGTGGTCGATCGCCCACGCGTCGCCCGTGCCGGCGTCGACGAGCGCGGTCGCGCTGCCGCGCTGCAGGATGCGGAGCTCGGGGTCGAGGCCGACGTCGGCGAGGCTCAGCACGACCGGCTCGGCGGCGGCGCAGTCGCGCCAGCCGACGCCGTCGCTCCATGCCGCGAACGTGCAGCCGCCCGCGACGACCGGCCGCGCCGGGTCACCGCCCGAGCCGGAGGCGAGGATCTGCTCGGCGCCGACGCCGAGCGACTGCCGCACGAGGGCGTCCGAGGTCGCGTAGAGCACTCCCGACGCGCTCGGCCCCGGCTCCTGCAGCTGCACGCCCTGCCCATCGACCGAGGTCTGCCACGTGCTCGTCGAGAGCACCCCGGAGCCGGCGTCGTAGAGCACCCAGTCGTCGCCGAGCGCGGTCAGCTGGAGGTCGGGCGCAGCGGGCGAGACGGGCGCGCGGTCGCTCCCGATCGTCTCGCCGGTCGCGTCGACGCGCAGCACGCGGCCGAGCCCGGGCGAGGCGGCGAGCAGGCTGCGCTCGCCGAGCACCGCGACGCCGCCGCGACCCAATGCGACGACCGGCTCGTCGAGCCGGGTGCCCTCCGCGAGCGCGCCCGTCGTCGTGCGCCACACGTCGCCGGTCTCGGGCGAGGTGACGACGATGCGGTCGTCGCGCACGCCGACGACGGCGCCCGCGACGATCGGCACCGCCGGCCCGGGCTGCGTCGCGCCCTCGAGCACGACCCTGACGGTGGAGGCGTCGCGGTCGACCACGACCGTGCCGCTCGGGGTGGCGTGCGCCTCGTCGACGTCGCCGACCCGCACGATCCGCTCGATGCTGCCGTTCGCCGTGTTCGCGAGGCCGATCGCCCCGGCCGCGCCGTTCGCGACCCAGACGCTCGAGCCGTCGAGCTCCGGCTGGACGGCGACGTAGCCGGGGCTCAGCACCGCCCCCGCGACGACGCCGGCGACGAGCAGGGTGCCGAGCGCCATCCCGGTCCGGCGGGTCACGGCACGGGCTCCCCGCACGCCGTCGTGACCTCGCCGGTGGCGCCGTCGCGGTTCACCGCGATGTCGATGCAGAGCCGGTCGCCCGGCGCGCCCGTCATCGCGAACTCCCGGCCGCCCTGGATGAGCGCGTCGCCCGTGGAGGTGCGCACGAGGTACGTGTCGGCACCGACGAGGCCGGGATCGGTCCAGGCGAACTCGACGCGGCCGGACTCCTCGGTGACCGCGACCTCGCTGACGACCGGGATGCGCTGCGACACGCTCGAGAGCGCGACCGCGGCGACGGCCACGATGGCGAGCACCACCACGCTCGCGACGCCGATGCCGAGGCCGACGGCGACGCGCTTCGGCGGCTGCGGCTGCCGCCTGCCCGTCGACGCGGAGATGTCGATGCGGCTGCCGGTGATGCCCGGCGACCGACGCGACCGCTTCTGCCGCAGCCGCAGCGCATCCGAGTCCTCGACGACCTCGGGCTCGGGCTGCGGTGCGGCGGCCCACGCGTCGACCTCGACCTCGATCGGCGTCTCGTCGAAGCCGAGCTCGCGCTGCACGCCCTGCAGCTCGAGCAGCATCTGCTCGACGCTCTCGAAGCGGTCGTCGGGCTTCGCCGCGAGCGCGCGGTCGAGCACGCGGCGCAGCGGCGCGGGGATCGCGCGCGAGGGCAGCAGGTCGTGCGCGATGATCCGCTCGGTGAGGGCCGCGTGGTCGTTGGCGCGACCCGGCTGCTCGGCGGGGCTGCGGCCGGCGATGAGCGAGAAGAGGGTCGCGCCGAGCGACCACACCTCGGTCGCGATCGTGCCGCCGGTCTCGCCGCGCAGCACCTCGGGCGCAGCCCACGGCACCGAGACGCCCGCCGCCTCGGTCGCGTCGTGCTGGAGGCCGGCGATGCCGAAGTCGCTCAGCACCGGGTGCCCGAACGCGGTCGTGAGGATGTTCGCGGGCTTGATGTCGCGGTGCAGCACGCCTGCGCGGTGCGCCGTCTCGATCGCGGCGCCCACCCGGATGCCGACGCGCAGCGCCGCCTCGGGCGCGAGCGGCTCGGTGCGGAAGCGCTCCCCCAGCTCGGGGCTCGCGAGCTCCATCACGAGGTAGGGTCGGCCGTCGCTCGCGACGCTCGCGCCGAAGACCGTGAGGATGCCCGGGTGCGACGACAGCCGACCCATGAGGTTGACCTCGCTGCGGAAGGAGCGGCGGACGTCCTCGTCGACGAGCTCGGCGAGCAGCACCTTGACCGCGACCGGGCGGCGCGGGAGCGCCTGCTCGTAGAGGAACACGTCGGCGTAGCCGCCCGTGCCCAGCACGTGCAGGTGCGAGTAGCCGGGCAGGACCGGCGGCGCTGAGGGGAGCCGCCTCGCCATCAGGACCGCCTGGTCTCCTCGTCGCGCAGCGTCGTCCGAGGCACGGTGCGGTCGACGTCGTCGACGGTCGGTGCCCTCGTGACGTCGACGACGATGACGGTCACGTTGTCGCGGCCGCCGTTGTCGAGCGCGGCAGCGACGAGCGCCGAGGCTGCGGCAGCCGGCTCGTCGTGCTCCCACAGGATGCGCTCGATGTCGATGTCGTGCACCTCCTTGGTGAGCCCGTCGGAGCACACCAGCAGGCGCAGCTGCGGCATGATCGGCAGCAGGAAGTAGTCGGGCACGGGGTCGATGCCGGCGCCCACGCCGCGCGTGACGACGTTCGCCTCCGGGTGCGTCTCGGCCTCCTCCTCGGTGAGGAGCCCGGCGTCGATGAGCTCCTGCACGACGGAGTGGTCGATCGTGATGCGCGTGAGCCGCTCGCCGAGCATCGCGTACGTGCGCGAGTCGCCCACGTTGAAGACGGCGAAGTGCGGCGCGCCCTCGTGCATCGCGAACGCGCAGCCCGTGACCGTCGTGCCCGCGGCGCCCTCGCCGTCGCCGAGCTTCTCGATCTCGTCGGTCGCGCGCCGGAGCGCCTCGACGACATCGATCGGCTCGACCGTCTCGAGCGAGCCGAGGGTGCCGAGCTGATCGGCGACGGCCTTGCTCGCGAGGTCGCCGTGCGAGTGCCCGCCCATGCCGTCGGCCACCGCGAAGACCGGCGGCAGCGTCACGAGCGAGTCCTCGTTGTGCTGGCGGCGGAAGCCGGTGTCGGTCAATCCTGCCCAGCGCACTGCGAACTGGCGGCCCTCAGGCCCCTGGGTGGCATGCTCGCCGGTCGCCGCTCCGATGTGGGTCACATCCTCCAGTGTTCCACGTCGCGCCCGCTCCGCTCGCATCGCGCGGCGATGCGTTCGCTAGAGGCGGCCCTTGAGGATCCGATGCCAGTACACCTGCGGCAGCCCGAACCGGTCGAGCACGAACCACACGGGGCTCGAGCGGATCTGGTCCGGCACGGGCACGCTGTGCCGCACGCGCAGCTCGCGGTCGTACTCGCCGAACGACAGGCTGCGCCGCGAGGTCGCGATCGGCGCGACGGTGTAGCCGTCGTAGCGCTGCAGCTCCTCGCCGCCGCGGGCGCGCCGGATGTTCTCGACCGCGATCTTCACCTGCTTGCGCAAGCCGCCGCCCGTGCGCGCCTCGCCGAGGTCGGCGGCGTCGCCGACCGCCCAGATCCGCGGATGCGCGACGTGCTGCAGCGTCTCGGGGTCGACGGCGACGAAGCCGCCCGTTCCCTCGGCGTCGAGGCCCGACTCGGCGATGAGCTGCGGTGCCGCATAGGGGGCGTGGAGCACGAGCAGGTCGGCGTGCTCGGTGACGGAGCCGTAGGGACCGACGAGCGAGACCGCGTCGCCCTCGATGGTCTGGATGCGCGTGCCCATGCGCACGTCGACGCCGTACCCGTCGAGGTGCCGACGGATCTCCTGCTCGATCGCCTCGACCTGGTGGAGCCTGCCGCCCTCGTGCACGAGCACGACGTCGATGCGGTCGAGCACACCCGCCTTGCGCCACGCGTCGCACGCCATGAACAGCGGCTTGAACGCGGTCTCGAGGCCCGACGCCGGCTGGGCGTGCACGTGGAAGACGGCGCGACCGCTCGTCATGGCGGCGATGCGGGAGCGCGCTCGATCGAGCTCGCTGTCGAGCCAGGTCGTGATGGCCGTGCCGTCGGCGAGCGCGCGCTCGGCGCCGGGCAGGAGCGACCAGTCGATGGTGGCGCCGGGTGCGAGCACGAGGTCGCGCCCGCGCACGACGCTGCCGTCGGCGCACCGGACGGACCGCCGCACGGGGTCGATCGAGACCGCGGCCGTGCGGTGCCACTCGACGCCCTTCGGGATGAGCGATGCCTGCGGCCGCACCATCTCGTCGGCGCTCGCGACGCCGAGCCCGACGTAGTGCTGGAGCGGCTTGTAGACGTGGCGCTCGGCTGGCTCGATGAGGCCGACGTCCTTGCAGCCCTTGCGGAGCAGGTGGGCGGCCGCCGACAGTCCACCGTTGCCGCCGCCGACCACCAGCACGTCGTGCACGCGTTCGCTCGTCATGCCGCGACGCTACTCCCTGTCCCCCGGACGGAGCCGGGAATCCGGTCGGACGTGGAGCACCCAGTCGGGCGCGCCCTTGGCGTCGACGATGTCGCGCAGCAGCGGGGCCATCGTGAGGTCCGGATCGACGGCCATCGCGAGCTCGGCGCAGCGCCCCGCCGTGCGTCCGCGGCCGACGAAGAAGTGCAGGAAGCCGACGATGACGAGCAGCGGCCCCCTCGCCTCGAGCGGGGCGACCTCGGCGATCGCGGTCCAGCGTCGCAAGCGGTCGTGGAGCCGTTCCGGATCAGGTTCGGGGCCGCAGCCGAGGAACCGCTCGGCGGCGGTGTCGCCGGCGAGCGAGCCGTGCTCGTCGATCGCCGCGAGGGTCGCCGCGGCCGTGTCGACCCCGTCGATCGCGAGCTCGATCGCGAGGTCGCGCAGCATGGGGTGGGCGACGAGGGCGATCGCGAGCGCCGCCTCCCTCGCCGGGTCGATCCCGAGCGGCCCCGGGCCGTCGTCGAGCCGGGATGCGAGCTCGACGGCGCGCTCGAGCGCCGGGATCGGCGCGTCGACCGCGGCCTCCAGGTGGACGGGATCGATCGAGTCGAGCCACCGCTCGACCGCGCGAGCCGCGGGCACGTCGCTGAAGACCGGGACGCCGGGGATCGCCGGCAGCGCCGGCACGCCAGGCGCGGGATCGTCGAGCAGGTCGAGCTCGGCGAGCGGTCCGCGGGCGCCCTCCGGCGAGGCGTAGTCGCCCCACGCGTCGGGCGCGAGCGCGAGCACCTCGAGGCAGCGCAGTCGCACGCTCGCGAGCCGGTCGACGAGGCGGTCGAGCTCGGAGCGCAGCGGGAGTGGCGCGGCGCCGATCGGTGCCTCGAGGCACGCGACGAGCACGACCGCGTCGGCGCCGCGGCTGCCGGCGCGGATCGCGCGCGCGATCGCCGCGATCGAGCGATCGTGCGGGAGGTCGAGCACCATCGGCATGCCCGACCTGCCGCGCTCGAAGGGCAGCGCGATGAGCGAGGGTGCCTCGGTCGGGCCGATGAGGCGCGGCAGCAGCCGGAGGAGCGATTGCGGGGTGCGGATGCGGACGGTCTCCATGGCGCGCACTGTGCGGCATGCCGACGGTGCCCCGTGCCGCGCGAGCGGACGGGTGTGGAGAACCGGCGCCCGCGACCCCTTGCTCGATACCCCCAGGGGGTATATGGTCGGGGCCATGTCGAGCACTCGCGAGTCCACCCACGGCGAGCACGAGCACACCGTCCACGCCGATCACGACGCGCACGCCGGGCACGCCGATCACGCCGGGCACGACGCGCACGCCGGCCACGGCGGCCACACCGCCCACGTGGCGCAGTACCGCCGCCTGTTCTGGTGGATGCTCGCGCTCGCGGTGCCCACCGTGCTCGCGAGCGACATGTTCGCCTCGATCGTGGGGTACCGGCTGCCCGACTGGCCGGGGCTCGACTGGGTCTCCCCCGTGCTCGGCTCGGTCATGTTCGTCGTCGGCGGCCGGCCGTTCCTGACCGGCGCCGCGGGCGAGCTGCGCGCGCGGAAGCCCGGCATGATGCTGCTCATCGGCCTCGCGATCACCGTCGCGTTCGTGGCGTCGTGGGCGGCGTCGCTCGGCATCGCCGACCACGAGCTCGACTTCTGGTGGGAGCTCGCGCTCCTCGTCGTGATCATGCTGCTCGGCCACTGGCTCGAGATGCGCTCGCTCGCGCAGACCTCGTCGGCGCTCGACTCCCTCGCCGCGCTCCTGCCCGACGAGGCGGAGCGCGAGGTCGACGGCCGCATCGAGATCGTCGCCCCCGACGACCTCCGCGTCGGCGACGTGCTGGTCGTGCGGCCGGGCGCCCGCGTTGCAGCCGACGGCGGCATCGTCGCCGGCAGCGCGAGCTTCGACGAGTCGATGATCACCGGTGAGTCCCGACCCGTCGTCCGCGGTGTCGGCGACCGCGTCGTCGCCGGCACCGTCGCGACCGACTCCGGCGTGCGCGTGCGCGTCGACGCGACGGGCGACGACACGGCGATCGCAGGCATCCGCCGGCTCGTCGCCGACGCGCAGGCCTCGACCTCGAAGGCGCAGCGGCTCGCCGACCGCGCCGCCGGCTGGCTGTTCTGGTTCGCGCTCGTCGCCGCCGCCATCACCGCGATCGCGTGGACGGCGCTCGGGATGCCCGACGATGCCGTCGTGCGGGCGGTCACCGTGCTCGTGATCGCGTGCCCGCACGCGCTCGGCCTCGCGATCCCGCTCGTCGTGTCGATCGCGACCGAGCGCGCGGCCCGCGCGGGCGTGCTCGTCGCCGACCGGCTCGCGCTCGAGACGATGCGCCGGGTCGACATCGTGCTCTTCGACAAGACCGGCACGCTCACCGAGGGCGAGCCGGCGGTCGTCGAGTCGATCGCCGTCGACGGCGACACCGACCGCCTGCTCGCGGTCGCGGCCGCCGCCGAGGCGCAGAGCGAGCACCCGCTCGCCCGCGCGATCGTGCGCGCGGCCGAGACGGCGTCGCTCATCGTGCCCGACGCATCCGACTTCGCCTCCTCCCCCGCCGTCGGCGTCTCCGCGGCGGTCGACGGGCACCGCGTGCGCGTCGGCGGCCCGCACCTGCTCGACGAGGAGGGCGCCCGCGAGCTGCCGCAGGTCGAGCCGTGGCGCGCGGAGGGCGCGATCATCCTGCACGTCGTCATCGACGGCGCGGTCGCCGGCGCCCTGCGGCTCGCCGACGGCATCCGCGACGAGTCGCGGCACGCGGTGGATGCGCTGCACGCGCTCGGCATCGAGGTCGCGATGATCACGGGCGACGCCGACGCGGTCGCGCGCTCGGTCGCGGCCGAGCTGGGCATCGACCGGGTTGCCGCGAACGTGCGACCCGAGCACAAGGAGCACGAGGTCGCGCGGCTGCAGGCCGAGGGCCGCACCGTCGCGTTCGTCGGCGACGGCGTCAACGACGCGCCCGCGCTCGCGCGCGCCGACGTCGGGCTCGCGATCGGCGCCGGCACCGATGTCGCGATCGCCTCGGCCGACGTCATCCTCGCGAGCTCCGACCCGCGCAGCGTGCTGTCGGTCATCGAGCTCTCGCGGCAGAGCGCGAGGAAGATGGTGCAGAACCTGTGGTGGGCCGCCGGCTACAACCTGCTGTCGGTGCCGCTCGCCGCCGGCGTGCTCGCACCGATCGGCTTCGTGCTGCCGATGTCGATCGGCGCGCTGCTCATGTCGGCATCGACGATCGTCGTGGCGCTCAACGCGCAGCTGCTGCGGCGGCTCGACCTCGACCCCGCCCGCTGGAGCTGACGCCCCAGCCGCGGTCGCTAGCCTGGCCCGCATGATGCGCACCAGACCGCCGCTGCAGGGTTCGTTCGGAGCGGTCGCGTCGACGCACTGGCTCGCCACCTCGAGCGGCATGGCCGTGCTCGAGCGCGGCGGGAACGCCGCCGACGCGGCCGCCGCCGCCGGCTTCGTGCTGCACGTCGTCGAGCCGCACCTCAACGGCCCCGGCGGCGACCTGCCCGCGATCGTGCGGCTGCCGGGCGAGGCGCCCCGCGTGCTCGGCGGGCAGGGCCCGACGCCCGCGCACGCCACGATCGAGCGGATGCGTGCGGAGGGCATCGAGCACATCCCCGGCACCGGCCTGCTCGCCGCCGTCGTGCCCGGTGCGGTGCCCGCGTGGCTCACGCTCGTGCGCGATCACGGCTCGTGGGCGCCCGCCGACGTGCTCGCGTTCGCGATCGAGCTCGCCGATCGCGGCCACCGCGTGCTGCCACGTGTCGCGAGGACGATCGGCGCGCGCGCCGACTTCTTCCGCGAGCACTGGACCGCCTCCGCCGCGCTCTGGGCCGACCCCGCCCCCGGCGACTGGGACGTGATCCGCAACCCCGCGCTCGCCGCGACGTACCGGCGGCTCGCCGACGCCGGCCGAGGCAAGGAGCGCGAGGCCGCGTGCGACGCGGCGATCGCGGCCTGGAGCGAGGGCTTCGTCGCCGAGGCCGTCGACCGGCACGCCAGGCAGCCCGCGATGGACTCGTCCGGTGCCGCCCATGCGGGCCTGCTGACGGGCGACGACCTCGCCGGGTGGCGGCCGGCCTGGGAGGACACGGTCTCGATGCCGTGGCGCGGCACGACGGTGCACAAGGCAGGCGCGTGGTCGCAGGGACCGGCACTGCTGGCCGCGCTCGGCATCCTCGACCCGCTGCTGCCGCAGCGCGCCGCGTCGTCCAGCACCGCGTCGTTCGACGCCGAGCTCGTGCACCTCGCCGCCGAGGCGATGAAGCTCGCGCTCGCCGACCGCGACGCGTGGTTCGGCGACGGCGCCGACCTCTCGCGGCTGCTCGACGGCGCCTACCTCGCCGAGCGGCGGGCGCTCATCGGCGAGACCGCCTCGCTCGAGCTGCGACCCGGCGCGCTGCGCGGCGAGCCGCGGATGCCGCGACTGCCCGAGGGCGCGCCCGCTGCCCGGCCGGCCGGCACGGGCGAGCCGACGCGCGGCGACACGTGCCACATCGACGTCGTCGACCGCTGGGGCTGCGTCATCTCCGCGACGCCGTCGGGCGGCTGGCTGCAGTCGAGCCCGGCGATCGCCGAGCTCGGCTTCTGCCTCGGCACGCGCGCGCAGATGCTGTGGCTCGAGGAGGGGCTGCCCACGAGCCTCGCCCCGCGCATCCGCCCCCGCACGACGCTCTCGCCCACGATGCTCGTCGACGACGACGGCGCCACCGCGGCGCTCGGCACGCCCGGCGGCGACCAGCAGGACCAGTGGCAGTACGCGATGCTGCTCGGGATGCGCGTGCTCGGCCTCGACGCGCAGGCCGCGATCGATGCGCCGTCGTGGCACGTGACGCACCTCGTGTCGTCGTTCGAGCCGCGCGTGTGGGAGCCGGGCGGGCTGCACGTCGAGTCGCGCCTCGGCGAGGCGACGATCGACGAGCTGCGGCGCCGCGGGCACGTCGTGACCGACGCGGGCCCGTGGTCGCTCGGCCGGCTCTCGTACGCGGCGCGCGACGCCGACGGCACGATCCGGGCGGCGTCGAACGCGCGCGACGAGCAGGGCTACGCGGCGCTGCGCTGAGCGCGCGGGCTCAGGCGAACAGCTCCGAGATCTCCTCGACCGTCGCCGCGTCGAGCTCGCCGCGGCCCGCCGCGGCGTTCTGCGCGACCTGCTCGGGGCGCGTCGCGCCCGCGATGACGCTCGTCACCGCGGGCTGCGCGAGCAGCCACTGGAAGGTCGCTGCGAGCATCGTCGTGTCGGCGCGCCGCACGATGCGCTCGTACTCGGCGATGCGCGACCAGTCCGTCTCCTCGAGCAGCTGCGGCTTGAGCGCCGTGAGGCGCGCATCCGCCGGCCCGGTGCCCTGCGAGTACTTGCCCGACAGCAGGCCGTTCGCGAGCGGGAAGTAGGGCAGGAAGCCGATGCCGATCTCGAGCACCGCCGGGAGCACCTCGCGCTCGACGTCGCGGGCGACGAGCGAGTACTCGTCCTGCGCCGAGACGAAGCCGTTCGGGGTCTCGACCTCCGCGGCCGCGGCGATCTGCTCGGGCGAGAAGTTGGAGTGGCCGTACGCGCGGATCTTGCCCTCGGCGACGAGCTCGTCGAGCGCGCGGACCGTCTCGTCGATCGGCGTCTGCTCGTCGGGCGTGTGCAGCTGGTAGAGGTCGATGCGGTCGGTCTGCAGGCGGCGGAGCGATGCCTCGACGGCCTTGCGGATGTAGGCGCGGGCGCCCTTGGGGCCCCAGTCCTCGGTGCCCTCGATCGCGAGGCCCGAGTGGCCCCACTTCGTCGCGAGCACCACCTTGTCGCGCGCCGCGCTGCCGGCCTTCGCGAGCGCGACCCCCATGAGGGTCTCGGAGGTCGTGGCCGGGTTGCCGTAGATGTCGGCGGTGTCGAAGAGCGTGATGCCCTGATCGATCGCCGCGTGGATGACCGCGTCGGTGCCCGACTGGTCCTCCGTCACGGTGCCCCTGCGGCCGAAGTTGTTGCAGCCGAGGCCGATGGGTGAGACCTGGATGCCACTGGTTCCGAGCGTGCGCGTCATGCCTCCACGCTATCGGCGCTGCTTGGGAGGCTTCGGTGCCTGCGTCGCCGCGATCGTCTGGGCGACCTCGTGCAGCCAGTCGATGTCGCGCAGCCGATCGTCGTCGACGATCCCGTAGGGCTTCGAGCCCGGATAGGCCTCGCCGCGCGGCAGCTCGGCCGTGAGCTCCTCGGCCTCGGGCACGAGCTTCAGGAGCAGCACGTCGTCGCAGACGAAGCCGAAGATCCGGTCGTCGCAGTAGATGCCGTGCTCGCCGAACATGGCTCGCAGGTCGACGGGGAGCGGCTCGAACGACTCCCGCAAGCGGTCGAGGGTCTCCGGCCGGTTGGGCATGCGTCGATGCTAGGCGGTCACCGCGGCTGCAGCACCCCCGAGCGCTCGACGGCCTCGAGGGCGAGCGTCTTGTAGCCCTCCTCGTCGAAGAGCACCGTGATGCGGTCGCCGTCCTCGCTGACGATGCTGCCGTCGCCCCACGCCTCGTGCCGCACGTCGAGCCCGACTGGCCAGTTCGCATCCGCCTCGCTCGCGCCGCGGGCCTCCTCGACGCGAGCCGCGGAGCCGCTGACGCACGTGTCGCACGCGCCGCACAGCTCGGGCAGGTCCTCGCCGAAGTAGCCGAGCAGGAAGCGCCGCCGGCAGCCGCCGGTCTCGGCGTAGCCGCGCATCATGTCGGAGCGCGATCGGTCGACGCGGCGACGCGCCTCGGCGAGCCGTGCGGCCTCGTCGACCGCGGGCTTCACGGTGCCCTCCCGCCAGACGAGGTCGCCGTCGCCGTTCGTCTCGACGGCCCCCGCTTGCTCGAGCAGGTTCACGGCCGACGTCAAGCGGCTCGCGCCCACGTCGAGCCGCTCCCGCAGCTGCTCGGGCGGCACGGGCTCCTTCGCCCGCCGGATGCGCGTCGCGACCTTCGAGAGCATGTCGGTGTCTGCGGATCCGCCGGTGCGGAAGCGATGCACGCCGAAGTCCTCCTGGCGGAAGTAGAGTGCGGCGAGCGCGGGCTCGCCGTCGCGGCCCGCGCGGCCGATCTCCTGGTAGTACGAGTCGGGCGAATCGGGGGCCGCGGCGTGCAGCACGAAGCGCACGTCGGCCTTGTCGATGCCCATGCCGAACGCCGAGGTCGCCGCGACGACGTCCGCGTCGCCGTCGGTGAACGCGTCGTGCACCCGGTCGCGCTCCGCACGCGCCATGCCGGCGTGATAGGCCTCGGCGCGCATGCCGGCGGCGCGCAGCTCGTCGGCGAGCTGCTCCGCCTGCTTGCGGGTCGCGACGTAGACGAGGCCCGGCTTCTGCTCGGCGGCCGCGCGCTCGACGACCGCCGCGCGCTGGTCGTCCTCGTCGGCGACGCGGTGCGACTCGAGGTAGATGTTCGGGCGGTCGAAGCCGCGCACGACCTGGAGCGCGTCGCGCATCCGCAGCCGCTCCACGATCTCGTCGCGCACCGGCGGGGCGGCCGTCGCCGTGAGCGCGAGCGTCGTCGGATGCCCGAGCGCGTCGATGACGTGACCGAGCCGCAGGTAGTCAGGCCGGAAGTCGTGGCCCCACGCCGAGACGCAGTGCGCCTCGTCGACGACGAAGAGCGTCGGCTCGAGCGCGCGCACGCGCTCGATGACCTCGTCGCGCGCGAGCTGCTCGGGCGCGAGGAAGAGGAAGCCCGCCTCCTCGGCCTCGAGCTCCTCCCAGGCCTCGCGGGTCTCGCTCGCGCGCTGCGAGGAGTTCAGCGCGACGGCCGGGTCGGCGCCGAGCTCCTCGAGCCGCTCGACCTGGTCGCGCTGCAGCGCGATGAGGGGCGAGACGACGACGGTGAGCCCGTCGGTGAGGCCTGCGGCGAGCTGGTAGATCGCCGACTTGCCGTGCCCCGTGGGCATGACGGCGAGCACGTCGCGGCCGTCGAGCACGCCCTGCACCGCCTCGCGCTGCCCGGGCCGCAGCTGCGGCCAGCCGAGCTCCGCAGCGGCGTCGGCGATGGCGTCGGACTGGGGTACATCGGGCATGCGTCGATGCTAGGACCGCTTGCCCGAGCAGAGGCTGGTCAGCGCGCCGCGACCAGCCGCGGGTCCCGCACCGTGAGGCGGAGACCCTCGTCGGTGCCCTCGAGCGGCACGCCGGCCGACGACGCCCACGCGAGGAGCGCATCCGCCGACGCGACCTCGACCCGGGCCTCGGCGAGCGCGCGCACGAGCGCACCCTTGCCGGCCTTGTTCCAGTGGTTGAGCGCCTTGCCCTCGGGCGAGACGATCTCCACGGGCACCGCCCCCGCGACGGGCGCGAGCGCGGCGTACGCCTTCGAGCGCAGGTCGAGCGCGAAGCCGGGGATCTCATCGCCGGCGTCCACCCAGAGGTCGCGCATGCGCTCCCCCGGCAGCCGCGTGCCGCTCGACACCTTGTAGGCCGGGATCAGGTCGCCCGCGCGCACGAAGCCGAGCAGCGCCGACTGGATCACGACGTGACCGTCGACCCAAGCGCGGGCATCGGGGTCGAGCGACGCCGCGTCGAGCGCGTCGTAGAGCACGCCCGTGTAGCGCTCGATCGCCGGCATGGTGGGCGAGGTGCGCACGGCGGCGTTGTCGGCGGCGGCGCGAGCCTTTGCGGGCGTCGAGACGTCCTGCCCCGCGGCGACGAGGCGGTCGAGCGCCGCCAGTGCCCGCGAACGGGCGACGGCCAACCCGGGGAACCCGAGGCTGGCCGTCGTGAGGCGATCGCCCGTCCCGCCTGCCGCCTTCGTCTCGCTGGGCGGCAGCAGGACGATCACGCGAGCTTGGCGTTCCTGGCGACGATCTCCACGCGGTCGTGATCGACCGAGAGGAAGCCGTCCTCGGCATCCACCCTGTGCACGGTGCCGGACGCGTCGGTGACCCGCACCTGACCCTCGGCCAGGACTGCGAGCACCGGCTCGTGGCCCGTCAGGATGCCGATCTCGCCCTCGGTCGTGCGGGCGATGACCTGCGAGGCCTCACCCGACCAGACCTCGGACGCGGCCGACACGATGCTGACGGCGAGTGCCATTACGCGTTGTCCTTCTGGATCTGCGCCCACTTGGCCTCGACGTCGGAGATGGCGCCGACGTTGAAGAACGCCTGCTCCGCCACGTGGTCGAACTCGCCCTTGGCGATCGCGTCGAACGACTCGACGGTCTCCTTGAGGGGCACGGTCGAGCCCTCGACACCGGTGAACTTCTTCGCCATGTAGGTGTTCTGCGAGAGGAACTGCTGGATGCGGCGCGCCCGGTTCACGACGATCTTGTCCTCCTCGGACAGCTCGTCGACACCGAGGATCGCGATGATCTCCTGCAGCTCCTTGTTCTTCTGGAGGATCTGCTTGACCGTGGTCGCGACGCGGTAGTGGTCGTTGCCCAGGTAGCGGGGGTCGAGGATGCGGCTCGTCGAGGTGAGCGGGTCGACGGCCGGGTAGAGGCCCTTCGACGCGATCTCTCGCGACAGCTCGGTCGTCGCGTCGAGGTGCGCGAACGTCGTGGCCGGGGCCGGGTCGGTGTAGTCGTCAGCGGGCACGTAGATGGCCTGCAGCGACGTGATCGAGTGGCCACGGGTCGACGTGATGCGCTCCTGGAGGATGCCCATCTCGTCGGCGAGGTTCGGCTGGTAGCCGACGGCGCTGGGCATGCGGCCCAGCAGCGTCGAGACCTCGGAGCCGGCCTGCGTGAAGCGGAAGATGTTGTCGATAAAGAGCAGCACGTCCTGCTTCTGCACGTCGCGGAAGTACTCCGCCATCGTCAGCGCCGAGAGCGCGACGCGCAGTCGCGTGCCCGGGGGCTCATCCATCTGGCCGAACACGAGCGCGGTCTTGTCGAAGACGCCCGCCTCCTCCATCTCGTGGATGAGGTCGTTGCCCTCTCGCGTGCGCTCGCCGACACCGGCGAACACCGACACACCGCCGTGGTTCTGGGCGACGCGCTGGATCATCTCCTGGATGAGGACGGTCTTGCCGACACCGGCGCCGCCGAAGAGGCCGATCTTGCCGCCGAGCACGTAGGGCGTCAGCAGGTCGATGACCTTGATGCCGGTCTCGAACAGCTGCGTCTTCGACTCGAGCTGGTCGAAGGCCGGCGCGTTGCGGTGGATCGACCAGCGCTCGGAGACCTCGAGGGTCTCTCCCTCGCCGAGGTTGAGCGCCTCGCCGATCACGTTGAAGACCTTGCCCTTGGTGACGTCGCCGACGGGGACCATGATCGGGTCGCCCGTGTCGCGCACCTCCTGGCCGCGGACCAGGCCGTCGGTCGGCCGGAGCGCGATGGCGCGCACGAGGTCGTCGCCGAGGTGCTGCGCGACCTCGAGCGTGATCTCCTCGGGCTCGGTGCCGTCACCGAAGTCGACGGTGGTCTTGAGGGCGTTGTAGATGCCGGGGATCGAGTCGTGGGGGAACTCGATGTCGACGACGGGCCCGGTCACGCGAGCGACGCGGCCGACGCCGGCCTGCTTCTGCGAGGCCTCAGTGGTGTCAGTGATGGTCATGGTGCTTGCCTTTCGTGGCTACTTCGCCGAGGAGAGGGCGTCCGCGCCGCCCACGATCTCGGAGATCTGCGTCGTGATCTCGGCCTGGCGCGCGTTGTTGCGCAGGCGGGTGTAGTCGGTGATGAGCTTGTCGGCGTTGTCGGAGGCCGACTTCATCGCCTTCTGCGTCGCTGCCTGCTTCGCGGCGGCGGACTGCAGGAGGGCGTTGAAGATGCGGCTCTCGACGTAGACCGGCAGCAGTGCGTCCAGCACGCCGGCGGGCTCGGGCTCGAACTCGTAGAGCGGGAACTGCTCGGCGCTGTCGGAGCTCTCGGCCTCGACGATCTCGAGCGGCAGCAGCCGCACGGCGTTCGGCTCCTGCGTCATCATGCTGACGAAGCGGTTGTAGACGACATGGATCTCGTCCACCTGCTCCGAGACGTACGCCTCGAGCACCGCTTCCGCGATCTCCTGCGCGAGCTCCGGGGACGGCGTCTCCGACTGCCCCGTCCACGCCTGCACCGAAGCGCGCTTGCGGAACCGGAAGTAGCCGACGGCCTTGTTGCCGACCAGGTAGTGGTCGACCTCCTTGCCCTCAGCCTCGAGCTTCACCCGCAGCTCGCCCGCCTCGCGCAGGATCTGCGAGTTGAACGCGCCGGCGAGGCCGCGGTCGCTCGTCAGCACGACGATCGCGGCGCGCTTGAGCTCCGGCCGCTCGACCGTCAGCGGGTGCGCCTCGTTGGAGTACGTGGCGACCGCGCTGACGGCGCGCGTGAGCGCGCGAGCGTACGGCGTCGAGGCGTGTACGCGTGCGAGCGCCTTCTGGATGCGCGATGCAGCGATGAGCTCCATCGCCTTCGTGATCTTCTTGGTCGTCTGCGCAGACTTGATCTTCTGCGTGTAGACCCGGAGCTGGGCTCCCATGTCGCCTCCTCAGCGAGCTCGCGTCAGCGTCGGCCCTTGACGATCTGCTCCTGGTTGACGTCCTCGACCATCGCCTCGGACGACTCGGTGCCCGGGTCGGTGATGCTCGACTCCGGCTTGCTCTGCCAGTTCTTGACGAAGCCGTCGACCTCGGTCTCGAGGGTCGCGAGCGTCGCGTCGTCGAGCACGTTGGTCTCGCGCAGCGTGGTCAGGACCGTGCTGTTGTTGCGCAGGTGCTCGAGCATCTCGGACTCGAACTGCAGCACCTGGTTGACCGGAACGCTGTCGAGCTTGCCGTTCGTGCCGGCCCAGATCGAGACGACCTGCTCCTCCACCGGGAACGGCGAGTACTGCGGCTGCTTCAGCAGCTCGGTGAGGCGAGCGCCGCGGTCGAGCTGGCGGCGCGACGTCGCGTCGAGGTCGGAGGCGAACATCGCGAAGGCCTCGAGCGAGCGGTACTGCGCGAGCTCGATCTTGAGCGTGCCGGAGACCTTCTTGATCGACTTGACCTGCGCGTCGCCACCGACTCGCGAGACCGAGACACCCACGTCGACCGCGGGACGCTGGTTGGCGTTGAAGAGGTCGGACTGCAGGAAGATCTGGCCGTCGGTGATCGAGATCACGTTCGTCGGGATGTACGCCGAGACGTCGTTCGCCTTCGTCTCGATCACGGGCAAGCCCGTCATCGAACCGGCGCCGAGCTCGTCCGAGAGCTTCGCGCAGCGCTCGAGCAGACGGGAGTGCAGGTAGAACACGTCACCCGGGTATGCCTCGCGGCCCGGCGGGCGGCGCAGCAGCAGCGACACGGCGCGGTAGGCCTCTGCCTGCTTCGACAGGTCGTCGAAGATGATCAGGACGTGCTTGCCCTCGTACATCCAGTGCTGGCCGATGGCCGAGCCCGCGTAGGGGGCCAGGTACTTGAAGCCTGCGGGGTCGGATGCGGGCGAGGCGACGATGGTCGTGTACTCCATCGCACCGGCGTCCTCGAGCGCGCCCTTCACCGAGGCGATGGTCGAGCCCTTCTGGCCGATCGCGACGTAGATGCAGCGCACCTGCTTGTTGACGTCGCCGGACTCCCAGTTGGCCTTCTGGTTGATGATCGTGTCGATCAGGAGCGCCGTCTTGCCGGTCTGGCGGTCACCGATGATGAGCTGGCGCTGGCCGCGGCCGATCGGGATCATGGCGTCGATGGCCTTGATGCCGGTCTGGAGCGGCTCGTGCACCGACTTGCGCTGCATGACGCCGGGCGCCTGGAGCTCGAGGGCGCGGCGGCCGCTCGAGGCGATGTCGCCGAGGCCGTCGATCGGGTTGCCGAGCGGGTCGACGACACGGCCGAGGTAGCCCTCGCCGACGGGGACCGAGAGGACCTCGCCCGTGCGGGTCACCTCCATGCCGGCGACGATGCCGCCGAACTCACCGAGCACGACGACGCCGATCTCGGTCTCGTCGAGGTTCTGGGCGAGGCCGAGGGTGCCGTCCGCGAAGCGAACGAGCTCGTTGGCCATGACGCCGGGGAGGCCCTCGACGTGGGCGATGCCGTCGGCGGCGTCGATGACCTGGCCGACCTCGGCCGTCGTCGACGTCGACGCCTCGTAGGACGAGACGAAGTCGGCGAGTGCGCCCTTGATCTCGTCGGGGCTGATGGTGAGCTCTGACATGTGTCTTCCTCTTCGCTTCCTTCGACCTAGCCGAGCTGCAGGCGGAGGTCGGTGAACTTTGAACGGACGGTGCCGTCGATGACGTCGTCGCCGATCGCGACCCGGAGGCCGCCGATGACGGCCGGGTCGACGACCTGCTGCAGCTGCAGCGTGCGGCCGTACTGCCGCTCGAGGCCGACGCGGAGCCGGTCGAGCTGTGCGCTGGGGATCTCGCGCGCCGAGGTGACCGTCGCGAGCGAGCGGCCGGCTGCGGCGGCGACCTCGGTCGCGGCGCCGCGGAGCAGCTGCCCGATGCGACGGCCGCGCGGCACGCGCACCAGGTGGTCGAGGATCGTCAGCGTCGGCTCGCTCGCGCGACCGGCCAGCAGTCGCTGCACGAGCGCCGCCTTGTCGTCGGCCTTGCCGAGCACGCCGCCGAGCGCGAGCTCGAGCTGCGGGTCGGAGCCCACGATGCGCGCGAACGACGCGATCTCCCCCGCGACGTCGGCGCCGCCGGAGGCGCGGACGGCGAGGCGGATGCCCGCGTCGTCGATCGCGGCGAGGATGTCGTCCGCATCCGACCAGCGCTGACGGGCGAGGTGCGCGACGATCGCCTTGGCCGCCGAGCCGAGCTCCCCGAGCACGCGCTCGGCCAGGGCCGCTCGCGCGTCGGGAGGCGAGACCGCGTCGCCGAGCGACGCGAGCACCTGCGGGCTGCGCTCGATGGCGCGCGACGCCCGGAAGAGGTCGCGCGCGTCGTCGAGGCCAGCCTGGGGCTGGCGCAGGAGCGCCTCGTCGATGCCGGCTCGAGCCTGGCTGGTCGCGCTGCCCACTAGCGGGTCGCCGTGTCGTGCTCGAGGTCGGCCAGGAACCGATCGACGATCGCGGCGGAGCGCGCGTCGTCCATCGTCTCGCCGACGACCTTCTCGGAGAGGCCGAGGGCGAGCGAGCCGACCTCGGTCTTCAGCGAGCTGAACGCGGCCTGGCGCTCGGCCTCGATGCGCTGGTGCGCCTGCGCGGTGATGCGCTCGGCCTCGTCGTTGGCGCGAGCCTTGAGGTCGGCCTCGATCTTGGCGGCGTCGGCGCGAGCCCGGTCCTTGATGCGACCGGCCTCGAGGCGTGCCTCAGCGAGCTGGGTGTTGTACGACTCCAGCGCGGCAGCGGCCTCGGCCTGCGCCGCCTCTGCCTTCTTGATGCCGCCCTCGATGGCTGCGGAGCGCTCGTCGAGCAGCGCCTGCATGCGCGGGAGGACGACCTTCCAGAAGATGAGCAGGAGGACGACGAAGATGACCGTCGACCAGATGAGGTCGTACGGAGCAGGAAGCAGGGGGTTGGGCTGTTCCCCCGCTTCTTCCGCGAGGAAGAGAGGAGTGATGAGCATCAGTGCCTCAGACCATGAAGAAGTACGTGGCGATGCCGATGAACGCCAGTGCCTCCGTGAACGCGATGCCGATGAACATGAGGACCGTCAGGCGGCCCTGCAGCTCGGGCTGGCGGGCGACCGACTCGATCGTCTTGCCGACGACGATGCCGACGCCGATGGCGGGGCCGATGGCAGCGAGGCCGTAGCCGACGGTGCCGATGTTGCCGTTGATCTCGGCGAGGATGGTCGTGGCGTTGTCCACGGTGGTTCCTTTCTGGAGTTCCGAAAAGACGGAAGGGTCAGTGCTCTTCAGCCAGCGCGAGCTGGATGTAGATCGTGGTCAGGATGGCGAAGACGTAGGCCTGCAGGACGCAGACCAGCAGCTCGAAGACGGTGAACGCGAAGCCGAAGGCGAGCGTGCCGATGCCGAGCACCGGGAAGAAGCCGCCGGCGCTGAAGAGGAAGAACTGCGTCGCCGCGAAGAAGAGGACGAGCATGAGGTGGCCGACGAGCATGTTCATCATGAGTCGCAGCGTCAGCGTGATCGGGCGGAGCACGAAGGTCGAGACGAACTCGAGCGGCAGCACGATGATGTAGAGCGGCCACGGCACACCGGGCGGCAGGAGCGAGTTCTTGAGGAACGCGCCCGGGTGCTTCTTGAGGCCCGCGTAGATGAACGCGATGTACGCGACGATCGCGAGCACGAGGGGCACGCCGATCACCGAGGTGCCCGCGATGTTGAGGCCCGGGATGACGGCGGTGAAGTTCATCGCCAGCACCATGAAGAAGATGGTGGTGATGAGCGGCAGGAACCGCTTGCCGTCCTTCTCGCCGAGCAGGTCGTAGGCGATGCCGTCGCGGACGAAGCCGAGGCCCATCTCGACGAGGCTCTGGCCGCGCGTGGGGATGAGGCGCAGCTTGCGGGTCCCCAGCACGAAGATCAGGATCAGCGCGAGCGCGGCGATGAGGCGCACGATGATGATCCGGTTGATGCCGAAGATCGGCTCTTCGCCGTCGACCCAGCCGATCGTGGGGTCCTGGAACAGGACGATGGGCGGGAAGAAGTCCGCGAGGGTCGGCGGGTGGAACGGCTCGGGCTCGGTTCCAGCGGCGGCCAGCGGCGTCAGCAAGGCGTTCAGCGTCTCTTCCTCAACCTCAGGGCGCCTGGCGCCGGTTCGACGTCGTGATTCCCCCTCGCGCGACCGCGCTCGATGACGAGCGGGGCAGTGGGGGGAGCGATATCTACCCTAACAGAGCGATGGGCCCTGCCGGACCTCTGCGAGGCAGCGATCAAGCGCGCGCACCCGACGCGGGACGACCCTGCGTCTCGTCGTCGGCATCGCTGTCGATCGTCGGCTGGCGGCTCGTCGCGATGACGACGCAGTCGATCACGAGCGAGCCGATCACGGCGGCCACGAGCGAGCCGAAGACGACGCCGCGATGCAGCCAGTCCTGGTCGGCGAGCACGAACACGAGCACGATGAATAGCACGAACTTCAGCAGCCAGCCGCCGAGCACGATGCCGAAGAACGCGCCCGAGATCATGACGCCCTTCGACGCCTTGAAGGCGAGCAGGATGCTCGCGCCGGTGAGCATGCAGAAGACGATCGCGAGGGCGGTGCCGACGAGCGCGGACGCGACGCCCGCGCCCTGCGCGAGGAACCATCCGATCACCCCGCCCACGACGGCGACCGCCGCTGCGAGGATGCCTCCCCAGAGCAGGATGCGCTGCATGATGGCGGTCGTGCTCACCGGGTGTCTCCCTGCGTCTGTGCGTGCGTCGTCGAGTGCTCGAGTCCCTTGCGCGCCGCGCGACGCTCGCGCAGCACGCGCATGGCCGTCTGCCAGATGCGCCGGCTGACCGGCGCGGCCGTGAGCAGAGCGCACACGAGGAATCCGACCACCATGATAGCGACCGCCACCCACCACGGCTGGATGAGGAAGAGGAGGCAGCCGATCGAGACGACCGCCGTCCACGCGTAGAAGATGAGCACCGCCCCGAGGTGCGAGTGGCCCATGTCGAGCAGTCGGTGGTGCAGGTGCTTGCGGTCGGCGGTGAACGGGCTCGAGCCGTTGACGAGCCGGCGCACGACGGCGAGCACGAAGTCGGTGAGCGGCAGCAGCAGGATGGCGAGCGGCAGCAGGATGGGGATGAACGCGGGCAGGATCTGGCTGCGGCCGCCCATGGTCGCGAGGTCGATCTGACCGGTGACGGCGATCGCGCTCGCCGCGGTCATGAGGCCGATCATGAGCGCTCCCCCGTCGCCCATGAACATCCGCGCGGGGTGCCAGTTGACCGGCAGGAAGCCGAGGCAGACGCCCACGATGATCGACGTGATGAGGCTCGCGAGCGAGAAGTAGGCGTTCGGCTGCCCGAGGTTCTGGCTGATCATGAAGATGTAGCCGAAGAAGGCGGTCGAGCCGATGATCGTCGTGCCCGCGACGAGGCCGTCGAGGCCGTCGATGAAGTTCACGGCGTTCATGACGAGCACGATGAGCAGCACCGTGAGGCTGATGGCCATCGTCGACGACGGCACGGTGAGCCCGCCGATGGGCAGGCTGACGATCTGCACGCCGAAGATGGCCACGCCCGTCGCGACCAGGATCTGGGCGCCGAGCTTCAGCATCCAGTCGAGGTCGTAGAGGTCGTCGAGCACGCCGATCGCGCAGATCGCGACGGCCCCGGCGAGCAGCGTCCAGATGCGCACCGGCTCGGCGAAGACGCCGGAGAGCTCGGGGATGAGCGCGGCGACGCCGAACGCGCCGAGCAGGCCCAGGCACATGGCGGCGCCGCCGAGCCGCGGTGTGGGGCGCGAGTGCACGTCGCGCTCGCGCACGGGCGGGTGGATGCCGAACCGGAGCGCGAGGCGCAGCACCACGCGGCTCGCGAGGAACGTGATGATCGCCGCCACCGCGGTGATGACGAGGAAGATCACGGCGTCATCCGTCGACGAGCAGGTCGCCGAGCGCGTCGGCGATGACCTCGCGCGGCAGCACTCCCTGCCGGACGATGCGCGCGACGCCTGGGGTCGAGCAGTCGAGGATCGTCGAGCCGTTCTGCGCGCCCGGGTCCGCGGCGCCGCCGACCTCGCCGGCGTCGAGCACGACCGCGACGCTCTCGCCGAGCATCTCGGCCGCGGCCGCTGCGGTGGTGGCCGCGGGCATCCCGTGCAGGTTGGCGCTCGAGACGGCGAGCGGGCCGGTCTCGCGCAGCAGGCCGATCGCGATCGGGTGGTCGGGCACGCGGATCGCGACGGTGCCGCCGGTGTCTCCGAGATCCCAGGTGAGCGACGGCTGCGCGCGCACGATGACGGTGAGCGGGCCGGGCCAGTGCGCCTCGAGCAGCGGCTCGAGCTCTGCCGGGATCGACTCGGCGAGCGCGGTGGCCATCGCGCGGTCGGCGACGAGCACGGGCGGCGGGAAGCCCCGGTCTCGGCCCTTCGCCGCGAGCAGCCCGGCGACCGCGGCGTGCGAGAACGCGTCGGCCGCGATGCCGTAGACGGTGTCGGTCGGCATCACGATGCAGCGGCCCGCGGTGATGGCCGTGCGCGCGGCGCGGACACCGTCGAGCAGGGACATCGGGTCGGCGCAGTCGTGGATGGCGGGCACGTGCCCATGGTACCGGCGCCTCCCGCCACCGCCCGATCTGCCGAGGTGGGGTCAGCGGATGGCGGATGTCACGCGGTCCCTGCCGGTGAGGTCGCGATGCGTGCGCGCGCGGTGGAACCCCGCGTCCTCGAGCATCACCCGGATGGCGGCCGACTGGTGCTCGGCGTGCTCGAAGGCGACGATCCCTCCGGGCGCGACGAGATCGGCCGCGAGGGGCGCGAGGTCGCGCACGAAGTCGAGCCCGTCGGCGCCCGAGTAGAGCGCTCCGGCGGGGTCGAAGCCGCGCACCTCGACGTCGGCGGGGATCGCGGCGTGCGGCACGTAGGGAGGGTTCGAGACGAGCGCGGCGAGCGAGCCCGGCTGCACGCCGACGGCCGAGAGCGCGGCCGGGTCGCGCGCATCCGCGTGCAGCAGCACGATGCCGGGCGCGAGCGAGGCGATGTTGCGGCGGGCCCAGACGAACGCTGCGGGGCTCAGCTCGACCGCGACGACCCGCGCGCCCGCCTCCTGCGCCAGCGCGATGCCCACCGCACCGGAGCCCGTGCCGACGTCGAGCACCATCGGCTCGCGCATGCCGCGCACGTGGTCGAGCGCGACTTCGACGAGCAGCTCCGTCTCGGGCCGGGGCGTGAAGACGCCGGGACCGACGCGCAGCTCGACGTGCCGGAAGGGCGCGACGCCCGTGATGTGCTGGAGCGGCTCGCGCGCCTCGCGGCGGTCGACGGCCCTGCGGAACCGAGCGACCGCATCCGCCGGGAAGCGGCGGCCCATCGCGATGTCGACGCGGATCTCGCCCGCGCTCGAACCGGCGGCCCACGCCGCGAGCAGCTCGGCGTCGGGGCCCGCGATGCCCGCGCGCTCGAGCCGCGAGCGAGCGGCGCGCACCTCGTCGCCCACGGTCGGATCGTCCACGAGCACACGCTATACGGCTCCGGCGGTCGCCCAGCCGCGCGGCTCTACACTGAAAGCGACGCTTCCATCGGATCAAAGGAATACGCATGGCCCGCATCTTCGATGACATCACCGCCACGATCGGCGGCACGCCCCTCGTGCGCCTCCAGCGCCTCGACGACACCGACGCCACGGTGCTCGTCAAGCTCGAGTCGTTCAACCCGGGGGCGTCCGTGAAGGACCGCATCGGGCGCGCGATCATCGACGCCGCGGAGGCCGACGGGTCGCTGCCGCCGGGCGGCACGATCGTCGAGGGCACGAGCGGCAACACCGGCATCGCGCTCGCGATGGTGGGCGCGGCGCGCGGCTACCGCGTGATCCTCACGATGCCCGAGACGATGTCGGTCGAGCGACGGGCGATCCTCAAGGCGTACGGCGCGGAGCTCATCCTCACGCCCGGTCCTGACGGGATGCGCGGCGCCGTCGAGCGCGCGCAGCAGGTCGTCGCCGAGACGCCCGGCGCGATCCTCGCCCGCCAGTTCGAGAACGAGGCGAACGTGCGCGTGCACCGCGAGACGACCGCCGAGGAGATCTGGGCCGACACCGACGGCGAGATCGACATCTTCATCGCCGGCATCGGCACCGGCGGCACCATCACGGGCGCGGGCGGACGGCTCAAGGAGCTGAACCCCGACCTCCACCTCGTCGTCGTCGAGCCCGCCGACTCGCCGCTGCTGACGAAGGGCCAGGCCGGCCCCCACAAGATCCAGGGGCTGGGCGCCAACTTCGTGCCGGCGATCCTCGACACCGACCTCTACGACGAGGTCATCGACGTCGAGCTCGACGACGCCGTGCGCGTCGGCCGCGAGCTCGCCGCCCGCGAGGGCATCTTCGCCGGCATCTCCTCCGGCGCGATCCTCTGGGCCGCGCTCGAGGTCGCGAAGCGCCCCGAGTCGGCCGGCAAGACGATCGTCGCGATCGTCTGCGACACGGGCGAGCGCTACCTCTCGATGCCCATCTACGCCGACCTGGCCTGAGGCGGGGTCGGATGGGCCTGCTCAACATCCGCGAGGACATCGAGAACGCGAAGCGGCACGATCCGGCTGCTCGCGGCGCGGTGACGATCGCGCTCACCTACTCGACCCTGCACGCGGTCTGGGCCCACCGCATCCAGCACCGCCTCTGGACCGCCGGTGCGCGCTCGCTCGCGCGCGCCGGCAGCCAGGTGGCGCGCTTCATGACGGGCGTCGAGATCCACCCGGGTGCACGGCTCGGGCGCCGCTTCTTCATCGACCACGGGATGGGCGTCGTGATCGGCGAGACCGCGGAGGTCGGCGACGACGTGATGCTCTACCACGGGGTCACGCTCGGCGGCACGGCGAACGCGGCCGTGAAGCGGCACCCGACGCTCGGCCACCGCGTGCTCGTCGGCGCCGGCGCGAAGATCCTCGGACCCATCGCGCTCGGTGACGACGTGAAGGTGGGCGCGAACGCGGTCGTGCTGCACGACGCGCCGTCGGGCTCGACGCTCGTCGGCGTGCCGGCGAAGCCCGTCGCGCGCACCGCGCCCGCGGAGCTCCCCCACATCGAGTACTCGATCTAGGGGCTGCGCTGCCTGAGTGGTCACTCGCGCGCCTGAATGGTCACTCCCGCGCCTCGCTTCAGGCCCGTGACATGCGCCCCTGAGCGCGCACCGGCAAGTGACCACTCGCGCGCCGGCCTGACCACTCACACACCGAGTTGACCGCTGACGCGCCGAACTGACCACTCAGGCGCGGAGCTGACCACTCACGCGCGGAACTGACCACTCACGCGCGGAGATGACCACTCAGGCGCGGAGATGACCACTCAGGCGCGGAGATGACCGCTCAAGCGCGGAAGTGACCGCTCGCTCGCGCGGGTCAGTGGGGCGCGGATGCGGTGGCCTCGGCGGGCGAGCCGTGCGGCCGCTCCGTGAGGGCGAGGCCGGCCACCGCCACGAGGATGCCCGCGAGGAAGAGCAGCATGAGCGGGTTCCAGGGCTGCGTGCCCATCACGAGCGCCCAGATGACCGTGAGCGCGCCGCCGACGCCGGTCCAGACCGCGTAGCCGGTCGCGAGCGGGATGGTCTGCACGGCCCGCTCGAGGCCGATGAAGCTCAGCACCGCGGCGACGGCGAACACGACGGTCGGGACGGGCTGCGAGAAGCCGGCCGATGCCCCGAGCGCGGTCGCCCAGACGGCCTCGAGCACGGCGCTCGCGAGCAGCACGAGCCACGCGGTACGGGCGCGCATCAGCTCACCAGCTTCAGGCCGACGAGGCAGCCGACGAGCAGCACGAGCAGCAGCGAGCGCACGAGCGTGAGCCGCTCCTTGCCGCGCGCCGCCTGCAGCGCCACCGTCGCGACGGCGCCGACGCCGACCCACACCGCGTACGCCGTGCCGGTCGGGATCTCGAGCATGGCCCACGCGAGGCCGCCCATCGAGGCGAGCATCGCGGCCGCGAAGAGCACGGTCGGCCGCCACTTGCGGAAGCCCTTCGACGCCTGCATCGCGGCCGCCCAGACGGCCTCCAGCAGGCCGGAGGCGATGAGGATCACCCAGGACATGACGAGTCCTTCCGGCCGTCTTGTCGCTGTGCGGGTACGGCTCCCTCGTCCGCGGACCGCTCGTCGGGTCCGCCGATCATGCTAGTCGACGGCCCCCGATCGACGCGGTGAGCCGGTCTGCGGCGGCCACGACGTCGTCGATGAGCTCCTCGCAGCGGGCATCCGTGAGCCGCAGCGTCGGCCCCATGACCGTGAGCGCCCCAGTGAGCGCGCCGTGCGCGTCGAAGACGGGCGCCGACACGCCGCTCGATGCCTCGACCCGCTCCCCCGCGGTGATCGCATAGCCGTCGGCGCGCGTGCGGGCGACCGCCTCGCGGAGCGCATCGGGATCGGTGATGGTGGAGCCGGTGAGGGCGGGCAGCGGGTCGGCGAGCACCTGCTCGAGCAGGTCGTCGCGCCACGCGAGGATGACGCGGCCGGCGCTCCCCACGTGGAGCGGCTGGATGCGGCCGACGTACATGTCGCGCTTGAGACCGTGCCTCGTCTCGGCGACGCCGACGCACACGCGCGCGCCGCGCTCGGCGATGAAGAAGCACGCGGTCTCCCCCGTCGCGTCGCGGAGCGCGTCGAGCTGCGGCGGCAGCAGGTCGCCGAGCGCTCGGGCTCGCACCGCGGGTCCGGCCCAGAACGCCATCCGAGCGCCGATCGAGTAGTCGTCGCCGACGCGGTCGAGGAAGCCGTGCTCGACGAGGTTGCCGAGCAGCCGATGGGCGGTCGACGTCGGGATGCCCGTGACCCTGCGGATGTCGGCGGCGGTCATGCTCGGACGCTCGAGCGTGAAGGCGTCGAGGATCGCGCTGATCTTCGCGAGCACCAGCAGCGGGGCGTCGGTCATGCCTCGATCCTATGGTCCCGACACGCCGAGCGCTTCCCACATCGTGGAGGGTCATCTAGCATGTGGGAATCCGTAGTGCACTCGCGCACGGCCTCAACGGAGAGGAGCCCACCGTGGCCGAATGGTCCATCCTGGTGGTGGTCGGCGTAGCGATCATCGCGGTCGTCCTGCTGATCGTGAAGTTCCACGTCAATCCCGTCATCGCGCTCGCGCTCGGCGCCGCGGGCATCGGCCTCGCGAGCGGGCTCGGCGCTGTGGGCACCGTCGAGACCATGGCGGGCGGATTCGGCGACACCATGGCCGAGGCGGGCCTCCTCATCGCGTGGGGCGTGCTGATCGGCTCGCTCCTCAACCGGATGGGCGCGGTCGAGCGGCTCGTCGAGGCGCTGCTCAAGGCGTTCGGCCCCAAGGGCGTGCCGTACGCGATCGGCCTGTCGTTCGCGACCTACCTGCAGACGATCTTCATCGACGTCATGATCGTGATCGCGGCGCCGCTCGCACGGCGCATCGCCCCGCGGCTCGGCAAGGCCGGCGCGGGCATCATGGCGACGATGTTCGCCATCAGCCTCGAGACGGGCATCGCGCTCATGGTGCCCGGCATCGGCGCCGTCATGATCGCCGCGAGCCTCGGCATCCCGATCGGCCAGATGATGCTGTGGGGGTTCGTGGTCGTCGTCCCGACGGTCATCATCTCGATCTTCATCATGACGATCGCGTTCCGCGCGGGCTTCTGGAACCCCGAGCTCGACGAGCAGGAGATCATCGACGACTCGAACGCCACCGCTGCGCCGCGCTCGGTCTCGGGCGCGACCTCGGCCGTGCCCGTGCAGGGCGGCGGCGCGCGCACGCGTCCCGCGCACGGCTCGAGCGACGGCGGCGCGGTCCTCCAGCTCGAGACGGAGACGGGGCGCGCCGGCGCGGCGGCAGGCGACAAGCAGATGCCGCTGCTGCTGCTCTTCACGCCGCTGCTCATCGCGCTCGCCCTCATCGCGAGCGGCGCGGTGCTCGACGTCATGGAGCTCGAGGTGCCCGCCATGCAGTTCCTCGGCTCGCCCGCCATCGCGCTGCTGCTCGGCGTGGTCGGCACGGCGCTCATCGGTCGATGGGCGCTCGGCGCCAAGGAGCTCGAGCGGGCGCTCGTGCACGGGTTCAAGGACGCCGGCCAGATCTTCGCCCTCACGGGCGTCGGCGGCGCGCTCGCCGCCGTCATCGGCGCGGGCGAGCTCGGACCGCTCCTGACCAGCTACTTCGGCGCATCCGCCTTCGCCCCGATCCTGCTCGTGTGGGTGATCGCCGCGATCCTGCACATCGCGGTCGGCTCGGTGACGCTGTCGGCCATGACGGCCGCGGGCATCCTCGCGCCCGTCGCCGCGTCGCTCGGCCTCGACCCCATCCTCATCGGCCTCGCCGCGGGCGCCGGTGCGCTGTTCTGCATCCACGTGACCTCGAACACGTTCTGGCTGCTGCAGACCTTCCTCGGCCAGTCGGTGCGAGGCGCGCTCAAGTCGACGACCGTCGGCGTCTCGGTCGCCTCGATCGTCGCGCTCGGCGTCGTGCTCGTGCTGTCGGTGTTCCTGTGAGCGTCGACAAGCCGCTCGACGGCATCCGCGTGCTCGAGCTGGGCAACTACATCGCCGCCCCCACCGCCGGCAGGCTGCTCGCCGACTTCGGCGCCGAGGTCGTGAAGATCGAGCGCCCGGGCACCGGTGACGAGCTGCGGCGGTGGCGGCTGCAGGCGGGCGACACGTCGATGCTCTACCGCACGATCAACCGCGGCAAGCGATCGGTGGTGCTCGACCTCCGCAGCGACGAGGGCCGCGGTGCGGTGCTCGAGCTCGCGGCGCACGCCGACGTGCTCATCGAGAACTTCCGGCCCGGCACCCTCGAGCGCTGGGGCATCGGCCCCGCGGCGCTCGAGGCCGTCAACCCCGAGCTCGTGGTCGCACGGATCTCGGCGTTCGGGCAGACGGGCCCGATGTCGGCCCGGCCCGGCTTCGCCGCGGTCGCCGAGGCGTACGGCGGCTTCCGCGAGCTCGTCGGTGAGCCGGGCAGGCCCCCGAGCCGGACCGGCTTCTCGATCGGCGACTCGATCGCGGGCCTCTACGCCGCGTTCGGCGCCGTCATGCGCCTCTTCGAGCGCGAGCGGCGACGCGGCGCCGAGGGCGGCACGCCGCGCATCCCGCTCGACGAGCGTGTGATCGACGTCGCGCTCAACGAGGCGATGCTCTCGATGACCGAGTCGCTCATCCCCGAGTTCTCTGCCTACGGCCGCCGTCGCGAGCGCACGGGCGGTCGCATGGAGGGCATCGCGCCCTCGAACGCGTACCTGTGCGCCGACGGCAGGAGCATCGTCGTGGCCGGCAACGGCGACGGCATCTTCCGGCGCTACATGGAGGCGATCGGCAGGCCCGACCTCGCGGCCGATCCCGGGCTGGTCTCGAACGAGCTGCGATGGCAGCGTCGCGACGAGCTCGACGACGCGATCGGCGCCTGGACCGCCGCTCGCCCGAGCGCCGAGGCGCTCCAGGCGCTCGACGCGGCGGGTGTGCCCGCCGGCCCGATCTACACGGCGGAGGACGTCATCGGCGACGACCAGTACGCCGCGCGCAACATGATCCAGCGGTTCGACATCGACGACGGCGCCGCGGTCCGCGAGTCGGTCGCGATGCCCGGGATCGTGCCCGTCGTGGGCGGCGCGTCGCTGCCGATCGCGCATCCGGGCCCGGATCTCGGGGCCGACACGCGCCAGGTGCTCGCGGAGTGGCTCGGCTGGGACGACGCGCGGATCGCCGCGCTCGAGGGCGAAGGGGTGCGCGCATGACCGTGCAGATCAGGGATGTCACGCTGCGCGACGGGCTGCAGCTCACCGGCAAGCCGCTGCCGACCGAGCGCAAGGTGCGACTCGTGCGCGAGCTGCTCGCGCTCGGCGTCGAGCAGATCGAGATCGGCTCGATGGCACGGCCCGACCTCGTGCCCGCCGTCGCGGACACCCTCGACGTCGTCGCGGCGCTCACGCCCGCCGAGCTCGAGCGATGCTGGGTGTGGGTCGCGACCCCCCGGCACGTCGAGCGCGCGGCAGCCGCGGGAGTGACGCGCTTCCAGTACTGCTTCTCGGCGAGCGACAGCCACAATCGCGCGAACATCGGCCGCGACACCGAGACCTCGATCGCGGCGATGCCGGATGCGCTCGCGGGGGCCCGGGCGGTCGACGGGCTCCTGCAGCTGTGCATCGCGACGAGCTTCACGTGCCCCTTCGAGGGCGAGGTGCCGCTCGAGCGCCTGCGGGGCATCCTGCAGGACGAGCGGACCGCGGGCGCGAGCGACGTCATCATCTGCGACACGCTCGGCCAGGCGCATCCCGCCGCCGTGCGGGAGCGGGTCGGGCTCGCGGCGGCGCTGCGCCCGGAGGCCGGGCTCGTGTTCCACGGGCACGACACGTGGGGCGCGGGCGTGGCCAACGCGCTCGCCGCGGTCGATGCCGGCGCCGGGGTGGTCGACGGCGCGCTCGGCGGGCTCGGCGGCTGCCCGTTCGCGCCCGGCGCCTCGGGCAACACCTCGACCGAGGACCTCACCTTCTCGCTGCGGCCGTCGTGGGCGAGCCCCGAGAGCTTCGCGTCGCTCGTCCGCCTCGGCGAGGAGATCACCGGCGTGCTCGACGAGCCCGACCGCGCTCGCGTGCGCGGCGGCGCGCTGAGCGACAAGGCGCGTGCCTTCGCCTGGACGCTCCGCGACTGAGGCGGTGCCGCCGCCGCGGCGCGCTCAGTCCGGCAGCGAGGCGTGCGCCCGCCAGGTGGCGAGCACGAGCCCGACGACGAGGATGATCGCCGCGAGCACCGCGAGGATCGCCCACTCCTCAGCGCCCGCCGCGGCGCGGGCCGCGAGCGAGCCGAGGGCGGCGACCGCCGCGACCGAGCCCGCGAGCCACGCGAGCGGCGTGGCCGCTCGGTGCGCGGCCCGGTAGACGCTCGCATCCGCGCGCAAGCGCCGACCGGGGAGGCCGAGCACGGGCGTCGGCGCGATGCGGCCGAGGCCGATCAGGTGGACGACGAGCGCGACCGCGATGCCGGCGGCGGCGAGCAGCGCCGAGCCGAGCGACATGAGCAGCGCATCCATGCGCTCATCCTGGCACGGTGCGCGGTCGCGGATGCGCCGCCACCGCCGGTCAGCCCGTGCGCAGCTCGCGGTGCGGCTCGTCGTCGCCGGGCCACTCGAAGCCGGCCACGAACCGCTCGAGCGCCGCCTGCTCGAGCACGACGGACTCGGGTCCGGGCTCGCGCTCCCGCAGCCGCTCGGCAAGCGTCTCGAGCGGCGCGCGGACGACGACCAGCTCGAGCGTCGCGCCCATCGCGACGCAGCGCATCCGCCAATCGTCGCGCACCGCGCGCGTCGACAGCGAGGCGTCGAGCACGACGCGCTCCCCCGCGGCGACCGCCGCCGCCATGCGCTCGTGCAGGTCGGCGTCGATGGAGGCCATGAGCTCCTCGGTGAAGGCGCCGTCGTGCACGCCGCGCGACCACGCCTCGCGATCGAACGAGAGCACGATCGCCCCGTCGGCCTCGAGCTCGCGCGCGAGCGTCGACTTGCCCGCGCACGCGGGCCCGCACAGCAGCGTGACGTCGGGCACGGGCGTGGCCATGCGCGCGAGCCTACGCGCCGCTCGCGGCCGCGGGCGGGTCAGGCGGCGGTGCCGGTGGAGCGGCGCGGAGCGCGGCCGAGCACGAACCAGGCGATCGATCCCAGCACCGGCGCGACCAGGATCACGAGCGCCCACAGCAGCTGCTCGCCACCGGCGTGTGCCCGCGAGCGCAGCGCCTGCCAGAGCGCCGTGACCGTCAGCGCGAGCACGCCCACGAGCACGAGCGTCCAGGCGATGTCGTAGCCGGCCGGGAGCAGCGGGTCCATGGCTTCGATGCGCATGACGCGAACCTACCGCGCACCGCGGCGGCTAGCGAGCGGCGACAGCGCCATGCCGGCCGCGGCGACCGCGAACCCGACGGCGACGATGACGAGCGCCGGGCCGAACCCGATCGCGTCGCCGACGAGACCCGCGATCGGAGCCGCGACCACGATCATCGCGCGGTTCACCGTGCGCATCGTGGCGTTCATGCGCGACTGCATGCGGTCGGGCGTCGCCCGCTGGCGCAGCGCCATCTCGCTCGGGTTGTCGATGCCCATCGCAAGCCCGGCGATCGCGAGGCCCACGAGCACGACGACGAGCGCCGCTCCCTCTGCGAGCGCCGCGAGCCCCGCCGCCGCGACGCAGCCCCACGCGACGGGATACGCCGCCTTCGCGACGACGATCGTGCGCCCCTCGCCGAGCCGGCCGGCGACGACCCCCGCGAGCGCCGTCCCGACGAGCGTCGCGCCGCCGAGCACGCCGAGCGCGAGGCCGAGCCCGGCCGGCCCGGCATCGAGGTCGAGCAGCACGAGCGGCACGAGCAGGGTCATCGCGGCGCCGTTGCACAGGAACCACACGTGCGTCCAGCGCGCGAACGGCCCGAGCAGCGGATGCCGGTGCACGAAGCGGAGGCCGCTCACGATCGCGGGCCCGAGGCGCTGCCGCCGGGCCGGGGCCGGCTCGTCGACCGGCAGCGTCGCGAGCACGACCACCGAGACGAGGTGCACGAGCGCCGCGGCGAGCAGCGAGACCGGTGCGCCGAGCCACGCGATGACGGCGCCCGAGACGGCGGGGCCCGCCGATTGCGCGGCAGAGCTGCCGGCATCGAGCCGCTGGTGCGCGCCGAGGAGTCGATCGCGAGGCACGAGCCGCGGGACGAACGCCTGCGACGCGGTGTCGTTCACGAGGCTCGCCCCGCCGAGCAGCACGGCCGCCCCGAGCAGCAGCCAGAGCGAGCCGAGCCCCGCGAGCCACGCCCACGCGAGCGCGCCCAGGACGACCGCGCGCGCGAGATCGCTGACGAGCATCGTCGTGCGCCGACGCATCCGCTCGACGACGGCGCCGACGACGAGCCCGAGCACGACGTAGGGCAGCCAGCGGGAGGAGGCAAGCCAGCCGACCTCCGCCGCTCCCCCGCCGAGGTCGAGCACGACCATCGTCTGCAGCGCGATGACCGCGAGCCCGATGCCCGTCTCGGTCGCGAGCTCGACGCTCCAGAAGCGCCAGAACGCGGAGCCCAGCCTCGACCGCGGCATGGCGTCAGCGCCGCCGCTGCGGATGCATCGCGGCGGCGCTCATGCCTCCGACGCTAGCGCGTCACCGCAGGTCGACCCGGATCACCGAACCGCCGCCCGACGAGATCGAGTCGACGCTCACGTAGGCGGAGCGGCCCTGGATCGCGAGCCCGTAGGGGGCCGAGAGGCCGTCGACGACCGCCTCGTGCACGGCCGCTCCCGGCGTGATCCTGCGCAGCGAGCCGACGTGGCCGTCGAAGAAGTTGTCGTCGTCGAGCTGCACGGCGTAGAGCGTGCGCCCCTTCCACTCGAGGCTCGTGACCATCGTGAGGCCCGTGGCGTACGCCGAGACCTGCCCGTCGCGCGTCACCCGCCAGATCGTCGACGAGCCGGTCGGGAACGGGAAGCCCGTGAGCTGCGACACGTAGTACGCGCCGTCGGGACCGACGGCGACGTCGGTCGGCACCGCTTGCGGGGTTACCTCGCCCGGCCCGAACGGGTTGGGCACCGGTGCGCCGTTCGGGAACACCGCGACCGCTCGCTCGCCGCCTCGGCCGACGCGCAGCAGCGCGTTGCCGCCCGCGTCGGTGATCGCCCAGCGCCCGTGCCCGAGCGCGGTGAAGCCGACGGCGTTGCTGTCGGGCGGCACGTTGCCGTCGGGGTTGTTCGCGACCTCGAACGCGTTCACGTCGGCGATCAGCGACAGGTCTGCACCCGTGATTGGCCCCCACCGCAGCCGCGCGCTCTGCAGCGTGCCGAAGTCGGCGTACTCGGCAGGCAATGCGCTCCGCGACGTCGCGGCACCGGCCATCCCGCCGATGAGCACCTCGATGCTGTTGCCGCGGACGGAGACGTCGGATGCGCCGATCACCTCGCCGTTGAACGTCATGGTGGGCAGCCCGGTGACGACCTGCCGCTGCTCGGCGCGCCGGTGATCGGGTCGCCGCACCTCGGTGACGCCTCCCGTCAGCCCACAGACCTGGAACTCCGGAGCCGCGCCCGGTATCGCGGTGCACGCGTCGGCGGTGCCCGCTTCGGCGACGTAGAGGCTGCGGCCGCTGAGCGACAGCTGCCGCGGATTGTCGAGCCCGGTGGCGACCGTCACGACATCGCGCGAGTGGCCGCCACCGGAGTGGCCACCACCGGAGTGCCCGCCGCCGGCCGCCGCGGGCGGGCCGGTCACGGCGATCAGGGCGAGTCCCATGACCGCGGCGGCTGTCGCCGCCACTGCCCTGGACCGAAGCTTGCGAGTCATCTGGCGCTCCTCACCATCGAGCATGCGGCGGCGGATGCCGCCGCGCCCTAGGGTCCGCTTCCGCCTGGTCGCCGACAAGCCCCCGGTTTGCTCAGGCGTCGCCCGCGAGGGCAGCGAGCTGCGCCTCCTCGTCGGCCTGGATGCAGGAGTCGATCACGGGCTGGAGCGCGCCGTCGAGCACCGAGTCGAGGTTGTACGCCTTGTAGCCGGTGCGGTGATCGGCGATGCGGTTCTCGGGGAAGTTGTACGTGCGGATGCGCTCCGACCGATCCATGCCGCGGATCTGGCTGCGGCGCGCGTCGGAGGCGGCCGCGTCGAGCTCCTCCTGCTGGCGCGCGAGGATGCGTGCGCGCAGCACGCGCATCCCGGCCTCGCGGTTCTGCAGCTGGCTCTTCTCGTTCTGCATCGAGACCGTGATGCCGGTCGGCAGGTGGGTGATGCGCACGGCCGAGTCGGTCGTGTTGACGCTCTGGCCGCCGGGCCCCGACGATCGGTAGACGTCGATCTTCAGGTCGTTCTGGTCGATCTGCACCTCTTCGGGCGCGTCGACCTCGGGGAAGACGAGCACGCCGGTCGTGGAGGTGTGGATGCGGCCCTGCGTCTCGGTCGCCGGCACGCGCTGCACGCGGTGCACGCCGCCCTCGTACTTGAGCGACGCCCACACGCCTTGCGAGGGGTCGTTCGACGACCCCTTGAAGGCGATCTGCACGTCCTTGAAGCCGCCCATGTCGCTCGGGGTGGACTCGAGCATCTCGATCTTCCAGCCGCGGCTCGTCGCGTAGTGCGAGTACATGCGCACGAGGTCGGCTGCGAACAGCGCCGACTCCTCGCCGCCCTCGCCGCCCTTGACCTCCATGATCACGTCGCGGCCGTCATCCGGGTCGCGCGGGATCAGGAGCCGCCGCAGCTTCTCCTGCGCCTCGTGCTCGACGCCCTCGAGCGCCGGCACCTCCTCGGCGAACGCCTCGTCGTCGCGCGCGAGCTCGCGCGCGGCGGCGAGGTCGTCGACCGCCGTGCGCCAGCGCTCGTGCGCAGCCTTGATCTGGCTGAGCTCGGCGTAGCGCCGGTTCACCCGGCGTGCACGACCCGCGTCGGCGTGCAGCGCCGGGTCGGCGAGCTGCAGCTCGAGGTCGGCGTGCTCGGCCAGCAGGCCGGAGACCGACTCGAACATGTCAGTCCTTGTCGTGCTGGCCGGGCACCGACTTCGAGACCTTCATCAGGAACTCGACGTTCGACTGCGTCTCCTTGAGCTGCTTGAGCGTGAGCTCGAGCGCCTGCTGCGTGTCGAGGCCAGCGAGCGCCCTGCGGAGCTTCCACATGACCTTCGTCTCCTCGACGCCCATGAGCATCTCCTCGCGGCGCGTGCCGGAGGCGTTGATGTCGACGGCGGGGAAGATGCGCTTGTCGGCCATCTGGCGCGAGAGGCGCAGCTCCATGTTGCCGGTGCCCTTGAACTCCTCAAAGATGACCTCGTCCATCTTGGAGCCGGTCTCGACGAGCGCCGTGGCGAGGATCGTGAGCGATCCGCCGTGCTCGATGTTGCGCGCGGCGCCGAAGAACTTCTTCGGCGGGTAGAGCGCGCTCGAGTCGACACCTCCGGAGAGGATGCGGCCCGAGGGCGGCGCCGACAGGTTGTAGGCGCGGCCCAGTCGGGTGATGCCGTCGAGCAGCACGACCACGTCGTGGCCGAGCTCGACGAGGCGCTTCGCGCGCTCGATCGCGAGCTCCGCGACGATCGTGTGATCCTCGGCCGGCCGGTCGAAGGTCGACGCGATGACCTCGCCCTTGACGGTGCGCTGGAAGTCGGTGACCTCCTCGGGGCGCTCGTCGACGAGCACGATCATGAGGTGGACCTCGGGGTTGTTCTCCGCGATCGCGTTCGCGATGGCCTGCATCACGAGCGTCTTGCCGGCCTTGGGCGGCGAGACGATGAGGCCGCGCTGGCCCTTGCCGATCGGCGCGACGAGGTCGATGACGCGCGTCGAGAGCTTGTTCGAGGTGGTCTCGAGGCGCAGGCGCTCCTGCGGGTAGAGCGGCGTGAGCTTCGAGAACTCGACGCGGTTCAGCGCATCCTCGACCGACTGGCCGTTGACCGAGTCGACGCGGACGAGCGCGTTGAACTTCTGCCGGTTCGACTGCTGCTGCTCGCCCTCGCGGGGCTGCTTGATGGCGCCGACGATCGCGTCGCCCTTGCGCAGGCCGTGCTTCTTGACCTGGGCGAGCGAGACGTAGACGTCGTTCGAGCCGGGCAGGTAGCCGGAGGTGCGCACGAAGGCGTAGTTGTCGAGCAGGTCGAGGATGCCGGCGACGGGCAGGAGCACGTCGTCCTCGTGCACCTCGAACTCGTCGTCCTGGTTGCGCCCGCGGTTTCGGTCGCGACCGCGACCACGGCGGCCGTCCTGGTCGGCCTGCGGCTGCTGCTGCGCCTGCGGACCGTTCTGGTTCTGGCCCCGGCCGCGGCCACGGCCGCGGCGGTTGTCGTCGTCGTCCTGCTGCTGGTCGTCCTGGCCGCCCTGCTGGCTGCCCTTGCCGCGGCTGCGGCGACGGCGCGAGGTGCCCTCGCGCTGGCCGTCGCCCTGCTCGGACTGGCCCTGCTCGGACTGACCCTGCTCGTCGGCCGTGACCTCCTCGACGGCGGCGCGCGCTCGCGCGGCACGGTCGTCGGATGCGGCTGCGGGTGCGTCGGGCTCGGCGAGCTCGCCGTCGCGCGCCGCTGCATCCGCGACCTCGGTCTCGGCGATCGGGGTGTCCTCGCGCGGCGACGGCTGGTCGTCGGACGGGGCGCCGGCCTTGGTGCGCGAGCGGCTCGCGCGGGTGCGCGGTGCGCGCTTCGCGGGAGCCTCGTCGGCAGGAGCGGCGGCGGCGGCGGGCGCCTCCTCGGCAGCGGCCTCGGCCGCGGGCGCCTCGGCAGCGGGGGCGTCGGCAGCGGGCGCCTCGACCACGGGTGCGGCGGTGGCGTCGGCCTGCTTCGAGGAGCGGCGCGGTGCGCGGCGCTTGGGCGCCGTCTCGGCGGCGGGCGCGGCAGCTGCGTCGCTGCTCGCGGCCGCGGCCGGCGCGGCCTCGGCCGCAGCGGACTCAGCCTTGGGCGCCTCGGCCTGCTCGGCCACCGACGACGACGTCGCGCGGCGAGAGCGGCGCTTCGGCGCGGTCTTGGCGGGGGCCTCGGACTCGGGCGCCTGGGCGGCCGCCGTCGAGTCGGTGCTGCTGGTCTGGACAGCGGCGTCGTCGGACGCCGGAATGCTGTCGATGATCTCGCTCGTCATGGGGCGAGTCTCCTTCGATATCGGCCCGCGCGCGATGCTCGCGGGCGTGGGACCACGTCTCCCGCTGCGCCCACGTCCGGGGTGCGGACAAAAGAACGCATCAGAGTGCGGAGAGAGGAGTCGGAACATCCCCTGCCGGGCTAGGCCGCGGCGTCGTTGGGAACGGCCTCAACTGTACCACCGCGGATGTCGACGGCCAGCAGGCGCGCGTGCCACGCATCCGCTCGCCGCTCGACCACCTCGACGGCGTCGAGCCGTGCCGCGGGGTCGCTCGCAAGCACGAGCACCGAGGGCCCGGCACCCGAGACGACCGCCGCGTGACCGGCGGCCCTCAGGTCGCCGATCAGCGCGCTCGTCTCGGGCATCGCGCTCGCGCGGTAGGTCTGGTGCAGGCGGTCCTCGGTCGCGTCGAACAGCAGCTCGGGGCTCTGCGTCAGGGCCGCGACGAGCAGCGCCGAGCGCGACAGGTTGAAGACCGCGTCGGCGTGCGGCACCTCGGTCGGCTGCAGGCTGCGCGCGAGCGACGTCGACATCGTCGCCTCCGGCACCGCGACGAGCAGCGAGACGCCACGGTGCACGGCGAGCTGCTTGTGGCGCGGGCCGGTCTCGTCGACCCACGCGATCGTCAGGCCGCCGAAGATGGCGGGCGCGACGTTGTCGGGGTGCCCCTCGAGCTCGGTCGCGTAGCGCAGCACGTCGCTGTCGCTCACGTCGACGACGCCCTCGAGCAGCCCCTTCGCCGCGAGCACGCCCTCGACGATCGCGGCGCCGGACGAGCCCATGCCGCGACCGTGGGGGATGCTGTTGGTCGCCGTGATCTCGATGCCCGGCGGCACGACGCCCACCCGATCGAAGACGTGCAGCAGGGCGCGCGCGACGAGGTTCGTCTCGTCGGTGGGCACGCTGTGCTCGGTGCCGGGCTCGCCGACGCCGGTGACCGAGATGCGGACGCCCGACTCGGTCGCGACGACCTCGAGCTCGTCGTGCACGTTGAGCGCGAGACCGAGGGTGTCGAAGCCGGGGCCGAGGTTCGCGCTCGTGGCGGGCACGCGCACGCGCACGCGCCGCCCGAGCGGCACGGTGCTGGCCGAGGACTGCGCGGCCGTCACGCGAGGCCCAGCATCTGCGCGACCTGCGCGGTGTCGGCGTCGGCCGACTCGGGCGTCGCGTCGGAGCCGTCCTCGAGGCGCAGGCCCCAGGCGGCGTCCTTCAGCCCGTGCCCGGTGACCGTGAGCGTTACGGTCGAGCCCGCGGGGATCTCGCCTGCCGCGTGGCGCTCGAGCAGGCCCGCGACCGAGATCGCCGAGGCGGGCTCGACGAAGACACCGGTCGACGACGCGAGCAGCCGCTGCGCGCGCAGGATGCCGGCGTCGTCGATCGCGCCGATGTAGCCGCCCGACTCGTCGCGCGCGGCGAGCGCCTGCTGCCACGAGGCGGGGTTGCCGATGCGGATGGCGGTGGCGACCGTGTCGGGGTCGCGCACGATCTCGCCGCGCACGATCGGCGCTGCACCTGCGGCCTGGAAGCCGATCATGCGCGGGCGCCGCGTCGCGGTGCCGGCCGTCTCGGCCTGCGAGAAGCCGCGCCAGTAGCTCGTGATGTTGCCGGCGTTGCCGACCGGCATGATGTGCATGTCGGGGGCGTCGCCGAGCACGTCGATGATCTCGAGCGCCGCCGTCTTCTGCCCCTCGATGCGGTCGTCGTTCACCGAGTTCACGAGGTGCACCGGGTACTGCTCGGCCAGCTCCTTCGAGATGTCGAGGCAGTCGTCGAAGTTGCCGCGGATCTGCACGATGCGCGCGCCGTGCACGACCGACTGGGCGAGCTTGCCCATCGAGATGCGCCCCTCGGGCACGAGCACGATCGCCTGGATGCCCGCCGCGGCCGCGTAGGCGGCGGCAGCCGCCGACGTGTTGCCGGTCGACGCGCACGCGATGGCCTTCGCGCCGCGCTCGATGGCACGCGAGACGGCGACCGTCATGCCGCGGTCCTTGAAGGAGCCGGTCGGGTTGAGCCCCTCGAACTTCACGAGCACGCGCGCGTCGGTCATGCTCGACAGCGCCCTCGACTCGATGAGCGGGGTGCCGCCCTCGCCGAGCGTCACGACCGTCGACGCATCCGTCACGTCGAGCACGTCGGCCCACTCGCGCAGCACGCCCTGCCACTGGTTCGCCATGTCAAGCCTCCTAGTCGATGAGTCGGATCACGCTGTCGATCCGCTCCACGTCGATGTGCGCGTCGAGCGCTTCGAGCACCGACGCGATGCGCGCCTCGCTCGCGGTATGGGTGCCGAGCACGAGCGAGGCGCTCGTCTCGCCCGCGTCCTGCCGGACGGACTCGACCGAGACGCCCTGCTCGGCGAAGACGCCGGCGACGGCGGCGAGCACGCCGGGTCGGTCGGCGACGGTGAGTGCGAGCTCGTGCCGGGCGAGCACGTCGCCGAACGGCGCGACGCGCAAGTCGGCGTGCGTCGATGCCGCGCGACCCGGTCCGCCGAGCACGTGCCGGCGGGCGATCGAGACGAGGTCGCCGAGCACGGCCGATGCCGTCTCGGGACCGCCGGCGCCGGCGCCGTAGAACATGAGGTCACCGGCAGCCTCGGCGGTCACGAAGATCGCGTTCTTCGCCTCGCGCACGGCGGCGAGCGGATGCGTCGCCGGCAGCGAGACGGGATGCACGCGGGCCGAGACGCGGTCGCCGGCGTCGCCGGACATGCGCTCGCAGATCGCGACGAGCTTGATCACGCGGTCGTTGCGCTCCGCCTGCTCGACCATCGCATCCGTCACGCCCGTGATGCCCTCGCGGTGCACGAGCTCGCCCGGCACGGCGGTGTGGAACGCGAGCGAGGCGAGGATTGTCGCCTTCGAGGCGGCGTCGAAGCCCTCGATGTCGGCGGTCGGGTCGGCCTCGGCGTAGCCCAGTTCGGTGGCGGTCGCGAGCGCGTCGGCGAGCGACGAGCCCTCGGTGTGCATGCGGTCGAGGATGAAGTTCGTGGTGCCGTTGACGATGCCCATGATGCGCGTCACGCGGTCGCCGGCGAGCGACTGCTCGAGCGGTCGGATGATGGGGATCGCGCCGCCGACGGCCGCCTCGTAGGCGACCTGCGCACCGACGATCGCGGCGGCGTCGAAGAGCTCCGGCCCGTGCGCGGCGATGAGCGCCTTGTTGGCGGTGACGACGTCGGCGCCCTCCGCGATCGCGTCGAGCAGCAGCGTGCGGGCCGGCTCGATGCCGCCGAGCAGCTCGACGACGATGTCGGCGCCCGCGACGAGCGTCGCGAGGTCGCTCGTCATGAGCTCGCGAGGCAGGTCGACGTCGCGCTGCGCCTCGGGGTCGCGCACGCCGATGCCGACGAGCTCGAGCGGCGCGCCCACGCGGGCGGCGAGCTCGTCCGCGTGCTCGAGCAGCAGGCGGGCGACCTGCGACCCGACGCTCCCGGCTCCCAGCAGGGCGATGCGGAGGCTCCGGTACGAGTTCATGCGTCTCCGTGGTTGTCGAGCGGTCGTGGATGCTGCGCGGCGAAGCCCGTGTCGGCGAAGCCCGTGTCGCGGGCGAGCAGGTCGTCGATCGACTCGCGCCGCACGAGCTCGCGCACGGCGCCGTCCCGCACCGCGAGCACGGGCGGGCGGGGCGTCGCGTTGTAGTTCGACGCGAGCTGGTGGCAGTAGGCGCCGGTCGCGGCGACGGCGAGCAGGTCGCCGGGTGCGACGTCGGCCGGCAGCCACTCCGCGTCGACGACGATGTCGCCCGACTCGCAGTGGTGGCCGGCGACGCGCGCGAGCATCGGCTCGGCGTCGCTGACCCGGCTCGCGATGCGGGCCGAGTACTGCGCGCCGTACAGGGCGGGCCTGGGGTTGTCGCCCATCCCACCGTCCACCGACACGTAGGTGCGGGTGCCGGCGTCGAGCCGCACGGGCTTGACGGTGCCGACGGTGTAGACGGTGACGCCGGCGGGGCCGACGATCCAGCGGCCGGGCTCGATCGCGATGCGCGGCACGGGCACGCCGAGCTCGTCGGCGGCCGAGCGCACGGCGTCGGCGAGCGATGCGGCGATCTGCTCGATCGGCTCGGGCCGGTCGGCGGCCGTGTAGGCGATGCCGAAGCCGCCGCCGAGGTTGAGCTCCTCGAGCGGGGCGTCGGCGCCGAGCTCGGCGTGGAGCGCGAGCATGCGGCGGGCCGACTCGGCGAAGCCCGACGCGTCGAAGATCTGCGAGCCGATGTGCGTGTGGAGGCCGACGAGCTCGAGGCTCGGCAGCTGGCGGATGCGCGCGACGAGCGCGGGCACCTCGTCGACGGGCACGCCGAACTTCTGATCCTCGTGGCTCGTCGCGAGGAACTCGTGGGTGGAGGCGTGCACGCCCACCGAGATGCGCAGGCGCACGCGCTGCACGCGGCCGGCGCGGGCGGCTGCCGCGGCGACGCGCTCGGCCTCGATCGGCGAGTCGAGCACGAAGGTGCCGATCCCGGCGGCGACGCCCGCCTCGATGTCGCGCTCGCCCTTGTTGTTGCCGTGGTAGCCGATCGCCTCGGGCTCGATGCCGGCGCGGAGCGCGATCGCGAGCTCGCCGCCGCTGCAGACGTCGATGCGCAGCCCTTCGGCGCGCATCCAGCGGGCGACCTCGGCGGTGAGCAGCGCCTTGCCGGCGTAGTAGACGTCGACGCGCTGCGCGTCGTCCTCGGTCGCGAACGCGGCCTCGAACGCCTCGCGGATGCGACGGGCGCGCGCGCGGGCGACGGTCTCGTCGACGAGCAGGAAGGGCGTGCCGTGCTGCTCGGCGATCTCGCGCACGTCGACCCCGCCGAAGCGGAGCGCGCCGTCGACGCGCTCGGTGCCCTCGGGCCACACCTCGGCGGCGAGGGCGTTCGGGTCGCCCGCGTCGAGCAGCTGGGGGGCGAGCGGATGCGGCACGGGACTCCGTCCGTGTGAGGTGCGGTGGGCTGGCGCGCAGGAGGCGCCGGCGGCGTCGGCGCTTGTGGCGCTGCGTCCATCCTATGAGGGCGCGCATGGCGGCTCGGCCGGTCGGGCGGTCGGCGGCCGCTCACGGCGCGAGGCGATCCGGAGCCGTCGTCACGGGCGGAGGCGATTTCCGGGTCGGGCTTGCGACCGAACCTCTCCCCCGCACGTGCCCTACGGTGGCGAGCGTGCCGACTCCCGACCCGACCTGGTTCGAGCGCGACCCGCTCGAGCTGGCGCCGCTGCTGCTCGGCGGCGTGCTCCGGCGGGCGGATGCCTCGGGTGCGGTCGCGCTGCGCCTCACCGAGGTCGAGGCCTATCGCGGTTCCGACGACCCGGGCGCCCACACGTTCCGGGGAAAGACCGCGAGGAACGCGACGATGTTCGGCCCCGGCGGTCACGTCTACTGCTACTTCACCTACGGCATGCACCATGCGGTGAACGTCGTCGCGGGACCGGAGGGCTCGGGCTGGGGTGTGCTCGTGCGCGCCGGAGAGGTCGTCGAGGGCGAGTCGCTCGCGCGCGAGCGCCGGTCCGCGCGACGGGCATCGGCGCCGACCGGCGAGCTCGCGCGAGGTCCGGGCAATGTCGCGCAAGCACTCGGGGCGACGCTCGCGGACGACGGCGCCGCGCTACTCGACGAGCCCTCCCCCGGTCATCGAGGAGGACCGGAGGCCCATATCGAGATGACGCCGCTCTGGTCCTTCGAGCCGGCCGCGGAGCCGCCTGCCCACCGCACCGGCCCGCGCGTCGGCGTGAGCGGCCCTGGTGGGGACGCATCCGCCTACCCGTGGCGCTTCTGGCTCCCGGGCGAGCCGAGCGTCTCGGCCTACCGGGCTGCCGTCGCTCGCCGTCGGTCGCGCTGACCTGTCGCGAACGGTCGGCATCTGGCGCGCAATCGACGCCTGGTGCCCTGCCGCGACCGGCACGTACACTCGCCGCGTGGCGGCCCCGCCGCCGCGTCCCGCGCGGATCCCGAGGGAGCGCCATGGAGGGTCGAGCGTCCCGCCCGCAGGCGGCGATCCTCGTCGTCGCCGCCGACGAGTCGGCTCGCCGCGCGCTCTTCGAGCCGCTCGAGCGCCGCTATGCGCGCGACTACCTGCTCATCGATGCCGAGGGTCCCGCCGACGGCGTCGCGGCGATCGACGAGCTGCGCGCCGCGGGCGGTGCCCTCGCGCTCGTGCTCGCCGACGACGCATCCGCCGTAGGCGACCACGCGAGTGTCTTCGCGGCGGCCCGGCGCGCGTTCCCCGACGTGCGCCGCGGCTTCGTCATCGAGTGGGGGTCGTGGGCGGATCGGCGGACGGCGGATGCGGTGCTGCAGCTCATGTCGCACCTGCAGATCGACTACTACGTCGTGCGGCCGACGCACTCGCCCGACGAGTCGTTCCATCGCGCCGTCACCGACTTCCTGCGCGAGTGGGAGGCGTCGGTCGGCAAGCGCCATCGCGCGTTCACGATCATCGGCGACGGCACCCAGCCGCGCACGCACGACCTGCGCCGACTGCTCGACCGCTCGGGCGTGCCCGCCGACCAGCTCGGCCCCGATTCCCCCGACGCGCTCGCGCTGCTCGCCGAGGCAGGCGTCGACTACGCGGGCGTGCCGCTCGTGCGCACCCCCGCCGGCCACGTGCTCGTGGACCCCGACGACGCCGAGCTCGCCCGGTCGCACGGGCTCACGACCGAGCTGCCGACCGGCGTGCGCGACCTCATCGTGGTGGGCGCAGGGCCGGCGGGGCTCGCCGCGGCCGTCTACGCGGCGTCGGAGGGGCTCGACACGCTCGTGCTCGAGACCGACTCGATCGGCGGGCAGGCGGGATCGAGCTCGCTCATCCGCAACTACCTCGGCTTCTCGCGCGGCGTCTCGGGCTCCGAGCTCGCGCAGCGGGCGTACCAGCAGGCGTGGGTCTTCGGCGCCCGCTTCGGCCACACGCGCCGCGTCACGGGCATGCGCGTGGATGACGGCTTCGAGCTGCAGGTCGCGCCCGACGAGGTGGTGCACGCGCGAGCGGTCGTGCTCGCGAGCGGCGTCAGCTACCGCCGACTCGCAGCGCCGGGGTTGCAGCGGTTCGTCGGCGCCTCGGTCTTCTACGGCGCGACGTCGGTCGAGGCGCGCGCCCAGGCGGGGCGCGACGTGCTCGTCGTGGGCGGCGGCAACTCCGCCGGGCAGGCTGCGCTGCACCTCGCGCGCTACGCCGGTTCCGTGACGATCGTCGTGCGCGGCGAGGGGCTCGCGGCGAGCATGTCGCGCTACCTCATCGACCAGCTCGAGGCGATGGGTGTGCGGATCGTCACCGGCGCCCGCGTGGTCGACGCGAGCGCCGCATCCGCCGACCGGCTCGAGCGGGTCGTGCTCGAGCGCACCGAGTCGAGCGAGCGCCTCGAGGTGCCGGCCGATGCCGTGTTCATCACGATCGGCGCGCGGCCGCACACCGAGTGGTTGCCGCCGGCGGTGCTGCGCGACCGCTGGGGCTCCGTGATCACCGGGCCCGAGGTGCTCGCCGAGGGCGGCCGCCGCGCGTGGCAGGGCGAGAGCGGCACGGAGCCCGCCCCGCTCGAGACGTCGGTGCCGGGCTGCTTCGCCGTCGGGGATGTGCGGCGCGGCTCGGTGAAGCGGGTCGCGTCGGCGGTCGGCGAGGGCTCGGTGGTGATCTCATCGGTGCACCGGCACCTGGGGGCGCTGGTGGGCGGGTAGCCTCCACGCCGGGCTTGTCCGACGCCGGGAAGCAAGATGAGTGTGGAAATCTGGGTGGTGCCGCCTGAAAGTGTCGCTCAGGTCGATCTCCACCTCCGCTCTGCACGCCGTGGGCGACGCGGCGTGCACGGCTCAACTACTGCTTGACGAGCTGCCCGACGCGTTGGTGCGAGACATCGAGCAGTTGACCAGCATCTCGATAGCTGACCCCGTGGCTCGTCAGGCCTACGGCGAGCGATCGCTGCAGCGTGGCTCGTTCCTCCTCGAGAAGTCGAGCTTGCTCGGTCACCGCCTGGTACTTCGCAAGCAGCGGGTCGACCTCTGCGTCAACATGAGGCACGAGACGGATCTCGATCTCATCCTCCCCGATTCCCTCGACCCAGGCGATCGCCTCACGGATGATGGTCACCTCTGACAGCTTCTTCACCTGACTGATCGCGCCGGGCACAGCTTCCGCCTGCAGCACCCACCAAGGCCCGCTCTTCCTGGCCGTCACGTCATACGTCTTCATCGCCACCACCCTTTCCCGAGCTCGTCCGCGAACTGATCCCAGAAGCTGTGCGCGGCAATGTCGGGAATCTCCGCATGTCGACCGATCGTCGACCGGCACTTGCCCACCTGGAGACCGGTGTGGTTGGTCAGTTCGGACACTTCGAGCTCGAGAGCTCGAGGCCTCGCCGCTTCGCTTCCCTCGTGAGCCACTGGATCACCTCGCGCCTCTTCCCGCTGACAGTCTACTCGCGTGGACGAACCGCGTCTAGCGCCATAGACAACCCGTCGATTACGACCCTTCGACTGCGCGATGACTGGCGGCGAAGAGCGGCGTCTCGATACGGGCCTTCGGTCCTACTCGACGAGCGGGTGGGGACGACAGCGGGTGGGAGCGGCGGAAGACCTACATGCGCTCGGGCGCGCTCACCCCGACCGTCGCGAGGGCCGCGCGCAGCACCGTGCCCGTCGCGTCGTTCAGCCACAGCCGCGTGCGGTTCAGCGTGCCGACCGGCTCGTCGCCGTGCGGCGCGACGCGGCAGGCGTCGTACCAGCGGTGGTAGAGCCCCGCGAGCTCCTCGGCGAAGCGCGCGACGCGGTGCGGTTCGCGCAGCTCGGCTGCCTGCGCGAGCACGCGCGGGAAGTCGGCGAGCGCGCCGAGCAGCGCCGACTCGGTCTCGTGCTCGAGCAACGTGGGGTCGAACTCGCTCCGGTCGACGCCGGCGGCCACGGCGTTGCGCGCCACCGCAGACATCCGGGCGTGCGCGTACTGCACGTAGTAGACGGGGTTGTCGTTCGTGCGCTGCGTGAGCAGCTCGAGGTCGATGTCGAGCGGCGTATCGGCGCTCGAGCGCACGAGCGCGTAGCGGGCGGCGTCGACGCCGACCGCATCCACCAGGTCCTCCATCGTCACGACGGTGCCCGCGCGCTTCGACATGCGCACCGGCTGCCCGTCGCGGATGAGGTTGACCATCTGGCCGATCATGATCTCGAGGTGCTCGTGCGGGGTGTCGCCGAACGCGGCGCACATCGCCATCATGCGACCGACGTAGCCGTGGTGGTCGGCGCCGAGCATGATGATGTTCTGGTCGAAGCCGCGATCGCGCTTGTTCTGGTAGTAGCCGAGGTCGCCGGAGAAGTAGGCGGGCTGGCCGTTCGAGCGGATGATGACGCGGTCGCGGTCGTCGCCGAACGTCGTCGTGCGCAGCCAGATCGCGCCGTCCTCCTCGAAGACGTGGCCGCGCTGGCGCAGCACCTCGATGGCGCGCTCGACCGAACCGTCGGACTGCACCTGGTGCTCGTGGAAGTACACGTCGAAGTCGACGCCGAACTCGTGCAGATCGTGGCGGATCTCGTCGAACATGAGCTTGACGCCGAGCTCGCGGAACGTCTCCTGCAGCGACTGGTCGTCGAGGTCGAGCAGGTCGCCGTCGTAGGAGTCGTCGACGCGGCGGGCGATGTCGGCGATGTAGGCGCCGCCGTAGCCGTCCTCGGGCGTCGGCTCGCCCTTGAAGGCGGCGACGAGGCTCTTCGCGAACCGGTCGATCTGCGCGCCGTGGTCGTTGAAGTAGTACTCGCGGGTGACGTGGGCGCCCTGGCGCTCGAGCACGCGGCCGAGGCTGTCGCCCGCGGCGGCCCAGCGGGTGCCGCCCATGTGGATGGGTCCGGTCGGGTTCGCGGAGACGAACTCGAGGTTGATCTTCACACCGCTCAGCGCGTCGCCCGAGCCATAGGACTCGCCAGCCTCGACGATCGTGCGGGCGAGCTCGCCGGCAGCGCCCGCCGAGAGCGTGAGGTTGATGAAGCCGGGACCGGCCACCTCGGCCCGCTCGATGCCGTCGACCTCGGCGAGCGAGGCGGCGACGTCGTCGGCGAGCTCGCGCGGCGGCACACCGACGCGCTTCGCGAAGCGCATCGCGGCGTTCGTCGCCCAGTCGCCGTGGTCGCGGTTGCGGGGACGCTCGAGCACGATGTCGGCCTCGCCGACCTCCACGTCTGCCGCTCGTCGGCCGACCGCGGTGCGGACGGCGGCGAGCACGGCGAGCGAGAGGTCGGAAGGCTGCATGGGGTCCAGGGTAGTCCGCGCGGCGTCGGGCCGACGCCCGCCCGGCACCGTAATCTGACTCCATGTCGAGCCCCAGCATGCGCATCCGCCGTCTCCTCCCCGTCGCCCTCGTGGCGACCGCGACGGCTCTTGCGCTCACCGGCTGCGAGCCGGGCGCGCTCGCCCCGAACGACTCTGAGGCCCCGTCGCCGAGCGCCTCCGAGACCGATCCGTCGTCGCCCACGCCCAGCGCGAGCGAGACCGAGCTGCCCGAGCCGCCGACGCCGACGCCCGCTCCCACGGGCAGCGCGCTGCCGACCACGCCGCCGGTCGCGGGCGACATCTCGTGCACCGACGTCTACTCGGCCGACCAGCTCTACGAGTTCAACCCCAACTTCGCGCCCACCGCCGAGCAGGGCTCGCTGCCGGGCGCGATCGACGACGTGGCGGATGCGGGCGGCACCGTGTGCGCATACCAGCACGTGACCGGCGCGGATCGGCTGCTCATCGGGGTGCTGAACGACGCGGCCGGCTTCGCCGCGCCGGCCTTCGAGACGGTGGCCGGGATGGGCGTCGCGACGTCGCCGCAGAACAGCGCGATCATCGCCGTCGCCTCGGAGTACTTCGACACCGTGCAGGACGCGCAGCAGGTCATCGACCAGGTCGCCGACAACCTCGATTGACCCCCGACCCCTGACCGCCGGTCACCTCAGCGCCTCGGCGCGTGGGCGCGGGTGGTCACGACACGCCGCACCGACGGTGTGGCTCGCGGCGTGTCGTGACCACCCGCGGCGTGCGCTGCGGCGTGTCCTGACCACCCCGCGGGAGACAGTCGTCAGGGGATGCGGATGCGCAGCGTCGCGTCGTCGACCGCATCCTCGGCGAGCGCATCGTCGGTCGCCTCGACCGTGAGCGACTGCAGCTGCACGGGATTGCGCGTCGTGGTCGCCCACGCGGTCTCGAGCGCATCCGCCCCTGTCGCGATGCGGATGAGGCTGCCGCGCGGGGCGAGGCCCGTCGCGTCGACGACCCACCACTCCCCCTCGACGTGCACCTCGGCCACCGCGTGGAAGTCGGGCGGCTGCAGGCCGGGCGCGTAGACGCCGACGTAGCGTGCGGGGATACCTGCCGCCCGTGCCATCGCGATCATGACGTGCGAGTAGTCGCGGCACATGCCGCCGCGCTTCTCGAGCGTCGAGACCGCCGAGTCGTCGATCACCGACAGCGCGGGCGAATAGGTGAACCCGCGAGCGATCCACTGCCGCATCGCGGCGATCTGCTCGAAGCCGTACGCGCGGCCGAAGCGCTCCTCGACGAAGCCGCGCAGCGCGCTCGCCTCGACGTAGCGGGAGTCGTCGAGGTAGCGCGACGCGTTCCCCTCGTCGACCGGGCGCTGCAGCCGGTCGACCGTCGTCCGCACGTCGACCTCGAGGAGGCCGGCGGGAGCGGTGAAGACGAGCTCGCGGGTGTCGTGCGCGGCCGGCTCGATCCGCCAGTCGACCGGCGCTCCGTCGACCGTGACCGAGATGCGGTCGTCGGATGCGTAGGCGTCGGCGGGCAGCACGAGGAGCGTGACGTCGGTCTCGCCCACGAGGCTCATCGTGAAGGCTGCATGGGCGGTGCGCATAGGCGTCGATCCTCCCACAAGGGACGGGGCTGCTACGGGGTGTTCGCCTCCGGCTGCAGCACGTAGAGGTAGCCGCCGATGGTCACGCCCCAGGGGTCCTCCGCGATCGACTGGAGACCCGGTCCGGCGTCGGGGTTCGCCACGGCGACCGCATCGATGTCTGCCTGCGCGTTGGCGATGAAGCTCGCCGTCTTCACCGTGACGAGTCGCGGGCCCATCTGCAGCTCGTGCAGGAACGCCTCGATCTCGATCGCCTCACCGGTCACCGCGATCGCGACCGGCACGGCCGCGAGGTTCTCGGGACCGATCGATGGGTCGACGTGGGGCATCGGAGCGGCCACCGCGGCGGGCTCCGCCGCTGCCGGTGTGGCTTCGGCGTCAGCAGCGGCCGCGCCGTCCGTCTCGGCCGCCGGCTCCGCTTCGACGGGCTGCTCGGCCTCGACCGGCGGCAGGTACGGCAGCGCCTCCGAAGCGCCGACGTTGACGATCGTGACGCCCGTCTGCACCGCGAGCGCGTCGATCTGGCGCATGAACTCCGCGTAGCGGAGCTCGCCCGGCAGGCCCTGCGCGAGCTCGTCGCGCGACGCCTCGAACTCGCCGATCCTCGCGGCAGCCTCCTCGAGGCTCGCGATGCGCAGCTCGTGCAGCGAGTTCTGGTGCTCGGCGGTCTCGAGGTCGTCGCGCGCGACGCTCGCGGTGCTCAGGTCGGGCGAGATCACGCCGAACCACGCGCCCGCCGCGACGCCGATCGCGACGAGCCCGGCTCCCAGGCTCCACAGCCGGTCCGCGGTGTTCATTGGAGCTCCTCCGCGTCTGCCTCGGCGTCGGCGTCGGCCGAGGCGTCGATCGGGGCCGCGGGCTGGTCGTCGGCGATCGTGACCTCCGCCGGGAAGCGGCCGGTGTACGCCTCCTCGCTCAAGTGGACGACGAACGAAGTCTCGAAGACGCCGTCGGCGGCGTTGATCGCCGAGCTCGGCACCTGCAGGTCGACGAAGCCGAGCACGCCCGCGAGCGCGTCCTGCACATCTGGCACCGAGAGGAACGTGGCACTGCGCACGGTGAACGACACCGTCGCGACCCGCGCACCCTGGAGCGGCGCGGTCGGCTGCGCGTACGCCTCCATCGGCGAAGCGCCTTCCACCGTGACGCTCGTCATGCTCGCGTCGGCGGGGAGCGCGCCCCGCATGGCCTGGATGACCGCTTGCCAGTCGATCTCGGTGCTCGTGATCACCTGGCGGGCAGCGAGCCGCTCGTCGATCTCGGCCTGCACGGCCATGACGTTGCCGAACTCGGCCTGGCGATCGATGAGCGCCTGCGTGCGAGCCTGCTCCGCGGCGAGCGTCGCCTCGGCGGTGACCGCCTGCAGCTTCGCGAAGACGCCGCCGCCTGCGACGGCGACGATGAGGAGCACCGCGAGCGCGACGACGCCGCGGCGGATGCCCCGGCTCCTGCGGCCGAGGCGCACCTCGGGCGGCAGGAGGTCGACGGTCGGATGCGCGCCGAGCGCGAGGGGCGCGGAGCCGCCGCCCCCGCCGATGGTGATGCCGAAGACCTTCATGCTGCGCTCCTCATGGCCAGGCCGAGCGCGACGACGGCCCGGTTGCCCTCGACGGCGGTCCGCTCACGATCGCGGCCGCGGATGGTCACGTCATAGAAGGGGTTGCCCCACTCGACCGGCAGGCGCAGCACCTCGCTGAGCGCGCCCGGGAGTCCCCCGAGGCTCGCCCCGTCGCCGGTGAGCAGCACGCGCCGCACCGGCAGGTCGGGCCGCGAGGCTGCGAAGTAGCTCACGGTGTTGCGCACGCCGGTGACGAGCTCGCCCGTCACCTCGCGGATGATCTCGACGACCGGCTCGTCGTGCGGCGGGAAGCCGTTGAAGCCGAGGCCGAGCGAGCGCTTGACGTCCTCCGCCGCGTGCCGCTCCATGCCGAGCCGCGCGTGGAGCGTGTGGGTGATCTCGTCGCCGCCGGAGGGGATGATGCGCACGAAGTGCGGCACGCCGTCGCAGGCGATCACGACCGTGGTCGTGTGCGCGCCGACGTCGACGACGGCGATCGCGCCCTCGCCCGCGGAGCGCCGCAGCAACGCGCGCGTGAGCGCGAAGGGGATGAAGTCGACCGTGACGGCCTCGAGCTTCGCCTTCCGCACCGCCTCGATCGTGGCGAGCACGCCCTCCTTCACCGCCGCGATCAGGAGGCCCTGCACCTGGCCGTGCCCCGCATCCGACACGGGGTAGAAGTCGAGGATCGCCTCGGGCGTCGGCACGGGCAGCATGTCGTGCACCTGGAAGGGCAGCGACTCGCGCAGCATCTGCTGCGGCGCGTTCGGCACGGTGAGCTCGCGTGCGAGCACGCGGTCGTTGCCGATGCCGAGCACGACCCGCTTGGTGGTGAACCTGCCGCGCTTCCAGAGCTCCTTGAGCGCCGCGGTCACGTGGTGCGGCTCCATGATCTCGCCGCGCTGCATCGCCCCCGGCGGCAGCGCGATCGAGTGGTAGCGCGTGAGCGTCGTGCCCTTGCGGGTGGTGATCACCTCGGCGGCGCGCACGGCGGTGGCGCCGATGTCGAGTCCCACGATGCTTGCCATCAGTTGTTCCTCACTCCAGTCCCACCAGGCGCAGGTACCCGCGCCAGATGGGCTCACCGGCGAGCACGGCGAGTGCCGTGCCGCCGAGCATCCATGGGCCGAACGGGATCCCGCTGCCACGACCGGCGCCCTTGAAGACGACGAGCGCGACGGCGAAGAGCCCGCCCAGCAGGAAGGGGCTGAACGCGCCGACGGCGAGCTCTCCCCAGCCGAGCCAGCCGAGCGCGATGCCCAGCAGGCCGGCGAGCTTCACGTCGCCGAGGCCCATGCCCTTCGGGTAGGCGAAGGCCATCGCGAAGTACGCGACGAGCAGGATCGCTCCCCCGAGCCCCGCGCGCAGCAGCGCCCACCAGTCCCCGGTCGCCGCGGCGGCGATGATGAGCAGCACTGCGAGCACCGGGTAGGCCGGCAGCACGATCACGTCGGGCAGCCGGTGCGTGTCGATGTCGATCCACGCGAGCGCGACGCCGACTGCGGCGAGCATGACGAAGGCGAGCGTGACGGCGAGGGCGCCGATGATCTCGGATGCGGTGCCCTCGAGCGCGTTCCACGGCGCGAACCGCAGGACCACGGCCGCGAAGACGATGCCGGTGAGCAGCTCGACGAGCGGGTAGCGCCACGAGATGCCGACCTTGCAGTCGCGGCAGCGCCCGCCCAGCAGCAGCCAGCTGAGCACCGGGATGTTGTCGAAGGGCCGGATGCCCGCCCCGCAGCCGCCGCACGCGCTCGGCGGGCTCACGATCGAGCGGCCGGCGGGGACGCGGAAGATGACGACGTTGAGGAACGAGCCGATGAGGAGGCCGAAGCCGCCGGCGAGCACGGGCGCGACGATCATGATCACCAGCTCTCGTCCACATCGATCGCATCGGTCTCGACCCACGTCGAGACCCCGTAGTTGGAGTTCATGGGTGAGAGGAAGTGCGGCGGCGAGCGGAAGAGGAGGCGATCGTCGTACTGGTAGTTCTTGATGTAGCCGCTGTACTGCCTCACGACGCCGCGATACCGCTGCACGATCGAGCCGTTGACGGTGAGGATCCCATCCGTGTCGCCAACCTTCGTCACGTTCTGCACCGAGAAGCTGCGCAGCGACATGATCGCGGCGTCGATCCTCCGGTTGGGGCTGTTGATCGAGCAGCGGTCTGGGCTATAGGAGGTCTGGCAGCTGAAGGCCGGATTGTGCACCCAGACCATGCTGTTGCCGATCAGGCCGAGGATGTCGCGCTCCGAGTCCTCGTACTTGATGTCGCCGACGACGTAGACGTAGTTCTCCGCGGCAAGCGTGACCTGACCGTCGACGACGCCTTCCACGAAGATGTCGCCGTTGGTGCAGCCGTACGCCGCGACGCTGCCGATCGCGCTCGGCACGACTTCGCCCACAGCCGGGTACCCGACGCCGTTGCTGTTGCTCGAGTTGGTGCAGTAGGAGGGCTTGGACGCGTGATAGTTCGGGTCGCCAACTGCCCGGTTGGCGTTCTGCACGTAGATCGCGCCGTTCTCCGGGACGGGGATGCGCGCGCCGTTCGTGGAACCGAGTTGGTCGGTACCGGTGCCGACCGTGCCGCAGCCTGAGGGGTTCGAGACCACGGCACCCGGCCTCGTCACCCGAGAGAGCGGCGACCTGACCCGCATGAAGCCGTCAGCCTGCATCGTGATCCGCGTCGGTCCGGTGAAGACGCATCCCCACTCGAGAGCGTCGGCGCGGATGTCGATGTTCGTCTGCGGCATCTCAAGACGGTTGCGGTAGAACGGACCTCCGCCCTGCGGATCCGGGCGCTGGAACGTCGTGCGCTCTCCCGAGGTGCACCCGGGAATCCGCTTGAACCGCATGCCGGTGCTGGAGTCTCTCCCGGTCCAGGCCGTCGAGACCTCGTCGTGGAACGTCGCCTGGCAGGTGAAGATCACGTCGTTGGAATGCACCCGGCCTTCAACCTGGTCTCCACCGCCGAAGTGGATAGCGGCGCAGCCGGTGGAGGGCCGCGACCAGAAGTATGTGCCGCAGGACGCCGACTCGCCGCTCTGCCAAGGGTCCTGCACTTCGAAGTCCGTGAAGTAGAGGTACTTCAGGAAGCCGTCCTGGCGAAGGTCCGCCACTACGGTCCTGACCTCCTGGCCGACGCGACCAGTCGAGCGCAAGCGCAGCGTGCCGTAGCCGTCGTACGCGCTCGAGTCGACCTCGTACCGGAACTCCGCGCTGCCGTTGCTGCCCGGCACCGTCGCCCAGCTGTCGTCGAAGCCGAGCGCGGGGTTCGAGGCGTCGGGCGTGAGCTCGCTCGTCGAGCTGAAGGGGGCTTGCGGATTCCCCTTGTACACGTATGACCAGTCCGCGGCGATCCTGCTCTGATACTCCTCGACCCCGGCGTAGGCCGCCGCGAGAGCGCCGTTCCAGCTGACGTCCTGCCGGGCGTATCGCTGTCCTGACACGACGATGGAGATGGCAGTGGCGAGCAGGGCGAGGACCAGCGCGCTGATGCCGATCACGACCACCATGGCCGCTCCTCGATCGCGGTCTGCGGAGTGCGCGCGCAAGATTCGACGCATCAGCCGACCTCTCTCGTGGCGGTCAGGTTCGGAAGACCGAAGGTTCGGAGCATCCGGGTCGCCGGAGCGCCGCCGGACACGTTCGTCTGAACGGAGATCGCGACTTCGACCGCGACGACGTCGGCCAGCTCTGCAGAGGTAAGTGCGCGATCGACCCACGTCCTGTTCGACAACTGGTATCGGAACAGCGCCGGCACGGTGGCGCCGTCCACTGATGCGCCTGGCGCCGCCACGTCCCGAGCGATGACTTGGCGTCGGCTCGGCGGTCGGTCGAACACCCACACCCCGCCAGCGACTCGGCCCTCGATCCGCGTCTCGATCAACTCTCCGGCAGCGCTGCGCTCGATGGTGACGCGAGTAGGCGCGAGGGGGGTGGAGTCGGCGTCGAGGTAGGCATGCATGCTGACCGACGTGCGACTCCCGGCCGCGAACGCCTGCAGCGTCTGGGTGCCGCGGCTCACGACTCCACCAGCGCGGATCACCTGACCGACGCGCTGCATCCCCAGAGCAGCCTCATTGCTGTTGTCCTGCTGCGTCTCCTGGCGCGTGAACGTGTGCGTGAGCGTGACGACCATCATCGTCAGGAGCGTCATGACGACGGCGAACAGGGAGATCGTCACGAGAAGCTCGACGAGCGTGAAGCCGCGCTCGGAGGCCCGAAGTGACCGGCGGCTCATGGCGTCACCGGCTGACGCGGGTCGAGCGTGACGATGTTGCGCTCAGAGATGTATGCCCCTCCGGTGATGATCCCGACGTTCACCGCGGTCGCGCTCGATCCCGTCCGAGTGAAGCGCCAAGCGCCGAATGGAAGGGCGATGACGGTGCCGGCGTCGACACGGCTGTTGAAGACGAACTCCGGATGGCTGGCGCACTGGGGGTCGCCCGCGCGCCCATCGGCTCTCCGGATGCGCAGGTCATTGACGCCGCTCTCGACCCGGACGAGCCCCATCGGGACCGATAGCGGAACCCTCGCGCCCGGGGCCACACTGACCTCCTCAGAGGCTCCAGCCGCGAGCTGCACCCCGCCCACCAGGGCCTCGGGCCACTCCGTGGGATCGACCGACAGGCACGATGCAGTGGTGACGGTGCTGTAGCTGCCAGCGAAGACGCGATACGGGATGCGGGGATGCACCTCGAGTGGCTGCGCCGACGTGATGCGTGTCGGCGTCACCAGTCGCGGGCCGTAGGTGCTGCTGATGGTGGCTTGCAGGCTCGGCGGGATGGTGATGGTCGTGCCGCGCGGCAACGACGCGGGTGCCGGGGCGAGCGAGGCATCGAGCCGTCCGGCCTGGTCGTACTGGAACTGGTAGCTCTCAGCAGAGCCGCGGTCGACGACGACGCCCGTGCGGATCGGGTCCTTCTCGAAGACGCCGACGTAGCCGAGCTTGGCGATCGCCATGTCGTAGGTGCCCTTGGTCACCTGCAGGAAGAACGCGCAGCCGAACGAGTCCGTGGCCGTCGCAGCGATGGGGCTGCCAGCCACCCTGGGCGTCAGGCTGACGGAGACGCCGCTGACGCCGTTGCCGAGGGAGTCGACGACCGAGACGAGGACGGTGCCCTTGGTCGAGTCGTTGAGCCGTTCTGGGGAGTCGAGGATGGTGTCGGCACGCACGGGGTCGGCACCAGCCCATGACACGGTGACGTTGACCCTCTTGTAGCTGAGCGATTCGCTGCCGGTGCCACAGCTGATGTCTGCGCCGGTAGCACTGACCCACTCGGTCTCTCGGGTGATCGTGAAGACGGTGTTGTTGAGGGTGACGGGTCTCGTCCTGTCCTGCACCTGGAAGAGGTCCGCGGCGTCGTGGACGAGGTCGATCTCTTCGGCGGCGAGGTTGGCTGCGACGTGCTGGTTCTGCGACGTGCGCTCGACGCCCATCACCTGCAGCAGAGAGGAGAGCACCATCGTCGAGATGATCGCGAAGACGAACATCGCGACCATGACCTCGACGAGCGTCATCCCCTCGTCGCCGGTGGCGACGTGGAGACGTGCGCGGATGCTGCGCATGGTGCTCTCCTCTCTGGTCAGGATGGCCGTGGCCGCGGGCCGAGCCCGCGGCCACTCTTGTCAGTGGTCCGTCTACGGGTTGACGGGAGCCGCGGGCGCGTCCTGCCAGGTCTGCAGACCACCCGACGCGCTGTTGTACTCCAACGTGTCGCCACTCAGGTCGGGGTGCGTGCCCTTCAGGACGAAGTTCTGGCCGGGAGCCGGCGTGCCAAGGACGACATAGTCAGTGTCGGTCGCGACATCGTGCGAGAGACGGAGGCCGTAGTCAGACACGAGCTTGGCGACGGTCAGCCCCGTGTAGGAGCCGTCGTTGTCCACCGCAAACGTCTCGGCCGCGAGCGCTGCATTCTTGAGGTCAGACTCCATCTCTGCACGCCACGCGCTCTCGCGCTGGTTCAGGAAGACCGGAATCGCGATGCCGGCGAGGATGCCGATGATGATGACGACGACGAGCAGCTCGACGAGCGTGAAGCCCTTCTGCGACTGCTTGCCATCCTTGAGCGCGATGCGGCGGTCGCCGAGCGCGCGGAGCAGGTTCTGCATGGTGGTACCTATCTGTGTTGGGTGGGTAGGGATGGTGGATGGGTCAATGAAGCTGTGGGGCATCCGCGCAGAGAGGCGCGCAGCGGCGGCGGCCATCAGATCTGCTCGAAGATGGTGAAGACGGGCATGTAGAGGGCGATGATCATGGCGCCGATGAGCGCGCCGACACCGGCGATGAGGATCGGCTCGATGATCGACGTCATCTGCGCAGTGGTGGCCTCGACCTCGGCGTCGTAGGAGTCGGCGATGCTGGCGAGCATCGTCTCCATCGAGCCGGCGTCCTCGCCGACCGAGATCATCTGCACGACCATGGGCGGGAAGACGGGCTCCTGCGCGAGCTGCTCGGCGACCGGGCGGCCCTCGCGCACGGCATCGGCGATCCGGGCGCTCGCGCCCTGGATGACGCTGTTGCCCGAGACCTCGCCGACGACGTGGAGCGCGAGCACGATCGGCACGCCGGCGCCGAGCAGCGCCGCGAAGTTGCGGGTGAAGCGGGCGAGCGCGATCTTCACGATGAGCGGGCCGAAGACCGGCAGCTTCAGCAGCAGCGGGTCGAGGAAGCCGCGCACCTCGGGCGTGTGCTTGTTCTTGCCCCACCAGACGGAGAAGATGATCGCGCTGACGATGAGGAGCGGACCGAGCCATGCCATGTTCCCCGAGATCGAGACGAGGATCTGGGTCGGCAGCGGCAGCTCGCCGCCGAGGTCGGAGAACATCTTCTGGAAGATCGGGACGATGAACCAGACCATGCCGACGACGGCGAGCAGCGCCATGCCCACGACCACGACCGGGTAGGCCATCGCCGACTGCACGGTGCCGCGCAGCTTCACTTCCTTCTCGAACGCATCCGCGACCGCGTCGAGCGCGCTGTCGAGGAATCCGCCGGTCTCGCCGGCGCCGATGAGGTGGATCATGAGCGGCGGGAAGACGGTGTCGTGCCGGCCGAACGAGCTCGACAGCGAGCCGCCGGTCTCGATCTCGAGCCGCACCTCGTCGAGCACGGTGCGGAGCGTCTTGTTCTCGGTCTGCTCGGCGAGGATGCGCAGCGTGCGCAGGATCGAGAGACCGGCCCCGATCATGGTCGACATCTGCCGACTCATGACCGCGAGGTCCTTGAGCTTGACGCCCTTGTTGAACGGCAGCTCGATCTCGCGCTGCAGCCCCGTGCCGGTGTTGCTCTCGTCGACGCTCACCGGTGACAGGCCGAGCTCGCGCATCCGAGAGACGACCGCGGCCTGGCTCGCGGCGTCGAGCTTGCCCTTGACGACCTTGCCGGTCGTGTCGCGGCCGCGGTATGCCCACGTCTTCGTGCTGCTCATGCTCGCTGCCCCTTCGAGAAGGTGTCGCCGAAGTCGACGCCGGCATCGAGCTTGGGAGCGCCGCTCGCGGCGAGCATGCCGCGGAACTCGTCGACGTTCTGCGCCTTGTCGCGCGCATCGTCCTCGCGCACGAGCGCGCGGTTGACGAGCTCGGCGAGGTGCTGGTCCATCGTGCGCATGCCCTGCGAGGCGCCCGACTGCAGGGCGCTCGCGATCTGGTGCGTCTGGCCCTCTCGGATGAGGTTCGAGATCGCCGACGTCGCCACGAGCACCTCGCTCGCCGCCACTCGCCCGCGACCACTGGCTCGCGGCACGAGCGTCTGGCACACAACGCCCTGGAGCGTCGCGGCGAGCTGCGCCCGCACCTGGCTCTGCTGGTGCGGCGGGTAGACGTCGATGATGCGGTCGATGGTCTGGGCCGCGCTCTGCGTGTGCAGGGTCGCGAACACGAGGTGGCCGGTCTCGGCGGCGGTGAGGGCGACCGAGATCGTCTCGAGGTCGCGCATCTCGCCGACGAGGATGATGTCGGGGTCCTGGCGCAGCACGTGCTTGAGCGCCTTCGAGAAGCTGTGCGTGTCGTGCCCGACCTCGCGCTGGTTGATGACCGCCTTCTTGCGGGGGTGGATGAACTCGATCGGGTCCTCGACCGTGACGATGTGCTCGGCACGCGTGCGGTTGATGAGGTCGATGAGCGCCGCGAGCGTCGTCGACTTGCCCGAGCCGGTCGGTCCCGTCACGAGCACGAGGCCGCGCGGCAGGGTCGCGAACCGGGTGATGGCCGGCGGCAGCTCGAGCTCTTCGATCGTGCGGATGCGCGTGGGGATGAGGCGGAACGCCGCGCCGCGCGCGGAGCGCTGCTGGTAGATGTTCACGCGGAACCGCGCGGCGTCGGAGAGCTCGAAGGCGAAGTCGAGCTCGAGCTCGAGCTCGAACGTCTCGCGCTGCTCGGCCGTGATGATCGCGTCGAGCGCCGCGGTGACGCGCGCCGACGACCAGATGCCGAACTCCTCGAGCGGGATGAGCTTGCCGTCGAGCCGCATCGTCGGCGGCGTCTCCGCCGTGACGTGCAGGTCGGAGGCGCCGACGCGCACGACCCACTCGAGCGCGAGCAGCAGATCGCTGCTGGCGCCTGTGGGCATCGGCTCGTCGTGGACGGCCGTGTCGGGCTCGACGGATGCCTGGGCGCGCTGCCGCAGCGCGGCCCGCGTCATGGTGCCGGCCGACTCGCCGAGCATCTCGGCCATCGTCGCGCCGCTCATACGATCACCCGCAGGATCTCGTCGACGGACGTGAGCCCGGCGCTCGCCTTGAGCCACGCATCCTGGCGCAGCGTGCGCATGCCCTGCGAGGCCGCGACGCGCGCGATCTCGGACGTCGACTCGCGAGCGACGGTGAGCCGCTCGATCTCCTCGGTGACGCTCATCACCTCGTGGATGGCGAGTCGGCCGCGGTAGCCCGTGCCGCTGCAGTGCGTGCAGCCGACCGCGCGCTGCACGCCCGCTGCCATGCCGGGCTCGAACCCGAGCACCGCGAACTGCTGCGGGTCGCGGGTGTCGGGCTGCTTGCAGCGGTCGCAGAGGCGACGGGCGAGGCGCTGGGCGACGACGCAGTCGAGCGCGGAGCCGACGAGGAAGGGCTCGATGCCCATCTCGGTCAGTCGCGTGATGGCGCTCGGGGCGTCGTTGGTGTGGAGGGTCGAGAGCACGAGGTGTCCCGTGAGCGACGCCTCGATGGCGATCTGCGCGGTCTCGTGGTCGCGGATCTCACCGATGAGCACGACGTCGGGGTCGGAGCGCAGGATCGAGCGCAGCGCGGCGGCGAACGTGAGGCCCGCCTTCGGGTGCACCTGCACCTGGTTGACGCCGGGCATCCGGTACTCGACCGGGTCCTCGACGGTGATGACGTTCACCTCGGCGCGCGAGACGGCGTGGAGCGTCGTGTAGAGCGTCGTCGACTTGCCGGATCCGGTGGGTCCGGTGACGAGGATCATGCCGTACGGCTTGCGGTACGACGCCTCGTAGCGCGCCGCGTTGTGCGGCAGCAGGCCCAGGTCGGCGAGGTCGAGCTTCGTGCTGCCCGAGTCGAGGATGCGCATGACGATCTTCTCGCCCCACACGGTCGGCAGCGTCGCGACGCGGAGGTCGATCTTGCGGTCGGCGTGGCGGATCGACATGCGGCCGTCCTGCGGGCGGCGGCGCTCGGCGATGTCGATGTCGCTCATGATCTTGAGCCGCGAGATGATGCCCTGCTGCATGTTCTTGGGCGCGCTCTGCATCTCGTGCAGCACGCCGTCGACGCGGAACCGCACGCGCACCGCGTGCTCGCCGGGCTCGATGTGGATGTCGCTCGCGCGGTCCTGCACCGCCTGCGTGACGAGCAGGTTGACGAAGCGCACGATCGGGGCGTCCTCGTCGGCCCCGTCGGTGTCGCCGAACATCGCCGCCTCCTCGGCTCGCTGCTCCTCCTGCAGCGTCGAGGTGATGTCGTGCAGCTCGCTGTCGGCACGCAGGTACCGGTCGATCGCCGCGAGCAGGTCGGCGCGCTCGGCGACGACCGGCTGCACGGGCATGCCGGCCGCCTGCCGCACGTCGTCGATCGCGAGCACGTCGGCCGGGTCGGCCATCGCGACCACGAGCCGGCCCTCCTCGACGGCGATCGGCAGGAGGCAGTGCCGCCGCGCGGTCGTGCTCGGCACGCGAGCGAGCGCCGCCTGGTCGATCGAGGTCTCGCTCAGCACCACGAACGAGACACCCGCCTGGATGGCGCGAGCCCATGCCGCCTGCGAGCCGGTGATCGTGCCCTCGGCGATGAGCGTCTCGACGGCGGCCTCATCGCCGATGCCGGCAGCGACCAGCTCGTCCCGACGAGCCATGGGGAGGTCCCCCTGGCGCATCAGGAGGTAGGTCAGCGAAGCCATCGTGAGCGGCGTTCGCTAGCGCATCGAGCGGTCGGCGGCAGGCGCAGCGACCGCACCGTGGGGTGCGTGCATGGAGGGGGGTCCTTCGGTGACAGGGCCCGGGGCTGGGGGTCCGGGGCTGTAGCGGGTGCCGGCTCCGATGAGCTGACGACGTGGATCGTTGCACGGCAATTGCGCGACCCGCAACGTTGCGATGTCTTAAGATTCGCTCAGCACGGATGTTGCACTCTCAGCATTTATATTGCAAACGTTGTTCTACTTGACCGTGCTCGGGCCCTGCCCGGACACTTGTCGCGCGGCAGCTTCCGCTCGTCGCACGAACAGGACGCGCTCGCGTCCCTCGAGACCGGACGCAGCCATGACACCCATCCGTCGCGACCGCCAGGCCGCCGGCTCCGCGCGCCCAGGGCTCGCACTGCCGACGCACGTACAGTGGCCAGCACATGACTGATGCATCACCGACCCCGACCGAGCGCGGCCTGCGTGAGCGCAAGAAGATCCTGACGCGGCAGACGATCGCGACGGCGGCCTTCGAGCTCGCCGAGGCGAATGGCCTCGAGGACGTCACGATCAGCCAGATCGCCGACCGGGCCTTCGTCTCTCCGCGCACGGTCTCGAACTACTTCCACTCGAAGGAGGCGGCGATCGTCGCCGCTGACGACAACGAGCCGGTCACGATGCTCATGGGCTTCGACGAGCGCCCCACCGACGAGGCGCCGCTGCTGTCGCTGCGCACCGTGCTCGCCGAGACCGTGCGCGGATGGTCGAAGGAGCAGCTCGAGCGCCTGCGTGCGAAGGAGCAGCTGGTCGACCGCTCCCCCAGCCTGCTGCCGCACCGGATGGCGCAGTACGACGAGCTCGAGGACGCGATCCGCATCGCCGTGGCGCAGCGCACCGGCGCCGATCCCGAGACGGATGCGTTCTCCCGCATGATGGCGGGCGCCGCCTCTGCTGCTGTCAAGACGGCGATCCGCGTCTGGGTGAATACCGAGGCCGATCCTGAGGATCTATCCGCTCTTGTGGAGCGGGCGTTCGACGATCTCGAGTCGGGGCTGAGCCCCGAGCACTGACGCCGGCGGCGGCCCGCGGTCGGCGACCACCGCCGCCCGATGATAGATTGGGCGACGCTGCCTCGGCAGCCCGGCCCCCATAGCTCAGGGGATAGAGCGTCTGCCTCCGGAGCAGAAGGCCGTAGGTTCGAATCCTACTGGGGGCACCACCACTCTCCTCGAGGGCGCGATCGCGCCTTCCGCGCCGGCATCCTCGCCGCGACGCCGAAGCGCCTCTGCACTGCGACTCTTCGCCGCTGCATCCAGATGGTCGGGCAGCGCCCCCGTACGATGGACGCGGTGAGCCGGGAAGCCTGGTCGGCATGCCGTTGAGCGAACCGGCTCGGCGGATGCTGTGAGGAGACCCATGGAGCCCACCCGCACGCCGACCGGCGCCCGCCGAGCGAAGCTCGCGCAGACCCTGCGACTCGAGACCACGAGCGGCGCGCTGCTCATCATCGCCGCCGCGCTCGCCCTCATCTGGGCGAATTCCCCCTGGCGCGAGTCGTACGCCTCGCTCATGGAGACGAGGATCGGCCCGGCGGCCCTCCACCTCGACCTCTCGGTCGCGGCTTGGGCGGCCGACGGCCTGCTCGCCGTGTTCTTCTTCGTCGTGGGCGTCGAGCTCAAGCACGAGATCGTCGCCGGCAGCCTGCGCAACCCGCGCCAGGCCGCCGTTCCCGTGCTCGCCGCCGTCGGCGGCATGGTGCTGCCGGCGCTCGTCTACGTCGGCATCGTGCTCGCCGCCGGAGATCCGGCGGCGCTGACCGGCTGGGCGATCCCCGCCGCGACCGACATCGCGTTCGCGCTCGCGGTCCTCGCGATCTTCGGCCGCGGCCTGCCGATCGGGCTCCGCACCTTCCTGCTCACGCTCGCCGTCGTCGACGACCTGCTCGCGATCGTCGTGATCGCGCTGTTCTACACCGCGGGCGTGCAGGTGCTCGCGCTCATCGGCTCGCTCGCGGCGGTCGCCGCCTTCGCGCTCGTCGTGCGCTCGCGCTGGGCGCGCTGGTGGCTGCTCATCCCGATCGCGCTCGTCGCATGGTGGCTCATGCACGAGGCGGGCGTGCACGCGACGATCGCCGGCGTGCTCCTCGGTGCCGCCGTGCCCGCGAAGGCGCTGCGCGGCGAGCGCGAGCCGCGCACGCACCAGCTCGAGGCCGCGGTGCGACCCTGCTCGACGGCCATCGCGCTGCCGGTCTTCGCGTTCTGCTCCGCCGGGGTCTCGATCGCCGGCGGCGGCGGATTCGCGGAGCTCGCCGCGCAGCCCGTGCTGCTGGCCGTGGGTGCCGGACTCGTCGTCGGCAAGCTGCTCGGCGTGCTGGGCGTCACCGCGCTCGTCACCCGCTTCACGGCACTGCGACTGCCCGACGGCATCAGCATCCGCGACCTCCTGCCCGTCGCGCTCCTGACCGGCATCGGCTTCACCGTCTCGCTGCTCATCACCGAGCTGTCGTTCGACGACCCGGGCCGCACCGACGCCGCGAAGCTCGCGGTGCTCGTCGGCTCCGGGCTCGCCGCGCTGCTTGCAGCTCCGCTGCTGCGCTGGGACGCGAAGCGTGCCCGAGCCGCGGACGAGAACGCGGATGGCGTGCCCGACGCTCCGCAGGCGCGCATCGGTGACGAGACACGCCCGTCCGCCTGACCGTCTCATGCGACGAAGTGCGTACTATAACAGCGTTGCCAGGTCCAGCGCCCCCGAGGGACCGATCCATAGGCGGCGGAACGAGCGCGCACAGCGCGCGACACGCAGAAGCACACGAGGTTGACCGATAACGGCGTCCTCGACCCCGTACGCTGTCGAGCATGGGACGACCACGCCTGCATGACGAGCACCTGCGACTCCGCCTCCTCGAAGCCGCGACGGAGCTGATGGCGACCGAGGGGCCGGACTTCTCGCTGCGCCCGCTCGTGGCCTCGATCGGCACGTCGACGTCGGCCGTCTACTCGCTCTTCGGCTCGCGGGGCGAGCTCCTCGAGGCGATCACGCTCCGTGCCGCTCGCTCGCTCGTCGACGCGCAGCACGAGTCGCACGTCGACGACGATCCGGTGCAGCGCATCCTCGCCCTCGCCCACGCGTGGCGGCAGTGGGCCACCGACAATGCATCGATGTTCCAGGTGGTGTTCGGCCGCGGCGAGTCGACGCCCGCCGTCGACGAGGCCCGCGACAGCACGACCGAGCCGCTCATGCACGCCGTCACGTCCGCCGTCGAGCAGGGCGTGCTGCACGGCGATCCCGAGACGTCGACGCGCACGATCTTCGCGGCCGTGCACGGCTTCATCAACCTCGAGCTGCTCGGCCTCTACCCCGCAGACGAGGCCGACGAGCTCTTCGATGCCCTGCTCGCCGCCATCTGGCGCAGCTGGGCGACGCCCGAGCACGTCGACGCCGTCGCCGCCTGACCATTGCCTCGCATACCCCACCGGGGTATGATCGAAGCATCATGAGCATCACCACCGAGCCTGGCACCATCGAGCACGGCACTGTCGAGCAGGGCGCCGTCGAGCAGGGCGCCGTCGAGCACGGCGCTGCCGAGCAGGGCGTCGTCCAGCACGGCTACACCGCCGACAAGGACGCGCTGCTGAAGCGCCTCCGTCGCGCCGAGGGCCAGGTGCGCGGCGTCGCCCGCATGGTCGACGAGGACGCGTACTGCATCGACATCCTCACGCAGGTCTCCGCCGCCACGAAGGCGCTCGAGACCGTCGCGCTGCAGCTGCTCGAGGATCACCTCGCGCACTGCGTCGCCGAGGCGGCCGAGGCCGGCGGTCCCGTCGCCCAGGCGAAGCTCGCCGAGGCGAGTGCCGCGATCGCGCGCCTCGTCCGCTCCTGACCATCCGACTTCTCCCGTCCGCGACCGAAAGGCATCCCATGCTGCAGAACATCGAGATCATGTCCACCCCCGCCGAGGCCGACGCGCAGGCGCAGGCTGGCGGCTGCTGCGGCGGCGGCGCGTGCGGCGTGCCCTCCGGCGCAGCTGTCTCGTCGAGCACGCAGTCGTTCGAGGTCGACGGCATGACGTGCGGCCACTGCGTCTCGTCGGTCACCGAGGAGCTCTCGGGGCTCGCCGGCGTCGAGGGCGTCGACGTGCAGCTCGTCGCCGGCGGTCGCTCGACCGTGACCGTCGCCGCCGACGCGCCGCTGCGCCTCGACGACGTGCGCGCCGCGGTCTCGGAGGCCGGCTACACGCTCGTCGAGGCCTGAGCCGAGCCGCACCGCCTGAAGCTCCAGAGCGCCGGTCCCCCGCGGGGCCGGCGCTCTGCTCGTCCTCGGCAGCGCGAGCGCAGCCGAGGCATCAGCCTGCGGACTGCTCGATGCGCACGAGGTTGCCGGCCGGATCGCGCAGCGCGATGTCGCGCACGCCCCAGAACTGGTCCGTCGGCTCCTGCACGATCTCGACGCCCGGCGCGGTCGTCGCTCGCTCGAAGACGCCGTCGAGGTCGCCGGCGCGCAGGTTGACGCTGCCGAGCTCGCCCTTCGCGAGCAGCGCCGCGACCGCCTCGCCGTCCTGCTCCGACCGGCCGGCGCGCGGATGCGACAGCACGATCTGGATGTCGGGCTGCGACTCGGGCGACAGCGTCACCCAGCGGAACCCCTCGTTCTCGACCTCGCTCGTCACGGTCATGCCGAGGACGTCGCGATAGAACCCGACCGCGGCATCCGCGTCGTCGACCATGACGTGCACTGCGCTGATGGAGATGCTCATGCGCACGACCCTAGGCGGGCACGGCGCGGCGCGCTTCTCGGAACCTGCTCGATGGATCGCCCTTGCGGGGCCTCGTCAGCACCATGGCGAGACAGCCCGGCATGCCGTCCAGTGCCTCGTGGTCGCGCGCGCGGTAGGCGCTCGGCGTCTCGCCCATGAGCTTCGTGAAGCTCGCCGAGAACGAGCCGAGGCTCGTGCACCCGACCTGCATGCACGCATCCGTCACGCTCACCTCGCCGCCCCGGAGCAGCGCCGCGGCGCGCTCGATGCGACGCGTCATGAGGTAGGCGTAGGGCGTCTCGCCGTAGGTGTCGCGGAAGCGGCGGCTGAAGTGCGCGGTCGACATGAGCGCGGTGCGGGCGAGCGCCGCGACGTCGAGCGGCCGCGCGAACTCGCGATCCATGCGGTCGCGAGCGCGACGCAGGCGGCGCAGCTCGTCGAGGTCGACCATCCATTCATCATCGCCGATGCGCGGTCACTCCGGCAGTGCCGCCAGGAACTCGGTCACCCGGCGCCGCACGCGGTCGCGGATGCGTCGCACCTCGTCGGTGCTGAGGCCGGCTGGGTCGTCGAAGTCCCAGACCTCGACGCGCTGTCCCGGGACGAGGTCGAAGGGATGCTCGATGAGCATCGTCACGATGACGTCGGCCGCGCGGACGAGGTCGTCGGTGATGGGCTTGGGGAAGCTGTCGGTGAGCGGCACGCCGTCCTCCTCCATCACGTCGCTCACGGTGCGGAGCACGTCGACCGCCGGGTTGAGCGCCGCCGAGAGCGCCTCGACCCTGCCGTCGCCGAGCGCGTCGAGGTAGGCGGCGGCCATCTGCGAGATGCCGTCGTTGCGGATCGACTCGACGAGCACGCGCAGCGGCTCCCCCGGCGCGCGTGGGCCGGTGCGCTCGAGCGCGCGCAGCCGGTCGGCGGCGAACCGCAGCGCGAGCGGCGGCAGGTGGTCGCGCTGCCGCGCGCCGCGGGCGAGCGTCGCGTGCGATTCGAACACGATGCGCTCGACGAGCCGGGGATCGAGGTCGGGATACTGGCCTGCGAGGTGCTGGGCGCCGCGCCGGAGCGTCGCGTCGGGAGAGTCCAGTCCGCGCTCGGTCTCGGTCATGTCGGCTCCTTCGGTCGACGTGGCCCTCTGAGGCTACGTGCAGGCTGTGCGCCTGCCAAGAGTCGAGGCCGTGTCTCGGGCGCGGGTCAGATCGCCGGCGCGTGCCGCTCGAGGAAGGCGTAGAGCTCGGCGTCGTCGACGCCGGGGTAGGTGCCCGACGGCAGCGGCGCGAGCGTGTGCTGATGCATGCGCGCCGACGCCCACGACTTGCGCCGCCATCGGTCGACGAGCCCGTCGTCGGGCCGGGCGCAGCAGCGGTCGTCGGGACACCGGGAGACCTCGCGGAACGCCGTCTGCGAGCCGCGGAAGTACTTCGCGTCGTCGAATCGCACGCCGAACGAGATGGAGAACTCGCCCTCCGCGCCGGCGCCCGTCTGCGTCGAGCACCAGAAGGTGCCGTTCGGCGTGTCGGTGTACTGGTAGAACTCGGTCGTGCGCGACGTGCGCTCGAAGGCGCTGCGGGCTGCGAACTTGCGGCACACGAGCTGGCCCTCGGCGTGGCCGGAGGCATCGACCGGGATGGGGATCCCGTCGTTCTCGTAGACCCGCGAGAGCGCGCCGTCCTCCCCCACCCGCAGGAAGTGCACGCGGAGGTCGAGGTGCGTCGTCGCGAGGTTCGTGAACCGCATGGCGGCGGTCTCGTGCGTGACGCCGAACGCGTCGCGGAAGTCCTCGACCGCGAGGTTCCGCTCCTTCTTGGCCTTGCGCAGGTAGTCGACCGCCCGTGAGCGCGGCATGAGCGTCGCCGCCGCGAAGTAGTTGATCTCGAGGCGCTGCTGCAGGAACTCGCTGTAGTCCTGCGGCTCGTGGTGCCCGAGCAAGCGGTGGGCCAGCGCCTGCAGCGCCATCGAGCGGAGGCCGTGGCCGCCGGGGATCGACGCGGGCGGCAGGTAGATGCGGCCGTTCTCGAGATCGGTCACCGAGCGGGTGGAGTGCGGCAGGTCGGTGACGTAGACGAGCTCGAAGCCGAGCCGCGCCGCCATCTCGCTCACGGTGCGGTGCGTGAGGCTGCCGCCCTCGTAGCCCACGGCACGGAGCTGCTCCTCGGCGAGGTCCTCGATCTCGGGCAGCGCGTTCGCCTGCTCGCGCATGCGGTGGCGCAGCGCCGTCGCGTCGCGGCGCGCCTGCTCGGGGGTAGCGATCGCCTCGCGCGCACGGCGATCGAGCTCGCGGTGCATGCCGACGAGCGCGGCGAGCAGGTCGTCGTTCATCGAGCGGGTGGGCCGCACGACCGGCAGGCCGAGGCGCCGGTAGCTCGCCCCCTCCTGCAGCCGCTGCAGGTCGAGCTCCATGCGCGAGCGCTCGCTCGGCGGCTCGGGCTCGAGCAGCTGCGCGGTCGTGACGCCGAGCACCTCGGCGATCGCCTGCAGGTGGCTCAGCTTCGGCTCGCGGTGACCGTTCTCGATCAGCGAGAGCTGGCTGCCCGCGAGGCCGATGCGCTCCCCCAGCGCGTCGAGCGTCAGCTCGGCCGCGCTTCGGTAGTGCCGGATGCGGTGCCCCAGGATTGCTGCGTCGACCATGCGACCAGTGTACGAAACTTCTGCGGATCCTTCCGGCATGCGTCGGTTCGGTTCGGGGCGCGGCCGGATGGGTGACTTCCGCGCCGTCGTGAGCACCGCATCCGGGTACGGAACCACGCCGGAATGCGGCGTCACGCGGGGCTTCCCGAGTCGCAGGTTCTCGTGCGTGAAGGAAATGACGATCCTTCTGCGTCTCCCAGCCCCACGCGGCAGTGGACCGGCGGAGACTCAGAGCATGACGATCCTTCCCGCCGCGCCCTCCCGCTCCACCGCCAAGCCCGTGCGGCCGAAGGCCGTCCACGCGCCCGAGGGTGCCGATCCCGGTGTCGTCTCGTGGGTCGCGAGCATCGCCGAGCTGCTCGAGCCCAAGCACATCGTCTGGTGCGACGGCACGAAGGAGGAGCTGCAGCGCCTCACCGACGTGATGCTCGACGCCGGCACGATCGTGCCGGTGCCCGCGCGACCCGGCAGCTACCTCGCGCGCTCGCATCCCGACGACGTCGCTCGCATGGAGGACCGCACCTTCATCTGCGCGGAGGACGCCGACGACGCCGGCCCCACGAACAACTGGCGCGACCCGCAGTCGATGCGCCAGGTGCTCGGCGGGCTCTTCGACGGCGCGATGCGCGGCCGCACGATGTACGTCATCCCCTTCTCGATGGGCCCGGTCGGCGGCCCGATCTCGAAGCTCGGCATCGAGATCACCGACTCCCCCTACGTCGTCGCATCCATGCACTTCATGACGCGCGTGGGCACCGCCGCCCTCGAGGCGATGCACGGCACCCACGACTGGGTGCCCGCGGTGCACTCCGTCGGCGCGCCCCTCGCCGAGGGCGAGCAGGACGTCGCCTGGCCCTGCAACCCGACGCGCTACATCTCGCACTTCCCCGAGACGCGCGAGATCTGGTCGTTCGGCTCCGCCTATGGCGGCAACGCGCTGCTCGCGAAGAAGTGCTTCGCGCTGCGCATCGCCTCGGTGCAGGCGCGCGACGAGGGCTGGCTCGCCGAGCACATGCTGCTGCTGCGCATGAAGCACGAGGACGGCCGTCAGCTGCACCTCGCCGGCGCCTTCCCGTCGGCGTGCGGCAAGACGAACCTCGCGATGCTGCAGCCGACGATCCCCGGCTGGACCGTCGAGACGCTCGGAGACGACATCGTCTGGATGCGCCCCGGCCCCGACGGCCGGCTGTGGGCGATCAACCCCGAGAACGGCTTCTTCGGCGTCGCCCCCGGCACGAGCGAGAAGACCAACGCCACCGCGATGGCGATGATGACCCACGACACGATCTTCACGAACGTGGCGCTCACCCCCGACGGCGACGTCTGGTGGGAGGGGATGACGAAGGAGGCGCCCGAGGGCCTCATCGACTGGCAGGGCCGCCCCTACGACCCCGCCAACGGACCGGCCGCGCACCCGAACGCCCGCTTCACCGTGCGCGCCGAGCAGGCGCCCTCGATCGCGCCCGACTGGGATGCGCCGACCGGCGTGCCGCTCGACGCCATCATCTTCGGCGGCCGCCGCCCCACGCAGGTGCCGCTCGTGCTGCAGGCGCGCGACTGGGAGCACGGCGTCTACGTCGGCGCGACCGTCTCGAGCCAGCAGACCGCTGCGGCCGAGGGCCCCGTCGGCGAGATCCGCCGCGACCCGTTCGCGATGCTGCCGTTCTGCGGCTACAACATGGGCGACTACTTCACGCACTGGATCGACATGGGCCACCGCCTCGGCCGCGGCGCGCCGAAGATCTTCTCGGTCAACTGGTTCCGCCGCGACGACGAGGGCGGATTCCTGTGGCCCGGCTTCGGTGAGAACGCCCGCGTGCTCGAGTGGATCGCGGGCCGCGTCGACGGCACCGCGCAGGGCGTCGACACCGCGATCGGCGTCATGCCGGCCGACGGTGCGCTCGACCTCGACGGGCTCGACATCGACCCGGCCGTCATGGCCGAGCTGTTCGCGATCGAGCCGAAGGCGTGGCTCACCGAGCTCGTCGACGTCGAGGCGTTCTTCGGCCAGTTCGGACGCGCGCTGCCGACCGGTCTCATCCGCCAGCTGAACCACGTGCGGTGGCGCCTCGAGCACATGCAGCAGGCGCAGCCGGTCGCCGTCTGAGCGATCCCGACCCCGCTGGTCGAGCCGCACGGACGCCCCTGGCGGCCGCGCGAGTCGAGACCACTCGCCTCCGCAGTGGTCTCGACGCGGGCGGGGCGCGGGGCGCCCCGCCCGGCTCGACCAGCGGGAGGGGCGGGTGCGATGATCGGGGCATGCAGCCGAATCCTCTGTACCGGGTCGGGCTCGCCGACGTGCGCGAGCTCGCCACCCGCGCGCCGTGGATGCTCCTGGTCTCGCACCCGGCATCCGGGGCCGTCGCGTCGCCGTCGCCGGTGCTCGTCGACGACGAGCGCTCGACCGACGACGAGCTCGTGCTCGTCACGCACCTCGGCCGGGCGGATGCGCGCGGCCACGGCCTGCTCGTGGAGCGCACGAGCGAGCAGTGCCCGGCGCAGATGCTCGTCGTCGTGCAGGGCGAGCACGGCTACATCTCCCCCAGCTGGTACGTCGGCGACGACCGCGGGCAGGTGCCGACCTGGAACTTCGAGATGGCGACGCTCACGTGCGACGTCGAGGTGCTGAGCGCCGACGAGAACATGCGCGTGCTGCACGGGCTCGTCGACCACTTCGAGCGGCAGTACGCCGGCGATGAGGGCGTCACCCTCGACATCGACGACGACGGCAACCGCGGCATGGCGATGGGCACGGTCGGGCTGCGGCTGCGCGTGCGCTCCTTCGAAGCGAAGGCGAAGATGAGCCAGAACAAGTCGGCCGAGACGCGGGCGAGCGTGCTCGCGCACCTCGACGCATCCCACCCCCGACTCGCCGCGCGCATGCGCGTCGCCGGCTGAGCCCAACCTTCGGGCTCGCTCGTTCGTCTCAGAGGGTAGGAGGACTCGCGTGGCAGCCAGGTGGGAGCTGGTCGTCGCCGAGCTGGTGGCGCAGCGCGGCGAGGCGCTCGTGCGCTACGCGATGCTCCTGACCGGTGACGAGGAGGAGGCCCGCGACATGGTGCAGGACGCCCTGACGGCCACGTTCGGCCGCTTGCGCAACGGCTTCGAGGTCGAGCAGGCCGAGGCCTACGTGCGCAAGGCGATCGCCAACCGCTTCCTCGACCGCGCCCGGCGCGGCCAGCGCTGGCGCCGCATCCAGCCGCTCGTCGCCGAGCGGGAGCGGCTCGACTCCGGCTCGACCCTCACGGGCGAGCGGCTCGACATGGCCCACCGGCTGCAGCGGCTCACGCCGCGCGAGCGCGCGTGCATCGTGCTGCGCTACGACGAGGACCGCACCGTCGACCAGATCGCCGCCGAGCTCGGCATCTCCGCCGGCGCCGTGAAGCGGTACCTGTCGGATGCGCTCGGCAAGCTGCGCGGGATGCTCGAGCGGGAGCGCGAGCGCGATGCCCGCGCCGCCGACCGACCGCGGGAGGATCGAGCATGAGCGACGACGAGCTGCGGCGACGCCTGCGGGACCTGCCCGGACCCGGGTCGGGTCTCGACGTGGATGCAGTGGTCGAGGGTGCGAAGCGACGACGCCGGCCCAAGGTCGCCGCGCTCAACGCCGCGGCGGCTGGCGTCGGCGTGCTGATCATCGCGCCGTTCGTCGTGCCGGGGCTCTCGCCGATCGCGCCGACGAGCGTGCTGTCGGAGCAGGGCGCCGCGCAGCCCGCGCAGGAGTCGGGCGAGGACAGCGCTGGCGCGGGCGCGGCCGAGTCGGCGCCGGGCGCGCTCCCCCTCGCGTGCAGCTACCCCGCCATCGTCGACGAGATCGGCATCCGCGCCGCGTTCCTGGACGATCCCGCCGACGGCGTCGCCGACCTCGAGCTCAGCGGCGGCGAGGCGGGCACCACGCTGCAGATCCTGGGCGTCGCCGTCGCGCAGGTCGCCGCCGAGGGCGACGCGCGCACGATCGTCGCCGCCCCGGAGCCGACCGCGCTCGAGGACGCCCCGCCGGCCGGCGAGGGCGAGGTGATCGGGTCGGTGGGCGGCAGCGTCTTCCGCGACGGCGCCGTGCTCGACGCGCCCGCGGTCGACTGCGGCGTCGACGCCCCGAGCGCACCGGCTCCGCTGCTGCTCGTCGAGTTCGAGGGTCGACGCATCGCTGTCGTCGGAGCGCCGTTCGACGTTCGCTGACAGCGGCGGCGCCGACGCGCATCTCCAAGGCTCCCGGCAACCTCCGCTGGCTAGACTCGCGCCAAAGACGGCACCGTCAGGGCGTGCCGCGGGCAGGGAGCGCAGATGCAGGCCAGGATCGTCCGTCCGTTCGCGGTCGTCGCGATGGGAGCCGCCGGCCTGCTGGGACTCTCGGCGGGCGCGCTCGTGACGGAGGACCCGGTGGATGTCGCCGGCGACCCCTTCGTCGACCGCACGGGCGACTACTCGGGCGACGACGCGGAGGTCACCGCGCAGCTCGAGGAGCAGAACGCCTCCTCGGAGGCCGACGTCTACGTCGTGGTCGTCGACTCGTACGACGGCATCGAGCGGGGCGAGTGGTCGGTGCAGGCCGCGGAGGCTTCCGGGCTCGGCCAGGACGAGCTGCTCATCACGATCGCGATGGAGGACGGCCAGTGGGGCTACGCGTACCCGCAGGGCTACGCGCTCACCGAGGCTGAGGTCAACCAGCTCGGGCAGGACGCGCTGCTCCCGGCGCTCAACAACGGCGACGTGCCGGGCGCCGCGACGGGCTTCAGCACCGCCGTCGCCGAGGCCGCCGCGGCTCCAGATGCGGCAGCGGGCGGCACCGAGGTGAACATCGACCCGTGGCCGGTCGTGCTGCTCGTCGGCGGCGCCGCGGTCGTGGGCGGCGGCGCGCTGCTCGTGACGCGCGGCATGCGCGCGAACCGCAAGCGCAAGGGCGAGAAGGCCGCGATCGAGCAGCAGCAGCTGAGTCTCGAGGAGCTCAAGCAGCGCGCCGACATCGCGCTCGTGCAGCTCGACGACACCGTGCAGCAGAGCGAGCAGGAGCTCGCGTTCGCGAACGCCCAGTTCGGCGAGGAGGCCGTGCGCCCCTACCGCGAGGCCCTCGACAAGGCGAAGGCCGGCCTCAGCGAGGCGTTCGCGCTGCAGCAGCAGCTCGACGACGCCTTCCCCGACACCGACCAGGAGCGGCACGACTGGTCGAGCCGCATCCTGCAGATCGCGAGCGGCGCCGGCACCGAGCTCGCGAGCCACGCGTCGTCGTTCGAGCAGCTGCGCGACCTCGAGCGCACCGCCCCGCAGGTGCTCGAGTCGCTCGCGCAGTCGCGCCAGCAGCTCGACGGACGCATCGCCAATGCGAAGCAGATCCTCGACCGGCTCGACGACCGCCACTCCGGCGCGTCGATCGACCCCGTCCGCGACAACATCGCCGGCGCCGAGCGCCAGCTGCCGAACATCGACCAGTCGCTCGCGGCCGGCCGGCAGGCGGTGGAGTCGGGCCACGGCTCGAACGCCGCGCTCGCCGTGCACGCAGCGGAGGCCGCGCTCGCCCAGGCGTCCGGCCTGCTCGCCGCGGTCGAGCGCGCCGAGCGCGACCTCGACAACTCCGCCCGGCAGCTCGCCGAGCTCGTCGACGACTCGATCGGCGACATCGCAGCTGCCAAGACGCTGCGCAGCACGAGCACCGTCGACCTGGCCCCGCTCATCCGCCACGTCGAGGAGCAGGTCGCCGTCGCACAGCAGCGCCCCACCGACACCCTCACCGTGCTCAGCAACCTGCAGCGCGCCAACCAGCGCCTCGACGACGCGACCGCGCAGCTGCGCCAGGCGGGCTCGCAGCGGCAGCACCTCGAGTCGGGGCTCGGCCGCTGGATCGAGTCGGCGCGCGCCAACATCGACCGTGCCGAGGACTACATCCGCACCCGTCGCATGGGCGTCGGCCCGCACGCGCGCCAGCTGCTCGCGACCGCGCAGCAGGAGCTCGCGCAAGCGCTGCGGCTGCGCGAGGCCGACCCGAACACGGCCACGCAGTACGCGCAGGCCGCCTCGCAGCACGCCGAGCAGGCGATGCAGGATGCCTCGGGCGACGTCGGCGGCTGGGGCGGCCGGGCGCAGAACCCGTACTACCGCGGCGGCCAGGGCGGCGGCCGTGGCCAGGACATGCTCACCGGCGGCCTGCTCGGCTACATCCTCGGCGACATGCTGAACGGCTCCGGCGGCGGCTACGGCGGCGGCCTCGGCGGCGGCGGCGACGCGGGCGGCGGCGGCGGGCTCGGCGACCTCTTCTCGGGCGGCGGCGGCTCGTTCGGCGGCGGCGGAGGTGGCGGCTTCTTCGGCGGCGGCTTCTCCGGCGGCGGCGGCGACTTCGGCGGCGGCGGGGGCTTCTTCGGCGACTGACGCGGCTCCCGCGCTCGAGCGCATCCGACCGGACCCAGACCGGGCATCCATCTCGACCACACCACTCTCGACCACACCGCAGTGCAACAACCACACGGCCGCTCCGGCGGCATCGCAGGAAGGAAGACCATGACCAAGCAGTCCATCCTCGGCCGCATCTCGCAGCTCGCGAAGGCCAACATCAACGCGCTCCTCGACCAGGCCGAGGACCCGCAGAAGATGCTCGACCAGATGGTTCGGGACTACACGAACTCGATCGCCGAGGCCGAGGCCGCCATCGCGCAGACGATCGGCAACCTGCGCCTGCAGGAGCAGGACTACCAGGAGGACGTGCGCGCCGCCGAGGACTGGGGCCGCAAGGCGCTCGCCGCGAGCCAGCGCGCCGACGAGCTGCGCGCCTCGAACTCGCCCGACGCCGCGAAGTTCGACAACCTCGCGAAGGTCGCGATCGGCAAGCAGATGCAGTCGGAGTCGGAGGCGCGCGCCGCCGAGCCGTCGATCCAGTCGCAGAACCAGGTCGTCGACAAGCTGAAGACCGGCCTCGACACGATGAAGGGCAAGCTCGACCAGCTGAAGTCGAAGCGCTCCGAGCTCATCGCGCGCGCCAAGGTCGCCGAGGCGCAGACGCAGGTGCACGACGCCGTCAAGTCGATCGACATCCTCGACCCCACGAGCGAGATCGGCCGCTTCGAGGAGAAGATCCGTCGCGAGGAGGCGCGGGTCGTCGGCCAGCAGGAGCTCGCAGCGTCGTCGCTCGACGCGCAGTTCGAGGCGCTCGAGGACGTCGGTCGCGAGACCGAGATCGAGGCGCGCCTCGCGGCCCTCAAGCACGACCAGCAGCGGGCAGTCGGCGCGGGCTCGTCGCAGGGCTCGATCGAGAGCGGGCAGCAGCAGGGCTCGCAGCAGGGCGGCGACACCGTCGAGGCGGAGGTCGTCGACCGCTGATCGCGCTCGACGCGTCACGCGCTTGGAGGGGGTGGACGAACGTCCGCCCCCTCTGCTCGTGCCACCACTAGGTTGACGAGCATGAGCGAGTCGACCCCGCGCGTCGCGATCGAGCGACGCGGCCACATCCTGCACATGGCCCTCGACCGGGTCGACAAGCGCAATGCCGCCGACGAGCGGATGCTGCAGGAGCTCGCCCTCGCCTACGGCCAGCTCGACCGCGACCCGACGCTGCGCGCGGGCGTCGTGAGCGCTCGCGGCGACCACTTCACGGCGGGCCTCGACCTCGCCGACGTCGCGCCGAAGCTCGCGACCGGGCGCATCCGCCTCGTGCCCGACGGCGGCCTCGACCCGTGGGGGCTCCAGACGGAGCCGGTGCGGAAGCCCGTCGTGCTCGCCGTGCACGGCACGTGCCTCACCCTCGGCGTCGAGCTCGCGCTCGCGAGCGACATCGTCGTCGCCGCCGACTCGACGGTCTTCGCGCAGCTCGAGGTCGCGCGCGGCATCATGCCGTTCGGCGGCGCGACCGTGCGGTTCCCGCGGCTCGGCTGGGGCGACGCGATGCGATGGGTGCTGACGGGTGACCGGTTCGACGCGCAGGAGGCGCACCGGATCGGGCTCGTGCAGGAGGTCGTGCCAGCGGGCGGTGAGATGGAGCGCGCGTTCGAGCTCGCCGAGCGGATCGCGGCGCAGGCGCCGCTCGCCGTGCAGGCGACGCTCGCGGCGGCGCGCGAGGCGCTCCCCGATGCAGCGGATGCCGTCGGCTCGCTGCTGCCGACGGTGCAGCGGCTCGGCATGACGAACGACGCCCGCCGCGCGGCGGAGGGCTACCTCGCCGGCCGGCCGATCCCCTTCGAGGGCAGCTGACACGCTGCGCGCGCGTCGGGGCAGCCGGACAGGCGCGTCAGGCGCTCGCGGGGATCGTCGTGCGGTAGACGACCTCGAGCTCCTGCGCGACGTCGCGCCAATCGCGCCGGCTCACGATGCGGCGGCCCGCGAGGCCGAGCTCGAGCTGCAGGTCGGCGTCGTCGAGGATCGCGCCGACGACCTGCGCCCACTCCGCAGGGTCGCGCCCGTCGACGAGCACGCCCGTCTCGCCGTCGACGACCGACTCCATGAGCCCACCCACGCGCGACGCCACGACCGGCGTGCCGCTCGCCGCGGCCTCGAGCGGCACGAGCCCGAACGACTCCGAGCGGCTCGGCACGACGACGACCTCGGCGGCGTCGAGCAGACGCGCGAGCGCGGGTCGCTCGAGGCTGCCGATGTGGCGCACGCGCCCCTCCACGCCGATCGCACGCGCGATGTCGTGCAGCGACTCGAGGTAGCGCTCGTCGCCGGGCGTCGCGTCGCCCGCGAGCACGAGCACGGCCCCCGGAAGGTGCTCGAGCATCCGCACCGCGAGGTCCTGCCCCTTGAGGGGCTGCACGCGGCCGACGCACACGACGAGGCCCTCGTCGAGCCGCACGCCGAGCCGCGCGCGCACCTCGGCGCGCGAGCCGACGGGCGCGGGCTGGAAGAGCACGGTGTCGACGGCGGGCGGCACGAGCCAGACGCGCTCGGCGGATGCGCCGATGCCGTCGCAGAGCACGTCGATCTCGGCCCGCGAGACGGCGGCGATCGCGTCGGCCTCTCCCGCGAGGTAGCGCTCGGTGAGCACGCGCCGCTCGGGCTCCGGGCGCTCGCCGTCCGCGAGCCGCCGGTTCTTCTCCTCCGCGAGCGTGTGGAACGTCTGCACCATGGGGATGCCGAGCGAGAGCGACACCGGCAGCGCGGCGAGGCCCGAGAGCCAGTAGTGCGCGTGGATGACGTCGTACGAGTCCGAGGCGGCGAGCGCGGCTCGCTCGAGCTCCGCGCCGAAGGCGTCGGTCAGGTTGGGGAGCTCCTGCTTGCGCACGACGCCGCCGCCCGTCTCGAGCGCGTAGAGCGTGACGCGCGGCGCGAGCGCCTCCGAGTGCGGCGCGCCGGCCGAGCGGGTGAAGACGTCGACGTGGTGGCCGCGCGCCGCGAGCGCCTTCGCGCTCTCGAGCACGAGCACGTTGAGCCCGCCCGCGTCGCCCTTGCCGGGGCGATCGGCGGGCGAGGTGTGCATCGAGACGACCGCGATCCGCAGGGGCTCCGCGTCGGGGATGCCGTACGGCTCCGGGCGCATGGCTCCAGGCTATCCACGTGCGAGCGCTCGCGTCATCCACCGGCGGTCGGGCGCGGGTGGCGCGCATCCGGGTAGCGTCGACGGCATGACCTCGACTCCGAGCCGCATCGCGCGGATGGGCCGCCGCGTCGGCGTCGTCGGCCGCGCGGCATCCGGCCCCGCCTTCCGGGCGCTCACGGCTCCGCCCGTCGCGCGCGCCGGGCACCGCATCGCGACAGGGGCCGCTCGGCTGTGGGGACGGATGCTGGGCGGCGAGGAGCGGCGCGTGGGTGAGCTCACCGTCATCTCCGGCCTGCCGAGCTGGGCGTTCGGCAGAGGCGGCACGACGGTGGGCGCGACGTTCCTCACGGCGGATGCGGTGTCGCCGGAGATCCTCGAGCACGAGGACGTGCACCGGCAGCAGTGGGAGCGCTACGGGCTGTGGTTCATCCCGATGTACGTCGCGGCCGGGGTCGACGCGCTGCAGAACCGGTTCGAGATCGAGGCGGGCCTGGTGAAGGGCGGCTACCTGCGGAAGCCGCGGCGGGGGATCGTCGAGTAGCCGGGTCTCCCGATCGTCGAGCGTGATCTCGACTCGCGGCCGGGCGCAGGCGCCCAGCAGCGGCTCGATCAGCGGGCGGAGGGGCGCATGCGGGTGACGACTCGCTGCGTCCACGGGATGCGGCGCTCGAGCTGGCGGCCGATCGCGAGCAGCGTCGCCTCCTCCCCCGGCCGGCCGATGAGCTGCACGCCCATCGGAAGGGCATCCCCGTCGGCGGTCGGTGCCGTGCGGTGCACGGGCAGCGCGATCGCGGGCAGTCCCGTCATGTTCACGAACGAGGTGTGCGGCGTATGCCGCACCTGCGCGTCGAAGTCGGCGCGACCGTCGTCGGTCGGGTACCAGTCGAGCGGGCGCGGCGTGAGCGCCGTCGCGGGCGTCAGCACCGCATCCCACGGCGCGAACGCCGCGAGCACCCGCCGCTCGAGCTCGGTCGCCCACAGCTGCGCGGTCGCGAGTCCGCCGGCGCTCAGCTCGTCGCTCGAGTCGATGATCCAGCGGGCGAGCGGCTCGAGCAGGTGCCGGTCCTCGCGCGCGATCGGCACGGTCGCCGCTCCCCCGCGCCACAGCGCGGTGAACGCCTCGGCGTAGCTCTCGATCCCTAGGAACCCCGACGCATCCGGCATCGCCACCTCGCCCACCTCGTGGCCGAAGGCGGTGAGCGCCGCGATCGTCGCGTCGACCGCCGCCGTCGCCTCGGGCGCGATGCGGATGTCGTGGGTCGCGTCCCAGGGCGTGCCCCGCAGCACCGCGATGCGGAAGCGGCCCTCGCCGCGCACGGCGGCCGCGAGCAGCGAGCCGTCGTCGTGCTCGGGCGAGCGCAGCACGAGCTCGTACGGCGTGACGCCGTTGACCCGGCCGATGAGCGCGTCGGTGAGCAGCGCGACGTCCATGACGGAGCGACCGATCGCGCCCGCGGTCGTGAGCCCGCCGACCTGGCCGACGCCGCCCTGCGCGGGGATGCGGCCGCGCGTGGGCTTGAGGCCGACGAGCCCGCACGTGGCCGCGGGGATGCGGATCGAGCCGCCGCCGTCGGAGCCCGGCGCGAAGGGCACCAGCCCCTGCGCGACCGCGGCGGCCGCGCCGCCCGACGAACCGCCGGCGTGGAGCCCGGGGTGTCCCGGGAGCGTCGTCGGCCCGTGCAGCGCGGAGCGCGTGTAGCCGGCGAAGCCGAGCTCGGGTGAGGCGCTGCGGCCGAGCACGACGCCGCCCGCGTCGTCGAGCACGCGCGCGACCGGGTCGGTGGTGTCGGCGACCGCATCCGCCTGCCACCGCGAGCCGAGCGTCGCGGGCTGCCCGGCGCGGCGCGTGAGGTCCTTGTCGGCGAACGGCAGCCCGTGGATGAGCCCGGTGCGGTCGTCGGCGCCGTCGACCGCGCGCGCCCGCTCGAGCGCGAGCTCGCCGTCGACGTGCACGATCGCGTTGGCGTCGTCGAGCCGCTCGATGCGGTCGAGGAAGTGCTCCGCGACCTCGACGGCGCTCAGCTCGCGCGCGTGCAGCAGCCGCCAGAGATCGAGCGCGCCGAGCTCGTGGATCGCGGTCACGCCGCGGCCCCGGCACGTCGGCGCGCGAAGGTGATGTGCTGCGCGAACCAGCCGATCGCGGCGCCGAGCACGAGGAACCCGGCGCGCGCGAGCAGCGGCTCGCCGATGCCGCCGGAGATCCACACGAGCGCCGCGCTCGTCGCGAGCGTCGCCGCGACGCCGAGCAGCGAGCGCAGCAGCAGGAGCGGGGCGCCGCCGTGCGCGAGCCGTCGCAGGATGAGCGCGAGCACGGCCATCGCGGCGCCGACAGCACCGCCGAGCAGCAGCGACCACAGCCCGATCGACACCCACAGGACCGCATCGGTGCTGCCGCCGGAGACGACCGCCACACCCAGCACGACCGCGCCCGCGAGCGCCGCCCCGATGCCGATCGCCCACAGCGCGACCTGCCAGAAGGCCCAGCGGAAGTCGAGGCCCTCGTAGCGCTCCCGCAGCCCCGCCGCCTGGGCGCTCACCCGAAGTACCGGCCCGCGCGCCGCTGCAGGCGCTTACGCTCCGTTCGCTCGAGCATCTGCTCGCGGCTCGCGTAGTTCGTCAGCTCCCGGAAGGGGTCGCGACCGACGAAGCGCGGCGGCTCGGCGATGATCGCGGCGATCGCCCGGTCGAACTCCCAGTACTCCCCGATGCGGGTGCCCTGGCCGGGATTCACGTGCCGCAGGCGCGCCTCGAAGCGCACCTCGCCCTTCACCTCGATCTGCACGATGAAGCCGCGCGTCGCGCCCGCGACCGACACCATCCAGAAGCCCGGGCCCAGGTCGGTGACGGTCGCGCTCACGTCGCTCGCGGCCGCTGCGGCCTGCGCGTCGGTGCGCTCCCGGGACTGGTGCCATTCGTCGAACTCCGTCATGCGCCCATGGTGGCACTGCGGGGTGACATCGGCGGGTGACATCCGTCGTCAGCGCTCGCCGCGCTCGTCCCGCCGCGCTCGGGCGACGAGCCCCGCGAGGGTCGACGCGCCCTCCTGCGCGCCGTCGACCGTGACGGCGAAGCGCGACCCCTCGCGCGTCGTCACGACGATGCCGGGGCCGCGCTGCAGCACGATCGCGAGCCGTCCCGGCACGCCGCGGTAGCCCCATCCGCCCCAGTCGAGCGGCTCCACGACGAGCGCCTCGACCACGCGGATGCGCTCGAGCGGGATGGTGCGCAGCGGCAGCGGCACGAGGACGCCACGCACGCGCAGCCCGTCGGCGTCGACGCGCACCCGGATGCGCGCGAGCGCGACGACGACGAGCGCCGCGACGACGAGCACGGCCGCGACGGTGATCGGGATCCACGGTTCCGGCGCGACGGGCAGCAGCGCGGCGAGCAACAGGCTGCACGCGCCGACCGCGACGCCGACGGCGAGGAACGCGGTCGAGCTCGCCTCGCCCGTCCACGACGCGGCGCGGCTCGGCGCGAGCGGCATCGCCCGCTCAGCGTGCCGGGGCACCTCGTCGGTGCGGGGGTGGATCGCCCACGGGACGACGAGCAGCAGCACCGCGCCGAGCAGCAGCGCGAGCCACGGCCCGAGCACCGCCTCCTGCGCGCTGCCCGCTTCGACCGTCGTGACGGCGGAGACGACCCAGGCCGCCGCGAGCATGCCCGAGACCGCCGCGAGCAGCGACAGCAGCATCGCGCGCGTGGCGTCGGCGATGCGGGCGGCGGCGAGCACGATCGCGACGACGAGCATCGTCGTCGTGATCGAGAGCAGCGCGACCGCGGTCGGCACGGTCGCCGACACGTCGTCGGCGACCCCCGCATCCGACCAGTGGGTCGCGACGGTGTCGGGCAGCCGCGGCGCGAGCGCCGCCCACGTGCCGGCGATGACGATCGGCGGCAGTGCGAGCACGAGCGCCGCGAGCCACACGCGCACCCGGTTCACGCGCGCTGCTTCCGCAGCGACTTCTGCAGCAGCACGATGCCGAGCTCGCGTCCGAACTTCTGGCCGACCCGGCCCATCCGCCCGATCTCCGCGAAGCCGAGCCGCTCGTGCAGCCGGATCGACGCATCCGCCCCCTGATCGGCGATGACGGCGATCATCTCGCGCACGCCGCGCGCTCGCGTCGCCTCGATGAGCGCCTCCATGAGCGCCCGGCCGAGGCCGCGCCCCGCGGCGGCGGGCGAGAGGTACACCGACGACTCGACCGTGTAGCGGTAGGCGGCGCGCTGCTTCCACGGCTGCACGAGCGCGTAGCCGAGGATCGAGCCCGTCGCGCTCTCGGCGACGAGGAAGGGCAGCTGCAGCTCGCCCGACTCCCGCAGGCTGCGCCGCCACTGCGCGAGCGTCTTCGGCCGCTCGTCGAACGTGACGGTCGAGTTCAGCACGTAGTGGCGGTAGATGTCGCGCACGACCGGCAGGTCGGGAGCCTCGGCAGGCCGGATCGTGAACGCGAAGTCGGGCGCGCGGTGCTCGGGCTCGCGCAGGTGGTGCGGCAGGCGGCGGCGGCGCTCGTACTCCTCGGGGAGCACGTCAGCGCTCCGCCTCGTCGATGCGCCAGTCGATCGGCGCGGCCCCTTGCGCCTCGAGCGCGGCGTTGGCGCGCGAGAAGGGGCGCGAGCCGAAGAAGCCGCGGCGGGCCGAGAGCGGCGACGGATGCGCCGAGGCGATGATCGGCACGCCGTCGAGCAGCGGAGCGAGGGACTGCGCGTGCGCACCCCAGAGGATCGCGACGAGCGGCACCCGGCGGCCGTCGGGGGCGCGGCGATCGACGAGGGCCCGGATGGCCGTCTCCGTCACCTGCTCCCATCCCCACCTGCGGTGCGACGCGGGTGCGCCGGCGCCGACGGTGAGCACGCGGTTGAGCAGGAGCACCCCCTGATCGGCCCACGCGGAGAGGTCGCCGTGCGGGGCGGGCGGGAGGCCGAGGTCGTCGTGGAGCTCGCGGTAGATGTTCTGCAGCGATCGCGGCAGCGGCCGCACGTGCCGCTCGACCGCGAACGCGAGCCCGATCGAGTGGCCGGGGGTCGGGTACGGGTCCTGGCCGACGACGAGCACGCGCACCTCGCCGATCGGCCGCCGGAAGGCCCGCAGCACCGCGTCGCCGGGCGGCAGGTGCTGCCGTCCCTCGGCGGTCTCGCGCCGCAGCCGCTCCCCCAGGTCGCGCAGCACCGGGTCGACGGGCGCGAGCGCCTCCGCCCAGCCAGCGTCGACGAGCTCGGTGAGCGGGGCGACGGTCATGACGCGGCGGCGAGCACCGAGACCGTGACGCGGTCGCCCGCGGCCTCGCCCTTGTCGACGGTCCAGACGCTGCCGTCGCCCGCGACCTCGAGTCCGCCGGCTCCGACGATGAGCGACGTGCACTCGTCGATCGCGACGACGCGGTCGGAGAGCCCCGCCGCGACGATCGCGATCGCGCGCGAGACGGTGCCGTACTGCGCCGCGTGCACGTCGACGACGAGGTCGACGAGGCCGAGCCCCGCGTCGAGGGTCACCTCGTCGAGGCCCTCGGACGTCGCCTCCGCCGCGACCGCGATGCCGCCGATGCGGTAGCCGCCGAGCAGCGCGACATCGCCGGCGATCATGGCGCCCGCCGAGTAGCCGGCGTACGGCAGCCCCGTCGAGACGAGGCCGCGGATGGTGTCGGCCGCCGGCATGATCGCCGCGTGGTAGCCGGGCGTCAGCCCGCCGCCGACGAAGAGGCCGTCGGCGCTGCCGAGGTCGATCGGCAGCAACGTCCGCTCGGCCGTCAGCTGCACGATCCGCACCTCGCCGGCGCCGAGCTCCATGAGGTCGGCGCGGTAGTCGTCGTGCCACTGCTCGCCCTCCGACGCATCCGCCGCCCAGAGGACGACGACGATGACGGGGGGACCCTCGGCGCGCTCGCGGGCCTCGGCGACGAAGCGGCCGGTCCAGCGCGACTCGTCGTCGGCGTCACCGCCGCCCAGCAGGTGGATGCTCATGGCACGAGTCTGCCGCATCCTCAACGTCGCCTGTGGTCGTTCGCGCCGCTCTGGGCGCCGAACGACCACAGGCGACGTCGAGAAGTCACGTCAGGGCGGTGAAGGCGTCGTCGAGGATGGCGAGGCCCGTGCGGGCGTCGTCATCGCTCATGACGAGCGGCGGCACGACGTGCAGGCGGTTGTCGGCGGCGAACGGCACGTAGCCGCGGTCCATGAGCAGGCCCTTGAGGCGACCGATGACGGATGCGTCGACCGGCTCGCGCGTGCCGCGGTCGGTCACGAGGTCGAGCGCCCAGAAGGCACCGCGGCCGCGGACCTCGCCGATGATCGCGTGCCGCTCGGCGAGCTCGGCGAGCCCCGGTCCGAGCACGTCGGCGCCGAGGTGCGCGGCGTGCTCGACGATGCCCTCGTCGGTCATCGCGTCGATCGCGGCGACGATCGATGCGGCGGCGAGCGGGTGGCCGGCGTAGGTGAGCCCGCCCGGGATGGCCCGCTTGCGGAAGGTGTCGAGGATCGGCTCGCTGATGATGACGCCGCCGACGGGCACGTAGCCGGAGTTCACGCCCTTCGCGAAGGTGACGAGGTCGGGGCGGACGCCGTCGTGCTGGTGCGCGAACCAGTGGCCCGTGCGGCCGAAGCCCGCCATCACCTCGTCGAGGATGAGCACGATGCCGTGCTGGTCTGCGAGCTCGCGCAGCCCCTGCAGGTAGCCGGGCGGCGGCAGCAGGATGCCCGCGGTGCCCGGCACCGACTCGACGAGGATCGCCGCGAACGTCGACGGCCCCTCCGACTCGATCACGCGCCGCGCGTGCTGCAGCGCCCGCTCGCACTCCTGCTCCGCGGTCTCGGCCCAGAACTCCGAGCGGTAGAGGAAGGGCCCGAAGCAGTGCACGTGGCCGGTCGCGAACTCGTTGCCGACGCGGCGGGCGTCGCCCGTCGCGTTCACCGCCGCGCCCGTGTTGCCGTGGTACGAGCGGTAGTGCGAGAGCACCTTGGCCCGCCCCGTGTGCACGCGCGCCATCCGGATGGCGTTCTCGACCGCATCCGCACCGCCGTTCGTGAAGAACACGGCCGCCATGGCATCGATCTTCGACAGGATGCGCTCTGCCGCCTCGCCGCGCCGCAGGTTGGTCGTCGCGGGGGCGACGGTCGCGAGCTCCGCCGCCTGGCGCTGGATGGCTTCGACGACGCGCGGGTGCGAGTGGCCGATGTTCGTGTTCACGAGCTGGCTCGAGAAGTCGAGGTACTCGCGCCCGTCGTGGTCCCAGAGCTTCACGCCCTCGCCGCGCGCGACGGTGAACGGGTTCACGGAGCCGTGCTGCGACCACGAGTGCAGCACGAGCCTGTCGAGGTCTCGGGCGCGGTCTCCGTCGGCGGGATCGAACGTGCTGCTCATCGGTGCTCCTCATCAGCGGCGGTGGGACTCCTTCGGACTCTACCCGTGGACGGCGACCGCCGGTCCGCCAGGCCCCGTCGCGGGCCGCGCCTCCGCAGCGGCCCCCGTCGAGGGTCTGCGTCCGAGTCGAGAGCAGCTCGGACGCAGACCCGCGACACGCGCGGCCTACTGGCCGCCCTCCTGCAGCTCGACCTCGATCGGCGCGAAGTCGGCGCCGGTGATGTCGACGCCCTCCTCCTCGAGCTGCGCGAGCGCCTGCTCGACGAACTCGTTCGTCCACGCGCCCTCGCTCGGCTCCTCGGTCAGCACGGTCGCGCCGTCCTGGTTGGTGGTGCCCATCGCGATGTCGACCGTCTGCTGCCACGCGCCCTCGTCGATGATGCCGATGCCGTCAGGCGACGGCCACACGAGGCGGTTGATCTCGTTCACCATCCACAGCTGGTGCGAGGCGCCGAGCTGGCTGCCCGAGTCGACGACGATCTGCGCCGCCTCCTCGGGGTTGTCGCGCGCGTAGATCCAGCCCTCGATCGACGCCTTGATGAAGGCGACCGTCGTCTCCTGGAACTCGGGGTCGTCGAGCCGGTCGCTCGAGGCCCAGATGGCGTCCTGCAGCATCGCGGTGCCGGCGTCGTTCCAGTCGAGCGCCGAGAAGTCCTCGGCCGTGTAGAGCTCGCCCGTCTCGGGGTCGACCGTCTCGAGCAGCTGCGCGTACTCGTTGTAGGTCATCGCCTGCGCCGCGTCGATGTCGCCCGAGAGCAGGCCCGACATGTCGAACGCCTGCTGCACGAGCGTGACGTCGCTCATCGGGTCGAGCCCGGCCTCCGTGAGCGCCGCGAAGAGCTCGAACTCGTTGCCGAAGCCCCACGAGCCGACGTTCTTGCCCGCGAGGTCGTCGACCGAGTCGATGCCGGCGTCGGCGAACGACACCTGCAACGTGCCCGAGCGCTGGAAGATCTGCGCGACATCGGTGATCATCGCGCCCTGCTCGCGGCTCGCGAGCGCCTTCGGCACCCACGCGATCGCGAAGTCGGCGGCGCCGTCGGCGAGCACGGTCTGCGGCACGATGTCGGCCCCGCCCTCGGCGATCGTGACGTCGAGGCCGGCCGCCTCGTAGAAGCCCTGGTCGACGGCGGCGTAGTAGCCGGCGAACTGGCCCTGCGCGAACCACTGCAGCTGCAGCGTGACGGGCGTGAGCTCGCCGTCGGTGCCGGGCTCCGACGCCTCGGGCGCCGTGCCGGTCGAGCAGGCGACGAGCACGGCGGATGCGACGGCCGCGACAGCGGCGAGGACGGCCCGGCGTCGTGGCCGGGACGGCCCTCCGGGTCGGTGCGTGGATCGGGACATGGTGGCTCCTCGGATGGGGTGGTGGTTCAGCTGACGGGGATGCGGGCCCAGCGGCTCGCGGTGCGCTCGGCGAGGAGCGTGACGGCGTAGAAGACGAGGCCCAGCACGATGGATGCGACGACGTAGGCCCACGCGCGCGGGTAGCCGGACTGCGCGGCGGCGCTCGCGATGCGGCTGCCGAGGCCGTTCTGCAGCCCGCCGAAGTACTCGGCGACGATCGCGGAGATGACGGCGACCGACGACGCGATCGTGAGCCCCGCGAAGACGAACGGGACGGCGCCCGGCAGCGTCACGACGCGCGTCGCCTGCCAGCCGCTCGCGCCGTAGGCGCGCATGAGGTCGCGGTGCACGGGGCGCACCTGCCGCAGCCCGCGGAGCGTCGTGATGAAGACGGGCACGAACGAGGCGATCGCGACCACGACGATGCGCGGCATCTCGCTCGTCGCGCCGTACATCGTCTGCAGCACGGGCGCGAGCGCGACGATCGGGACGACCGCGATCGCGGCGACGAGCGGCGCCACCACCTGGTCGAGCCAGCGCAGCCGCGACGCGAGCGCCGCGACGACGACGCCGACCAGCGCGCCGAGCAGCAGCCCGAGGAGCGCGTTCCTGCCGGTCGCGAGCGCCGCCTGCACGATCCCGCCGAGCGTCGCCTGCAGCTGCGCGAGGATCGCGCTCGGCGCCGGCAGCAGGTAGGGCTGGATGCCGAGCGCGCGCACCGCGACCTCCCACAGCACGAGCGCGGCGGCGCCGAGCACGAGGGGCGCGACGATCCGCACCCAGCCGCTGTCGGTCCAGTGCGGGCCCGTTCGTGGCCCGGTGCGCGGTCGCCCGGCCCCCTGTTGCCCGGCCCGAAGCGCGGTCATCGTGCCTCCGCCCCGCGGGGCGCGGCGCCCTCCCTGCCGTGGAGCGCCTCCCGCACGGCCGTGACCGAGCGGAAGAACGCATCCGTCTCGCGCACCGCGTCGTCGGCCGGCCCTGCCGCCATCGGAGTGCGCTCGACCGCGACGATGTCGGTGATGCGGCCGGGGCGCGCGCTCATGACGACGACGCGGTCGGCGAGGAACACGGCCTCCGGGATGGAGTGGGTGACGAACACCACGGCGGCGCCGGTCTCGGCCCGGATGCGCAGCAGCTCGCCCTGCAGCCGCTCGCGCGTCATCTCGTCGAGCGCGCCGAACGGCTCGTCCATGAGCAGCAGCCGCGGATGCTCGGCGAGCGATCGCGCGATCGCGACGCGCTGCTGCATGCCGCCGGAGAGCTGATCGGGGTGCCGGTCGGCGAACTCGGTGAGCCCGACGAGCTCGATGAGCTCGTCGGCGCGAGCGCGTCGCTCGGCGGCGGGAGCCCCGTGCAGCTGCAGCGGCAGCTCGACGTTCGCCCGCACCGTGCGCCACGGCAGCAGGCCCGACTGCTGGAAGGCGATGCCGTAGGCCCGCTCGAGCCGGGCCTGCCGCGCTGGCATGCCGAAGACCGACACCTCGCCGCTCGATGGCTCGTCGAGGTCGGCGATGAGCCGCATGAGCGTCGACTTGCCGCAGCCAGATGGCCCGATCAGGGCGACGAACTCGCCCTCGGCCACCGTGAGGCTCACGTCGTCGAGCGCGCGCACCGTGCCCGGTCCCGAAGCCGCCGTGTCGCGGCCTGCGCCGCCCCGACCCGCGCCGCCCCGACCCCGCGCGGGGCGCGCGGCGGCGACCGCGAACTCCTTCGTGACGCTCGACACCTCGACAGCGCTCATCGCGCCTCCGCTCTGCGGTAGTCGCGGAGCGCGAGCCCCGCGAGCGCGACGACGCCCGCCGCGACGAGCCCCATGACGACGGCACCGGCGATGGGCGCCCAGGCCTTCGCGGGGTCGGACGAGCCCGATTGCGCGTACTCGACGATGAGCCGGCCGATGCCGCCGCGCGCGCCGGTCGAGACCTCGGCGACGACGGTGCCGATGATCGCGGTCGCCGCGCCCAGCCGCAGCGACGACAGCAGCTGCGGCACGGCGGCCGGCAGCCGCAGCGAGCGGAGCGTGCGCCACCAGCCGACGCCTTGCGCGCGGAAGAGGTCGAGGTGCTCCTGCTCCGGCGCGCGCAGCCCGCGGAGCGTGCCGATCGCGATCGGGAAGAACGCGAGGTAGGAGGCGATGACGGCCACGCTCATCCACCGCTCCCACTGCAGCGCGCCGAGCTCGAGCCTGCCGCCCCACGCGACCACGAGCGGCGCGAGGGCGATGAGCGGCACCGTCTGGCTCAGGATGAGCCACGGCAGCATCGCCCGCTCCGCGAGCCGGAAGCGCTGCATCACGAGCGCGAGCAGCACGCCGACGACCGCGCCGAGCAGGAGCCCGATCGCGGCGGTGCCGAGCGTCGAGGCCGCGGCCCTCGCGACCGCGACGACGACGAGCTCGCCCGCAGCGCCCGTCGCGGGCTGGAAGGCGCGCGCGACGGAGTCCCACACGTGCGGCATCGCGAGGTCGGTCGTGCGCGGCAGCAGCACCGTGCCGCCGACCGCGACCCCCTCAGCGGGGCCGAGCGCCTTGTAGAGCTCCCACACGACCGCGAGCAGCACCACGCCGAGGGCGCCGAAGAGCAGCGGCTGCGCGCTCCGGGCCCGCACGGGTCACGACCTCGCGAGCGCGGTGCCGCGCAGCGCCGGGATGATGCGCTCGCCGTACTGGCGGAGCGTCTCCTCCTTGTCGTCGTGCATGACGTACGCCGCGAACTGGTCGACGCCGAGCTCGCTGAGCCGGGTGAGCTTCTCGATGTGGTCGTCGACCGTGCCGAGCACGCAGAACCGGTCGACGATCGCATCCGGCACGAAGTCGACGTGGTCGTTGTCGGCCTTGCCGTGCGTGTTGTAGTCGTAGCCCTCGCGCTGCGCGATGTAGTCGGCCAGGTCGGCGGGGATGACGCCCGCCGAGCCGTCGGTGCCGGCGGTCGAGCCGTAGCGGGCGACGATGTCGGCGACGTGGTTGCCGACCATGCCGCCGAACCAGCGCGACTGCTCGCGCTGGTGGGCGCGGTCGTCGCCGACGTAGGCAGGCCCCGCGACGCAGATCTTGATCGACATGGGATCGCGGCCCGCGTTGTCGGCGGCATCGCGCACGTGCTGGATCATCCACTTCGTGATCTCGGGATCGGCGAGCTGCAGGATGAAGCCGTCGCCCACCTCGCCGGTGAGCTTGAGCGCCATCGGCCCGTAGGCGGCGACCCACACGGGCAGCTCCGAGCCCTGCGACCACGGCAGCCGCAGCGTCGCATCCCCCACCCGCACCGCTCGGCTCGAGCCGAGCTCGCGGATGACGTGCACGGCCTCGCGCAGCTCGCGGAGCGTCGTGGGCTTGCCGCCGCCGACGCGCACGGCCGAGTCGCCGCGGCCGATGCCGCAGATCGTGCGATTGCCGTACATCTCGTTGAGCGTCGCGAACGTCGAGGCCGTGACGCTCCAGTCGCGGGTGGCCGGATTCGTGACGAAGGTGCCGACCGTGACGCGCCGGGTGGCGGCGAGCGCCGCCGAGAGGATCACGTAGGGCTCCTGCCACAGCACGTGGCTGTCGAACGACCACACGTGGCTGAAGCCGTGCACCTCGGCGAGCTGGGCGAGCTGCACGAAGCGGCTCGCGGGCGGGTTGGTCTGGAAGACGGCGCCGAACTCCATGGTCGTCACAGCAGGTACTGGCTCAGGCCGCGCTTGACGAACGAGCCGTCACCGGGGCTGCCGAGGTACTGCGCGTCGTCAACGACGACGCGGCCGCGGCTCATGACGGTGTCGACGTGCCCGTCGATCTCGAAGCCCTCCCACGCGGAGTGATCCATGTTCATGTGGTGCGTCTTGTCGACGCCGATCGACGTGTGCCCCGCCGGGTCGTAGACGACGATGTCGGCGTCGGCGCCCGGCTGGATGACGCCCTTCCTGCCGTAGAGCCCGAACATGCGCGCGGGCGTCGTCGCCGTGATCTCGACCCAGCGCTCGAGCGAGATCTGCCCGTCCACCACCCCTTGGTAGAGCAGGTCCATGCGGTGCTCGACGGAGCCGATGCCGTTCGGGATCTTCGAGAAGTCGCCACGCCCGAGCTCCTTCTGATCCTTCATGCAGAAGGGGCAGTGGTCGGTCGAGACCATCTGGATGTCGTTCGTGCGCAGCGCGCTCCAGAGCTCGTCCTGGTGGTGCTCGTGCTTCGAGCGCAACGGCGTCGAGCACACCCACTTCGCGCCCTCGAACTCGCCCCACTCGTCGCTCGAGGCGGCCAGCTGCTCCTCGAGCGAGAGGTAGAGGTACTGCGGGCACGTCTCGCCGAACACGTTCTGCCCCGCGTCGCGCGCGGAGGCGAGCTGCGCGACCGCTTGCTTCGCGCTCACGTGCACGACGTAGAGCGGTGCGCCGGTGAGGTTCGCGAGCATGATCGCGCGGTGCGTCGCCTCCTCCTCCATCTGCCACGCGCGGGCGACGCCGTGGTACTTCGGCGCGGTCTTCCCCTCGGCGAGCAGCTGCTGCACGAGCACGTCGATCGCCGGCCCGTTCTCGGCGTGCATCATCGTCATGAGGCCCGTGTCGGCCGCGACCTGCATCGCCTTGAGGATCTGCGCGTCGTCGGAGTAGAAGACGCCCGGGTAGGCCATGAAGAGCTTGTAGCTCGAGATGCCCTCGTCGGCGAGGCCCCGCAGCGCCTGCAGCGACGCCTCGTTGACGTCGCCGACGATCTGGTGGAAGCCGTAGTCGATCGCGCAGCTCCCGGCGGCCTTCTCGTGCCACGCGGCGAGCCCGTCCTCGACGCGCTGCCCGTAGGTCTGCACGGCGAAGTCGATGATCGTCGTCGTGCCGCCCCACGCGGCCGCGCGCGTGCCGGTCTCGAACGTGTCGCTCGCGGCGGTGCCGCCGAACGGCAGCTCCATGTGGGTGTGTGCGTCGATGCCGCCGGGGATCACGTACTTGCCCGTCGCATCCACGACCCTGTCGACGGAGCGGGCGAGGTCGACGCCGAGCAGCTCGCTGCCGGGCGCGAGCACGGCGCGGATGGTCTCGCCGTCGACGAGCACGTCGGCGGCGGATGCGCCGGTGGCGGAGACGACGGTGCCGCCGGTGATGAGCGTGGTGGCCATGGCTCCCCCTACGGCTTCGCGATCCGGGTGTACGAGTCGGGCCGGCGGTCCCGGTAGAACTGCCAGTCGTCGCGCATCTGCCGCACGACGTCGAGGTCGAGGTCGCGGATGATGAGCTCCTCCTGCGAATCGGAGCCGCGGTCGCCGACGAAGTTGCCGCGCGGGTCGATCACCTGGCTCGTGCCGTAGAAGTCGACGGCGAGCTCGCCGTACTCGTTGTCCTCGCGGCCGACGCGGTTGGGCTGGAGCACGAAGTAGCCGTTCGCGACCGCGGCCGCAGGCCCCTCGACCTCCCACAGCCGGTTCGAGAGGCCGGGCTTCGTCGCGTTCGGGTTGAACACCATGTGCGCGCCCGCGAGGCCGAGCTCGCGCCAGCCCTCCGGGAAGTGGCGGTCGTAGCAGATGTACACGCCGACCTTGCCGACGGCGGTGTCGAAGACGGGGTAGCCGAGGTTGCCGGGGCGGAAGTAGAACTTCTCCCAGAAGCGGTCGAGGTGCGGCAGGTGGTGCTTGCGGTAGGTGCCGAGGATCGAGCCGTCGGCATCGACGACGACCGCGGAGTTGTAGTAGACGCCGGTCTGCTCCTCCTCGTAGATGGGGAGGATCGCGACCATGTTCAGCTCCTTCGCGAGCGCCGCGAAGCGCTGCACGATGGGCCCGTCGGCGGGCTCGGCGTAGTCGTAGTACTTCTTGTCCTGCGTGATGCCGAAGTAGGGGCCGTAGAAGAGCTCCTGGAAGCAGATGAGCTGCGCTCCCTGCTCGGCCGCCTCGCGCATGAACGCCTCATGGCGGTCGAGCATCGACGCCTTGTCGCCGGTCCAGGTGGTCTGGGTGATCGCTGCACGAACCGTGGTCATGTGCTCCTCGACTTCCTCGCTGTGGACGACGGCGACGCTGCCCTCGTCAAGAGCACTCTCCGGGTGTCGGGCCTCCAGCGTCAAGCGTCACTGTCCCTCCGGACGATTTCTCGCGGGTTTCCTGAGCGTTGCGATCGCGGGGCGGAGCCGCGCGCGGCGGAGGTCCGCGGCGATGCGCGCGGGGCCGCGCGGCCGTACGATGGTGGAGCGCCGGGCATCATCTCCGCGCGCGAACCGCAGCACCTCGTTCGCGCCAGCATGCCCAGGAGATCCCGATGCCCTTCCCCGCCCGCCGCCTCGCCGTCGCCGCCGTCCTGCTGCTCGCGGTCAGCGGTTGCGCGGGCCCGGGGGCCACCCCGGGCTCGGGGCCTTCCGCCTCGGCCTCGGCG
>NZ_BAAAKK010000006.1:204064-265462 GCF_039527715.1 Agrococcus citreus
GCGATCGACGACTGCGGCATCGCCGTGACGCCGCGCGCGACGCCGGCGGAGCGCATCCTCGCCGTCAAGTCGACCGCCGCAGAGCTCGTCGTCGCGCTCGGCCTCGGTGACGCGCTCGAGTCGACCGCGTTCCTCGACGGACCGCTCGAGCTCGAGCCGGGCATGGATGCGGTGCCGACGATCGATGGCTTGCCGTCGCGGGAGGCGGTGCTCGCCCTCGAGCCGGATGCCGTGATCGCGGGCTGGGAGTCGGCGTTCGCGCCAGAGGCGGCGGGCGACCGCGCGGCGCTGCACGAGCTCGGCATCACGACGTGGGTCTCCCCCGCCGCGTGCCGCTCCGTCGACGTCGCGCCGCTCACGTGGGATGCGCTGCTAGGGGAGTTCGGCGATGCGGCTGCCGTGCTCGGCGTGCCCGAGGCGGGCGCCGCGCTCATGGCGGAGCAGCGCGCGGCGCTCGACGCGATCGAGCCGCTCGACGGCGGCGCGACAGCGCTCTGGTACTCGTCGGGCGAGGACGCGCCCTACGTCGGCGGCGGCGCGGGGGCGCCGCAGCTCGTGCTCGACGCCGCGGGGCTGTCGAACGTGGCGGCCGACGTGCAGGATGCGTGGACGACGATGTCGTGGGAGGCGCTCGCCGCGAGCGACCCCGACGTGATCGTGCTCGTCGACGCCGGGTGGCACACCGCCGAGTCGAAGATCGAACGGCTGCGGGCGAACCCCGCGACCGCGCAGCTGAGCGCCGTGCAGGACGGACGCTTCGTCGTCGTGCCGTTCCCGATGGCGGAGGCCGGGGTCGGCTCGGTCGGTGCCGTCGAGCTCGTCGTCGATGGCGTGCGCGCGATGGAGCTGCCGTGACCCGCACCGATCGCCCCGCCGCGCCCGACGCCCGGGGGCTCGGCGCAGGTGGAGGGCCAGCGGCTGTGGAACCGCGCGCACGGGAGCCCATCGCCCTGCATCTGTCGCGGGACGGCGGGCCGCGCGGGCGGGACGGCGCGCGGCGCTGGCGACGCCGCTGGGCGCTGCCGGCGCTCGGGGCGCTGCTGCTCTCGCTCGCGGTCGCGGCCGCGTGCATCGGCGTCGCGGGGGTCGCGCCCGCCGACGCGCTCGCCGCGATCGGCGCGCGGCTCGGGATCGGCTCGAGCGAGCTCGGCCCCGTCGGCGACGCGATCGTCGTCGACCTGCGGGTGCCGCGCATCCTCACCGCGTGCGCCGTCGGCGCGGGCCTCGCGATCGTGGGCGCCGTCATGCAAGCGCTCGTGCGCAACCCGCTCGCCGACCCGTACCTGCTGGGCGTCTCGTCCGGCGCCTCCGTGGGCGCCGTGCTCGTGCTCGTCACCGGGCTCGGCGCGGGCATCGGCGGCGCCCTCGGCGGCGCGCTGCTGCCCGCCGCGGCGTTCGCGGGCGGACTGCTCGCGCTGCTCGCCACCCTCGGCCTCGCTGGCGCGGCGGGCGGGGCGACGCCCACCCGCACCGTGCTCGCGGGGGTCGTCGTCGCATCCGCCGCGAGCGCCGTCGTGAGCCTCGTCATCTTCTGGCGCGCCGATGGCGACGCGTTCCGCGAGATCCTCGCGTGGCTGCTCGGCTCGCTCGCGTCGTCGAGCTGGTCGAGCGCGACGATCGCGCTCGTCGGCGCCGCGCTCGCGCTGCCGCTGCTCGCGAGCGGCCGCATGCTCGACGCGCTGCAGCTCGGCGACAGCGCGGCCGGCGCGCTCGGCGTCGACGTGCGCCGCACGCGCTGGGCGCTGCTCGTGGCGTGCGCGCTCGTGACCGGCGTGCTCGTCTCGGTCTCGGGCGCGATCGGGTTCGTCGGCCTCGTCGTGCCGCACGCCGTGCGCCTCGTCGTCGGCGCCTCGCACGCGCTGCTGCTGCCCGCCTCGGGACTCGCGGGCGCGATCGTGCTGCTCGTCGCCGACACGGTCGCGCGCGCCGCGTTCGACCCGCGCGAGCTGCCCGTCGGCATCGTGACGGCGCTCATCGGCGCGCCCGTCTTCGCGGCGCTCCTGCTCACGGGGCGGGTGCGCACGTGAGCGGGCCGACGATGCGCGGCCTCGCGGTCGAGCGGCTCGCGGTCGCCGTGCGCGGCCGGATGCTCGTCGACGACGCCTCGTGGACCGCCCCCGCCGGGCAGATCACGGCGCTCGTCGGCCCCAACGGTGCGGGCAAGTCGACGATGCTCAGGGCGATCGCGGGTGTCGTGCCCGAGCGGGCCTCCCGGTCGGGCGGCGTGCTGCTCGACGGCGAGCGGCTCGACACGATGCCGGCGCGCGAGCGCGCCCGGCGCATCGCGCTCGTCGAGCAGTCGACGGATGCGGTGCCGCAGCTGACCGCGCGCGACGCCGTGCGGCTCGGCCGCACCCCGCACCACCGCATACTGGGCTTCTCGCTCGGCGACGAGGCTCGGGTCGAGGCCGCGCTCGCCGACGCGGGCGCCGGCCCGCTCGCCGACCGGCAGCTCGGCGAGCTCTCGGGCGGCGAGCTGCAGCGCGTGCACCTCGCGCGCGCGCTCGCGCAGCGGCCCGCGGCGGGCGAGCCGAGCGCGCTGCTGCTCGACGAGCCGACGAACCACCTCGACGTCGCGTGGCAGCTCGAGCTGCTCGCGCTCGTCCGCCGCCTCGCCGACGACCGGGCGGTCGTCATGACGGTGCACGACCTCGCGCTCGCGGCGACGCACGCCGATCGCGTCGTGCTCGTCGACGGCGGTCGGGTCGTCGCGGAGGGCAGCCCGGACGCGGTGCTCACGGCCGACCGCATCCGCTCGGTCTACGGCGTCGAGGCGACGATCGACGCGGCGCCCGACGGCGTCGCGATCCGGTACCGGAGGATGGACGCGTGAGGCCATCGAGGCATGAGGAGCACGGACGCTTGAGGAGCACCGACGCATGAGGATCACCGTGCTCGCGGGCGGCGTCGGCGGCGCGCGCTTCGCGCTCGGGCTGCGCGACGCGACGGCCGCTGCCGACGACATCCGGATCGTCGCGAACGTCGGCGACGACGTGTGGCTCGCGGGCGTGAAGGTGTGCCCCGACCTCGACTCGCTGCTCTACGCGCTCGCGGGCGTCGGCGACACCGAGCGCGGCTGGGGCCGGGCGGGCGAGAGCGAACGCGTCGCGGCCGAGCTCACCGCCTACGGCGTGGGCTGGCCGTGGTTCACGCTCGGCGACCTCGACCTCGGCACCCACCTCGCCCGCTCGGCGATGCTGCGGGACGGTGCGACGCTCACCGAGGCGACGGCGCGGCTCGCCGCCCGCTGGCCGATCGGCGCGACGCTGCTGCCGGCCACCGACGACGAGGTGCCGACGCACGTCGTGACCGACGAGGGCACGATGCACTTCGAGGAGTGGTGGGTGCGCACGCGTGCGCAGGTGCCGGCCCGACGGTTCGTGCAGCACGGTCTCGAGCGCTCGCGCATCTCGCCCGCCGCGCGCGCGGTGATCGCCGACGCCGACGTGATCCTGCTCGCGCCGTCGAACCCGGTCGTCTCGATCGGCACGATCCTCGGCATCCCGGGCGTGCGTGACGCGCTCGAGACGGCGACAGCGCCGATCGTCGGGGTCTCGCCGATCATCGGCGGGCGAGCCGTGCGCGGCATGGCGGCGGCGTGCCTCGACACGATCGGCGTCGAGGCGGATGCGGCTGCGGTCGCCGCGCACTACGGCGCCCGGTCGCGCGGTGGGCTGCTCGACGGGTGGCTGCTCGCCGAGGAGGACGCCGGTTCGCTCGAGCGCGTCGAGGCGCTCGGCATCCGCGCGGCGGCGAGGCCGCTGTGGCTGACGGCGGGCGAGCCGGCGGCGCAGGTCGCGCGCGATGCGCTGGAGCTCTCGGCTGCCGTCCGCGCCTCCGCGCCCGCCGGCTGAGCCGCTCCGCGCCCTCAGGGCGCTGAGCGAGTCGAAACCACGCCCCGACGTGGAGGTGGTTTCGACACGCTCAGGGCGCTGCGCGCCCGGAGCGGCTCAACCAGCGAAGGTCAGGTCGAGAGCGAGGCGCCGTCGAGGACGGCCTGCGTGTGCGCGCCCACCCCGAGGTCGAGCGCGGCGTGCAGGTCGGCGAGCTCGTCGACGTCGAGCCGCAGTCCCGAGTCGTGCTCGACGGGCAGCGGCACGTGCCCCGCGCGCCGGTGCAGCTCGGCGGAGCCCGGCCCGAACCGCGGCCGCAGGGCATCCGCTCGCTGTGCGGCGAGCATCGTCGTGCCGGTCGTGAGCGCATCCGGCACGCACGAGCGCGGCTCGCGCGCCGCGAGCTCGAGGGCGCCGTCGAGCGCGGCGGGCGTGAGCGCGGGGAGGTCGCCGAGCAGGACGGCCGCGGGCGCCGCGGGGTCGAGCGCCGCGACACCGGCGGCGATCGCGGCGTGCAGCCCGCCCTCGGGGTCGTCGACGATCTCGATGCCCTGGATGCCGCCCGTCACCGCGGGATCGCACGTCACGACGACGACGCGGCCCACCGCATCCGCGTCGCGCGCCGCGGTGATCACGTCGCGCGCGAAGGCGACCGCGAGCGCCGCCCGCGCGTCGCCGGCGTCGAGGCGCGACTTGCCGATCGATCCCTTCACGGGGATGACGATCGACCACAGCATGCCGCCAAGCCTACGTCGGCCAGGATGCCCGCCCGACCGCGCACGGCGCGAGGCGCGCTCCGGCACCGGTAGGGCATTGCGGCACCGAGCTGCCCGTGCGTGCCCGGACGCACCCGCAACCCCGTACCGCAGACGCGACGGCCCGCGCCGCCGCTCGGAGCTCCGGTACCGACGTGCGGGCGCGGGCACACGCAACCCGCAAGCTCGTACCGAAGACGAAGGCGGGGGCTCAGTCCTCGGGCAGCGGCGGGATGACGCGGAACAGGCTCGGCGGGAGCACGAGCGCGAGCGCCCGCCGCCACGGCGGGAGCTGCGCGGCGAGCGCCCGCCGCACCTCGCGGACGTCGCCGTCGAGGGCCCCCGGTTCGCGCGGGCCGGCGTCGAAGACGGCGCGCTCCGCCGCGAGCCGCACGCGATCCGACGCCGCCGCTGCGGCGGGCGCCCGCGCGGCGATCGCGCCCTGCACCGCACCCGGGGTGGCCGAGCCCGGGAGCCGCTCCCCCGCATCCGCGAGCGACGCGCGCAGCTCGAGCCACGCGCCCGGCGCCCCGCGCCGCAGTCGCAGCGTGCGCTGCAGCGCCCGCACGGCCCACGGGACCGCGAGCAGCAGCAGCACGCCGAGGCCGATGAGCCACCCGCGCACCGCCGCCCAGTCGATCTGGATGCCGCCCGCGCCCGGCACCGCCGACTCCGACGGTGAGGGCGCGGCCGGCGACGCGGTGGGGCTGGGCGACGCCGTCGGCGTGGGCGTCGCGGTGGGCGTCGGCGTCGGGGTCGGCGTCGGGCTCGGCGTCGGGCTCGGCGTGGTCTGCGCGCCCTCGGGGCTCGCGACGCCCGTGCCCGCACCGGGCGTCGTCTCCACGCGCACCCAGCCCGCACCGTCGACCCACGCCTCGGCCCACGCGTGCAGGTCGTTCGTCGTCACCGACCAGCCGCCCTCGATCTCTGCGCCGGGCAGGAAGCCGACGACGACCCGCGACGGCACGGACGCGCCACGCAGCAGCGTCGCGGTCGCGCTCGCGTAGTGCACGCAGTAGCCCGAGCGTGTCTCGAGGAACCCCTCGAGCGCATCCCACCCTTCGCCGCCCTCACCGGCGAAGCCCGGCAGGTCGAGCTGCTCGGAGTAGTTCCAGAGCCCGCTCGTCATGAAGCCGTGCACGGCGGCGATGCGCGCTGGCGTCGACATGCTGTCGTCGACGAGTGCCGCGCCCTGCGCGCCGATCTCGAGCGCGCCCTCCGGGAGGGCGAGCAGCGCGTCGAAGCCGGTCGAGCCGGCCCCCACGGGCAGCCCGGTCAGGAGCGGCGACCGGCTGCCCGAGGCCGAGTACTCGAGGCCCGCCTGCACGACACCCGACTCGACGCGCAGCGCGTCGTTCGCGTCATCCCAGCTCGAGCCCGCGGGTGCGGAGATCTCGGCGGCGCGCTCCGGCGTCGGCAGGCTCTCGCCGCGCACGTCGCTCATCCGCACGGTCATCTGCATCGGCGCGTTCGCGTCGGCGCCCTCGACGAGGATCGACGGCTCCCCCGCTTGCTGCTCGATCTCGCGGAACCCTGTCGGACCGGCCTCGGGCAGCGTCATGAGCCGCGTCACGGTCGGCTCGCCGTCGGTCGTCGCGTACGTGAACACCGGCCGAGGCTCGGGCCGGCGCAGCTCGTCGCCGAGGTCGATCGAGGCGTCGAGGATGGGCGTGGCCGGCTGGAACAGGTCGTCGACCGTCGGCAGGTCGAAGTCGGCCTCCCGCGGGCTGGGCGCCACGAGCGGCACCGCTGCCGCGAGGAGCGCCGCGACCGCGACGAGCGCGGCGGGTCCGACCCACGCTCGACCGAGGGCGATGCGCTCGTCGATCGAGGGAGCGGCGAGCACGAGGGCGGATGCGGCGACCCCCGGCAGCGCGTGCCACCACGGCACATCGATGCGGAACGCGATGGGCAGCAGCAGCGGCACCGCGGCGAAGAGGATCGCGATCGCAGGCGCGCGCAGCGCGAGACCGATGAGGTCGGCGCTCACGGCGAGCACGACGGCGGCCGCGACGATCGTGGCGAGCACGGGCGCCTCGATCGTCACGGGCGTCGTGACGGTCCACGCGATGTCCTGCACGCCGACGGTGAGCACCCGCAGCGACTCCGCCATCGCGGCGGGCGTCGGCACGACACCGAGCAGCGCGTCGTCCGCCGCGGTGAGCGCGACGACCCAGCCGACGCCGACGACGGCCGCGGCGGCGGAGCCCGCGAACGTCGACCAGGCGGCGCGCACGATGCCGGCCGCGAGCGCCATCGAGACGATCGCGAGCGCGACGGGCCACAGCCACTCGATGCCGAGCACCGATCGCGTCGCGAGCAGCCAGGCGAGCGGCAGCACGCCGAGCGCGATCGACTCGACGAGCCCGGCCCGGATGCGTCGCGCCGGCCGCACGCGCCCCTCGGCCGGGTCGGCGGTCGCCGGCCGCTCCTGCACGGGCGCGCTCATCGCAGCTCCCGCGCGGGCCCGACCCAGTCGAGCCACCGCTGGACGCGCACGCGCGAGCCGGGCGCGAGCCGCTGCGCGGGCGCATCGCGCGCGGCGACGAGCCACAGCGTCGAGCCGGGCGGCAGCGTCCACCGCTCGGGCGCGGCCTCCTCGAGCGCGACGACGTGCGCGGCGGTCGTCGACCGCGCACTGCGCGCGGTGGGCTCGGCGCGCTCCTCGGCTGCGAGCGACGCGAAGCCCGCGAGCGCCGCCGCGCGGTCGCGCCAGTCGGCGGAGGTGATGCTCGGCTCGCCCGTCTCCTCCACCTGCACGACGCGGTCGCGGCCGGCGAGGGCGCGCACGATCGAGCACGCGGCGCGCGCGAGCCGGTCCTCGGCATCGCGACCGTGCCCGACGGCACCCGCGGTGTCGACGAGCACGACGAGGGCGTCGGTCGCGGGGTTCGCCTCCTGCCGCACCATGAGCTGCCCGCGCTTCGCCGACTGGCGCCAGTGCACGCGCCGCTGCGGATCGCCGGGCCGCCACTCGCGCACCATCGCGTCGGTCTCGTCGGCGTTCCGCGACTGCGACTGCCGGCCCGACTCGCGGTTGGAGCGGAGCGCCGACGAGTCGACCGGCAGCAGCGCAGGGCCCACCACGAGGTTCGCGCGCGGGTCGACGGTGCGCTCGGTGCGCATGACGCGGAAGGGGTCGAGCGCGGTGATCTGGACGGGCGCGAGCCGCCAGCGGCCGCGCGGGTGGTCGCCGAGCGGCACCGTCGCGCCGCCCTCGTCGTCGAGCTCGCCCTCGAGGTGCAGGTAGCGCTCGGGGCCGGGCGCCCACGTCCCCCACCGGTCGCCCGCCTGCCGAGGATCCGCGACGATGCGCAGCACGGCATCCTCGCCCTCCTCGAGCACGCCGGGGGCGACGACCCGCACCTTCGAGGCGGTGCCGAGCACCCACCAGGCGCCGAGCAGCACGACGCCGAGGCACAGGGCAGCCGGCACGAGCAGCACCGCTTGCCGCTCCCAGTAGGCCGCGACCGCGAGCGCGACGCCGAGCAGCACGAGCACGACCCCGCGCGCCGTCGGGCGTGCGCGAGCGCGATCGCGGGCCATCAGCGCATGACGGGGGCGACCGTGGTCGCGAGGGCGTGCGCCACCACCCGCCGGGCGTCGTCGTGGCGCGCGTGCGGGTCGTGCATCACGAGGTGGTGCGGGAGCACGTGCGCGGCGAGCTCCTTGACGTCGTCGGGCGAGAGCCAGTCGCGGCCGTGCAGGTGCGCGCGCGCCTTCGCCGCGCGCACGAGCTGCAGCGTGGCGCGCGGGCTCGCGCCCAGGCGCACCTCGGGGTGCTCGCGCGTGGCGCGCGAGAGGCGCACCGCGTAGCGCTCGACGAGCTCGTGGGCGCGCACGGCGCGCGCGACGCCGATCTCGTCGCGGAACTCGTGCTGCGTCGTGACCGGCCGCACCGCGTCGAGCGGCTGCGCGGTCTCGCGCGCCTGCACCATCGCGAGCTCGGCGTCCTGGTCGGGGTAGCCGAGCTCGAGCCGCGCCATGAAGCGGTCGCGCTGCGCCTCGGGCAGCGCGTAGGTGCCCTCCATGTCGATCGGGTTCTGCGTCGCGACGACGAGGAACGGCGTCGGCAGCACGTGCGTGACGCCGTCGACCGTCACCTGCCCCTCCGCCATGCACTCGAGGAGCGCCGCTTGCGTCTTGGGGCTCGCGCGGTTGATCTCGTCGGCGATGACGATGTTGGCGAAGACGGGGCCGGGCTGGAACCGCAGCTCGCCCGTCGTCTGGTCGAGCACCGACATGCCGGTGATGTCGCTCGGCAGCAGGTCGGGGGTGCACTGGATGCGGCGCACGGTGCCGCCGATCGCCGCGGCGAACGCGCGCGCGAGCTGCGTCTTGCCGACCCCTGGCACGTCCTCGAGCAGCACGTGACCCTCGGCGAGCAGCACCGTGAGCACGGTGCGGATCTCCTCGGCCTTGCCCGAGATGACCGAGGCGACGGCCTGCTCGATGCGAGTGCCGGGCGTCGCCGGCAGCTCGGGGACCGCCTCGACGACGGCCTCGCGCTCGTCAGCCTGCATGCGCCGCTCCCGCCTCTGCCAGTGCGTCGATCCTGCCCGCCTCGCGCCCCGCCCGATAGGCCTCGTCGGAGCCGAGCCGGAACATGTCGTCGCCCGACGCTCGCACGAGGCGCGCGGCGCCCGGCTCGTCGAGCCCGGCCACGTGCCGACCGAGGCCGCGCACGAGCACGACCGGCACGGCATCGGCCTTGCCCGCGACGAGCTCTGCGGCACCCGCGATCTCGTCGGCGATCGCCGGCGCGGTGACGAGCAGCGGCCGGCCGTTCGCGTCGACGCTCACGGGCTCGAGCACGCGGATCCCCGCGGCGCCGATGGCCACGTCGGTCTGGCCGACGCGCCAGGCGCGGCCGAGCGTGTCGCTCACGATCACCCCGATCGCGGCACCGAAGCGCGACCGCAGCCGCTCGGCGATCGCGTGCGCCGACGCATCCGAGTCGAGCGGCAGCAGCAGGATCGTGCCGTCGTCGGTGTTCGACGCGTCGACGCCCGCGGCGGCGAGCACGAGCCCCGAGCGGTGCTCGACGATGCGGGTGATGCCGCCGGGGTGGGCGCGCGAGGCGACGAGCCGCACCGACTCCTCGGTGATGGCCTGCTCGCGCTCGGCGGCGGGGCGGATGCGTCCCTCGGCCTTCGAGACGACCTTGCTCGTGACGACGACGATGTCGCCGTCCCGCGGCTCGAGCTCGGAGACCGCGTCGGCGACGATCGCGGGCAGGTCGTCGCCCGGACGGATCTCGCCGATCCCGCGCACGGCGCGGAGCTCGAGGTCTGCGCCGCGCTCGGGATCGCCGTGGCGACCGGTCATCGCTGCTGCAGGAAGGTGGCGACCGCGCGCGGCACGTAGGGGCTGATGTCGCCGCCGAGCTCGGAGACCTGGCGCACGAGGCTCGACGAGACGTGCGCGTTCTCGGGGTTGGGGAGCATGAAGATGGTCTCGACGCCCGCGAGGTTGCGGTTCACGATCGACATCGGCGTCTCGTACGAGAGGTCGGTCGACGAGCGGATGCCCTTCACGAGCACCTCGGCGCCCACCTGCTGGCAGTAGTCGACGAGCAGTCCCATCGACCAGTTGGTGATGCGCACCTCGCCGGGGATGCGGGCCTCCTCGATGGAGCGCTCGATGAGCGCCTCGCGCTCGGGGACCGGGAGGAACGCCGCCTTGTCGGGATTGTGCGTGACCACGACGTGCACCTCGTCGAAGATGCGCGCGGCGCGGTCGATCACGTCCAGGTGCCCGAGGGTCACGGGATCGAAGGAACCGGGCACGACGGCGATGCGAGGCATGCCCACAGCGTACCGGCCGCGACTATGAGGAACCCTCCGCTGCGGGCGCCCGAGCTGCGATGTCACCGGCGGAGGCGATCCGTGGCGGCACGCACGGGCGGAGGCGATCTGGAACGCGCGCGGCGCCGCGCACCTCTGCTCGTGATCCTCCGGGCGATCGGGTCGCGCCGCTCAAGCGGTGACGAGCGCCGCGCGCGCGTCGGGGTCGAGGCGCGAGTGCACGGCGAGGCGCAGCGCGGGATGCGCGACGAGCGTCGGGTCGGCCGCGAGCACCTCGCGAGCGGCCTCGCGGGCGGCCTCGATGATGCCGACATCGCGGGCGACCCGCAGCACGCGCAGCCCGCTGCGCCCGCCCGACTGGGCGGCGCCGAGCACGTCGCCCTCGCCGCGCTGCTCGAGGTCGACCTCGGCGAGCTCGAAGCCGTCGAGCGTGCTCGCGACGGCGTCGAGCCGCTCGCGCGCGGGCGAGAAGGGGTCGGCGGCGCTCACGAGCATGCACAGGCCCGCGTGCTCGCCGCGCCCGATCCGGCCGCGCAGCTGGTGCAGCTGCGAGACGCCGAAGCGGTCGGCCGAGAGCACGACCATCATCGTCGCGTTCGGCACGTCGACGCCGACCTCGATCACGGTCGTGGCGACGATCACGTCGACCTCGCGCGCGCGGAACGCCTGCATGACGGCGTCCTTCTGCTCGGTCGTGTCGGCCCCCGTCAGGGGCGCGATCCGCCGACCGACGAGCTCTGGCCGCAGCCGCAGCCGCTCGAGCGTGGTCTGCACGTCGTCGACCGGCGGCCGGGGGCGCGCGTCGTCGTCGGCATCCGCGCCGGCATCGACCGCCGCCGTGTCGATGCCCTCGAGCTTGCCGGGCGCGATCGCCGGGCAGACGACGAACGCCTGCCGGCCGGCGTCGAGCTCCTCGCGCATCCGGGTCCAGATGCGGCCGAAGAGCTTCGGCTGCTCGCCAGGGTCGACGACGAAGGTCTGGATGGGGCTGCGGCCGGCGGGCAGCGAGCGGATCGTCGAGACGTCGAGGTCGCCGAACGCGGTCATCGCGATCGTGCGCGGGATGGGCGTCGCGGTGAGCACGAGCGTGTGCGGGTGCACGCCCTTCGCGCGCAGCGACTCGCGCTGCGCGACGCCGAAGCGGTGCTGCTCGTCGATGACGACGAGCGCGAGCTCGGCGAAGCTCGTGCGCTCGCTCAGCAGCGCGTGCGTGCCGACCACGATGTGCGCGGAGCCTGCCGCGATGCGCAGCAGGGCGCGCTTGCGCTCGGATGCCGGCATCTGGCCCGTGAGGAGCGTCGGCTGCAGCTCGGCGGCGAGGTCGGGGCCGAGCGCGCGCGTGATCGACCGCAAGTGCTGCACGGCGAGCACCTCGGTGGGCGCGAGGAGCGCGGACTGCCCGCCGGACTCGGCGACGGCGAGCATCGCGCGCGTCGCGACGACGGTCTTGCCCGACCCGACCTCGCCCTGCACGAGCCGGTGCATCGCGGTGCCGCTCGCGAGGTCGGCGAAGATCTCGTCGCCGGTCGCTCGCTGGTCGTCGGTGAGCTGCCACGGGAGCGAGCGGTCGAAGCGCTCGAGCAGCGGTCCCGGGAGCCTCGGCGCGGTCGGCAGGGTGTCGAACCAGTCGCGCGTCGCGAGCAGGTAGGTCTGCAGCAGGAACGCCTCGTGCCACGCGAGCGTGTGGCGGGCGCGGAACGCGTCCTGCTCGACCTTGGGCTGGTGCGCCATGCGGAGCGCCTCGGCGATCGGCATGAGCCGGTGCGCGCGCCGCACGTCGTCGGGCACGGGGTCAGGCACGTCGCCGAGCGCGTCGAGCCCCTGCGCGACGAGCGCCTGGATCTTCGTCGTCGCGAGCGTCGACGTGGCGGGGTAGATCGGCACCGGCTGCTGCGCCCACTCGTCGGCGTCGATGCCCTCGGCCTCGTCGAACAGCTCGTAGTCGGGGTGGGCGAGCTGGCGCTTGCCCTTGTAGACGCCGACGGTGCCCGAGAAGAGCGCGGTCGCGCCCTGGTGCAGCTCGCCCGAGCGCCACGCCTGGTTGAAGAACGCGAGTTCGAGCTCGCTCGTGCCGTCGGTGATCGTGATGCTCGTGAGCGTGCGGGGCCGGCCCTTCGCGTCGCGCTGCAGGTCGCGCTTCTCGACCGACCGCACCTTCGCGACGACCGTGACGTGCTCGCCCGGCACGAGGCTCGCGAGCTCGGTGGGCTCCCCGCGCTTCGCGTAGCGGCGCGGCAGGTGCCAGACGAGGTCGCCGAGCGTCTCCATGCCGAAGGCGCGCGCGAGCTTCGTCGCCGCCGCCTTCGGCAGCACGCGGTCGAGCGGGCGCTGGAATCCGCTGGGCAGCGCCCCGCCCGCATCCTTCGTCGCCACGTGCCCAGGCTAGGCCGTGCCGCCCACGGTCGTGGCGCACGCGACCGGCTCGGTGGGCGCGCTCGTGCGATCGCGGCGCGCGGGCGGCGCCGCCGATGCCAGGATTGCCTGCATGACGCGCATCATCGGAGGGCTCGCGGGCGGCGCGAGGCTGCACGTGCCGGTCCGCGGCACGCGGCCGACGGCTGAGCGCGTGCGCGAGGCGATGTTCAGCGCCCTCGACGCGCGCAGCCTGTGCGACGGGGCGCGGGTGCTCGACCTGTTCGCCGGCTCCGGCGCGCTCGGCCTCGAGGCCGCGAGCCGCGGGGCGGAGTCGGTCGTGCTCGTCGAGCGGGATCGCGGCGCCGCGAAGGTCGCGCAGCGCAACGCCGAGACCGTCGCGAAGGCCGGCGCGACGCGCGCGCTCGTCGAGCAGGTGACGGCCCGCCAGTTCCTGCAGCGGTCGGGCAAGCACTTCGACCTCGTCTTCATCGACCCGCCCTACGCGCTGGCCCACGACGAGCTCTCGGCGACGCTCGCCGACCTCGCGCCGCTGCTGACGCATCCGGCCATGGTGGTCGTCGAGCAGTCGAAGCGCGCCGGAGCGCTCGACCTGCCCGGCGACCTCGAGCTCGAGCGCAGCCGCGACTACGGCGACACGACGCTGCACTACCTCGCGACGACGGGCACGGCTGCCGACGCGGGGCACGCGGACGCCGGGCCCGCCGACTTCGGGCACGCCGAGCCGTGACGGCTGAGCGCCGCGAAGGGCGCCCGGTGACGGCCCTCGCGATCGAGCGCGCCGACTTCGCGGACCCCGCGCTCGTCGCCTTCCTGCAGGCGCACCTCGACGACCTCGCCCCGACCGCGCCGGCGTGCAGCCAGCATGCCCTCGATCTCGGCGGCCTGCAGCGGCCCGACGTGCGGCTGTGGACGGCGTCGGCGGATGCGTCGCTCGTCGGGACCGTCGCGCTCGCTGCCGTCGAGGCGGGGCACGAGGAGCTCAAGTGCATGCGCACCGACCCCACGCATCGCGGCGCGGGCGTCGCCTCGGCGCTCCTGCGGCACGCGCTCGACGACGCGCGCGGGCGCGGCGTCGAGCGCATCTCGCTCGAGACCGGCAGCCAGCCGTTCTTCGCCCCGGCGCGCGCGCTGTACGCGAAGCACGGCTTCGCCGAGTGCGCGCCGTTCGGCCGCTACCTGCCCGATCCGAACAGCACGTTCATGACGCTCGCGCTCGAGGCTCAGCCCGCGCGGTAGGGGTCCCAGCCCCGGGCCTCGAGCGGCTCGCCGTCGAGCGTCACGGTGCCGCCCTCGTCGGCGGCCGGCGCCTCGACGACGCCGATGCGCCGCACGGGGTGCCCGTCGAGCTCGGGCGGCGGCGCGACGTCGGCGGGGATCGTCACGAGCAGCGCGTGGTCCTCGCCGCCGTGGAGCGCCGCCTCGAGCGACGCGCCGGGCGCGGCGAGGGCGACGCCGGTTGCCTCGAGCGCGATGCGCACCCCGGATGCGCGGGCGACGCGGGCGGCGTCGAGCGCGAGGCCGTCGGAGACGTCGAGCATCGCGGTCGCGCCGAGGTCGGCGAGCAGGGCGCCGGCGCCGATCGGCGTCACGGGCGCGAGCTGCGCGTCGATCGAGGCGCCGTGCGCACCGCGGCGCAAGCGCTCGGCGGCGTCGCGGACGGGCTCCGCGGCCTCGTCGACCGCGGCGGCGAAGAGGTGCCGCAGCCCCGTCGCGGCGAGGCCGAGCGCGCCGACGAGCCACACGGCATCCCCCGCGTTCGCCCCTGAGCGCAGCACGGGCGCGCGGCCCTCGAGGTCGCCGAACGCCGTCACCGCGATGACGCCGTGCCGCGCGGTGCCGAGATCGCCGCCGACCACGCCGACGCCCGGCGCCATCGCGGCGATCGCGTCGGCGAGGCCGCGCGCGAACTCCTCGAGCGCCGCGACGCGCGTCGAGGGAGGCACCGCGAGCGCGACGACGAGCGACGTGGGCCGGGCGCCCATCGCCGCGACGTCGATGAGGTTGGTGGCGACGGCCTTCCAGCCGAGGTCGTGCCAGCGCGACCAGCCGAGCCGGAAGTCGGCGCCCTCGAGCATCGTGTCGGTCGTCACGACGAAGCGGCCGTCGGGAGCGGCGACGACGGCGGCGTCGTCGCCCGGGCCGAGCGCGGTCGCGTCGCCCGCGGGCAGCAGCGGCAGGAAGCGCCGCAGCGCCTCGAGCTCGCCGGCCTCGTGCAGGGTGGCGTCGTCCATGCCGCAACGGTAGCCCGAGCCCGCGGGAAGTAGGCTCGAGGGGTGCGCTCCCTCCCCCTCGCCGCGGCCGCGGCCGTCGTCCTCGCGCTCGCGGGATGCGCGAGCGCCGTCACGCTGCCGCCCGCCGAGGACGCGTCCGACCCGGGGTGCGCGGGCGTCATCGTCTCGCTCGGGCAGGCCATCGGCGACGGGAGCCTGACGGAGCCGCTCGAGCGGCGCGACACGACCGGTCAGGGCACCGCTGCGTTCGGCACCCCGAGCGCGGTGACGCTCCGCTGCGGCATGCCGGAGCCCGCTCCCTCGACCGCGCGCTGCATCACCATCGGCGAGGTCGACTGGCTCGAGGTCGCCGCCGAGGAGAACGTCTGGACGTTCGTCAGCTACGGCCGCTCCCCCGCGACCGAGGTCGTCATCGACACCGACGCCGTGAGCGCGGTCACCGCGCTCGAGGGCGTCTCGAGCGCCGTCGCGCGCACGGAGCGCACGGGCGCCTGCTCCTGACCCGGCGCTAGCTGGCGTCGGCGACGAAGACGTCGGGTAGGAAGACGCGCCCGTCGTCGTGGCCCGGGTCGAGCACGATCGCGTGCCCGGCCGGGATCCCGGCAGCGAGCTCGGCGCCCGTGAGCTTGAGGTGCCGCTTCGTGCGCGTCGCGAAGCCGCCGATGCGCGTCGTCGCGGTGAACGCCACGACGAGCTGCATGCCCTTGTGCGGCAGCACGAGGAACCTGCCGGAGGCTGGATCGCGCGGGTCCTCGACGACCGCGGGCACGACGAGCTCGGCCTCGCGGACGACCGCCCACGCGGCGGCGTGCTCGGTCGTCGGGATGGACTGCAGCGCCTCGAGGGTCGGGTTGGCCATGCCTCCATGCTCGCAGACGCCCGCGCTCGGACGGGGCGCCGTGGCCGGTCGTGTGGGCGCGCGCTGGGAGACTGGACGCATGGCCCTCGACTTCACCGCGATCGACTTCGAGACCGCCAACGGCAACGCGGCATCCGCGTGCGCGGTGGGGCTCGTGAAGGTCCGCGACGGGCTCGTGGTCGACCGGTTCTCGACGCTCATCCGCCCCACCGCTCCGTTCGACGAGTTCTGGGAGTGGAACACGCGCATCCACGGCATCTCCGCCCACCAGGTGCAGGACGCGCCCGATTGGGTCGAGACGCAGCGGCAGATCCTCGAGTTCGGCGAGGACGACGTCTACGTCGCGCACAACGCCGGCTTCGACCGCGGGGTGATGCGCGCCGCCGCGAAGGCCGCGCGGCTGCCGGTGCCCGACATGCGCTGGACCGACTCGCTGCGCATCGCCCGCAAGACCTTCACGCTCGAGTCGTACCGGTTGCCGGTCGCGGCCCTCGCGGCCGGCTTCGACGACTTCCGCCACCACGACGCCGCCGGCGACGCCGAGGCGTGCGCGGCCATCATCATCGGCGCGGCGAAGCGCCACGAGCTCGACGAGCTGCACGCGCTCGTCGCGAAGTGCCTGTCGGCGGTCCACGAGATCGGCGAGCGGCACGAGGAGCTGCGCGAGCTCGAGGCTCGGCGGCGGTCGGCGGAGCGCGAACGCCCGTGGTGGCAGTAGTGCGCGGACACGCCGGGCCATAACGAAACCATCACGATCCGGCGGTGAGGATGCATCGGATTCGCCGAGATTCCGCCAATCTTGCCACGGAGAGCCAGAAGGCGGAGTTCTGGCAGCGGGTAGGGTCGAATGTCGGACGGCTCCCCAGGTCGTCCTGATCCATCTGGACGCGACCGTCGGCCCTGTTGCCGACGAGCGTATGGTGCCGCTCGCAGACGATCCCGATCGTCCTGGAACGGCAGACGACTCACCGCTCGCGCGGCTGCACCCGTCCTCGACTGAACGCCCCCGTGGCGTGACAGGAGTGACATGAGCGAACCGCGCACGCACGACGAGGAGCCCCTCGCCGACGACGTCGCCGTCCGCGTCGACCGCCTCACGAAGGTGTTCGGCCGGCGCGCGAAGGAGGCGGCCGACCGGCTGGCCGACGGATCGTCGCGAGACGAGGTGGCGAAGCTCGGCACCGCCGCGGTCATCGATGCCTCGTTCGAGGTGCGGCGCGGCGAGATCTTCGTCGTCATGGGCCTGTCGGGCTCGGGCAAGTCGACGCTCATCCGGATGCTCAACGGGCTGCTCGAGCCGACGCGCGGCAGCGTCGAGATCGGCGGCGAGACCGTCACCGGCATCGACCCCCAGCGGCTGCGCGCCGTGCGCCGCTCGCAGGTGTCGATGGTCTTCCAGCACTTCGCGCTGCTCCCCCACCGCACGGTGCTCGAGAACGTGGCCTACGGCCTCGAGATCCAGGGGGTGCCGCGCGAGCGTCGCCACGAGCAGGCGCGCGCCGTCATCCGCCGCGTGGGGCTCGAGGCGTGGGAGGAGCGGCTGCCGAGCGAGCTCTCCGGCGGCATGCAGCAGCGCGTCGGCATCGCGAGGGCGCTGTGCGCCGACACCCCGGTGCTGCTCATGGACGAGGCGTTCAGCGCGCTCGACCCGCTCATCCGTCGCGAGATGCAGGAGCAGCTGGTCGAGCTGCAGGCGGAGCTCGGGAAGACGATCGTCTTCATCACGCACGACCTCAACGAGGCGATGTTCCTCGGCGACCGCATCGCGGTCATGCGCGACGGCCGCATCGTGCAGATCGGCACGCCCGAGGACATCCTCACCGATCCGGCCAACGACTACGTCGCGCAGTTCGTGCAGGACGTCGATCGCACGCGCGTGCTCACGGCGTCGAGCGTCATGGAGCCGCCCGCCGCAGCCGTGCCGATGACCGTCGGCCCGCGCGGCGCGCTGAAGATCATGCGCGACCTCCAGACCTCCACCGTGCTCATCACCGGCACGGGCCGCACCGTCATGGGTGCCGTCCGCGACCGCGACGTGCTGCGGGCGGTGCAGAAGGGACAGCGCGATCTCAGCCCGCTCATCGATCGAGACGTGCCGCGCGTGAGCCCGGAGACGAGCCTCGCCGACCTGCCGGAGATCGCCGTCAACAGCGACCTGCCGATCGCCGTGATCGGCGACGACGAGCGCCTGCTCGGCGTCATCCCGCGAGTGCTGCTGCTCGCGGCGCTCGGCAACGTCTCCACCGACACCTCCGAGCTCAACGTGATCGACCTGCCTCCGGCGGTCGACGCGCAGCTCGTCACCCAGACTCTCGACGCCACGCAGGAGGTGTCCGATGCTCGATGATCTCCGCCTGCCGCTCGGCGACTGGGTCGAGTCCGCCGTCGACTGGATCACCGCCAATCTGGCCGTGGTCTTCGACGTGATCAAGACGATCGTGCTGGCGCTGTACGAGTTCGTCGAGGTCCTGCTCGTCGAGCCGCCCTTCTGGGTCATGATCCCGATCCTCGCGGCCATCGCCTTCCTGGTGCGCGGCTGGAAGATGGGCCTCGGCACCATCGTCGGCCTGTTCGTGATCGTGCTCGTGAACCAGTGGGACAACGCCATGGCGACGCTCGCGCTGGCCCTCGTCGCCGCGGTGTTCGCCCTGCTGCTCGCCATCCCGCTCGGCATCTGGGCAGCCCGCAACGACCGCGTCTCGAACATCGTGCGGCCGATCCTCGACTTCCTGCAGACGATGCCCGCCTTCGTCTACCTGATCCCGGCGATCATCCTGTTCAGCGTCGGCGTGGTGCCGGGCATCATCGCCACGATCGCGTTCGCGATGGCGCCGGGCGTGCGCCTGACCGAGCTCGGCATCCGCGGGGTCGACAAGGAGATCGTCGAGGCGGGCACCGCCTTCGGCGCGTCGCCCGGACGCATCCTGCGCCAGATCCAGCTGCCACTCGCCCTGCCGACGATCATGACCGGGGTCAACCAGATCATCATGCTGTCGCTGTCGATGGTCGTCATCGCGGCCATGGTCGGCGCCGGCGGTCTGGGACAGCCCATCGTGCAGGCGCTGCAGCGCATCGACGTGGGGCTCGGCGCCGAAGCTGGCCTGTCGGTCGTGATCCTCGCGATCATCCTCGACCGCGTGACGAACTCGCTCGGGAACCTGAAGGACAGCAGCCCGGTCGCGAAGTACCGCGCGCTCGGCTGGGGCTCCAGGCAGGCCATCGCCGCGGGCCGGGTGCCCGTGACGCCCGGCGCAGCCCCCGCAGCCGAAACGACCAACGCGGCCGCCCCCAGCGGTCGTTGACGGACAGATGACACGAAACGAGAGAGGACGAAGCATGAACAAGCGATTCATTCGCGGCACCGCACTCGCCGCTGTCGGTGCACTCGCACTGGCCGGCTGCTCGGCAGCCGACTCGGAGCCGGAGGCGCCCGAGGAGGGCACCTCGACGACCGACCAGATGGACCTGACGATCGGCGTCTTCAACGGCTGGCCCGAGGGCGAGGCAGTCTCCTACCTGTGGGAGGCCATCCTCGAGGAGAAGGGCTACGACGTCGAGCTCGAGTACGCCGACGCCGGCCCCGTCTTCGCGGGCATCGCCGGTGGTGACTACGACGTCGCGCTCGACGGCTGGCTGCCGATGACGCACGCCTCGTACATGGAGGAGTTCGGCGACGACCTCGTCGACCTCGGCTCCTGGAACGACGACGCCGTGCTCACCATGGCCGTCAACGAGGATGCTCCGATCACCTCGATCGCCGAGCTCGCCGAGCACGCCGACGAGTTCGACAACCGCATCGTCGGCATCGAGCCGGGCGCTGGCCTCACCGCCGCGACACAGGACGAGGTGATCCCGACCTACGGGCTCGACGGCATGGAGTTCATCACCTCCTCGACGCCCGCGATGCTCGCTGAGCTGAGCTCGGCGCTCGACGCCGGCGAGAACATCGCCGTCACGCTCTGGCGCCCGCACTGGGCCTACGACGAGTTCGCCATCCGCGACCTCGAGGACCCCGAGGGCACGCTCGGGGCGGCCGAGGGCATCCACACGATCGCCCGCACGGGCTTCGAGACGGACTTCCCGACGCTGACGCCGTGGCTCGAGGCCTTCAAGATGGACTCGGAGCTGCTCTTCTCGCTCGAGAACGCCATGTTCAACAGCGATGCCGAGGCGAGCGACTACCCCGAGATCGTCGAGACCTGGATCACCGAGAACCAGGACTACGTCGACTCGCTCACGCCGACGGCGTAGCCGAGCGCTCGAGCGGCCCCGCATCCATCACGGACGCGGGGCCGCTCCCGTTCCCGCAGCTCATGTGGGTGGCCCCGCATAGCCTCGTCGTGACGAAGGAGTCGACGATGATTCGGAGCGAGCAGGCAGCAGCAGCGGTCGAGGCCGCTCGCGCCCTGCTCGCCGACGCGGCCTCGCTGTCGCTCGAGCCGCAGGCCGGCTTCGTCGAGATGCTCGGCGCCGTCGCCTCGCTGTCGCGAGTGGTCGACAGCCTCAAGGTGCGCCTCGCCGCGGGCGTCGAGGAGCGCTCGCACGGCTGCGCAGACGAGGCGCTCTGCCTCCGGATGGGCTACCGCAGCTCGCGCGAGGCGCTCGCCGCCGTCTTCGGCATCCGTGAGCGCCAGGCATCCGAGCTGCTCACCATGGCCGCCACGACCTCGCCGACGCAGGGGCTCACGGGCCACGACATCCCCGCCCGGTATCCGCAGGTCGCCGGAGCGCTCGCCGACGGCGCGCTGTCGCTGCCGCAGGCGCAGGCCATCGTCGGCACCCTCGAGCCGGTCGCGCCGCGCGCCGACCTCGAGCAGCTGGCCTGGGCCGAGGACGCGCTCGTGCGTGCCGCGACCGATCCGCACGCGCCGCTCGTGCCCGAGCTGCTCGTGACCCAGGCGCGCGCCTACGCCGCGGCCCTCGATCCCGACGGGGTGCTGCCGGGCGACGAGCGGCAGCGCTCCATGCGGTCGCTCCGGATGTGGCAGCGTCGCGACGGCATGTGGCGGACGGAGATGCTCTCGCCTCCCGAGGACGGCTCAGCACTGAAGTCGCTGCTCGACGCCTACACGGGGCCGCGGGTCAGGGTTGGCTTCCGCGACGAGGACGAGGCCGCCCGCGCGGGCGACGACGAGCCGTCGATCGACGACCGCTCGCCCGACCAGAAGCGGCACGACGTCGTCGTCGGACTCGCGCGGGCGCACGCCGCCTCGGGCGACGCGCCGGTGGCCGGCGGGGAGGCACCGGTGCTCGTGCTCACCGGCACGATCGAGGCCTACACCGCGTACCTCGAGGCGCTGAGGCACCCCCAGCGCACCCTGACGATCGAGCACACCGGCGACCTCGTGCCCATCGAGACGATCGAGCGGCTGCTGTGCGAGACGAAGCTGCAGCACGTGGTCGTCAACTCCTGCCAGCACACGCTCGCCCTGGGCCTCACGGAGCGCCTCTTCAACCGCGCGATCCGGCGTGCGCTCGCGGCGCGCGACAAGGGCTGCCGCGTGCCGGGCTGCGGCATGCCCGTCGCCTGGTGCGAGGCGCACCACATCGTCCCCTGGCAGCTCGGCGGCGCGACCGATCTCGACAACGGCATCCTCGTCTGCAGCTACCACCACCACGAGATCCATGCCGGTCGCCTCCGCGTCGAGCGAGCCGGTCCCGAGCGCGGCCACTGGCGCATCGTCGCCGAGCTGCGGCCGCCCGACCGCTACGCCCGCAGCCGCCGGTCCGAGCCGCGCGCGGCGCTGGCGATCGCCTCCGCCGCGTCGCTCCCATCCGACGCCGCGCCGTCGCTCGCCTCCGACGCCGCGCCATCCCTCACCCGCCGGCTGCCCGACGCGGCGCCAGTCACCCGTCGCCGCCCTCGTCGCAGCGCCCGGCGGCTCGGCGTGGAGCCGCACCTGCGTCCGCTCGTCGAGCGGCACTGCCGCGCAGCACCGCGATCGACGCCGTTCGACCTGCGGCCACCGGCGCACATCGTGATGCGCTCCTGAGCGCTCCCGTGCTAGGGCCGCTCGCTCGCCCCCACGTGAGCGAGGAGCTCCTCGGCGAAGCGCTCAGGATCCTCGAGGTGGGGCGAGTGGCCCGCGTCGTCGAAGACCACCTCGCGGTAGGCGCCGCCGTTCGCGGCGTACTGCTCGAGCACCGCGCGCGACTGCGCGATCATCGGCTGCGGCGGCGCCGCCTCCTCCCCCGGCCAGCCCGGCACGATGCCGTGCTTGCCGAGCGTGTTGAAGTCGAAGAACGACGCGTCGCCGACGATCGCGTCGTGCGCGCCCCGCACCCACAGGATCGCCGGCTTGTCGGCGACGTCGACGATCCCCGTGAGGTCGAGGTGGGCCGCCGACATCGTGTTGAGGATGCCGCGGCCGCCCGCCGCGAAGCCGGGCCACGACTCGGAGGCGACGCCGTCGCCCGGGTAGTTGTCGTCGCCCGTCCTCGTCGACAGCATCGACTCCACCCAGAGGTCCTCGCGCCCGTCGTCGAAGCCCGGCGCGACGTAGCTCGAGCGGAACACGTTCCGCGGGCTCGTCGGCTCGTCCGCGGTGGTGTCGCCGGCGGCGAGCCGCGCGACGAAGTCGGGGTTCGCGCCGAGCCCACCGGTGCCTGCCGCATCCGGCGTGCACAGCGAGCCGTCGAGCCTCGTGCCGAAGCCGTGCGGCGGCACCGGCGCCTGCAGCGTCACCGAGCGCACGAGGTCGGGCCGATCGAGGAGGAGCTGCAGCACGACGCCCCCGCCCATCGACCAGCCCACCACGTGCACGCGCTGGAGGCCGAGCGCGTCGAGCACGCCCGCGACGTCGTCGGAGAAGTCGCGCAGCCCTCGGCTCGCATCGACCGGGAGCGTCTCGCTGTCGCCGAAGCCACGCAGGTCGATCGCGATCGTCGGCCGCGGGAGCGCGAGCATGAGCGGCTGGAAGAACAGCGACGACGAGACGTTGCCGTGCACGAGCACGATCGGGATGCCTGTGCCATCCCCCTGGCCGCCGTGGCTGAGGACGGATGCCCGCAGCCGATCGGTCTCGACGAACCGCTGGTCGATCCCGGCCAGGATCGTGCTCACGCGAGGATCTCCGGCCCGGTCTTCTCGCGCAGCTCCTCGATCGTCACGCCCGGCGCGAGCTCGACGAGCCGCAGCCCCTCGGGGGTCACGTCGAGCACGCAGAGGTCGGTGATGATGCGGTCGACGACGCCCTTGCCGGTGAGCGGCAGCGAGCACGCGTCGAGGATCTTCGGCGACCCGTCCTTGGCCGTGTGCTCCATGAGCACGATGACCTTCGCGGCGCCATGCACGAGGTCCATCGCGCCGCCGGGGCCCTTCACCATCTTGCCGGGGATCATCCAGTTGGCGATGTCGCCCGAGGACGACACCTGCATGGCGCCGAGGATCGCGGCGTCGATCTTGCCGCCGCGGATCATCGCGAACGACGTCGCGGAGTCGAAGAACGACGTGCCCGGCAGCGTCGTCACCGTCTCCTTGCCGGCGTTGATGAGGTCGGGGTCGACCGCGTCCTCCGTCGGGTACGGGCCGACGCCCAGGATGCCGTTCTCGCTCTGCAGCACGACGGTCACGTCGTCGGGCACGTAGTTGGGCACGAGCGTCGGGAGCCCGATGCCGAGGTTGACGTACATGCCGTCCTCGAGCTCCTTGGCGGCGCGGGCGGCCATCTCGTTGCGGGTCAGTGCCATGTCAGCTCTCCTCTGGCTCTCTACTGCTCGGTGTCTCTACTGCTCGGTGTGTCTGCTGCTCGATCGCTCTACTGCTCGGCGTCTACTGCTCGGAGACCGTGCGGCGCTCGATGCGCTTCTCGATGTCGGTGCCGACCTCGATGATCCGATGCACGAAGACGCCCGGCAGGTGCACGGCATCCGGGTCGATCTCGCCGGGCTCGACGAGCTCCTCGACCTGCGCGATGCAGATGCGGCCGGCCATCGCCGCGGGCGGCGAGAACTGGCGGGCGGCCTTGTTGAAGACGAGGTTGCCGTGGCGGTCCCCGCGGAGCGCGTGCACGAGCGAGAAGTCGGTCGTGATGGCCTCCTCGAGCACGAACTCCTTGGGCTCGCCGTCGACGTCGAACGTCGCGGTGGGCTTCGGGGCGGATGCCTTGACGACGGTGCCGTCGGCGTCGTAGCGCTGCGGCAGCCCGCCCTCCTGCACCTGCGTGCCGACGCCCGTGCGCGTGTAGAAGGCCGCGATGCCCGAGCCGCCGGCGCGGAGCTTCTCGGCGAGCGTGCCCTGGGGCGTGAGCTCGAGCTCGAGCTCGCCCGTGAGATAGCGGCGCTCGAACTCCTTGTTCTCGCCGACGTACGAGGAGGTCATCTTGTCGATCTGCCCGTTGCGCAGCAGCAGCCCGAGCCCCCAGTCGTCGACGCCGCAGTTGTTCGAGACCACCTCGAGGTGCTGGACACCGCGCTCCTCGAGCGCCCGGATGAGCGCCATGGGGTTGCCGGAGAGGCCGAAGCCGCCGACGGCGAGCGTCGCCCCGTCCTGGATGTCGGCGACGGCCTCCGCCGCGGAGCCGTAGGTCTTGTCGATCGCCATCGGTCAGCGTCCCTCTCTGTTGGCTACTGCTGTGGGGTCGGATGCTGGCATCCGGTCGTGCGCCGGTCCGTGCGCGGTCGCGACGAGCGAGACCGCGTCGGCCACGGCATCCACCCCTCGGCCCATCAGGATCGTGTAGTGATTCGTGCGCTCGACGTCGCGGACCTCGAGCTCGGGCAGCCGCGACGACCATGTCGCGACCCACTCGTCATCGTAGAGGCCCGGCTCCTCGTCGAAGAGCCCGCGGGGGCTGCGCAGCAGCACCATCGGCACGTCGAGCCGCTCGAGCGCCTCGGCGTAGCCGCCGCGGCCGTCGAGCTCGACGAGGTTGGCGACGACGGCGTCGGGCGCGGCGGAGGGCCGCAGCGCGCCATCCGCGTCGACGAGGTCGTAGTCGACGTACTCCTCGATCGCCGGGCTCCAGTGGGGGCCGAAGGCGGGGTGCTCGCGCCAGAAGGCGCGGTAGTCCTCGGCCGACGGGAAGGTCATGCGGAGCCGCTCGATCGCGGGGCCGAGCACGTCCTCGGGGCTCAGCGCACTGCCCTCCGGCGCGGGGCGCAGCGGCAGGCCGCCGTCGACGAGCACGAGCGACTCGACGAGCTCGGATCGCGCGGCGGCGAGCCGCACGGCGACGAACGCGCCCATCGAGTGCCCGACGACGATCGCGCGCTCGAAGCCCGCGGCGACGATCGCGTCGGCGACGTCGGCGGCGTGCTGCTCGAGCCCGAACGGCCCCGGCAGGGATCGCGAGCCGCCGCGGCCGCGCAGGTCGACGGCGAGCACCGGCCCGTCGAGCCGTGCCGCGAGCGGCGAGAACGAGCGGTGGTTGGCCGTGATGCCGTGGATCGCGACGACGGGCGTGCCGCGCGCATCCGCCCGCCAGAGCGTCGCGACGAGCTCGCCCCCGGCGACGTCGATCCGCAGCGGCCGCTCCGTCATCGGGTCGTCCATCCGCCATCCATGACGTACGAGGCGCCCGTGGCCATGGCCGCATGCGGGCCGACGAGGAAGAGCGCGAGGCCGCCGATCTCCTCGGGCTCGAGCAGCCGCTTGATGGCCGGCTCGGTGAGCATGATGCGCTCGAGCACCTCCGACTCGGGGATGCCGTGGATCCTCGCCTGGTCGGCGATCTGCGCCTCGACGAGGGCCGTGCGCACCCAGCCCGGGTTGATGCAGTTCGACGTGACGCCGTGGGCGGCGCCCTCGAGCGCGGTCACCTTCGAGAGCCCCTCGAGACCGTGCTTCGCGGCGACGTAGGCAGACTTGAACGGCGAGGCGATGAGGCCGTGCACGCTCGAGATGTTGATGATCCGGCCCCAACCGCGCTCGATCATGCCCGGCATCGCGGCGCGCGTGAGCAGGAACGGCACCTCGAGCATGAGCGTGTGGATGCGTCGCCACACCTCGGGCTCGAACTCGACGATCGGCGCGACGCGCTGGATGCCGGCGTTGTTGACGAGGATGTCGGCCTCGAGCGAGAGCGACTCGAGCGCCGCGACGTCGAGCAGGTCGACCTCCCACGACTCGCCGCCGAGCTCCTGCGCGAGCGCCGCTGCCGCCGCGCCGTCGCGGTCGGCGATGACGACGGTCGCTCCCTCGGCCGCGAAGGCCCGTGCGATCGCGGCGCCGATGCCTGCGGCGCCACCCGTGATGACGGCCCTGCGGCCGGAGAGCGTGCTCATGAGTCCTCCTTGGTGCGCGCCGCGGTCGCGGCGCTCGTCGTGGTCGAGACGGGCTCGGGCGCGAGCGGCGCGGCGGTGCCGAGCGCACGCTGCACGAACGCGACCATCTCGTCGAAGACGTGCTCGGGCACAGGCGTCGCTGCGGAGCCGTAGGCACCGGAGTCGCCCGTCGGCCACAGCACGTAGCGCATCCCGATCATCTCGCCGACGCCCATGAGCGCCCACGCGGCGACCTCGGGGTCGATGTCGCCGATCTCGCCGGTCGCCTTCGCTCGCGTGAGCCCGTCGCGGTAGCCGTCGACGATGCGCTCGTAGTGCGCGCGCATCGCGCCGGGCGAGACGAACTCGGCCTCCCGCACGACGCGGTAGAGCGCGGGGTGCTCGGCGGTGAAGGCGAAGAACTCGCGGAAGCCCTCTCGCTCTGCCTCCGCGCGGTTCGTGCCGCGCGCCGCGCCGTCGCTCATGGCCTTGCGGACCCGCCGGTTGAGGTCGTCGACGAGCTGCTCGAAGAGGTCGAGCTTCGACGAGAAGTAGAGGTAGAACGTGCCCTGCGCGACGTGCGCGCGCTCGGTGATGCGCGAGATCGACGCCGCCTGGTAGCCCTGCTCGGCGAACACGGTCTCGGCCGCCGCGAGCAGCTTGGCCTTCGTCAGCTCGCCGCGCTTCGTCCTCGGCTCGTTCATCGCGCCTCCGCCCTGGCAGCCTCGAAGGCCGCGGTGAGCGCCCGGCGCAGCGGCTTGCCGCTCGTCGTGCGCGGGATGCTGTCGACGACGAGGAAGCGCTTCGGGTGCTTGAAGTCGGCGAGCCTGCCGTCGAGGTGCGCGCGCAGCGCTGCGGGCTCGGCCGGCTCGGCGAGCACGACCCACGCCACGAGCTCCTCGCCCCAGCGCTCGCTCGGCACGCCGGCGACCGCCGCGTCGGCGACCGCGGGGTGCTCGAGCAGCGCGAGCTCGACCTCGATCGGCGCGATCGACTCGCCGCCCGACCGCACGATGTCCTTCACCCGGTCGACGATGCGGATGCGCCCCGACGCGTCGCGCGCGACGAGGTCGCCCGTGCGCAGCCAGGGGCCGAGGAAGGCGGCCTCGGTCGCCTCGGGGTCGCGGAAGTAGCCGCGGAAGACGCCGGGGCCGCGCACGAGCAGCTCGCCGGCGCCCGCGCCGTGCTCGACCCGTCCGGCGACGAGCAGCGCGACGTCGACGTGCGGATACGGGCGGCCGACGGTGCCGGCGTCGCTCTCGTCGCGCGTGATCGCGACGTTGGGCGCCGCCTCGGTGAGCCCGTAGCCCTGCCGCACGGCGATGCCCTTGCGCGCGAGCTGCTCGGCGGCGCGCGGGTCGAGCATGCCGCCGCCGACGACGGCGCTGCGCACGCTCGAGAGGTCGCGGGCCTGGAAGTCGGGGTGCTGCACGAGCGCGCGGAACGTGGTGGGCACGCCCATGGTCGCCGTCACCCGGTGCCGCTCGATGAGCGCGAGCGCGCGACCGGCGTCGAACGTGCGCTCGAGCACGACGCTCGCGCCGACCCACCACGCGAGGAGCGGCTGGATGTTCCAGCCCGCCACGTGGTGCTGCGGCAGCACCTGCAGCACGACGTCGTCGGGCGTGAGCGGTGTCGCGCGAGAGAGCGAGAGGTTGGCCCACGCGCAGTTGGCGTGGCTCAGCACGACCGCCTTCGGGGCGCTCGTCGTGCCCGAGGTGAAGAGCATGAGCAGCGCGTCGTCGTCCTGCGGCGCCGCGGCGGCGACGGGATGCAGCGCATCCGGCACCGACGACTCCGCGCCGGCGGCGCCCAGCCCCGTCGTCGGGATGCGGGCGTCGGCGAGGCGCTCCAGCGCTGCTTCCGCGACCGGCCGGTGGTCGTCCTCGACGAGCAGCAGCGAGGGATCGGCGATCCGCAGCTGCGCCGCGAGCTCGCCCGCCGTGAGCCGCCACGAGAGCGGCACGAGCGTCGCGCCTGCTTTCGCGCACGCGAACAGCAGCACGACCTGGTCTGCGGTCGATCCCGTGACGGTCGCGATGCGCGCGCCGCGCCCGTGGCCCGCTTCGCCGAGCGCGTGGGCGAGCGCCGTCGCGCGCGCCTCGAGCTCGCCGTAGGAGACGACGACGCCGCGGTCGACGATCGCCGGCCGCGCGGGCTCCGTCGCGGCGCGGTCGGTCGTCCAACGTCCCAAGGTGAAGGGCCCTGGCGATGTCGGGCCCGCCGTCTGCGCGTCGAGAGCCATGCGCCTAGGCTTCCATGTCCTGCAGCACCGCGGGCTCCTCGACGTCCTGCTTGGTGCCCTTGCGGCTCGTGACGCGGTGCGCGATGCCGACGATGCCGCCGGGCGCGAACATCACGACGAGCACGAAGAGCATGCCGAGGATGAACAGCGGCTCCGAGAGCGGGATGCGCAGGATGTCGGGCAGGCCCGCGATCGCGTCGCTCGAGGCGAGCGCCGCGAGTCGCTGGTCGAGCAGCGTGTAGACGATGCCGCCGACGATCGCGCCCCAGCGGTAGCCGACGCCGCCGAGCACGACGATCACGAGCAGGGTGAGCGTGAAGTCGCTCGTCGAGATGCGCGGCGTCGCGCTCGACTGCAGGAGCATGAACCCCATGCCGGCGACAGCGGCGAGCACCGCGGCGGCGGAGAACAGGAACAGCCGCACCAGGTAGGGCCGCAGCCCCAGCACCGTGACGCGCAGCTCGTTCTCGCGCGCGGCCGCGACGACGTGGCCGAGCCGCGAGCGCTCGACCCACACGCACGCGAGGTAGACGATCACGAGGATCGCGAGCGCCATCCAGTAGAGGTTGCGCGTGTTGACGACCCCGACGAGCCACTCGGGCACGACGGCGACGGTAAGCGTGATGCCCTCCTCGCCGCCGGTGAGGCCACCGACATTGCGCCGGATCATGACGTTCATCGCCTGCGCGATCGCGAGCGTGACCATCGCGAACGAGATGCCGCTCACCCGGAGCGCGAGCGCGCCCACGAGGTTGCCGAGCACGAGCGCGACGACGAGCGTGATGGCGATCGCGAGCAGGAAGACGACCTCGCTCGGCATGCCGGTCGGCGCGAGCAGCCGCAGGATGATGCCGAGCCCGTACGCGCCCGCGGCGAAGAACATCGCGTGGCCGAACGACAGCATCCCCGCCACGCCGAAGATGAGGTGGTAGCTGAGCGCGAGCGCCGCGATGAGCATCGCGTACGCGAGCACGGTGAGCGTGCCGGGCGTGTAGGTGGGGCCCGGCAGCACGCCGGGGATGTCGATCGCGAGCAGCGGCAGGATCGCCGCGATGACGACGACCGCGGCGCCGACGAGCAGTCGGCCCCAGAGGGAGGTGAGGAAGGTGCGCATCGCCATCTCCTAGTGCTTGACCTTGCCCATGAGGCCGGTCGGTCGGACGAGCAGCACCGCGGCGAGCGCGAGGACGACCGCGAGGTCGCCGGTGCCGCCGAGGTAGAAGTTGGCGAACTGCTGGATGACGGCGACGAGCACCGACGCGATCGCGGCGCCCGAGAGCGAGCCGAGGCCGCCGATGACCGTGACGATGAACGCGTAGATGAGTAGCGACGTGCCCTGGTGGGCGCCGACCTGGCCGTAGTAGACCGAGGCGAGCACACCGCCGAGGCCGGCTGCCGCGCCGCCGATCGCGAAGACGATCGTGAACGCGCGGCGCACGTCGATGCCGAGCGCGGTCACCATCGTGCGGTTCTCGACGCCTGCCCGGATGACGAGCCCGTAGCTCGTCTTCTGCAGGAACAGCACGATGCCGACGAGCACGAGCACGGCGGAGCCGATGAGCAGCCATCGGTCGTTCGGGATGTTGGCGCCGAGCACGTTCGTCGTCTGGCCGAGCCACTCGGGCAGCCGGATCTGGATCGGGTCGGTGCCCCAGATGCCCTCGAAGAGGGCGACGGATGCGAGGCCGAGGCCGACGGTGACGAGCACCTGCTCGATGTGCCGGTTGTAGAGCGGGCGGATGAACACGAGCTCGGTGATGGCCGCGACGAGCGCGCCGACGACGAGGCCGACGAGCATCCCGACGAGCAGGCCGCCCCAGCTGCCGTCGCCGACGCGGCGCCCGACCTCCCAGCCGAGGAAGCCGGCGAGCGTCAGGAAGGAGCCGTGGGCGAAGTTGAGCACGCCCATGAGGCCGTAGATGAGCGAGAGGCCGCTCGCCACCAGGAAGTAGAGGGCGCCGAGGCCCACGCCGGTGATGAGCAGGAGCAGGACGGTGGTCACGCGGCCTCCTGGTCGGTCGAGACGCCGAGGTGGCGGTGCACGAGATCGGAGTCGAGGAACTCGGCGGCCGGGCCGGTGTGGACCACGCGGCCGCCCGAGAGCACGACGACGGTGTGCGCGAGCGCGCGCACGACCTGGAGGTTCTGCTCGACGAGCAGCATGGGCGTGCGGTCGGCGGCGGCCTCGAGCGCCGTCGTGACGGTGCCGACGATGAGGGGCGCGAGGCCCTTCGTCGGCTCGTCGACGAGCAGCAGTCGGTTCTCGTTCATGAGCGCGCGAGAGAGCGAGACCATCTGCTGCTGGCCGCCCGAGAGGGTGCCTGCCTGCTGCTTCGCGCGCTCGATGAGCTCGGGGAAGAGCTCGGCGACGATCGCGCGGTTGGGCGCTCCCCCGCGCTCGGCGAGCCGCAGGTTCTCCTCGACCGTGAGTCCGCCGAAGACCTCGCGATCCTCCGGCACGTACGCGATGCCCCGCTGCACGATGCGGTGCGTGAGCAGTCCGTCGATGCGGGCTCCGGCGAACGTCACCTCGCCGGTGCGCTCGTAGAGGCCGAGCAGCGCCCTGATGGTCGACGACTTGCCGACGCCGTTGCGGCCGAGCAGCGCGGTGACGCCGTGCTCGGCGACGTCGAACGAGACGTCCTCGACGACCTGCTGGCCGGCGACCTTCGCGTTCAGGCCGCGGACGGTCAGGATGGCGGTCACACGGTCTCCCCGAGGTAGGCCTTCTGGACGGCAGGGTCGGCCATGACGGCCTTGGGCGTGTCGATGGCGAGCAGCTCGCCGTGGTGCATGACCGCGACGCGGTCGACGAGGCCGAGCAGCACCTCCATGTGGTGCTCGACCATGAGCACGGTGCGGCCGGATGCGTGGAGCCTGCGGATGACCTCGACGAGACCGCCGACGTCGCCGGAGCCGACGCCCGCCATGGGCTCGTCGAGCAGCACGACCTCGGGCTCGGTCGCGAGCAGCATCGCGATCTCGAGCTTGCGCTTGTCGCCGTGCGAGAGCACGCCTGCGGCGGTGCCGGTGTGGTGGGCGAGGCCCACCTCCTCGAGGCAGCGCGCGGCCACGCCGCTCGCCTCGTCGTCGGCCCGGGGGAACCGCCACGGACTGGTGGCTCCCCCGAGCTTCGACTGCGCCGCGAGGCGCGCGTTCTCTCCGACGGTGAGGCCGGGGAAGACGCTCGAGGTCTGGAACGTGCGGCCGAGACCGGCCCGCGCCCGCTGGTGCACCTTGCGACCGGTGACGTCGTCGCCGCCCAGCAGCACGCGGCCGCTCGTCGGGACCGAGACGCCCGAGATGATGTTGAACAGCGTGGTCTTGCCAGCACCGTTGGGGCCGATGACCCCGACCATCTCGCCGGTCGCGACCTGCATCGAGACGTCGCGCAGGATGCGCGCGCCGCCGATCTGCAGGCCGACGGCGTCCAGCTGGAGCGCGGGCTCGGTCATCGCTCGCCCTACTCGGCGGCGACGGGCGGGGCGACCGCCTCGGCGTCGACGATCTCGATGAGCTCGGGCATCCACGTGCCGCCGTCGTCGACCAGTCGCACCTGGAACATCGGCTGGATGAGCGCGTGGTCCTCCGCGCGGATCGTGAGCTCGCCCTTGACCGACTCGAACGTCCAGCCCTCGAGCGCGCCGATCATCGCGTCGACGTCGCCGCGACCCTCGGTGATCGCGTGCACGAGCATCTGCGCGCCGACGAAGCCGTCGACCGTGAACAGGTCGGCCTCGTTGCCCGCCTCCTCGAGGAACGCATCCATCGCCTGTGCGGCGTCGGTGTCGGTCGCGCCCGGGAAGTAGTGGTTGAGGAACTGGATGTCGGCGGAGCCGGGACCGTAGGCCTGGTACGACGCGCGGTCGGCGAGGCCGGTGACGACGGTCGTCGACTCGAGCACCTGCTGCTGCGAGAGCGCCTCCCACATGGCGCCGGTGGTCGCGCCGGCCCACGCCACGAAGACGAGGTCGGGCGAGGCTGCCGAGATCTGCTGCGCGAACGGGGTGAACTCCGTCGCGTCCTCGGCGACCAGGATGGGCGTCACGGTCGCGCCCTCGCCGCCGAGCACGGCCTGCACCGAGGCGACGTTGCCCTGGCCGAACGCGTTGTCCTGTGCGAAGACGACGATGTTCGAGCCCTCGACGCTGTCGAGGAAGGTCGCGGCGGTCGCGACGTCCTGGAGCGTCTGGCGGCCGGAGCGGAAGGTCTGGTCGTTGACGCCCGTGATGGCGTCGGCGGCTGCCGGGCCCGAGAGGAAGAGCGTGTTGTTCTGCGCCGCCTGCTCGGCGACCGCGAGCGAGACGCCCGAGGCCGCGGAGCCGCCGATGATCTGGAAGCCCTGGCCGATGACGTCCTTCGCCTGCGTGACCGCGGTGTCGGGGTTGCCCTGGTCGTCGATCCACTCGATGGTGAGGTCGATGCCGTCGATCTCGCCCGTGCCCTCGGTCGCGTAGTCGAGGCCGGCCTCGAAGCCCTGCTGGTAGCTCGCACCGTAGGCGGCGAGCGGGCCGGTGATGGAGGTGATCATGCCGACGCTGACGGCGACCGACTCCTCGGCGCCCTCGGAGCCGGCTGCGGTGCCTGCGGGGGCGGGCGCCGTGGTCGGCGCGCACGCCGTGAGCGCGAGTGCGGCGAGGGCGATGCCCACGCCTGCGAACTTCGTTGTCCTGCGCATGAGTTGCCTTTCGAGCAGTGCGAGCCTCAGCTGGCGCTGCTCGGCGGGCGAGCGAGCACTCCGTCGTGCGGCTTCACGGTGTCTAGAACCTGACAGGTGGTTCAGGTTTCAGGTTCCAGCATGCGAAGGAAGTCGTCGCGTGTCAAATGGGCGCCGCGACCGTGACCGGATCGTGATGATCCGGCGTACGCGTCCGGTCGCGAGATGGACCCGATCCTGGCTCGTGGACACCGAACATCGGGTCCAGGAACCAGGAACGGGTTCGCCGGCAGCGCCCGCTCAGCGGGCGAGCTCGGACCAGCGCACGTCGAGCCGGTCGAAGCCGGCGTCGATGCCCTCGGCCATGCCGCTCGCGTAGGCGCCGTCGCGCATCTCCTTCGACGGATACGTGATGACGGTGCGCATCGTCGTCACCCCATCCGTCTCGGTGAACGTCACGACGTTGTGCGTCGGCGGCAGGTCCATGCCGCCCATCGCCGAGCCGCCCATCTGCTCGCTCGAGACGAGCCGCACGGGCGGCTCGGCCTCGAGCACGTCGCCCTTGATCTCGAGCTCGCCCTGCGCGTCGACCCACACCCAGCGGAACGAGCCGCCGGTGCGCATGTCCATCTCGCAGACGGGGAACTCGGTCTCGGGGTCGGGGCCGAGCAACCAGGTGCGGACGATCTCAGGCTCGGTGTAGGCCCGCCACACCTCGGAGGCCGGCGCCTGGAAGGTGCGCTCGTAGACGATCGAGGTGTCGTCGGGCATCGTGAATCGGGTCTTCATGGTCGCTCCTTGTCGGTTCCCGACTGCAGGTGCGCCTCGAGGCGGTCGAGTCGGGCGTCGACCTGGACCTCGAACTGGGAGACGAAGACGGCAGCGCGGATGAGCGGCGCGAGCTCGATGATCCGATGGATGCGCTGCGCGTCGCGCTCGGCCCGCACGAGCCCCGCCTCCTCGAGCACCTTGCAGTGCTTCGAGACGGCGGGCTGCGTGAGGCCGGCGAGCGCGGTGAGCTCGGTGACGGTCGCGGGGCCCGATCGCAGCCGCAGCAGGATGCGGCGGCGGGTGCGGTCGGAGAGCGCGGCGAAGATCCGGTCGAGCGTCTCGTCGTCGAGCTCGGGCTCCATGTCCATCACCTCCTGATTCTATAACCAATTGGCAATGTACGCGTGGCCGGCGCGAGCGTCAACCCCTGCCGTCGAGCTGCTCCGCGCTGCCCATCGCGGTGCCGCGAGCGGTCCCCCGCAGCCCGGCCGCCGCATCCGCGCAGCGCCCGATGAGCGCCTCGAGCGGTCCGCGCGCGGCCGTGCCCGCGAGCAGCGCCCCGATCCCGAGCGCGATCGCGACCTGCAGCGCCCACGCGATCCAGCCATCCGCGAGCCACGACGCGCTGCCGGCGGCGAGCGACTGCAGCCCCGACAGCAGCGTGATGTGGACGACGTAGATCGTGAGCGGCGCGCCGCCCGCCGCGCGCAGCGGCTCGACAGCCCGCCGCACGCGGCTCGGCAGCAGCGAGACGATGAGCGACAGCAGCGCGATGACGAGCAGGGCGATGCCGACGGTGCGGGCGATGTCGGCCGGCGTGCCCGTGTGGGGCGCCGCGAGCAGCTGCCAGAGCGGGTCGACGCTCGGCACGCTGCCGTAGCCGTTGCCGAGCAGCACCTCGCGCGCGAGCGCCGGCTCCCCCGGGTGCCTCGCGTCGCCCAGCAGCCGCAGCCCCAGCTCGCTCGCGCCCACGCCGAGCGCGACGAGCACCGCGCCGAAGCCCGCGAGCCCGACGAGCGCCCCGCGCTCGCGACCGCGCGCGCGGGCCGCGGTGAGGGCGCGCGCGACGAGCATGCCGATGAGCAGGTAGGCGAGCCACGTGATCGCCGGGTAGACGCCCGTCAGCACGATGTCCTGCAGCGTGCCGAGCGGATCGACGACGAGCGTCGCGATCGAGTGCGTCCCATCGAGCACGCCGAGCCGGTCGCGCGCGGTCGCGACGAGCGAGCCGACGAGCGCCGTGAGCGCGAGCGCGCTCGCGGCGACGACCCACGTCGGCAGCAGCAGGAAGACGGATGCGGCCATGATCGCGACGCCGAAGGGCGCGAGCACGACGAAGACGGCGGTCGCGATCGGCACGATGAGCAGGCCGAGCACGGCGACGAGCAGGCCGCGCGCGAGCGTCGAGCGCACGGCCGCCGCGCGCTCCCCCGCCGCGAGCCGGGAGCGGGCGGCGAGCGCCACGCTCACGCCCCCGAGCACGGCGAAGAGCGTCGAGGGAGGGCCGTCGATGAGCGCCGTGACGCCGGCGCCGACGGGCGGGTCGGTGAAGGCGAGCGTATGCGCGGCCATCATCCCCGCGACGGCGACGAGCCGCGCGAGGTCGACGCCCACCAGGCGCTCCGAGCCGCTCACGCCCCCATGGTCTCGCACCCGCGCCCCCGTGCGTCGAACGTCCCCGAACGGCGGGTTTCGCGGACGGGAACCCGCAGTTCGGGGAAGCTCGGCGTACCGGAGCGGGTCAGTCGCGGTGCGAGTCCTTCTCGAGCCACTTCTCGGCGCGGTGCTCGGCGATGACGCGGCGGGCGGTGCCGGTCTTCGAGCGCAGCACGAGCGACTCGGTGCGGATCAGCGGCCCCTTGCGGCGCACGCCGTCGAGCAGCTGGCCGTCGGTGACGCCGGTGGCGACGAAGTAGGTGTTGTCGCTCGAGACGAGGTCGTCGAGCGAGAGCACGCGCGAGAGGTCGTGCCCCGCCGCGATGACCCTGCGGTGCTCCTCGTCGCTCTGCGGCGACAGGCGCCCCTCCATGAAGCCGCCGAGCGCCTTGATCGCGCACGCGGTGATGACGCCCTCGGGCGTGCCGCCCGCGCCGGCGCACATGTCGATGCGGCTCTCCCAGCGGGATGCGTTGATGCCGCCGGCGACGTCGCCGTCGCGCATGAGCCGGGTGCCGGCACCCGCCGCTCGGATCTCCTCGATGAGCTCCGCGTGTCGCGGCCGGTCGAGCACGGCGACGACGATCTCCTCGACGTCGCGGCGCTTGGCCTTCGCGAGCTCGCGGATGTTGTCGCCGATCGACTGCTCGAGCGAGATGACGCCGATCGCCTCGGGGCCGCCCACGAGCTTGTCCATGTAGTACGCGTCGACCGGGTCGTACATCGTGCCGCGGTCGGCCACGGCGATGACGCTGAGCGCGTTCTGCCGGCCGGCGGCGGTGAGCGACGTGCCGTCGATCGGGTCGACGGCGATGTCGCAGGACGGGCCGCGGCCGTTGCCGACGTGCTCGCCGTTGAACAGCATGGGCGCCTCGTCCTTCTCGCCCTCGCCGATCACGATCACGCCGTCGAACGCGACGGTCGCGAGGAACGTGCGCATCGCATCCACCGCCGCGCCGTCGGCCGCGTTCTTGTCGCCGCGGCCGATGAACGGCACGGCGCGGATGGCGGCGGCCTCGGTGGCTCGCACGAGCTCCATCGCCAGGTTGCGGTCCGGATTGTCGAAGACCGGGGCCTTCTGCGAGTCAGTGTGCTGCGCCACGGTGTTCCTCCATCGGTGAGCCTGCTTCGAGCGTAGTGAGCGAGAGCGGTGAGCCAGGCCACCGGGCCCGGAAAGTCCGACCGTTCCTTCGCCCGGACGAACGCGAAGGCCGGATCGGGTGTCGCGGTTCCCGATCCGGCCTTCGTCCGTGCATCCGCGGGACGCACGCTGGTGTCGCCGCTGCGCGACGACGGTCCTGTCAGTGGCCGGGGGCCACGGAGTCGACGTCCTCCTCGTCGAGCAGCGCATCCGCCTTCGCGCTGAACCACTTGGTGCCGAAGAGCATCGCCGCCGCGAGGAACGCGAAGACGCCGAGCGAGACGACGCCCCAGGCGCCCGACTCGGTCGGGACGGCCTCGTTGATGCCCGTGCGCATGAGCGGCGCGACGAAGCCGCCGAGGTTGCCGAGCGAGTTGATGAGGCCGATGCCCGCAGCCGCCGCCGTGCCCGTGAGGAACGCCGTCGGGTACGACCACGTGATCGGACCGACCGAGAGGAAGCTCGACACCGCGATGGTGATGAACAGGATGCCGAGGATCGGCTGCCCGTTCGCGCCGGCCCACGCCGAGGCGAGGATCGCGACGCCCGTGATGATGTAGAACGCCGTGCCCCAGTTGCGGCGGCGGACGATCGTGTTCGCCGCCTTGCCGAAGAAGTAGCACGCGAACAGGCCGACGAGCCACGGGATGGCCGCGACGAGGCCCACCTGCCAGCCGACGTCCTGGCCGATGAGGCCCGAGACCTGCTGCGGGAGGTAGAAGGTCGTGCCGTAGACCGCGATCTGCAGGCAGAAGTAGATGACGGTGAAGTACCACACCTTCCAGTTGCCCATCGCGCGCCAGATGCCCGTGGGGCCATCCGACTCGCGGACCGTGTCCTCCTTGGCCATGACGTCGATGAGCGCGCGCTTCTCGTCGTCGTTGAGCCACTTCGCGTCCTGCGGCCCGTTGATGAGCAGGAAGATCGCCGCGATGCCGGCGACGACGGCCATCATGCCCTCGACGAAGAACATCACCTGCCAGCCCGCCCACGGGGTGAGCGTCTCACCGAAGCTGATGAGGCCACCGGAGAGCGGGGCGCCGAGCATCTGCGAGAAGGGCTGCGCGAGGTAGAAGATCGCGAACATCTGCACGCGGTGCTTGTTCGGGAACCACTCGGAGAGGAAGAGGATGACGCCCGGGAAGAGGCCGGCCTCGGTGACGCCGAGCAGGAAGCGCAGGATGATGAACGACGTGTCGTCGGTCACGAACGCGAACGCCGCGGCGACGATGCCCCACGTGATCGCGATGCGCGCGAGCCAGAAGCGCGCGCCGAACTTCTTGAGCAGCAGGTTCGACGGGATCTCGAAGATCGCGTAGCCGATGAAGAAGATGCCGGCGCCCAGCGCGAAGGCGCCCGCCGAGATGCCGCGGTCCATCTGCAGCGCGTCCTCGGCGAAGCCGACGTTCGTGCGGTCGAGGAAGGCGACGAAGTACAGGATGACCAGCATCGGCATCAGATGCTTGGCGGCCTTCTTGATGGCCGAGTCGAGGGCGGGGTTCGCCCTCGATCCGGCGCTCAGAGTCGTGTCGGACACGGGACTCTCCTTTGAGTGCGGGTGATGGAGGTTGTCAGAGGAAGGACGGGAGGATGAGCCACAGCCCGACGCCCACGAGGACGACGCCGAGGGCGAGGAAGAGGATGCGCGACTTCGACCAGCTGCCCACGATCAGTGCATGTAGAGGCCGCCGTCGACGTTCAGGGTCTGCCCCGTCACGAAGCCCGCGTCCTCAGAGATCAGGTAGCCGATGGCCGCCGCGATGTCGCGCGGCGTGCCGATGCGCGGGAGCACGCCGTCGGCCGCCATGGCCGTCTTGCGCTCGTCGGTGAGCGTGCCGCCCATGATGTCGGTGTCGATCGGGCCGGGCGAGATCGCGTTGACCGTGACGCCCTGCGGGCCGAGCTCGCGCGCGACCGAGCGCGTGAAGCCGATGACGCCGGCCTTCGCGGCCGAGTACACCGTCTTCGAGAACGTGCCGCCGCCGCGCTGCGCCGAGACCGACGACAGGTTGACGACCCGCCCGACCCCGTGCTGCACCATCGACTCGACCGCTCGACGGGTGGCGTAGTGCACGCCGTTCATGTTGATGCCCATGACGCGGTCCCACTCGTCGGCGGTCACCTCGAGGTAGGGCACGGGGCTCGAGACGCCCGCGAGGTTCACGAGCGCGACGACCTGCGGGAGCGCGGCCTCGAGCTCGTCGAACGCCGCGCGGACCTGCGCCTCGTCGGCGACGTTCGCGCCGGCGCCCGCGGCCTGCACGCCGTGCTCCTCGGCGATCTCGGCGGCGACGGCCTTGGCCGCATCCGCGTCGAGGTCGATGATGCCGACGTTCCAGCCGTGCTCGGCGAGGTAGTGGGCGGATGCGCGGCCGATGCCGCGCGGGGATGCCGCGCCGGTGAGGACGACGGTCTTGGACTCGGGGAATGCAGCTGCCATGGCGGTCTCTCCGGTGCTCAGTGGATGGGGGCCGGGCCGAGCTCGTCCATGAGCTTCTTGATGGCCACGTATGCCTTGTTGCGGTATGCGATGAGCTCGGCGGTGCGCTCCGCGGGCACCTCGAGGTAGCCGGCGCCCGACTTCGTGCCGAACTTGCCGGCGTCGACGAGCTCCTTGAGGGAGTCCGGCGTGGCGAAGCGCTCGGGCCAGCGCGTCTGCAGCGAGGCGTAGCAGAACGCGTAGACGTCGAGGCCCGCCATGTCGGCGATCGCGAACGGCCCGAAGACGGGCAGGCGGAAGCCGAAGGTCGTGCGCACGATCGTGTCGATGTCGTCGGGCGTCGCGACGCCCTCCTCCACGAGCTGGGTGGCCTCGTGGAACAGGGCGTACTGCAGGCGGTTGAGCACGAAGCCGGTCGCGTCGCCGACGCGCGCGGTCTCCTTGCCGGTCGCCGCGACGATCTCCTCGACGACGGGCAGGATGGCGGCATCGGTGCCATCGTGCGCGATGAGCTCGACGCCTGGGATGAACGGGGCCGGGTTCGAGAAGTGCACGCCGAGGAAGCGCTGGGGGTGCTCGACGGCCTCGGCGAGCGAGCTGATGAGGATCGTCGAGGTGTTCGAGCCGATGATGGCGTCGGGCCGGGCGGCGGCCGAGATGCGCGCGAGCGTCGCGTGCTTGATCTCGAGCTTCTCGGGCACGGCCTCCTCGATGAAGTCGGCGTCGGCGACGGCCGACTCGATCGACTCGGCGGCCGTGATGCGCGCCTCGATGCGCTCGACGGCGTCAGCCGGGAAGAGGCCGTCGGCGACGAACTGCGCGGCCTCGTCGAGCAGCCGCGCCCGGTTCTGCTGGGCGATCTCGGCGCTGATGTCGGCGATCTGGACGTCGTAGCCGGCGAGCGCGAGCACCTGTGCGATGCCCCCGCCCATGTAGCCGGATCCGACGACGGCGATGGTCTTGGTGGTCATGTCAGCCCTTCGGGAGGAGCGAGCGCAGGTAGCGCTGGTTGGTGGAGCAGTTGCCGAGGCTGTCGCCGCCGTAGTGCTCCATGAGGAAGATGCCGTCGAAGCCGAGCTCGAGCGCGTCGCGCACGACCTGGCGGTAGTTGATGAGGCCGCCCTCCATCGTGGAGGGCACGCTCGTGGCCCACGAGCCGTCGGCGGCCTCGTCGCGGGTGTAGTTCTTCACGTGCCAGTAGTTGGCGTACGGCAGCGTCTTCGCGTGCATCTCGCGCCAGTCCTCGATCGGGCGGTGCAGACGGATGAGGTTGGCGATGTCGGGGTTGAGGCCGACGTTGTCGAGCCCGATGTCCTGCACGAGGCGGACGGCGGAGTCGGCGGTGCCGAGGAACGTGTCCTCGTACATCTCGAGCGACATCTTCAGCCCGACGTCGGCGGCGTGCTTGCCGAGCTTGCGCAGGCGCGTGACCGCGGCGTTCCACAGCTCCGGGTCGTCGGGGTCGTTGACGGGCCCCTGGGCGGTCCAGAACCACAGCGCCTTGCGCTGCGCCTCGCTGAACGGCTCGTGCAGGCCGGTCGAGAAGACCTCCATGCCCCACTCGGCCGCCGCGTCGATCGTCCGGTGCGCGTACTCGAGGTTGCGCTCCTCGTGGCCCGGCATGATCACGCTCTGGCGCTGCAGGTGCACCGAGGGGATGCGGATGCCGTGCGTGTCGAGGATCGAGAACAGCTCGTCCTTGCGGCTCGGCTCGAGGTCCGCCGGCCGGATGTGGCTGTCGGCGAGCTCGGCGAGGGAGAAGCCGACGTCGGCGACCTGCGCGAACGCGTCGTCCCAGACCTCGGGCGCCGCGTCGTGCAGGGCGACGCCGTCACGCGAGACGGAGGGGATGCCGTGCAGGCACGTGGCGATCGGCCAGGTCTCTGCGGTGTATGCGGGCTGCACTGCCATCATCTGCTCCGTTGCACTCGGCGGGCACGCGATGCCCTCGAAAAGATCCTATAGGAAAGATAGTGATGCGGCTCGGATGCCGCAACCCCCACCGTCGGTCGGCGAGTCGGCGAGTCGGCGCGCTAGGACGCCTGCTCGTCGCGCACCGAGCGCGTGCGGACGCCCTCGATGTGCGCGCGCATCGCGGCGACCGCGGCCTCGGTGTCGCCGCGCTCGAACGCGTCGAGCACCCGCGAGTGCTCCATGCGCGCCTCCCTTACATCGCTCGTGCCGCGCAGCACGGCCTGCCGGAGCCGGTGGGTCATGGCGCCGAGGTCCTCCTGCATCGCCAGCAGGTAGCGGTTGCCCGAGGCCTCGAAGATCACCCGGTGGAACGCGCTGTCGGCGTCGAAGTACTCGTGCGTCGTCCGCACGGGCACGTCTCCCCCGTGCTCCATCGCCTCCACGAGCCGGTCGGCGGTCTCGGTGTGCCGGCGGTGCGCCTCGCGCAGGTCGTCGACCACCTCGGCAGCGCGAGGAGCGACGAGCCTCGTCGCCTCGACCTCGAGCATGAGGCGCGCGTCGAAGAGCTCCGAGAGCTGGTCCGGTCCGAGCGGCGGGGCGACGCGGTAGCCCTTGAGCGCCTCGCGCGTCACGAGCCCCGTGCGCTCGAGCTGCACCATCGCCTCGCGCACGGGCGTCGGCGAGACGTCGAGCTGCTTCGCGAGCGTGTCGATCGAGAGGCGCGAGCCGGGCTCGACGTCGCCCTCGAGCAGCATCTCGAGGATGAGGTCGTAGACGCGGTCGCGGAGCCCCCTGCGCTCGAGGTCGCCGATCCGCAGCGGCAGCTGCGCGGTCATCGCGCCACCTGCAGCTCGAGCGCCTCGTCGAGGATCGCGCCGAACGCGGCGGGGTCGTGCGCGAAGCGGCCGAGGAACATGCCGTCGACGCTGTCGGCGATGCGCGGCAGGAGACCCGGTCCCGCGCTCCCGCCGTAGATCACCTGCGCGTCGAGCGCATCGTCGGCGAGGTGCGCCCGCAGCGCGCCCGCGACGGCCCTGATGTGGTCGTCGCCCGCAGGCCGCGGCGCACCGATCGCCCAGACGGGCTCGTACGCGACGACCAGCCGGCCGACCGCATCCGTCTCGCGCGCGAGCGCGAGCGACGCCTCGAGCTGGCGGATGCACGCGGCGGCCGCGTCGTCGGGCGCGCCCTCGCGCGTCTCGCCGATGCACAGCACCGGTGCGATGCCGTGCCGGAGCGCTGCGGCGACCTTGAGCGCGACCGTCGCGTCGCTCTCGCCGAACATCGCTCGGCGCTCGGCGTGGCCGATCTCCGCGAGCGCCACCCCGTGCTCCGCGAGCTCGAGCGCCGACACCTCGCCGGTGAAGGCGCCTGCGTCCTCCCAGTGCAGGTCCTGCGCGCCCACGAGCATGCGCGCATCCGTCGCGATCGGGACGACGTCGGGGATCGACGGGAACGTCGGGATGACGAAGGGCTCGACGAGGCCGCCGCGCACCGCCGGGTGGTCGGCGCAGATCGCAGCGACCGCGCGCGTCCACTCGAGCGTGCGCGCGCGCCCGAAGTACATCTTCAGGCTCGAGCCGATCAGCATCCGCGGCAAGGTCAGCCCTCGTACGCGCAGATGTCGTCGACGTTCGCCTGCGAGTGGCTCGACGGGTCGAACGTGTAGGTGAGCCACTCCTTGGCGAGGCGCTTCGCGAGCTCGATGCCCACGACGCGCTGGCCCATGCAGAGCACCTGGGCGTCGTTCGAGAGGATCGCGCGCTCGACGGAGTAGGAGTCGTGCGCGGTCACGGCGCGGATGCCCGACACCTTGTTCGCCGCGATCGCGACGCCGAGCCCGGTGCCGCAGACGAGCAGCGCCCGGTCGGCCTCGCCGCGCGCGATGCGCTCGGCGGCCTCGATCGCGACCTTCGGGTAGGAGGTCGCGCCGTCGGCGTCGTCCACGCCCACGTCGACGACCGACTCGACGAGCTCGTGGCCGTCCAGCTCGCCCTTCAGGATCTCCTTGTAGTCGAAGCCGGCCTTGTCGCTGCCGACGATGAGGCGAATCGCCATGGTCACTGCTCCCTGTCTGTCGTGAGGACGTCGTAGATCGTGTTGCAGATGAGTGCGAACGAGACCGCGCCGGGATCGGGCGTGCCGATCGACTTGTCGCCGTGCGACTTCGCGCGGCCGAGCGTGGCCTTGAGCGCGGCCGTCTCCTGCGCCGCCTCGTCGGCGACGCCCGCGGAGTGGCCCCACGCTTCGCGCAGCCGCTGGCCGTCGGCGATGCGGCGGGCGAGGTCGTCGGCGAACGGCACGATGGCGTCGACCATCGTCTTGTCGCCCACCTTCGCCTTGCCGAAGGCCATCACGGCATCCTTCGCGGCGACGATGCCGTCGGCGACGGTCTTCGCGGTCACGTGCCGGTCGTCGCCGACCTGCTCGCCGAGCGTGCGGAGCATCTCGCCCCAGATGGCGCCCGAGGTGCCGCCCGCCCGATCGCTCCAGGCGTCCGCCGCCCGCGTGAGGGTCGTCTTCGCGCCCGCCCCCGCGCGGACGGCTGCGGTCGCGGCGTCGCTGCCCGCGCGCGACCCGCGCTGCATGCCGATGCCGTGGTCGCCGTCGCCCGCGACCGCATCCATATGGCCGAGCTCGTCGGCGGCCTCGTCGATAGCGTCCGCGACGGCGGCGAGCGACGCGGCGATGAGGTGCGCCGCGTCGCGCGACTCGGCGCTCGACTCGGGCACGTCCTGCTCGTCGACGACGGTCGAGACCGCATCCGCCTGCTGCTGCGGCGCGATGGAGCCCTTGCGGAAGCCCGAGCTGTCGGCCGGTGCCGCCCAGAGGCGCTCGAGCTCCTCGTCGAGCCACAGGAGCGTGAGCGAGGTGCCAGCCATGTCGAAGCTCGTGCAGAGCTCGCCGACCTCGGGCTCGACGACCGTGATGCCGCGCTCCTCGAGCAGCGCGTGCACGCGGCGGTAGACGACGAACAGCTCCTCGTACTTCACGCTGCCGAGGCCGTTGAGGAGCGGCACGACGCGCGCGCCCTCGAGCTCGACGCCGTCCGGCACCTCGTCGAGCAGCTTCTCGACGAACATCTCGGCGAGCCCGTCCGCCGTGGGCACGTCGACCTCGTCGATGCCGGGCTCGCCGTGGATGCCGAGGCCGACGGCCATCTTGCCCTCCGGCACGGTGAACAGCGGCTCGGCGGCGCCCGGCAGCGTGCAGCCCGAGAAGGCGACGCCGAACGAGCGCGTGCGGGCGTTCGCGAGCTGCGCGACGCGCTCGACGCCGTCGAGGTCGTAGCCGGCCTCGGCCGCGGCGCCCGCGACCTTGAAGACGGTGAGGTCGCCGGCGATCCCGCGACGCTGCTCGAGCCGGTCCTTCGGCGCGCTCCAGATGTCGTCGGTGACGGTGACGGTGCGCACGTCGATGCCCTCGGCCCGCAGCTGCTCCTGCGCGTGGTCGAAGTGCAGCACGTCGCCTGCGTAGTTGCCGTAGCTCAGCAGCACGCCGAGGCCCTGGTCGGCCTGCTTCGCGATCGCGTAGACCTGCTGCGACGACGGCGAGGCGAAGAGGTTGCCCATCGCGGCGCCGTGGGCGAGGCCCGGGCCGACGAGGCCGCCGAACGCCGGGTAGTGGCCGCTGCCGCCGCCGATGACGAGCGCGACGGTGGGCTCATCGCCCTTGGTCGATCGCACGACGCCACCGGGCGCGGCCTGCACCCAGCGCGACGCCGCTGCGGCGAAGCCCTCGATCATCTCGTCGGCGAACTTGGACGGTTCGTTGAACAGACGCGTCATTGCGCTCTCCTCGGGTAGGAACCCCGGGTGGGGCTGGCACGTGCAGAAATCCTATAGGAAGTCGGGTTCCGGTGCCACCCTGCGCATCCGCCCCGGGGTCCGCACCCCCGCCGACCTAGACTGAGGGCGATCCCGCGCGGCCCGTGCCTCGAGGCCCGCGACCAGACGAGTCAGGAGCCACGACATGCCCGTCGCAACCACCGAGCAGTACGCAGCGATGCTCGACAAGGCCAAGCAGAACGGCTTCGCCTACCCCGCCATCAACGTGTCGTCATCGTCGACGATCAACGCCGTGCTGCAGGGCCTCGCGGAGGCCGGCTCGGACGGCATCATCCAGGTCACGACCGGCGGCGCCGACTTCTTCGCCGGCCAGAGCGTCAAGAACCGCGCTGGCGGTGCGATCGCCTTCGCGCGCTTCGCCGCCGAGGTCGCGAAGGCGTACCCGATCACGGTCGCGCTGCACACCGACCACTGCCCGAAGGACGCGCTCGACGGCTTCGTCTTCCCGCTGCTCGACGCGAGCGAGGAGGAGGTGCGGGCCGGTCGCGCACCGCTCTTCCAGTCGCACATGTGGGACGGCTCGGCCGTGCCGCTCGAGGAGAACCTCGAGATCGCGAAGCAGATCCTCCCCCGCACGCACGCGCTCGGCCAGGTGCTCGAGGTCGAGATCGGCGTCGTCGGCGGCGAGGAGGACGGCGTGAGCCACGAGATCAACGACCAGCTCTACACGACGCTCGACGACGCGATCGCGACCGTCGAGGCGCTCGGGCTCGGCGAGCACGGCCGCTACATGGCGGCGCTGACCTTCGGCAACGTGCACGGCGTCTACAAGCCCGGCAACGTGAAGCTGCGCCCCGAGCTGCTCGGTGAGATCCAGGCGGGCATCGCCGCGAAGTACGGCACCGGCGCGAAGCCGCTCGACCTCGTCTTCCACGGCGGCTCCGGCTCGAGCGACGAGGAGATCGCCGAGGCGGTGCGCAACGGCGTCATCAAGATGAACATCGACACCGACACGCAGTACGCCTACACGCGCTCCGTCGCCGGCAGCATGTTCGGCGGCTACGAGGGCGTGCTGAAGATCGACGGCGAGGTCGGCAACAAGAAGGTCTACGACCCGCGCTCGTGGGGCAAGGCCGCGGAGTCGGCGATGGCCGCGCGCGTCGTCTCGGCGACGCAGCAGCTCGGCTCGGCGGGCTGGTCCAGCAAGTAGCAGCGACGACGAAGCGCCCCTCCGCCTGCACTGCTCAGCGGAGGGGCGCTTCGTGCTCCCTCGATCACTCCCAGTCGGAGTCGTCGACGATGCTGTCGGTGCCCTCGGGGAGGGTCGTGTCGTCGACGCCGTTGTCGTCGGTGTCGACGCCCGCCTGCGTGCCGCCGTGCTCGTCGGGGATGTCGGCGGGGTCGTCACCCTCGAACTCCTCGTCGCGCGCCTCGGCGCCCTCGGGAGCGTCGTCGTCGTCGATCTCGTCGAGCTCATCGGTCGCGAGCACGCGGTCGTCGTCCGAGCTCTCGCCCATCGACTCGTCGAAGTCCTCGCCGTCGGCCATCTGCTCCGCCCATCCGTCGCCGGTGTCGGCGTCCGCGCCGCCATCGACCGGGGTCGTCGAGATCGCGCCGAGCGCGCCCTCCTCGTCGTCGACCTGGTCGACGTCGATCGCGTCCGCCTGGCGGACGGCGTCGACGCCCTCGGGTGCGATGCCGCCGGCACCGTCGTCGACGGCTCCTGCCGCGGTCGCCTGGACGCTGTCTCCGTCTCGAAGCTGATCAGTCATGCCGCGAGCGTATCGACGGGCGCTGGGAGCGCGCCAGGAGGCGCGAGCGCCGCGGCCTCAGCGGTTGCGGCTGGGGCGCAGCTCCTTGGGCAGCGAGAAGATCAGGTCCTCCTCGGCCGTGCGCACCTCGCGGATGTCGCGGTAGCCGGCATCCTCGAGCTCCGCGAGCACCTCGCGCACGAGGCCCTCGGGCACGCTCGCGCCGCTCGAGACGCCGATCGACCGGACGCCCTCGAGCCACTCCTGCTGGATCTCGGTGGAGTAGTCCACGCGATAGGCGGCCTTCGCGCCGTACTCGAGCGCGACCTCGACGAGGCGCACCGAGTTCGAGGAGTTCGCGCTGCCGACGATGATGACGAGATCCGACTCGGGCGCGACCTTCTTGATGGCGACCTGGCGGTTCTGCGTCGCGTAGCAGATGTCGTCGCTCGGCGGGTCCTGCAGGTTGGGGAAGCGCGCGCGCAGCCGCCGCACCGTCTCCATCGTCTCGTCGACCGAGAGGGTCGTCTGGCTGAGCCACACGAGCCGGTCGGGGTTCTGCACCTGCACGGTGTCGGCCTCGTCGGGGTTGTTGACGATCGTCACGCGATCGGGCGCGTGGCCCGCGGTGCCCTCGACCTCCTCGTGGCCCTCGTGGCCGACGAGCAGGATCTCGAAGTCGTCGCGCGCGAAGCGCACGGCCTCCCGGTGCACCTTCGTCACGAGCGGGCACGTCGCGTCGATCGCGTCGAGACCGCGGTCGGCGGCCGCTTGCACGACGGCCGGGCTCACCCCGTGCGCGCTGAAGATGACGCGCGCGCCCTCGGGCACCGCCTCCACCTCGTCGACGAAGATGGCGCCCTGCTCCTCGAGCGTCGAGACGACGTGCTTGTTGTGCACGATCTCCTTGCGCACGTAGATGGGGCCCTCGTACTGCTCGAGCGCCTTCTCGACCGCGAGCACCGCTCGGTCGACGCCCGCGCAGTAGCCGCGCGGCGTCGCGAGCAGGATGTGCTTGCCGCCCTCGACGGGGAGGTCCTGGAGCCGACCCCGGCGGAGTGCTGGACGCGGGGCGTCGAGCGGGACCCTTCCGTTCGTGATCGTCACCCGTCCAGTCTACGTTGGACTGCGACGCGCCGCCCCCAGCGGCCGGACAGGAGCGGCATGGCGGAGCGCATCACGGGAACGCCCGACGAGCCGTGGAGCGTCGAGCGCCTCGGCGGCGAGCTGAAGTCGTACATCGGCCGGCTCGGCCACCTGTGGGTGGAGGGCGAGATCACCCAGTGGTCCGCCTCGCGCGGCAACGTCTTCGGCAAGCTCAAGGACGTCTCGAGCGACGCGACCGTCTCCTTCAACGTCTGGAGCTCGACGCTCTCGCGCATCGAGGGCGAGTTCAAGCAGGGCGACCGCGCCGTGCTGCTCGTGAAGCCCGACTACTGGCCGCGCGCCGGCACCCTCTCGATGGTGACGGCGCAGATCCGCCACGTCGGGCTCGGCGACCTGCTCGCGCGGCTCGAGCAGCTGCGGCGCTCGCTCGCCGCCGAGGGGCTCTTCGACGCCGCGCGCAAGCGCCCGCTCCCCTTCCTGCCCGGCACCGTCGGCCTCATCACCGGCCGCGACTCGGATGCCGAGAAGGATGTGCTGCGCAACGCCCAGCTGCGCTGGCCCGGCGTGCGGTTCCGCGTCGAGCACGCGGCGGTGCAGGGCGACCAGACGGTGCCGACGGTGCTCGCGGCGCTCGAGCGGCTCGAGGCCGACCCCGAGGTCGAGGTCATCGTGATCGCGCGCGGCGGCGGCGACTTCCAGAACCTGCTGGGCTTCAGCGACGAGCGGCTCGTCCGCGCCGTCGCGGCGGCGACGACGCCGATCGTCTCGGCGATCGGGCACGAGGCCGACCGGCCGCTGCTCGACGACGTCGCCGACCTCCGCGCATCCACCCCGACGGATGCGGCGAAGCGCGTCGTGCCCGACGTCGCGGAGGAGCTCTCCCGCATCGCGCAGGCGCGCGCGCAGCTGCGCGCGAGGGTGACGCAGCACGTCGCGCGAGAGACGGACCGGCTCGAGGCGGTGCGCACGCGGCCGGCGCTCGCACGACCCGAGTCGATGCTCGACTCCCGCGCCGAGGACCTCGCGCGGCTCACGGCTCGCGCCGACGAGCTCGCGGCGCGCGTCGTCGAGCTCGGCGGCCAGCGGCTCGACCACTTGCGGCAGACGCTGCGCGCACTCAGCCCGCAGTCGACGCTCGACCGCGGCTACGCCGTCGTGCAGACCGCGTCGGGCTCGGTCGCGCGCGACGCCGCCGCGCTCTCGGCGGGCGACGCCCTGCTCGTGACGCTCGCGAGCGGCACGCTCGACGCCGACGTGCGCGCGGCGCATCCCGAGCGCTGACGGCCGCGGCGCGACTGCGCGACGCCCCGGTCGCGAGCAGCGGCCGGGGCGTCGTCGAGCACGCGGTCAGCGCTGCAGGTAGCGCTTCCGCACGAAGTACAGGCCGACGAGCGAGAGCACCGCGATCGCCATGTAGTAGAGGCTCGGCGCGTTGAGCGAGCCGGTGACCTGGAGCAGCCACGTGAGCACGAGCGGCGCGATGCCGCCCAGCAGCGTGACGCCCACGTTGTACGTCACCGACAGGCCGGAGCCGCGGATGCCGGCGGGGAACATCGACGAGAGCAGGCCCGGCAGCGGGGCGAAGTAGAACGCCATGATGACGCCGAGCAGCGCGATCGCGATCACGAGCGCCACGACGCTGCGCAGCGTCACGATGAGCTGGAAGATCGGCCACGCGAGCAGGAGCGCCGCCACCGCCGCGTAGGTCATGATGCGCGCCGGCCCGAAGCGGTCGGCGAGGTGCCCGACCCAGGGCGAGGCGAACACCGTGATCGTGCCGGCGACGACGCCGCCGAGGTACGCGGCGATCGGCGGGATGTCGAGGTTCGTGACGGCAAAGGTCGGCATGTACAGGATCATGTAGACCGAGATCGTCGCGACGCCGATGATCGCGGAGCCCGCGAGCAGGCGGCCCCAGTGCTCGCGGAAGAGCGTGCCGAGCGGCGACTTCCGGCGCTCGGTGACGCCGAGCTCGTCGGGCTCGGCGAGCCGCGCGCGGATGTAGAGGCCGACCGGGCCGATGAGCAGGCCGACGAAGAACGGCACGCGCCAGCCCCACGCGTAGAGGTCCTCCTCCGAGAGCCACGTGTTGAGCGCGAAGCCGAAGGCCGACGCGAGCAGCATCGAGGCGCCCTGCGCCGCGATCTGCCACGACGCGTAGAACATCTTCTTGTGCGGCGCCGTCTCGATGAGGAACGTCGTCGCGGTGCCGAACTCGCCGCCCGCGGAGAAGCCCTGGATGAGCCGCGACAGCAGGATGATGACGCCGCCCCAGACGCCGACCATCGCGTAGGTGGGCGCGACCGCCATGAGCAGCGTGCCGACCATCATGAGCAGCAGCGTGAGCGTGAGGGCGTTCTTGCGGCCCCTGCGATCGGCCCAGCTGCCGAGGATCATGCCGCCGAGCGGGCGGATGAGGTAGGTGGTCGCGAAGGTCGCGAACGTGTAGATGAGGCCGTACTCGCCCGCGTCGGGGAAGAAGTTCGCGGTGATGACGACCGCGAACGACGCGTAGACGATGATGTCGAACCACTCGAGGGCGGCGCCGATCGAGCTCGAGATCACCGCCTTCTTGGCGGCGGCGAGCCGCTCGGGCGTCACCTCGGTCGTGGGTGCTGCGGTCGTCATGCTGACTCCTCGGTGGTCGAGAGGCCGGCGATCAGCCGGTCGATGAAGGCCTCGCACCGCGCGATCTGCGCGAGGTCGATGAACTCGTCGGGGGCGTGCGCCTGCGCGATGTCGCCGGGGCCGCACACGACCGTGGGGATGCCGGCCTGCGCGAACAGCCCTGCCTCGGTGCCGTACGTCACCTTCATGTCGCTCGGTTCGGCGCCCCACGCCGCGGCCATCGCGACGATGTCGGCGTCGGCGGGCGTGTCGACGCCGGGCGCGGCGGCGGTGGTCGTGAGCTCGACGCTCGCGCCGGGGTGCTGCTCGCGCATCGCGGCCTCGATGCGCCGGCACTCGGCGCGGAACCGCTCGACGAGCGCCTCGTGGTCGACCGTCGTGAGCGCGCGGAACTCGAACTGCACGGTGCACGCTGCCGGGATGGTGTTCACCGCGATGCCGCCCTCGATGCGGTTGACGCTCACGGTCGTGAACGGGACGACGTAGGCCTCGTCGAAGGGTCCCTCGACGCGCATCTCGTCGGCGATGCCGTGCACGAAGCGCACGAGCTCGGCCGCGTGCTCGATGGCGTTGACGCCCTGCGGCGTGAGCGAGGAGTGCGCGGCGAGGCCGCGCACGTCGACCCGGAACACGTTCATCGACTTGTGGCCGCGCACGATGCGCATGCTCGTCGGCTCGCCGACGATGCAGCCGCGCGGGGCGAGGCCGCGCCGCACGATCTCGTCGACGAGGTCGATCGCGCCGACGCATCCGACCTCCTCGTCGTACGAGAGCGCGAGGTGGATGGGCTCGGCGAGCCGCGCCGCTGCGAGCTGCGGCAGCTTCGCCACGACGACGCCGAGGAACGACTTCATGTCGGCGCTGCCGCGCGCGTAGAGGCGCCCGTCGCGGATCTCGGGCGCGAACGGCTCGCTGCTCCACACCTGGCCGTCGACCGGCACGACGTCGGTGTGGGCCGAGAGCACGACGCCGCCGGTGACGGTGCCGTCGGCCGCGGGGAACGTCGCGAGCAGGTTGGCCTTCGTGCCCTCGGCGTTGGGCAGGAGCACCGGCTCGACGCCGACCTCGGCGAGCCGCTCGACGACGTGGTCGATGAGCGGCAGGTTCGAGTCGCGGCTCGTGGTGTCGAAGCCGATGAGCGACTGGATCTCGGCCATGGTGGTGTCGGCCATGGAGTGGTCGGACGGAGCGGTGGGCACAGGGGGTCCGAACACAGCGGGTCCTCACGATCGACGGATGTCAGACAGCGATTGTGGCACGGCCATCACGCCGGTCGGGGTACACGCGGCCCCACCCGGTCCCGCGCCCGCCGCGATAGACTGACCGGGTGACCACCCCCGACTCCGCGGCGCCGGCCGCCGACCTCGTGCCCGTCGTCGAGCTCGGCTACGAGGCCGCGCGCGACGAGCTCGTGCGCGTCGTGCACGCGCTCGAGTCGGGTGGCGCGTCGCTCGAGGAGTCGCTCGCGCTCTGGGAGCGCGGCAACGCGCTCGCCGACCGCTGCGAGGAGTGGCTGCAGGGCGCGAAGGCGCGGCTCGACGCGGCTCGCGCCGCGACGCCGGGCACGACGGCCGCGGGGGCCGACCAGGCATGAGCCGCGATCGCCGCATCGTCGCCGAGCTCGGTCGCCCGGAGACGCCGGAGGAGACGGCCGCGCGCAAGGCGGCCGCCTCGAGGCGCCACCGCGACAACCAGACGTTCACGAACCTCATCGCCGCCCTCGTCGTGTGCCTCGGGCTCGTGCTCGTGATGGTGCTCGTCGTCGTGCGGCCCGGCATCCCGGAGCGCGAGCCGATCGACGTCGCCGCGGCCGCAGCCTCGGCGCAGCGCACGATCGACGCGCCGCTCGTCTCGCCCGACCTGCCAGAGGGATGGGCCGCCAACGTCGCCGAGGTGCGCGGCGGCGCCGACGGCGTCACCACCTGGTACGCGGGCTTCGTCACCCCCGGCGACCCGCAGCCGCAGTTCCTCTCCTTCACCCAGGCCATCGACGCGAACCCCACGTGGCTCGCCACCGCGATCGAGGGCGCGCCGCAGACGGGCGAGCGCACGATCGACGGCATCACCTGGGCCGAGCACGACCAGCGCGCCGCCGAGGACCCCGGCAACCTCGCGTACGTCCTGACGACCGAGGTGGGCGCATCCACCGTCGTCGTCGCCGGCACCGCGGGCGACGCCGAGCTGCAGATCTTCGCCGAGGCCGTGAGCGCCGAGCTCGCGGCCGCGGAATGACCCACACCCACCACAGCGGGCCCCAGCACCGAGGGCACGACCACGACACCGGAGGCACGACGACGTGAACGCGCAGGATCAGTACCGCATCGAGCACGACACGATGGGCGAGGTGCGCGTCCCCAAGGACGCGCTGTACGCCGCGCAGACGCAGCGCGCGGTCGAGAACTTCCCGATCTCTGGCTCCGGCCTCGAGCCCGCGCAGATCGTCGCGCTCGCGCGCATCAAGCGCGCGGCGGCGATCGCCAACCGCGAGCTCGGCATCCTCGAGGCCGACGTCGCCGACGCGATCGTCGCGGCGGCCGACGAGGTCATCGGCGGCGCCCACCACGACCAGTTCCCGGTCGACACCTACCAGACCGGCTCCGGCACCTCGTCGAACATGAACATGAACGAGGTGCTCGCGACGCTCGCGACGCGCCACCGCGGCAGCGCTGTGCACCCGAACGACCACGTCAACGCCTCGCAGTCGTCGAACGACGTGTTCCCCACCTCGGTGCACATCGCCGTCACGGGCGCGCTCATCGAGCAAGCCATCCCGGCGCTCTCGCACCTCGCCGAGGCGCTCGAAGAGAAGGCGACGCTGTGGGCGGATGCGGTGAAGCCGGGCCGCACGCACCTCATGGACGCGACGCCCGTCACCCTCGGCCAGGAGTTCGGCGGCTACGCGGCGCAGATCCGCTACGGCATCGAGCGCATCGAGGCGGCGCTCCCCCGCGTCGCCGAGGTGCCGCAGGGCGGCACGGCCGTCGGCACGGGCATCAACACGCCGCTCGGCTTCCCCGAGCAGGTCATCGCCGAGATCGCCGCGTCGAGCGGGCTGCCGATCACCGAGGCGCGCAACCACTTCGAGGCGCAGGCCAACCGCGACGGCCTCGTCGAGGCATCCGGGGCGCTCCGCACCATCGCCGTCTCGCTCACGAAGATCAACAACGACCTGCGGTGGATGGGCTCCGGCCCCAACACCGGCATCGGCGAGCTGCGCATCCCCGACCTGCAGCCGGGCTCGTCGATCATGCCGGGCAAGGTCAACCCCGTCGTGCCGGAGGCCGTGCTCATGGTGTGCGCGCGCATCATCGGCAACGACGCGACGGTCGCGTGGGCCGGCGCCTCGGGCTCGTTCGAGCTCAACGTGCAGATCCCCGTCATGGGCACGGCGCTGCTCGAGTCGATCCGGCTGCTGTCGAACGCCTCGCGCGTGCTCGCCGACAAGACCGTCGCGGGGCTCGAGGCCGACATCGAGCGCGCCGCGGCCCTCGCGGGCATGAGCCCGTCGATCGTGACGCCGCTCAACCGCCTCATCGGCTACGAGGCCGCCGCGAAGATCGCGAAGCACTCCGTCAAGCAGGGCATCACCGTGCGCGAGGCCGTCATCGACCTCGGCTACGTCGAGCGCGGCGAGCTGTCGGAGGCCGACATGGACAAGGCGCTCGACCTGCTCTCGATGACCCACCCGGGCGTCGCGAAGTAGCCGCGCGCTTCTCCCGGCTCGATCGCCGAACTTCCCGAACCGCGGGTCTCGACCGCCGAGACCCGCGATTCGGGGGAGTTCGCCGTCGTAGGGTTGGCGGATGCGCTACCCCGACGTGAGACGAGACGACACCGTTGAGACCGTGCACGGGGAGGCGATCGCCGACCCGTACCGCTGGCTCGAGGACGGCGAATCGGCCGAGACGCGCGCCTTCATCGAGGCGCAGAACGCGTTCGCCGAGCCGATGCTCGCGGCGCTGCCCGCCCGCGCGGCGTTCCGCGAGCGCGTCACGGCGCTGCTGACCGCCCCGACCCGCGGCTGCCCGTGGGTGCGGGGCGGCCGCGCGTTCGCGTGGCACAGCGACGGCCAGAACCAGCCCGTGCTCGTCACCGCTGACTCCGTCGACGGACTCGACGCCGAGCCGCGCGTGCTGCTCGACCCGAACGCGCTCTCGAGCGACGGCACGGTCGCCGTCACGATGGCGAGCGTCTCCCCCGACGGTGCGCTGCTCGCCTACGGCGCGGCCGACGGCGGCTCCGACTGGCGCACCATCCGCATCCGCGACGTCGCGACGGGCGACGACGTGGGCGACGAGATCGCCTGGACGAAGTGGAACAGCGCGGTCTGGCTGCCCGGCGACCGCGCGTTCAGCTACTGGGCGTACGACGCGCCGACCGGCGACGCGCTCACCGACGAGATGGGCGCGGGTCGCCTCATGCGCCACGAGGTCGGCGCCGACGTGGCCGACGACGCCGTGCTGTTCTCGATGCCGGATGCGCCGCGCATGTTCGCGCGCCACTGGCCGCGCGACGACGAGTGGTTCGTGCTCTCGACCGACACCGGCTCGTCGAGCGGCAACGACCTCGCCGTGCGCCGCCACGACGACGGCCCGGATGCGCTGCGCCAGCTCGTCACGGGGCACGAGCAGGAGTGGAACGCGGTCGGCATCCGCGAGGGCCTGCTCTACGCCGTGACCGACGACGGCGCCGCCCGCTACCGGCTCGCCGCCTTCGACCTCGCGACCGGCGAGCAGTCGACCGTCGTGCCCGAGCACCCGGAGGACGTGCTGCTCGACGCGTCGCTCACCGCGACCGGCCTCGTGCTCGAGTACTCGCACGACGCGAGCCACCGCATGCAGCTCGCCACGTTCGACGGGCTCCTCGGCGACATCCTGCCGCTCGGCGACGGCATCTCGATCACCGGCGCCGACGCCAGCGAGCGGTCGAGCACCGTGCTCGTGAGCACCGAGAGCTTCGTCGACCGCGGCACGCGGCACGTCATCGAGGTCGACGGCGCGAGGCTCGTCTCGCACCGCACGCTGCCGACCCCGGGACCGGCCGCGCCCGCCGCGGTGACGCAGCGCATCCGCACCGCCTCGAGCGACGGCGAGATCGTGCCCGCCTTCCTCGTGCGGCCCGAGGGCGATGTGGGCGACCAGCACCGGCCCACGCTCATCTGGGCGTACGGCGGCTTCAACATCGCGATGAACCCGGGCTTCCGCGCCGTGCTCGCGGCCTGGGTCGACGCGGGCGGCGTGCTCGTCGTGCCAAACCTGCGCGGCGGCGGCGAGTTCGGCTCCGATTGGCACAAGGGCGGCACGAAGGAGCGCAAGCAGCAGGTCTTCGACGACCTCTTCGCGATCGCCGAGCACCTCGTCGCGACCGGCGTCACGACGCACGAGCAGCTCGCGCTGCACGGCCGCTCGAACGGCGGCCTGCTCGCCGGGGCGGCGCTCACGCAGCGCCCCGAGCTCTGGGCCGCGGTGCTGCCGGGCGTCGGCGTGCTCGACATGCTGCGCTACCACCGCTTCACGATCGGGTGGGCGTGGGCGAGCGACTACGGCGACCCCGACGAGCCCGAGGCGCACGCGTACCTGCGCGCCTACTCGCCGCTCCACAACGTGCGCGAGGTCGCGCATCCGCCGACCCTCATCACGACCGGCGACCACGACGACCGCGTCGTGCCCGCGCACTCGTTCAAGTTCGCGGCCGAGCTGCAGCGGGCGCAGCAGGTTGCCGGCGCGGAGGCGCCCGTGCTGCTCTCGATCGACACGCGCGCCGGGCACGGCATGGGCAAGCCCAAGGATGCGGCTGCGCTCGAGTTCGCCGACCAGCTCGCGTTCGCGGCGCACCACACGGGATTGGATGGCCAGCTGCGCGGCGGTCTGGATGGCCAGCTGCGCGGCGGGCTGGAGCCGTGAGCCTCGAGTGGGAGACCGCGGCGTGGAGCGCCGCGGTCGCCGAGCTGTGGGACCGCTTCGACGAGACGCCCGCCGACGAGGCGATCGAGGGGATGCGCGCGCTCGCGGCGGCGTATCCGGGCGGCGACGGGCGGGCCGCGTTCGAGCTCGCCGGCATGCTCGACTCGCACGGCCGGGAGCACGAGGCGGAGCGGCAGTACGAGCGGGCGCTCGCCCTCGGCCTCGACGCCGAGCACCACGCGCAGCTCGCGGTGCAGTACGGCTCGACGCTCCGCAACACCGGCCGCCTCGACGACGCGATCGCGGTGCTCGAGGCCGCGCCGGAGCATCCCTCGACCGGGTCGTCGCCGCGCGTCTTCCTCGCGCTCGCGCTGCACAGCGCCGGCAGGCACGACGAGGCGCTGCGGGTCGTGATCGAGGCGCTCGAGCCGACGCTCCCCCGCTACAACCGCTCCATCCGCGCCTACGCTGCCGCGCTCACGGAGCAGCCCGCGTCGTAGGGAGCGCGCGGGTCGTCTCCCGGCCGAGGTGCACGCTGTTGCTGCCCGCCGGCGCTCCAGGCCGCAACAGCGTGCACACGCCCGACCGCGCGTCGCACCCAGGTGCACGGTGCTGCTGCCGACTCGACCGCGAGACCGCAGCAGCGCTCGGGTCAGCGCCGCATGATCCGCCGCGCGAGCGCGTTGCCGAGCGCCTGGATCAGCTGCACGACGATCACCACCACGATGAGCGCCGACCACGTGACGAGCTCGTCGAACTGCCGGTAGCCGTAGGTCACCGCCCAGTTGCCGAGCCCCTGCCCGCCGACGAGGCCCGCGACGGCCGACATGTCGACGATCGAGATGACCGCGAACGTGAAGCCGAGCACGAGCGGGCCGAGCGCCTCAGGCAGGATGACCGTGCGGATGATGCGCCACGGGCTCGCCCCCGTCGCACGCGCCGCCTCGATCACCCCGATCGGGATCGTCACGAGGTTCTGCTCGACGATCCGGGCGATGCCGAAGGTCGCGGCGAGCGAGATCGCGAAGACCGCGTAGGCGGTGCCGATCCCCGTGCCCACGACGATGCGGCCGAGCGGCTGCACCGCCGCGAGCAGGATGATGAACGGGATCGGGCGCACGGTGTTGACGAGCACGTTGAGGATCCACCAGACCGCCCGCTGCTCCAGCACGCCGCCGGTGCGCGTGACGTAGAGCCCGGTGCCGATGATGAGGCCGCCGATGCCACCGAAGGCGAGCGAGACGGCGACGATGCCGAGCATGATCGCGGTCTGCTCGGCGAGCGTCGGCAGCAGCTCGACGATCTCGTTCATCGCTGCTCCTCCACCGTCACGCCGGCGCCGACCTGCGCGAGCGCCGCGTCGACCGTCGCCGCATCGCCGCGCACGGCGATCGTGAGCAGTCCGTAGACCCTGCCCTGGATGTCGTCGACGCCGCCGTGCACGAGGTTGAAGTCGATGCCAGCGCGGGCGAGGGCGCCGAAGACGCGCGCCTCCGAGGCTCCAGCGTCGGTGAACGAGATCGTGAAGAGACGGCCCTCGTGCTGCGCGCGCAGCTGCTGCAGCTCGTCGCCCTCGGGGAGCGCCCGCACGACCGTCTGCACGAAGCGTCGCGCGGTCGCGGTCTGCGGGCGGGTGAAGACGTCGTAGGTCGAGCCCGTCTCGACGACGCGGCCGGCCTCCATCACGGCGACGCGGTCGGCGATGCGCGTGATGACCTCCATCTCGTGCGTGATCACGACGATCGTGACGCCGAGCTCGCGGTTGATCCGCGCGAGCAGATCGAGCACTTCGGCGGTCGTCTCGGGGTCGAGCGCGCTCGTCGCCTCGTCGGCGAGCAGCACCTGCGGGCTCGCGGCGAGCGCGCGGGCGATGCCCACGCGCTGCTGCTGGCCGCCCGAGAGCTGCTCGGGATACGCGTCAGCGCGGCCCGCGAGCCCGACGAACTCGAGCAGCTCCTCGACCCGACGGCGTCGCTCGGCCCGGCCCATCCCGACCACCTCGAGCGGGTAGGCGACGTTGCCCGCGACGGTGCGCGACGACAGCAGGTTGAAGCGCTGGAAGATCATGCCGATGCCGGTCTGCTGCTCGCGCAGCCGCTTGCCGCGCAGCTCGCTGATCGGCACGTCGCCGATCGTGATGCGGCCGGCAGAGACCGGCTCGAGCTGGTTGATGAGCCGCACGAGCGTCGACTTGCCGGCTCCCGAGTAGCCGATGATGCCGAAGATCTCGCCCTGCTCGATCGCGAGCGAGACGTCGTCGACCGCGACGATCTCGTCGCCGCCGCGCCTCGCGGGCGGGAACCGCTTCGACACGCGGTCGAGCACGATGTGCTGCGCCACTGCGTCCTCCTTCCGTCGGTGCATGCGGACACGCGGATGGGCACGGGCTGCTCCCGTGCCCATCCGCAGCTCGGCTACTGCTGGAGCTCTGCCTCGACCTCGGCGAGCGCCGCCTGCAGGTCGGCCTTCGGCGTGACCGTGAACAGGCCGGTGCCGCCCGATGCCTCGAGCGCACCCGCCTGCACGTCGGCGTTCGACTGGTAGATCTCGACGAGGCGGTTGAGCACCTCGTCGTCGACGAGCTCGGCCTGCGTCGCGAAGACGTTGATGTAGGGCGCCGCGGCCGGGTCGCTCGGGTCGTCCTGCGCGATCGCCGACTCGGGGTCGAGCCCGGCGTCCTCGATGAAGTCGTTGTTCACGATCGCCGCGGCGACGTCGGGCAGCGACGTCGCGGTGATCGCGGCGTCGACGGCCTGCACGGTCACGCGCGACTCCTCCTCGATGACGTCGGCGACGGTCGAGTACGGGCTGCCGCCGTCCTGCAGCGACACGAGCCCGGCCGACTGCAGCACGAGCAGCCCGCGCGCCTGGTTCGTGTCGTCGTTGGGCACGATGACCGTCTCGCCGTCGGGGATCTCGTCCGCCGACGCGTACTTGTCGGAGTAGAGGCCGATCGGGTAGATCGCGGTGGAGCCGATGGGCTGCAGGTCGTCGCCCGCGTTCACGTTGTAGTCGGCGAGGTAGATGATGTGCTGGAACTGGTTGAGGTCGAGCTCGCCCTCGCTCGTCGCCGGGTTGGGCTGGTTGTAGTCGGCGAAGTCGACGATCTCGAGCTCGATGCCCTCTGCCTCGACCGCCGCCTCGTAGGTGGCCCAGTACGGCTCCGACGCACCGACGACCCCGAGCTGCACCGGGTTCTCGGCGGTGCCGAGCGCCGCGTCGTCGGCGCCGGATGCGGCGCTGCAGCCGACGAGCAGGGCGGCGAGACCGAGCGCGCCGGCGGTGGCGAGCGAGCGGTTGGGGCGGGCGAGGGCGATGCGGTGCGACATGGTGGCTCCTTCGTGGGCGGGACTTCCTCGAAGGTAGGTATCAGATACGTTGGCGAGCCAATCGGCGCGTCACGGATCGTCACAGTCGCGCGATCGGGACAGCATCGCTGCGATCAGGAGAGCATCGCCCCGGCAGCGGCGACCCCATGACCGATCAGCAGCGCCGGACCGAACGGCACCGTCCGCCGGCCGAGCGCGAGCGCGGCCGCCCCGGCGATGCCGCCGACGATGACGGATGCGCCCAGTCCTGCGATCGGCGCCGCCCAGCCGAGCGTCGCGAGCGCGAGGCCGAGCGCCGCGCCCAGCTTCACATCGCCCATCCCCATGCCGCCCGCGACCGCCATCGCGAGCAGCACGAGCGCGCTCGCGAGCGCGGCGAGCGGCGCCAGGTCGCCCTGCGCGAGCCGGACGACCGCGGCGACCGCACCGACGCTCAGCAGCGGCAGCGTGAGCGCGTTCGGCAGCCGCCGCTCAGCGACGTCGATGCGCGCGAGGGCAGGCGCGAGCGCCGCGGCGACCGCGAGCGGCACGAGCGCGACCGCATCGGCTCCCGCCGCCCACGCAAGCGTCGCGACCACCGCGCCGAGCGGCGGGCCCAGCGCGTCACTTGGCCGGAGCGCGAGCGGTGGCCGAGCAGCGACGCCCGTGCTCACGCCCCCGTCCATGCCTACGCCCGCGTCCTCGAGCGCCTCCGTCGCATGTCTCGCCACGGCGCCACGGTAGCCCGGCGCGACCACCGCCCGTGGTCGCTCTCCACAGGCGGGCACAGGCATCGCGAGCCTCCCGCGCGCGCAGCGACACGCCCGGGATGCATTCTTTCGAATTCGATGCAACCGATCGGGGGTCAGGCGCCGATATGTGAGCAGACGGCGCACCCAGCGCCCCAGCACCCTAGGAGACCACCATGAAGCGCAAGCTCGCGATCGGCGTCGGCGCCGCTCTCGCCCTCTCGGCGTTCGGCACGGCACCCGCCATGGCCGCGGAGGGCGACTCGACCGTCTCGGTCCTGCACGCCGTCCCCGGCCTCACGGTCGACGTGTTCATCAATGGCGAAGAGGCCATCAGCGACTTCCAGCCCGGCACCCTCACCGACCCGATGATGCTCGCCGCGGGCAGCTACGACATCCAGGTCTTCGCCGACGGCGGCACGCCCGACACGGCTGAGGCCGCCATCGAGGCGATGGACGTGGCCGTGCCCGCCTCGGCCAACCTCACCCTCGTCGCCCACCTCACCGAGGGCGGCGACCCGACGCTCTCGGCGTTCGCGAACGACACCGAGCCCGTCGCTGCCGGCCAGGCTCGCCTCACGGTGCGCCACCTCGCGGCGGCTCCCTCGGTCGACGTCCGCGCAGGCGGCACGGCGATCGTCGAGGCGCTGACGAACCCGAACGAGGCATCGCTCGAGACCGCAGCTGGCGCCGTCTCGGCCGACGTCGTGCTCGCGGGCACCGACACCGTCGCGATCGGCCCGGCCGACCTCGAGCTCGCTGAGGGTGCGAACACCATCGTGACCGCGTGGGGCAGCGCCGAGGACGGCAACCTCGCCCTCGCCGTGCAGGTCGTCGAGGCGCACAGCGCACCGGCAGGCGTGCCCTCCGGCCTCGGCGGCGTCGAGGACCAGCGAGCGCTCGGCTTCTCGCTGCTGCTCGCCGGCGCACTCGGCCTCGCCCTGATCGCGACGCGCACCCTGCGTCCCGCCCGGGAGCGCAGCTGACCATGAGCCAGGACCGGGGGCTCCCGTCGCGCGACGCGCGGCGGGAGCCTTCCGCGCGCCGCTCCCGCGGCGGTCGCGTCGCTATCGTGACCGCCGCGGTGATCGCCGTCATGGCGATCGCCGTCGGCGCGTGGCTGCTCGCGCGGCTCCCGTCGACGCAGCTCGCCGCGTCGGCGACCGACGCGAGCACGGCAGCACCCGAGGCCACCCTGGGCCCGACCGCGAGCGCATCCGCGCCCGCTGCTGACCCGGCACCGACCACCGGCACCGTCCCGACCGGCGTCGGTGTG
>NZ_BAAAKK010000006.1:265537-277016 GCF_039527715.1 Agrococcus citreus
GTCCGTCGGCCTCGAGCTCGGCGTCGTCCCGGTCGGGGTGCGCGAGGACGGGCAGATGGATGTGCCCGACCTCGTGAGCGAGCTGGGCTGGTACCGCTTCGGCCCTGCTCCCGGCGCGGAAGCAGGCTCCGCGGTGCTCGCGGCGCACGTCGCGAGCGACGTCGGGGCAGCACCGATGGCATCCGTGCTCCGCGCATCGGAGGGCGACGCGATCGAGATCGACACCGGCTCGGGCGCGATGCTCGACTACCGCATCACGAGCATCGAGCAGGTGTCGAAGGACGAGCTGCGGCTCGACGCGCTCTTCGCGCGCGACGGGGAGCACGTCGTGCGCCTCGTCACGTGCGGTGGCGACTGGGATGCCGCTGCCGGCGCCTACGAGGACAACATCGTGGTCACCGCCGTCCTGGACGCGCGGTGAGCCGCGTGGCCCGGTGATACGTTCTGGCCGTGGTGGAAGAGGGTGCGATCGATGTCGAGCGACTGTCGCTCGCGTTCGCGTCGGACGCATCCCCAGAAGTGCTGCGACAGGCCTACGAGCGCTGGGCCGGCATGGTCTACGCGATCGCCTGCCGAGCGATGGCACCGCACGACGCGGAGGATGTCGTGCAGCAGACCTTCGTCTCGGTCTGGCGATCGCGCGAGGCGTACGACCCCGCGAGCGGCCCGCTCGGCTCGTGGATCGTGGCGATCGCCCGCCGGCGCATCGCCGACCACTACCGCACGCGGTACGCGAACGAGCAGGCGTTCGACCCGCACGACCTCGCCGTCCAGCTCGATCGCGGTGAGGGGGATCCGGTGTCGGAGCAGGTCTCGGACGCCCTCACCGTGCAGGAGGAGCTCGAGCGGATCGGCGAGCCGCAGCGCACGATCGTGCGCCTCGCCGTCATCGAGGACCGCTCGACCGCATCGATCGCCGAAGAGCTCGACATGCCGGTGGGAACGGTGAAGAGCCACTTGTCGCGAGCGCTCCGAAGACTCAGGGAGAGATGGGAGGACACGCATGCAGCATCTATCGACTGACGCGCTCGCCGCGCTCGCGCTCGGCGAGTCCGATGCGAGCGCCCAGCACCTGGAGTCCTGCGCTGCCTGCAGCGCCGAGCTGGCCGCCCTGCGCGCGACCGCGGAGCGCTTCCGCGCATCGCACATCACACCGGTCCAGCCGCCTGCGGGCGTGTGGGACCGCATCCTGGCCGACATCGCGTCGGAAGGCGCCCCGATCGACGCGGTCGAGCCGCGCGCGGCGGTGACCCTCGATGCCGAGCACGACGCTGCTGCCGAGCGCACCGCTGCTGCGCCCGTCGCCGCCCCGCGGATGCCGACCGGTGACCTCGTGCGCCGCCGGCGCCGCAGGTTCGGCGCGGGCGCGCTCATCGCCGCGTGCGCCGCCTCCGCGGTGCTCGCCGCGAGCCTCGCCGTGCTGATCGTGACGCAGGTGGGCGGGGCTCCGCGCTCGACCGACCTCGCGAACGCCGCGCTCGAGCCGCTCACGTCGACGGTCTCGGCCGCGCGCGCGGAGGTCATCGAGCGTGACGGCCAGCGACTGCTCGTCGTCGACGCCGATGCGCTGCCGACGATCGACGGCTACCTCGACGTGTGGCTGCTCGACGCCGACGCGCAGCAGATGGTGAGCCTCGGCGTCATGGACGCAGCCTCGACCGAGCTCACGCTGCCCGCCGACCTCGACCTCGCGGCGTTCCCGGTGGTCGACGTCTCCATCGAGCCCTACGACGGCGACCCGACGCACTCGGGCGACAGCATCTGGCGCGGCGCGCTCGAGCTCTGACCGATCAGCGGTGCGGCCACGCCGCGACCGCTCGGTCGATGCGGGTGCGCACCGCAGCGGGCACGCGCTCGACGATCTCGAGCACCGGCGCCGCAGAGGCTTTCGAGCGCGCGGCCGGGATGCGCCAGGTGCCGACCGCGACGCCGTCGACGAGCACCATCGGCCGGAAGACGCCGTTGGCCCCGGGCACGACGGCGGCGAGCACCTCGCGGCTCGCGACGAGCGAGCGATCCCGGTAGCCGAGGATCCACTCGTCGAAGCCGGGCACGAGCACGACACCGGTGGCCTCGCCCGGCGCCGCGCCGCTCGCGACGAGCGCGTCGCGGTCGCCGACGCGCACCGGCTCGAGACCGGTGCCGAGCGCTGCGGCGCGCTCGAGCGCCGCGCGCACGGGCACCTTCGGCAGCCCCATCCACCAGGCGACGTCGTCCGCGTCGATCGGTCCGCGCGCGGCGACCATGCGGGCGAGGGCGTCGTCGAGCGCGGCCTCCGGGTCGGCGACCGCGGGCCGGGCGCCGCCGACGAGCAGCTGATCGCGACCGCCCTCGAACGGGCCGAAGCGCACGAGCCCGTCGTAGGCGAGCAGCGCGAGCAGGTGGTAGCCGCGGCCGCCGGCGGTCGAGATCCCCGCGGCCTCCCACGCGGCGAGCATCGCCGGTCGCGGCAGCGGGCCGTCGGCGAGGGCGTCGACGAGCACGTCGGCGGCGAGCTCGGCGGCGGCCTGCTCGATGCCCCGCACCTCGCACATGCGCCACTCCTGGCGGCGCATCCGCTCGCCGGTCGCCGCGTGCAGCACCGCGAGGTCGTCGGGCGCGGCGACGAAGAGCGTGCCGCGCATCGCCCACGACCGCACGAGCTCGCCCGCGTCGAAGGCGGCGCGCACGTCGTCGAGCGTCGTGCCCGGCGCGGAGCGGACCGCGATCGCCCGCAGCACGGCGGGCAGGTCCTGTCCCTGCATCGCCACCATGTGCCGCACCGCCTCGGCGGGTGAGCGCTCCGACCCGTGCAGTCCTTGCGCGACCAGCCGCATCCGCCGCGCATCGGTGCTCGTCAGCTCCCTCACGCCGCCCACGCTAGCCCCGCCCGCCGACTCGACGCGGACCCCTCCCGCCCGCGCGGGTGGAAGGGGTCCGCTTGGTGCTCGACGGCGCTCAGTCCTCGAGCAGGCTCGTCACGAGCGCGGCGATGCGGCTGCGCTCGCTCCGCACGAGCGTGATGTGGCCGAAGAGGTCGTGCCCCTTGAGCGTCTCGATGACGCTCGCGACGCCGTCGTGGCGGCCGACCCGCAGGTTGTCGCGCTGCGCGACGTCGTGGGTCAGCACGACCCGCGAGTTCTGGCCGATGCGGCTCAGCACCGTCAGCAGCACGTTGCGCTCGAGCGACTGCGCCTCGTCGACGATCACGAACGCGTCGTGGAGCGAGCGGCCGCGGATGTGCGTGAGCGGCATCACCTCGAGCATGCCGCGCGCCGCGACCTCGTCGAGCACGTTGTCGCTCACGAGCGCGCCGAGCGTGTCGTAGATCGCCTGGCCCCAGGGGTTCATCTTCTCGCCCTGGTCGCCCGGCAGGTAGCCGAGCTCCTGCCCGCCGACGGCGTAGAGCGGCCGGAAGACGATGACCTTCTTGTGCAGCCGCCGCTCGAGGACCGCTTCGAGGCCGGCGGCGAGCGCGAGCGCCGACTTGCCGGTGCCGGCCGAGCCGCCGAGCGAGACGATGCCCACCTCGTTGTCGAGCAGCAGGTCGATCGCGAGCCGCTGCTCGGCCGAGCGGCCGTGCACGCCGAACACGTCGCGGTCGCCGCGCACGAGCGAGACCTCGCCACGACGGGTCACGCGGCCGAGCGCCGAGCCGCGCTCGGACGAGATGACGAGGCACGTGTTGATCGACATGCCATCGACGAGCGGGGTGTCGATCCGCTCGTCCTCGTAGAGCCGGTTCAGCTGCTCGCCCGAGAGCGCGAGCTCGGCCGTGCCGGTCCAGCCGGAGTCGACCGCCTGCTCGGCGAGGTACTCCTCCGCCGGCAGGCCGATCGAGGCGGCCTTCACGCGCATCGGCATGTCCTTCGACACGATGCAGACGTCGAGCCCGTCGGCTGCGAGGTTCGACGCGACCGCGAGGATGCGCGAGTCGTTGTCGCCCAGCTGCAGGCCGCTCGGCAGCACCTGCTGGTTGGAGTGGTTGAGCTCGACCCGCAGGGAGCCGCCGCCCTCGGTGGGCACCGGGAAGTCGAGCCGCTCGTGCTCGACCCGCAGGTCGTCGAGGTTGCGCAGCGCCTTGCGCGCGAAGTAGCCGATCTCGGGATCGTGCCGCTTCTTCTCGAGCTCGGCGATCACGACCACGGGGATCACGACGGCGTGCTCGGCGAAGCGGTGGATCGCCCCCGGATCGGACAGCAGCACGCTCGTGTCGAGCACGTAGGTGCGCTGGCGGGTGTCGAGGCCCTCTGCCTCGGCGGAGCCGCTCTCGGAGGTGGTGGCGAGTTGAGGCACGTGATGCTCCCTCCCGACCCTGGGGTCGGATCCACGCGGCCGTCGCCTCCCGTGCTGCTCGCTGGCGCGATGGCCGCTCGCTGTCGGGCGGAACTGCCCGACACGGCCGAATCTACGCGCGCCCCTCCGGGGACGCGTCGGAGGACACACCGACGTCACCGAGAGTTCACCTGATCCAGAGGTTGAAGGTTCCCTAGCGCCCGTAGCGCCGTTCTCGCTGCCCGTAGGCGCGCACGGCGCGCAGGAAGTCGACCTCGCGCAGGTCGGGCCCGAGCGCCTCGACGAAGTAGAACTCGCTGTGCGCGCTCTGCCACAGCATGAAGTCGCTCAGCCGCTGCTCGCCCGAGGTGCGGATCACGAGGTCGGGATCGGGCTGGCCCGCCGTGCCGAGGTGCTGCGCGATGAGCTCGGGCGAGAGCCGCTCGGCGATCTCGGCGACCGTCGCCCCGTCGGCACCCGTGAGGATCGTGCGCACCGCCTCCACGACCTCGTGCCTGCCGCCGTACCCGACGGCGAGGTTCACGACGAGGCCCTCCTGCTCGGCGCTGCGCGCGACCGCCGCCGAGAGCGCGGAGCACAGCGGCGCCGGCAGGCCGCGCACGTCGCCCACGTGACGGATGCGTCGGCCCGGCTGGCGGGAGAGGTCGTCGGCGAGCTCGGCGATGATCTCGCACAGCTCGCCGAGCTCCTCGTCTGCCCGCCCCGTGAGGTTGTCGCGAGAGAGCAGGTAGAGCGTGACGACCTCGACGCCGATCTCGGCGCACCAGTCGACGAACTCGCGCAGCTTCGCGGCGCCGGCGCGATGCCCGTGGCCGGCGCTCGCGAGCTTCTGCTCGCGCGCCCAGCGGCGGTTGCCGTCGATGATCATGGCGATGTGCCGCGGCACGACGGCGTGCTGGAGGTCGCGGCGGAGCCGCCGCTCGTAGTAGCGGTAGACGAGCCGTGAGCCCGGGGCGCTGCGCAGTCGCACGCGACGAATCTACCCGCCGCTCCGACCCGCGGCCGCGCACGCGGATGCTCGACGCGGCACTGCGTACGCCGTACGCTGTCCCTATGGCACTGCAGAACGGGTCCGCTCGTCCCTCCCCTGACGACCGGCCCGCCCCGGAGGTGCGCGTCAGCGAGCCCGACCCGGCGCACCTGCCGCTCATCGAGGCCGCGGGCGACGCGATCGTCGAGGCGTCCGTCGAGGACAAGCCCTCGTGGCGCGGCTGGATCCACGCCGCGACGGCGCCGCTGTCGCTCATCGCCGGCATCGTGCTCATCGTGCTCGCCGAGGGCGCGACCGCCACGATCTCCACCGCCGTCTATGCCGCGTCGAGCCTGCTCATGTTCAGCGTGTCGGCCGTCTACCACCGCTTCCGCTGGCAGGAGCGCACGCGCGTCGTGCTCAAGCGGCTCGACCACGCCAACATCTTCCTGCTCATCGCCGGCAGCTACACGCCGATCGCGCTGCTCACGCTCCCGTCGCCCACCGACTGGATCCTGCTCACCGTCATCTGGGTCGGCGCGCTGCTCGGCATCGCCTTCCGCATCTTCTGGCTGCACGCCCCGCGCTGGCTGTACGTGCCGATCTACCTCGCGCTCGGCTGGGCCGCGGTCGCGTTCCTGCCGCAGATCTGGGTCGCGAACGCGGCGACCGCGCTCCTCATCGGCGCCGGCGGCCTCGCCTACACGATCGGCGCGGTCATCTACGGGATGAAGCGGCCCAACCCCTACCCGGGCCACTTCGGCTTCCACGAGATCTTCCACTTCTGCACGCTCGTCGCGTTCGTGTGCCACTGGACGGCGATCATGCTCGTCGCCGTCGACCCGCCCGCGTGACCTCGCGGTCGTGACCTCGGTCCTGACGCACGGCGCGACCTCCCAGCGTCCGTGCGGCGCGCGCGCCTAGCGTCGGAGCATGCGCCTCGCCCGAACCGCTGCCGTCGTGGCGGCATCCGTCGCCATCGTCACGATGAGCGGCTGCGTCATCCTGCCGCCGCCGCTGCCGACGCAGCTGCGCCAGCCGCAGCAGCCCCCGGCGCAGCCGTCGCAGACGTCCGGCGGTTCGCAGGTCGAGGTGCAGCCGGTCGAGCCCGACGAGCCGATCACGACCGAGGACGAGACGGATGCCGACACGGGCGACCTGTACGCCGGCTCGCGCGGCGAGACGGTCGACGGCTACTTCCCGGATGCCGCGCTCGACCTCGTGCTCGAGGCGACGCGCGGCACGGCCCGGGTCGCGCCGGGCATCGCGATGATGGAGCACGAGGACGGCGACGAGCTGCTCGCCGGCACGTCCCACACGACCGACGAGAGCCTGCTGCTCACGACCGTCGGGCGGCTCGTGCTCGAGGCGGACGGCGCCGAGTACACGTGCAGCGGCACCGTCATCAACAGCGACTCCGGGCTCGTCGTCGTCACCGCGGCGCACTGCGTCTTCGACGACGACACGCGCGACTACTACGACCGGATCACGTTCGAGCCGGGCTACGAGCGCGGCGAGGCGCCGTTCGGCACGTGGGAGGCCGAGGACTGGTGGGTGCCGAGCCAGTACCTCGAGGCGAACGAACGGTGGCTCGACGGCGCCGACGACGACGGCTGGATGGGCTTCGACTTCGGCTTCATCCGCTTCGCGCCGCAGGACGGCGCGACGCTCGAGGACGCCGTCGGCGGTCAGGGCATCAGCTTCACGGCCGAGACGAACGGCGTCGTGATCGCCGGCTACCCCGGCAACGACGACTTCGACGCCGAGGTGCTGCGGTACTGCGCCGACGAGGAGCTGAACTACGGCGCGGGAGGCGACGCGAACTACGGCGCCGACTGCGCGATGGGCGACGGCGCCTCCGGCTCAGGGTTCGTGTCGAACCTCGATCCCGCGACGGGGGCCGGCCACATCACCGCGGTCTACTCGAACGGCGGCGACACGGGCGCCTACGGCCCGCCGCTCGGCGTCACGGCCTACAACGGCCTGCGCTCGCTCGACGACTGACGGCGGGGCTCTACCCGCCGAGTGGCGCCCGCCGCACCTGAGTGGCGCCTCCCCGCGCCTGAGTGGCGCCCCCCGCGCCTGAGTGGCGCCCCCCGCGCCTGAGTGGCGCCTCCCGCGACTGAGTGGCGCCTCCCGCGACTGAGTGGCGCCTCCCACGACTGAGTGGCGCCTCCCGCGACTGAGTGGCGCCTCCCACGTGAGCGGCGCATCCGGAACCATGCAGGATGCCGGCCATTCCGGGGCGCGCCACTCACCTGCCGGAAGCGCCACTCACCTGCCGGAGGCGCCACTCACCTGCCGGAGGCGCCACTCAGATGCCGGAGGCGCCGCTCACATGCCGGAGGCGCCACTCACATGCCGGAAGCGCCACTCAGCTGGCTGCGAGCGGGCGGAGCGTCAGCGGGCCTGGCCGTCGGTGTTGTCGGCGTCCTGCAGCTGCCCGAACGCGCCCTTCTTCGGCGCGACCTTCGCCTGCTTCTCGGCGGCACGGCGCTGCTCGCGATTGCCGCCCGCGGGCTTCGACTTCGCAGCGACCGCCGGGTTGCCGGAGCGCGGGCGCGCCTTGCCGACGACGCCGAGCTCCTTGCCCTTGTCGTCGTGCAGCGAGGCCTCGCCGTCCTCGTCGGGCGCCGAGTACGTGAGCGCCGCCGTGTCCTCCTCGGCGGGCTCCTCGAGGCCGCCGCCCTCGAGCGCCGGCGCGTCGGGCGTCGCGCCCTGCTGCACCTTGACGTCGAGGTTGAACAGGAACGAGATCGACTCCTCGCGGATCGCTGACATCATCTGCTGGTAGAGCGCGAAGCCCTCGTTCTGGTACTCGACGACCGGGTCGCGCTGCGCCATCGTGCGCAGGCCGATGCCCTCGCGCAAGTAGTCCATCTCGTAGAGGTGGTCGCGCCACTTGCGGTCGATGACCGACAGCACGACGCGGCGCTCGAGCAGTCGCATCGCGGGCGAGCCGAGCGACTCCTCGCGCTTCTGGTACGCGATCTTGGCGTCGGAGAGCAGCTGCTCGTAGAGGAAGTCGGCCGTGAGGCGCGGGTGCGCCTCGGCGACGACCTCGTCGATCGTGATGCCGACCGGGTAGAGCAGCTTCGCCTCGGTCCAAAGGGCCTCGAGGTTCCACTCGTCGCTGTCGTTGCCGACCGCGTGATCCGAGACGAGCGAGCGCAGCGCGCCCTCGAGGAAGCCCTGCACGCGGCCCGCGAGGTCGTCGCCGTCGAGGATGTGCCGGCGGTCGGAGTAGATCGCCTCGCGCTGGCGGTTCATCACGTCGTCGTACTTGAGCACGTTCTTGCGCATCTCGGCGTTCCGCGACTCGATCTGCGACTGCGCGGTGCGGATCGTGCGCGTGAAGATCTTCGACTCGAGCGGGATCTCGTCCTCGTCCGCGTCGACGGCCATGAAGCGCTCCGCGACGGAGCCGCCGAAGAGCCGCAGCAGGTCGTCCTGCATCGAGAGGTAGAAGCGGCTCTCGCCCGGGTCGCCCTGGCGGCCGGAGCGCCCGCGCAGCTGGTTGTCGATGCGGCGCGACTCGTGGCGCTCGGTGCCGAGCACGTAGAGCCCGCCCGCCTCGACGACCTTCGCGGCCTCCGCCTCGACCTCGGCCTTCACCTCGGCGAAGACCTCGTCCCAGCGCGCCTCGTACTCCTCCGGCATGTCGGTGGGGTTGAGGCCCAGCTCCTGCATGCGGGTGACCGCGAGGTGCTCGGCGTTGCCGCCGAGCATGATGTCGGTGCCTCGACCGGCCATGTTCGTCGCGACCGTGACGCCGCCCAGGCGGCCCGCCTGCGCGACGATCGCGGCCTCTCGCGCGTGGTTCTTCGCGTTGAGCACCTCGTGCTTGACGCCCGCCTTCGCGAGCAGCCCCGAGAGGTACTCGCTCTTCTCGACGCTCGTGGTGCCGACGAGCACGGGCTGCCCCGCCTCGTGGCGCGCGACGATGTCGTCGACGACGTGCTTGAACTTGCCCTCGACGGTCGCGTAGACGAGGTCGGACTTGTCGTCGCGCTGCATCGGCTTGTTCGTCGGGATGGGGACGACGCCGAGCTTGTAGGTCGCCATGAACTCGGCGGCCTCGGTGTCGGCGGTGCCGGTCATGCCCGAGAGCTTGTCGTAGAGGCGGAAGTAGTTCTGCAGGGTGACCGTCGCGACCGTCTGGTTCTCGGCCTTGATCTGCACCCCCTCCTTCGCCTCGATCGCCTGGTGGATGCCCTCGTTGAAGCGGCGGCCCTGCATGATGCGGCCGGTGTGCTCGTCGACGATGAGCACCTCGCCGTTCATGACGACGTAGTCGCTGTCGCGCTTGAAGAGCGCCTTCGCCTTGAGCGCGGTGTTGAGGAAGGAGATGAGCGGCGTGTTCGCCGACTCGTAGAGGCTGTCGATGCCGAGCAGGTCCTCGACCCGCTCGATGCCGGGCTCGAGCACGCCGACGGTGCGCTTCTTCTCGTCGACCTCGTAGTCGATCTCGGGGCGCAGGCGCTTGGCGATGCGCGCGAACTCGGCGAACCAACGGTTGGCCTCGCCCGCGGCGGGGCCGGAGATGATGAGCGGCGTGCGCGCCTCGTCGATGAGGATCGAGTCGACCTCGTCGACGATGGCGAAGCCGTGGCCGCGCTGCACCATCGCCTCCTTCGAGTGCGCCATGTTGTCGCGCAGGTAGTCGAAGCCGAACTCGTTGTTCGTGCCGTAGGTGACGTCGGCGTCGTACTGCTGCTTGCGCACCTCGGGCGTCTGGCCCGAGATGATGCATCCGGTCGTCATGCCGAGCGCGCGGAAGACGCGGCCCATGAGCTCAGACTGGTAGCTCGCGAGGTAGTCGTTCACCGTGACGATGTGCACGCCGGTGCCGGGGATCGCGCCGAGGTAGGCGGCGATTGGCGCGACGAGCGTCTTGCCCTCACCCGTCTTCATCTCGGCGATGTTGCCGAGGTGGAGCGCGGCGGCACCCATGATCTGCACGTCGTAGGGCCGCATGCCGAGCGTGCGCTTCGCAGCCTCGCGGACGGCCGCGAACGCCTCGGGCAGCATCGCGTCGAGCGACTCCCCGTCGGCGTAGCGCTGGCGGAACTCGGCGGTCTCACCGGCGAGCTCCTCGTCGGTCAGCTCCTCGAACGCGTCCTCGAGCGCTGCGACATCCGCGGCGATGCGCTCCAGACGGCGCCGCAGTCGGCCTTCGCCCGCGCGGAGCAGGTTCTCGAAGAAGTTGGCCACGAGGGATGCCTCCCGGTGTTCGTCAGTTCGGTCACGGTCCGTTGACCGACTGCTCATCGTAGCAACGCCATCGAGGCGGCTCCCCAGAGCACTCCGGGGAGCCGCCTCGAGCGGTTCAGGACGCCGCGCGCTCCGCCTCGGTGGCGGATGCGGCGGGCGAGTCGACCGCGCTGTCGTCGAGCGAGATGACGCCGTACGACCAGCCCTTGCGGCGGTAGACGACGGCGCACTCATCCGTCGCCTCGTCGACGAAGAGGTAGAAGGGGTGGCCGACGAGCTCCATCTGGTCGACGGCATCGCGCACGCTCATGCGCTTCGCCGGGAATCGCTTCTCGCGGATCACCACGGGCGACCACTCGTTCTCGGCCTCCTGCTGCTCCTGGCTCACGATCGGGAGCGCGCCGGTGGTGACGGCCTCGACGACGGCGGGGTCTGCGGGCGTGATGGCGACCTGCTCGAAGCCGGCCGCGGCGGCCTCGCGCAGCGGCAGGCGGCGGCGGGCGCTGTGGTCGTGGCGCTTGTCGTGGACGCGGCGTGCGCGCTCCATGATGCGGTGGAAGGCGGAGTCGAAGGCCATGTACTTGTCGGGCCCGTCGGACTCGGAGCGGATGATCGAGCCCGGTCCGTGGACCGTGATCTCGACGCGGCCGCCGGCGATGGCGACGTGCGGATCGGCGTGGCGGGTGAGCTTGACATCGAGCGCCGTCGCTCGCGGGAGCAGCTGCGTGACCTTCGCGAGCTTCTCCTCCGCGTATGCGCGGAACCGGTCGGTGATGTCTGCGCCCTTGGCGCCGAACGTGATGTCCATGGTGGCCTCCCCTGCGGATCGGCGTCGGCGCTTGCGGCTTGCAATGCCGACTTGCGTGCCGGTCACTCTACCCCCGCCGGATGGGACTGCCTGAAAGTCATGTACCCCGCTTCGGCGTGCGTGCGACTGCCGCGATCGCGACCGGTCGGCAGCCCGCTGCGCGCACCGCGCGCACGGCCTCGCGAGCGGTCGCGCCGCTCGTCACGACGTCG
>NZ_BAAAKK010000007.1:0-3423 GCF_039527715.1 Agrococcus citreus
ATTTGGCATTTGACATTGTGCACGCTGTTGAGTTCTCAAGGATCAGACGCTCTCGTGCATCCCCCTCTCAGGTTCTGCGCCGAGGCAACTTCTCTATCGTAACCACTTCTCAGACCGTGTCAAATCGACACGCTGTGCGGAGCAAAGCTCACACCGGACATTCAGTCCCGGTTGATGGCAACCTGTCTAGGTTACACGACTTCGGCGCGCCGTCAAACCGGCGTGTCGCGCTCGGCAGCTGCATGCTGTCCGTCGCGCTGTGCGCTCCGCACCCTCGTCTTCGAAGTGGGATGTCAGCGTATCAGAGCGCGAGCAGCTCCGGCGACACCCGCAGGCCGAGCACCGGTCGGTCGGCAGTCCACACGGCCGCGCATGCGGCACGGATGCTGTCGACTGCCCGCTCCCCCGGCCGCACGAGCGTCACGTCGATGCCCGAGCGCCGCACCGCTGCGGCCCCCACCTCGAAGTAGACGTCACCGGTCGACGTCTCGAGCGTCTCGCGCACCGGGAGGATCGGCTCGGTGAGGCCGCGCAGGTCCTCGATCACGTGGTCGGGACGCATGGACGCATCGGCGGCGATGAGGCTCGCGCCGCGATCGATGCCGGTGAGCACCAGGATCGACCGAATGCCGGTGCGGCTCGCGCCGAGGATGTCGGTGTCGAGCCGGTCGCCGATCATCGCCGGCGCCTTCGCGTCGAACCGCTCGGTCGCGAGCTCGAACATGGGGGTCTCGGGCTTGCCCGCGAAGTCGGCGAGGCGGCCGACCGCGGTGTGCACTGCAGAGACGAGCGTGCCGTTGCCCGGCGCGATGCCGCCGGCGACGGGGATCGTCCAGTCGCCGTTCGTCGCGATCCACGGGATCCCGCCGTCCGCCGGCTTGCGCTGCAGCGCGAACGATGCCTCGGCGAGGTCCTTCCATCCGACCGACGGGTGGAAGCCCTGCACGACTGCCTTCGGCTGCTCGGCCGCGGTGCGCACGACCCGCCAGCCGCGGGCCTCGATCTCGACGACGATGCCAGCGCCGCCGACGACGAGCACGGGGTCGCCGGGCTCGAGGTGCGCGGCGAGCAGTCGCATCGCTGCCTGCGGGCTCGTCACGACCTGCTCGGGCTGGACCTCGAGCCCGAACGACGACAGGTGCTCGGCGACCTCGGCATCGGTCCGCGACGCGTTGTTCGTGAGGTACGCCGTCGGCAGGCCGGTCGCGCGGATGCTGTCCACCGCGTGCGGGATCGCGTCAGCGCCCTTGTAGACGACGCCGTCGAGATCGACGTAGAGGCAGTCGACGCCGTCGAGCGGGGTGGGGGCCGCGCTCTTGCGGAACAGCGCCATCAGCGCTCGTCGTCCCGCCGCTCGCCGATCAGCTCGTCGCCGAAGAGGGCATCGCCGAAGAGCGCATCGCCGTGGGGTGCGGGCTCCTCCCCTGCGGGAGCCTCGTCGGCAGCGGGAGCCTCATCGGCAGCGAGAGCCTCATCGGCAGCGAGAGCCTCATCGGCAGCGGGAGCCTCATCGGCAGCGAGAGCCTCATCGGCAGCGGGAGCCTCATCGACAGCGGGAGCCTCATCGACGCCAGCAGCCTCATCGGCAGCAGCAGCCTCATCGACAACCGGAGCCTCATCGACAACCGGAGCCTCATCGACAACCGGAGCCTCATCGACCTCGAGGTCGATGCCCTCGTCCTCGATGTCGTCGCTCTCGATGCGCTCGGTGACGATCGTGACCTCTTCGAGCTCGCCAGGAGCGAGGGCAGCCTCGAGCGCATCGATAGCGCGCTCGGCGAGGGCCATCCACTCGGCGGCCTCCTCGTCGCGACCGAGCTCCTCGAGCACGCCGGCGTAGCTGGCGAAGAGGGCCGGGCTGTACTCGAAGGCCTTGTCCTTCTGCAGCTCGGGGATGCGGAGCTCCTCGAGGGCAGCCTCGGCCTGGCCGAGGTCGAGCCTCGCGCCCGACTTCACGATCGCCAGCTCGACGCGCACCGGGGTCTCGAGCGTCGACGGCTCGACGGAGCGTGCCAGCTCGAGCGCCTTCTCGGGGCGACCGAGGCCGCGCTCGCAGTCCGCCATGAGGGGCAGCTGATCATCCCGGCCGGTGATGCGACGGTAGGTGCGCAGCTCGCGGAGTGCGAGCGCGAAGTCGCCCAGCTGGTAGGCGGTGATCGCGAGCGTCTCGCGAACGACGCCGATCCGGCCGGCTCGACGAGCCGCGGCGAGCGCGTGCTGGTGCGCGAGCTCGGGGCTGTCGTCGATGGAGCGGGATGCCATCGCCATGTGCTTGGCGACGAACTCGGCGTTGTCCTTCGTCAGCGTCTTCAGCTGCATGCGCGCACCGATGTCGAGATCCTCGGCTCGGATGTCGTCGGGCAGCGGCGGAGCCACGACCTCGTCCTCGCGGACCTGCTTGAAGCTCTCGCCGGAGCCGACGCCACGGTGCTCGAAGTCGCGCCCCGGTCGCGCGGCGTCGCGCTGCGGACCCTGGTTGCGATCGCGCTGCGTGTCGCGGCGCCGCTGGTCGTCGCGACCGAAGCGGTCCTGCCCGTCGCGCTGCGGAGGACGACGGTCAGTGTCGGGTCGCTCGCGACCGTCGCTGCCATCGGCGCGGTAGCCGGTGTCACCGGGGCGCAGCGGCTTCCGCTCCGGCTGCGGACGCGAGTCGCCGAAGCGACGCTCACCGTCGCGCTGCGGAGGACGGCGGTCCCCATCACGGGGAGGACGACGGTCGCCGTCGCGCTGCGGACGCGAGTCGCGGTCGCTGAAGCGACGCTCACCGTCTCGCTGCGGAGGACGACGGTCCCCATCACGGGGAGGACGACGGTCGCCGTCGCGCTGCGGACGCGAGTCGCGATCGCCGAAGCGACGCTCACCGTCTCGCTGCGGCGGACGACGATCGCCGTCACGAGGAGGACGACGGTCGCCGTCACGAGGAGGACGACGGTCGCCGTCACGAGGAGGACGACGGTCACCCTCGCGCTGCGGGCGCGAGTCACGGTCACCGAAGCGACGCTCGCCATCGCGCTGCGTCGGACGACGGTCCCCATCACGAGGAGGACGACGGTCACCGTCACGAGGAGGACGACGGTCGCTCTCGCGCTGCGGGCGCGAGTCACGGTCACCGAAGCGACGCTCGCCATCGCGCTGCGGCGGACGACGGTCCCCATCGCGAGGAGGACGACGGTCGCCGTCGCGCGAAGGCCGGCTGTCGCCGCCGCGCTGGGGCCGGCTGTCGCCGCCACGCTGAGGGCGATTGTCGCCGCTGCGCTGCGGACGGCCGCGGTCGTCGGCGGAGCGACGTCGGTCATCCCGATCGGAGCTCGGATTCGGCTGGTCGTTCATGGCACCATGCTCCCATCAGGGTCGTACAAATGAAAAAAGGGGCCCCAGATGAACTGGGGCCCCTTTCCAAAGAAAGTCCGGCGGTGTCCTACT
>NZ_BAAAKK010000008.1:0-1948 GCF_039527715.1 Agrococcus citreus
TCTCCCACAGGGTCCCCCCTGCAGTACCATCGGCGCTGAGAGCCTTAGCTTCCGGGTTCGGAATGTGACCGGGCGTTTCCCTCTCGCTATGGCCGCCGAAACACTGTTGATGTTTCGATCTGCACAGCTCTCCACTGTCGTGGAGGGCTGCAGTTCCCGACCGTACATCGGGAACCACAAAGTGGACGCGAGCAGCAAGCTCATATAGGTGTTATCAAATTATCGGCTTATTAGTACCGGTCAGCTTCATGGGTCTGTAGTCCCCACTTCCACATCCGGCCTATCAACCCAGTAGTCTGGCTGGGAGCCTCTCGCCCGAAGGCATGGAAGTCTCATCTTGAGGCCGGCTTCCCGCTTAGATGCTTTCAGCGGTTATCCATCCCGAACGTAGCTAATCAGCGGTGCTCCTGGCGGAACAACTGACACACCAGAGGTTCGTCCAACCCGGTCCTCTCGTACTAGGGTCAGATCCTCTCAAACTTCCTACGCGCGCAGCGGATAGGGACCGAACTGTCTCACGACGTTCTAAACCCAGCTCGCGTGCCGCTTTAATGGGCGAACAGCCCAACCCTTGGGACCTACTCCAGCCCCAGGATGCGACGAGCCGACATCGAGGTGCCAAACCATGCCGTCGATATGGACTCTTGGGCAAGATCAGCCTGTTATCCCCGAGGTACCTTTTATCCGTTGAGCGACAGCGCTTCCACAAGCCACTGCCGGATCACTAGTCCCGACTTTCGTCCCTGCTCCAGTTGTCACTGTCACAGTCAAGCTCCCTTGTGCACTTACACTCGACACCTGATTGCCAACCAGGTTGAGGGAACCTTTGGGCGCCTCCGTTACTTTTTGGGAGGCAACCGCCCCAGTTAAACTACCCACCAGGCACTGTCCCTGAACCGGATTACGGTTCGAAGTTAGATATCCAGAGTGACCAGAGTGGTATTTCAACAATGACTCCACCCGAACTAGCGTCCGAGCTTCACAGTCTCCCACCTATCCTACACAAGCCACACCGAACACCAATACCAAGCTGTAGTAAAGGTCACGGGGTCTTTCCGTCCTGCTGCGCGTAACGAGCATCTTTACTCGTAGTGCAATTTCGCCGAGTTCGCGGTTGAGACAGCTGGGAAGTCGTTACGCCATTCGTGCAGGTCGGAACTTACCCGACAAGGAATTTCGCTACCTTAGGATGGTTATAGTTACCACCGCCGTTTACTGGGGCTTAAATTCTGAGCTTCGCTTGCGCTAACCCTTCCTCTTAACCTTCCAGCACCGGGCAGGCGTCAGTCCGTATACATCGTCTTGCGACTTAGCACGGACCTGTGTTTTTAGTAAACAGTCGCTTCCCACTGGTCTCTGCGGCCTTCAAACGCTCGGGCAGCTAGTGCCGTCACGCCTCAGGCCCCCCTTCTCCCGAAGTTACGGGGGCATTTTGCCGAGTTCCTTAACCACGATTCTCTCGATCTCCTTGGTATTCTCTACCTGACCACCTGAGTCGGTTTGGGGTACGGGTGACTTGAACCTCGCGTCGATGCTTTTCTAGGCAGCATAGGATCACAGACTTCCCTCTAAGGGTTCGGCAAAGCTCTCAGGCTTCATGTGGGACGGATTTGCCTATCCCACGCCCTACGGCTTACCCGGACTCAACCATCGGCCCGGTTCTGCTACCTTCCTGCGTCACACCTGTTAATACGCTAGCCGCACCAGCATAGGGTCGAGCGCTAGGCCAAGGACGTCACCCCGAAGGGATCGGTCCAAGGATTCGGACTCTTAGCATTACTGGATTGACTTGGGCGGTTCTTCGCCAGCTCAGGAGTATCAACCTGATGTCCATCGACTACGCCTGTCGGCCTCGCCTTAGGTCCCGGCTTACCCAGGGAAGATTAGCTTGACCCTGGAACCCTTGGTCTTTCGGAGGACATGTTTCTCACATGTCTTTCGCTACTCA
>NZ_BAAAKK010000009.1:0-1382 GCF_039527715.1 Agrococcus citreus
TACCTTGTTACGACTTAGTCCTAATCACCGATCCCACCTTCGACAGCTCCCTCCGTGAGGTTAGGCCACTGGCTTCGGGTGTTACCGACTTTCATGACTTGACGGGCGGTGTGTACAAGGCCCGGGAACGTATTCACCGTAGCGTTGCTGATCTACGATTACTAGCGACTCCGACTTCATGAGGTCGAGTTGCAGACCTCAATCCGAACTGAGACCGGCTTTTTGGGATTCGCTCCACCTTACGGTATTGCAGCCCATTGTACCGGCCATTGTAGCATGCGTGAAGCCCAAGACATAAGGGGCATGATGATTTGACCTCATCCCCACCTTCCTCCGAGTTGACCCCGGCAGTATCCCATGAGTTCCCACCATTACGTGCTGGCAACATAGGACGAGGGTTGCGCTCGTTGCGGGACTTAACCCAACATCTCACGACACGAGCTGACGACAACCATGCACCACCTGTATACGAGTGTCCAAAGAGTTCGCTGTCTCCAGCGCGTTCTCGTATATGTCAAGCCTTGGTAAGGTTCTTCGCGTTGCATCGAATTAATCCGCATGCTCCGCCGCTTGTGCGGGCCCCCGTCAATTCCTTTGAGTTTTAGCCTTGCGGCCGTACTCCCCAGGCGGGGAACTTAATGCGTTAGCTACGACACGGAGACCGTGGAATGGTCCCCACATCTAGTTCCCAACGTTTACGGCATGGACTACCAGGGTATCTAAGCCTGTTTGCTCCCCATGCTTTCGCTCCTCAGCGTCAGTTACGGCCCAGAGATCTGCCTTCGCCATCGGTGTTCCTCCTGATATCTGCGCATTCCACCGCTACACCAGGAATTCCAATCTCCCCTACCGCACTCTAGTCTGCCCGTACCCACTGCAAGCCCGAGGTTGAGCCTCGGGTTTTCACAGCAGACGTGACAAACCGCCTACGAGCTCTTTACGCCCAATAATTCCGGACAACGCTTGCACCCTACGTATTACCGCGGCTGCTGGCACGTAGTTAGCCGGTGCTTTTTCTGCAGGTACCGTCACTTTCGCTTCTTCCCTGCTAAAAGAGGTTTACAACCCGAAGGCCTTCGTCCCTCACGCGGCGTTGCTGCATCAGGCTTGCGCCCATTGTGCAATATTCCCCACTGCTGCCTCCCGTAGGAGTCTGGGCCGTGTCTCAGTCCCAGTGTGGCCGGTCACCCTCTCAGGCCGGCTACCCGTCGTCGTCTTGGTGAGCCATTACCTCACCAACTAACTGATAGGCCGTGAGCTGATCCTTGACCGAAGTTCTTTCCACGACCAGGAGATGCCTCCGATCGTCGTATCCGGTATTAGACGCCGTTTCCAGCGCTTATCCCAGAGTCAAGGGCACATTGCTCACGTATTACTCACCC
>NZ_BAAAKK010000010.1:0-1214 GCF_039527715.1 Agrococcus citreus
CACGACTTCGGTGATGTGCTTGAGCCCCGCTAAATTGTCGGCGCAGAATCACTTGACCAGTGAGCTATTACGCACTCTTTCAAGGGTGGCTGCTTCTAAGCCAACCTCCTGGTTGTCTAAGCAACTCCACATCCTTTTCCACTTAGCACATGCTTAGGGACCTTAGTCGGTGGTCTGGGTTGTTTCCCTCTCGACGATGAAGCTTATCCCCCACCGTCTCACTGCTGCGCTCTCACTTACCGGCATTCGGAGTTTGGCTGACGTCAGTAACCTTTTGGGGCCCATCGGCCATCCAGTAGCTCTACCTCCGGCAAGAAACACGCAACGCTGCACCTAAATGCATTTCGGAGAGAACCAGCTATCACGAAGTTTGATTGGCCTTTCACCCCTATCCACAGCTCATCCCCTCAGTTTTCAACCTAAGTGGGTTCGGTCCTCCACGAGGTCTTACCCTCGCTTCAACCTGGCCATGGATAGATCACTTCGCTTCGGGTCTAGGACATGCGACTGAATCGCCCTATTCAGACTCGCTTTCGCTACGGCTACCCCTCACGGGTTAACCTCGCCACATATCGCTAACTCGCAGGCTCATTCTTCAAAAGGCACGCTGTCACAGCTACTAAGGCTGCTCCAACGGTTTGTAAGCAAACGGTTTCAGGTACTATTTCACTCCCCTCCCGGGGTACTTTTCACCTTTCCCTCACGGTACTTGTCCGCTATCGGTCATCTGGGAGTATTTAGGCTTACCAGGTGGTCCTGGCAGATTCACACGGGATTTCTCGGGCCCCGTGCTACTTGGGATGAACTTCGCACCATCGCATGGTTTCGGCTACGGGATTGTCACCCTCTTCGATGGACCTTTCCAAGTCCTTCGCCTACCACGGTCTGTAATGCTTGCTGCTCGGCAGAGCAGCTGAAATGTCCCACAACCCCGATCGTGCAACTCCTGCCGGATATCACACACGATCGGTTTAGCCTCTTCCGCGTTCGCTCGCCACTACTTACGGAATCACTGTTGTTTTCTCTTCCTGTGGGTACTGAGATGTTTCACTTCCCCACGTTCCCTCTACCCGCCCTATATATTCAGGCGGGAGTCACTGGGTCGGCACGCCGCCCAGCGGGGTTTCCCCATTCGGAGATCCTCGGATCGAAGCTCGTTTATCAGCTCCCCGAGGCTTATCGCAGATTACTACGTCCTTCATCGGCTCCAGATG